>NZ_ARYM01000006.1 GCF_000685315.1 Hyphomonas polymorpha PS728
CCGCCGGAAGAGACCGCCCCGCCGCTGGCCCAGCAGTGCTCTGCACTCAGCCAGGAGTTCGTGGTGTACTTCGAGTGGGATCGTTCGGATCTGACGAGCCAGGCTTCGGCAGTTATCGATCAGGCTGTGGCCAACATTCGTTCGGTTGAAGGCTGCTCGGCCGGTTCGGTGACCATCGTTGGTCACACCGACACCTCGGGTAACGCTGACTACAACCAGCGTCTGTCGGTTCGCCGCGCTGACGTGGTTGCTTCCGCTCTGACCCAGCGCGGCATTGCCAACACGCTGATCGCGAAAGACGGTAAAGGTGAAACCGCCCTCGCCAAAGCAACGCTTGACGGTGTTCGCGAGCCGCTGAACCGCCGCTCGGAAGTCACGATCATCGTTCAGTAACGGCGATTGATTTCTCTAAGGAAACGGCCCGGCGAAAGCTGGGCCGTTTTTTTGTTTTCCCGGGGGAAGGGCAGAGGCTTGCCGCGTGCCTTCACCTGTGAAACCAAGGGGCCATGACCCAACTCAGCTCCCTTTCCCGCGAAGACGAGGCCGCGCGCGAGCGCCTCGCTGCAGCCGCCCCCGACATGATTGCCCGGACCCGCGCCTGGTCCTCCGTCAATACCGGCAGTTACAATATCCCCGGCCTGAAAACGCTGGCGCCCATGCTTGCAGATGCCTTCTCGGCGCTCGAGGCCGATGTGCGTCTTGTGGAGGGGCCCGGCTTTGACAATGTCGGCGCGGATGGCCGGGTGGTGCAGATGCATACCGGGCCGATTATCAAGGTCAGCTCCCGGCCTGCCGCCTCGATACAGGTCGTTCTGTCCGGCCATTATGATACGGTTTTCCCGCCGGGCACGTTCGAAACCATTCGAGACCTGGGTAATGGCCAGATCAATGGCCCCGGCATGGCAGACATGAAGGGCGGCCTGAGCCTCATGCTCGAAGCGCTCAAGACCTTTGAAAGTGGTCCGTTCAAGGATCGTCTCGGCTATCAGATCGTGATCACGCCGGATGAGGAAATCGGAAACTTTGCCTCATCGGCGGCGCTGACGGAGGCTGCCCGTTCTGGCGCGCATATCGGCATGACGTATGAGCCTGCCATGGAAACGGGCGCCATGTCCGGCGGCCGCAAGGGCTCTGCCGTATTTGACATTGTCCTGCATGGGCGAGCGGCGCACGCTGGCCGGGCGAAGGAAGAGGGGCGCAGTGCCATTGAAGCGGCGGCGGAGCTTGTTCTCGGCCTGGAAGCGCTGAATGGCCAGCGCGACGGGGTAACCTTCAATGTCGGCGCCATCGAGGGCGGCAGCCCCGTCAATATCGTGCCGGATCTGGCCGTTGTTCGTTTCGGCGCACGCGCGCCCGATGCCGAGGCCTCAGCCTGGGCCACCCGGGAGGTCGAGCGCCTGTTTGCGCGCGCCTCTGCGCGCGATGGCATTCACGGTCATCTGCACGGCGGTTTCTATCGCCCTCCCAAGCCCCGCAACGCGGCGCAGCAGGCTCTGTTCGATGCCATCCATGCCACCGGCCAGGCGATCGGTCTTGAACTTGAATTCGTCGATACCGGCGGCGTTTGCGAAGGAAACAACATCTTTGCGGCAGGCGTTCCGAACGTCGATACGCTGGGTGTGCGCGGGGGCCGGATCCATTCCGATGAAGAGTTCGTGATCGTCGACAGCTTTGCCGAGCGCGCGACACTCTCGGCGCTTATCCTGAACCGGCTGGCCGATGGGCGGATGGATGGAAAGCGCATCAAGGAATTGATGGGGCGCTGAATATGAGCATTCAATATGTAATGCGACCCTCAAGGCTTGATGATCTCGACGCCTTGATGGAGCTGGCTGAATTGTCCGGACCCGGATTTACCAGCCTGCCGGTGGATGAACCGATCCTGATGGGGCGGCTCGAGAAATCCGACCGGGCATTTCACAGCCGCCAGAAAAATCTTCAGTATGGAAAGTATCTGATGATGATGGAGCATGTGCCGACCGGGAAGGTCGTCGGATGTTCTGCGGTCAAGGCTGGCACGGGTATCGACCAGCCCTTCTTCAACTACCGTATCATCACACTGGCGCAGGCGAGCCACGCTGCCGGCAACCTTCGCTTCGACATGGACGCACTGGTCCTGACGAACGAATATGTCGGCTACACGGAAGTTGGCACATTATTCCTCAAGCCGGATCATCGGGGCGGCGGCGCCGGGCGCCTGGCGGCTCAGTCGCGCTATCTTCTGATGGCCGCAGCCCCGGATCGTTTCAGCGACAAGGTGCTGGCAGAGCTGCGCGGCGTTGTTGATGATACCGGGGAGTCGCCCTTCTGGGAGTGTCTCGGGCGGCACTTTTTCCGGATGGATTTCGCCGAGGCAGACAGGCTTTCCGCGATCACGGATAATCAGTTCATTGTCGACCTGATGCCGCGCTATCCGGTGTATGTTGACCTGCTGCCACCGGAGGCCCGGGAGGTAATCGGGCGGTGTCATTCGGAAGGTGTCGGGGCTTACAAGCTGCTGCAGTGGGAAGGCTTCGAGTTTGACCGGACGGTGGACATCTTCGATGGCGGCCCCTTGGTCGCGGCGCAAAGGCGTCACATCCGCACAATTCAGGAAAGCCATGTCGTTACGGTGGAAGCTGGCGACGTTGACGGCGATCCGGATGCGCGTCAGGGGCTGCTTTCCAGCAACAGGCTTCCCGATTTCCGCGTTTCCATCGGAAAATTCCTGCGCCGGGGCGAAGGCAATCTGGTTGTGCCTGCAGACATTCTAGAAGCATTGCACCTGAAGCCCGGCATGCCCGCACGCTTCTGGGTACGGAGCAAGTAATGAAAAACGGCGTATATATTGATGGCAAGTGGCGCCCCGGAAATGGCGCTGCCTTCACCAAGCATTGCCCCGCGACTGGCGAAGTCAGTTGGGAAGGGCGCTCGGCGGACGCCGCCGAAGTGGTCGCCGCTGTCGCCTCTGCGCGGGCGGCTTTTCCCGGTTGGGCCAGGACGCCGGTGGACGAGCGCATCGCCGTCATGGAGCGATACGCCGAAGAGATCGGCAAACACGCCGCAAGCATCGCCGAAGCGATCAGCCGCGACATGGGCAAGGCGCTCTGGGATTCCCAGGCAGAAGCGGCCACGATGAAAGCCAAGATCGGGGTTTCCGTGGCGGCTCTGAAAGAGCGCGCCGGAGAGCGGGATGAGTCTGCAGCCTTTGGCCAATCCCGCCTGACGCATCGCCCGCATGGCGTGATGGCCGTGTTCGGACCCTTCAACTTCCCCGGCCACCTGCCGAATGGGCATATCGTGCCGGCATTGCTGGCGGGCAATACCTGCGTCTTCAAGCCGTCTGAACTGGCCCCTTCCGTAGCCGAGATCATGGCAGACGCCTTTGCCGCTGCCGGGCTTCCCGAAGGATGCATAAACATCGTCCACGGAGGACGTGACACCGGCGCAGCGCTGATTGATCAGCCGCTCAACGGGCTGCTGTTCACCGGGTCTGCAGCCACGGGCGTGTTCTTCCATCGGCATTTTGCGGGCCGGCCGGATGTCATTCTGGCGCTGGAAATGGGCGGCAATAATCCTTTGATTGTCTGGGATCCTGCGGATGTGGACGCAGCGGCTGATATCGCTGCTCAATCGGCCTACCTCACAACCGGCCAACGCTGCTCCTGCGCGCGCCGCCTGATCCTGCCGGAAGGCGCGTTCGGGGATGCCGTAATTGACGCTGTCGCCGCGCGGGCCAGGGGCATTCGCGCCGGCGCCTGGAATGAGCCCGGAATATTCATGGGTCCGCTGGTCTCTGACCGGGCTGCTGCGCAGGCGGCCGAGTTTTACCAGATGCTCCTGTCGAAGGGCGCCAGGGCTATCTTGCCGCTGGAAACGGGCGCGCAGGGAACGGGCTTTGTTTCGCCGGGAATAGTAGATGTAACTGAGACTCAGGATATTCCGGATGAGGAGCTTTTCGGGCCGTTGATCCAGGTAAGCCGCGCGGCGAATTTCGATGAGGCCATTCTGCGCGCGAATGCCACCAAATATGGTCTCTCCGGCGGCCTTGTCAGCGATGATGACGCGCTATGGGCGCGGGCCTATAGTGAGATGCGCGCGGGCGTGCTCAACAGAAACCGGCCGACTGCAGGGGCCAGCGGCGCCATGCCGTTTGGTGGGCCAGGGCTATCGGGGAATTTCCGTCCGGGGGCGTATTATGCTGCCGATTACAGCGCCTGGCCGCAGGCGAGCCAACTTGCCCCGAAGGCCGCGCGGATGACTGCGCCGGGCTTCCCGGACTGAGAGGAGACAAGAAAATGGATAACACCTCGCAGATTGAGTACTGGAATGGCCCGGCAGGCCGCAAATGGGTGCGCGACGCAGACAGAATGGATGTGATGCTGTCGCCCTTTGTCGATGTGATCATTTCGCCGGTTCTGCCGGGGCCGGGGCAGGCCGTCATCGATATCGGCTGCGGCGCGGGGGCGCTTTCGTTGAATGTGGCGGCCAGCGCCGTGAACGTATCGGTTACCGGCGTCGACGTGTCCGCCCCGCTGATCGAGCTGGCCAAGCAGAGGTCGGCCGCTGTGGGCGCGGGGATCGAGTTTGTGGTGGCAGATGCCGCAGTGTGGCGGCCGGCGCAGCCTGTCGATCTGGTCATCTCGCGGTTCGGGGTGATGTTCTTTGCCGATCCGGTGGCCGCGTTTGCCAATATCCGCGCCGGTGTAAAACCCAAAGGCCGCCTGCGGTTTGCATGTTGGCGGCCGCTTGCGGAAAACACCTGGGCCCTGGCGCCCCTGCAGGCCGCGATGCACCTTCTGAATACACCGCCCGCGCCGCCTCAGCCGGGCACCCCCGGCCCATTCGCGTTTGGGGCAGCGGATTATGTTACCCGTATACTGACGGAAAGCGGCTGGTCCAACATTTCGATTACCCCCTGGGACGGTGATCTGGTTCTGCCCGGCGCTTCAGCAGAGGATACCGCGGAATTCATGCTGGAGATGGGGCCGCTGTCGCGCGCCATTACCGAGCAGGGGATCGACCCGGACGTTGTGAAAGGCGCTGTTGTCGCCCGGCTCAAGGAGCTTGCCGGAGAGGATGGCCGTACACGGCTCAAGGCGGCAGCCTGGATTGTAGAGGCTGAGGCATGACGCTCGCGGTTGAAGTCAACTTTGATGGGCTGATCGGGCCGAGCCATAACTATGGCGGCCTGTCAGACGGAAACCTGGCAAGTTCGCGCAATGCGGGGGATGTTTCAAACCCGCGCGAGGCCGCGATCCAGGGTTTGGAAAAGATGCGCTTTCTTGTGCGGGCGGGGCTCGTGCAGGGGGTGTTGCCGCCTTTGCCCCGTCCGAATTTTGATCTGCTCGTATCGGCCGGTTTCTCCGGTTCTGATGCTGACATCATTGAGGCGGCCGGAAAGATCGCGCCGCGGCTTCTGAAAGCAGCCTATTCGGCGAGCAGTATGTGGACGGCGAATGCCGCCACAGTATCGCCTTCGGCAGACACCGCAGATGGCTTGCTGCATTTCACGCCCGCAAACCTTTCCACCATGCTCCATCGCAGCCTTGAGCATCCCGACACAACGACGACGCTGATCTCGATCTTTTCCGGGGATCACAGGTTTGCCGTTCATGGCGCCCTGCCGTCCCATTCGGATTTCTCCGACGAAGGCGCGGCAAATCACGTTCGTTTGAGTGCAGAGCATGGGGGCGCAGGCGTGGAACTGTTTGTGTATGGCCGGGAAGCGGGCGAGATGGTTTCCGGCTTTCCGGCCCGCCAGACACTGCTTGCGGCGCAGTCCATCGCGCGGTCGCATGGCCTGAACGAAGGGCGGACTGTGTTTGCCCGGCAGGCCAAACGCGCGATTGAGGCGGGGGCGTTTCACAATGATGTGGTCTGCGTCGGCGCGCTGGATACGCTGTTCTTCCATGAGGCGGCGTTCGAGGATACCCGTGGCACGCTGGAAGCGCTGCGCCGGGCAGGCGATGGCCTGTTCGAGTTGAAGCCCATCATGGTGCCCGAAGCCGAAGTGCCGCTGGAAGACGCGATCCGGTCTTACCTCTTCAATTCCCAGCTGCTCCAGTTCCCCGACGAAGACAGACTGGTGCTCGTGGCACCCATTGAAGCGCAGGAAACGCAATCTACCCGCCGTTTCTGTGAACAGATGGTGGCAGGCAACGGCCCGATCGGCAGAGTTGAGTTCGTGGATGTGCGCCAGTCGATGCGCAACGGGGGCGGCCCGGCCTGCCTGCGCCTGCGTGTGGTGATGACGCAGGACGAGCTCTCCGAATGCCATTCGGGCGTGCTGCTCGATGAGGAACTGATTGACGATCTGCAGGACGTCATTCGGAAAACCTATCGGGATCGTCTGTCCCCGGCTGATCTTGCTGATCCGGCATTCGCGGATGAATGCCGCATTGCCCGCGAGGAATTGCTGAGCGTACTTAAGCTGGAAGATATCGCATGATCCGTCTTTATGATTACTGGCGCTCCTCGGCCGCCTACCGGGTGCGCATTGCGCTCAATTTGAAGGGCGCGCCCTACGACCTTGTGCCGATCAACATTCTGGGCGGCGTGGATGAACAGCTTACGGATGAATATCGCAGCCTGAATCCGCAGATGCGCGTGCCTTCCATCGAGGTAGATGGCCGGGTCGCAGGGCAGTCCATGGCGATCATCGAGTGGATTGACGAGGCGCTGGAAGGCCCGGCCCTGCTGCCGGAAGATCCGTGGACGCGGCTGCAGGCGCGGGCATTTGCTGATGTCATCGCCTGCGATATCCACCCGCTCAACAATCTCAGCCCGCTTGCCTATCTGCGCAAGGAATTCGGGGCCGATGAGGCCGCCATTTCGCGCTGGTATGCCGAATGGATCGTCCGAGGGTTCAGGGCGCTGGAGGAGATGGCGCAGGCCTCAGCGGGCAGGGACTTCCTGTTTGGCGAGGCGCCCGGCATTGCCGAAATCGCCCTCATCCCGCAGATGGCCAATGCCCGCCGGTTCAAGGTGGACCTGGCCGCATTCCCGCGGCTTCTGGCAGTTGATGCAGCGTGCCGGGGACTGGAGCCTTTCGTGCTGGCCGCGCCGGAAAACCAGCCTGCAGCCAAGGCGAGCTAGCCGGGCCAGCCTAGTCTGTCTGACCGGGGCGGCGGATGTCGATGATTTCCACCTCCTCCAGATCGCCCAGCGGCTCGGCCAGTTTTGGCGCGCTTCCGTCCAGCCAGTCGGCAAAGCCGTCGATCACGGCGCCGCCGGCCGGGCCCTCGCCAGCGATGACCCATTCGCCATCCGTCCGCTTGATTTCGACCGGAGCGGCGCAGACTTCGCCTGCGCCAAACCGGTCCGAGCAGACGCTGGCGGGGTTCACGCCGGGTGCAAAGGCGGTTTCCTGGCCATCCAGCAGCAGCAAGCCGCCAAAGCGCGCGCGAACCATGGGATCGGCATTGATGACCGGTACCGTACTGGCAGGCAGGGGCTGGTTGCTGGCAATGACAAAGGCGCGGCCGTTATTGTTCACTTCCAGATATTCCTGCAGCGCCGCGGCTGCGTCCTCGGCGAAGTTCGGTGCGCGCAGTTTGGGCGCATAGACCGGGCCGATGGCGTCCAGCGCAGCGGCGATGTCTTCGGCGTCGCGGCGGGTATCTGTTGCCAGCTGTATCACATCAATGGCCCAGCCACTGTCCCAGACGGCGGGCGGCTGCTCGGCGGGTTTCACGTCCCAGCTCTCGGCCTGTGAATAATCGTAGGGATCGAGATGAACCGGTTCCGGCTCCGGGGCAGACATCAGCATCCACGCGGCCACGCCGCCTGCGGCCAGCAAGAGCGCGCCACCACCGAACAGAACAAACTTATTCATCTCAACCTCGCATGTTAGCGGGCTGCGGTACGAAGTCCCGAATAGCCCGGCTGATCGACAGACAATTGATCAATTGTGGTCGATTTTAGGTGGGTCAACAGGCCCGGGGTGCTTAGGTCAACCCGCTTGGTCCGGATTTCCTCACAGAGCTTGCGGTTCAGCGCGCCGACATCTGTCTCATCCGACTTCAAAAGCGCCTGCAGGCGATCCCGCTCGCGGGCCTCTGCGCCCGGCCGCTGCTCCATTTCGCGCAGCACTGTGGCGAGCGCGTTGGAGGCGACGCGGGCATGGAAGGCAGCGTGTCCCTGCAGTTGGACCATGGCGGTCTTGTCCAGGAAGGACTTGACCGCCTCGATCAGTTCCTTGGCGGAGGGGGCGTCATGCATGGCGTCCAAGTCCCTCAAACAGGTTGATGAGATCGATTTCGTTTTCAGACACGCGGCGGCCAATGGCGGCGCGCTCGACGCTGGGGTCCGCGCCAGTCTTGAAGGCGCCGTACATGGTCATGCACATGACGCCCCATTTGAGGCTGCCCATGATTTCCCACCAGTCGATATCGGCCGGGCGATAGCGGGCGCCGCCGGCGGCAGCATAGGCATCCAGCAACTCATCGAGCTGGCCAAAGCCGCCGACGCGGTTTTCCGTCTGGCCAAAGCGCCAGGAATTGACGCAGAGCCAGGCGATGTCTTCGCGCGGATCGCCGATATGGGCGAGTTCCCAGTCGAGCACGGCGGCGAGGCCGTTTTCATCCACGATGAGATTCCCCAGGCGGAAATCCCCGTGCACCAGAACCGGATCAGCCGGTTCGGGCTCATTATCCTTCAGCCAGGCGAAGGCGAGTTCGAAGACCGGACGGGGCAGGTTGAATTCGCGGTAGACGGCTTCGTACTTGTCGATCTGGTTTCGCCCGAGGCTGGTGGGCAATTTGGGAACGCCGCTCAGCGGCACCGAATGGATGCGTGCCAGCGCTTCACCGCATTGCTGGGTCAGCCGCGCGCGGGCTGTTTCAAACTCTGCGTCCCGCAGGATCTTCCGGCCCAGTGTTTCGCCGGCCACCCGCTTCATCACGAAGGCTTCGCCGAGCGCAGAGCCGGGCGGCGATACATGCCGCACGCCAGGCACCCGCACGCCTGCCTTATCCGTTGCTTCCAGCAGCGCCGCTTCGATCGCCAGCGTGATGGCCTCGGAGCTGCGGGCTGCAGCCGTGCCACCGGGCGCGCGGCGCAGAATCAGCGGCTCGCTTTTCTCGCCGGCCTCCACTTCAAAGGCCCAGGTTTCCTGGCTGGCGCCTCCCGATAGCCGGCGCAGGCCGGCAATCGCAGCGGCTGCGCCATAATGCTCGCTGGCCCAATCACTCAGGCCCTTTTCTATGTCGTTCGCGGTTCCCATCTTCGCCACAATTACGCGGAAGAAGGGGCGCGCCAAGCGGTAACCCAGAGGAAGGCCGCAGCGTCACAGGGTCAGAAGATGTCAGAGAACGAAAAGCCCGACTACGGTATCGTTGTGGTGAACGTGCCGCCCAAGCCAGGCCCGCTCGCCTGGCTGCGGGCGCGTTTCGTGGCGGGGATGCTGATTGCCCTGCCGATGGTGGCGACCTTTGCCATCCTCGATTTCTTCATCAAGCTGATCGACAGCTGGGTGGTCCCGATCCTGCCGGCGGGTCTGCGGCCTGAAACCTACCTTGATTATGCCGTGCCAGGGTTCGGCCTGATCATCCTGCTGGTCTTCCTGACGCTTCTGGGCGCAATCGCCACAAACTTCCTCGGCAAATATGTGGTCGATACGACCGACAGGGTGATGGCGCGCGTGCCCTTCGTGCGGTCCATCTATTCGGTGTTCAAGCAGATCCGGGATGTCTTCCAGACGAATGCCAGCGGCCAGTTCCGCGAAGTCGTGATGATCGAATACCCCAAGGAAGGCGCCTGGTGCATTGGCTTTGTGGCCGGCAAGGTCCGGGGTGAACTGGAGGCGAAGCTGGGGTCCGATTATATCGGCGTGTTCGTACCCACCACGCCCAACCCGACGGGCGGGTTCCTGATCTATCTTCCGGAATCCAAGGTCATCCGGCTGGATATGACCCTCGAAGAAGGGGCCAAGGCTATCATCTCGAATGGTCTGGTCTTGCCCGACTGGCCGTCGCCCGCGCCAGCGAAATAGACAGGTCAGGAGCTGCTTTCCGGCCCTTGTGCCAGTTTCGGGGTCAGCAGTTCCCGCGCGATCCGCAACGCCTGCCAGCGTTGGCCTTTCCGGTCCGGATCGCCCGCCAGAACCGCTTCGGCATCCTTGCGGGCAATCTCCAGCAAGGCCCCGTGTTTGGCGAGGTCGATCACACGATAGTCGGTAGCGCCGGCCTGACGCACGCCGAGAACGTCACCGGCGCCGCGCAGGCGGAAATCGGCCTCGGCAATTTCAAAGCCGTCTTCGGTGCGCCGCAGGGTGTCCAGCCGCTCGCGCGCGGTCTCGCCCAGCGGCGGGCGGTAGAGCAGGATGCAGAAGGCGGGCTTGTCGCCGCGGCCGACACGTCCGCGCAGCTGGTGCAGCTGAGCAAGGCCGAAGCCTTCGGCACGCTCGATCACCATGATCGTCGCCTCGGGAACATCCACGCCCACCTCGATCACGGTCGTGGCCACAAGGATGCGGGTTTTGCCGGTGCGGAAATCTTCCAGCGCGGCATCCTTTTCGGCGGGTTTCATGCGGCCATGGACGAGGCCCGCCTTGACGTTCAGCTCATCTGCCAGCGCCGCATGGCGCGCCACGGCAGAGGAATCATCGTCGTCCACATCCACACGCGGGCAGACCCAGAAGGCACGCTCGCCGCGCTTCAGGGCGCGGCCAATGGCTTCTATCACGTCTTCCAGGCGCGTATCCGGCACCGCGCGGGTTTCCACAGGTTTGCGCCCCGGTGGCTTCTCGTCGAGGATCGACACATCCAGGTCCCCATGGACAGCCTGCGCCAGCGTGCGCGGAATGGGGGTGGCGCTCATCACCAGCATATGCGGGCTGTCGGCCTTGCCGGCGAGTTTCATCCGGTCCGACACGCCGAAGCGGTGCTGCTCATCGACGATGATCAGGCCGAGATTGCGGAAGCTGACCGCTTCCTGAAAGAGGGCGTGGGTACCTGCCGCGATCTGGATGGAGCCGTCAGCCAGGCCCATCAGAGTCGCTTCCCGCGCGGCGCCGCGGTCCCGGCCCGAGAGGGCGGCGACCGTGTAGCCGAGGGGCGAAAGCAGGGTATCGAGCGTGTCGAACTGCTGGCGGGCGAGCACTTCGGTCGGCGCCATGAAGACTGATTGGAAGCCTGCGGCGGCGGCCTCCACAGCGGCAAAAGCGGCCACCAGCGTCTTGCCGGAGCCCACATCGCCCTGCAGCAGGCGGCGCATCGGATAGCCGCGCGTCATGTCTGAGCTGATGTCAGCGGCTGCGCGCATCTGGGCGCCCGTGGGCCGATAGGGCAGCGCGTCGATCAGGCGGTTCACCGCGCTGGGCGGCGCCTTGATGATCGGGGCAGGCCGCAGGCGGCGGGCGGCCTGGGCCAGGGCGAAAGCAGACTCGCGCGCCAGGGCTTCGTCATAGGCCAGCCGCTCCCGCGCCAGCGCGAAGCGGTCTTCGTCATAGGCGGGCGGGTCATGCAGCCAGACGAGGGCATCGTGGAAGGCAGGCCAGCCTTTCTGTGCCACCAGATGCTTGTCTGCCCATTCCGGCAGGTCTGCCGGAACGTGTTGCAGCGCCTGCAGGATCAGCGTGTGGACGCGGCGATTGGTGAGCCCGGCGGTGAGCGGATAGATCGGCTCGACGATAGGCGGGGCCTCGCCCTTGGCGGGGTCGATTACGAAGTCCGGATGGGTGATCTGGCGCTCGCCGCGATACTCCTCGACCTTGCCGGAAACGATCCGCATGGCGCCCACCGGGAATTGCGATTTCATCCAGCGCGGGTCTGCGCGGAAGAAGGCGAGGGTCAGAAAGCCACTGGAATCAACGAGTTGGACGCGGTGCGGGGAACGGTCGTTGAAGGGCTGATGGTAAGCGTGGACCTCGCCCTGGACGGTGGCAATTTCGCCGGCCACCGTGTCAGCAAAGCTCTCCCGCACGCGCCGGTCCAGCCAGCGGTCGGGCAGGTGGAGGAGCAGATCCCATACGGTCGTGCCGCCCACCAGCTTCTGCAGCAGGGGCGTCAGTTTGGGCCCGACGCCCGTAAGCGTCTCAAGACCGGCAAACAGCGGAAAGAGTCGCTCGTCTCGCATCGCCGGAGAGTTTACGCGGCGCCGGGCCAGCGAACAATCTGCCGCGCTTCAATTGCCTTTCGGGGGCAGCGAAACTAGGTGGATAGCCGCGCGCCTGTCCCGTGGATAAGGGCGCGAAAAAAACTCCAACCGTCCTCCAACGGGCGGGCCAAAAACTCCAGCAAAACTCCAACGGCGTTGGAGTTTTGCCCGGCTTGCAGAAGGACCAGAGGCTTCATGGACGATACCCGCCGCAGCAAGCTGAAATTCCGCGCCTGGAGACGGGGCTTCCGGGAGCTGGACCTTCTGATGGGCAGCTTTGCCGACGAAGCGCTCGGCGCGATGAACGAGGAGGGGCTCGATGAGTTCGAGCGCCTGCTGGACGTGCCCGATTGGGAGATCTTTGCCTGGCTGGTGGGGCAGGAGCCGGTGCCTGAGAAACACAAGGGTCCGGTGCTGGACCAGCTGATCGGCTTCCGCTACGCCCCCAGAGGTGGTTGACCCTTTCAGGCGGCCACCCAGAACGAGATGCCCATGACCCCCGCTGATGTCCTTTCATCCTCGAGCGGCCCTTCCGCTTTTGCTGGCGCGCCATTTGGCGCGGACCTGATCACATTCTGCGAGGCGCTGCAGAAGCGTGGCGGGGTCGGCGTCTATGTGGCGCGGGATGACCGCCTCGCCCAGGCGGCGCGGCGGATGGCGCTGTTTGCGGCGCCGCGGCTGGAGCAGGTGGACCTGCCGGGCTGGGACGTGCTGCCATATGACCGGATCAGCCCCACGCCGGCGGTGGCTGCGCGGCGCTGCGCGGGGCTTGCCCGTATTTCGCGCTATGAGAAGGCGCAGGGGCCCCTGCTGGTGATCACCACGGCAGGCTCGCTGGTGCAGCGGGCAGCTCCGGTGGAGACGTTGAGAAAGGCCTCCCTCTCGATCCGCGCAGGCGAAACGGTGAAGGCGAATGACCTGACCGAATACCTGGCCTTCAATGGCTATATCCGCGCCGGCACGGTGCGCGAACAAGGTGAATATGCCGTGCGCGGAGGGATTATCGATATCTTTCCGCCGACTGCCGGAGAGCCCTTCCGGCTCGACTTTTTCGGCGATGTGCTGGAAACGATCCGCACCTTCGACACTGAGACCCAGCGCTCCACCGGCAAGGCAGAGGCGGTGACCTTTGCGCCGGTCAGCGAGATCCTGTTCAATGACAATGTGCTGGCCGCCTTCCGCGACCGGTTTCTGGAAACATTCGGGCCGCCTTCGGGCGATCAGATGTATGAAGCCGCGCGCGCCTCGATCCGCCGGCAGGGCGTGGAATCCTGGCTGGCGCTGTTCCATCCGCGGCTTGATACGCTGTTTGACTATGTCGGTGAGGGCGCCCTTTTCGCGCTGGGCCATCTTTCCAGCGAGGCGGCGCATGAGCGCCTGGCGCAGGCCGCCGACTATTACGCCGCGCGCCTGGAAGCGGGCGGCGGCGACATCCGCAAGGCGCGCGTTCTGCCGCCGGGGCGGCTTTATCTCGACGTTGAAGAACTCGACAACTTGCTGGCAACGCATGCCGTTGTGCGTTTCTCGCCGGCAGAGCCTTCGCCCAACACGTTTGACATGGGTGGGCGCCGGGGGCGCGACTTTGCACCTGAACGTCTGAGGACGGACGAAAACATCTTCGAGACCGTGATCGCCCATGCGCGCGCGCTTTATGCCAGCGGCAAACCCGTTGTGTTTGCGGCCTGGTCCACCGGCTCTGCCGACCGCCTGATCAATGTGCTGACCGATCACGGGCTGACGGGGCTGGCGCAGGTGCATACGCTGGAAGCGGCGAAGAAGACCGACTTCACGGTGGCTGAGGTGCCCATCGAGGAGGGGTTCAACCTTCCGGATCTGGCGATGATTTCGGAGGCCGACGTGCTGGGGGATCGCCTGGCTGCTCCGCGCCGCAAGCGGAAGTCGGCGAGCTTCATTACGGACGCCACCTCTCTGACGCCGGGCGATCTGGTGGTTCATGTCGATCATGGCGTGGGCAAATATGTGGGCCTGAAGACGCTGGAAGTGACCGGCGCGCCGCATGACTGTCTGCAGCTGGAATATTCCGGCGGCGACATGATTTTCATCCCGGTAGAGAATATCGACCTTATCAGCCGGTATGGCTCTGAAGATGCCGAGGGCCACCTCGACAAGCTGGGCGGGGCTGGCTGGCAGACGCGCAAGGCCAAGGCCAAGAAGCGCATTCTGGAAATGGCCGCCGAGCTCATGCAGATCGCAGCGGCCCGGGAACTGAAGCGCGCCGATGCCGTGCAGGGCGGGCAGGGGCTCTATGAGGAGTTTGCCGCGCGCTTCCCCTATGAGGAAACCGACGACCAGCTTTCGGCCATCGAGGATGTGCTGGCAGACCTCTCCTCCGGCAAGCCGATGGACCGGCTGGGCTGCGGCGATGTAGGTTTCGGCAAGACGGAAGTTGCGCTGCGCGCCGCGTTCGTGGCGGCGATGAATGGCAAACAGGTGGCCGTGATTGCGCCGACCACGCTGCTCGCGCGGCAGCATTTCAAGACCTTCCAGGAACGCTTTGCCGGCTGGCCGCTGAATGTGCGCCCGCTGTCGCGCTTTGTCAGCGCGCGGGAAGCGGCGGAGACGCGCGATGGCCTTGCCGAAGGGACCGTGGATGTGGTGGTCGGCACCCATGCCGTGCTTGCCAAGGAGATGAAGTTCAAGCGTCTCGGCCTGATGATCGTGGACGAGGAACAGCGGTTCGGCGTGAAGCACAAGGAACGCCTGAAGGAGCTGAAATCGGACGTACACGTTCTGACGCTTTCGGCGACGCCTATTCCGCGTACGCTGCAAATGGCGCTGACCGGCATTCGCGATCTCTCGATCATCGCGACGCCCCCCGTGGACCGGCTGTCGGTGCGTACCTACATCACCGAGGAAGATACCGTCACGCTGCGCGAGGCACTGCTGCGCGAGAAGTATCGCGGCGGGCAGGCATTCTATGTGGCGCCGCGCATCACCGATCTCGACAAGCTGGAAAATTTCCTGCGCACGCATGTGCCGGAGGTGTCCTTCATCGTGGCGCATGGCCAGATGGCGGCGGGCGAACTGGAAGACATCATGACTGCCTTCTATGAGGGCAAATATGATGTGCTGCTGTCGACCACGATTGTGGAAAGCGGGCTGGACATTCCGCGCGCGAACACGCTGCTCATCCACCGCGCCGACATGTTTGGCCTTGCCCAGCTGTATCAGCTGCGCGGGCGGGTCGGCCGGTCCAAACTCCGTGCGTATGCGTATTTTACGACGCCCAAGGACAAGGTGATCACCGAGAGCGCGGAGAAGCGCCTCAAAGTGCTGCAGTCGCTCGATTCTCTTGGTGCGGGCTTCCAGCTGGCGAGCCATGATCTTGACATGCGCGGGGCAGGTAACCTGCTCGGCGATCAGCAGTCGGGCCAGGTGAAAGAGGTGGGCGTCGAGCTTTACCAGTCGATGCTGGAAGATGCGGTCAAGGCGCTGCGCGCCGGGGCGACGGATGAGGCGGATGTGGCCGACGACTGGTCACCGCAGATCAATCTGGGCGTCGCGGTGCTGATCCCGGAAGATTATGTGGATGATCTCAATGTGCGTCTGTCGCTCTACCGGCGCCTGTCGGACATCGTGACGGCGCAGGACCGCGAAGCCTTTGCGGCGGAGCTGATTGACCGGTTTGGCCCGCTGCCGAATGAGACGCGGCAGTTGCTGGACGTCACCGCGATCAAGGTTTCCTGCAAGGCGCTCGGCATTTCCAAGCTGGATGCCGGGGAGAAGGGGGCGGTGTTCGCCTTCCGGCCGGACACCGTGATGGACCCGCAAAAGCTGATGCAGATTGTCCGCACACGGCCCGCGCAGATGAAATTGCGCCCGGATTCCAAGCTGGTACATTCCGGCCTCGGCGGCACGCCGGAGCGGCGGCTTTCCGGCGCCAAGGCCTTCCTGCGCGAACTGGAAGCGGCCTGCGGCATTGTCTCGCCCGCTTCGACCGATGCCGTGGCCGCCATGCCCTCACGCCAGGCAGCCGCGCCGGAAGACAAATGGAAGAAGCCGATGAAAAGCGGCCTGCTCAGCGAAGACTGAGCGGCGAGCTGCTTACGCAGCGATCCGTGTGCGCACGAAAGGGCCGATCAGGGCCGTTGAGATCAGCGTTTGCGGCGTGTGGTAGCTGCGCCGTTCGGTGACGCGCCAGCTGAGATTTGCCGGGTTTCCGGAACGGTCCATGGCTTCGCCGATGCGTTCGGCAAGGCGCACGCCGCCGCGATAGGGGGTCGCGGGCAGCGAAATGACGAATACGCCAGGCTCTGCCAAGGCGGCGCAGTCCGTGTCCCGGATCTGACTGGCGATCACTTCGCCGGCAGCTTTCTGCGCGGGAATGGATTTTGCCGCCTCGGCGTCCAGGCGGATGGTGAGAACCGAAAGCGCCTCGGCCTGCTCGTGTGCAATCTGCATCTGGCGGGGCAGGTGGGCATCGAAGAAACCGCGCGTGAAGAGGCCGGTGGCAAGATCGGTGACCGTCAGGGCAGAAAGGCCCGGCAGGGGCATCATCGGCGCGCTCGCGTGCAGGCGGTGGCATTGGGCCTCGACTGCGGTGACGATAGCGTCATCATCCGTGGCCGGATCGATGATGTCGGTCGCGTGGCTCAGCAGGGCAAGCTCACGCTCGGTAAACTCCGCCTGCGGACGGCTGATGACGATCAGTGGCAGGCCCGCAAGGCCGTCTTCCTCGGAAATCCATCGGCCCATGCCACTGGCTTCTTCATGCGCCATGCTGAGATCGATCAGCGCGGCGGCGAAGCGCTTGCTGGTCATGTGCTGGCGCGCGGTGGGGCGGGAAAGGGCGGCGGTGATCTCCACGCCGCGATGACGCAGGGCGCCCTGCAGCGACAGGAAGAAAGGCGATCCATCGCCGAGATAGAGCAGCGCGGGCACTGCATTGACATCTGCCGGTGGCAGCTTTGCCCCCAGCCCTTCGGCGGTGGCCCGGCGGATGGCGGCTTCCCGCAGGCGACTGGCGCGGCGAGCCAGCGCGGCGAGGCGGCTGCGCAAGGTGGAGAGATCCTTGTCGAGCCGCAGGTGCAGGGCGCCCTCAATCCGGGGGGTACTCTGGCCGGACGTGTTCAGCAGCACGATCTGGCGCGGGACGCCGCCGATCATTCCGGCGCGGCGCAGCCGTTCCAGCGTTTCCGGCGCAGCGCTTTCCATGTCCACCAGCAGCGGGTCGGCCGCAGAGAAATCTACATCGGCAGGGGCCGTATAGGGACGCAGGCCAGCGGACTTCAGGCGCGACACGATCATCTCCAGACGGGGGCTGGTGGCAGCGACCTCGATCGGCGGGTCGTAGAAGGAAAAATCCAGCATGCGGATACGCGCCTGAATACTTGCTGAAAACTCGTACACAATAGCCGCGAGCGACGCTGCGGCACCCCTTCCTTTTGCGCCGAGCCCCCTTAAAGTTCCGCTAACTCGACCATTACAAACAGGACATCAGGGAGACCTCTCATGGCTCAGGGACCGCTCGCGGGCGTCAGAATTGTGGAATTTGCCGGCATCGGGCCTGGGCCGTTTTGCGGTATGCTGCTGTCGGATATGGGCGCGGATGTGATCCGCATCGACCGTCCGGGCAATGGCAAGCCGGGCCGCGCCGAAGATGTGGTGGGCCGTGGCCGCCGCTCGATCGGGCTGAATCTGAAAGACCCGGCAGACGTGGAAGTTGCCCTGAAGCTGATCGCGCAGGCTGACGCCCTGATCGAGGGATTCCGTCCCGGCGTGATGGAGCGCAACGGGCTGGGCCCGGATGTGGCGCTCGCGCGCAATCCGAAGCTCGTTTACGGCCGCATGACCGGCTGGGGCCAGACCGGCGCGCTCTCCCATTCGGCCGGCCATGACCTCAACTATATCGCCATCACCGGCGCTCTGCATGCGATGGGCGATGGCGATGGCCGTCCGCGCCCGCCGCTCAACCTTGTCGGCGATTATGGTGGCGGCGCGCTGTATCTCGCGATGGGCGTGCTGGCGGCGATCATCAACGTCAAGAATGGCGGCAAGGGCCAGGTGATCGATGTGGCGATGTCTGACGGCGCCGCGTCGCTGACGGCGATGTTCTGGGGCATGCGCGCCATGGGCGTGTGGACCGACGACCGCGAAGCCAACATGCTCGATGGCGGGGCGCACTTCTACGACACCTACGAAACCAAGGACGGCAAATGGGTGTCCATCGGCTCCATCGAGCCGCAATTCTACGCGATCCTGCGCGAGAAGGCGGGCCTGACAGACCCGGCATTCGATGCCCAGATGGACAAGTCCAAATGGCCCGAGCTGAAGCAGAAGGTCATGGCCGTCATCAAGACCAAGACCCAGGCCGAGTGGAACGCCATCATGGAAGGCACCGACATCTGCTACGCGCCCGTGCTCTCGATGGCGGATGCGCCGAGCTACAAGCACAATGTCGATCGCGGTACCTTCGTCGAGATCGAAGGCGTGGTTCAGCCCGCGCCGGCGCCGCGCTTCTCCGAAACGCCGGGGGCCATCCAGGGCCGCCCGCCGGGCCTGGGTGAGCATACGGAAGCGATCCTGAAAGACTGGGGCGTTTCGCGTTGATGAGCGCGCTGCCCGGCACCACCGGGCGGCGGCGCATCTATCTGATGCGGCACGGCTTTGTGGACTACACGTCTGCTGCCGTGCGCGCCGCGCGCGACCCCAAGGTGGCCACGCTGACCGAGCGCGGCATTGAGGAAGCGCGCGCCGCCGGGATTGCCCTCTCGGAAGTGCATTTCGACCTCGCCCTCTGCTCCGGCCTGGCGCGGACGCGGCAGACGGCGGAGTTCGTGCTGGCCGAGCATCCCAATGCGCCGCCGCTGGAGGAAGACCCCCGTTTCGGCGAGCTGCGCTCGGGCAGCTACATGGATTTTCATTCAGCCGAGCATCTGGCCGCGGTGATGACCTTTACCTTTGAGCAGGCGGGCGAGCCGGAGGCGGCCTTCCTGCCGGGCGGGGAGCGATTCGCCGACGCACTGATTCGCATCCGAGAGGGGCTGGCGGCGCTTCTGCTGCGGCCGGGCTGGGCGACGGCGCTGGTGGTGGCACACGAAGTCGTGAACCGGATGCTGCTGGCGGATGTGATCGGCGCGCCGCTGGGCGCCAGTGCCGGTTTTGAGCAGGATACCGGCTGTATCAACATTCTCGATTTCGACCTGGTGCCGGCCGAGAGCGGGCAGGGGATCGAAGTGGAGCGCGGCGTCATCAAGGCTGTAAACCTGACGCCGGCCAACTACCTGAAAAACGGAATGAATTTGCGCAGTCTCGAGGCGATCTTCACGCGCCCCGAGGAAGACTGATGCCGGGGGGCGCGCCGGAGGGATATGGCTGCGCGGGCCGTTCCGGTGGTTGCAGGCCATTCTCCGGCAACCGGCTGCATTTGCCCCTCACAGGCGAGTGATCGCCAATGTGAACCCCAAATAACAACACCGCTGCGCCAATATTCAGACTCAATCCCTTATTAACTGAAGCTGTCAGCGCAGAGCCAATCCGGCAGATTGCCAGGGCAAAGGGCTGACGTCCTTCTTGCATACCTTGGCCGGCCTTATTGGCCGGCCATTTTGTATTTGCGGGGGATAAGCCAGCGGGCGCTGAAATTGATGCCGTTTCGTGCTTGCCATCCTCATTTGCCTGCGTTAACAGGCGCGCTTTCCCGCCGTCCCAATTGGGCGCGGACCCACCAGATTCCGGAAGCAGTGCCATGGCAGTCCCCAAGAGTAAGAAATCGAAATCGCGCACCCGCATGCGCCGCTCGCATGACCGTCTGGCGATGAACACCTACATCGAAGACGCGAACTCGGGTGAACTTCGCCGTCCGCACCACATCGACCTGAAAACCGGCATGTATCGCGGCAAACAGATCCTCGAGCCGAGCGACGAAATCTAGTTCGCCCCGGTTGCGCTGATAAGCGCACCAGCCTAAGGGTTCCGGCGCCTCCTGCACCTCGCAGGGGGCGCTTTTCATTTGCACGTAAAACGCCGGTAAGGGGACCTCCTCCATGAGCGAAATCATCGACATTCACGCCCGCGAAATTCTCGACAGCCGCGGCAATCCGACGGTCGAAGTCGATGTCACGCTGGACGACGGCTCGACGGGTCGCGCCGCTGTGCCTTCGGGCGCTTCAACGGGCGCCTACGAGGCCCATGAGCAGCGCGACGGCGATAAGAGCCGCTATAACGGCAAGGGCGTCCTGAAGGCGGTTGAAGCCGTCAATGGCGAGATCTGCAACGAACTGGCTGGCATGGACGCGACCGACCAGCGCCTGATCGACACGCTGATGATCGATCTGGACGGCACGGACAACAAATCCCGCCTCGGCGCCAATGCGATTCTCGGCGTGTCGCTGGCCGTGGCCAAGGCAGCGGCCGAATCGTCCGCCCTGCCGCTCTATCGCTATCTCGGCGGCGCCAATGCCCGCATCCTGCCGACCCCGATGATGAACATCATCAATGGCGGCGCCCATGCCGACAACCCGATCGACATCCAGGAATTCATGATCATGCCGGTCAGCGCCGAGAGCATCTCGGACGCCGTGCGCATGGGCGCGGAAGTGTTCCACGCGCTGAAGAAAACCCTGCATGACGCCGGCCACAACACGAATGTTGGCGATGAAGGCGGCTTTGCGCCCAACCTTGCCTCCACAGACGAGGCCATCGGCTTCATCATGAAGTCCATCGAAAAAGCAGGCTATCGCCCCGGCGAAGACATTGCGCTCGCCCTCGATGCGGCCTCCACCGAATTCTTCAAGAACGGCAAGTATGAGCTGGCCGGCGAGGGCAAGTCGCTCTCTTCCGACGAGTTCGCCAAGTATCTCGCCGATCTCTGCGGCCGCTATCCGATTCTCTCCATCGAGGACGGCATGGCCGAAGACGACTGGGATGGCTGGATCGCGCTGACCGAAATGCTGGGCGACCGCGTGCAGCTCGTTGGCGATGACCTGTTCGTGACCAATCCGGACCGCCTGGCCATCGGCCTGCAGCGCGGCGCGGCCAACTCGATCCTCGTGAAGGTCAATCAGATCGGCACGCTTTCCGAGACGCTGGACGCGGTCGAACTGGCCCACCTGCATGGCTACACCGCCGTCATGTCCCACCGTTCGGGCGAAACCGAGGATTCGACGATTGCCGACCTCGCCGTGGCCACCAATTGCGGCCAGATCAAAACCGGCTCGCTCAGCCGGTCTGACCGGATCGCAAAGTACAACCAGCTGATTCGGATCGAGGAAGAACTCGGCCCCATCGCCATGTATGCGGGCCTTGCGCGCATCAATGCCGGCTGATCCGGGCCTGAAAACACCTGATATTCGGGGCCCTGCGAGGCCCCGAACTGTTTATGGAACCGGCTCCGGCATTAATGGTCATCAAGCCTTAACCAACGCGCGGCATGGATGAGGCATGGTTTCACGGCTTCAGGCCCTCGGGCTCAGTCTGCTTGTGCTCTACTTTGCCTTCCACGCCTTCGCGGGGGAGAAGGGGCTGGGCCGTTGGACCGATGCCCAGATCGAACTGGAAACCCGGAAGACGGAACTGGCTGATATTCAACAGGATATTGATCGCCTGCGCGTCGATATCCGGCGGCTGACGCCAGGGTCGGTAGACCCTGATTATGTAGAAGCGCTGGCCCGTGATAAGCTTGCATTTGTATATCCTGGAGAGATCGTTCTCCTCACACCCGAGCGCAGCTCTGCAAATTGACAACGATGCTCTGACTTGTCGTTGCAATATTGCGGCGACATAAAGGCCTCTGGGAGGCACATCGTTATGGCAACAAAACCAAAGAGTGCAAAAAAGGCACCCATAAAGGCGACCAAGGCAGAAATGCTTGCCTTCTACCGGGAGATGCTGCTGATCCGGCGTTTCGAGGAAAAGGCCGGTCAGCTTTACGGCATGGGTAAGATCGCAGGCTTCTGCCACCTCTATATCGGGCAGGAAGCAGTCGTTACCGGCATGCAGGCCTGCCTGAAGGAAGGTGACCAGGTCATCACCGGTTACCGCGACCACGGCCATATGCTGGCCTGCGGCATGGACCCTAATGGGGTGATGGCAGAGCTGACCGGACGGGTCGGCGGCTATTCCCGCGGCAAGGGCGGCTCCATGCACATGTTCTCGAAAGAGAAGAACTTCTATGGCGGCCATGGCATCGTCGGCGCGCAGGTGCCGCTCGGCACGGGCCTCGCCTTCGCCAACAAGTATCGCGGCAATGATAATGTCAGCCTCGCCTATTTCGGCGATGGCGCGGCAAACCAGGGCCAGGTCTACGAAGCGTTCAACATGGCCTCGCTGTGGAAGCTCCCGGTGGTCTACGTCATCGAGAACAACATGTACGCGATGGGCACGAGCGTTGAGCGCCATGCCTCCGAGACCGAACTGTTCAAGCGCGGCATCTCCTTCGAGATCGAAGGCGAAGAGGTCGACGGCATGGACGTGCTCGCGGTGCGTGAGGCGGGCGAGAAGGCCGTCAAGCATGCGCGCAGCGGCAAGGGCCCCTACATCCTCGAGATGAAGACCTACCGCTATCGTGGCCACTCGATGTCGGACCCGGCAAAGTATCGCAAGCGGGAAGAGGTGGACGACATCCGCTCGCACCACGATCCGATCGAGGGCCTGAAAGGCCAGATCCTCGAGTTGGGCCACGCCACAGAGGACGATCTCAAGAAGATCGACAACGAGATCAAGGCCATCGTGAAAGAGGCTGCCGACTTCTCCCTGGAGAGCCCGGAGCCCGATCCCAGCGAGCTGTGGACGGATGTTCTGATCGAAGAGGCGGTGTGATGAGCGTTGAGCTTTCCTGGCTTTCGGCCACGGTCGCGCTCTTCCTCGTCTACATTCTCGGCGAAGTCGTAACCGGAAACCGTCAGTACGCGCTCAAGGACCTGCTGGGTCCGCGAGACGCGCTGGCGCCGGCGGGCCCTGCTTATGGCAGGGCAAAGCGCGCCACCGCCAATATGATCGAAGCGATGTGCCTGTTCGTGCCGCTTGTCCTGATCGTGGAGACGGCTGGCCGCGCCAATGAATGGACTGCGCTGGGCTGCGCCATCTTCTTTTTCGCTCGTCTCGTGTTCGCGCCGCTCTACTGGTTTGGCGTACCTGTCCTGCGCTCGCTGGCCTATGGCGTTGGCGCGGCGGGCCTCGTGATGATTTTCCTTCAAGTTCTTCCGTTTTCCGGAGTTAATTAATGTCCGTAGACATCCTAATGCCTGCGCTGTCGCCCACCATGGAAGAGGGCACGCTCTCCAAATGGCTGAAGAAAGAGGGCGATGCGATCAAGTCTGGTGACGTGATCGCCGAAATCGAAACCGACAAGGCGACGATGGAAGTCGAAGCCGTGGACGAAGGCGTTCTGGCAAAGATCGTCGTGCCCGAAGGCACCGAAGGGGTGAAGGTCAACGCCGTCATCGCGGTGCTCGCCGCCGACGGTGAAGACGTGTCGAAGGCTGCGCCCTCCAAGCCGAAGGAAGACAAGGCCGAGGCCAAATCCGAAGAAGGTGAAGTGAAAGAGGCGAAAAAGGCCGTTCCCGAAGAGGAAGACCCCAGGCCCAAGGCGCCGGAACAGCCGCGCGCGGCAATCGTTAAAGACAGCTCGCTGCCCGAAGGCACTACCTTCACTGACACCACGGTGCGCGACGCGCTGCGCGATGCGATGGCCGAGGAGATGCGCAAGGATGAGCGCGTCTTCGTGATGGGCGAGGAAGTGGCGCAGTATCAGGGCGCCTACAAGGTCACCCGCGAATTGCTGCAGGAATTCGGGGATCGCCGCGTGGTCGATACGCCGATCACGGAGCATGGCTTTGCCGGCCTTGGCGTGGGCGCCGCCTTTGCGGGCCTGCGGCCGATCGTCGAATTCATGACCTTCAACTTCGCCATGCAGGCGATTGACCAGATCATCAACTCCGCCGCCAAGACGCTTTACATGTCCGGCGGCCAGATGGGCTGCCCCATCGTGTTCCGGGGCCCCAATGGCGCGGCCAGCCGCGTCGGCGCCCAGCACAGCCAGGATTATTCGGCCTGGTACGCACAAATCCCCGGCCTGAAAGTCATCGCGCCCTATGACGCGGCCGATGCCAAGGGCCTGCTGAAGGCCGCGATCCGCGATCCCAACCCGGTTGTCTTCCTCGAGCATGAACTGCTCTATGGCCAAACCTTCCCGGTGCCGGATGTGGAGGATTACATCGTCCCCATCGGCAAGGCGGCGGTGAAGCGGGAAGGCACGGATGTGACCCTCGTGGCCCATTCCCGCATGGTCGGCTTTGCCCTGCAGGCGGCCGAGCGCCTCGCCGAAGAGGGCATCAGCGCCGAAGTGATCGACCTGCGCACCCTGCGCCCGCTCGACACCGACACGGTCGTCGAGAGCGTGAAGAAAACCAACCGCCTCGTCTGCTGCGAAGAAGGCTGGCGCTTCATGGGCGTCGGCGCAGAGATCGCCGCCACCGTGGTCGCCGAAGCGTTCGACTATCTCGACGCGCCCCCGGTCCGCGTCCACCAGAAAGACGTCCCGTTGCCCTACGCCGCAAATCTTGAGGCCTTAAGCCTTCCGAATGCGGATGATATCGTCGAGGCGGCGAAGAAGGTGTGTTATGTGGGATAGCCTCTTTGCCAAGGTAGATAACCTGCAAGACGCTCGTTCGGTGCTGCCAGCGGACAAGCTATGGCTGGCAAAGCGTTGGCTGTTTGACGGCGACGAGTTGACAATGGACTTTCAGGAGAGCGGTGGGGAGGCGATCAGAAGTGTTAGCTGTAACCCGATATATTTCAGCTTTGCTGACGAGTTGATTGAGGCACTTGGTGCCGATGTTGAAGAGTTTGTGCGGCAGTCTTCAGATTCCTCCTTTTGCAAGGAGCAGCTTGTAGAGAACATTGCGCAGAATGCTCCAGATATTACAGAATCTATCCGTTCACTAGAGATGTATGTTCTTAACGCTCGGGAATGGAATTTGCGCTTCGCGTGCTATGGAGCACCAAAGATTGTGGAGGACAACTAGCATGGCCATCAACATCACCATGCCCGCGCTGAGCCCCACGATGGAAGAGGGGACGCTGGCCAAATGGCTCGTCAAGGAAGGCGACAGCGTCAAGTCCGGCGACATCATTGCCGAGATCGAGACCGACAAGGCGACGATGGAAGTCGAAGCCGTCGATGAAGGCACGGTTGCCAAGATCGTCGTGCCGGAGGGCTCTGAAGGCGTGAAGGTCAACGCCGTCATTGCCATTCTGGCCGAAGACGGTGAAGACACCGCCTCCGTGAAGGCGCCGTCGGCGGACGCCGCGCCGAAGAAGGAAGAGAAAAAGGAAGACGCTCCGAAGGCAGACGAAAAGAAAGCCGAAGAGAAGAAGCCCGAGCCCAAAAAAGAAGAGGCAAAGCCAGAGCCCGCCAAAGCGGCCGCCCCGGCAAAATCTGATGACGGCGCGCGCCTCAAGGCCTCGCCGCTGGCCAAGCGGATCGCGGCCAACAAAGGCATTGATCTCAAGGCTCTCAAGGGCTCCGGCCCGCATGGCCGCATAATCAAGCGCGATGTGGAAGCCGCCAAGCCCGGCGCCCAGGCCGCTTCGGCAGGTTCCGCTGCACCTGCCTCGCCCGATGGCCTCATCCTGCCGCAGATCCTCGACGACCGCGTTTACGCGCCCGATACCTATGAGCTGAAACCGCTCGACGGGATGCGCAAGACGGTCGCGAGGCGCCTGACGCAGAGCTTCATGCAGGTGCCGCATTTCCCGCTGAATGTGGACATCACGCTCGACAATCTGCTGACCTCCCGCACGGCGATCAACAACGCCGCGCGCGAAGGCGTGAAAGTCTCGGTCAACGACCTGTTGATCAAGGCCGCCGCGCTCGCCCTGATCGATGAGCCCGACTGCAATGCGTCGTTCACGGACAAAGGCATCGCCTATCACAAGCACGCCAATATCTCGGTTGCCGTCGCGGTCGAGGGCGGCCTGATCACACCGGTGATCTTCAAGGCGGAGCAGAAGGGCCTGGCTGAAATCTCCGAAGAGATGAAAGACCTCGCCACCCGCGCGCGCGAACGCAAGCTGAAGCCTCAGGAATATATGGGCGGCACCTTCTCCATCTCGAACCTCGGCATGTTCGGCATCAAATCCTTCGCCTCGATCATCAACCCGCCCGAAGGCATGATCCTCTCGGTGGGCACCGGCGAGAAACGCGCCGTGGTGGACGAGAAGGGCAATGTCGTTGTGCGGACGGTCATGAGCGTCACGCTGACCTGTGACCACCGCGTCATCGGCGGGGCAGAGGGCGCCAAATGGCTCGCGGCGTTCAAGCGCTATGTGGAGACGCCCGAGGCGATGCTGCTTTAGCTGGTGAAGTAATCGGGTAGCTCATCCTGAGCGAAGTCGAAGGATGCGCGGACGCCCCATGGTTCGACTTCGCTCACCATGAGCCGTCAGGCCAAGGAGAATGCAAATGTCCACCCAATACGATCTCATCGTCATCGGCTCCGGTCCCGGCGGCTATGTCGCGGCGATCCGCGCCAGCCAGCTCGGCATGAAGACAGCGATTGTCGAGCGCGAAAGCCTCGGCGGCATCTGTCTCAACTGGGGCTGCATCCCCACCAAAGCGCTGCTGCGCTCGGCCGAGGTGCTGCATCTGGCCAAGCATGCCAAATCCTTCGGCCTGAAGATCGAGAACCCGTCTTTTGATCTGGAAGCGGTGGTGAAACGCTCGCGCGGTGTGGCCGCGCAGCTTTCGGGCGGCGTCAAGTTCCTGATGAAGAAGAACAAGATCGACGTCATCGAAGGCACGGCCCGTCTGGAAAAAGGGGCGCCCGCGCCCAAGGTCATCGTCAAGGGCAAGGATGGCAAGGATACGCCGTATACGGCCAAGAATGTCATGCTGGCGACCGGCGCCCGCGCCCGAGATATTCCGCAGGCGGGCCTCAAGGCAGATGGCAAGCTCGTCTGGACGTATCGTGAAGCCATGACGCCGGATGTGATGCCTAAGCGCCTGCTGGTCATCGGCTCGGGCGCCATCGGCATCGAGTTTGCGAGCTTCTATAACGAGCTGGGCAGTGAAGTGACCGTTGCCGAGGTGATGGAGCGCATTCTTCCCGTTGAGGACGCCGAAATCTCCGGCCTCGCCGAGAAGGATTTCAAGAAGCAGGGCATGAACATTCTCACTGGCGCAAAGGTGGAAAACCTGAAGCCCGGAAAAGATACGCTCACCGCCGAAATCACCACAAAAGATGGCAAGAAGGAAACGAAGGAATTCGACCGCGCCATCCTCGCCGTCGGCATTGTCGGCAATGTGGAGAATCTCGGCCTTGAAGCGCTCGGCGTGAAAATCGAGAAAACCCATGTCGTGGTCGATGGCTTCGGCCGCACGGGCGTGCCCGGCCTCTATGCCATCGGCGATCTCACCGGCCCGCCCTGGCTGGCCCACAAGGCCAGCCATGAAGGCATCGTTTGCGTCGAAGGCATCCATGGAAAAAACCATGCCGAGCCGTTTGACGCGTCAAACATTGCCGGCTGCACCTATTCCCATCCGCAGGTCGCCAGCGTGGGCCTGACGGAAGCAGCTGCAAAAACCAAGGGTTATGACATCAAGGTCGGCCGCTTCCCCTTTATCGGCAATGGCAAGGCGATTGCTCTGGGGGCGGAGAATGGGATGGTGAAAACCATCTTCGACAAGAAGACCGGCGAGCTTCTCGGCGCGCATATGATCGGCGCGGAAGTTACCGAGCTGATCCAGGGCTATGTCATCGCCCGGCAAGGCGAGCTCACCGAGGCAGACCTCATCCACACCGTCTTCCCGCACCCCACGCTATCAGAAACGATGCATGAGGCGGTGCTGGATGCGGAAGGCCGCGTGATCCACGTTTAATCTAGCGCTGACACAGGCTCACCCTGAGCGAAGTCGAAGGGCGAGCCGGAAATGTGGTGCACGTAAGTGTTTCCCGGCTCGTGGTTCGACTTCGCTCACCATGAGCCTCAACTAAGTTCAATGAAAAGCCGCCGAAGCGTTCTGCTGCGGCGGCTTTTGTTTGAGGGCAGGTGAGAGATCAGAACGTATACCGCAGACCCGCGCGGACGTTGCGGCCGGGCAGGGGCACGGTGTCGCGCAGAACGGAGGTGGCGAGGCGCGCCTCTTCGTCTGTCACATTGCGCACTTCCACGAACAGCTGTGTGCCCTCGCGGCCAATTCCGTATTCGGAGAGTTTCAGGGCGGTCTTGAGGTTGATCAGCGTATAGTCGCTGGTGCCCAGTTGGCCTTCGCCGACGCGGCGCTGATTGTCCGCCCATTCCACGCTCGCGCCTACCATCACGCGCTGCCAGTCGGCATCCGCGCCGGCGGTTACGCGCAGGGGCGGAACGAAGGGCAGGTTGCCGCCGCTGTCGAGTTCGCCGCGAACATAATCAATCCCGGAACGGAACTTCCAGTTGGCGCCCAGCGGGCCCTGGTTGATGTAGTATTCGCCATAGATTTCGCCGCCATAAAGGGTTGCGTCATCCTGAACGAAGGCGAAAACCGGCAGGCCGTCTTCCTCGGTCACCAGTTCGCCGTCTTCCTCGATGGCGCCCGGGGCGAGATAGATGAAGTCGGAGAAGCTTGTGTGGAAGACGTTCATGCCGAAGCTTGCCCGGTCGCCCCGCCAGCGCAGGGTGCCTTCCAGGTTCAGGCCCTTTTCCTTGCTGAGGGAGGCGTCGCCCACTTCAAACTGCTCCGTGGCAAGGTGGGGGCCGAAGGCGAAGAGTTCGCTCTCGTTCGGGCCGCGCTCGGTATAGGCGATCTGCGCGCCGGCAAACCATCCGTCACCGAAATGCTGGTGAACGCCGGCAGAGGCGCTGTAGAGGTCGAACTCGACCTTGCCCGCGTCGGCATTGTCATGTTCCAGTTGCTCGACGCGCAGGCCGCCTTCGATGCCGAAGCCGTTATCCCAGTCGCGGGTCTCATAGAGGAACAGGGCCCAGGAGGTCGTATCGGTCGGTGTCAGGAAGGCTTCGCCGCCGGTCGCGTCGAGGGATTTGTCGAGGAACTGAACGCCCACAGCGCCTTCAAATCCGGCAAGGGCATGGTCAAGTTCGATCCGGCCTTCGATGCCATCGGTCTTGAAGACGGAGCTGGCTTCATCGCCCTCGATCTCGCTATGTTCGTAGTCGGAGTAAGACAGAGTACCGGTGATGGCTTTGAGGATCGGGCCGTCAAGGTTGATCCCGGCGCGGAAGTCATAGCGGGTCTGTTTCAGGTCCACATAGGGCGAGGCTTCGTCGTCATGATCGTGATCATGGTCGTGATCGTCCTCATCATGGTCATCGTCGTCATGGTGTTCTTCATGCGCATGGGAATGCCCCGGCAGGCCGTATTTCGAAGTCTGCTGGCGCACGGCAAAGCCTGCAAAGGCCCGTTCACCCACCCAGCTGACGCCGCCGCCAAAGGTTTCGGTATCGAGGAAGGAATTGGGAAGGCGGCCAGAAACTGCGGCCTCTTCCTCGTGATGGTGATCGTGATCTTCGTCCTCGTCGTCGTGATCGTGCTCCTCATGCTCCAATTCCTCGCGGTGGCGAAGCTGGCGGGACTCGGCGAGGCCGGGGATCTTGTAGTCGCCAAAGTCGCGCTGGGAGGCGGAGAGGGTGAAAACCAGCGGACCGGCCACGAAGGCGGCGCGGCCGCCTGCTTCGGTGCCCCGGTTGACGCCGTTCCACGCGCCATAGGCTTCCCCGCTCACCGTGCGCTCGGGCAGGGTGTCCACGATCAGGCCATCAATCACGTTCACCACGCCGCCAATCGCCTGTCCGCCATAGGCAAGGGCGGCCGGGCCGCGCAGGATCTCGATCTTGTCGGCATCGATGCCGTCTGCGGCCACCTGGTGGTCCGGGCTGGCGGCGGAGACGTCGATCACGCCGATGCCATTGGTCAGCACCTGCACGCGTTCAGCGCCTAGGCCGCGCAGCACAGGCCGGCTGGCGCCCTGGCCGAAGAAGGTGGAGGAGACGCCCGGCTCGCCCGACAGCGTGTCACCCAGCGTGCCGGAGAGGCGGCCGACGATGTCAGCCCGGTCGAGCGCGGTGGCGTTGCCGATCAGCTCGTCGCTGGAGCGCGCGGGGCCAGGCGCGGTGACGATGATGGGCGCCTCGATGCGCGGCGAGTCGGTTTCCTGGGCGATGGCGAGGCCGGCGAGGAGGTGACCGGAGATCGCGGTCAGCAGGAGCGTGCATTTCATCTGGGAGGCTCACGGTTGAGTAATGTAATAATGTTGCAATATCGGGGCGCAAAGTTCCACGCAAGGGGCGTCACTGTCCCACCCTGTCCAATTCCTGTCCGGATTTGTCCGGCAATTGTCCGCGTTTGACAGGAAAAAGCCCGCCAGTGGCGGGCTTTTGTCGCCTTCTGTCGCTGTTATTCAGCCAGGTTCAGGCCGCGCTGCCATCCACGCGCAGCAACGATCCGGTGGTGAAGCTGGATGCCGGACTGGCCAGATAGAGAGCGGCGGTCACGATCTCCTCGGGGTAGCCAGGACGGCCCAGCGCATTGTCCGCAGACTGGCGCATTTCCTCCGGCCAGGCCTTTGCAATGTCGGTCAGGAATGGGCCGGGACAGATCGTGTTCACCCGTACTTTCGGGGCATATTCATGCGCCAGCGACAGGCTCATCGCATTGATCGCCGCCTTGGCAGAGCCATACGGCACCACATGCGGCAGGGGCACGAGGCTGCCCGAAGACGAGATATTGATGATTGAGCCGCCCTCGCCATCGGCCATCCGCTTGGCTACCTGGCTGGCCAGGCGGAAGGGGCCTTTGAAGTTCAGGTTCAGCACGGAATCGAACAGGTTTTCCGTCACCTCATGGCTCGCCATACGGGGGCCGGAGCCGGCATTGTTCACAAGCACGTCAACGCGCCCGAAATGGGCATAGGATGCTTCGATGAGGGCATCGATATCATCCCAGCGGCCGCAATGAGCGGCAAAGGCAAAGGCCTTCCGGCCCATCTTGCGCACTTCCTCGGCCGCGGCTTCGCAGGCATCCAGCTTGCGGCTGGCAATGATCACGTCGGCGCCGTTCTCTGCGAAAGCCTTGACCATCTGATAGCCAAGGCCGCGGCTGCCGCCGGTTACGAGTGCCACTTTGCCGGTCAGGTCGAACAGGTTGCGCGCCATCGGGGTTCCTCCAGTTTCTGATGCTGGCGGCGAGCTTGTTTCACGCCACCGGCATCATCAACAGAGAAACCCGCTGCCTGCCGCGAGGTGAGGGCATCTTCCCTCGCGTTCAGTTCAGGACTTGCGGCGATGCCAGGTCAGAGGTGCGGGCCGCTTCCACTTCCGACATCAGGCGCAGAACGTTTCCGCCCCAGATTTTCACAATGTCTTCCTCGGAATAGCCAGCTTCCACGAGGCGGGCTGTCACCTTCGGCAGGTCCACGATATCTTTCATTCCGTCGACACCGCCGCCGCCATCCCAGTCTGCGCCCACGCCGACATGATCGGGGCCAACCAGCTCCAGCGTATAGAGCAGGTGCTCCATGAACTTCTCGAAGGTGGAGCGCGGCGGCGGAAACGCCTTGTTCAACTCCTGGAAGGCGGCCCGGTAAGCGTCGCGGGTCGCGTCGTCCATCGTAGAGGTGTCACGGCCATATTGCGCTTCAAGCTCGGCGAGCGCGGCGAGGCGTTCGGGGCTTGCAAGCAGAGCCTCCAGATAAGAGCCGTAGGCATTGATCTGGATGACCCCGCCATCTTCCGCGATGGCGATCAGAAGGTCGTCCGGCACGTTGCGCGGATGATCATAGACGGCCTTGGGGCCCGAGTGGGACAGGATGATTGGCGTGGTCGACAGCTCCAGCATGTCGCGCACCGTGTCATCCGAAGCGTGCGAGCCATCCAGGATCAGGCCCAGCTCGTTGGCGCGCCGCACCAGCGCTTCGCCAAGCGGGCTGAGGCCGCCATAAGCGGGGCTCACATCCGTCGCGCTGTCGGCAAACTGGCTGTTGCGGAAATGCACGGGCGCGATCATGCGCAGACCGCCGATGTAGAAGGTGTCGAGCATCGAGATGTCCGTGCCCAGCGGATAAGCGTTTTCCATGCTCTGGAAGACGATCTTCTTGCCCGCAGCCGCAATCCGTTCCGCATCGGCGGTGGAGAAGGCAAGCTCAACATCCTCATGGTATTTCGCCGCGAGTTCGCGGATCGACATCTGGCGCAGAATGGCCATGTTGCGCGCGGCCAGATAGGAGGCCTCGTCCAGCGGGCCCTGCGGCGTGAAGATGACCCAGAAGCCGCCATCCAGGCCGCCTTCGTTCATCCGCGGCAGGTCGACATGCGTGCCATCCACATCAAAGTCGCCGCGCTGGGAGAAGTTGTAATCGGGGGTGTGGAAATAGGCGGGGGTGTCGAGGTGGGTATCCAGCACCAGCGCGCGGAAATGGATCTCGTCACTTGCAGAGCGCGCGGGAGCTTCAGCCGCCTTTGCGGGCGGGGCGCCCTCCGTCTGCGGCGCATCAGGGGCGCAGGCCGTCAGAAGGGCGCCCAGCGCCACGCTCAGGAGTAGTTTCTTCATGCGATCAAGCCCCGCAATGTGAGTCCAAGGATTGCGGGATGTTCACCCGCCAGCGCCGTGGGTCAACCGCAGAACCTGCAAAGAAAGGGCAGGCCCGGAGGCCCGCCCTGATTTGAGCCGATCTGTTGTGCCTGCGTCAGGCTTTGCCGAAAACCCGGGCGAAAATCGTGTCGACATGCTTGAAATGATATTCAAGGTCGAACAGGGCATCGATCTCCGCGCCGGAGAGGCGGGCTGTAACGTCGGCGTCGCCCTTCAGCAGCTCATTGAGCGGGCCTTCCTTTTTCCAGGTGCGCATGGCGTTGCGCTGCACCAGACGGTAGGCGTCCTCCCGGCTGACGCCTTTCTCCACAAGCGCCAGCAGGATGCGCTGGGAGTTGTGCAGGCCGCCCATCGAATTGATCGTGGCCAGCATGTTTTCCGGATAGACGACCAGGTTTTCCACAACACCGGCAAGGCGGTGGAGCGCGAAATCGAGGTGGATGGTCGCGTCCGGACCGATGCCTCGCTCGACGGAGGAGTGGGAGATGTCCCGCTCATGCCAGAGGGCGACGTTTTCGAGCGCCGGCGTCACCGCCGAGCGCACGAGCCGGGCAAGGCCGGTGAGGTTTTCCGTCAGCACCGGATTGCGCTTGTGCGGCATGGCGGAGGAGCCCTTCTGGCCGGCGGAGAAATACTCTTCCGCTTCCAGCACTTCCGTGCGCTGCAGGTGGCGCACTTCGGTGGCAAGGCGCTCGACTGATGAGGCGATGACGCCGAGGACGGCGAAATACATTGCGTGGCGGTCGCGCGGAATGACCTGTGTGGAGACTGGCTCAATCGTCAGGCCAAGCTTGGCCGCGACATGCTCCTCAACCTTCGGGTCGATATTCGCAAAGGTGCCAACGGCGCCGGAGATGGCGCAGGTGGCCACTTCTTCCTTCGCGATCACCAGGCGCTGGCGCGCCCGCTGGAACTCGGCATGGAAGGTGGCGAGCTTGATGCCGAAGGTGGTCGGCTCGGCATGGATGCCATGGCTGCGGCCGATGGTGGGGGTGAACTTGTGCTCGCGGGCACGCTTTTCGAGGGCGGTCAGCACCCGGTCGATGCCCGTAAGCAGCAGGTCTGCGGCGCGCACAAGCTGAACGTTGAGGCAGGTGTCGAGCACGTCGGACGAAGTCATGCCCATGTGCAGGAAGCGCGCCTCATCGCCAACATGTTCGGCAACGTTGGTGAGGAAGGCGATCACGTCATGCTTCACTTCACGCTCGATCTCGTCGATGCGCTCGGGCTCGAACTTGGCGCGGGCGCGGACAGCGGCGGTCGTGCCCTTCGGGATCTGGCCCATCTCTTCCATGGCTTCTGCGGCCAGCGTTTCAATGTCGAGCCAGATCTGGAAGCGGGATTCGGGCGTCCAGATGGCGGCCATTTCCGGGCGGGTATAACGGGGGATCATGGTGCGCTCTCGTTCGTGGTATTTCGGGGTGGTGCTCTGACGTGCCGTCTAGGCCGGTTGGCCGGGTTTCGCCAGCCCTGTGCAGCGATGGATTTCACCCCAGGGCCGGCTTGGTTTACTCTGAGCGCTGATTCTTCCGAAGGCTGCCCCATGTCCCAACCCGCCATAGTCCACGGATCGCCGTTTCTGGGCGTGGAACGCTCCGCCGGCGGGCGCCGCTGGCGGCTGGCTGAGGTGGACGAAGCGCTGGTGCGGCGGCTGATGCCGGTGGCGGCGGGCTCTGATCTGGTTGCGCGCCTGCTGGCCGGGCGCGGCGTAACGCCGGAAAGCGCGCCAAACTATCTGGCGCCGACCCTGCGGGAGCTGTTCCCCGATCCCAGCAGCTTTGCTGATATGGACAAGGCAGCAGGCCTCATTCTGGATGCCATCCTGGAAGGAAAGCGTGTCTGCGTCTTTGCCGACTATGATGTGGATGGCGGCACGTCTTCGGCCATCCTGGCGAAATATTTCCGCGCCTGGGGCAGGGAACTCGGCCTCTATGTGCCCGACCGCCTGGAAGAGGGCTATGGCCCATCGCCGGAAGCATTCCGTTTCCTGAAGGCGCAGGGCTACGATCTTGTGATCACGGTCGATTGCGGCGCGGCGGCGGTGCGTGCGTTGGACGAGGCCCGCGCGATTGATCTTCCGGTCGTGGTGATCGACCATCACCTGATGTCGGGCCATGTGCCGGAGGCGGCGGCCCTGGTGAACCCGAACCGGCCTGACTGCCCTTCAGGCAATGGGCATCTGGCGGCGGCAGGCGTGGTGTTCGTCTTTGCCGCGGCGATGAACCGGCTGGCGCGTCAGCGCAATCTCGCCCCGAAAGGCGGGCTGCCGGATATTCTGCATTATCTCGACCTCTGCGCGCTGGGCACGCTCTGCGACATGTCTCCGCTGACCGGCGTGAACCGCGCCTTTGTGCGTCAGGGCCTCAGCATCATGGCGCGCGGCGAGAATATCGGCTTGCGGGCGCTCGCCGATGTCAGCGGGATTGGCCAGATCGAGAGCGTCTATCACGCGACCTTCCTGCTGGGGCCGCGCCTCAATGCGGGGGGGCGTGTGGGCGATCCCTGGCTGGCGGCCAAGCTACTCGCCACGGATGATCGCGCGGAGGCCATCGCGCTGGCCGAGCGGCTGCATGCGCTGAACGATGAGCGGCGCGCTGTGGAGGCGGCCATACAGGAAGAGGCGACGGCGCAGGCAGAACGCGCGCTGGCGGCCAATCCGGATCGCGGCATCATCATTGCCGCGGGCGAAGGCTGGCACCCCGGCGTCATCGGCATCGTGGCGGGCCGCCTGAAGGACAGGTTCCACCTGCCCACCATCATTATCGGCTGGGGCGAGGGACTCGGACCGGTGGCGAAAGGGTCTGGCCGGTCGGTTACCGGCGTGAACCTGGGCGACGCGATTTCAGCGGCGGCACGGGAAGGTGTGATCCTGTCCGGCGGCGGCCACGCGATGGCCGGCGGCCTCAGCCTGGAGCCGCACCAGATCCCCGCCTTCGACGACTGGATGGTCGCCCATATGGCGGAGTTCAAGGCTGAGCGGGACGCCGCGCTGGACCTGCACATTGACGCCGTTCTTTCGCCCGGCAGCGCAACGACCGCGCTTTATGATCAGGTTGCAGCGCTCGGGCCCTTTGGCACCGGCGCGCCGGAGCCCGTTTTTGCCATGACAGATGTGATGCCAACGGGGGTGCGCCGGATCGGCGCCAACCATCTGCGCTTTACGGCGGAGAACAATACCGGCCGGATCGAATGCATTGCCTGGCGTGTTGCGGACGAGCCTATAGGGGACCTGCTACGCACTGGGCAGCGTCTTGGCCTCGCTGGCCGCCTCAAATCTGACCAGTGGAATGGCCGCCGCCGCGTGCAGCTCGAAATTCTTGATGCATCAATGCTGTGAATCTTCTGCAGAACTTCGTTTGAAACGGGTTGCAGGGTAAGAAATCACCCGCTATATGCCCGGTTCTCAAGCCGGTGCGGTCCCTTCGTCTATCGGTTAGGACGTCAGGTTTTCAACCTGAAAAGAGGGGTTCGATTCCCCTAGGGACTGCCACCAGACTTTCTCCTTACTGCTCGCTTTCTGGACGGTCATGTGACTTCCAACCCGCATTACGGGTTAAGATCGCGTGACAAGCGCGCCCTCTCGCTTTAGGTTTCCCTGCTGGGGAATTTGGGTTGATGACTAAGACTGCAGCCAAGACCGAATCAGAGGCAACTGCCAGCGAGCCTGCCGCCCGCGTGATCGGCCATATCAAATGGTTCGACAGCGCGAAGGGCTATGGCTTCATCGTGGCTGAATCCAGCTCTGATCCCGATATGACGGGCGATGTGATGGTGCACATCTCCTGCCTGCGGGACTATGGCGAAAACTATGCCGATGAAGGCGCCAAGATTGTGTGTGATGCGGTCCGCAAAGAGCGTGGCTGGCAGACGGTGCATATCATCGAGATGGAACGCCCCCGCGCCGTGCTGGCTCAGGAGAATGGCCTGCGGCCGGACTTCGAAACGGTAACCCTGAAATGGTTCAACCGCGCGCGCGGGTATGGCTTCGTGCTGCGGGATGGTGACGATACAGATGTGTTCGTTCATGCCGTGGCGCTCCGGAAGGCCGGCTATGAAGAGATCGAGCCGGGCACGCGCATTGAGGTGGTGATCGAGGCTGGCGCTAAGGGCGAGCATGTCTCCTTCGTGAAACAGCGCCGGTAGAACCGCGCTAGGCGCTTGCCGCCTGCAGAAGGCCCCGGTAAACCAGCGCCATGATGCGCTTCATCCTCACCCTCGTATTCGCTGCGGCCATGTTCGTTCAGGCCGCTTTCGCCCAGCTGGAAACCTCACCTCTCGGCATCAAGTCGGGCGATGAAACGCACGCCTTTACGGTAGAGATGGCGGTCACGCCGGAAGAGATCCAGCAGGGCCTTATGTTCCGCCAGGAACTCGCCCCCGATGCCGGCATGCTGTTTGACTTCGGCATGACCCGTCAGGCCAGCATGTGGATGAAGAATACGCTCATCCCGCTGGATATGCTGTTCATTCTGGAAGATGGCCGCGTGATTGCGATTGCCCGCAATGCGCAGCCCGGTTCTCTGCGCTCGATTGGTCCCGGCGTGCCGGTGCGCGCTGTGCTCGAGATCCCCGGCGGGCGCGCCAAGGAGCTTGGTATCGAGCCGGGCGATACGATTGTTCACCCGCTCTTCGGCAATACCGGTGGCTGATAGCCAAACGGCAGAGCCGCTGCCGCGTGACGGCTTTGCGCTGACGCCTTCGCGCGGGAAGTTCACGATCCATAACGGGCCGAGCTATCGGGCGACCGCGCCGGGCGACATGCGTACTGGTCTCTGGGTGCTGGACCGGCACTGCAACGGCATGGGCTTCCTGCATGGCGGGATGATGTCAGCCTTTGCGGACAGCGCGCTGGCCTGGGCTGTGTGGAGCGCGACCGGCAAGATGTCCGTCACGATCCGGCTGACGCTGGAATTCATGGAGATAGCCCGCGAGGGCGAGTGGATCGAAGCCCATCCGGAGGTTTCCTCCGTGGACGGGGATTTCATTCATGTCAGCGCGAACATCGTGAAGGAAGATGGGGGCCTTGCCGCACGCGCCAGCGCAGTGTTCCGCACGGTGCGCCGCAAGGCCGAATAAGCTCCGGCCAGGCTGCTTCAGCCCGGAAGGCCCAGTTCCTGCAGCGCGAATGCCTTGATGGATTTGTAGTCTGCCTTGCCATTGGGCGCGCGGCCCAGATTGTCCTTGAACAGAATACGTTTGGGCGCCTTGTAGCGGGCGATCCTCGACTGCACGAAAGCGCGCAGTTCGTCTTCGGTGGCGCTGCCTTTCAGCGAGACCACGGCGGTCACGGCTTGTCCCCATTTGTCATCCGGGACGCCAACGACCAGCGCGTCGGTAACGGCCGCGTGGGATTTCAGCGCTTCCTCCACCTCTTCGGGGTAGACTTTTTCGCCAGCCGTATTGATGCAGTTGGAGCCGCGGCCGAGCAGGGTGATGGTGCCGTCCTTCTCGACGGTGCACCAGTCGCCAGGGATGGCGTAGCGCATGCCGTTGATGGTCTTGTAGGTGCGTGCCGTTTTCTCTGGATCCTTGTAGTATCCCAGCGGCACGGCGCCGCCGCGCGCGATGAAGCCGGGCTCGCCGCTGCCGGGTTGCACTTCGCGGTCGTCCTCCGTGAAGACCTTGCAGCTTGGGCCGATTTCGAATTTGGAAGTCTGTGTGCCGCCATCGGCGGTGGTGACGGAGCTGCCGAAGCCGACAGCTTCAGAGGCGCCGAAGCTGTCGTTCAGCGCCGCCTGCGGCATGTGTTTGAGCAGGCCATGCTTCACCTCCGCGCTCCACATCACGCCGGAAGAAATGATGGCCAGCACGCTGGAAAGGTTCCAGCGCCCGGGATTTTCTTCCAGCGTCTGCAGCATCGGCTTTGCAAAAGCGTCGCCCACAATGGCCATGGAGGTGACGCCATTGGCGTGAACCGTATCCCAGAGGTTTTCCGGGCTGAATTTGGTTTTCTCCGACAGCGTCACAACGGCGCCGCCATTCAGCATGGCGCCCATGGCCGTGAACCAGCCGGTGCCGTGCATCAGCGGGCAGGCGGGCACCTGCCTGGAGAAACGGCCCACGGTGAGCGCGTTCTGGACATGCTCTTCCATGGTTTCGGGCACCGGGCCGCCGAGCTTGCGGACGCCTTCCATGCTGGCCTCGCGCCAGATGTTATGCGTCCACATCACGCCCTTTGGCAGACCGGTTGTGCCACCTGTATAGAGCAGGAAAATCTCGTCGCCTGAGCGTTCGCCCTTCAGCGGGGAGGGGTCGCCCTCAGTGGCCATTGCCTCATATCCGTGAGCGAACGGAGCGACTGTCTCGCCACCGATCTGCACCCAGGCAGTGACGCGGGGCAGACGGGCGCGCACGCGCTCCACTTCGGCCAGAAACTCGGCGTCGAAGAACACCACTGTCGAGTCCGAATTGTCGATGATGTAGACGAGTTCATCGTCCAGATAACGGTAGTTGACGTTGACCGGGGAGAGGCTGGCTTTGAAGCAGGCGGCCATCGCCTCCATGTATTCGGGCTGGTTGCGCATGTAGAAGCCGGCCTTGTCGCCGCGTGCGGCGCCGAGGCTGAGCAGAGCGCGCGCCAGGCGGTTGGTCCGGGCGGTAAAGTCCGGCCAGTAGATGCGGCGGTCGCCATGGGCGAGGGCAAGGTCATCTGGCCCGAGCGCCGCACCCACGGCATCGAGCATGTCACCGAAATTCCAGTCCATCCGTTTCCTCCGCAGCATTGTTTTTTGGTGATGCTAAGGAGGCGGCGGCGCGCCTGCAATCATGACCCAAAGTAAACAGCCCCCCGGATCGCTCCGGAGGGCTGTCTGATGTCTTCGCTGGGATGCGAAGGGGAAGGACTTAGAAGTCCATACCGCCCATGCCACCCATGCCGCCCGGCATGCCGCCGCCAGCAGACTCTTTCTTCGGAGCTTCGGTGATACCGGCTTCCGTCGTGATCAGCAGGCCAGCCACCGAGGCAGCGTTCTGCAGAGCCGAGCGGACAACCTTCACCGGGTCGATGACGCCCATCTGGACGAGGTCACCATACTCTTCGGTCTGGGCGTTGAAGCCGTAGGAGCGCGACTTGTTGTTGACGATCGTGTTGACGACCACCGAACCTTCAACGCCTGCGTTCTCGGCGATCTGGCGAGCCGGAGCTTCCAGGGCCTTGCGGACGATGTCGATGCCGGCTTTTTCGTCTTCGTTGGCGCCGACAACATCGATGTGACGCGAAGCACGCAGGAGCGCGGTGCCGCCGCCAGGAACGATGCCTTCTTCAACAGCGGCGCGGGTTGCGTTCAGGGCGTCGTCGACGCGGTCCTTACGCTCTTTCACTTCCACTTCGGTTGCGCCGCCAACCTTGATCACGGCAACACCGCCAGCGAGTTTAGCCAGACGCTCTTGCAGTTTCTCACGGTCATAGTCGGAAGAAGTGTCTTCGATCTGCTTGCGGATCTGCGAAACGCGAGCTTCGATTTCTTTCTTCTTGCCGGCGCCGTCGACGATGGTCGTGTTGTCCTTGTCGATCGACACGCGCTTGGCTTTGCCGAGCATTTCCATGCCGACGTTCTCAAGCTTGATGCCAAGGTCTTCGGAGATGACCTGGCCGCCGGTGAGGACAGCGATGTCCTGCAGCATGGCCTTGCGGCGGTCGCCGAAGCCAGGGGCTTTGACGGCAGCGATTTTCAGGCCGCCGCGCAGCTTGTTGACGACGAGGGTGGCGAGCGCTTCGCCATCAACGTCTTCAGCGATGATGAGGAGCGGCTTCTGCGACTGGACAACCGATTCGAGGATCGGGAGCAGCGGCTGAAGGCTCGACAGCTTGGCTTCGTGAAGCAGGATCAGGACGTCGTCGAGTTCGACGATCATCTTGTCCGGGTTGGTGATGAAGTAGGGGCTAATATAGCCGCGGTCGAACTGCATGCCCTCGACAACGTCGAGTTCGGTTTCGAGCGCTTTGGCTTCTTCAACCGTGATGACGCCTTCATTGCCGACTTTCGCCATGGCTTCAGCGATCATCTGGCCGATTTCGGTCTCGCCGTTGGCGGAGATGGTGCCGACCTGGGAGATCTCTTCGTTCGTCTTCACCTTCTTGGAGTGGTGAGCGAGGTCGGAGATGACTTCAGCGACGGCTTTGTCGATGCCGCGCTTCAGGTCCATCGGGTTCATGCCGGCAGCAACGCGCTTCATGCCTTCGCGGACGATGGCCTGGGCCAGAACCGTTGCGGTCGTGGTGCCGTCACCTGCGGTGTCGTTGGCTTTCGATGCCACTTCGCGCAGCATCTGGGCGCCCATATTCTCGAGCTTGTCTTCCAGCTCGATCTCTTTCGCCACGGTGACGCCGTCTTTCGTGGTGCGCGGAGCGCCGAAAGACTTTTCGATGACCACGTTACGGCCTTTCGGGCCGAGCGTGACTTTCACTGCGTTGGCGAGGATGTCGACGCCGCGGAGCATTTTCTCGCGGGCATCGGCGCCGAAAACAACGTGTTTTGCAGCCATGTGAGTTACCTCTTGTGTTATGTCTGGGGTTCAGAAGGACAGGTTGGGGCGGACTTACTTGTCCAGAACGCCCATGATGTCGCTTTCCTTCATGATCAGCAGGTCTTCACCGTCGATCTTCACTTCGGTGCCGGACCATTTGCCGAACAGGACGCGGTCGCCTTTCTTGACGTCGAGCGGAACGCGCTCATTGTCGTCGCCGATGGCGCCGTTGCCGACAGCAACCACGATGCCTTCCTGCGGCTTTTCCTTGGCGTTATCAGGGATGATGATCCCGCCTTTGGTTTTTTCTTCTTCTTTCACGCGGCGCACGACAACGCGGTCGTGGAGGGGACGAAGTTTCATTGCAGTGCCTCTTCGATCAAAGCTTCCTCGGGTGAATAAGGTGACGGGGCCTCCGCCAGCGCAGCGTTAAGCGCGCATCGTTAGCACTCGCCCGAGCCGACTGCTAACGATGCGGCGGAGATAGGGAATCCCGTTGCCGTCGTCAACAGGGACGAAATGAACCTTTTCTGACCACGCGCGTACTGGGGATGGGCGCCATCGCCTCCGGCAGCCTCTTTTGATCGCTCTGCAGCCTCCGCCGCAGGGCGTTTTCGCTATGTCATTGGTAAATTTTGGATTTCGCGGCTTTGCTCAACTGATGGTCCGGTGAAAGCGCGAATTCAAAACTCCTGCGATAGATTTGCATTGGTAAGTCCGCAGGAGCCGGTATCCATGACATTTTCCCGCCGTGACGTCTGGAGCGCCGTGAATTTCTTTGTGCTTGTGGCGGCAACGGCCCTGTCTCTGTCGTTCAGCGTGTCTCTGCTCTTTTACAAGATGGGCCTGCCCGCCGATATCGGGGCTTATATTCGTCTGAACCTGTTTGTTTCCGGCTGTGTTGCGCTGCCGACGGCGATCATCGCCTCGCTGCATGATTTCCATATGCGCGCCTATCAGCGCCGGCTTGAAGAAATGGCGTGGACCGATGCGCTGACCGGCCTTCTGAACCGACGTTTCTTCGTGCATTCGGCCGAGGAAGAGCGCTCACGGATGCGGCGCACCAAGGAAAATGCTGCGATTGTTCTGATCGACCTCGACCATTTCAAGGAGGTGAACGATCTCCACGGCCATACCGGGGGTGACCTGGTATTGAAGGAAATTGCGGCCATTGCCCATTCCGAGTTGCGCGGGCCTTTTGATCGCCTTGGCCGCTGGGGCGGGGAAGAGTTCGTTGTTCTGCTCAGCAGTGTCAGCCGGGAGCAGGCGATGCTGGTGTGCGAACGTCTGCGCCGCCGCATCGAAGAGACGGTGATCGAGATTTCCGGCAAGGAAGTGTCGGTTACTGCCAGCTTCGGGCTTTGCATGATGGCGCCGGAAACGCCGTTGAATGCCGCCATCGAGTGCGCGGATGGGGCCCTCTACGAGGTCAAACGCCTCGGCAGGAACAAGGTGCTCTGCCGCGACGTTCCGGAAGGCGAGGCTGCGCCGATCGTGACGACGCTTCCGATACGCCGCCGGTTCGGTTCTCGCGGGCAGCGCGAGGGCCTGAGTATACCACACGCCAACGACAGCGCGAGCGAACCTACCCGGCAAGTTGGCACTTGATAATCTGTCCCTGGCTTGCCGCATGCCTGATTTCCTGATTGGAAACAGGCCGCATCCGGGAGACATGTCATGGTATCATCGCAGCCCCGTACGGGTCCGCTCACGGACCTGCGGGTCATCGAACTTGGCCAGCTGATCGCCGGGCCCTTCTGCGGACAGATTTTTGCCGATATGGGCGCCGATGTGATCAAGGTGGAGCCGCCTGGCCAGGGCGACCCGCTGCGCGACTGGGGCCGGGAAGGCTTTCCCCTCTGGTGGTCGGTGGTTGCGCGCGGAAAGCGCTGCATCACGGCGAACCTGCGCGAGAAGGAAGGCCAGGACATTGTCCGCCAGCTTGTGGCGCAGGCGGACTTTCTGCTGGAGAATTTCCGCCCCGGCACACTGGAGAAGTGGGGGCTGGGGTATGAAGACCTTCGGAAGATCAATCCGCGCCTGATCATGATCCGGGTATCGGGCTATGGGCAGACCGGTCCTTATGCCTCCCGGGCGGGCTATGCTTCAGTGGGCGAGGCGATGGGCGGGCTGCGCTATGTGATGGGCGAGGCAGACCGGCGCCCGTCACGCGCGGGCATCTCGCTGGGGGATAGCCTCGCGGGCCTCTACGCAGCGCTTGGCGCTCTTGCCGCGCTGCATCACCGTGAGAAGACGGGGGAAGGGCAGATGATCGACGCGACGATCTACGAGTCCGTGCTCTCGGTGATGGAGGCCCTCGTTCCCGAATATCAGTTCGAAGGATACACGCGCGAGCGCTCTGGCTCGATCCTGCCCAACATTGCCCCCTCAAACATCTATGAGGGCAGCGACGGCATGGTGATCGTGGCTGCCAATCAGGACACGGTGTTCGCCCGCCTCTGCGTTGCCATTGGCCGGCCGGAGCTGAAGGACCATCCCGATTACAAGACGCATGTCGCCCGCGGCCGCAATCAGCAGCAGCTGGATGATCTGATCCAGGCCTGGGCGTCCACGCGCCCTATTGATGAGATTGAGCAGATCATGATCGAGAATGGCGTGCCCGTCGGCAAGGTTTACCGCGCCGCGGACATGCTGTCTGATCCCCACTATGCTGCGCGCCAGTCCCTCACCGAAGTGCCCAGCCCGCGCTGGCCAGGCATGCGCCAGCAGAATGTATTCCCGAAGCTTTCAGCCACGCCGGGCCAAATCCGCTGGGCGGGGCCTGACTCCATCGGTCAGCATACGGAAGAGGTGCTGACAGAGCTGCTGGATCTCTCGCCTGCACAGGTCGCCAAGTTGCGCGCCAGCGGAATAGTCTGAGAAAAGAGGGCCCGTCATGCCGAAGATCGACATCTCCAATGCTCCCGAAGGCCAAGGAACGCGGTATCCTTCTCCGCATGGTGTGCCCTGCGCGCAGCGCCGCTGGCGGGCGCTCGGCAATGCAGCCGGGCTCACCCAGTTCGGTGTGAACCTGCTGACGCTCGATCCCGGTGTCTGGTCGTCCCAGCGCCACTGGCACACGCATGAAGACGAGTTCGTCTGGGTGCTGGAGGGAGAGGTCGTGATGATTACCGATGCCGGACGGGAAGTGATGCGCGCCGGTGACTGTGCCGGGTTTGCGGCTGGGTCTGGTGACGGGCACCATTTCATCAACGAAAGCGATCAGCCGGCGAAGCTGCTCATCGCCGGCTCCCGCGACAACCGCGACGAGTGCAACTATCCCGACATCGACATGCACTTGCACACCGGCCGGTATGAAGATGCCCCACCGCGCTACACCCGCAAGGATGGCACGCCTTACTAGCGCGCGGTCAGGCCCCCATCGACGACATGCTCCTGGCCGGTGATGTAGCTGGACGCATCCGACGCCAGGAACAGGATCAGTTCAGCCACTTCGTCCGGCGTGCCGGGGCGCCCCATCGGCGCGCTGCCGGCGGCAATAATGGCCGGGTCCAGCCCATTGCCTCCAAAGGCGGCGGTGATGGCCGCGGATTGTTCCTTCTGCATCGTCTCGGTCATGCGGGTCAGGGATTTCTGCCAGATCGGCGTGTCGATGATGCCGGGATGAACCGAGTTCACCCGGATCTTGAGGCCAAGCTGGGCGCATTCCATGGCCGCTGCCTTGGTGAAAAGCCGCACAGCGCCCTTGGAGGCGCAATAGGCGCTGGCGCCTGAGGCTCCGCGCAGGCCAGCCACGGAAGAGATGTTGATGATCGAGCCGCCGGTATCCTTCATCGTGCGCATGGCAGCGCGGGTGCCCAGGAACACGCTGTCGGTGTTGACCTCCATCTGTTTGCGCCAATCGGCCAGGGTATAGGTCATGATGGCCCCGCCAATCGCGATCCCGGCGTTGTTGACGAGGATGGATGGCGTGCCGAGCAGGTTCCTGGTGTCAGCAAACACGCTGTCCCAGACCGCTTCGTCCACCACATCCTGCTGGCAGGAGGCGGCCTTGCCGCCAGCTTTGTTGATCTCGTTTGCCACTGCCTTGGCGCCTGCGCCATCCAGGTCAGTTGCCATCACTGCGGCGCCTTCACGCGCCAGAATTAACGCTGCGGAACGGCCAATGCCGCTGGCTGCGCCTGTGACGATGGCCACCTTACCTTTAACTGATGCCATTGATTCCTCCCTGTTTTGCGGCGGACACTAGCAGCCGCTGCGCTTGACGCGAGAGGATTATTGGTGTTTTACCCGCCGCTTCATGACGGGGTGATGCGGTGCCGCCGTTGTAATCGTGGGCTCTTTATACTTGAGCATTAGCCCACCGGCCCGCGTCGAGTGAGAGGACATTGATATGTCTCGTCGCCATAGTGCGAAATACAAGATCGACCGCCGGGTCGGTGAAAACATCTGGGGCCGCCCCAAGTCTCCCTTCAACAAGCGCAACTACAAGCCGGGCCAACACGGCCAGAACCGCCGTAACAAGGTCTCCGACTTTGGTATGCAGCTCATGGCGAAGCAGAAGCTGAAGGCTTACTACGGCGACATCACCGAGAAGCAGTTTGCGAAAACCTACGTCGAAGCTGCCCGTATGAAGGGCAACTCGGCTGAGAATCTGATTGGCCTGCTGGAATCGCGTCTCGACGCGGTTGTCTACCGCGCCAAGTTCGTTCCGACGGTGTTCGCAGCACGTCAGTTCATCAACCACGGTCACGTGATGGTGAACGGCCGCCGCTGCAATATCGGCTCTGCCCGCCTGAAGCCGGGCGATGTGGTTCAGGTCCGCGAGAAGTCGCGTAACCTGGCTCTGGTGCTCGAAGCCCTCGGCAGCCCCGAGCGTGACATTCCGGAGTATGTGGAAGTCGACCCCAAAGCGATGACCGCCACTTACAAGCGCGTTCCGGCTCTGGCCGACGTGCCGTATCCGGTGAAAATGGAACCGGCCCAGGTGGTCGAGTTCTACTCGTCGTAAGACACCTGTATTTCTTGAACTTTCGGGAAGGCCGCGCCAGACTGGTGCGGCCTTTTCATTTTCCGGGAGATCCTCTTGGCCATTCCTTCGATTGCTGCCGTCCGCAAGTCCCTGATCGCGCGCCCGGGCAAGCCGTTCGCGCTGAATGAGCGGCCAACGGCTGACAGGGAGCTGTTTCCCAACAAGGAGGAGGCAGAGACCAGCCTGAAGAAGGACGCCGCCTGCATCAACGAGATGAAGGACATGCTCTATGCCGAGGGCCGCCGCGCCTTGCTGGTGGTGCTGCAGGGCATGGATACGGCGGGCAAGTCCGGCACCATCAAATCTGTGTTCGCCGACACCACGCCGCTGGGCATGGAGGTGAAGGCCTTCAAGGCGCCGAGCGGCGAGGAACTGGCCCGCGACTATCTCTGGCGCGTCCATAATGCCGTGCCGCGCCGGGGGCATGTCGGTATCTTTGACCGCTCGCACTATGAGGATGTGCTGGTGGCCAAGGTGCGCGGCTTTGCGCCGCCGGAAGCCATCGAGCAGCGCTATGACCAGATCAACGCCTTCGAGAAGCACCTGACCGAGAACGGCTATACCATCGTCAAATGCATGCTGAACATCGGCTATGCGGAGCAGGGCATCCGCCTCAAGGAGCGGCTGATGGAGCCGCACAAGCTGTGGAAGTTCAATCCCGGTGACCTGGACGACCGGTCCCTCTGGCCGCAATTCATGGGCGCCTATGAAACCGCTGTCAGCCGCTGCTCAACGCGGCATGCGCCCTGGTATGTTATTCCGGCAGACAGCCGTACGCGCCGCAATGCCATGATCGCCCGTCTGGTGCGCGGGGCGCTGGAAGATATGGACCTCAAATGGAAAGACCCCGGACATGATCCGGGGTCCTACGATATCTGACGGGCCCTGGTGGGGCGTGACCGTTATCTGAAGGTCACGTCGCCGCCGCTGGATTTGTTCACATCCTGCTGCGCGGGGCGGCCTTCGAACGAGATGTCTGCGCCGCTTGAGGCGCTTGCACTGGCGGAGACCGAGGCGAAAGCATCGACATCCGCGCCGCTCGACGCGCTGACGGTTGCCGTTTCGCATGTCAGCTTGGCCGCATCGACATCCGCGCCGGAGGAGGCCTTGATGCTGACGCTGGCGCAGGCGCCGGCCGCTTCCACATCGGCGCCGCTGGAGGCGCTGATGTCGAACTGTGCTGCCCGAAGCGAGCGGAGAGTGATTTCACCGGAGGAGGACGCCGACACCTTCGTCGGGCCCGTGCCTGTCACAAGGGCGTTCACTTCGCCGGATGATGAGGCGCTGAGGTCCAGTGTGCCGGCTTCAAATGCGCCCGCTTCAATGTCGCCCGAAGAGGAGACGTCGATCTTGGCGTTGGCCGCGCGGCCGGACAGGGTGAGGTTGCCGGAAGAAGACGTGCGGGCCTCGAATGAGGCCGCATCAATGCCGCTGGCGTTGGCGGTCGAAGATTGGGCAACCTTGATGCCTTCCAGGTTCGGGCTGGTGACGCGAACGGTGTAATAGGGAACTTTCTTGCCGTTCACGCGCACGGTTTTTCCGCCGTCGGATACCCGGACATTGCCGCCACTGCCGAAGATGCCCTTTTTATCGATGCTGACGCGCGTGATGACGAGGGTATCTCCGTCTACGGACACTTGGGCGTCGGAGAAGTCGTTCCCGTCAGTTTCGATCACCACGGAGATGCCGGGGCCGGCGGTGTAGATGACGTTCATGGCGCCTTTGGCTTCAATCTGGTCGAAAGCGCCGACATTGACGGTCTTGGTGTCGGCGAAGGCGAGGGGGGAAGCGAGCAGGGCAATCATTGCCGTCGCAGTCATGGTTTTCAGCATAGGGGCCTCCTTTGGGGGCTAGAAGCGTGTTGAAGACCATATGGATTATCGAAATACGATATGTCAATCGTTGTTTTTCGATAATTATCCGATTTTTCAGGAGGCCTGCCGCTGACGTCTCAGGACCATAGGGGGTTGGCCATAGGCCTTCACGAAGGCCACGCGCATTCTTTCCGGATCGGAAAATCCGGTCTTTTCCGCCACTTGCTGGATAGAGAGCGCCGTTGTTTCGACGTATTGGCGGGCTGCTTCCAGGCGCAGCTTCTCCACCAGCCTTGCCGGCGTTGTACCCGTTTCGGCGCGGAAGACGCGCGCGAAGTTGCGGGCGCTCATCCCGGCCCTTTCGGCCATGGTCTCGACATTGATGTCGTCTGCCAGGTTCGTCCGTATCCAGCCGATCAGGGCATCAAACCTGCCGGATGCCAGTTTCAGGTCCTGCATTACGGAAAACTGCGATTGCCCGCCATGGCGGCGATGGTGGACCACGAGTTCCCGCGCAGCGGCCTGGGCGACGTCATCACCAAGGTCATCGGCGACAAGCGCCAGAGAAAGATCGATGCCTGCCGTGATACCGGCCGAGGTCCAGTATTTTCCATCACGCACATAGATGCGGTCCGCATCGAGTTTGATGGCCGGAAACAGCCGCTGGAAACCTTCCGAGCGGCGCCAATGGGTTGTGGCGCGGCGCCCATCCAGCAGGCCGGCGGCGGCGAGCAGGAAGGAGCCGGAGCAGACCGAGCAGGTCCGCCGCGTGCGGTCTGAGAGATCGCGAATGGCGCTCAACATGGCGGCGTCTGCCATTGCGGCGCGCGTGCCTTCGCCGCCGGAGACGATCAGCGTATCCAGGGTGAGGCCTGCGGGAAGTTTTTCCGAATGCATCTGCACGCCGGAGGACGCGCGCACCGCGCCGCCCGTCAGCGAATAGACCGTCAGGCTGTAGGGCGGCGGCGACAGGCCGCGCGAGGGCATTTCGAACACGCTGATCGGGCCGGCGGCGTCGAGCAACTGGAATCCATCGAAAATCAGAATGCCGATGGCGCGGGCCGAGCGGTTGGCTGAAATCATGGGAACATTGTCCTTTCTGCCAAGCCCGCTTTACGCCACAAAAGCCCTGTCAGCAAGGAGGCCGCCGATGAGCCAGAAACGCTTCACAACTGTTTTCGCGATATACCCTGACCTTACGCACCTTGATTTCACCGGTCCGCATCAGGTGCTGTGCCGGTTACCGGGGGCAGAGACGATCATCGCCAGCCGCGAGGGCGGGGAAATAGTGGCGGAAGGCGGGCTTGTCATCGGCCGCACACGGAAGTTGTCCGACATTGAGCGGTGCGATCTGATCTGCGTGCCCGGCGGGATGACCGCTACGACGGTTGCGCTGGACGAGGCGTTTGTGTCCGAAGTTCGCCGCCTGGCGCTGGGGGCCAAATATATCACGTCTGTCTGCACCGGGTCGCTGATCCTGGGGGCTGCAGGATTGCTGCAGGGCAAGCGCGCGGCCTGCCACTGGGCCTGGCGGGGCCTGTTACCGGAGTTCGACGCGATCCCGGATGAGGGGCGCGTGGTGCGCGATGGCAATGTGTTCACGGGCGGCGGCGTGACGGCGGGCATCGACTTTGCCTTCACCATGATGGCCGAGATTGCGGGCGAGGCCTATGCCAAGGCGCTGACGCTGGGCCTGGAATATGCGCCCGCGCCGCCTTTCAGGGGCGGGCGCCCGGAACTGGCTGACGGCGAGACCCTGGCCAGGGTCGCTGGAACCATGGATGGCGCGATGGCGCGGCGCGTGGCCGAGGCGCAGGAGGCAGGCGCCCGGATGCGAGCTCGCGTCAACGCCTAGGCAGGCGTGCCGTAAAGGTCGTAATCGTCGGCGCCGGTGATCTCTGCGCGGATGATGTCGCCTGCTTTCAAATGACTGGCATTTTCCAGATAGACCACGGCGTCAACTTCCGGGGCGTCGGCCTGCGTGCGGGCGATCATCTCGCTGGCCTCTTCGCCGGGGCCATCGATGATGACGTCCAGCGTGCGACCGACCTGCGCTTCGGCGCGGGCGGCGGAGACTTCTGCCTGGGCTGCCATGAAGCGGTGCCAGCGATCTTCCTTCACCTCTTCGGGAACGTGACCTGCCAGCTTGCCGCTTTCGGCATGGGCGACGTTTTCGTATTTGAAACAGCCAGCCCGGTCGATCTTAGCTTCACGGATGAAGTCCAGCAGGATCTGGAAGTCTTCTTCGGTCTCACCGGGGAAGCCGACAATGAATGTGGAGCGGATCGCGAGGTCTGGCACCAGTTCGCGCCATTTCTGGATGCGGCTCAATACCTTGTCCTGATTGCCGGGGCGCTTCATGGCTTTGAGGACGTTGGCGGAGGCATGCTGGAACGGGATGTCGAGATAGGGCGTGATCAGGCCGTCAGCCATCAGCGGGATGACGTTATCCACGTGGGGGTAGGGGTAGACATAGTGCATCCGTGTCCAGACGCCGAGGCTGCCGAGGCCCTTGGCGAGATCGAGGAAGCGGGTCTGATATTCGCTGCCGCGCCAGGTTTCCGGCTTGTATTTGATGTCCAATCCGTAGGCGGAGGTGTCCTGGCTGATGACCAGGAGTTCCTTCACGCCGGCGGCGACCAGCTTTTCCGCCTCCATCAGCACATGATGGATGGGGCGGGAGACGAGATCGCCGCGCAGTTTCGGGATGATGCAGAAGCTGCAGCGATTGTTGCAGCCTTCGGAGATTTTCAGATAGGCGTAGTGGCGGGGCGTGAGCCGCAGGCCGCTTTCCGGCACGAGATCCAGATGCGGATTGTGCGGCGGGGTGAGGTGGGTGTGGACCGCCTCCATCACCGCCTCATACTGGTGGGGGCCGGTGACGGCGAGCACCTTGGGGTGAGCCTTCTCGATCACTTCAGGCTCCGCGCCGAGGCAGCCGGTGACAATGACACGGCCGTTGGCTTCGATGGCTTCGCCGATGGCCGAAAGGCTTTCATCGCGGGCGGAGTCGAGGAAGCCGCACGTGTTGACGAGCACGAGGTCTGCGCCCGCATAATCGGGGGCGATCTGGTAGCCTTCGGCCCGCAGGCGCGTGATGATGCGTTCGGAATCGACCAGCGCCTTGGGGCAGCCAAGCGATACGATGCCGACTTTCGGCTGGGTCTTCGGGCGCACGGGCGCTGGGCGGTCGAGATTGAGCGTCATGGCGCCCTGCTATCGCGAAACAGCGTTTCAGGGAAGGCATTGCCGCACTGGGCTTCGATCAGGACTTGTTGCCCATGCGTTTCATGATCTCTGCAGCGCGGGCGTTCATCAGGCTGGCCATGTCTGTGGGCCCCGGCTTGCGGGCCGGATCTGCCGTCACGCGGATGGAGTGCTGGGCCTGGCCGAGGATGGTGCCGAGACTGTCCTTGAAGGTGGCGAATACGGTGGCGACGCCTTCGGCGGTGAGCTTGACGGAGGCACTGGTTGAGCCGCCGGGCGATATCCGTGCCGGCATCATCCAGCCCATTTCGGCGTTGGAGGCGGAGAACTCCACCTGTGTGGTTTCACCATATCCGGTGGCCTGAATGTCGGCCATGGCGCCGACGATGGCCTCGGTGATGCCGCTGAGGGAGCCGCCCATGCCGAGGCGGGGGCCGGAGGCGGCGGGGCGTTTGGCGGGATCGGCGGTGACCTGGATTGAATGGGACGCATTGCCCAAAATATTGCCGAGCTTGTCCTTGAACGTGGCGGTGATGGTGGCGAGGCCTTCCGTTGTCAGACGTACCGAGGCGGCGATGGACCCGCCGATCGCGATCGGCTGGGGCATCATCCAGCCCATATCGGCGTTGGACGCGGAGAACTCGACCTGTTCGCTCTCTCCATAACCCTGGGCGATGATGTCGGTCATCGTGCCGACGATTGCCTGGGTGATGCCGCTGAGAGAGCCGCCCATGCCGAGGCGGGGGCTATCGAAGGCGGTGCTTTGGACCGAGATTGAGTGGCTGGCGCTGGCGAGAGTGCCGCCGAACTTGTCCTGGGCGATGGCCTCAATGGACGTGGTGCCGGAGAGGTCCAGCGAGATCATGAAATTTGCGCTGCCGCCTGAGGCATTGACGATATCGATGCCGGAATTGCCAGCGGCGATGAATTTGACGGTTTCGGTTCCGTTGGGGAGCCCGTTGACGGTGATGAGGATGCGGTCGCCCTGTTTCGCGCTGGAGGGGGCAGTGAAATACATCGCGGAGGCTCCTTGTGACCCTACAAGGAGAGGCGCGATTTCGGTTCAATTCAGGTCAGGCAGCGCGCACAATTATTTGCGCGCGGGGGCATCAATCAGCCAGTTCGATGCCTTTTTCGGCCATCAGGTCGCGCAGTTCGCCGTTTTCGAACATCTCTTTGAGGATGTCGCAGCCGCCGACGAACTCGCCCTTCACGTAGAGCTGCGGGATGGTCGGCCAGTTGGTGTAGGCCTTGATGCCTTCGCGGACGGCCTGGTCTTCAAGCACGTTGGTGGAGACATATTCGACGCCCAGATAGTCCAGAATCTGGACCACGACCGAGGAGAAGCCGCATTGCGGGAAAGTCGGCGTGCCTTTCATGAAGAGGACAACGTCGTTGCTTTTGACGGCCTTGTCGATGGCGTCGAGGGTGGCCTGGTCGGTCATGAGAGTGTCTCCGCGTTTCTCGTTCATGTGAGGCGGCGGGGCGGCGGGGTCAAGAGGGCGGCACATGCGGCCGTATCCGGACTGGCGGTGCCATCCGGTTTTGGGCTGGTTTGCCCGGATCAACGTCATTAGAGATGCAGTGGGCCGTTAGCCCCAGCCGCTCCCATCCTCGGGCGACCTCCCCCCAAACCGAACGATACCGGCGCGGCTCCTGTGGGGAGGATGCATGGAGTTTGCGTGGGTGGGGGACCCGGTTGGATAAGTTCCACTTTCCGCGTGTCATCCCGGACGGCCTGCAGGGCCGATCCGGGACCTTGGATAGGGCGGGGGCCTATCCAACCTTGCGGCCGTTACCAGCCGCAGCTTTGCCCGGCGTTCTGGTCCTTCAGATACACCATCAGCGGGTCGAAGTATTCGATGATGGCGCTGCCGTCCATTTCGCGGGTGCCGGTGAATTTTTCCAGCGTGTCGGGCCAGGGCTGGGACATGCCAGCTTCCATCATTTCCTCGAAGCGGCGCCCAACTTCCTTGTTGCCATAGATGGAGCAGCGGTGGAGCGGTCCTTCCCAGCCGGCCTGCTCGCAGGCGGCCTTGTGGAACTGGAACTGCATGATGAAGCTGAGGAAATAGCGCAGGTAAGGCGTGTTACCCGGAATGTGATATTTCGCACCCGGATCAAATGCATCAGCCGGGCGGGGCGCGGGCGGGATGATGCCCTGGTTCTTCAGGCGAATGTCCGTCCACGACTGGTTATACTGATCCGGCGGGGTTTCCCCCGAGAGGACCCCCCAGCGCCAGCTGTCCACCGACAGGGCGAAGGGCAGGAAGGCGATCTTGTCGAGCGCGGTTTGCAGCAGTAGCGCGGTATCGGCCTCCGCGCCGGGCTTTTCGGCCGCCGAGATCAGGCCGAGCTGTTCGAGATATTCCGGCGTGATGGAAAGGGCGATGAAATCCCCGATGGCTTCGTGGAAGCCATCATGAGCGCCGTTCTTGTAGAGGTGATCCTGATGGCGGTAGGCGAGCTGGTAATAGTTATGGCCCAGTTCGTGGTGGACGGTCTGGAAGTCTTCTGCGTTCACCTGCGTACACATCTTGATACGGACATCTTCATAGTCGTCGAGATCCCAGGCCGAAGCATGGCAGACGACCTCACGGCCCTCTGGCTTCGTGATCATCGAACGCTCCCAGAAGGTTTGCGGGAGCGATTGCAGGCCAAGCGAGGTAAAGAAGGCTTCGCCGGTCTGGACCATTTTCAAGGGTGTGTAGCCCTGCTCGTTCAGGCGGGTGGTGAGATCGTAGGCCGGGCTGGGCGTGTCGGTTTTCAGAATGTCGTAGACGCCCGACCATTGCTGGGCCCACATATTGCCGAGGAGGTCTGCGCGGATGGGGCCGGTGGCGGGCTGGACCGCGTCGCCATAATAGGTGTTGAGACGGCCACGCGCATAGCAGTGCAGTTCCTTGTAGAGGGGCTCCACCTGCGTCCACAGGCGCTGGACCTCAGCCTCCATCTGCGCGGGTTTCATGTCGTAATTAGACAGCCACATCTGGTCGAGGCTGGGATAGCCCAGCTCGCGGGCGCCTTCATTCGCAATGGTGACCATGCGCGCATAGTCCGGCGCCATGGGAGCGGCGATGGAATGCCAGCCCTCCCAGACGGCCTGCAGCTCGGCCGGGTTGCGGGATTTCTCGATGATGCGGGAGGCTTCCAGCAGGTCGATCTCGCGGCCCTGGAACATGAACTTGCCGGTAGAATAGGTCGCGTCGAGCTTTGTCGTGATGTCGGCGAGTTCCTCGGCAGCGCCTTCGCGGGAGGGGGCAGGCAGGGTGATGCCGCTGCGCAGGATCTGGATCTTACGGGCTTCCTCGGGAGGCAGCGTCTTCACATCGAACCGTTTGGAGGCATTGGCGAGGCTGACGACCAGCTTGGTCATCTCGGCGCCCTGCTGGGCGGCCGCGGCATTGGTTTCCGGGGTGATGTTGGTGGCCTGCTCCCAATAGGCCTGGGCGGCCAGATGGCTTTTCGCGGCGATCTGGCTTTCGGCATCCTTGAGGAAGGCGCGGGCCTCGATGGCACGTTCTTCCATCGCGATGGCGGCGGGGTCGATCCGCGTTTTCGCGGGGCCGCAGGCCGCCAGCGCAGCCGCGAGGGCCAGCAGGCTGGCGGATATGGCGGCAGGTTTGAGGAATTGACGCATCATTGACGAAGCCCTCCCAGGCAATGCTGGCGGCAGCAGACCGCGAACCGGCCCTTACGTCAATTGTCTCTGTTGCGGGCTTCAGGGCGCCCGTGTTTTCAGGGCCAGGGCGTGAAGAACGCCGCCCATGTCCCCCTTCAGGGCATCATAGACCATCTGATGCTGGCGGACGCGGGGCACCCCGGCAAAAGCGGTGCTGACGATCTCAGCCTGCCAGTGATTGTCGTCGCCGGCGAGGTCGGTGAGGGTGATTTCGGCGTCGGGGAACGCTTCGGTCAGGTATTTCATCAGCGTATCGCGGCTCATGCCCATGGCAGGTCTCCGGGTCATTCAGGTGACTAGGCACATGCGGCGGCACACCTTATGGGTCAAGGCATGAGCGACACGAAACCTGCGACACCTCACGGGCCTTTTTCCCCTCGAAACCTGCTGATAGGCGCCGTTCTGGCGATTGCCATCCTGCTTGGCGGCTGGCTGCTCTGGCCGAAAGGCGGGGATGACCTGCCCGGCGTGACCTACCGGCCTGTCTATGTGGATGCCGGGGAGATGCTGCATCTGGCGCAGGTGCTGTCCTCCGACGCGCTGGAGGGCCGGGCGAGCGGCACGGCGGGGAACGAAGCGGCGCGCGGCTTCATCCACAAGCGGTTCGAGGAGATCGGCCTGCTGCCGCTGCCGGGTTTTACAGCTTACACGCATACCTTTCCGATCGTGCCGCGCGAGGCGGACGCGGCGCCGATCGTGGGGGCAAATCTGATCGGCTATATTCCGGGCAAGACACCGGGCGCGGGCCCGGCGCTGCTGGTGACGGCGCATTATGATCATCTCGGCGTGCGCGAGGGGGAGATCTATAACGGGGCGGATGACAATGCCTCGGGCGCCTCGGCGCTGGTGGCGGTGGCGGAGTATTTCGCGCTGCACCGGCCAGAGCATGACATGGTGATCGCCGCGCTGGACGCCGAAGAGATCGGCCTTCTGGGCGCGCGAGCGCTGGCGCGGATGGAGGGGTTTGATCATTCGCGCGTGGCGCTGAACCTCAATTTCGACATGGTGGGCCGCTCAGAAGCCGGCGAGCTTTATGTGGCGGGCACCTATCACACGCCGGATCTGGCCGGGATCATTTCGGAGATTGCCACCGATGCGCCGGTGACCCTGCTGATGGGGCATGACCGGCCGGAGGATGGGCCTAACGACTGGACGCTGCAGTCAGATCACGGGGTATTTCACCAGATGGGCATCCCGATCCTCTATTTCGGGGTCGAGGATCATCCGGGTTACCACAATCCGTCAGACGATTTCGAAAACCTGACGCTCGACTTCTTCGTGCGCGCGGCGGACACGCTGGTGATGGCGGCCCGGGCGGTGGACGCAAGACTGGCAGAGATATTCACGCTGCGCCGGGACCCGGCTGGCGAAACGCTTCAAACGGAAGGAAACGCACAATGACCACCACCACGGTCTCCCATATCCTCAAGGCTTCGACCCACCAGACCATTGGCGCCCTGAAGGGCATTCTGATCAAGGGTGAGGCCTATGCCCGCCAGCTGAATGTCGAGGACAGCGTGCTGCTTTCCCATCGTCTTTATCCGGACATGTTTGACCTGACGCGCCAGGTACAGATTGCCTGCGATACCGTAACGCGGGGCGCTGCGCGGCTGGCGGGGCTGGAGATGCCATCATTCCCCGATACGGAACAGACCTTCGGCGAGTTGATGGCGCGCTGTGACAAGGCGATTGCCTATGTGAACGGTGTGGACAGCGCAAAGATCGACGCCAATACCAATGTCACCCTGCAGATCCCGATGGGCGCCAACACCATGCCCATGGAAGGCAAGGCCTACCTTTCGGGCTTCATCCTCACCAACCTGCATTTTCATGCGGCGATTGCCTACGCATTGCTGCGGTCGCAGGGGCTGAACATCGGGAAACGGGACTATCTCGTGCCGGTTGAGTGACGTTTGCGTAATTAATCAGATTGCGGATTATACAGATTGTGAAGCGGCGGGCCGAAAGGTTCGCCGTTTTCCGTTTTGATACAAGGCTGACGCGGAAAATAGCATAAAATCGGAGGTTTCTGAGGAACCGTGACGCTGTTGCAACAGCTGCAGATTTCGAAACATTCACTGGAACTTCTTTCCAGCCGGCGCCGTTGTTTGCGTGCTTCGCCCGAATGGCGTGCATCAAACTCAGGTAGCGTTCTTGAAGGAGAAAACATGTTCAGATCCCTGCTTATCGCGACGGCTGCGACTGGCCTGGCCGCCGCTGCTCATGCACAGGAAGCCGGCCCTTATCTGGAAGGCGGATACCAGTATTTCGACATCAAGCCAGGCGGCGCAGAAAGCGGCGTTGACACCCATGGTATCGCGGCGCGCGCCGGGTATCGTTTCAACAATATCTTCAGCCTTGAAACCGAACTCGCCACAGGCATCGACGACGGTGAGTTTGACTTCAATGTGGATGAAGATGAGTTCAATTTCGACGACAACAATGATGGCGATCTCAGCGATGTGATTGCGGCGTCCGGCGACATTGGCCTCAACTACCTTATTGGCATCTATGGCAAGGCAAATCTTCCGCTGACGGAACGCCTGAACGCTTATGCACGCGCAGGCTATGCCTATGTCGACCTTGATGCCTCACTGGAGACGCCCGGCGGGAATTTTATCAATGTGGAAGATTCTGCCGATGGTCCTGCTTTCGGTGCCGGCATGAGCTATGACCTCACCGACAACCTCTACCTCAAAGGTGACTACACCTATTACTCGTTCGACAGCACGGATACGAGCGGTGTGATGCTGGGTGTCGGCTACAAGTTCTGATCAGAACAGTAGCCTGATACTCCAGGCGAGGGCGCCCTTTCCCACTTCCCTGGGAAAGGGCGTTGCCCGTTCAGGTGGGGCGAAACTGCCGGTGGCGCAGGGTGTTGATGTTTGCCGCCAGATGGGTTGAGGAAGTGGTGGTCATCAGCAAGATGTCTGCGCCCGCTTCGTCATAGGCCCAGTTGAGCGCCTCATCTGGTGTGCTTGCGGTGACGTGTTTCGGCGCAGGGCCGCGCATCGCAAGGCGTTTTGCGGTCCGCCATAACTGCCCGCGCGTCATCTTTCCATGGGGGCGCAGGCCGCCCAGTATTTCTATGGCAAAGACCGCCCGGCCTCCAGCCCTTGCGCGCTGCGCCAATTCCGGACCGGGATTTCCGGGTATCCTGTTCAACGGCAGCATGACGGCTTCGAAAATGGGATCCTCCAGAGCGGTGAGCGCATCTTCCGTGCGCCCCGCAATTCCGAAATGATGGACCAAGCCGCTTGTGCGCAGCTCCATCAGTAGGCCGATGACCTCTGCCGTGATCTCGCTTCGCGCAGGCCCGTGAAGCCATAGAAGGTCAATGGCGGGGCGCCCGAGACGCTGGAGCGAGCCTTCAATGGAGGCGCGCAGACCTGCTGACGAGAAATCTCTGGAACGTTTTTTCAGGCCGCTGGAGAGAAGACCCGCTTTGGTCATAACGAACGCATCCGCGCGGCGGGCCAGCGCCCGGCCCAGCCGGATTTCGCCAAGGCCGCCGCCATAGGATGGGCCGGTGTCGAAGATGGCGCCGCCACCTTCCAACATCTGATGGATGAGCGCGTCACAGGCGTGATCCGGCATCAGAGGCGTAGCAAGCGGGCCGCTGACACCGAAGCCGAAGGCAGGAAGACGGGATAGCCGATCTGCCAGGGTCATCGCGCGGGGCCCGTTCAGTCTACGGCGTTCATATAGCCAGGCAGCCAGCCCTCATGCACTTCGCGCAGGGTTTTCAGTGGCAGGACGGTTTTCTCGCCCTTGCGGACATCATGGAGAAGCGTGATCGCGCCGGTATTGTCAACGCTGCCGACATAAAGTGCAGGCACGTCGCCGATCAGATCGAAAACGGCATCTTCGCTCTTGGCGGCGACGAGGTAGCGGCCCTGGCTTTCGCTGAAGAGGGCAGCGAGGGCGCCGATGCGCGCAAGCCGGTCGCCCAGGTCCAGCGTGACGCCGACATTGCCGGCCAGGGCCATCTCGGCCGCCGCAGCGGCAAGACCGCCATCGCTGACATCGTGGACGGCATGGACGGCGCCGCTGGAGATGAGGGTGCGCACGGCGGCGGCGTTGGCGATTTCCGTTTCCAGATCCACCGGCGGGGGCGGGCCGAGATCGTCCCCCTTCAGGCCGAGCCATTTGCGGGCATAGAGCGAGGCGCCGAAATCCGCCTCGGTTTCACCGATCAGCACGAGGGCATCGCCCGGCTGCGCGCCTTTCAGGGTGGCGATTTTTGACAGGTCTTCGATCAGGCCGACGCCGCCGACGACGGGCGTGGGCGGGATGGCCTTGCCATCGGTCTCGTTATACAGCGACACGTTGCCGGAAACGACGGGGAAGTTCAGCACACGGCAGGCTTCGGCCATGCCTTCGATGGCCTTGACGATATAGCCCATCGTGGCGGGCTTTTCGGGGTTACCGAAGTTCAGGTTATCGGTGATGGCGATGGGCGTGGCGCCGACCGAGGAAAGGTTGCGGTAGGCTTCGGCCACGGCCTGCTTGCCGCCTTCATAGGGATCGGCGGAGACATAATGCGGGTTGCAGTCCGAACAGATGGCGAGCGCCTTGTTGGTGCCGTGAACGCGGACGATTGCCGCGTCGCCGCCCGACTGGGAGCTGTCGATCGTGTCGTTCATGACGTGGCGATCATATTGTTCCCAGACCCAGCGTTTGGAGGCCATGTCCGGTGTCGACATCAGCTTCACCAGCACATCTGCATAGTTGGCGGGGGCGGGGTGCTTTGCAATGTCGAAAGCCGGACGCTTTGGCGGCTCCGTCCACGGACGGTCATAGTTCGGGGCATCTTCGCCGAGCGGCGCAACGGGGATGTCGCACACCACTTCGCCGAACTGCTTGAGCACGAGGCGGCCGGTTTCAGTGGTGATGCCGATCACTTCGGCGTCGAGATCCCACTTGTCGAAGATCGCCTTGGCCACGGCTTCCTTGCCGGGCTTCAGGATCATCAGCATACGTTCCTGGCTTTCCGACAGCATGATTTCATAGGCCGTCATGCCGGTTTCGCGCTGGGGTACCTTGTCGAGGTCCATCTCGATGCCGACGCCGCCCTTGTCGGCCATCTCCACCGAAGAGGAGGTGAGGCCGGCCGCGCCCATGTCCTGGATGGACTGGATCGCATCGGTGGCCATCAACTCAAGGCAGGCTTCGATCAGGAGTTTTTCGGTAAAGGGGTCGCCGACCTGAACGGTGGGGCGGTTGTCTTCCTCGCCTTCGGTGAATTCGGCCGAGGCCATCGTGGCGCCGTGGATGCCGTCGCGGCCGGTCTTGGAGCCGACATAGAGGATCGGCAGGCCGGGCAGCGCGCCGCGGGCGTAGAAGATCTTGTCCTGATCAGCGAGGCCGACGGCCATCGCATTGACCAGGATGTTGCCGTTATAGCCTTCGTCGAACTGGGTTTCGCCGGCCACTGTGGGCACGCCGACGCAGTTGCCATAGCCGCCGATGCCGGCCACGACGCCGGAGACGAGCTGGCGGGTCTTGGGGTGGCTGGGATCACCGAAACGCAGGGCGTTGACGAGGGCCACGGGGCGGGCGCCCATGGTGAACACATCGCGCAGGATGCCGCCGACGCCTGTGGCTGCGCCCTGATAGGGCTCGATATAAGAGGGGTGGTTGTGGCTCTCCATCTTGAAGATGGCGGCCTGGCCATCGCCGATGTCGATCACGCCGGCATTCTCGCCGGGCCCCTGGATGACGCGCGGGCCTTTGGTGGGGAATTTCGACAGGTGGCGGCGCGAGGATTTGTAGGAGCAATGCTCCGACCACATGACCGAATAGATGCCAAGCTCGACAAGGTTCGGATTGCGGCCCAGGCGGCTGACCAGCCGCTCCCATTCATCGGCCTTGATGCCGTGCCCGGCGCCGGAGGCGGCGTCCTGCTCGGCTTTGAGATGGGAAAGAATGGCAGCGGTATCAGTCATCGGTTTGGCCCGTGAGGTAAAATTTGGCGCAGCGCTATTCGGGTTCGCGGCTGGGTTCAACCCGCGCGCTTTAACCTGCGGCGGCGCGCTCGGCCAGCCTTGTTGTGTCATCGGCGCGGGGCAGGGTGGACAAAACGTGACGCATGCGTCACTTTTGTGGCGGGAGGAATTGAAAATGGTTGAAACTTTGCCCGGCTTTGCGGGCGAGATGATCGCGCGTGTTCGCGCGCCGTTGGCGCAGGCGTGGACCTTGCCGGTGGCGGCGTACACCTCCGGGGAGGTATATGCACGCGAGGAGGCGCGGATTTTCCGGCGCAGCTGGTGGCCGCTGGCGCGGCTGGATCAGGTGGGCAGTCCGGGGGATTACCTCTCGCTCGATCTGGCAGGGCAGCCGGTGATGGTGGTGCACGGGCATGATCGCAAAGTGCGCGTGCTGTCGCGCGTCTGCCGCCACCGGGCGGCGCTGGTGGCCGAAGGGGCGGGGAACCGGAAACTCTTCACCTGCCCTTATCATTCCTGGAGCTATGACACGGGCGGGGCGCTGGTGCGCGCGCCGCTTATGGAGGGCGCAGAAGGGTTTGACCGCGCCGCCTGCAACCTGACTGAAATCCGCAGCGAGATTTGGGAAGGGTTCATTCTGGCCAATCTTGACGCCGAAGCGCCACCCTTTGCCCCGCAGGTGGATACCTACACGCGCTATTTCGAGAATTTCCGCCTGTCTGACCTGATCGTGGCGCGGACACTGGAGTTCGAGCATGGCTGGAACTGGAAGGTGCTGGTCGAGAATTTCATGGAGGCTTACCACCATATCGGCGTGCATCCGGAAACGTTTGAGCCGGCCTTCCACGCCCGCGATTCCCGCGTGCCGGAGAGCGATGGGCCATGGTCTATCCTGCACATGCCATCGGCCCATCCCGATGAGCCCTCCATTCTGCCGCCGCCGCCGGGGCTGGAGGATTGGCAGGCGAAAGATCTGTTTGCCTCGGTTGCCTTTCCGCATTTCCTGCTGGGTATCCAGGGCGCCTCGGTGCTCTGGTATCAGCTCTTTCCCAAGGGCCCAGACAGGCTGAGCCTCAAGATCCATATCTGCCTGCCCTTCTGGCTGCAGGAAGCCGAAGGGTTTGAGGAAATCGTTGAAGGCACAGCGCAGTTTGCCACCGCCATCCATATGGAAGACATCGCCGCCAATGACAGCGTCTGGGCCGGGCTGAGCGCGCCGCTGACCGGGCAGGGGCGGCTATCCCCTCTGGAGAAATCGATCTGGCAGATGAACCAGTGGTGGCTGGATCAGATGACGGGAGTGTAACGCTCCGGCGGCTTGGCGGAAGGCGCGGCGCACGGCTAGAGAGGACGGGCAACCACGGAGTGCCCCATGCCACACCTTGCCCGCCGGACTGTTCTTCTGGGTATGGGGGCAAGCGCGCTTGCTGCGTGCGCCAGCCAGCCTGTGACGATGACGGCGCTACCGCTCGCGCGGCCCTTTCCGAAGGTGCTTTCCCAGCGGGACCGGATTACGCGGACGGTGGTGGGCCTGCGCCCGTTCCGGCCTCAGGGGTTCCGGCTGGAGGCGGAGCGTTTTGGCGACAAGACCGTGATCCACAATTACGGCCATGGCGGCTGCGGCGTGACCCTTTCCTGGGGCACCAGCCAGCGCGCGGCCGTGATGGCGGGGGAAACCGGGCGGCTGGATGTGGCGATCCTTGGCGGCGGGGTCATGGGGCTGACGAGCGCGCTGATCCTGGCGCGGCGGGGCCACGCCGTGACGGTGTATGCCGAGCTGATGCATCCGAACACGACCTCAAATATTGCCGGCGCGCTGTGGCTGCCCTCAAGCCTCTATGACCGGGACGTGGCGAGCGAGGAATTCCTGCGGCTCAACTGGCAGGTGACGCGCGAGGCGCATCGCGGATTTCTGCCTTATGTGAACCGGCCGGGCTATGGCGTCAGCTGGGTGCAGCATTCGGAAGTGTCCAACCGGGTGCGGGATCCGCGCTGGGCGCTGCCGGGCGGGGATGATCTGTATCCGGATCTTGACGTGCGCACCACGGAGACGCGGTTTGGCTTTCCCTATGAGGAACGCTATCATGCGATGATGATCGACCCGGACTATTATCTCGACATGCTGATGAAGGATGCCCAGCTTGCTGGGGCGAAGTTTATTGCGCGGCGGTTTGAAACGCTTGAGGAAGTTCTCGCCCTTCCGCAGCCGGTGGTGGCGAACTGCACGGGGCTGGGCGCCGCGAAACTGTTTGGCGATGAAACGCTGATGCCGATCCGCGGGCAGCTGTCACATCTGCTGCCGCAGCCGGAGATTGACTATTCCTATACCGCGCCGGGGACGGGCGGCGCGCTCTACATGTTCCCGCGCAAGACAGGTCTGGTACTTGGCGGCAGCCATGGGCGCGGGGATTTTTCGATGGATGTGAGCGAGGAAGAATTGACCCGCATGATTGATGGCCATGCGGCGCTGGCCGAGCGGGCGGCGTTTTCGACCTGGGTGCCAAACTAGGCCATTTCTGGGCAATTCTGCGGCGGGGGAAACCTGCGGCTTTCTGATGCGTTGGCAATTTCAAGTGACGCACCAGAGGAGCTAAATCATGCGGAACCCATTGATTGCCCTTATTCCCGCCGCGCTGATTGCAGGCGCTGCTTATGCCCAGACTGAGCCGGAGGCCACTGATCCTCAGCCGGTTGAGGCGGTTGAAGCAGAAGTTGACGAGCAGGCCGAGGAAGAAGAGGAAGCTCCGCCCCCGCCGGAAGCAGTAGTTGTTGAAGCGCAGGGAAGCTGGGACCGCGCCACCACCTCAGGCCGCGATACCGTGACCTATACGTCTACGGACGGTGAGGAACTCTTCTCGGCGACGTGCATGACGGCCGATACCGAAATGGGTGACCGGATTCTGCAGATCAAGGCAGTTTCCGCTGAGGACACGGTGGGCGCCATCGACATGTTCACTTCGGCCGGCAATGCCCGCCTTCCCGCTGCGCCCGGCATGACGCCCGATACGGCTGAGGGCCTTACGGAAGCGGTGAGCCACCCGGCCTATGTGCTGGCCTCCGGCGCCGGGGAAATCAAGGTTACGTCTGGCGCGCGGGGTATCGTATTCGAGACCGACCCGATGCTGAAAAGTGTGATCCGCGATTGCTACCCTGACTTTGCGGCGGGCTTTGCCGCTGCTCCGGAGACGGAGGAAGAGGCAGAAGATGCGCCCGGTGAGCCAACTGAAGAGGCCGAGCCCAACAGCTAAGCCTGCGACAATCCGCAAATATTACGGCCGTCTGGGATCAGGCGGCCGTTTCTATTGCGGCAAGGTGGCGCTGTTTGTTCGCCTCCGGAAGGAAGCTCGCGGTGAAACTGTTGCGGGCAAGCTGGATGAGCTGCTGATCCGAGAGGCCAAGCGCGGCGGCAGTCTGCTCATAGTTGCGGCCGATATAGCCGCCGAAATAGGCCGGATCATCCGAATTGACGGTGACGAGAAGGCCCGCTTCGAGCTGGGCTTTTACGGGGCTCTGCTTCAGGTCGTCGATCACGCAGAGCGACAGGTTTGACAGGGGGCAATTGGTCAGCGGGATCTGCATTTCACGGATCATGCTGACGAGTTCGGGGTCTTCCATGCAGCGGTTGCCATGGTCGATGCGGTCCACGCCGATGTCGAGCAGGGCTTCGCGGACATAGGAGGGCGGGCCTTCTTCGCCGGCATGCATGCAGAGCTTGAAGCCCAGCTCGCGGCAGCGCTGGTAGAGGCGCTCGAACTTCAGCGGCGGGTGGCCCATTTCCGAGGAATCGAGACCGACGCCGATGAACTTGTCGTGCCAGGGTTCAGATTGAACCAGAAGGTCAAAGCCGTCCTCTTCGGAGAGATGCCGCAGGAAACTCATGATGAGATAGGAGCTGATGCCGAGTTCCTGCTCGCCCTTTTTGATGGCGGCAAGGATACCATCAGTGACGACGCCAAAGGGCACGCCGCGCTCGGTATGAGCCTGAGGATCGTAGAACATCTCGACATGGCGCACATTGTCGGCCTCCGCGCGCTGGAGATAGGCCCAGGTCAGGTCGAAGAAGTCTTCCTCGGTGCGCAGCACCTGCATGCCCTGATAATAGAGGTCGAGGAATTCTTGAAGGTTGGAGAAGTTGTAGGCGGCCCTGGCGTCTTCCAGCGTCTTGAAGGGCAGGGTGATCCTGTTGCGCTCGGCCAGCGCCATCATCAGTTCGGGCTCGAAGCTGCCTTCGATGTGGAGGTGAAGCTCAGCCTTGGGTAGGCGTTGGATCAGATCGGTTTGCATTCTGCAAGCATGGCACAATGGGTGCGAGTCAGGAAGGCCCGCCGCCGGTCAGCATAGCCGTCGAAGCTCTCCAGGCACCGCATGGGTGTCAAAAAATGCACCGCTGCCCAAGCCTTGCCACGCAATGCGCCCGGATTGAGCCAGTTCCCGCAGCCGCCAGAGCAGGACGTGGTAATCAGCGATGTGCCAGCCGTCCTTGTTGAACTCGTTCCATATGTTCGCGAAGAGACGCTCAAGCTTCTCCCAGTACATAGGGATATGATTCAATATTGCCGGGTCCAGCCAGTCTTCCGGACGCTCTGCAAGTCGTCCGGCCTCGAATATCCGTATACAGGCTGTGTCCCTTGCGGACAGCTCGTAGAGGTCCGACAGGTGCCGCGCGAGCGCCGGGTCCAGTTCACTGGCAAGCGTACCCAGTTCCGGCACCAGCTCCGGCGCGAACCCGCCCGTCCCGGACACATCCGGCGCCTGCCGTGCGGTGTCGATGAATTGAGCACCTAGAAACTCCGGCCCCGAGTGAAGGAACGCGCTCAAGGAGGACATTTCGCTTATGCGTCGCGCGCAGTACCAGACTGTCGTCTGTCCGTCCCATTTGTTCGTATATTGCCGGAAAAGCGTCTCGCAGCGCGGTTGTTCGTCGTCAAGTGCAACGAACTCTTCCAATCCCGGCGCATATGTCCGGCACCATGCCGTTCTTTCTTCCCCCGCATAAAGCAAGGGCAGAGGGCCGGCCTGCGCCATGAGCGGATCGAGGATCAGCAGGTGCTGGAATCGTATGCCTGAGAGGTCGCCCCAACGCTTCAGCATCCCCGCTGCAGATGGACAAAAGACAACCTGCAACCTCTCCGGGGAGAGGGGGCTGATCACGCCGCCGCCATCAGGCTCTTGAACAGGGCGATGCCGTCGGTGCCGCCTTCATGGTCGCCGATGGCGCGTTCGGGGTGGGGCATCATGCCGAGGATGCGGCCGTTTTCCGAGAGGATGCCGGCGATGTCTCGCGCAGCGCCGTTGGGATTTTCGCCTGCGGCATAGCGGAAGGCGACCCGGCCTTCGCCTTCCAGGCGGTCCAGCGTCGCGTCATCGGCAAAGAAGTTGCCTTCGGCATGGGCGATCGGGATGACGACTTCGCTGCCGCCGATATAGGCGCTGGTGAAGGCGGTGTTGCTGCTCTCGACTTTCAGTTTCTGCGGGCGGCAGACGAAGTGAAGCGAGGCATTACGCACCAGCGCGCCGGGCAGGAGGCCGGTCTCGGTGAGGATCTGGAAGCCGTTGCAGACGCCGAGGATGTATCCGCCGCGCTCGGCATGGGCTTTCAGCTGCGAGATGATGGGCGAGTTGCCCGCCATGGCGCCGCAGCGGAGATAGTCGCCGTAGGAGAAGCCGCCGGGCACCATCACAAGGTCTGTTCCTGCGGGGATCTCCCCATCCTTGTGCCAGACCATGGCCGGGGCTTTGCCGGTCAGCTTGGCCAGCGCAACTTGCGCGTCACGATCACAGTTCGAGCCGGGAAAGACGATAACAGCGGATTTCATGGGCGCTCTTTAGCAAAGAGTCGGAGCGTTTGGAAACGGGAATGACGCTGGCCCACGCAGTGAGGCAATAAAGCCACATAAGGCGTTGAAAGGATTGGAAGAGGCTTGCCCGAATGCCGGCTCCGGGCCATCTTCCTTTCACCACACACAGGAGAAATCAGATGAAAAAAGTGATGATGGCTCTGATCGCAGTCGTTGCTCTGCCGGCGCTGGCAGCCTGCAACACGATTGAAGGCGTTGGCAAAGACGTGAAGGCCGGTGGCCAGGCGGTTGAAGAGACTGCCAAGGAAGTCAAAGAAGAGATCACGAAGTAAGATCTTCCGGCAGGCGGCGGGGCGCGATGCCTTGCCGCCTGTTCCTATTTGCCCTGGAAGATGAACCAGGCGCCGAGCGCAATCAGGCCGAACCCGATGGCGTGGTTCCAGCCGAGCGGCTCTTTCAGCACCCACACCGAAAATCCGGCGAATACGATCAGGGTGATCACCTCCTGAATCGTTTTTAGTTCCGCCGCCGAATAGACCGAATGCCCCCAGCGGTTGGCCGGCACGGCGAAGATGTACTCGATCAGCGCAATGCCCCAGCTGGCGAGGATCACCAGCATTAGCGGTACAGTCTTGAATTTGAGGTGACCATACCAGGCCAGGGTCATGAAGAGGTTGGAAATCGACAGAAGGACAATCGGCAGGACATGCGGCGGCATGAGGGGCTCCGGAAAGCGGGCGAGGGTCAGTCTTCAAACGTGGCGATCACCGGAACATGGTCTGACGGTTTCTCCAGGGCGCGGGCCTTCCGGTAGATTTCGGCGCCTGTGAGACGGTCTGTCATGCGGGGGCAGGCGAGGATGTGGTCGATCCGGATGCCGTGATCTTTCTGGAACGCGCCGCCCTGATAATCCCAGAAGGTGTATTGGTGGGCGCGGCCATCGCAGGCTTCGAAGGCATCGGTGAGGCCAAGATGCTTGAGCTGGCGCCAGGCAGCGCGGGTTTCCGGCAGGCCGAGCGCATCGGTGTTCCAGACCGTATCGTCCCAGCAATCTTCCGGGGCGGGAATGGCGTTATAGTCCCCGCAGAGCACGAAAGGCTCCTCCGCTTTCAGGAGGCTGCGGGCATGGTCTTCCAGCGCGGCGACCCATTCCAGCTTGTAGTCATATTTCTCGCCGGGCGCAGGGTTGCCATTGGGCAGGTAGAGCCCGCCGACGCGCACGGGCCGCTCTGCCAGGACGGTCGCCTCTATATAACGGGCCTGATCGTCCTTCAGGGTGGACATCTCGCGGGTGACATCTTGCAGGGGAAATTTCGACAGGATGGCCACGCCATTATAGCTTTTCTGGCCATGGACGGCGCAGTTCCAGCCCATTTCCTCGATTTCGAGATAGGGGAAGGCGTCCGTTTCGCACTTCAACTCCTGCAGGCAGACCACATCTGCCTTGATATCGTTCAGCACCTGCAGAACAGTCGGCAGGCGGGCTTTCATCGAATTGACATTCCAGGTCGCTATACGCATGCGGTAACCTCTTAAGCAGCTTCGCGCCATTGTTCCAGCAGCGGCCGGGCTCTATACTCGCATAAACCTGAGGAGTCGCGTTCATGGCGCCAAGCTGGATTCAAATTCTGATCGTGGTCGTCATCGCCCTGCTGTTGTTCGGCGGCCGGGGACGCATTTCATCCATCATGGGCGACATGGCCAAGGGGATCGGCGCCTTCCGCAAGGGCCTCAAGGATGAGGAAGCCAAGCCGGTGACGAAGGACGAGATGGTCGACATCACGCCCAAGAAGGACGAGACGAAGACATCGTCCTGATGACGCAAGCGGAGGGCGGATAGCCATGCTGCCCGGCATCGGGTTTTCCGAATTATTGCTGATTGGCCTTGCGGCCCTGATCATCATTGGTCCCAAGGACCTGCCGATGATGATGCGCAAGCTTGGCCAGATCATGGGCAAGGGCCGGCGCATGGCGCGCGAGTTCCAGGCGGCGTTTGACGACATCGCCCGCCAGAGCGAGCTGGACGAGCTGAAGAAGGAAATCCAGGAGCTGCGCAAATCCAACACGCTGACCTCCGCGCAGGATGACCTGGCCGCCTATGAGGCGGATGTGAACTCCGCCATCATGCGCGAACACCCGGCCGCAGCCCCGCCGCCGCCCGCAGAGCCGGAGAGCAAGCCGGACGAGCTGCCGGATGCAGCACCGGCCAGCAAGGGCGGCCCCGCATGAGCCAGGCCCCCCCCAAGGACGAGCAACCCGAAATCCTCGATGATGAGGTGGAATCCAGCCGCGCGCCGCTGCTGGACCATCTGATTGAGCTGCGCGGGCGGCTGATCAAGATGCTGCTGGCGCTGGGGGTGGCGACCATTGGCGCCTTCTTCTTTGCCGACCTGATCTACAATTTGCTGGTGGCGCCGTTTGCCTCGGTTGCTGAAGACGTGCGCGGCTCGAAGCTGGAGTTCATTTTCACCGCGCCGATGGAATTCTTCTTCGCCAAGCTGAAGCTGGCGCTGTTTGCCGGCGTGTTTCTGGCTTTCCCCGCGATCGCCTGGCAGATTTATGCCTTCGTGGCACCGGGGCTCTACAAGTCCGAGCGCGGGGCGTTCTGGCCATATCTTGTCTTCGCGCCGATCCTCTTCTCGCTGGGCGCGGCGTTTGTGTATTTCATCATGCTGCCGATGCTGGCGCGCTTCACTATTTCGATGGAGCAGGTGGACGCCGCGCAGACGACCATCAAGATGATGCCGCGCGTGGGGGATTATCTGTCTCTCGTGATGGCGCTGATGCTGGCGTTTGGCATTTCGTTCCAGCTGCCGGTGATCCTGACCCTTCTGGGAAAGATTGGCCTTGTATCCTCATCGGGCCTCGGCAAGGGCCGCAAATACGCCATCGTCGGCATCCTTGCCTTTGCCGCACTGTTCACGCCGCCCGACGCTATTTCACAGCTTCTTCTGGCGGCGCCGGTCTACCTTCTCTACGAGATTTCCATCTTCTGCGTGCGCATGATCGAGCGGAATGCGGAAAAGGCAGAGGCGGCGGCAGCGGCCGAATGATTTTCCCTGCAGCGGCGGCGTTGCAATTTGCGGTGAGGTGTTGAACCTAGGCGCCGGATAGAAACCCCATCGTCTCCCGAGAAACGAGGAGCCTGCCCGAGTGTCGCGCGTTAAAAGCGTCCTGCTGGTCGATTTCGACAATATATACGGCGCGACCAGTGAAGAGGTTGTCAGCGGACTGTCCAATTGGCTGCTCTGGCTGGAGGATGGCGCCTTCTCGCCGAAGAATCGCCGCCGCCGGTTCATTGACAAGCGCGTCTACTGGAACCTGCAATTCGACAAGTATCGCCCGGAATTTGAGCGCGCGGGATTCTCTGCCTACAATTGCCGGGCGCTGGCCAAGCGCAAGATCAGCGCGGGCAAAAGCTCGGCCGACATCGTGCTGACGATGGACGCGATCGAGATTGCGCTGGTGAATGAGGACGTCGAGGAGTTCGTCATTCTGACGACCGACTCAGACTTTGTGCCGGTGGTGAACCGCGTTCAGGCCGGCGAGCTGCGGGTGGTGGCCTGCGGCAAGGAAACCGACCCGACCTATGAGCTGTTCAGCCAGTATGCCGACGCCGCGATCCATATCGGCGCGCTGAAGGCAGCGTTCAGCTATGAGCGCGCCAAGCGCAAATGGTATCGCCTGCGCTCGCCGCCGCCGGAGATTGCGCCGCTGACGCTGGTGAGGGAGCGCCGCTCGCCGCTGATGGGCAGGGTGCGCGCCGCGCTGGAGACGAGCGAGGCGCCCAAGGACGGGCCGCCGCCAGAGCTGCTGCGCGCCGCGGCGATCATCAAGGAGCTGGGCGAGCGGATGCCGGATCAGCCGCTGTCGAAATCGCGGATCGTGCGGGCGCTCAGCATCATTCAGGAATTCACGCCCACCTATCAGGCCGGCCTGCGCCCCTGGTTTGGCCACAAGAACTTCGCCGCGATGATGCGCCGCCTGTCGCAGATACAGCCGGCCATCGAGGTGACCACGCTGGGCAAGAACAAGGTGGAGACTGTGTGGCGCGAGCCTGCAGAAGCGCCGCCGCCAACACCCAAGACGCCCCCACCGGTGGATGATGAGCCCGAGGCCCGCCTGCTGCCGCGCGAGCGTGAGCGCACGCCGCTGGCGCTGCTGGCCGAGGCGGCGAAGGATGTGGACCTGCCCGATCCTGTAGAGGATACGGCAGAAGAGGCCCCCGAAGAGGACCCCGAGGACGAAGACGCCGAGGCCGAGGGGATGACCAGCCGGGTGTGACCTGTGGACAGGAGGGGGCGGCGCGGATTAGAGCCTTCCCATTACCCACTGACCCCAGAGCCTGAGGCTTCCCAATGTTCGATATCCGCGCCATCCGCGAAAACCCTGACCTGTTCATCCGTGCCTGGAACCGCCGGAAAGAAGGTCTGGGCTCATCGTCCGTCGCGAAGATCCTGGAGCTGGACAAGGCCTGGCGCGAGGCGACCACCGCCAAGCAGGACGCCGAAAGCGCCCGCAACGCCAATTCCAAGCTGATTGGCCAGGCGAAAGCCAAGAAGGACGAGGCAGAGGCCGAGCGCCTGATGGCGCTGGTGGCCGAGGCGAAGACCACTATCGAGCAGGCGAGCGAAGCGGAAGAGACCGCGCGCAAGGCGCTCGACGATCTGCTGATGGGCCTGCCGAACCTGCCGCTGGACGAAGTGCCGGAGGGCAGTGATGAGCATGGCAATGTCGAGCAGCATAAATGGGGCACCCCCAAGGGGATCAACGCGCCGAAGGACCATGCGGACCTCGGCGAAGCGCTGAAAGGGCAGGGCGGATTTCCGCTGATGGACTTTGAAGCCGCCGCCCGGATGAGCGGCGCGCGCTTCGTGGCGCTGCGCGGCAAGCTGACCCGGCTAGAGCGGGCGCTCGCCAACTTCATGCTCGACCTTCAGACCACAGAGCATGGGTATGAGGAGGTTAGCCCTCCGCTGCTGGTGCGGGATCAGGCGCTGTTGGGGACCGGGCAGTTGCCGAAGTTTGAAGAGGATCTATTCCATACCAACATGCAATCTGCAGCTTTGCGGGATAGCCTTCGCCGCGCCAGCGACGAGTTCATTTCGCTTTCAGAAAAACGAAACAATCTTCTAAAAGCATTCGTAACGGCCGAGGATACTGCGCGGACCAACGGCACCGACACCAGTTGGACTAAAGGAATATATCAAGAGTTTGCGGAGTCGCTCGAACGCACGGTAGAATCTCATAAATGGTTTCAAACTCAGTTTGATGGATCACAAAATGTGCGATCGACAGCGCATTACCTTATTCCCACCGCTGAAGTTCCCCTGACCAACCTCGTCCGTGAGCAGATTATAGAATCTGCGCAACTCCCCCTCCGCTTCACCGCCCACACGCCCTGCTTCCGCTCCGAGGCGGGCAGCGCGGGGCGCGACACGAAGGGCATGATCCGCCAGCACCAGTTCAACAAGGTGGAGCTGGTTTCCATTGTGGCGAATGAGGAAGAGGGGCTGAAGGAACTCGAACGGATGACGGGGTGTGCCGAGGAAGTGCTCAAACGCCTGGAGCTGCCCTTCCGCCGCATGCTGCTCTGCACCGGCGACATGGGCGCGGGCGCGCGCAAGACCTATGACCTTGAAGTGTGGCTGCCCTCGCAGAACACCTATCGCGAGATTTCCTCCTGCTCTTACTGCGGCGACTTCCAGGCCCGCCGCATGGACGCGCGTTATCGCCCCGAGCCCAAGGCGAAACCCGAATATGTCCACACGCTGAACGGATCGGGTCTGGCCGTTGGCCGCACGCTGGTGGCGGTGCTGGAGAATTATCAGAACGCGGACGGGTCCATCACGGTGCCCAAAGCGCTGGTGCCGTATATGGGCGGTGTGACGGAGATCAAATGAGAATTCTCCTGACCAATGACGACGGCATCAACGCGCCCGGTCTCTCCGTTCTCGAAGAGATTGCCAAGGAGCTTTCCGACGACATCTGGATTGCTGCGCCAGAGGAAGAACAATCCGGCAAGGGGCGGGCGATTTCGCTGACGCAGCCGGTGCGGGTGCGCAAGGTGGGGGCGAAGGCCTGGGCGGTTGCGGGATCGCCCTCGGACGCGGTTCTGCTGGCGCTGCGCGACCTGATGCCGGAGATGCCCGACCTTGTGCTCTCCGGCGTCAATCGCGGGCAGAACATTGCCGAGGATACGAGCTTTTCCGGTACCATCGCGGCGGCGATGTTCGGCATGCAGCTTGGCGTGCCCTCGATTGCGCTGAGCCAGGCGCAGAACTTCCGCGAGCGCGGCTCCCTCTCCTGGGAGACGGCCAAGGCCTGGGGCGCCAAGGCTATCCGCCCGCTGCTGGAGATGGGTTGGCCCAATGACGTGGTGATGAATGTGAACTTCCCGGATGTTGAGCCCGGCGATGTGCGCGGCATTCAGATCACGCGGCAGGGCTTCCGCGACGAGGCCATCATCCATACCGACCGGCGCGAAGACCTGCGCGGCAACGACTATTACTGGATCGGCTATCGCGGGAAGCTGTCCAAGCCCGACGAAGGCACCGACATCCGCGCGATCTATGACGGCTTTGTCTCCATCTCGCCGCTGCATGTGGATTTGACGCACGAGCCGTTCCTGAAAACCCTGAAGGAGTCATGGCAGAGCTGATCGCCGACCCCTTCCGCGCTGCGCGGCTTCTCCTGCATCTGCGGCAGGAGGGGGTGACCGATCCTCTGGTGCTGGCGGCGATGGAAACCATCGGCCGGACGGCTTTTGTCGATGCGCCGGGGCTGGAGGCGCTGGCATTTGAGGACGCGATGCTGCCCATCCCGTGCGGGCAGGTGATGCTGCGCCCTTCTGCGACCGGGCACCTGCTGCAGGCGCTGGGCCTGAAGCGGGAGAGGGATGCGCGCGTGCTGCTGGTGGGGTTTGGCTCCGGCTATATGGCGGCGCTGCTGGCCCAGCTGGCCGGGCATGTGTTTGCGGTGGAGCGGTTCGGGCGGCTGGCTGAGGAAGGGCGCGCGCGGATGGCGCGGCTGGGCATCGCGAATGTGTCAATCGCCCATGGCGACGGCCTCCATGGCTGGGCTGAGCAGGGGCCGTTCGATGCCATCGTGCTGGCGGGGGCGGTTGAGAGCGTTCCCGAAGGCCTGGCCGCGCAGCTCGCTCGCCATGGCCGGCTGGTTGTGCCTGTGGCGGCAGGGCCAGCCCAGACCAACCTTGTAAGCGTTACCGCAACGGGCGAGGTAGCCGGGCGCCACCCTCTCTTTCAGTGGATGCCCCGGCTTCTCGAAGGGCGCGCGCAAGTGCTTTGAATGCAGAGGGAATCGCCTGCAGGGGTAGTTTGCCAAGGCGGGGCTGCCCCGCTATACGCCTCAGTTCCCTTTTCCCGCCGCAGAACTATCTGGAGAATGCCGACATGTCCGCCCGCTTCCTGACGCTCGCTTTCATTTCGGCCACGCTGGCTATGCCTGCGATGGCGCAAGGCGCCCCCGCGTCTCCCGGCGGCGGCCTGATGATGCAGCTGGTGATGTTCCTGCCGCTCATCCTGATCTTCTACTTCCTGCTGATCCGCCCGCAGCAGCAGCGCGCCAAGAAGCACACCGAAATGGTGAACAATATCAAGCGCGGCGATACCGTGGTCACCTCCGGCGGCCTGATCGGCAAGGTGAACAAGGTCAATGAGGGCGAAATTTCGCTCGATCTGGCAGAGAATGTCCGCGTTCGCGTCATCAAGTCGATGGTGATCGAAGTGCGCAACAAGGCCGAGCCGGTCCCCGCCAACGACTGATCGCCCGGTCTCCTCTCCAAGCAATAGGATAGCGCAATGCTTCAATTCCCGGCGTGGAAAGTTCTGCTGGTATTAGGGGTGCTGGTCTGGGGTGTGATCATGGCACTTCCGAATGCCGTGAACATGTCGAATGCGCCGGGCTTTCTGCCCAAGAATTCGGTCAATCTTGGCCTCGATCTTCGCGGCGGCGTGTATCTCGAGATGGAGATCCCCGCGACGGAGGTGATCAGCAGCCGGCTTGAGGTGTTTGCGCGCGATGTGCGCTCGGCCTTTGCGCGGACATCGGAGCGCGATCCGATCTTCTTCCAGCCGGAACTGCGTGGCCGCACTATGCTGATCAAGCTCAGCCGGCCCGATGCAGACGGCAATTTTCCGGTAGAGGATGCCCTGCGGCGCCTCGACCGGATCAACAGCCCGATTGAAGGCGGTCTCGGCGGCGGGAAGACGTTCGACATCTCCCGGGCAGGGCCGGACAGCATCCTCGTGGGTGTCTCCTCAGCGTCCGAAACGGCGATGCTGCAGGACGCGCTGAACAAGACCATGACCATCGTGCGCCGCCGGGTAGACCCGGACGGGGTGGCCGAAATCTCGCTGACGCCCTCGGGCAGCAACCGCATCGTTCTGGAAGCGCCGGGCGAGCCGGACCCGGAACGCCTGAAGGATCTTCTGAGCCGCGACGGCCGGATGACATTCAACCTGGTCGAATCCAGCCCCGCTGAGATCGCCTCGGCTCAGGCGGGCGTTCTCAAGCCCGGCTTCCGCCTGCTGGAAGGACCGGAGACCGGGCCGCTGCTGGTGCGCGAGATCCCTGAAGTCGTCGGCTCGGACATTGCCACGGCCAGCCAGGGCAATGACGAGGCCAACCGCCCGCAGATCAACTTCCGCCTCAACGCCAATGGTGCGCGCAAGTTCTACGAAACCACGCGGAACAATTCGGGCAAGCTGTTCGCCATCGTGCTTGATGATGTGATCATGTCAGCCCCGCGTATCAACGAGCCAATTCCCGGCGGCAATGTGCGCATCACCGGCTCTTTCACCATCGAGCAGGCCCAGGATCTCGCCGCAATCATCGCGGCCGGTGAGATGCCGGCCAAGGTGCAGTTCCTGGATCAACGGGTGGTCTCCTCGACGCTTGGGGAAGACTCCATCGAGTCCGGCTTCCGGGCGGCGATCGTTGGCCTCGCACTGGTGGCCGTGTTCATGGTGTTGGCCTATGGCCTGCAGGGCATGTTTGCAGTGTTTTCGCTTATGGCGAACGTGATCCTGATCTTCGCGGCGCTGTCACTGGTTGGCGCCACGCTGACCTTGCCTGGCATCGCCGGTATTATCCTTACCATTGGTATGGCGGTGGATGCGAACGTGCTGGTGTTCGAGCGGATACGCGAGGAACAGAACAACGGCCGGTCCCTCTGGACATCCGTTCAGGCAGGATATGAGCGCGCGCTGGTCACCATTCTGGACGCCAACGTCACAACGCTGTTTGCGGCGGTGATCCTCTACACGCTCGGCTCGGGCCCAGTGAAAGGCTTCGCCGTGACGCTGGCCTTCGGCATCGTCACCTCTGTGTTCACCGCTTTCGTGTTCACGCGGATGCTGACGATCTTCTGGATGAAGACATTCAAGACCAAGAGCTTTGCGGTTTAGGCGGGTAGGAGCAGACAGATGCTGATCAAATACTGGCCTAAAGAGACCAAAATTCCCTTCATGCGCTATCGCTATGTCGGCGTGGTGCTGTCGGTTCTGATGATGATTGCCTCGGTCTATCTGGTGATGACTAGAGGGCTCAACCTCGGCGTCGACTTTGCCGGCGGTTCGGTGATCGAGCTGCGCCAGACAGAGCAGGTGACGGTGCCCGAAGTGCGTAGCCGCATTCAGGGCAGCCTGACCGTAAACTCGGCGACGAATGCCAATGGAGAACTGGTGGTCATCCGCTTTGGTGACCTCGATCCCTCACTGCTGGGCCCCGAATTCCAGGCGCTGTCGGATGAGGACAAGGCGGACCGGGCGTCTGCGGCGTCCAACACCTATGTCGTCAACGCGCTCAAGCAGGAATTCAATCTCACCGATGCAGACATCCTGCGCAATGACTCGGTGGGGCCGAAGGTGTCCGGTGAGCTGTTCCGGGAAGGGATGATTGCGCTCGGTGTGGCGACAATCATGATGTTCCTCTACATCGCCTTCCGGTACACTTGGTCCTATGCCGTGGGCGGCATTGCCGCGCTGGTTCACGACGCGGTCGGCACCATTGGCCTTTTCTCGCTGCTGCAGCTGGAATTCGACCTGACGACCATCGCGGCTTTGCTGACGATCATCGGCTATTCAGTGAACGACTCTGTGGTCGTGTTCGACCGGATCCGCGAGATCCGGCGGAAATACAAGCAGATGCCGGCGACCGAGGTGATCGACATTGCCACCAACCAGACACTGTCCCGCACATTCCTGACCGGCGGCACGACGATCATTGCCGTTCTGGCGATCGTGATTTTCGGCGGCCCGGTGCTGCAGGGGATGAGCGTCGCGATGATCTGGGGTATCGTGATCGGCACCTATTCGTCTATCTACTTTGCTGCCGCAATCGTCCTGATGCTGGGCGTCGACATCAACCGCAAGCCGGTGGAAGACACGCCCGGCTTTGAGGCAATGCCGTAACCGGCGGGTATCCAGGACAAAGAAAAAGGCCGGACCCTTCGCAAGGTCCGGCCTTTTTTATGGGGCGTGATGGGGTCTCAGACGTTGAAGCGGAAGAGCATCACATCGCCGTCCTGGACGATGTATTCCTTGCCTTCGGAGCGCATCTTGCCGGCTTCCTTGGCGCCGACTTCGCCGCCGCACGCCACGTAGTCGTCAAACGCGATGGTTTCGGCGCGGATGAAGCCCTTTTCAAAGTCACCATGGATGACGCCGGCCGCCTTGGGGGCAGTCCAGCCCTTGTGGATTGTCCAGGCGCGGGCCTCTTTCGGGCCGGCGGTGAAATAGGTTTGCAGCCCCAGCAGCTCGTAGCCTGCGCGGATGAGGCGGGTCAGGCCGGGTTCCTCGAGGCCCAGGGTTTCAAGGAACTCCTTGCTCTCGGCATCATCCAGCATGGCCAGTTCGGATTCGATCTGGGCGGAGATGACCACCGCGATGGCGCCTTCCTGCTTGGCGCGTTCCTCGACTTGTTTGGAATAGGCATTGCCGGTGGCCGCGCTCGCCTCGTCCACGTTCGCCACGAACAGGATCGGCTTTGCCGTCAGCAGCTGGAGCATGTTCCAGGCTTTGAGATCGTCAGCGGGCACTTTGGCCTTGCGGGCAGGGCGGCCTTCCTTCAGCTCGTTCAGCGCCAGATCCATCAGCGCGACCTGCGCCTTGGCGTCCTTGTCGCCGGAATTGGCTTTCTTGATGAGGTTGGCCTTGCGCTTTTCCAGGCTGTCGAGATCGGCCAGCATCAGCTCGGTTTCGACCACTTCGAAGTCGGCAATCGGGTCCACCTTGCCGCGGACATGGGTGATGTCGTCATTCTCAAAGCAACGCAACACATAGATGACGGCGTCCGTCTCGCGAATATTGGCGAGGAACTTGTTGCCGAGGCCTTCGCCCTGGCTGGCGCCTTCCACCAGGCCGGCGATGTCCACGAAGTTCATGCGGGCCGGAATGATCTCTTTTGAGCCTGCAACCTGCGCCAGCTTGGTCAGGCGTGGCTCTGGCACGGCGACTTCGCCCACATTCGGCTCGATGGTACAGAAGGGGTAGTTGGCGGCCTGGGCGGCTGCCGTCTGCGTCAGAGCATTGAAAAGGGTGGACTTGCCAACATTCGGCAGGCCAACGATACCGCATTTGAAGCCCATGGGGCGAATACCTCTAAAATTCCTGAAAGGGCGCCTTAGCCCCTTTCGCTCCTGAAAAACAGGCACAAAAATCGCTAGGATGCAGCAGGACTGGTGTTCAGGCGTTCTGCAGCTATCCTTACGATCAGGCCTTATGCGAGGTAGAGTACGATGAGTTACGACGTCTTTCTGGTGTCTGCTGTAGCAGACCGGGACATTGCCAAGCTGGTGGTGCGCCGTTTGCGATCTCTGAAGTTCCGCGTGGCGTTCAATCAGAGCCAGGTGGACGAGACTTTTGACCCCAAGGATGCCCGTGACGCGACCAATTCGCAGTCTGTGCTGGTATTGTGGTCCGAGAATGCCGTGAAAAGCGACTGGGTGAGGGCAGCTGCGTCTGTGGGCAATTCCCGTCCCGGCACACTTATCCAGGCGGCCATCGACAAGACGATCCCCTATGAGCCGTTCCGGCAGGAGAAGCGGTACTCCATCGAGGGCATGACGTCCCGCAAGACGCCAGAAGGATTTTTCCAGTTAATTGAGGAACTTGGCCGACGGGATGGGCGTACCGACCTGCGCCAGTGGCTCAGTTTCGGTGCCAAGGATGATGACAAGCGCGCCGACTGGATTGCAGCCCACCCGGCTGATCCGATTGCCGAAGACGCCCGCAAGAAGCGGGAGAAGGATCTGGGCATCAAGCCCGCGCCGGCGCGCGACGCTATCGGCGCCGCTGCTCTGGCCGCGGCCTCGCTGAAGACCAATGGCACCAAGGCGCCCGTCATGCCGGTGGTGACCGCGCCGGTAGCGAGCGCGCAGCCAAATCCGCTGACCGAACTTGGGGCAGGCTGGGGCGCTGTGGCGGCGGTCTCTGCAGCGATTGTGGGGATGCTGGTGATGGCCTGGGTATTCCGTTCTGAAAGCTCCCCAGAGATGGCTGCGGCCTCCCACGCCATTGCCAATTCCCGCATGGCGACGGTGACGTGCCCGGCCGGGACGGTGCCGCGGTCATTGCTTTCGGTGCTCGAAACCGGGCCCATCATTGATGACACGCAGCCGCAGATTATCGACGACACAACCGCGCCAGAAGAGGGCACAGACACGCCGGAATGATGACACGCGCGGACAGGGCGTGGACAAATCCGGACACTTTCGGACATTTCCGGCCAGAAAAAAAAGCCGCCCCTGAGGGCGGCTTTCTTTTGGCCTTGAGACGCAGAGCAGATCAGCTCAGAGCGCGCTCGATTTCGCGGGCCGCAGCCTCAAACTGGTCGACCGACTTTTCCTCGGCGAGGATACGGCGGGCAGCAGCAGTGGCGGCGTCAGCGGCAGCGCGGCGAACCTCGCTGGCAGCGTCTGCTTCTGCGCGGGAGATGCGCGCAGCAGCCTGAGCTTCCCGGCGGGAGATCTTCTCGGCGAGGTCACGGCGGGCCTCCTCGAGCATTTCCTTCGCGTCGCGCTTGGCCTGTTCGATGATGGCCTCGGCTTCCTTGTCTGCGTCCTGAGCGCGGCGTTCGGCCAGCGCAAGGGCTTCAGCAGCCTGCTCGCGAAGGCTGGCAGCCTGCTCGAGTTCGGTGCGAATGGCCGCAGCCCGGTTATCCAGCCCACCCAGGACGGCCTTGAAGGCCCCCATGCGGGCTGCGATCAGCAGGAAGGTGACCATGCAGAGGAAGGCAACAAACGTCACCGGATCCTTTGCGGCATATGCCAGGCCGCCGACGAAGCCACCTTCGGCAGCGTGCGCGAGCGGCGCAGCAGCGAGGGCAGCGATCAGGAAAGAAGCTGTCTTCTTCATCATGCCTGTTCCAGAGCCGCCGAGACGGCCTTCTTGAGGTCTGCCGGGGAAGCCTTGACGCCAAGACGTGTGATCATGGCGTCTGCGGTGTCCACGGCGATCTGCTCGACATTCGTCATGGCATCGGCGCGCAGCTTGGAGATGCGGGCGTCAGCGGTTTCGAGCTTCTTGGCGAGATCGGCATCGACCCGTGCAGTTTCCGAAGCGAGTTCTGCCTCGGTCTTTTCACGGGCCTTTTCAGCCGTTTCGCGGGCCTTGGCGCGGGCCTGCGCCAGGCGCAGTTCCAGAGCCTTTTGGGCTTCAACGGCCTGATTATTCAGGCGCGCTGCTTCGTCGAGATCGGAAGCGACGCGGTTGGCGCGCTTCTCGATCGTGTCCGACATCTTCGGCAGGATGAACCGGGACAGGGCGAGATAAAGCGCCGTGAACAGCACCGCCAGCCAGAACAGCTGGGACGGCATGTGCCAGGTTTCGAAGGGCGGGAAGGCCGCCGCTTCGCCGCCGTGGCCGGCAGTCTCAGCAAGGAAAGCGATCATCATGGCAATATCTCCGTCGCGGTCAGAACCAGCCGAATCCGGCGGATGATTAGGCGACGAACAGGATCAGGATGGCGATCAGCACCGAGAAAATACCCAGAGCTTCTGCGAGCGCCATACCGATGAAGAGGTTACCGGTCTGCTGCGGAGCAGCCGACGGGTTGCGCATGGCGGCGTCCAGGAAGCTGGCGAAAATGTTGCCCACGCCGAGTGCCGAACCGATCATGCCGAGCGTAGCAAGGCCAGCGCCGACATACTTCAGGCCGTCTGTGATGTTACCTTCCATCAGGTATCTCCTTTGAGGGAAAAGGGGTTAGGGGTATTTTGACGCCCGTGAAGCGTGTTCGCTGAGCGCCGTCAAGCAGTTTGATGCGGGGTATCGTGACGCACTCCCGCGAGGCCCCCTAGTGGGCGTCCGCGTGAAGTGCATCATTGAGATACACGCAGGTAAGAATGGCGAAGACATAGGCCTGAAGGCCGGCGACCAGGAACTCCAGCGCGTTGAGCGCAACGCCCATCGCAAAGGCCAGAGCGGCAATCGGAACATACACCGCGCCGGCGCCGACCAGGGCCACCACGAAGCCGGCAAACAGCTTCAGCATGATGTGGCCAGCCAGCATATTTGCGAAGAGACGCAGGCCAAGGGTGAGCGGGCGCGCCAGGAAGGAGATGATCTCGATCGGCGTCAGGATGATGTAGATGTACCAGGGGGCGCCCGAAGGGGCGAACAGCTTGAAGAATCCGAGGCCATTCTTCATCAGGCCCACCACGATGACCATCAGGATAACCGTCAGCGCGAGGGCGCCGGTGACGATGATGTGGCTGGTGGTGGTGAACGCATACGGCACCATGCCGATCATGTTCGCGAAGAAGATGAAGAAGAACAGTGTGAAGACGAAGGGGAAGAATTTCAGACCTTCTTCACCGGCGGCGCTGCGCACCATGTCTGCGATGAAGCCATAGCCCATCTCTGCGACCGATTGCAGGCGCGAGGGCACGAGTTCACCCTTGCGGGAAGCCATGCCGAAGAAGGCAATGACCAGCACGACGCCGAGGAGCATGAAGCCCGAAGCGTTCGTGAACGAGATGTCGATATTCCCCAGGCGCAGATCGAGCCATTTGGTGACTTCGAACTGGTGGATCGGGTCAAGCGCGATGGCCGGCATCAGGTTCATGCGTCTTTCGTTCCGTCGTCGGGGGCCTTGTCCGGCCCCGGTGAAATCTTTTGAGCCCGAGCATTCAGCTCATGATAGGCCCGGATGACGGCGCGGATGCCGGCTGCGAGACCAAACATGCCCATCACCAGGAGACCCCAGGGGTGGGTGCCGGCGAACTTGTCGATCCAGAAGCCCAGAAAGCCCCCGACAAAGACACTCGCGACAAATTCGATCCCGAAACGCAGCGCATACGCTCCGGCCGAGACGCTCACATCATCAGATGCCTGTTTTCGCCGTTTCGCAGCAGCCTTTGCCTCACGTTCTTCCAGCGCCTTTGCGATACGATCGCTCAGATCATCTGGTTGCTCGCTCGACATGGGCCTTAGCGCTCCGTGTACGCGAATCCGCACCGATGGGTAGCCCCCCGGATTGCGGCGCAAACTATGGGCGCCCCCTTGGCAAGTCAACGGGGAATGGCAAAAGATATTGCTTTGTTTTTATTTGAAAAAATATCACACATGGTGCGCTACTCCGCCGCAACGAGTTCTTCGGCTGCAGCAAGGTCTACAGAGACGAGCTTCGAGACGCCCTTTTCCCGCATCGTGACGCCGAACAGCCGGTCCATCCGGCTCATGGTGACGGGGTTGTGGGTAATGACCACGAAACGGGTGTCGGTCCGCTGGCGCATTTCGTTGAGCATGTTGCAGAACCGGTCGACGTTGGCGTCGTCCAGCGGGGCGTCCACCTCGTCCAGCACGCAGATGGGGGCGGGGCGGGAGAGGAACACGGCGAAGATCAGCGCCGAGGCGGTCAGGGCCTGCTCGCCCCCGGACATCAGATTGAGCGTGCCGAGCTTCTTGCCGGGTGGCTGGGCAAAGATTTCGAGACCGGCATTCAGCGGATCGTCGGCATCGATCAGGCGGAGTTCGGCATTGCCGCCACCAAAGAGGGCGGTGAACAGGGCCTTGAAATGCTCATTGACGGCTTCGAACGCCTTCACCAGACGCTCGCGGCCTTCGGCGTTAAGGGCTTCGACGCCCTGGCGCAGCTTGGCGATGGCGCCGGTGAGGTCTTCCTTCTCGGCGAGCTGGACGCCGAGACGTGATTCGAGCTCCTCGGCTTCTTCCTCGGCATTCATGTTGACGCCGCCGAGCTGGTCGCGCTCGCGGCGGAGGGCGTCTAGGCGTGTTTCTGCCTCACGGGGCGTGAAGGCGCCCAGCGTGTCAGCATCAAGATTGGCCTCGGCAATCGCCAGCAGGCCTTCGGGTGTGCGCTGGAAGTTGTTGCGGGCGACTTCAACAGCCTCCGCCAAGCGGATTTCGGCGTTTTCGAGCTTTACCTTCCAGCCGGCGAGTTCCTCGCGCGCCTGGGAAGCGGCGGCGGAGGCGCGGCGGGCGGCGGTGTCGGCCTCGCGGATGGCCGCTTCCTTCACCGCGAGGGCGTCTGCGGCAGCCTTGCGCTCATTCTCGAAGGTTTCGAGCTCTCGGGAGAGTCCGGCGATCTCTTCGGTGAGAGCGGCTGGGCGTTCCCGCGCGCTGAGGGCGGCGGCGGCAACATCGGCGCGGCGCTCTGTCAGCCGGGCGAGGCGTTCATCAGCCGAGGCGAGGCGCGCCGTCCAGCTGTCGAGATCGCGTTGCAAGGCGGCGCGGCGGGCAGCGGCCTGTTCGCGGCCACGGGTGAGGTCGGTCAGGCGGCCACGCGATTCGGTTTCGGCGGCGCGGGCGGCGGTCAACTCATTGCGGGCGGCGCTGAGGGCGGCTTCGAGGCTGGCTTCCTCACCGGCGGCGAGCGGGGTGGCGAAAGACATCGCCTCGGCAATCGCGGCAAGTTCGCTTTCAGCGCGGGCGAGGGCATCATTGCCGGTATCGCGGCGCAGGCTGGCGCGTTCGGCGGCCTGAACTTTCTCCGCAGCGAAGGCGCGGGCATCGCTCAGCGCTTTCTGGGCGGGGCCGACCAGCTGGCGCACATGGCGGAGGGTCTCCTCAGCCTGCTGGCGGGCCTTGCGGGCGGTCTCCAGTGTTTCGGTGCAGCGCGTCAGCTCTGCCTGCTGAGGCGCGAGGTCGGCACGGGCCGCTTCAAGGCGGGCCTGCTGCTCCAGGCGTGCTGCGGCGCTGACGGGGGCTTGTGGCGTGCGCGTGAAACCATCCCAGCGCCAGAGATGGCCCTCGCGGGAGACAAGGCGCTGGCCCGGTTGAAGCTGACCCATCAGGCGCGGTCCGTCAGCTGCGCTGACGAGGCCGCACTGGGCGAGGCGGGCGGCAAGCTCGCCGGGCGCGTCGACATAGGCGGAGAGGGCTTCAGCGCCAGCGGGCAGGCTGAGGGCGGCCACATGGGCGCCGCCCCAGTAGAGCGCGGCGGCTTTGTCCGTCGAGGCTGCAATCTCGTCGCCGAGGGCGGCGGCGACGGCTTTTTCATAGCCATCGCGGGTGCGGATGCGCTCGACTACGGGCGGGGCACTGGTGGCGGCATCGGCGCGGCGGAGCAGCTTTTCGAGGCCGGCAATCTCCGCTTCGAGGGCGCGGACATTGTGGCTCGCCTGTTCCTGCGGCGGCTGGGCAGCGGCTTCAGAGTCACGGGCGCGCAGGATCTCGGCTTCGGCGAGTTCCACGGTGCGCTCGGCATCATTCAGCGCGGCTTCGGCTTCGGCCTCGGCATTCTTGGCCTGGCGGACGCGCAGCACGTGGATGGCGGCATCCTCAAGGCCGGTCATCTCATTCTTCAGGCGCTCCACCTCTGCGGTGAGTTGGGTTTTGCGGCGGGCCTGCTGGGCGGCTGTCTCCTCGGCAGCGCGGCGGCGGGCGCGCACTTCGGAGAGGCGGGCCTGGGCTTCATCGGCAGCTGATTCGGCAGCCGACAGCCGGGCACGGGCGGCGGCGAGGGCCTGCTGTGCCTCGGTTTCGAGTGCTTGGTTGGTGGCGTCATCTTCCACCGGAAGGGCGGAAAGTTCGGCGCGGGCGTGGGCGAGGGCGGCGTCGGCCTCGGCGCGGGCGGCGGTTTCGCGCTCAAGGTCTTCCGCGAGGCGGGCAGCTTCGGCGTCGAGGCGCTGCTCGGCTTCGGCGGCGATGCGGTGTTCAGTTTCGAGTTTTGCGAGCGTGATGCGGGTCTGCGAGAGGCGCCCGGCGGCGGCCATCTCCGCTTCCCGCAGCGGGCCGACGCCTTCTCCGGCCTCGATGCGGGCGCGCTCACACAAGGCATCCTTACGGGAGAGGTCCTCGACCTGGCGCTTGCAGACTTCGAGCTGGGCCCGGCCGGTTTCGGCGGTCTGGCGTGCATCGGCCCAGCGCAGATGGGCGAGCAGCGCTTCGAGGCCGTGGATTTCTTCCGACAGGCGGCGATAGCGGCGGGCCTTGCCGGCCTGGCGCTTGAGGCTGGTGAGCTGGCGTTCCACCTCGGCGGAAACTTCGGCGAGGCGCTGGAGGTTGGCCTCGGCTGCGTCCAGCTTCAGTTCGGCTTCGTGGCGGCGGGTGTTGAGGCCTGCGATGCCGGCGGCTTCCTCAAGGATGCGGCGGCGGTTCTGGGGCTTTGAGCCGATCAGCTCGGAGATCTGGCCCTGGCGGACGAGCGCGGGTGAGTTGGCCCCGGTTGAGGCGTCCGCGAAGAGGAGCTGGATGTCCTTGCCGCGTACGGTGCGGCCATTGATCCGGTAGCTGGAACCGGCGCCGCGTTTCAGCTTGCGCTCAATCTCCAGGAGGTCGGCGCCGTTGAATTCGGGCGGAGCCGTGCGCTTGGAATTATCCAGGACAAGGATGACTTCGGCGGTTTCGCGCGCGGGCCGCGTGGAGGAGCCGGAGAAGATGAGATCGTCCATCTCGCCGCCGCGCATCGCCTTGGCGGAGTTTGCCCCCATGGCCCAGCGCAGCGCTTCAAGCAGGTTGGACTTGCCGCAGCCATTGGGGCCGACAATGCCTGTCAGCCCCGGCTCGATCGGGACAGTCTGCGGGTCAACGAACGACTTGAAGCCGGCGATGCGGAGTTCAGTTATCTGCATGCCAGGCCCTCATGGCTACTGCGCGCCTTTAGCGGCGAGCTTTGCCTCGATCTGTTTCACGAAGCCCTCAGCCGTCGTGTAGTCGCCCTGGAAATTCTGCTTCACGCCATCGATGATGAAGGTTGGCGTGCCTTCGACGCCCCACTTTTCAGACGTGGCATAGACATCTGCGAGCTGTTTGCGGATGTCGCTGTTGGAGAGGCAGGCATCGAACGCGGCCTTGTCGGCGATGCCGTGGCGCTGGCCGATGGCGCTGAGCGTGGTTTTCACAACGCCGTTCTGGGCCGCGTAGCGGACGCCGTCCTGATTCGCGAAGAGATCGTCGAGCACGTCGAAGAACTTGTCCTCACCGGCGCAGCGGGCCATGGCATAGGCGGCCACGTCGATCTCGTTCAGCGGATATTCGCGGAAAACGAACTTCACCTTGCCGGTGGAGATGAACTTCTCCTCGATGGCCGGCTTCACATTTTCATGGAAGTATTTGCAGGCCGGGCAGGTGGGCGAGGCGTATTCGATGATCGTGATCGGAGCATCCACATTGCCCTTCACATGGCCGAGTTCGCCATCTGCATTGACGGCGCTGGCAGCGTTTTCAGCGGAGGATGTGCCCCCGCCCGCCGCGCCACAGGCAACCAGTGCCAGGGCGGAGAACGCCACTGCTGCAAAACGCCGGGTATTGGTGAGCATGATCATAAGCCTCGCGTTAAGGAATGAGTCGCGCCGGTTTCAAAAGGGTTAACCGACCGGGGCGATCCTGTTTACTCTGTGGCGGATAGCACAGCCTCGCCCAGCGCAACAATTGCCGCGCGCAGACGCGGATTGTCGATAGGGTCTGCATGGGCGGCGACTTCGGCCTTCTCGGCCGGGGTAAGTGTGCGCGAGCGGCGCCGGAACTCACTGGGGCCTGTGCGGCGGATCTGGCCGTGCACAAGACGGATGCCGGTAATGTCTCCGCCTGCGGCCACGGAGACGCGCTGGCGGATGATTTCCGACTGATGCTGGATCATCGGAGCGGCCTGGGGCACCACCATCAGCGTGAGGATACGGCCCTCCTTGGAGGCGGTGATCTTCTCCGGCTGGCACCAGCGCCAGATCTGCTCACCCACGATCTGGCGCCAGTTGAGCTGGATCTGCTTAAGGGGCGGAAGCTTGGCCGTACCCGCCTTGCGGCCCACGCGCTCTGCCATCAGCCCCAGCGGCTTCATCGGCGCACGCACGGGCCGGGCGCGCGAATAACGCAGCTTCACCTGCGCGCGCGCTTCTGCAATGGGATCAAGGCTTATAAACTGAACCATGAGCGGCACATTGCCCGGCTTCGGGTGTGAGGGGAAGTTACACGCGTGACCCGGCGATCAGATTTCCGTGAACTGCCTGCCCGGTTGCTTGCCTGGTTTGACCGGCATGCGCGCGTGCTGCCTTGGCGGGCACCGATTGGCGTGGCGCGCGACCCCTACCGGGTGTGGCTGGCCGAGATCATGCTGCAGCAGACAACCGTGCCCCATGCCGCGCCCTATTTCCAAGCATTCACGCAGCGCTGGCCGCGCGTGGAAGACCTGGCAGCGGCGCCGGAAGAGGACGTGATGCGCGCCTGGGCCGGGCTTGGCTATTATGCCCGCGCCCGCAACCTGCTGAAATGCGCGCGGGAAGTGGCCGCGCGCGGCGGTTTTCCGGGAACATCCGCCGGTCTGCGCGAGCTGCCGGGGATTGGCCCCTATACCGCTGGCGCCATCGCGGCGATTGCCTTTGGCGAGCGCTCAGCCGCCGTAGACGGCAATGTGGACCGGGTGTTTGCCCGGCTGATGGCGCTGAAAGGGGAATGGGCCGAGGAGAAGAAGCGCCTCGCGGCAGAAGTGGCCCGGTTGGTTCCCGATGAGCGGCCCGGAGATTTTGCCGAGGCGCTGATGGACCTTGGCGCGACGATCTGCACGCCGGCGGCGCCCAACTGCATGATCTGTCCCCTGACGGATATGTGCGCGGCCCGGGCGGAGGGGGCGCCGGAGCGCTATCCCGTGAAACCTCCCAAGGTGGCCAAGCCGGTGCGCTATGGTCATGCCTGGGTATATCGCAGGCGTGGCAAGGTGTGGCTGGTGCGCCGCCCGCCGGAGGGCTTGCTGGGCGGGATGCTGGCTTTGCCCTCTGCGGTCTGGCAGGAGGGAGAGGCGCCGGAAGCCGTGCCGCCTTCAAAGGCCGACTGGCAGGCGCTGGGCGAAGTGCGCCACGTGTTCACGCATTTTACCCTGCGTCTCAGCGTCTGGCAGGCGGAGACGCCGCGCAATCCGGCAGGCGAGGGGATGTGGGCTGATCCGGAGGAAGAAACCGGCCTGCCGACCGTATTCGCCAAGGCGCTGGCGCTGGCAACGGGCGGAAAGGTCAGGCGCCGGTAAAGGCTGCGATCTGCACGAAGCCTGCGATGTTGATTGCAACGCTCATCCAGAACAATGTGCGGAAGGACAGTTTTTTCGTCTTATGACGGAACAGTTCCTGGGCGATGATGGCGCCGGGCCACCCGCCGGCGAGCCCGAGCATCAGCAGGATCGTTTCCGAGATGCGCCACTCATTCTGTTCGGCTGCCCGTTTATCCAGGGCATAGCCGATGAAGGTGACCACGCTGGCAATACCGTAAACGGCAAACCACAGCGGGGATATCTGCGTACTGAGGGCAACAGCCGTGGCAATAAAAAGGAAGGCCGGAATGACCATCAGGCGCGGTCCGCGGCCAGCTATCTTTTTCCAGAGGGGAACCTTCGGCGGATCGGGGCGCACGGGGCGAATGTCGCTGGCACGCACGCGGCCTTTCTCGTCCGTTGTTGCAGTATAGGTATAGAGGTGGCCCTCTTCGATGTGACGGTCATCTTTCGCAAAAGCGTGAATATGCGCGAAGGCGTCAGGACCGCCCGCTACGGGGATGAGGAATCCGAATCCGCGGTCTCCGTTCCAGCGAACAAGCCGGCCCTCCAGGCGGATGGGCTGGCTGTTTCTGGAAGGAGGCTCCGCAGGCTTGGTCACGCATCCTGATCCTTGTTGACCGACGCGGCGAGCGCGGCAGACAGGAAGCGGTCAATATCCCCATCGAGAACGCCGGACGTATCAGACGTCTCAACTTCCGTGCGCAGGTCTTTGACCATCTGATAGGGCTGAAGCACATAGGAGCGGATCTGGTGGCCGAAGCCGATCGCGCTCTTGTCTGCATACTGAGCATCGGCGACGGCTTTGCGTTTCTGCAGTTCTAGCTCGTAGAGCTTCGAGCGCAGCATGCGCCAGGCTTCATCGCGGTTCTGGTGCTGGGAGCGGCCGCTCTGGCACTGGACCACGGTGTTGGTGGGAATGTGGGTCAGGCGGACGGCAGAGTCGGTCCGGTTGACGTGCTGACCGCCGGCGCCAGAGGCGCGGTATGTATCTGTACGGACGTCCGACGGGTTGATCTCGACATCGATCTTGTCGTCGATAACGGGCGATACCGCGACCGAGGAGAAGGAGGTGTGCCGGCGGGCCGAGGAATCGAAGGGCGAAATGCGCACCAGACGGTGGACGCCCTGTTCGGATTTTAGCCAGCCATAGGCATTCTCGCCCTTGATTTGGAGAGTTGCGGACTTGATGCCGGCCTCTTCTCCTTCGCGCTCGTCCAGCAGTTCCACCGAATAGCCGCGCTTCTCGGCCCAGCGGACATACATGCGGCGCAGGATGGAGGCCCAGTCCTGGCTTTCTGTACCGCCTTCGCCGGCGTTGATCTGCAGGTAGCAGTCATTGCCATCGGCTTCGCCCGAAAGGAGGGCGGCGAGTTCGGCTTCGGCGGCGCGCTCTGCAGAGCGGCGCAGGGTGGATTCCAGATCGGCCAGCATTCCGGCATCACCCTCGGCGAGTTCCATCAGCTCGGGCGCATCGGCGATGTCTTTTTCCAGCGTCTGGACCAAGGCGATGCCGTCGGCGAGCTTCTGGCGCTCGCGCATCATGGCCTGGGCTTCCTGCGGATCGTCCCAGAAGTCGGGGCGCTCGGAAAGGGCGGTCAGCTCATCAAGGCGTTTTGTGGCTGTATCCCAGTCAAAGACGCCTCCGTAGCAAAGTGGCGGACTGGCGAATCTGATCGATCAGCGAACGAATTTCTGCGGACATGATGAACCTCGTGTAACCTTTGATGGAAAGAAGCAAGCGTTTGCAGACCCTATAACCGGGCTGCCGCATGGGGTCAAAGCTGCGATTTCTACGTCAGAAGACGTCGCCGAGATCGGCGTCGGCCGTGTCGTCCTCGAGGGGGGAGACCGGGTCTCTCGACGGGCCGCAGGAGCCGGAGATCGACAGGCAATCGTCGGCGCCGTTGAAGGCTGTCAGGCCTGGCTCGGTGCCGGGGCGGAAGGCTTCGTCGATGACCACTGCCGTGCCGGGCGTTGCCAGGGCGCCGGTGCGCGCATCGATCTTCACAAGGCGGACGCCGGGCGGGATACGGAACGGTGTAGGCGGTTCCTTCTCCAGCGCTTTCTCCATGAAATCTGTGAAGATTGGTACGGCGACGGAGCCACCCGCTTCGCCTTCGCCGAGCGAGCGGTTGTCATCAAAGCCGATGCGGATACCGACAACGAGATCCGGGGAGAAGCCGACGAAAATGGCGTCCCGATAGTCATCCGTGGTGCCTGTCTTGCCGGCGAGCGGCTTGCCAACGCGCAGGGCCCGGCGGGCAGTACCGCGCTCAACCACGCCTTCGAGCATATGGGTGACCTGGTAGGCCACGATGGGATCGAGCACCTGCTGGCGCGTGTCGGGCAGGGCAGGCGGCTCGCCACCATTCCAGTCGTCCACATTGCAACCTTCGCAGGCGCGTGTGTCATGCCTGTAGAGGGTGCGGCCATAACGGTCCTGCACACGGTCCAGCAGGGTTGGCGTGACGAGGCGCCCGCCATTGACGAAGGCGGCGTAGCCCCGTGTCAAATCGAGCATCGTTGTGTCGCCTGCGCCCAGCGACATGGCGGCGTAGGGCGGCAGTTTCTGATAGACGCCGAGGCGTTCGGAAAGGTCGGACACGGCGGGCATGCCAATATCCTGCGCAACACGGGCGGTGACCATGTTGAGCGACTTCTCGAGTGCCACGCGCATCGTCACCATGCCGGAGGACTGCCCGGCGGTGTAGTTCTTCGGGGTCCAGTATTTCTGGGTCGACACATCGAACGAGACGAAAGGTGCGTCCAGCATACGGCTGGCGGGGGTGTAGCCTTTCTCCAGCGCAGCGGCGTAGACGAAGGGTTTGAAGCTGGAGCCCGGCTGGCGCTTTGCCTGGGTGACGCGGTTGAAGCTGGATTTGAAGAAGGAATAGCCCCCCTGCATTGCCAGGATGCGGCCCGTATGCGGGTCCAGCGCGACGAGAGAGCCGTCAACTTCGGGTACCTGGCGCAGCGTGGCATTGCCGACGGGCACCATGACAGGCTGCGGCGGTGCGGCTTCGTCCGAAGCTTCGCCGCCTTCCCCTTCAGCAGTTTCTTCGGCCACAGCCGTTGCGCCGTCCTTGGACGCTTCGCGCTTGAATTCCGCGAGGATGACATAGCCTGCCTGAAGGCCAGGTTTGCCCTCCGCGGGTTTATAGGTGGCGGCCCATTTCACTTCTTCGGCGGGCATCTTGATCTTGGCGCCATCGGTCAACAACAGCTCCGCACCATTGGCCGAAACGGATGTGACCAGCGCAGCTTCCCAGGCGCCGTAGCCGCCGGGCAGTTCGACTTCCTTGAGCGCCGCTGCGGCGCTTTCATCGACCGGCAGGGTGGCCAGCGGCCCACGCCAGCCATGGCGGCGGTCATAGGCAACCAAGCCGTTCTGAAGCGCCTGCTGGGCAGCGAGCTGCAGGCGGGTATCGATGGTCGTACGGATCGAAAGGCCGCCCTGCTCCAGCGTATCCTCGCCATAGGTCTTGATCAGTTCACGGCGCAGTTCCTGAACGAAATAGGTGGCGGCTGCATATTCCGGCCCGCGCAGGCGGCGGGTGGTGGTCAGCGGACGCTCGCGCGCCTCGTTGGCCTCTTCCCGTGTGATGTAGCCATCCTCGACCATGCGGCCGAGCACATAGTTGCGGCGCTCCAACAGGCGGTCCGGGTTGGTGTAGGGATTCACGGCAGATGGTGCCTTGGCCAGTGAGGCCAGGATGGCTGCCTCTGAAAGGTCGAGTTCCGGCAGGGACTTGTTGAAGTAGTTCAGCGCGGCAGAGGCGACGCCATAGGACTGACCGCCCAGATAGATTTCGTTGAGATAGAGTTCGAGGATCTGCTCCTTCGTGAACTCCTTCTCCATGCGCTGGGCGACGATGGCTTCCTTGGCCTTGCGCTCGATATTCTGGTCGCGCGTCAGCAGCATGTTCTTGGCGACCTGCTGAGTGATGGTCGAGCCACCCTGCATCCCGCCCGAACCGCTGATCTTGTTCTTGGCTGTATTGATGCCGCCCCGGGCGATGCCGGCATAGTCGAGGCCATCATGGGTGAAGAAGTTCTTGTCTTCGGCGGCGACGAAAGCCTGGATCACATGCTCGGGAATCGATTCGTAGGGCACGAACACACGGTGCTGGCTGGCAAATTCGGCAATCAGCGCGCCATCGCCGCCGTGAACACGCGAGGTAATCGGCGGTTCATATTGCTTCAGCTTGGCAATCGAGGGCACGTCCCGGCCCAGCGCCGCAAAATACACCCAGACCACAATGATGCCGATAACCCCCAGCACCAGGCCGAGAATGACCAGGCGGCGGAGCCATTTCCAGAGGCCGGCATATTTGCCGGGTTCGCGGTAAGGATCAGGCTTCCGCGAGGGTTGGAAGGTTGGGGGGGCATCTGTCATTTGCAAACCTTGCGGCGAATCGTGGACCTGCGGCCACAGTCTACTCTACGTGCGAGCGAGGTCGCACGCATTTCCGGCTATACTAAGGCGCGCCGGTGGCGGGCAAAAGGGGCCGGTGTCAGATGTCGCGGCGGTTGATCTCGCCATCATCGATGCGGATCTCCGGCAGCGGCTTCTTCTGGGGAGCCGGTGTCGTCAGCCCATCGGCCAGCTTCTGGGCGATCGCATCCCGCTCGAGCTGGGGCGGATGATTGTCCAGCGCGGCTTGCCAGGCAGCACGCGCCTCATCCTGTTTGCCCTGATGCCAGTAGATGTCGCCCAGATGGTCTTCGATTTCCCAATGCCGGTGGGGCAAAAGGTCTTCCCGCGAGCCTTCGATCAGGCGTTGGGCCCGGTCGAGGTCGCCATACTGGTACAGCGCCCAGCCAAACGAATCGGCGATGTAGGGATCGCTGTCGGCCAGCAGCATGGCGCGGGCCAGAACCTTGTAGCCCTCATCCGTACGGTCTGTCCGTGTGACGAGGAAATAGCCGAGGGAATTCAGCGTGTAAGGATCATTCGGGCGGGCAAGCCGCTCGCTGCGCAGGATCACCAGCGCGTCATTGACGCGGCCTTCGCGGCCGAGCAGGTCTGCCAGCGTCATCCGGCGCTCATGCGTATCATCCAGCCGGCGCGCCTCTTCGGCATGGCTGACGGCCTGCGGGATTTCCCCGAAATGGTTGTAGAGCGAGCTCGCAAGCCCGTTGGCTGCGGCCAGTTCAGCCGGATTGACCGCCAGCTGCATCAGCTCGGGAAGCAGCTTCATCGCTTTCTCGCGGTCGTTCAGCAGGGCACTGAGCTGCAGCGCGCCATAGAGGGTCTGCAGCTTCTGATCGTCATTGGAAAGGCTCAGCGCCTTGGAAATCGCGGCGCGCGCTTCTGCCTCATGATCAGACATGATCAGCGCTTGGGCCGCCGAGATTTGCAGGGCAGGGGTCGTTTCCGGCGCGGCCAGCGCAACATGGGCCGCGCCGTCAAACAGGGCCTGCTCATAGAGAGCATCGACCACGCCGCTGCGGACAGCTTCATTGGAAGGGTCAATCACCAGAGTGACCAGATCAAAACCGGCGCGTTCAGTGTCCAAGCCGCCAAGGTCGCGGCCGGCCAGCGCGGCGGTGATGTAGCGCTGCTGCTGTAGCGCGGTGGCAACATCCGAGAGGGACTGCGAAAAGCCGGTCACGAAGGTGAGCGGCTGATTGTCGAGGTTCTTGCCGGTTTCCAGGCTTTCTATGGCGGCGGCATAGCTGGTGGCCTGTTCAGGCTGCGCGGCAGCAAGCTGTTCGTAAACGGCCTTGGCCTCATCAATGCGCCCCAGCCGCTGCAACAGCAGCGCATGGCGCACGACGACCGTGCTGACATGCTGGAAAACGATGCTGCGCGGATCGAACTCATGCTCGGGGGCTTCGATCCGGGAGGGGGTGAGGGCTTCATAGACGGCGAGGGCTTCGTCTGTGCGCCCGGCTGCTTCCAGCAGCGCGGCCAGCGACAGGTCTGCCGTGATGCCGGGCATGCTGCCCGCCACATCGCGGTGGCGCTCGATGGCGGCGGCGCCATTGCCCTCCAGCGCAATCAGCCAGGCATCCAGCCACAGATAAAAGCCGGGCAGGTCCGCCTCGGCTTCCGGATCGCCCGTAATGCCGAGATAGCTTCGGGCGCCGGTAAAGTCGCCATCTGCGGCGCGGTCCAGCGCGAGATAGGCATTGGCGAAATTGTCCACCTCCCGCTCGTCCTGAGGCATGGCCGCCAGCAGCGTCAGCAGGCCCGCAGTGTCGCCTGCACCGATCGCGTCTTCAGCGCTGGCATATACAGCGCCCGGGATGGCCGTTGCTTGCGCGGCAGGTGAAAGCCGGGCGGACGCGGACGTGTCAGCGGCCGCTTCATCCTGCTGCGGTTGCGCCAGTTGCGGGATGGTGGCGCAGGCGGCTGGGGACAGGGCCAGCAGAACGGCAAGGATACCGGCCGGGACGCGGGAGGCTTCGAGCATGGGGATTCGCTCACTCCTGAATGGGAACGCTCAATCAAGCAGTCCCTTGGGGCAAGAGCAAGGCGGGCGCAACTCTAATGACGGTAAGGTGACTGCGCCGCCCCGAATGAAGGCGGCGCAGCGGAATTCTTCAGATCAGGTGTTGGAATAGGCGGGGCCACCGCCACCTTCCGGAACCGTCCAGTTGATGTTCAGGTTGGGATCCTTGATGTCGCAGGTTTTGCAGTGGATGCAGTTCTGCGAGTTGATCTGGAAGCGCATCGCGCCGCCGTCTTCCTTCACCCATTCATAAACACCGGCCGGGCAGTAACGCGCCGAAGGGCCTGCATAAACGTCGTATTCGGACGATTTCTGCAGGGCGAGGTCAGCCACTTTCAGGTGAACCGGCTGATCTTCCTCATGATAGGTGTTGGTGAAGGACACGTTGGTCAGTTTGTCGAAGCTGAGCACGCCGTCCGGACGCGGATACTCTATCGGCTTGAAGTTCTTCGCCGGTTTCAGCGAAGCCGCATCGGTCTTGCCGTGGCTGAGCGTGCCGAAGAAGGAGAAGCCGAACAGGCTGTTGACCCACATGTCCAACCCGCCCATCGGGATGCCGAGCGCGGTGCCGAGTTTCGACCAGAGCGGCTTCACGTTCCGGACGGTCTTGAGCTCCTTGTAAACCGAGGAGCCGGCATAAGCCTCTTCGTAATTGTCGAGCGTGTCGCCCGCGCGGCCTTCACGGATGGCTTCGAAGGCGGCTTCGGCGCCCATCATGCCGGTGAGGATGGCGTTGTGGCTGCCCTTGATGCGCGGCACGTTGACGAAACCGGCGCCGCAGCCGATCAGCGCCCCGCCGGGGAAGGCGAGCTTGGGAACCGACTGGAAGCCACCCTCGGTGATCGCGCGCGCGCCATAGGCCACGCGCTTGCCGCCTTTGAGGAAGTGCGAGACCGACTCGTGGTGCTTGAAGCGCTGGAACTCGTCATAGGGCGAAATGTAAGGGTTGGCGTAGTTCAGGTGAACCACGAAGCCGACCGTGATGAACGGCTCGCCATTGTCGCGGAAGTGGTAGAGGAAGCTGCCACCGCCGGTCTTGTTGTCGAGCGGCCAGCCCATCGTGTGCTGGACATAGCCTTCCTTGAAATTCTCTTCCGGAACAGACCAGACCTCTTTGAGGCCGATGCCGTATTTCTGCGGGTCGCGGCCTTCATCCAGATTGAACTTCCGGATCAGCTGCTTGGTCAGCGAGCCGCGGGCGCCTTCGGCGAAGAGGACATATTTGCCGAGCAGTTCCATGCCGGGCTGGTAGTCGTCCTTCGGCTGGCCGTCTGCGCCAATGCCCATGACGCCGGCGACGATGCCTTTGACGGCGCCTTTGTCGTCAAACACGAGCTCGGAGGCGGCAAAGCCGGGGAATACTTCCACACCCAGCTTTTCAGCCTCTGCGCCGAGCCAGCGGGTGACGTTGGCCAGCGAACCGGTGAAGTTGCCGTGGTTCTTCATGAAGGGGGGCATCGGCAGCCACGAGATGTCGGCGCTGCCGCTGGGGCCGAGGAAGATGAACTTGTCATCCGTCACTTCGCTTTTCAGCGGGCGGTCATCGCGGGTCCGCCAATCGGGAATCAGCTGATCGAGGCCAACCGGGTCCATGACCACGCCCGACAGGATATGCGCGCCGATCTCGCCGCCTTTTTCGATAACGACCACGGAAAGGTCTTCACCGGCTTCATTCGCGAGCTGTTTGAACCGGATCGCAGCGGACAGGCCTGCCGGGCCGCCACCAACGATAACCAGGTCGAACTCCATCGACTCGCGCTCAGGGGTCTCCGCCATAAGCTGCTCCTTGTTTGCGCTTTGCGCTTTATATCTGTATCCGGGGTAGCACTTACAGCCTGTTTCCCGAAGGTCCAGCCTGTCCGCAATGTCATCCCCTGCGTCAAGAGCGCCAATTACTGCACTCACTGAATGGTGGGCCGCAATGGGCGTTGCTGTCGACGAGCCTTTGGTGGAGGCTCTGCTAGCTGCGGCCCCTGCCGTTGCGGAAACCCCTGCGGCTGTCCAGCAGGCCGAAGTGCCGGTGGTGCGCCGCCGCGGCGCCCGCAGTGTTACCGACTGGATTCGGGAGGCTGAGCGTCTGGCCGCAGAGTGCGCCACCATCGATGATCTGGCCCGCGCGGTCGGTGATTTTGGCGGCAGCCCGCTCAAGGCAACCTGCGAGAATACGGTGGTTTATGATGGTACCCCCGGCGCCAGCCTGATGGTGATCGGGGAGGGGCCGGGCGCGGAAGAGGACCGCAGGGCCAAGCCTTTCGTGGGAAAGGCAGGCCAGCTGCTGGACAAGATGCTGGCCGCGATCGGCCGCCGCCGCACGGAAAATGCGCTGATTTCCAACGTCAATTACTGGCGCCCGCCGGGCAACCGGAACCCGGAACTGGATGAACTGGCCGTCTGCCGGCCCTTTGTGGACCGGATGATCGAGATTACCCGCCCGAAGCTGATCGTTGCCGCAGGCGGCGTTCCCGCCGTCTCCCTGCTGAACAGCCGGGACGGAATCATGAAGCTGCGGGGCAATGAATACACCTACCGTACGCCTGGCGGTTACATCGCGGCGCTGATCCCAATGCTGCACCCGGCCTATCTGCTGCGCCGCCCGCAGGACAAGAGCCGCGCCTGGCGCGACCTGCTGTTGATTGAAAAGCGGCTGCGGGAGCTGGAAGCCTAGTCCTCCAGCGCCTCTTCGGCTTTCTTGTCCACCAGCTTGCGTTCCTGCTTTTTCCTCCGGACGAATTCTGCGGCGATCTCACCGCTCTTGTCGGGGCCGATCACATCCTTTGCCACCGGGAAGATGTCTTCTTCCTCCTCGTCGATATGGTGCTCGTAGCGATCTTTCAGCGTCTTGAAACGCGTCAGCCAGCCCGGGGAGCTCATATCCATTTCGTTGAGCTCCTGGAGGATCTCGTCCAGCTCGTGATGCTCGGCCACCGAATGGCGGCCTTCGGGCTGGCCGTCAGATTTGGCGATCAGCCCGCTGTAGAAGCTTACTTCCTCAGCGGCCGCGTGGGCGCCGACGTCGTAATAAAAGGTCTGCCAGAGCGCGCGCCGCTCTTCCGAATCACCGCTGGTTTCCTCCAGCTGCGCCAGCAGTTTACGATGTTTGTCATGATCAGACTTCAGCTCTTCATAGATCGTCGCCATCTGGGGTCTCCTTGACTAAACTGCCGAATGAACGCCTCAGCTGGCCCTTGCGTTCCGCTCCTTTCAAAATCTCACCGGAAACCCTGATGCCTGCGCCGCTCTCCATCATCATTCCGGCTCTGGACGCGGCAGCAGATCTGCCGCTTTGCCTGGAAAGCCTGATGCCCGGCCTCGAAGCAGCGCTGATCCGTGAGGTGATCGTTGTGGATCAGGGCTCGACTGACGCCACGGTGAAGATCGGCGAGGCCACCGGCGCCCGCGTGATCATCGCAAAAGATCAGCCGATCCGGGCGGGCGTGGCAGAGGCGCGCGGCGACTGGCTGCTGATCCTGCCGGCCACCGCCGCCCTGTCGCGGGAGTGGACCGAGCGCGCCGGCGACCATATCGACACCCGCCCCGGCAAAGCGGCCTTCTTTGAACTCCGCTACAGATCAGACGACCGCCGTGCCCGGGCCTTGGAAAAGGACGCTGCCCGCTATTCGGAAAAGCTGGGCCAGCCTTTGCCGGAGCAGGGGCTGCTGCTCTCCCGAGATTTGTATGAGGAACTATCCGGCGGAAGCGCCGTCGACATCTCCGGCCTTGTCCGCGGGCTGGGCAGGGAACGGCTCATCCAGCTTAGCGCCCAGGCGCGTGTTTCCGCCGCAGACCTGGAAAAGTCTGGCTGGAAGCGCCCCCGGCCATCGGGCGGTGGTTATTGGCGCACCCTGTTTGCGGCGAAAGGAAAAGGCCGATGAGCGACCCGGAAAAATCCATCGAGCTGTTTCGTCAGGATGGGGAGGAATTCCGCTCCGTTCGCGCTTCGCTCCGGAACGGCGAATTCGTGATCGATACGCAGGATATGGGCAAAAGCGTCGAAGAATTCTGGGGCGACAGCGACTATGAGTTCTGGACGATTGTGCCGAAGGAAGCCTGGGGTCAGCTTCTGATGGCGCTGTCCATCGAATTCCTTGCCAATGATCCCAAGGCCACTGACCGGCTGCGCGACATCTGCCTCACCCATGGCGTGCCACATAAATGGGATCGCTGGATCTAGCGCGCCTCTGCCCACCAGGCATCGCTGGCAAAGTCTTCTGCATGGCGCGTGCGCAGGTATTCGGCGAAGGCATCAATATCCGTCACGCGGCAGGAATAGCTGCCTTCTTTCTCCAGGCCATAGCGGATAAGCTGCGAGGAACTCGCCTGGCTACAATCGGGCACGGCAACTTCATACTCCCGCACGCCAAGATCGATATCCTTGAGCTTGCGGGCCACCACATAGCCCCACGCCTCCTGATCGCCCTCACCGGACAGATCGGCCTCGCCCAGCCATATCGTCTCACCGCCCGCCTTCATCAGGGGGCGGAAGCGCACGGCAATCGGCTTTTCGTCCGCGCCATCCTCAGGATTGGGCAGGATCAGATAAACATCTTCCTGAAGCGTTGTCTGATGGCAGGGTTCACTCGCATCGAGGCAAAAGGTCAAAGGCCCGTCATGGATGTGGACCCCTTCGCCGATCAGCGGCTTGTCTGAAAGGAAACAGCCCGCGAGCAGCACGGCGGCGCAGCCGGCGGCGAAGACCCTGAATATGCTGAGCATGAAAGGCGTGTCCGTGTTTGCAGGCGCAGTATCAGCCTCTATTCCGGCAAAACAAAGGCTTCTCCGGATGAGGGGCCTATCTATCCGGCGGCAAATCCCACAGGAAGTGATCTCACAAGTTCTTGATTTGTTCTTTTTTCTCTGGCTTTGTGGCCGGTATGCGTACGGGACAGAAACTGAAGAAATCAGGACGGGTCACGCTTCTCGACACACACGGCGTGGCAGAGCGTTTCGAGCATCGGGGGCGTGGCGCCATCTCGAATCAGACCGGACGGTATGAACGGGAAACGCGCCACGCCTTTGACGATGGCTGGGACACGATAGAGGACGGGGCAGAGCGGCTGGACACGCAGGTGTTCGACGAGGTGGCCCGCTCCATCATTACCTTCAACAAGTCGCCGGACATTTCGTTTGACCGGACGGTGAACCCCTATCGGGGCTGCGAGCATGGCTGCATCTATTGCTTTGCGCGGCCCACCCATGCCTGGTCCGGGCTCTCGGCTGGACTGGACTTTGAAAGCAAACTGTTCCGCAAGACGAATGCGGTGGACCTGCTGGTGCGGGAGCTTTCCCGCCCCGGCTATGTTGTGCGCCCCATTGCGCTGGGCATGAATACCGATGCCTACCAGCCGATCGAGCGTGAGCAGGGCCTTACCCGGCAGCTTCTGGAGATCCTTTCGGCGCACAATCACCCCGTCAGTCTCCTGACTAAATCGGCCCTGATCCAGCGCGACATCGATATTCTGGCACCGATGGCGGAGAAGGGGCTGACACGGGTGGGGGTGTCGATCACCACGATGGACCGGAAACTCGCCCGCAAGATGGAGCCGCGCGCCGCCACGCCGGAGCGACGCCTGGAAACGGTGAAGGCCCTCTCCGAGGCGGGCATTCCGGTGGCTGTGATGACGGCGCCGATCATTCCCGGCCTCAATGATCACGAGATCGAAACCCTGATCCAGGCTGCCGCCGATCACGGCGCGCGGGGTGTGGGATATGTCGTGCTGAGGCTGCCTTTCGAGATCAAGGATCTCTTCCATGAATGGCTGGCCCAGCATGCGCCCGACCGGGCCGCGCGCGTTATCAATACGCTGCGGGAGATGCGCGGTGGCAAGGATTATGACGCCAAATGGTTCGAGCGCGGCTCGGGGCGTGGCCCGGTGGCAGAATTGATCCGTAACCGGTTTGTCCGCGCTGCGTCCCGGCTGGGGCTCAACCAGCCAAGGCCGCCCTTGCGAACCGATCTTTTCCGTCCGCCCGGCGCGCCTTCCAGCCAGCTCAGCCTGGATTTCTAGGTTTCCTCAGGTGGCGCGGTCTCCACCCGGCCGGAAGCAACCGGCGCCCAGGGGCAGAGGCGCCGCTCCGCCTTGAGCGCGGCTTCCGCCACGCGCCGCATGCGCCGCGCCCGCAGGAGCGCCGCTTCCATCGCATCGACACTGATGCGCCCAGCGGCAGCACTGGCCAGAAGGTTTTTCTTGATGCCCTCATACGCTTCATCGACTTCATCCATTTCTGTGTCGAATTCAGTCTTGAAGGCGTCAGGGTCCCCTGCCGTTGTTTCCAGTGTGGCCAGGACGCCGGCTCTCAGCCGGTCCCAGGCTGGTCCGCTCGTGAGGGCTTCGGGCGGCTGCGCCCCTTCAGAAATTGCGGCGCCCTCGGCCACGGTTTCCTCGACATGGTGGATGGAGCGGATCAGGTCCGGCAGGGCGGTGACGACATCGGAAGGCAGGGGTTGGCGGCTGAGATCGGCGATAAAGTCCCGGATGGATTGGCCAAGCGCCAGGATGCCTGCGTCGCCATTTCCGTTGAAGGGTTTTTTCGTTGCCGGAGACAGGCGGGCTTCGGTACTCGCGAAGGCGAGCGTCATCATCCGCTGGATTTCCAACACCAGGCCGCGCAGAGCGAGTGCGGGCACTGCGGCCAGCGTCGGGTCGAGATGCGCCGGGCGCCCGATGCTTTCCTCCGGGGCGACATATCGGTGCTGCAACCAATCAACGAGACGCCCGGCGAAGGGCCAGATAAGCACCACGCCCAGCACGTTCAGCAGGGTGTTGAAGATCGCCAGCGTCAGCGGCTCATCCTTGCTGTCCACCAGAAGAAGATCGGCGAGCCAATGGCTGGCGGCAACCAGGGGGTAGAGCAGCAGGAAGGCGGCGACGCCAGAATAGATGTTGAACACGATATGAGAGAGGGCAACGCGCTTGGCCGCCGGGGTGGCGCCTGCCGAGGCAAAGATGGCAGTGGAGGTCGTGCCGATATTGGCGCCGATGATGCCGGCGGCGGCCAGTTCCAGCGGCAACCCGCCCCCGGCTGTGGCCGTCAGGATGATGGCAATCGCCGCGCTTGAAGATTGGGCGAGCGCGGCCAGCACCATTCCGAACACAAGAAAAGCGAAAGGTGCAAAAAACCCCGCTTGCGACAGATCAAGCGTCTCGAACCAGGGCAGCAGCGTCTCGAAGGCGCCTTTCAGAATGCTGATGCCCAGGAAGAAAAGACCAAACCCGGCCAGTGCCTGGCCGGTTCCGGAAACACGCGGGCGTTTCGTGCCCAGCATCTGCGCCAGCACCCCGAAGCCGATGATCGGCAGGGCAAAGGCGCCGATGTCGAGTTTCAGCCCCACCAGCGCCACCAGCCAGGCGGTCATCGTGGTGCCGATATTGCCGCCGAAGATCACCCACACGGCATGGCGAAGCGTCAGCAGCCCGGCATTCACGAACCCGATGGTGGCGACGGTCACCGCGCTGGAAGACTGGACGAGGCCTGTCAGCAGCGCGCCGGAGATGAGACCGCGGGCCGGTGTGCGCGTCCAGTTCCGCAGGATGGCGCGCAGGCCGTCTCCGGCGGCCAGCTTCAGCCCTTCTGTCAGCATCGACATGCCCAGCAGGAACAGGCCAATTCCGCCAAGCAGTTCCAGCGCCAGCATCATCGCAAATCCACTCCTCGCGCGCCGCCGGTGACACGCTTCTGTAACCACTGACCTAATGACGAATGCGGCAGCGGGGCAAGGGACCCCGCATTAACCCACAAAAGGCAGTTGGTAACTTTCCGGAAGGTTTTCGTACACGCGCTGGTAACCGACGCGATTCAGGGTCGCCTGTAACAGTCACAGTAGAGTCGCGGGGCGAACGATCCATGACCATCCAGCGTAACACGATCATCCAGGGCGATTGCATCGAGGTCCTGTCCCGCATTCCGGACAAGTCCGTCGATCTCGTCTTCGCTGATCCGCCCTATAACCTCCAGCTTGGGGGCGGGCTGACCCGTCCGGACCAGTCCGTGGTCGACGGTGTGGATGATGAATGGGACAAGTTCGCCAGCTTTGACGACTATGATCTGTTTACCCATCAATGGCTGGAAGAATGCCGCCGTGTCCTGAAGGACGATGGCGCCATCTGGGTTATCGGCTCCTACCACAACATCTTCCGTGTCGGGACGGTGCTTCAGGATCAGGGCTTCTGGATCCAGAATGACGTGATCTGGTTGAAATCCAATCCGATGCCGAACTTCAAGGGCACCCGCTTCCAAAACGCCCATGAAACGCTGATCTGGGCCGGCAAGTCCAAGGACAGCCGCGTCACCTTCAATTATGACGCGCTGAAAACTTTCAATGAAGACAAGCAGATGCGCTCTGACTGGACGATCCCGCTCTGCACGGGCGGCGAGCGCCTGAAGGATGAGGCCGGCCGCAAGGCGCACCCGACGCAGAAGCCGGAATCGCTGCTGCACCGCGTGCTGCTGGCCACCTCCAATCCGGGCGATCTCATCCTCGACCCTTTCTCCGGCACGGGCACCACAGCGGCTGCCGCCAAGCGCCTTGGCCGGGATTTCATCGGTATCGAGAGGGAAGAAAGCTATGCCCGCCTCTCCCGCGCCCGCATCAAGGCGATCACGCCGCTGGAAGGGGAAGTGCTGGAAACCGAGCGCAGCAAGAAATCCCTCGCCCGCGTGCCCTTCGGCGCGTTGATCGAGACCGGTTGGCTGAAACCCGGCGACCGTCTCTTCTCGCCCCAGCGCCGCCACCAGGCGCGCATTCGTGTTGACGGCTCGCTGACCACCGGCGCCATCACCGGCTCCATCCACCGCCTCGGCGCGCAGGTGCAGCAGGCGCCCGCCTGCAATGGCTGGACTTACTGGCATTACGAAACCGAGAAGCGCGACCTGGCGCCGATCGACCTTCTGCGCCGGCGTTACCGCGAAGAGATGGGCCTCGCCTGAGGCCATCCGTTCACGAATAGCTTGTCAGGATTTCGTCAATGGCGCGCTCAAGATCCTTGAGTGTCGCCACGTGGCTCATCTGGTTGCAATAGGGCGCATAGCGCGGGATCACACTGTCGCCCGTGCCCCAGAGGGCGGGGCCTTCCGGGTTCAGCCAGATGGTCTGTTTGGCGCGGCCCGCAAAGCCGCTGAACAGGTCCAGCCGGGGATCACCATAGTTTGAGCGGCCGTCGCCGAGCACGATGATGGTTGTGCGCCGGTCGATCACGGTTTCATGGTCTGTCTTGAAGTCAGACCAGGCCTGACCATAGCTGGTTGAGCCGAGGCCGAACTCCCGCAGGATTTTCTTCATCGCGCCGTCAAATTCATTCTCTTCCAGAATGTCGCTGACATCGCCCAGCCGGTAGGAGAACGCATAAGCGTGCAGGTCCGGGATCACTTCCTTGAGGGAGTAGAGCAGCAGCAGCAGGAAGCGTACATAGGCGGCCACTGATCCGGATACGTCGCAAACGGCAACGATCTTTGGGCGGTCTCTTTTCTTCTGCCGCCAGATCACATTGAACGGCACGCCGTCATAGCCGGCATTGGCGCGCATCGTGCGGCGCACGTCCAGAATGCCGCGAGACGTTTTCTTGCGGCGGCGCGAGTGCTTCACGGCCAACCGCTTGGCAATCTTCGCGATCAGCAGCTTCATCCGTGCCATGTCATGGGCTTCCAGCGCAGTGAGGCGCTTGGTGGCTGCCACATCATCGCGGAACTTTTCGGTCTCGCCCGCGCCGAACACTTCAAATGCCCGCTCGGCCCGCTCGCGCGCGGCCATGGTCAGGGCTCGGCGCGCATCGATCATGCGCTGCGCATCCGCATCAGCCTCTGCGCCAGAGCGTTGCAGCGCGTCCAGCAGACGCGCCTGCAAAGCTTCTCCGCCCATGGCCTTTACCATCTGCTGGGCGTAGTAGGCCGTCTGCGTGGAAAAGCGGATGTCGTTGAGGCCAGCGGCTTCTGCGGCGCGTTCCACGGCAGTGGCAAGCGCCTGTTCATTGCCGGGCTGGGTCAGCGCGATCATCTGCTCGGCCGCGTCGGCGGTGTCCTGCCCGCCGCTTTCGCTGTCGCCTGAGCAATCGTCGCGGTTTTCCGCCTCGCTCTGCGTGCTGCTACGCTTGTTGCTGGCGGCGAAGTAAAGATCGAACAGCTTGTCGTGTACGTCCTTTTCCGCTTCGGATTTTGCCAACACGCAGGCGAGCGAATCCTTCAGCAGGCCCCGGTCGCCATAGCCGATCATCGCCACGGTGCGCGCCGCGTCCAGCGCTTCACCGGTTGAGACCTTCACATCAGCAGATCTCAGTGCTCGGATGAAATTGGAGATCTGGCGCTCCATGCGCGCGCCACCTTATCCGAGGTCCGGATAGCCAGAAGCCGTCCGTCCGCCCGAATCGGTGCCCACCGCCTCGCGCACCATTTTGGGGATCTGCGGAGAGATCGCCGCAATGTCGCTCTCATGCTTGAGCAGCACGTTCAGCGTATCGCGCACGAATTGTTCGTCCAGGCTGCTGGAATGCAGCAGAAGCAGCGTGCGCGCCCAATCCACCGTCTCGGCAATCGAAGGCCGCTTCTTGATGTCGGCTTCGCGGACCGACTGAACAAAGCGGACGAGTTGCGAGAGCAGGGTATCGGAAATGCCATCCACCCGCGCGCGCACAATCCTCTGCTCACGGACATGATCAGGAAAGCCGATATGCAGGTGCAGGCAGCGCCGCTTTAACGCGTCGCCCAGCTCGCGGACATTATTCGACGTCAGGATCACGATGGGCGGAACCTTGGCCCGTATCGTGCCAATCTCGGGCACGGACACCTGATAATCCGACAGCACTTCCAGCAGGAAGGCTTCGAACGCCTCATCGGATTTGTCGATTTCGTCGATCAGCAGGATTGAGCCCTTGTCCTGCTGCATGGCGTTCAGCAGGGGGCGCGCCTCAAGGAATTGCGGGGAGAAGAACAGGTCTTCAAAGTCGGCCAGCTTGCCCAGCGATTTGGAGAGATTGTCGGCTTCCCCGATCAGCTCGTTCAGCTTCTCCTTGAGGATCTGCGTGTAGAGCAGCTGCTTGCCGTATTTCCATTCATACAGCGCCTTGCCTTCATCGAGGCCCTCATAGCACTGCAGGCGGATGATCGGCAGGTCGAGCCAGCGGCCAAGCGAAGCGGCAAGGTCCGTCTTGCCAACGCCCGCCGGGCCTTCGATCAGGATGGGCTTGCGCAGGCCATGGGCCAGGAAAACAGCCGTGGAAATCTGCGCGGTGGAGATATAGCCCACTTCGCCGAGCCCTGCGGTAATCGCCTCGATCGAGGTCAGCGGCTCGTAGCCGGAAGTCATGTCTTTTGCCATGCCAAAGGGGTAGGGGGCAGGGCGAAGGCTGGCAAGCGCTCACGCTAGGGTAAGGCGCCGCCCCTCAGCCGAGCAGGGAAGACGCCCACACCCGCAACGGGTTTTCTGGGTCGGACAGCAGCCGCGCGACCATCGCCAGACAGATGATCACCAGCAGCGGCCGGATCAGGCGCGGGCCAAACCGCATTGCCGCCTTCGAGCCAAGCCACCCGCCCAGCACCTGGCCCGCCGCCATTGTCAGGCCAAGCGCCCAGAGCACCTGTCCGCCCAGGGCAAACACGGCAACCGAGACGACATTGCTGGCAAGGTTCAGTGCCTTTGTATGTGCCGTTGCCCGCGTCAGGCCCATCCCCAGCAGCGTCACCAGGCTGAGCGCAAAGAACGAGCCCGTGCCAGGTCCGAAGAAACCGTCATAGAAGCCAATCCCGCCGGCAACGCTGCTGTAAGCCAGCGGTGTCATCCGGGCGTGCGCATCCTCATCGCTCGCTTTCGGCCCGAACAGGAAATAGAGCGCTATCGCCACAAGCAGGCCCGGCAGCACCACCATTAGCCAGCTGCTGTCCACCACCATCACGGCAGCCGTGCCGAGCCCCGCGCCGATGAAGGTGGCGATGAGTGGCCAAAGGATCAGGGCAAAGTTGATCCGCCCGGCTTTCCAATAGCTCCAGGTGGCCATGGCGGTGCCGAAGCTGCTCTGTACCTTGTTGGTCGCCAGCGCCGAGAACGGGTTGATGCCAGCCGCTAGCAGCGCCGGAAGCGTAATCAGCCCGCCGCCTCCCGCGATGGCGTCGATGAAGCCGGCCGCCACGGCGGCCACCACGAGAAAGGCAATCAGTTCAGGGGCAAGCTCGATCATCCGCGCGCCTTAGACTTCCTGCGCCAACTGATCCAGCTTCCCGGTGCGCAGACGGGATGACGCCCCCCGGCCAAAGCGATAAGCCGAGGGCATGGCCGTTGCCCGAATCCTCTTCACCCTGCCGCTGCCCGAACCGTTCGATTACACGGTGCCGGAAGGGATGGGGCTGGAACCAGGCGCCTATGTCGCTGCCCCGGTCGGCCCGTATGACCGGCTGGGCATGGTGGTTGAGGTGCTGGGCGATGAGGTGAGCTCCGGTCGCAAGCTCAAGCCTGTCACGGCGGTCTATGAGGCGCCGCCCATGGGCGCGCCGATGCGCGAGTTCCTGGCATGGGTCGCCCGCTACACCGTCACCCATCCGGGGCAGGTGCTTGCAATGGCGCTGCGGGCGCGGGACGGCCTTCTGCCGTCCCCGGTCGAGACCCGCTACCGGCTGACAGGGACTTTGCCCGAGCGGATGACGCCCGCGCGCCAGAAGGTGCTCGATGTTTACCGGAATTGCCCGGAAATGTCCGGAAACGACCATCTGCTGGCCGCCGCTGACATCGCCGCGGCGGCAAACGTCTCGTCCGGTGTTGTCAAAGGCATGGTTGAGGCCGGCGCGCTGGAGCCTGTGGAAATCGACAGCGACCCGCCCTTCGCGATCCCCGATCCGGATCTTCCTGGCGCCAGCCTGACGGGCGAACAGGCCACTGCGGCGGTGGAATTGCGCGCTGCTATCCAACAGGGTGGTTTCTCCGCCTTCCTGCTCGATGGGGTGACGGGATCGGGCAAGACGGAAGTGTATTTCGAGGCGATTGCCGAAACACTCCGCTCAGATCCTGAAGCGCAGATCCTTGTTTTGTTACCGGAAATTGCGCTGACGCAAGCGATCCTCGCCCGCTTTCAGGCGCGTTTTGGCGCTGCGCCCGCGCCCTGGCATTCCGGCATGAACCCCAAGGATCGCCGCCGCACCTGGCGTGAGGCTGTCCATGGCCGCGCCCGCATCGTGATCGGCGCCCGCTCGGCCCTTTTCCTGCCCTACCGCAAGCTGCGCCTCATCATCGTCGATGAGGAGCATGACACCTCCTTCAAACAGGAAGACGGCGTTACCTATCATGCCCGCGATCTGGCGGTGATGCGGGCCAAGACGGAAGGCGGGCAGGTGATTCTCGCTTCGGCCACACCTGCCTTGGAAACCGCTGTAAATGCGGAGGCCGGCCGGTATGTGCGCCTGCGCCTGTCGGCCCGGCCCGGTGCTTCTCGCCTGCCGGATATTGAGCTCGTAGACCTGCGCAAGGCCCCGCCCGAAAAGGGCAAATGGCTGTCGCCGGTGCTGGAGCGTGCGCTGATCCAGACACTCGCCAATGGCGAGCAATCCCTGCTGTTTCTCAACCGCCGTGGTTATGCCCCTCTCGTCATCTGCAAAGCCTGCGGGGAAAGGCTGAAAACACCCGGCACCGAAAATTGGCTGACGGAGCACCGCTATTCCGGCCGGCTGGTTTGCCACGTTACCGGCTATTCCATTCCGAAGCCTGCCAAATGCCCCCATTGCGGCGCAGCTGATTCGCTGATGGGCGTCGGCCCCGGTGTGGAACGGGTCGCCGAAGAGGTGCGCGTTCTGCTGCCCAACGCCCGGATCGAGATTTTTTCTTCAGATACGGCGCAGGGCGGCGATGCTGTCCGCAGCCTGGTGGAGCGGATGGAGCAGGGCGAGATCGATGTGATGATCGGCACCCAGATCGTCGCCAAGGGGCATAACTTCCCGAATCTGACGCTGGTGGGCGTGGTTGACGCCGATAGCGGCCTCAAGGGCGGCGATCTGCGCGCCGGCGAGCGTACCTATCAGCTACTGAGCCAGGTGGCGGGCCGGGCAGGGCGGGCGGAGCGTCCGGGCCGGGCACTGGTGCAGACTTACGCGCCGGATAACCCCGCCATGGAGGCGCTGGCCGCCAATGACCGGGACGGTTTCCTCCAGATCGAACAAGATGTCCGCGCCGAATTGGTGCTGCCTCCCTTCGGGCGCCTGGCCGCGATGATCCTGTCTGCGCCGTCGGCAGAACTTGTGGATAAAATCGCCCTCGAAATTGCTGCCGCTGCCCCCAATGGAGAGGGAATCGAGGTGTTCGGGCCGGCGCCGGCGCCCATCACCGTGCTGCGCGGGCGCCACAGGCGGCGGTTCCTGATCAAAAGCCCCAGAATCGTGGATCTCTCGGCATATATGACCGCCTGGACAGCGCGCCTGAAACTTCCGGCGCAGGTTCGGATTTCGGTCGATATCGACCCTTATTCTTTTCTCTGAAGCGCCTTTCCCTGCGGGAGCTCCGGTTTGCGGCCATTTCGCCGCATGACGGGTCAGCGGCGGGGCTGTTGTCAGCGCTAATTTCTAATGATAAGCGCCGCACAACCTTGGGGGGGTGCCTGTTTCGCGAGCGCCGCCCGCCTGACTTTTATTAGGGCATTTCCGCCCCCTAACTGAGACGGATTTCAAGACCTTGCCTGCCTCAAACGTGATCCAGACAAGCGAAACGGCCCAGCGCTACGCTCGCGCGCTCTTTGACCTGGCGCAGGAGAAGGGCGACCTGGCCTCCGTCCACAAGGATTTCCGGGCTTTTGCCGCGCTCATCAAATCCTCGGATGATCTGCGCAAGCTGCTCGATTCCCCCGCTTTTGGCCGCGACGTGAAAGTGTCTGCGCTGGCAGAAATCGCCAAAAAAGCTGGCTATTCGGCTCTCTTCGGCAAGTTCCTCGGCACGATGGCCGCCAATGGCCGCGCCGGGGACATTCTGGGCGCCGAATTCGCCTTTGACCAATTCTATGCGAAACAGCGCGGCGTTCAGCGCGCGATTGTTCGCACCGCACAACAAATGACCGGCGCTGAAAAGTCCCGGATCGAATCGCTGCTTGCCAAGATGGTTGGCGGCGAAGTTGAACTCACAAGCGAAGTGGATGCTTCGCTGATTGGTGGTATCCAGCTCCGCCTGGGCTCTAAGCTCGTGGACGCCAGCGTCGCCAAGAAACTTGAACGCATGAACACCGTGATGAAGGGAGCATAAGAAGCTCGATGGACATTTCACCTGCAGAAATTTCGGGCATCCTGAAGTCTCAGATCGAGAATTTCGGCGTCGAAGCTGAAGTCTCGGACGTTGGCCAGGTGCTTTCCGTCGGTGACGGTATCGCCCGTATCTATGGTCTCGACAGCGTGCAGGCCGGCGAACTCGTCGAGTTCGATGGCGGCATCAAGGGCATGGCCCTGAACCTCGAGAAAGATAACGTCGGCGTCGTGATCTTCGGCGAAGACCGCAACATTAAAGAGGGCGACACCGTCAAGCGGACGTCCGAGATCGTGGCTGCCCCCGTTGGCAAAGGCCTCCTTGGCCGCGTCGTGAACGCGCTGGGTGAGCCGATCGACGGCAAAGGCCCCCTGAAAGACGTTGCCAGCCGCGCCCGCGTGGACGTGAAGGCGCCGGGCATCATCCCGCGTAAATCGGTTCACGAGCCGATGATGACGGGTATCAAGGCGATCGACGGCATGATCCCGGTTGGCCGTGGCCAGCGCGAGCTGATCATCGGTGACCGTCAGACCGGCAAGACCGCGATCTGCATCGACACCATCCTGAACCAGAAACCGACGAACGACGCGGCGAAATCCGACAAGGACAAGCTGTTCTGCGTCTACGTGGCTATCGGTCAGAAGCGTTCGACCGTTGCGCAGGTTGTGAAGGCGCTCGAAGAGCGCGGCGCGCTCGACTACACGATCGTTGTTTCGGCAACGGCTTCGGAAGCTGCTCCGCTTCAGTACCTCGCGCCGTTCACCGGCTGCGCCATGGGTGAGTGGTTCCGCGATAACGGCATGCACGCCCTGATCATCTATGATGACCTTTCCAAGCAGGCTGTTGCTTATCGTCAGATGTCGCTGCTGCTGCGCCGCCCGCCAGGCCGCGAAGCCTATCCGGGCGACGTGTTCTACCTCCACTCGCGCCTGCTCGAGCGCGCTGCGAAGCTGAACGACGACAATGGCAATGGCTCGCTGACGGCTCTGCCGGTCATTGAGACCCAGGCGAACGACGTGTCGGCCTACATCCCGACCAACGTGATCTCGATCACCGATGGTCAGATATTCCTCGAAACCGACCTCTTCAACTCGGGTATCCGCCCGGCCGTGAACGTCGGTCTGTCGGTGTCCCGCGTGGGTTCGGCCGCTCAGACGAAGGCGATGAAGAAAGTTGCCGGCTCGATGAAGGGTGAACTCGCCCAGTATCGCGAGATGGCTGCCTTCGCGAAGTTCGGTTCGGACCTTGATGCTGCGACCCAGCGCCTGCTGAACCGCGGTGCCCGCCTGACGGAACTCCTGAAACAGCCGCAATACTCGCCGCTGCTGATGGAAGAGCAGGTCGTCATCATCTACGCCGGTACGCGCGGCTATCTCGACAAGGTCGATCTGAAAGATGTGACCCGCTACGAGAGAGAACTGCTCGTCCACATGCGCGGCGCGAAGAAAGACCTTCTCGCCAAGCTTCGTGAGAAGAAAGAACTCACCAGCGAGATCGAAGACGAGATCAAGAAAGCGCTGGACGATTTCACTTCGAAATTCGCCTGATCTGTTGAGTGGACCAAGGACGGTAAAGGCCTGACATGCCCAGCTTGAAGGACCTTAAGAACCGGATCGGAAGCGTGAAATCCACGCAGAAGATCACGAAGGCGATGCAGCTGGTGGCTGCCGCCAAGCTGAAGCGCGCGCAGGACGCCGCGGCGGCGGCGCGGCCCTATGCTGAGCGTCTGGCCGCGGTTCTCGCAAACCTCGCCGCAACGACTGGCCAGGGTGGCCCGAAACTGCTGACCGGTAACGGAAACGACCAGACCCATCTGATCGTGGTCATGACGGCGGAACGCGGCCTCGCTGGCGGCTTCAACGCCTATGTGGCCAAGCTTGCCCGCCAGAAGATCCAGCAGCTTCAATCCGAAGGGAAGACCGTCAAGGTTCTGACCATCGGCAAGAAGGGCCGCGAAGTTCTGGCGCGTGAGTACGCTGCTCAGTTTGCCGGACACATCAGTCTCGCGGACGTGAAGAGCAACAACTTCACCGATGCGGCGCTGTCGGTCGGCCAGAGGCTCACCAAGGGCTTCGAGAATGGCGAGTTTGACGTTGCCACGTTGATCTATTCGCAGTTCAAGAACGTGCTCTCGCAGGTTCCGACGGCTCAGCAGCTGATCCCGGCAACAGCGCCTGCAGGCGCACCGGCGATCGATCTGGGCGGGGCGCAGTACATCTACGAGCCGTCCGAGGAAGCCATCCTCGAAACGCTTCTGCCGCGCTACATCAACACCCAGATCCTGTCCGCCATGCTGGAAAGCTCGGCGGGCGAGCAGGCGAGCCGCATGACCGCAATGGACAACGCGACCCGCAATGCCAAGGACCTGATCAAGGCGCTGAACCTGAAATACAACCGGGCACGCCAGGCACAGATTACCAAGGAGCTGATCGAGATCATCTCCGGGGCCGAAGCCCTCTAGACGCTAACCAGACCAGAATACTTCATCTCCCGAGGAGACGATCAGATGAGCACCCCCGCAAACGCCAAAGGCCGTGTATCCCAGGTCATCGGCGCCGTCGTTGACGTAGAATTTGATGGCGAACTGCCGTCGATCCTGAACGCACTCGAGACTGACAACAACGGCAACCGCCTGGTTCTGGAAGTTGCGCAGCACCTCGGCGAGAACACGGTTCGCACCATCGCCATGGACTCGACCGAAGGTCTCGTCCGCGGCCAGCCGGTGTCTGACACTGGCAAGTCGATCATGGTTCCGGTTGGTCCGGCCACGCTCGGCCGCATCATGAACGTTATCGGCCAGCCGATTGACGAGCGCGGCCCGGTGACCACCGATCTGCTCCGTCCGATCCACGCTCCGGCCCCGGAGTTCGTTGACCAGTCGACGGAAGCCGAAGTGCTCGTGACGGGTATCAAGGTTATCGACCTTCTCTGCCCCTACGCCAAAGGCGGCAAGATCGGCCTGTTCGGCGGCGCCGGCGTGGGCAAGACGGTTCTCATTATGGAACTCGTGAACAACATCGCCAAACTGTTCGGCGGTTACTCGGTGTTCGCGGGCGTCGGCGAGCGGACGCGTGAGGGTAACGACCTCTATCACGAGATGATCGAATCGAACGTTATCAACCTGGAAGGCGAAAGCCGGATGTCGCTGGTCTACGGCCAGATGAACGAGCCGCCGGGCGCCCGTGCCCGCGTGGCTCTGACCGGTCTGACGCAAGCCGAATATTTCCGCGATGTTGAAGGCAAGGACGTTCTGTTCTTCGTCGACAACATCTTCCGCTTCACGCAGGCCGGTTCGGAAGTGTCCGCGCTGCTCGGCCGTATTCCTTCAGCTGTGGGTTACCAGCCGACGCTGGCCACCGATATGGGCGCCCTTCAGGAGCGCATCACCTCGACCAACAAGGGATCGATCACCTCGGTTCAGGCCGTCTACGTTCCCGCGGACGACCTTACCGACCCGGCGCCGGCAACCTCGTTTGCTCACCTTGACGCAACGACGGTTCTCTCGCGCTCGATCGCTGAAAAAGGTATCTACCCGGCTGTGGACCCCCTCGACTCCACCTCGCGTATTCTCGACCCGATGGTTGTCGGTGAAGAGCACTACGAAGTCGCCCGCGGCGTTCAGCAGATCCTGCAGAAATATAAAGAGCTTCAGGACATCATCGCAATCCTCGGCATGGACGAGTTGTCGGAAGACGACAAGATCACCGTTGCCCGCGCCCGTAAAGTCGAGCGTTTCCTGTCGCAGCCGTTCGACGTTGCGCAGGTGTTCACCGGTTCGCCGGGTGTGCAGGTGAAACTCGAAGACACGATCAAGGGCTTCAAAGGCCTGATCAGCGGCGAGTTCGACCATCTGCCGGAGCCGGCTTTCTACATGGTTGGCAACATCGAGGAAGCGAAAGCCAAAGCCGCGAAGCTGATGGCGGAAGCTGCCTGAGGAATTAGTTGATGGCTGACAAGCTGCACTTCTCGCTCGTGTCGCCTGCCCGGGAGCTGTTCTCGGGCGAGGTCGATCATGTGATCGCTCCGGGCACGGAAGGCGAGTTCGGCGTGCTGGTGAACCATGCGCCGTTCATGACGACGCTCAAGAACGGCGTTGTGCGCGTTCTGGAAGGCGATGTCGTGCGATATCGCTTTTATGTGCGCGGCGGTTTTGCTGACGTGACTCCCGCCGGCCTCACGATCCTTGCTGAAGAAGCTCGCAATCTTTCCGATGCGAATGCGCAGGAAATCGATGTCGAGATCGAAGCGGCGAAGATCAAGCTGCTTGAACTGGACGCCGGTGACAGCAAGCGCGCAGTCTACGAGCATCAGATTTCGTATCTGGAAGGCCTGCGCAGCGCGCTCGCCAACTGATAGGGATACTGATCAAATAAAAAACCCCGGCTGACTGGCCGGGGTTTTTTTGTTTGCGTAGAAGGTCTGCTTATACAAACACGGCAATGGTCTGACGGCCCACCATGATAGGCTGGCGTTGCTTGTTCCAGAGCAGCATTTCCTGGCTGGAATATCCGTTGCGCGCCGTCTGGGCGACATGCCGGGCGAGGAACCAGCGATCCTGTGTCTCGATGTCCTCTGTGAGGAATTCCGCCATCCATGTCATTGAGCTGATGCGGCCCGGTTCACGGAACATTGCCATGGCGGCGGGAGGGGGCGCATCGGCCAAGGCCAGCAGAGAGGTCGCGTCCATTGGCGTGGCCGGGTCCTTGTGGCGCATCCAGATCGAAACGTCTGCCTTGTCCGCGCCGGATATAGGCGGGGTGCCTCCGGCGATCAGCATGTCGAAATTCTGGGCGAAGGCGGGCCCCTGATGGTTCCGGAAATAGGGGGGGACATCTTCCGGGGCCGGCAATTCGGGCGCAGGCAGATCAACCAGATCAATTGAGGACTGGCGGGGGGCGCCGAATGTCATGATGGCTTCGGCCAGCACGCCGTCTGCACCTGTCATCCGTACGGAAACAAAGACCGTGTTCTTTCCCTGCCGCAGCACTTCGGCCTTGCAGGTGACCTCACCATTCACAGGGCCGACAAAGGCTATCTGAGCGGCGCGGGCGGGCAGGCCGGGCGCAAGGGACCGTGCGGCCTCCAGGCAGAGTGCGGCGGTGAGCCCGCCATAGGCGGTGCGGCCCTGCATCCATGTCTCGGGAATATTGGTGCGGTGCGTGCCGTCGGCTGTTCTGGAGATCGAGGACAGCAACTCAGTGTAGTTCATCGGTCTGCTCCTGGGAGGGTGGACAGGTGACACGCCAGCATAGTTCCGAAAAAGAACCAACCCGTCACGTTGCGTCACATGAAAACGCCCCGGCTGGCGGGCCGGGGCGTGAAAGCAATTCCGGGGGCTGGCTTAGTGCTGGCTTTCCGGGGTGGAAACGCGAAGGCCGTCGAGGGAGTCGGTTACCTTGATCTGGCAGGAGAGGCGCGAGTTCGGCTTCACGTTCTCTGCAAAGTCCAGCATCGACTTTTCCATCTCTTCCTGAACCCCGGTTTTCTCCAGGAAGGCCTCGTCGACATAGACATGGCAGGTGGCGCAGGCGCAGGCCCCGCCGCAATCAGCGTCAATTCCCGGAATGGAATTTTTGATCGCCGCTTCCATTACAGATTCGCCGTTCTTCGCTTCCACCGTGCGTTCGGTGCCGTCATGCGAAATATAGGTGATCTTTGCCATGTGGGTTTCCGTCTCCTTCAGGCCGCTGCAGTTGCGGCGATGTCTTTCATCGGGATTGATGTGTCGCTGAGTATTTCAGGTGCAATCTTTGCGCCTGCCATGATGAGTTTCTTCGAGGCCAGGAATTCGGGGGCACTGTTGACCGCGTCAACGGCAATCAGCGTACCCTGACGCAGATAGAAGGCGGCAAACTTCCGGGCCTTCGGATCGCCGCGCAGGACGATGGTGTCATAATCCGTGCTGAGGCCGGCGATCTGGAGTTTGAGATCATATTGGTCCGACCAGAACCAGGGGCAGTCTTCGGCTGGTCGGGGAAGGCCAAGGATGGCGGCGGCCACCAGCTTGCCCTGTTCGATCGCGTTATGAACGCTCTCAAGGCGGCCTGTGCGGCCGTAATGCACCAGCGGGCGGCTGGCGCAGTCACCGGCCGCGAAGACGCGCGGGTCTGAGGTGCGCCCGTCCCGGTCTGTCAGGATACCGTTGGCGCAGGCGATGCCGGCGTCTTTTGCCAGTTCCTCATTGGGCAGGATGCCAATGCCGACGAGGACAATGTCCGCCGGCAGACGGGTGCCATCGGCCAGCACGGCAGCGCTGACAGCGCCATCGGCGCCATCGAGATGCGAAAGGGCCGTATTCGTCAGGATCTTCACGCCTTTGGCAGTGTGCTCATGGGCGTAGAAATCGCTCATCACCGGGCTGGTGACGCGGGCAAGCACGCGGGGCGCCATTTCCAGAACAGTCACCTCAAGGCCCATGGTGCAGGCCACAGCCGCGGCCTCCAGGCCGATATAGCCCGCGCCGATGATCACCATGCGGCGCCCGGAAACCATCTGCGGGCGGATGCGCTCGACGTCAGACAGGGTGCGCAAGTCATGGACGCCCGCGAGATCGGCGCCCTGGCAGGGCAGCTTGCGCGGGCGGGAACCGGTGGCGAGGATCAGGGCGTCATAGTCCAGCACACCGCCATGTTCGATGTGCAGCTGGCGGGCGGCGCGGTCGATCCGCGTCGCATGGGCGCCGAGAATGACCTCGATATTATTGTCCTGATACCAGGCGGCGGGTTTGAAATAGAGCCGCTCCTCATCCATCTCGCCCTTCATATAGGCCTTGGAGAGCGGCGGGCGCTGATAGGGCAGCGCGGTTTCTTCCCCGACAATCGTGAGCGCGCCCGCATAACCGCCCTGGCGCAGGGACTGCACAGCCTGCGCAGCCGCCTGTCCGGCGCCGGCAATCACAATCTTATCTGCGCCCGAAAGGTCCACGACGCCCCCTGTTTCCTATAATGACGCTAGCGTCAACTTTTGCTCGGTTGTAAGCACTTGTAACGCAGCGTGCAAGCACTGCAAGCCGGGTCACTCCGTCACACAATCTGGTTAAACCGAGGTTGCGTAGCGGCAGCGCAAGACTAAGAGAGAGCATGGCGACAACTTTCGATCTTGCGGATGAGGCGGCGACGCTGGCGCTGGGGGGGGCACTGGCCAAGATCCTGCGCGCAGGCGATTTCGTAGCCCTGCATGGCGACCTCGGCGCGGGCAAGACGACCCTGACGCGCGGGCTGATCCAGGCCCTGCTGGGGGAGGGGGAAGAGGTGCCGAGCCCTACTTACACACTGGTCCAGGTTTATGAGGGGCCAGACTTTCCGCTCTGGCATTTCGACCTCTACCGGCTGGATGATCCAGACGGGGTAGAGGAGCTGGGTTGGGATGATACGGTCGAGGGGGCGGCTCTGGTGGAATGGCCGGAGCGGGCCGGACGGCACTTGCCGAAGCAGCGTCTGGACGTGTTGCTTGAAATTCAGGGCGATCAGCGCCGGGTGAGGCTGGAACCGAGGGGCGAAGGCTGGCAGGAACGGCTGCATGGATTCAGCCTCTGACTCGCGCACGCATGAGATTGACCGGTTCCTCGCCAACGTGGGCGATGGATGGGACCGGGCAAATCGCAAATCCCTTGGCCAGGATGCTTCGACCCGCCGCTATATCCGCCTCCTCAGAGAAGATGGCGCCAGCGCCCTGCTGATGGACGCGCCGAGGGTTGAGGATGATCCCTGCCCGCCGGAGGCTGACCGGGCATTGCGCGAGAAAATGGGCTGGAACGCGATGACGCGGTTGGCGGCCTCGCGTGTCGAGGCGTTCGCGCTGATTGCCGGGCATCTGCGCAGCCTGGGGCTGGAAGCGCCGGAGGTATATGCGTTCGATCCGGCGCAAGGCTTTGCGCTGATCGAGGATTTTGGCGAGGGGCGCGAGTTTGCCCGGATGATTGAGCGGGGCGAGGCGGACGAGCAGACGCTTTACCGCGCGGCCGCAGAGACGCTGGCACTTCTCCACGCGGCGCCGGTGCCGCAGCGGCTTGAAAAGGATGGGATTGTCTGGCCGATCCTGGACTTCGACGCGGTCGCGCTGGGGGCCAATGCCGATCTTTATGCTGACTGGTTGCCGCTGGAAGCGGGCGGAACCAAGCTGACAGGCGCAGCGCGGGCGCGCTGGGAGGCCGAGCGGAACGCGCTGATCGGAAAAGCCATGTCTTTTCCGAGGGCTTTCACGCTGCGGGACTATCATGCGGAAAATCTGCTGTGGTTGGCGGGTGGCCGGGTGGGTCTTCTGGACTTTCAGGACGCGGTGCGCGGCTGGGACGCCTGGGACATGGCAATGCTGACCCAGGACGCGCGCAGAGCCGTCTCAGCGGCGGCAGCGGAAGACGCCATCCGGACATTTCTGGACAAAACCGGACAGGACCGGACGGATTTTGAGGAGCGGTTGGCCGTAATCGGCGCCCTCAATGCCTTGCGGATTGCGGGTGTCTTCTCCCGCCTGCAGCATCGGGACAAGAAGCCCCGTTATGGAGAGTTCCAGCCCCGGCAGCTTTCCATCCTCGCCCGTAATCTGGCCCACCCTTCGCTGGCAGGCATGCGGGCGTTCGTCATGGAGCAGACCCCCTTCGTATTTGAGGCCAAGGCATGAGCGTTCCGGTTCCGCATACGGCGATGGTGCTTGCCGCCGGTCTGGGCACGCGCATGCGGCCGCTGACCAATGACTGCCCCAAGCCGCTGATCCCGGTGCGCGGGCGCAAGTTGATTGACCGGGTGATCGGCCCGCTGAAGACGGCAGGCGTGAAGCGCCTGGTGGTGAATGTGCATTACCTGCCGGAGCAGATTGAGGCGTATCTGGAAACGCTGACGGATTTCGAGGTGATCGTGTCCGACGAGCGCGGCGAGGTGCTGGAGACTGGCGGGGGCCTGGCCAAGGCGCGGCCGCTGCTGGGCGAGGAGCCGGTGTTTGTGCTGAATACCGATGCCTTCTGGTTTCCCGAGACGGCTGATCCGCTGCTGGCGCTGGCGCAGGCCTTTGACCCGGCGCAGGAGGATGAGCGCCTTCTGGTGGCCGATACAGGGCGGGCGCTGGGCTTTGATGGGCCGGGCGACTTCTTCATGGACGCCGAAGGCCGCCTGACACGGCGTGGCCAAGCGGCGAGGGCGCCCTGGGCCTATGCGGGCGTGCGGATCATGAAGCCGCAGGTTTATGACGGGCAGCCGGTGGAGCGGTTTTCGGCGCTGCGCATCTGGGATGGCCTGATCCCCCAGGGGCGCTTGCGGGGCCTGGCGCTTGATTCCTTCTGGCTTCATGTGGGCGACCCGCAGGCGCTGAAAGACGCCGAGATGTGGGTGGCCTGTCATGGCGGCTGACGCGCTGTTCGGCCCGGATGCCCCGCGCATCCGGACGATTGCGTCGGGCACGGCCTTTGTGAAGGAACTTGCGCGCGCGCTGGCCTCGGAGACATCGCTGGCGACCCGGCCCGAGGCGCTGGCCGATGCCATCATCTATGTGCCCAACCGCCGGTCTGCCCGCGCATTGTCGCTGGCGCTCTATGATGCGGCGGGGGAACAGACCATTCTGCCGCCGGACATCCGGGCATTGGGTGATCTGGACAGCGGAGAGCCACCGCCGATTGCCGAACAGGCCCTTTCCGGCGCCGTGCCCCCGCTTTCGGGCGCGCGGCAACTGGGCGTTCTGGCGACGCTGGTGCGCTATTATTATCAGAGCGCCATGGGCATTGACCTGCCGCCGGCCTCTACCCTTTCGGCAGCGCGGGAGCTGGGCCGTCTGCTGGAGCAGGCAGCAATGAGCGAGGACGCCGACTGGAGCCGGCTGGAGACGCTGAGCCTGGGCGACCTTGCCGCGCATTGGTCGCGTTCGGCGGATTTCCTGAAGATCGTCACCAAGCTCTGGCCGGAATGGCTGGCGGAAAACCGGGCATCTGATCCTTACAAAGAGCGGTTACGCGCGGCGCGGGCGCTGGCTGCCCATTGGCAGAAATCGCCACCTGCCGGACCTGTGATCATTGCCGGCTCCACTGGGGCAACGCCGCCGGGACGCATCCTGATGCGGGCAGTTCTGGAATTACCCATGGGCCTGATTGTGTTGCCAGGGCTCGATACGGCGCTGAACGAGCGGCAGTGGGACGCGGTGATCAGCGCGCCGGGCCACCCGCAGAACACGCTGATACGTACCCTGAAGGCGCTGGGCAGGCTGCCGGAGAGTGTGGCGCCGTGGCCGGGGATCTCTGCCGATGCACCTGCGCGGGCGCGGGTGCGCCTGATCCATGAAGCGCTGGCGCCCGCCGAAGAGACCGCAGACTGGCGCGCGACGCTGGAAGAACTGGCCCTCGCGGGCGGGCAACCGATTGAGGAATTTGTACGCGATGGCCTGAAGGGCCTCAGCGTGGCGGAAACACCGAACGAGGCGGCGGAAGCAGAAGCCGCCGCGCTGCTGATGCGGGAGACGCTGGAGCGGCCTGGGGAGACGGCGGCGCTGGTGACGCCTGACGCAGGCCTTGCGCGGCGAGTTTCCGCGCTGCTCGGCCGGTGGGGCATACATGTGCCGCCTTCGGCGCCTGTGCCCCTGGGGCGGACGCTGGCGGGAAGCCTGATCGGGCTTTGCGCGCGCTGGGCGGCCGACCCCGGCGAACCAGCTGTCTTGGCAGCTGTGCTGAAGCATCCTTTTGTTCGTGGAAAGATGGATTCAGGAAAGCTGGACCTTTATTTCCTGAGGGGGCCGCGCCGCTGGAAAAGCCTGGATGATCTCGCCCACAGCATCGACATTCGCGACAAGCTGGAGCAGCATTCGCCTTTCCAGCGGGAAGACCAGGATGAGGCAATTCTTCTGGTGCGCCGCCTTGCCGGGATCATGGAAGAGACGGGATCGGACTTTTCCAGTCTGGAGGCAGTGACGGCGGAGGAGGCCGCAAGGCGCGTGGCCGATCTGTCCGGCGCGATCAGCCAAACGCCGATGCCCTGGGCAGGCGAGGACGGCGCAGGGGCCTCAAATCTATTGCAGCGACTGGCCGAACTCGGACCGTTCCTGGGGGAGATGAACCCGGAAGCCTTTGCCGATCTGGTGGATGCGGAATCCTCCACGCTGCCCGTGCAGACGGGTGAGCCGGAGCATCCGCGGCTCTCTATCTGGGGCCCGCTGGAGGCACGTCTTCAGTCTGCGGACAGGTTGATCCTTGCGGGCCTCAACGAAGATGTGTGGCCCGAGAAGCCGCCCGCCGATGCCTTCCTGCCGCGCCGGTTTCGCGCGCCTCTGGGGCTGAATGATCCGGAAGAGCGGATGGGCCTTTCGGCGCACGACTTTGCGCAACTGGCGGCGGCGCCGCATGTGGTAATGCTGTATGCCGCGCGGCGGGATGACAGCCCGGCGGTGGCGTCCCGCTGGGTATGGCGGTTGCGGACATTGGCGGAGGGCGCGTTCGGGGAGCGGACGGCGAAGCTGCTCAAGGGCGAAACACGCCATCTTCTGGATTGGGTGAACGCCCTTCAGACACGCGGATTAGGCAGCCTGCCGGCAGATTTCAGTGCCGAGCCAAAGCCGAAGAAGCGCGCGCCGGAGGACTGGCCCCGCCGGCTTTCTGTAACGCGGGTCGACCGGTTGCAGCGTGACCCCTATTCGATCTGGGCGGAGTCCGTTCTGGGGCTTCGCCAGGTGGATGTGCTGGGCGCGCCGCTGGCAAGCAATCTGCGCGGAACGGCAATCCATGCGGCCTTGGATGCGTTTGAGGCAGATGGCGTTGCGAAGGATGCCGAAACGCTGCTGACGCTGATCCGCGAGGAGCTTGCGCGGACCGGGGAGCCGGAATCCGCTTGGGCGGGGCGTCTGGCCATCTGGCAGGATGTGGCCGGCTGGTATCTGGACTGGCGCCGGGAGCGGGACGTTTCAGGCGGAATTCTACGCGAGGTGCGCGGGGAATATCGCAGCGATATTGCCGGGCATCCTTTCGAGCTTTCGGCGACGGCAGACCGGATCGAGCGGACGGCGACGGGCGCTCTGGTGATTGTGGACTTCAAGACGGGTCTGCCGCCTACGGACAAGGCCATTGATGCGGGTTATGATCAGCAGATGCCGTTGCAGGCGATCATTGCGGCCAAAGGCGGGTTTCAGAATGTCCGGGCTGCGCCGGTCGAAGCGCTGGAATATGTGTCTATCCGGGGGCGACCCGAGGCGCGGCGGATTGGCGAGAGCAAGAGCAGCCCGAAGTCTCTGGCAGAGCTGATCGCGGCGGCGGAGGACGGGTATGTGCGCCTGATCGCGGCGTACCGTGATCCAGCGGCAGTGTATGCGTCTGCGCCGCGGGTGCAGTTCGTGAAGTATGACTACGGATATAATCTGCTGGCGCGGCGGGCAGAATGGAACCGGGATACACCGGGCGGGGATGGCGGCGATGAGTGAACACGCCCGGCATCAGGAAGCATTTGAAGCGGCGGTGAAGGCGCAGGCCGATGCGGCAAAGCCCACCGTTTCGGCCTTTGCCACAGCGAATGCAGGCAGCGGCAAGACCAAGGTTCTGATCGACCGGGTGGCGCGCCTGCTGCTGCGGCGTGAGGATGGGCGGCCGGGGGCGGAGCCGGATTCGATCCTCTGTATCACCTACACCCGCGCGGCAGCGAACGAGATGCTGACGCGGCTTTTCCGTACGCTGGGCGATTGGGCGGTGAAGGAGGATGACAGCCTCCGAGAGACCCTCGCCAAGCTGGAGGGGCGGACGGCGGAGAGCTATTCGAGGGACGATCTGCGCGATGCGCGGCGGCTGTTTGCGCGCGCGCTGGAAACGCCGGGCGGCTTGCGGATCGAGACGATCCATGCGTTCTGCGCGCGTATCCTGCGGCGGTTTCCGCTCGAGGCGGGGGTGGTGCCAGGCTTTACGGAGATGGAAGACCGGGACGCGCGGGCGCTGTGGCAGGCGGCCAAGGAGCGCGCGATCCTTGAGGCGGCCAGCGCGGCGCCGGAGGATCTGGCGCTGATCACGCGGGAAGCCATGAATGAGGGGGCCTCAAGCGCGCTCGACGCGCTGAAAGGTTCAGGCGCGGCCGTGATGCGGTTCGCCGAGCGGCATGATTTCGTCATTGAGCACATGATGGAAGCCTTGCGGGGCGATCTGGGCGCGTCTCGCGAGACGCCGGAGGAAATCCTGGCGGCAGCGATGGGCGATGCCTTGCCGAGGGAAGTGATCCGCGAGGCGTTGCGCGCGCTGCTCTCGGGCACAACGACGGATCAGAAGCGGGCCGAAGCGCTGGAGCAGACGCTGGCGGCGGAAACGCCCGGGGCAGTTTGGGCGGCGTATGCGCCCTTTTTCCTCACGGAGAAGGGCGAGTTCCGGGCGCAGAACCCCTACACCAAGAAGACCGGCGAGCTTTGCCCGCTGCTTCAGGAATATTTTCAGGTCAAGGATGGCGAAGGCCGGGAAACGGCGCGGGTGCGGGCGCTGGTGGAGACATTGCAGCGGGCGCGGGCGTTTGCGCGCACGGCAGCATTGATCCGCATCGGCCTGCCGGCGCTGGAGGCCTACCGGGACGAGAAAGCGCGCCGCGGGGCGCTGGACTTTGACGACCTGATCCAGAAGACGCGGGAACTGCTGGAAGCCGAAGGGATGGCGAGCTGGGTGCTCTACAAGCTGGATGGCAGTATCTCGCATGTGCTGCTGGACGAGGCGCAGGATACGAGCCCCGAGCAGTGGGATTTAATCCGGGCGCTGACGAACGAATTTGGCGCTGGGGAAGGCCGTGACTATTCGCAAGACCCGCGCACAATGTTCATTGTGGGGGACGAGAAGCAGTCGATCTATTCATTCCAGGGCGCAGAGCCGGAGCGGCTGCTGAAGGAAACGCGGCGGCTGACCGAGCGGATGCCGGGCGCTACCGGCGTGGAAATGCTGATGTCATTCCGCTCAGCGCCCGAAGTGCTGACATTTGTGGATACAGTGTGGAATCGGTCGCCGCCGATTGATGTGGGGATTGGCGGTGCTCCGCCGCAGACTGCCAACGATATTCAGCATACGGCGCGGCGTTGGGATCAGCATGGCGCGGTGGAAATCTGGCCGATTGAACCGAAGGTGCCAGATGATGAAACCGATGCGTGGGAGCGTCCGGTGGACGTGGTGCGGGCGACCTCGCCCAAGGCAAAGCTGGCGGCAGGTGTAGCGCGGGCCGTGCGGCAGATGATCGATCGGGGCGAAACGATCTGGGAGGGCAAGGCCGAGCGGGCGATGCGGCCGGAAGACGTGCTGATCCTGGTGAGCAAGCGGCAAGGCGGCCTGTTTGACTCGCTGATTACAGCGCTGAAGGCAGAAGGGTTGCCAGTCGCGGGCGCTGACCGGCTGATCCTGACGGATTTCATCGGGGTGCAGGACTGTCTGAACCTGATGCGGTTTGCGACGCTGGACCTGCGCGATCTGACGTTGGCGGAAATTTTGCGGGGACCGTTCTGCGGACTGGTGGATGACGATCAATACCTGTTCCCGCTCGCCTCGCGCCGGGCGAAGGGGGAAACGCTCTGGTCCCGTGTGAAGGCGAGCGATGACCCGGATGTTCAGCGGGCGGCACGTTTTCTTCAGGGATTGTTCGACCGCGCGCACCTGCCGCCTTACGAGTTCCTGAGCCATGTGCTCGACAGGGTGGGGGAAGGCGGGCTGACAGGATGGGAACTGCTGAATGCGCGCCTCGGCACGCCGGCGCGTGATCCCATCGAGGCGCTTCTGTCTCGCGCCCTTGGCCATGACAGCACGGGGCCATCCTCGCTGCAGTCTTTCGTGGCAGCGATGGAGGCCGAGGCGGTCGAGATCAAGCGCGACCTGGCAGAAGCCGGGCGCGAAGTGCGTGTGATGACAGTGCATGGCGCCAAGGGGCTTCAGGCGCCGGTGGTGATCCTGCCGGATACGACGTCCAAGCCAAAGACGAGCGCGCCTGCCGTGCTGGCGAGTGCCAATGCGGTGGTGTGGTCTCCGCGCAAGGATACGGATGCGGAAGCGTCGAAACGAGCGCGCGCCATTGCAGAAACCAAAGCGCGGGAGGAACACCGGCGCCTGCTATATGTCGCGCTGACACGGGCGCAGGACCGGCTGATCATTGCTGGCCACTGGCAGGGGCAGGCAGGCGAAGGGAAGACCGGCTACGAAAAGGATTCCTGGTATGCCCTCTGCGACATGGCGATGGCCGCGCTGGCACCGGAAGACTTCGAGCTGGGGCTGCGCTTTGGCAAGGTTTCCGTTGCGGGCGCCGGAGGAGCGTCGGCCAACGAGACCCCTTCGGGCGGGCTGCCGGGCTGGGCGTTGACGCCGCCGCAGGCTGATCCGGTGGTGCGGAAACTGTCTGCGCCGACGAGCCTGCTCGGCCCCAAGACGCGGATTGTGGCACCGTTCGATGCGGCGCGGGAGGAGCGCCTGAAGCGCGGGCGTGCCATCCATGCCTTGCTGCAATACCTACCGGAATTGCCCGAGGAGAAACAGGAAGCGGCAGCGGATGCCTACCTTTCCCGCGATGGGGAGCTGACGGCGGCGCAGCGGGCGGAGATGAAGGCGGCGGCTCTCGGCGTGATGCGTGATCCTGCGCTTGGCGCGATCTTTCAGCCTGGTGGGCGGGCTGAGGCGGCGATTATCGGGCGGTCACCGGAGCTGCCGGAGGGCACGGTGATCAACGGCCGGGTGGACCGGCTGGTGGTGACCCCGGCGCAGGTGCTGGTGATTGACTTCAAGACCGACCAGCCCGCACCGGACAGGCCCGAAGACGTGGCCGATACCTATGTGGCGCAGATGGCGGCCTATTGGGCGGTGCTGAAGACCGCCTTTCCGGACCGGGAAGTCGTGGCCGCGCTCTGCTGGACGGATGGGCCGCGCCTGATGCGCCTGCCGGAAGCGCAGCTTTTAGCAGTTCTCACAAGTGCGCGTGGCATGGTTTGACTTGGCCCGAGAGTCCCTATGTATCACACTCAAGAATGAGAATGCCGGCAGAAGGAGCCGCAACCATGGCAGCGATCAATGTAAATGAAGACGATTTCGACGGTGTGGTCACCGGTTCGGATACGCCTGTTGTCGTCGATTTCTGGGCCGAATGGTGCGGCCCGTGCAAGCAGATGTCTCCGCACCTGGAGGCTGTCGCCGAGGAAATGACCGGCAAGGTGAAGATCGTCAAACTGAACGTGGATGACTATCCGCTGGTCGGCGCCCGTTATGGCGTGCGCGGCCTGCCGACGCTTCTGATGTTCAAGGGTGGCAAAGTGACGGCCACCCGCAATGGCGCGATGAACCGCCAGGCGCTGACCGACTGGATCAAGCAGAGCCTTTAGGGCTCTGCCGCGCCCGGCGTTTTCAGGCGTTTTCGCTCGTCAGAGAAATGAAGACGTCTTCAAGGTCGGGCGCTTCGGTCGACAGGTCGGCAATGCCGATACCGGCGTTGCGAACGCGCTCCAGCAGACGGGCAATTCCCGTTTCACTGGTCCGGAAGGTGATGGCGACCCCGCCATCATTGCGTATTTTAACGTCCAGACCTGACAGGTCGCCCGGCACGGCGCTGAGCGGCTCTTTCGGGTAGATCACCAGCGTCTTGTAGTCGAGGCGGGAGAGAAGCTGGTGGGTCGGCTCGCACGCGACAATTTCGCCGTGATTGACGATGGCGATGGTGTCGCAAAGCTCCTCGGCTTCTTCCAGATAATGGGTCGTCAGGATGATCGTCGTGCCCTTGGCGTGCAATTCGCGCACATAGTCCCAGAGCAGGCGGCGCAGTTCGACGTCAACGCCGGCGGTCGGCTCATCAAGGATGAGCACCGGAGGATTGTGGACAAGGGCTTTTGCGACCATGAGGCGGCGCTTCATGCCGCCCGACAGCTGGCGAACGTAAGCATCTTCCTTATCGGCAAGGCCCAGCGCGGTGAGGATTTCCACCGTGCGCCGTTCGGCCTTGGGCACGCCATAGAAGCCAGCCATCAGCTCCAGCATCTCGAAAGGCGTAAAGAAGGGATCGGCGACAACTTCCTGATTCACGACGCCTATGGCCGCGCGGCTCTGGCGCGGATCCTGATCGATATCGAGGCCCCAGATTCGCGCGGTGCCCGATGTTTTTTTGACCAGGCCGGCGAGAATGTTGATGAAGGTGGATTTGCCTGCGCCGTTTGGTCCGAGAAGGCCGAAGATCGACCCGGTGGGAATGGTGAGGTTGATGCCGTTTAGCGCTTGTTTTTCCGGCATTTTTCCGGACGCAGCATAGGTTTTCCGCAGGTCGCGGACCTCAATCGCGTAGGTGGGGTCAGGCATGGTAAGTATTTTCCCGTTGGCAGGGCGCCTTGCGCGGTCCATGCCCAGTCTTTAGTTAGGATGCCGCTGGCTGCGTCGCAAGCAATCGCGTCACCGCCAATTCAGGAGAACCCAAGGCATGCCCGCCAAACGCGATGTTTTTACGCCGCCAGAAATTTCCATGGTCTCGAGCCACAAGGTTTCCTGCAATGGCGGAGGCGGCGCGCTCGGCCATCCCAAGGTCTGGTATGAGATGGGCGACGACGATTTCGTCGAGTGCAAATATTGCGACCGCCGTTTCGTGCTGATCGGCGGCAAGCAAGATCCCAACCGCGCGCGCTAGGGAGGCGGCCCCACCAGGACCGGCGGCAAGTCCATGCAGATCCTGATTGCAGGTGGCGGTATCGGCGGGCTGACAGCGGCGCTGGCTTTCCTGAAAGCAGGGCATTCGGTGACGGTGCTGGAAAAGGCGCCGGAGATTGCCGAAGTGGGCGCCGGCCTGCAGATCAGCCCGAATGGCATGAAGGTGCTTGATGCGCTGGGCGCGTCGGCGCGTGTGTCTCGGGATGCATTTCGTCCGCGTGCGCAGGAACTTCGTCTGGGGCGCAGTGGCGCGCGGATATTCAGTGTGCCGCTTCGCGAGGCGTCGCAGGCGCGGTGGCGGGGAGAGTATCTGCATATCCACCGGGCAGATCTGGTTGAGGCGCTGAAGGCATGTGTGACGGATCGCGCCCCGGACGCTGTGCGCCTTGGCGCGACGGTGACAGGGTATGAGAATACTGGAACCGGCATTGTTGCGCTGCTCAGCACGGGCGAGCGCGTGGCCGGAGACCTTCTGGTGGGGGCGGACGGCATTCATTCGTCGGTGCGCGCGCAGATGCTGGGCCCAGACAAGCCGCGCTTTACCGGCAATGTCGCCTGGCGGGCTGTGGTGCCTGTATCAAAGCTGGGCGATTATCCGCCTCCGGAGACGGCGTGTGTGTGGGCCGGAAAACGGCGCCATGCGGTAACCTATCGCCTGCGGCGGGGCAGCCTCGCGAATTTTGTTGGCGTAGTCGAATGTGCTGAGTTAGGGGACGAGTCCTGGACTTCAGTAGGCGCGCGGGAGCAGGCACTGAAGGACTTCAAGGGCTGGAACCCGGTGATCCAGCGGATCATTGACGAGGCACCGCTGCTCTTGCGCTGGTCGCTCTATGATCGCCCCGAGATGCCGAAATGGCAGGACGGCCGGGCCGTGCTGCTGGGGGATGCCTGTCATCCCATGCTCCCCTTCATGGCGCAGGGCGCGGTGATGGCGATTGAGGACGCCTATGTGCTGGCCAAGGAAGTCGGCCGCGCGCTGGCGAAGGGCGAAGGGGCAGACGTCGAGGCTGGGCTCAAGGCATATGAAGCAATCCGCAAGCCACGGGCAACGCGCGTGCAGAATGTGGCACGGGAGAACGCGGCGCTGTTCCACCGGTCCAATCCACTCTACCAGCTTGGGACCTATGGGCCGATGTGGGTGGCGGGAAAGTATCTGCCGTCTGTCGTGCATGGCCGGCACGACTGGCTTTATGGGCATGATGTAACCGGGCCCGGCTGAGCCGGGGTTGCGGCCAGCGGCCAATTCGGCCACCAATCAGGAAAACTTACGCAAAGGAAACGGGCGCAGAACATGCTGTCTGTACTGGATATTTTCCGGGTCGGAATTGGCCCTTCAAGTTCGCACACCGTTGGGCCGATCCGCATCGGAAACCGGTTCATGGCGCACCTCACCCAAAGCGGAAAGCTGGCGCAGACGGCGCGGATCGAGGCGGAGCTGCAGGGCTCTCTTGCGCTGACGGGGGTGGGCCACGCGACGCCCAAGGCGGTCGTGCTCGGGCTGCTCAATCTGGAACCGGAAACGCTGGACCCGGAGGAGGCCGACCGCCTTGTGGGGCAGGCGTATGAGCAGAAGCGCTTGATGCTGGCTGATGGGCGAACAATAGAGTTTGATCCGGAGACGGATATTCGGTTTGCCTACGACATCATGCCCGACCTTCACCCCAACGGCTTGCGCATCCGGGCATTTGACGCAGCTGGCGCCACGCTTGCCGACGAAACCTGGTATTCCACAGGCGGCGGCTTCATTGCCACGCGCAAGCAGCTGGAAAAGCCGGTGGAAGACGACATTCTGCCGGTGGGCGATCCGGTGCCCTATGAATTCACGTCTGCGGCACGCCTGCTGGAGATCTGCCGTGCCAGCGGTCTCAATATTGATGAGGTGATCCTGGCCAACGAGGATGCCAAACGTCCGAGGGCGGAGACCGAAGCCGCTCTGGACAGGATTGCTGGTGTCATGATGGCGTGTATCGATCGGGGGCTTGTCCGCCGGGGTGAATTGCCGGGCGGGCTGAAAGTGCGCCGCCGCGCGCCGGAAATCTGGCAGAAACTTCAGGAGGGGCCGCCCTCCAATGAGCGCGAGCAGCTTTTTGACTGGCTGAACGTCTATGCCATGGCGGTGAATGAAGAGAATGCTGCGGGCGGGCAGGTCGTGACGGCGCCGACGAATGGCGCGGCGGGGATCATTCCGGCCGTGATCCGGCATTATTGTGCGGAGACGGAAGACGCAGCTGTGCGCCTGCGCCGGTTCCTGCTGACTGCCGGCGGGATTGGCCTTCTCTACAAGCAGAGAGCGTCCATTTCCGGCGCGGAGATGGGCTGTCAGGGGGAGGTTGGCGTGGCCTGCTCCATGGCGGCGGGCGGCCTTGCAGCGGTTTGGGGCGGCACACCGCAACAGGTGGCCAATGCAGCCGAGATCGGAATGGAGCATAATCTGGGTCTGACGTGCGATCCGGTGGGCGGTCTGGTGCAGATCCCGTGTATCGAGCGCAATGCGATCGGCGCGGTGAAGGCGGCAAATGCCGCGCGCCTGGCCCTCCATTCGCTTGAGCAGACAAAGGTATCTCTGGATCAGGTGATTGAAACGATGCGGCAGACGGGGCTGGACATGTCTTCCAAGTATAAGGAGACGAGCCAGGGCGGGCTCGCGGTTAACGTCATCGAATGCTAGGCAATTGACACAAAACATTATCAGAGCCGACACCGAAGTGTAGCGGAACCGCATTAGCGCTGCATCCTGTATGACAGGGGCAGCGGGCATGATGCACGATCCGAAACTCGTCTATTCACTTGAGGTTCGCGTGATGGACCTTGAGCAGAAGGTGGCTGATCTGGAGAACAGTCTCCGGGAAATCACGGCTGGGCGCGTAAAAAGCGCGGACCCGAACGTGGTGCCGCTTCCGCCCGCGCTGCTCAAACGCATCAGCGATGGGGAACATCCGGTGCGGGTGATCCGCCAGTTCCGCCTGATGACGCAAAAGGAGCTGGGCGAACTTTGCGGCATCCGTCCGAACCACATCTCGGCCATTGAACGGGGCATGTCTTACGGTCTCAAGACAGCCAAGCGTCTCGCCGATGCCTTGGCAGTGCCGGTAGACCTGCTGACCTGACAGGCAGAGCCGGGTCTCAGCCGGGAATGCAGGCCCGCACGCCGGTGACCGGCAGAACCGTTTCCCACCCATCGGCACCTGTGGTGACCAGGCGGCCGGAGTCAACGCGCTGCCCGCCTTCAAGCATCTCGCCAGGCTTCAGGCTGAGATTGACTGACCATGTACCGTCTGCGGAAAGATACTGGGTTTCGGTGAAGAACTGGCCGAAGACTTCAGCGTTCGTATCGGTAACGATCAGCTTGTGACTGGCGCCGTTATGCAAGACCAGGGCTTCGCCGGTGGCTGCTTTGGTAAAGAATGTGAAGCGGCGCGGCGCGGCCATACCCCATAGAAACAGGCCGCATTCCCCGGCTGCCAGTTTCTGGGGCGGCAGACCTTCAACGGGTACTTCGGCCAACGGTGATCCCATGGCCGCAACCGGTGAGCCGGCCGGCTTATTGGCTTCGGGCGCAGACGCGCAGCCCGCAAGACAGCCCGCGATGAAGGCAATACTCAGGAGACGGATCATTGTGGCACCTGTGCCGGTGTTGCAGGATAACGGTAAACATAAGTGCCGCTTTCTGGAACGAAACCGGCGAGGGGGAGGCCATACTGGAACTGTTGTGGAATTACGCCGGAGACGCGGGCCTCGATGCTGCCGCTGCCACGGAGATGAAACCTGCCGGCAGCGTCCAGTTTCGTGCCAAGCGGACTGGCTGATTGGAGGGGAATGAGCAGCATGTCGCCCTCACAGGAAAGGTTACCGGCCAGGTCCGGCCAACCGGGCCCGAGAAGCGCTGCATTCTTTCCCAGCGCATCGCTCCAGGATTGACCCGAAGCCTTGTCACACGCGCCGTTGTTGAAACGGATGATGTCTCCAGACAAACGCGCCTTGCCGCCCGATTGGCGTATCCAGGCCGCGACGCCATCCAGGGCAGCAAAGTCCAGTTCGATGTTGAAGTCGCGCAGCTCGGTATTTCCGGAAGCATAGGCCCCGGCTTTCCCTGTTCCCTTGCCGGAGGGGCCAGTCCAGTCGAAATCGTACTCGACTCCAAGCGCAAGGAGAGAGGCGGGGTTCAGTTTGAGGCTGGCATCGCCGAGCAGATCCTGTCCTGCCTTGAGGCCAGTGATCTTTCCACCCGCGAGGGTGCCTTCTGCCGAGGTCCAGCTGAGGCCGCGTTCCTCCGCGCCCGCAGTCTTCAGAATAAAACTGAGCGGCGCGAAAGCGACGAGACCAGCCAGAAAGCCGATGATCAGGACAAGGAGAAGAAGAAAACGCATCATGGCTTTTTACCAAGGCTGAATTCCGCGCTGGCGTCCATGCTGCCATCTGCATTCTGTGTGAGAGTGGCGGCGCTGACTGTCACGCCCAGGCCTGTTTCCACCTGTTCCACCCATTGGAAGAATGCCGGGCTGGCTACGTTCGTCAGACTGACCTGGAATGCAGCCGGGCTGGCTGCGGGTGTTTGCGCCGAAAGCCCCGCCTGAGCGGCCATCTGGGCTGCCTGAGCCTGCAGCGCGGCTGTATCCTGGGTTGCCGGCGCCGTTATCGCGGGATGTATGGTCTGCCCCTGCTGGATCAGGGCCTCAATCCGGTCGAGGCGCGCAAGGGTCTGTGTGCCTCTCTCATGATTGAGTTTTGCGCGGTCCAGCGTTGAGATTGCCGGCTGCAGCACGAGTTGCCAGATAATGGCCACGGCGAGCAGCAAGCCAGCGATGCCGAGCAAAGCCTTCTCGCGGGAGCTGCGCGTATTCCACCAGGCGCTCATGGCATCGGCTCCAGAGTAATTTGAGTAACGGCCTCGCCCGGACTTTGCTCCGCTGCGTTGGATGAGACAGCGAAGCCGCGGCTCTGCAGAAAGGCCACGACGGAGGCGGCCGTCTCCGGGGTCGACGCCTCAATGTCTGCCACAAGACGGCTGGCGCTGCCATCAAATGTCAGCGTTGAAATGCGTGTATCCGGATTAAGAGCGACGGCTTCATAAAGCGCGGCAACGGTTGTGCGGAAGTCGATGGTATCGGGCACGGCGGCAACGGCCAGCATGTCGCGGGTCGCCCTGTCGATGTCCGCCGGAATGGCTGCGGCTGGGAAGATAGCGGCATAGCGCTCCGCTGCGCGTTTTCCGAGTTGCTCGGCCGCGTAGTTATAGTTTCGGGCTTCAAGGATCAGCGTACCCGTCCAGACCGAAACGGCAGCAACACCAATACCGGCGGCCTTGCGCCAGGCGCTGACACCCTGTTTTGTTTCCCTTGGGGGGGTAAATGCCCCGGCGCGCAGGTTCACGCCGGGATGCGTGGTGCTGCGTTCTGCCAGGCGGATGATCTGGATGCCGTCCCGAAGGCTGGGCGCGAGATCTCCTGCCAGGGCTTCGCGTGCCTGATCTGGAAGACCAGCATCGATTGCGATGATGCGGTTTCCTTCCCGCTGGAGAATATGGTCGCCCATATCAACGGGTTGCGAGATATCGGTATACAGACTTTGTTCTGGCAGCAGTTTCGCCGGCGATAATCCTGCCTTTGATAGAAGCTCCAGCCAGGATGTCATCAGGGCGCGATCAACGACATAGATATCGCGCTCAACTGTCTCTCTCATCCGTGGACCGAGGACGAGATGAACCTCTTCCACGGGTTGGGCGAGCTCATCTTCGATCGCATAGAGAGCGGCGCGTACCGCTTCGGCTTCGTTACGCGCGGGGACAGGGGCACGGAAATGGCCCACGGCCGTTGCGGGCGCGAAGGCGATGCAGCTGGCCGCTCCGAAGGGGCCACGATGATTTACAAGTTCAAGGCGGTCGCCCCGCTCCTGCGCAATCTGCATGGCGCCGTCAGCCTGCGCGGGCAGTGCAATATAAAGAATGGATTTCATCATTCTTCTCCCATCCTGCGCCAGATTGTTTCGGGCGCAGAGCCACCTTTGGCCGAAATGATGAAGGAGAATGGCCAGCTGCCGCCGTCAAGTGTTGTTTGCCCTTCGGCGAGATAGGTCGTGCTGAGTGTTGAAAGGGCTTCGGTCTGTTTCTGGCCTTCAGGAATGGTGCGGATGTCGGGCAGCGCCTCGAACTCGTCGACACTCGCCCAGCCCGTATCCGGCCGATCCATGAGGATTCTCTCTGCCGCCGTCAGAGTGAGGGCTTCAGAATAGAAGGCGCGCAAGAGCGAGGCCTGATCCGGGCGAAGCGTGTTGATGTTGAGACGTGTCATCTGGGTCTCCGGCCGGGCACAGATCAGCGGCGCGAGCGCCTTCCGAAGGGGACTGGTATAGCCCATCACAGAGGCCAGTTCGCGCGGACTGTCCATGGGTTGGTTGGCTGCGCGATAACCGGGGCTGAGCGTGAGGTAATAGCCATCCTCCGCGCCGCCTTGCCGGGTGTTGCTGTCGGCATCCACCCAGTCTGCCAGCGCATTGGCGAGACTGCTCGCATCGGTGGCCGGAATGTCGAGATCACGCAGTAGGGTGGCCCAGGACAGGCGGGCATAAGTAGCGGCGCCTTCATCGGGGTTGGCGAGCGCGTTTATGTTGAAACAATTGGACGCGTCATTGACCTGTAGCGAGACGACGCCTCCCCGGAGGGGCAGGACAACTGGCTGAGAGAGGCCTACGGTTAGCGATGTAAGCTGCCCGTTGGTAAGAACGGACATCTCCGCCACAGCGCTGAGGGCCAGCGCTTCCGCGGAATAGGCCGCCCAGCCCGCATCGGCGCGGCGCGTAGCCGCCTTCGCCATAGCCGTCTGCTGGGTGATGGCCATAGTCGCCATGAGCGCTGCGACGGCGAGCGCCGCCACAATGAACAGGATCGACAGCAGGGCTGCCCCGCGTTGGGGATCAGGGCGCATCATTCGCGCAGCCCCAGGCGGAATTTCGCCGTCAGCGTATCGCCTTCGCCAAAGGTGAAGACCAGCTGGATTTTGTCCGGCAAAGGGGCGTCTACCATGCTCGCGGGGACGATCCAGTCAGGCTTCCAGATTTGCTCACGGCCATACTGGACGGAAATATCTTCCAAACCCGACAGGACGATTTGCTCCGCAACCGCTGTGCCGGGGCCCGCGTCAGGCGCGCTCCAGGATCGGCGGATCAGGGCGCCGTTGTCGAACTGGTATTCCACCCGCTGAAGATCGCTGCGGGGCAGGTCTGCGGGATTTGACCAGCCATTGCGCACAAAGGTCATGATACGTCCGTCATACCGGATCGGCTGGCCTTCGAAACGGGTCGAAAGATCCGAACTCGCGTCGGCGCGGCTGGGGCGATCCACGAAGGCCGCGAAATCGTCCCGTAGCACGGCGAGAGCGGTCTGCAGCTCCCGGGCGTCATTCCCGCGAACCTCAATCAGCCGTGTACTTCGCAGGGATTGGGTCAGCATAACGCCGCCTGCCGTTGCCAGAAGCGCTACGACGAACAGCGCGATCAAAGTCTCCATCAGGGAGATGCCAGATTGGGGGCTGGGGGTGGCGTTCATCTGTCCGCCTTGATGCGGTGAAGAAGCGCTACTTCGCTGAGCACTGCCTCCTCGTCCGCCGCGCGCACACGGATGCTAACTTCTACAACATCGTCGCGAGGGGCGGGGGTGATATCCCGCTGCCAGACAAAGCTGCGGCCGCGCTGTACCTCTTGCCCTCCCGATCGTCCGATCACTTGCAGTTCCGGGTTGGTAATCGTTTCGACGGCGACATTTTCGGCCACCTGACGGGCCAGCGCGCGGTCTCCCATCTGAGCGCTGATGCGGAGGCTGCTTGTGTTGAGAGAAATGAGCCCCATTGCAGCAGTCGCGAAAACCGCGACGGCCACGAGCGCTTCCATCAGCGTGAAACCCTGCTGGTTGCCCATCATCGCTGATCCATTTCAACATTGCCGTCTGGCAGCAGGGTGAGGCTGGTGAGGACGCCGTTGCGCGAGAGTTCGATGGCCACCGGCAGGGTGTGGCCGAGGGGATCGAAGATGACGGCCGGGGCCGGCTCTCCTCCTTTCTCAAGCAATGCTGGCGGTCTGCCGTCTATGCGGATGCTGATGTCCTTCGGGAGCTGATGGCTTTCCAACACGCGCCAGGCGCCGTTCTGCCAGATCGCCGGGGAATAGCCGCCGCCGTCGACAATAAGGCCTACAGGCTGACCTGTGATCGATGCGCGATTGGCAGCCTGCTCAAGCGCTTCGCGAAGCTGATCGGATTCCTGCTTGAAGACATGCCGGGTGGGAATGGTGAGCAGGATCAGCGTGGTGGCGACGGCGATGATGGAGAGCGTGACCATGATCTCGACCAGCGACAGCCCGGCCTGCGGGTCGCCTGCAGGCGCCCTCAGAGATTGGGTAGCGAAATGAGGAGCATCACGCAGCACGGGCGCAGCATCAGTCCCAGTTGCCGATATCGGCGTCGTTGCCTTCTCCGCCGGGTTTGCCATCTGCGCCGAAGGAGAAGACATCAAACCGGCCACCAGAACGCACCCCGGGGAAGGTGTACTGATAGGGATTGCCCCAGGGATCGTTCTGTACGCGGCGGATATAGCCGCCGGGGCGGTAGAGGGTGGTATCGATGCCGGGCGGCGGGCTGGAGAGGGCGGCGAGGCCCTGATCGGTGGAAGGGTAGGTGTAGAGGTCGAGGCTGTACTGCTCGAGCGCGTTCTCGAGATTCGAGATGTCGGCTTTGGCCTTGGTGACGCGCGAGCGGTCACCCACCGGGGCGACGTTGACGATGATCAGCGTCGCCAGGAGGCCCATGATGAAAACCACGACCATCAGTTCGACCAGAGAGAAACCGGCTTGGTGGCGGCGTTTTTCTTCTGTGTTTGCTTCAGTTTCAGGTGGCATGAGGGCGCTCCTTTATCCGAGGGCGAGAGTGTTGAGCTGCATGATGGGCAGCATGATCGACAGGACGATCGTGCCGACCACGCCGCCCAGGAAAATGATGATCAGAGGTTCGAGCAGGCCGAGGGCAACATTGGTGGCCGTTTCGAATTCGTCTTCCAGAAAATCGGCGGCGCGGTTCATCATCGCGGGGACGTTGCGGGCCGCTTCGCCGCTGGCAACCATGTGGACCATCATCTGGGGGAAAACCCCCGTGGACTTCATGGCCGAAGAGAGGGCGCCGCCACGCTGGACGGTTTCGAGGATCTGATCGGCGGCGTCCCGAAACACCAAATTCCCCATGGCGTTTCGCGCGCCCGAGAGGCTTTCGAGGACGGTGGCGCCAGCGCCGGACATGGTAGCATGGATGCGGGCGAAGCGAGCCGAGGCAACTTTCCGGTTCATGTCGCCGAAAAAAGGAATACGCAGGACAAAGCCGTCCCAGCGGCGTTTCCAGGCCGGAATCTTCAGGACACGCAGCGCCAGGAACACGCCAAGCGCGGCCAGAGCCAGGACAACCAGGCCCCAATCGCGGACAAATCCGGACAAGCCAATGACAAATGTGGTCAAAGGCGGCAGTTCTGACGCGCCCAGCATGGCAAATTGTTCGACAAGCTTGGGCACAACCCAGACCATCAGGGCCGTCACCATGGCAGTGGCCATGATGCCAAGGATGATCGGATAGATGAGCGCTGAGCGAACCAGGGTGCGCAGCCGGTAACTGCGCTCAAGGTGGTGGGCGAGCTGATCGAGGACGAGACCGAGACGGCCCGAGCTTTCGCCGGAGGAAACCACCGCCCGGAAGAGGGGCGGAAAGGCGCGCGGCGCGCCCCGCATGGCTTCGGCGAGGGTAGCGCCTTCCATAACCTGAGAGCGCACACCGAGGAGCAGGCCGCGCTGGGGCGAGGCATCGCTGTCGCCGGCCGCAGCCGTCAACGCCTGTTCGACCGTCATGCCGGACGAGACGAGCACGGCGAGCTGGCGCGTCAGAAGCGTGCGTTCCTTGTCGCTGAGGCGGCCGGCACCTGCGAAACCGGCGGCTTTCTCACCGCGCGCCTCTGTGAGCGAGACGGGGGTGAGCTGGCGGTTACGCAACTCGCGGCGGGCGGCGCGGGCGGTATCAGCTGAGATGACGCCGCTGGTGCGCCGCCCGTCAGCCGTCAGAGCCTTGTATTCAAATGCTGCCACCGAACCAGGCCTCCCGGCGGCAGACGTGGAGCAGTTCCTCGGCGCTCGAGTCGCCGCTCAGCACATGCCGCAAACCGTTCTGAAACAGCATATCAGATTTCGCGAAAGCTGCGCGCTCAATCTCTTCTTCGGTGGCGCCGTCATGGATCATCCGGCGGATGGGGGCGTCGATCAGCAGCAACTCGTATACGCCCAAGCGGCCCTCATAGCCGGTATGGCCGCAGGCAGCGCAGCCGGTCGGCCGATAGAGCGTGAGATCGGTTCTGCCAGCGAGGCCAAGACGTTCCAGCAGGGCAGGCGGCGGTGAATAGGCTTCCTTGCAATGCACACAGAGCTTCCGGACGAGGCGTTGAGCCAGCACGGCGCGCAGCGTGGAGGCGAGCAGGAAACTCTCCACACCCATGTCCCGCAGACGGGTGATGGCGCCCGCAGAGCTGTTTGTGTGGATGGTGGACAGGGCAAGGCGGCCTGTGAGCGCAAATTCGAGTGCGACCTCTGCGGTCTCCACATCCCGTATCTCGCCGACCATGACGATGTTGGGGTCGTTCCGGAGGATCGAGCGCAGGGTGGCGGCGAAGGTGAGGCCGACCTTATGGTCCATCGGCGTCTGGCTGATGCCATCGAGACCATACTCCACGGGATCTTCCAGCGTCATGATGTTGACGCGCCCGGTGTTGAGCTGGGCAAGGGCGGAATAGAGCGTGGTGGTTTTGCCTGAACCCGTCGGGCCGGTGACGAGGATCACGCCATTGGGTTCACTGAGGGCGGCGCGGAAGCGGCGTTCGGTGTCCTCGTCCATGCCGAGGGTTTCCAGGCCCATGAGGGCTTGGCGCGTATCGAGCAGGCGCAGGGCAACACGCTCGCCATAGCGCGTGGGTAGCGTAGCCACCCGGACATCCAGCGCGCGGCCGCCCAGCGTCAGCGAGATGCGCCCATCTTGGGGCATACGCTTTTCGGCAATATCCAGCCGGCTCATCACCTTGATGCGCGAGACGAGTGGGGCCGAAACGCGCCGGGACGCCGTGAACACTTCCTGCAACTCGCCGTCGATGCGGTAGCGGACCGAGAGTTTGTCCTCAAAGGGATCAATGTGAATGTCGGACGCCCGGCGGCGGATGGCATCCTGCAGCAGGCCGTTGATCAGGCTGATAATCGGAGCGTCTGTATCGCCTGCAAGCAGATCTTCCGTTTGCGGAAGACCATCAAACAGGCTTTCGAGATCCCCGCCAGTGCCAGCGGCGGCCTCGGCGGCGCTGCCATCAAGGCGCGACTGGCCGAAGCTTTCCGAGAGCTGGCGCTCATACTGCGCGGCATTCATCGCTTCCAGATGCACCGGCAGGCCGGCAACGCGGCGGGCCTCCACTAGGGCGACTGGATCGGCGCCTTCGCGGACAGCGAAAGTCGGCTCCGCGCGGCCGGGAACAACGACTATCCCCTTGTCGCGGGCAAATGCATAAGTGACCTGAGCGCGTGTCATGAGACAATTATCGCGGCGTCTGGACCGCTTGGGAAGCCGGGCCACCAGTTCCGAGAACTTCCCGGACGAACTGGTCGACAGTTCCGCCGGGCCTCTGATCCCGCATCAGCTCTTCGGCCTGTACATAGAGATATTTCTGCTGGGTGACCGCTTGCGCATCCGCTTTGCTGCGAACGATGGTGGGGCGAATGAAGACCATCAGGTTCCGGCGTGTCGCGGCCTTGCCTTCCGAGCGGAAGAGACGGCCCACAGCGGGAATGTCTCCCAGCACGGGGACTTTCGTATCGCGCAGCGTATCAGTCTGCTCGACGAGACCGCCAAGGACGATGATTTCACCGTCATCTGCCAGAACGCTGGCGCGAATTTCGCGCTTGTCGAGAATGAGATCCGGCGTGACTGTGCCGACGCTGCCGAAGACGCTGGAGACTTCCTGGCGGATGTCGAGGCGGACGGTGTCATTCTCGCCAATGCGGGGCGTGACTTCGAGCTGGATACCGATGTCCTTGCGCTCCACCGTGCGGAAGGGGTTGGAATTGGCGTCTCCCAGAACCTGGCCCGTGGTGACCGGAATTTCTTGGCCGACGATGAGCGCGGATGTCGCATTGTTCAGCGTCATGCCGAAGGGGGTCGACAGGATGCGCGAGGATGTATCGTCCTGCACGGCATTGAGGATGACGCCGAAGAGGTTGTCGCCGGATGTGCCGCCGAAACCGAGCGTGAGGCCCGAGGAGCCCGTCAGTGAGCTGATGGCTGCATCGCGGAAGGGGTTGGCGGAGGCGGGATCGGAGAAAGCGTCCGTAACGAGCGCGCCCGTCAGGGCAAGGAGGTTTGGCGCGGCGCGCGAGAAGTTTGTCGAGGCGAAAGGAACATCTCCGCCTGTCCCGGAAAGCAGGAATTGCAGGCCAAGCTCACGCGCGGCATCATCCGACATTTCCACAATGATGGCTTCAACCATCACCTGCGGGCGGCGAACATCCAGCGCGGTGACCACCCGCTCCATGGCGAGTATTGTTTCGGGGTTTGCGCTGATAACGATGGAGTTGGTGGGGCCGTGATGGGCGATCGTCTGAGAAACGGGGGCCGTTTCTGCCGGTGACCGCTGCATGGCCATGCTGTTGGCCACGCGCTCCAGTATCGGAACGACTTCGGCCGCGTCGGCGTAGTTCAGTGTGATGACGCGGACATGATCGCGCTGCGGATTGGTGGCGTCGAGTTCGAGTGCAACGCGTTTGGCGCGGTCGACGGAGGTGGCGTCGCCCCTCAGGATAATGGAGTTGCTTGTGAGGGAGGCAACGGCAGAGAGGCGATTGATGGTCTGACCGCCCTGGCCGCCGGCGTCCCCCTGGAGACGTGTAAGGACGGTTTCCATTTCAGCGGCCGGAACATTTGCCAGCGGAATGGTTTCGGTGACGGTCTGGTCGCGATCCACGGTTTCAATGATGCGGCGGACGCGCTCTAGATTAGAGGCATAGTCAACAACAACGAGTGTGTTCGTGGCCGTATTGGCAACAACCTGGCCCTGCGAGTCGAGCAGCGGCTTGATCATCTGCGCGGTTTCCATCGCGTTCGCGCGGTTCAGCTTGATGACTTCGGTGATGAACGCGTTGGCGCCGGGCCCCGACATTGGCGCTTCGGTGGACGCGATGGCGCGCGGCACGATGCGGTAAGTGTCCTTACCGGCGGGGACAGCGGCGAAGCCCTGGATGCGCAGCGTTGTCAGGAACACCTGGAAGAGTTCCTGGGTGGACATTGGCGTTTGCGAGACGACGGATACGCGCGCCTTGCGGACATCCGGATGCGTGACGAATGTGTATCCTGTCAGCATGGAGATGTCTTCGATCAGCGTATTCAGCTCGACATCTTCAAGGTTCAGGACGTGCTTGTCCTGAGAGGGAGCAGGTGCCTGGGCGGCCGCAAACTGAGTGGCGGTGAGCGCAGCCGCAGCCGCGAGCAATATACGTTTGGTCATTGAGAAAGGCCGGAATCGGGGGAAAGCCGTAGGCGGACGATGGCGCCGTTGCGAACAACATCCAGCGCGATTGATTGAGAACTCATCACTGCAGACTGGATCGCCTCGGGGCCCATGCCCTCAATGCTGGCGCCATTGACGCGCAGGACCAAATCGCCCGCTTCAAGCCCGGCCGACTGGAAGTGTCCCTGACCGCGCGGGGAGAGGCGGTAGCCGGCCACGGCGCCGTTGCGCAGTTCCGGGTGCATCTCCACGTCTGTCAGCAGCAGCGCAGGGGTGACCGGCGCCAGGCTTGAGCCAGCGGGAGGCGCAGAGGATGTTGGCGGCGCCGGTTGAGCCGGCTGGATGCTGACAGACGTAGCGCTGGACGATGATGACGAGCCGGCAAACAGCGGCTTGTCCGGGTCGTTCAGGAGAAGTTCCTGAAGCTGGCCATTGAAGCGCAAGAACACCCGGTCTGCCGCGACCGTTTCCAAGACGGCGCCCGAAACGATCTGATCACCGATGGAAAAACGCTTCTGGGTGTTGTCGGGCAGGATAAGCACGGCGCTGCTGGTCCAGGCGGCACCGTCTGACCAGCGCAGGCCGGCGATCTTCAGGTTGAGGGAGGTGGGGACGGCGATCTGGCTGGGCTCGGCAGCGCTCGGGCGGAAGGGGTCTGTCTGGGTCAGCAGGGCGAGCGAGGATTGGTTGCCCGCTGCGCCTGAGACGGCAGGGATCTGGGGAAGAGCGCTCGCGCCGTCACCCGGCGCAGCGATGAGCCAGGCGAAACGGGCCAGCAGAAGCCCGGTCGTGAGCGCAAGGGCAGCTTCAATGGCGGTACGGCCGATCAAACTATACGCTGCCAGCCGAGTGCCGCCTTCCGGTCCGAACAGTTTCATCAGCCTTACACTCCTGCGAAATACAGAGCTTCTTAATCACACTCTTGCGACAGTTCTGAGACGAACCCCAGCCCGAATGCACTGGTTATCAACAGATCGAGCTTAGAATTGTATCCGGTTTTCCGTAGCTCGAAAGACTTCTGATTTCACCAAGAATATGAGGCGCAGCAGGGGTTTATTGCCTGCTGCGCCTCGAATTTCACCCGGCTTCTCCGGTGGCACGAAAATTAACCAGAGTTAGAACGCCGCGCTGAGGCCAACGGACAGGGTTGTGCCGACATCATACTGGTTAACCCGGACATAGCCGTCATTACCGGTCTGATATTCTTCGAAATCCTCCTTGAGGAGGTTTTTCGCCTTGATATCGAGCGTGAAGGCTTTACCGCGAAGGTCGAAGCCTTTCTTGTAGACGAGGTCGAGGTTGATGCCCGGATCCTGCAGGAAGTCAGGCTGGCCCGCCGGCGCGCGGGCGGTGACCCGCTCGCTGGCATAGTTGGCAAGAAGGGTCAGCTGCGAACGGGCAGCCTCATCTTCCCAGCCGATCTGCAGGTTGGCGATATGCTCGGACTGGCCCTGAAGACGCGTGCCATCGATGATGAAGTCCGTGGCGGGACGGGGCTGACCACCGGCCTGCAGCGGATACACCACGTCTCCGGAACCGGCCTTCACCTCGGATGTGGTGTAGGTGTAGTTGGCCTGCACCAGGAATTCCTTCGAGTCGAAGAAGGCTCCCTTGATGGGGCTGTCGAAGACGCGTTTGAAGTCGATCTCGGCGCCGTAGAGAATGGCTTCAGGCGCGTTGAGGTAAGTCTGGAACACCGAGGCGCTCTGCTGGACCACAACGGCTTCCACCGGACGGTCGAGCTGTTTGAAGAAGACGCCAGCAGTCACGGCCTGGCCGCGGTCGAAATACAATTCGTACCGGGCGTCGAGGTTCAGTATCTCCGTATCCGTCAGATAGGGATTGCCGATGAACGTCCGGCCGCTTTCCGGGTCGTAATACTGCTGGGGCGCAAGTTCGCGGAACTGCGGGCGGCCGATGCTCTTGGAAGCTCCCAGACGAAGCTGCTGATCCTCGGCGAAGTTCCAGGTCAGCGTTGCGGCTGGCAGCAGGTACTGGTTTTCCAGTTCCGGCGGCGCTTCTGGCGCAGTTTCCGAAGCGATCAGCGAGAGCGGCGTTACCGACTGGGTTGCGTCCTCGAAACGGACGCCCACAGCGGTGCGAACCAGAGGGATGATTTCCGCGTCAACCTTCGCATAGGCACCGAAGACCTTTAGGTCTGCGTCATACGCGGCCGCACCCGAAGAGCCAGTGATTTCGCGCAGGACAAAGAGGTCAGGATTGATGTTGTAGTTGGCGAACAGGAAGTCCGGGCGCTGTTGCGACACGAGGAAATCCAGCGGCGGATTACCCACGATGAAGCTGAAGATGCGCGACTGGGCGCTCCGATCATTCTGATAGGCTTCAACGCCCGCAGAGTATTCGATGTCGCGGGCCGAAGAGAGCGACTGTACGTATTTCACATCGGCGCCACCGCTCACGACCTTGTCGTCGAGATAGGAGAAGGTCGTGCTGTTCGACGAGCCCGAACCCGAAGGATCGTAGATGTAGCTGTTGGTGATTTCGCTGAATATGAAGCGTGTGGCCCGCTCATACGGAGCATCGCGCTTTGTCTGGGAAAGTGCAGCTCTCCAGTCGAGAGTCCAAGGGCCACGATAGTGGTCGCCGTTGATCTGGGTGCTGTAGAGTTCACGGGCATACCAACCCGTGCGGTCATCCCGCACATCGCGCGAGGCCAGATCGTCGTATCCTTCGCGGATGCTCGTCTGTTTCGTGGTGCGGCGGATGTACAGATTGGTCCAGTTGAACTTGTCATCGCCAAAATCAAGACCGACGCCGAAAAGGCCGTCCCAGCCGATGTTCTGTTCCGTGGTCAGATAATCATAGGTCGAGGTGGCGCTGAGAATGCCACCATTGATCTCGCCGACTTCCTGCCGGCCATTACGCGTGCGCCAGTCATTGCTGTAGCCCAGGACGCCGATGATGCCGAGTTCAGCGCCACCGAGGTCGAAGGACGTTCCAGCGGATGCTTCATAGCTGCCGTTCATCGGTATGCTATCGTTCGTCTGGATGAGGTTGATGGGCGCGTTGGTGAACGCCTGCCCCATGGCTTGCAGCTCCGCATCGGTGAAGTTGTTGTTCTGGATCCGATTGCCAGTAGCCATTGCCTGGCGCACCAGGCCGGGGATCTTGCGTGTGCCATCGTCGAAACCGAGCACATCGCTGTCGGCACCATAGTGGGTGATGCCGTCTTTGCCCGTCGTTTCGGTGTTGTAGCTACCCGATACGCTGAGTTCGAGGAAGCGTTCCTTAGGGATGTTCAGCGTGCGAAGATCAACGATGCCGCCGCCGAATTCACCCGGATATTCAACCGAGTAGGTTTTCTGGACAAGGACGTTTTCGAGAATGTTTGTGGGGAAGAGATCGAGCGGAACAACGCGCTGGAGCGGTTCCGGGCTTGGAAGGGGCGAGCCGTTAAGGCGGGCAGCAGAATAGCGCTCACCCAGACCTCGGACATACACGAAACGGCCTTCGGCAATCGTGATACCGGTGACGCGGGCCAGAGCAGAGGCGGCGTCGGAGTCGCCCTGGCGCGCGAGATCCTCCGGCGCGAGGAAAGCGGCGACTTCAGAAGTGCTGCGCAGCACTTCTGGAATATAACGGCCAAGAACAACAACTTCCTGAAGCTGGAGATCCTGAGCTTCGGGTGCTGCCGCCTCAGGGGACGTATCGGAAGTGTTTTCAGTTTGAGCCGAAGCGAAGGCGGGCGCAAGGATCGCTGTCGAAGCGATCAGCAGGGTCCGGAGGGACAGCGAGCTGAATTTCATGAGATAAGATCCTGAATGGATGCTTGAGATGAGAAGAAACGGAGGCCTCTTTGCGAGGCCTCCGTCTTGGTCATGGTGTTAGTGGCAGGTCGGCTGACCCGGCAGGCTGCAGGTCCAGCCTTCGTACCAGTTGTCGCTGGCATCGCGCACGGCGCCGACATAGTCGACCGGCGTGAGGAAGCCCGTGATGAATGTGTTGTTCGTGCCCAGACCAACCCCGGCGTTCAGGGAGGTGGGGAAGGTGGACGCGGTCACCGCATTCTCATTGGCGCCGTTGATGAACCCGCCAGTGAGCGTTGAGGTGCCGTTGAGCACGTTCGTGGGGTGGGTCAGCAGAGTTTCTACGGTTGCATCGGGGATATCGGTCGCCGGCGTGGTGCCAGCCGCGCCGCCATCACCATTGCCACCGGCGCAGGAGAAGAAGACCGAGCGATAGAGCGGACCGTTGCCCTCAACACCGTTAGGGTTGTTCAGCGTTGCGTTGGTGGCGATGTTCACGCACTGATGGTTACCCGGATGGCGGATGACCGTGTTGTAAACGCGCGCCGTGTGGCCAGTATTGTGGACAACGGCGTCCCGCGTGCTGTTTTCACGCATGACGATTGTCCAGTTGGAGTAGGTCGGGCGGGTGAAGAAATCAGCGGTGTTGGTGCCGCGCGAACTGGTTTCCCACGCAAAGTCTCCACCCCCGGAACGCTGATACACGATACCGAACTGAGCCGCACCGCGCCAGCCAGAGTCGGTGTCGAAGGAGTCATCATCATTGCCGGTAAGCACGATGTAGCGGATGTTCACGTTCCCGCCGAAGATCTCGATACCGTCATCCGAGCTGTTGTGAACCTGGACGTACTCAAACGTCGTACCATTACCGACGCCGGCGAGGGTAATGCCGTTGAGTTCGTTGTTCGGCGCGATTTCAAAGCCGGAATAGGAGAGGCGGAGATAGCGGATACGGCCGCTGTTGTCGGTCGGCGTGTTGCCGCCGTAAAAGGCGTCTGCGCCTTCCACCTGCGCCTCACAGGCGATGTTCGGCGGGGTCACGGCTCCGCAACCATCCGATGTCGGAGCACGGCCGAGGATCACGAGACCGCCCCACTGGCCGATCGAATTTTCGGTAGCGGTGCCTGCGATGTTGGCCCGGCTTGTCAAGATGATCGGATCATCGGCTTCGCCCTCAGCGAAGATCTGCGAACCCCGGTTCACGAGAAGGTAGTCGCCACCAGAGTTGCCGAAAATGGTCACGCCCGGCTCGATCGTCAGGATACCCGAGGTGCGGCCTGCAATCGGGCTGTTGGGGTCAGAGCCAAGGTCGGTGCCCACCTGGGTGCGGCCAGCGACCGAGTAGATCGTGCCGTCGCGTTTGGGAACCACAAGGTTGCCTACGATTGTGCTTGGCAGCTGGCAGATACGTTTGTCGGAAATCGTGCCCACGTTCGAGAACTCGGCCGGGCAGTCGGCTGCCGGACCGCCTGTCGGCGTGGTCGGGGTGGTCGGCGTGGTGGGAGGGGTCGGTGCCGGCGCGGTAGGCGACGGAACGAAAGCGCCAACGCCAGGCGAGGCAACGCCATCAGCGCCGCTGCAGGCGCCGAGCAGCGCGACTGCAGCACAGCCGAGAAGCGCCGCGCGGAAGTTATTCTTGGTCAACATCAATGTCTCCGTCGTGAACCCTGAGCGGGCGCGCTGACGGTTTCCCCCGCCGCGCTCCCCAGACGCTAATTTGCCGTCTGCCCGCAGCGCGGAGCCTTAAGATTTGATTGCAACACTTACGGGAAGTTTAGATGACACTTCCGTGAACTGCGTGCGCGGCGCCACGTGTGTGGCGCGCTGGCAACATTACATATTTATGGAGTATTCGGCGGGGAACATCTCCCCCCAGCCACGCTCGCGAAACCATTTCGTGATGACGTATTTCACGCCCGAACGGACCTTCATGCCGTGGTGGATCGTGTACGGATTGACGCTTCCATCCGGATTCAGGTTGTTCCAAATAACGGCTTTGCCCTTTTCGGGCATGATGGTTTTCTCAAGCCTGCGGAACCGGGTTCCGCCACCTTCTTCAACATCATTGAGATAGATCATGAACGTCCAGGTGCGTTGACCGGTGAACTGGCAGTGAACCTGATAGTCTCTGGTTCCCGGCAGGAAATAATCATAGTGTGCCTTGTATTCCTGTTCGACATCATACCGCTGCGTCTGGGTGGCATCGGAATAGGACCAGTGAACGCCGAGCGCTTCGGCGATGAGTTCGTCCAGTTGCATCACGAGATTGTTGCCAAGAGAACCGATGTCTGAAGAGCGCGAAGTGCGGACCTTCGGGTCTGCAAAAACATCTGTCGTTGTCGACGCACGCAGGCGTTCGTCTGTCAGGGCGATCAGCTGATCGCACGTCTCCGGCGCCAGGAAATTTGGCCAGACATAGAGCTGCGCCTTGGAAACAGGAACACGCCGGAGCAGGGGATGGTTCAGTGCGCGCCGGGTGAGGGGCGCATTGGAAAGGGCAGCATGGTCAACGTCGGAGATTGGGCGGCGGCCATCATAAGCGTCGCGCATCAGCGCGCGTATGGTGGCCTCGTCAAACCCATTCTTGATGAGCAGGCGTTTGACCTCGTGCGGCTCCACACCGGTTCTCAGGCGAACCCATGTGTAGGTCAGCCACTCATCGCTGATCGTCATGTTCGTCATCGCAGCACCATTCCTGTGGCGTGAATAGTGCAGGGATGTGACGATGAGATGACACTTGAAAACAACGTAGGCTGATTAAAAACATACCTACACGGAATATACCATATTATGTATCTCATTGACGCAAATATGTAAAATATGTATTGTGACAGTTATGTTACAGTTGAAATACAGAGCTTTGTCACTCCTCGCTCTGGCGATTGCGGCGCCAGGGGTGGCCCTTTCGGAAGCCGGTTCGCTGGCGCGTTTCTCCCCCGGAGAATCGAGCGGAATGACTTCTGCGGCAGACCGGTCGAATGTCAGTAAAGATCTCCTCGCGGCGATCGAGAGCGTCCGGCTGGATGCTGGTCTCGCGGGCTTCGCGGAGCATCAGAAACTGGCTCTCGTTGCCCAGGAGCATGCAAGGGACATGGCGCGCCGCCACTACGCAGCTGATGTCTCCCCGGAAGGGCGAACGCTGCTTGATCATGTCCGCCAGGCTGACCGGCAGACGCTTTACAGCGCGTTCGGGACGGCGATCGCCATCGTTGACGCCGGCACCAGCGCGGACACGGTACTGGCCGCGCTGATGTCGGATCCGTCCAACAAGGAAAACCTGCTGCGTTCAGGCTTCGATCATGTCGGGATCGGCGCGGTCGAGCAGGGTGGGCGGCTGTATGTTGTGCAGCTGCTGGCGCGGGTTGAAGGGCAGTTGCAGCGGCCGTTGCCTGTCAACTCGAGCGGCGCCGAGAGCCTGCGCGTGGATCTTGCTGCGCGCGGTATGACCCCGGTGAGCTGGTCGCTCAGCGACGGCGCGGGGACGACACTGCTTCGCGGCACAGGTGAGCGCATTCGCGATCCGCGCGGCACAGGAGCAGAAGGATACCTCAATCTCGATGTCGCGATGGGGCCGGACGTCTACACGCTTCGTGGACCGTATGTGCGTGTGAACTAGCTACGCAAGCGATACAGCGGCCAAGAAAAAGCCGGAGCAGGGATGCTCCGGCTTCTTTGCATTCAGGGGCGCCGAATCAATCGGCGGAGAGCGCGCGAAGAACTTTCGCCATCGTCTCAAGTTTGGCGACAGAGCTCGTGCGGTCGATCAGGGCGTGACAGCGGGCGCGCGATTCGCTCACCGGGTCTCTCGATTCCTGCGACGCGGCATCGGAGGTCTGGAACAGTTCAGCGATCGGCACGCGGAGCGCGCGGGCTACGCTGGAAAGCATCCCCGCGCTGAGGCGGTTGGTGCCGGTTTCGTACTTCTGAAGTTGCTGATGGCTAATGCCCAGTTCCTGGCCGAGTTCGGACAGGGTGAAGTTCTGAGCAATACGGAGTTCCCTGATTTTTTCGCCAACCTGCTGGTCAACCTTTGTGGGAGAGCGGGAACCAGCAGCCCGAATTTCTTCTTGCATCATTTTCCACCTTTAGGTTTTAATCTGTCTCCTAAGTGACAGGCGTTCTAGCAAGTTTTCCGGTGCATAAATTTCTGAAACGCTTGCCAAATATTTGAAACGCTGGGGAGCTTGGGCTTAACGTTCATGTCGGATGCTGGAATTCATACTGCAATCCTAATTCCAGATAATCGCCTTAAATACTAGTAATCTCGCTTCCAGCGGACGGAAATCCTTGATTCACCAGTAGAACGCGCTTCGGACGTAACTGAAATCTGAGGGCGGGGTTGCCATTCAACTTCTACAGAATTCCCAGCAGCGCCAGCGGTTGTCACCTCCAGATAGACATCCGGTGCCAGATACTGGCCCACCCCCAGTTCTGTAGTACCTTCATCACTCATGCCCAGCCGCAGGCGATCAAGGCCGAGGCCGGCCTGTATCTGGCCCAGAGGGTCAAGGCCGCCGCCCTGGCCGCTGAGGCGGGCAATGGAACTGGCCAGTTCGGCTGCTTCCAGCGCGGACAGGTCCATGACCGAGCGCCCAAACAGCATTCTTGCAAGAATTTCGTCCGCGGGCAGGTCCGGCGTGCTTGTGAGTTCGATTCGCGGGCTGGTCGGAGAGCCCGTGACATCGATTCGTGCCGAGAAACCATCCACCACACGGGCCGCGCTGATCGCCACCCTGGCGGAATCAACCGGTCCGTCGAAGGTTACGGTGCCTGCATCGAAAACAAAGGGTCGGCGCGCAAGCTCCAGCTCGCCGCGAACCAGGGTCGCGCGTCCATTGAGAAGCGGCGCGGCGGGAGAGCCGGTGACGTTGACATTGACGCCCCATTCGGAATCGAGACCTCGCCCATCAATGAAAATCCTGCGATCCGACTGGATGCGGAAATTGAACTTGATCGGCTTTTCAAGAACCGGATCAACCGGCTCGTCCGAAAGATCCTCCCGCCAGCGTACATCCAGGCGGCGGACGCCGGCGGACGGCAAATTGTCGAGCGAATACCGGGCCTCATCCACGTTGAGACTGCCGGAAATAACGCGGTCTGTTGCCGATTCGGTGAGCGCAGCCGTACCGGAAAGGCGCATACTGTCCGAATTACGGTCATATACGAGCAGCCGCCTGAGCTCGATGTCGACCTTGCCCTGGCCAGCGTCATCGAGCCGGCCTGTGGCTTTCAGCGTGCCGCCGTCTGGCCCTTGCCCGGTCGCATCCACGGCTATCGCACCATCCTCCAGGGCGGCATTGAGATCGAACCGGGCGATCCGGAAACCCATGGCGCCATATTCATAGACGCCATCGGAAACATCGACCCGCGCATCAATCTGCGGAGTCTCGAGCGTGCCTGCCAGGCGGAGGGATGAGTTGAGCGTGCCGCCGATGTCATGACCATAGGCCAGCGCAATCTGGCGAATAGCTTCAAGGTCGCCGCTGAACTTTGCGTTGCCCAGCAAGGCACCTTGATTGTTGAGGCGCGCCATCTGGCCTTCTTCGGCGATGACCGGGAGCGCAAAAGCGAAATCCCCGCCCAGGGTGGGGCCATAACTGGCGCTGCCATCAATCGAGAGCAGCCTGGCATCCAGTTTTCCGCTGACATCGAGGTCTATGGCGCCGTCCAACCCGGTCACCGGGCTGTTGCTGCGAATGTCAAAGCTTCCGGAAGGTGATCGGCCGTAAGGCCGGAACGAGCCGGCGCCATCTATCCGCGCGGAGGACACGAGCGCGCCAAAGGAGGATAGGACCGGGCTGATATCAACATTGTCGAGGGCAAATTTGAATTCAGGTGACGTGCCAACCATACCCAGGGAAATCTGGGCGGCCCCGCCAAAAATGCCAAGGTCGGCGTCCACCTCGGGCGTCTCTCCCAGCCGCCAGCGGGCGTCCCGCCGGGTTGATACCGTCTGCCCAAAGATCATGCCGCCCAGTGAAAGCGTCCCTTCCGGAGCGTCTCCCGAAACAGACGCGGTTCCAGATACCCGCATGTCCGTCTGCCGATTGCGGGCTGGGTCTTCAAGTTTTGCCGAGAACTGGTAGCCGCGTTCGGTGGTCGTAATGTCAGCGGTGACGCGCTCGAAATGCACATCTTCCGAAACCACGGTGTTGCGTGCGTCCGCGCTCATGATGATGGAGAGCGGTTCTCCGGAAGCCTGGCGCACGGAAGCATCCAGCGCAATCTGCCCGAACTCAATCCCGCTGAACACGAAATCATTTCCGGATATGCGGGCGGCTGCGTCCAGGTCGCCGGCATCAGAAAATTCGGCATGACCGCCCACCTGCAGCTGGCCCAGGAAGCCTGAAATGTCGTCAATCCGTGTCGAGCGCTCGCTGCGTTGGAGGATTGCGGAGAGGGCGATGTTCTCCTCGCCATACTGACCCGCAACCCTGACGGGGCCGTCAATGTTCGAGCCGGATTGTTCAAGCGATGTTGTAACTGAAAGCCGATCGATCCTCTGGGCGCCATTCACGATATAGCCGTCGACACTTTCTGCAGCGATGAGAAGGGTGTCACCGGGTTGAGAAATCTTTCCTCCGGTCGTGCCGAGATTTACTGTTGTGCCGCTAGTTGTCAGGTCGGCGGTCTGCTGCGCAGTGAAGTCAAGAGCGAGGCCGCTCGGGCCCGCCAGCGTACCTGACATATCCGCGCTGAGGCCCGGAAGACGGGCACGGATCATCCGTGCCGTGACGTCTCCGCCAGCAATGCGTAGGGACGCCGCCGCGTTGCCGTTTCCATTCACCAGCGCGCTGGCAGCCTCCGGCCCGGAAAGATTTCGGAGGGCAAGGTTTGTTGAAACATCTATGGATGAAAACGGCCCCTCAATACTGAGGATACCGTCTGCTGATCCCGTAAGGCTGGGAACGAAAGGGTCAATTGCCTGATCCAGGCGGCCTGCCAAAGCGAGACGGCCTTCCTTGACGTCCACGGTGCCCGCCAGGTTGAGGGAGCCTGTCTCGTGACGGACCTCGCTGTCTTGGAGGGTCAACGCCTGTGAGGAAAGATCGAAGCGCCCGTTCAGCGTGACGGAGGGCGTCGGGCCGACGGCGGCGCTGGCAAGATCGCCAATCGGGAAGGGGCCCTGCAGTTCCAGATTGCCTGTAAACGGAATGGCGCCATCGGTGAAACCTACGGTGACGCGCCCCGTGGCGGCCTCAAAAGGAAGCACTGAATCCTCTTCCGCAACAAGGCGGAGGTCGCCCACATAGCCAGCATCACCATCCGCATAGGTGAGTTCACCATTCAGCCAGATACCTGCGCCTCTTTCCCAGAACGGGCGCAGCGAGGCGAGATCCGCGCTGAGGTGGGCAGGGCCGATCAATTCGCGCCTGTCGAGATCCGCGAGGCCGGCGAGGTGTACTTCCCCCTCTGCAAGCAGGCCATCCAGTTCAAAGTTAGCTTCATTTCCGTCCAGGCGGGCAGAGAGGGAGGCTTCCGCCGAATTTCCCAGAAGCGAGATAATATCATCCGGCAACGGAAGAGATGTGGAGTCGATCTTTGCCGAAGCGCTGAGGCGGCCATTCTCCATTTTGCCCGAGAGGTAAGCCTTGTCTTCGCGGTCGATGGAGAAGCGCGCCTCGGCGACACCATTCATCAGGTCACCCGCGCCGTTGGCCTCAAGGCGTGCGGCCGAGCCCGGCTCCAGTTCGAGCATGTGAGCAAACATGCCGTCGGCTGGCGCGTCTGCAATCACCGTAATGTCAAACCGTTTCGACGCGGTCATGACGATCAGCAGGTCTACGCGGTCGCCGCGCCCTTCCAGCGGGCGCAGGCGCAGTGCGGCATCCAGCGCGCCGCTGGACTGCTGCACGAAACGCGCGCTGATCTCCGAAGCCGATTGGGGGCCGGCAACGCCGTCTGCCAGCACCAGCCTGTCAAGCACGAGCGAGTTGAGATTGACGCGCCAATTCCCGCCGCCTTCAGAAGGCGGGCGGGGCTCCCTCTCGGGCCGCTCGAATATGGAGATGTTGTCGATATCGAGTTCGGAGATATCTACTGATCGCGAAAGCAGCGACAGGGGCGACCAGCGAAGACGCAAATTCTGAGCTTCAGCCCAGACGCCGCCCTCATTGATGATCTGTATCTTGCCGACACGAAGGTCTGACAGGGGGTCTCCCCTCAGCCCCTCGATATGCAGCCGGCCATATCCGGCCACGTCCATGCCATCGATCTGGGATACGATGAAGTTCCGCCCACTGTCGGTCGTGATCCACACTCTCACGGCGCCGGCTGCGGCAACGCTGCCTGCCGCCGCAATAATTGCGCCGGTGAGCCAGGGGTGGCGCCGCCGCCAGTCCTGAAGGGGGAGTGCGGGAACCTTCATCAGAATGCTTGCCCGATAGAAACATAGATCTGCAGCGGCGCGTCCCCATCGCGCTTGCTCAGGGGCGCGGCGACATCAAACCGGATCGGGCCAAACCCCGGATAGTACCGGATGCCGAGACCGACGGACGCCTTTGCATCGCTGAAGACCGTGCCCGGATCATCGCCCGCCGCGCCGACATCCACGAAGGCGGCATAACCAAACCGCTCCGACCGCCGCCAGCGCAGTTCCGCAGACGCCGAAAAGAGGCTGCGCCCGCCAAAATACTCGCCGAACTCGTCGGTGGGTGAAAGGGACTGGTATTCGTAGCCACGCACTGTGCCGCCGCCCCCGGCAAAGAACAGCCTGTCGGTTGGCACGGCGTTGGAGCCGGCAAAGGCGCCATATTCGGCGCGGACGGCCGCGACGAGATCGCTGGCAATCTTCCGGTAGGTCGCGCCGGAGATCTGCATGCGTGTGTAGCCGGGCGTGCTGTTACCCACGGACACACCGGACTCTACAGACGCAAATCCGCGGATGCCTTCCTGCGGATCCAGCGGATCACCAACGTCTGTATACGCAGCAGTTACCGGAATGGAAAAGGTAACCTGTTCGCGTTCGCCGAGATAAATGCGCGTGCGCTGATCGGTTATGCGTGTGGCGTCTATGGCAGCGCCGATGGAGAGGGTGAGCTGGCGTGTGAAGGGCTGAGAAAGCGTTGCGGCGATCTTGGCGCCGTCCAGATCGTAAGCCTGCGTCTCCTCCTGGCGAACGCCGGCCTCTGTCGTAAGTGTGCGGCCGAAACGGCCAATATTCGGCAATTCATAAGCGGCGGTAAGGCTTCTGGCGAGGGTCGCGGCTTCCGCGCTTACGGTGACCTTGTCTGCGCGTCCGGTGATGTTGCGCTTTTCCCAGCGCGCGTCCGCGCCGACGCCTTCAGTTGTGGAGGCGCTGACACCGAAGCTGACAGAGCGAGGCTTCGCTTCGGTCAGGGTAAGGGAGACCGTATGATACCCCTCGGCATCGGGCTCTCTGGAAACGACAACGCCAATGCCTTCATAGAGACCACTGGAACGCAGGCGGCTGCGCAGCCGGTCGATGGTGCGCGGATTATAGGTTGCGCCTTCCCGCCAGGTCTTCAGAACCTGAATGGCTTTCTGGGAGCGGGGATTGGTCTCGTCACTTTCCAGTTCGCCGAGGCGGACCATCGGACCGGGATCAACCGTATAGGTTATCTCGACATTTTCTTCCTCGCGCGAGGCAAGCGCGTCGATTCCCGGGCTTGTGGCGAAAGCGTAGCCCCGCATCTGCAGGGATGTGACGAGCTCAGCCTCAACGCGCTCCACCTCCTGCGCCCTTACGATGCTTCCGGAGGGGAGCTTGGCAAGGTGGCCGTCAATGATCCTGCGTGTGTCCGGATCGACCGTTTCAGCGCCATTCAGGCTCACGGAGAGGACGGTGAAACGAGGTCCGGGGTCGACATTGAGGGCGGCGCTGGCATCCATTGCGGTGAAGTCTTCCGGGCGCACTTCGGCCGCCAGATAGCCCTCGGACGCAAGGAGGTCTTCTATGGACCGCGCGAGGGTTTGCGCGCGGTTTCGCTTTTCCAGAACGCTTCGCGGTGCGGGCTGATCCGTATTGAGCAGGGCATTGGCGCGGGCAGCGAGCGCTGGCGGGACACCAATCAGATGAAAATGACCCTGCGCGACGGACCCATTTGAGACGCCATTTCCGTTCTGCGTTCCATTAATGGAGGCACAGGCAGTAACGGCGCCCAGCAGGCAGGCGCCAGCAATCGGCCGAAGCCGACTAAATCCAGAGTTCGGAATACCGCGTATCATAGTTACCAATATTCAGCTTTCTGCCGACCTATTTCCCTGCAAGAACTGGCCCAATTATCCTGAAGGAACCGTGAAGCCCGGATATCAGCCCTCCACAGGCGAGTTTTCCGTGCCCATGTAACTCTGATGCAGGGGACAGTATAAGGTCCGGATTTCAGTGGGATTAATGATAAATGATGTATCTGATGATCGCGGCAGGTCTTGTTCTGCTGTTCGTGGGCGGGGAGGCGCTGGTGCGCGGCTCGGTCAGCGTAGCGCGCAGACTGAACATTTCTGAACTCGTTATCGGTCTGACATTGGTGGGATTCGGCACATCAGTGCCTGAGCTTGTCACCAGCCTTCAGGCTGTGGGGCAGGGGGCGGTTGGCATCTCGGTCGGCAATGTGGTCGGCTCAAACATCGCCAACGTGTTGCTGGTGCTGGCGATTGCGGTGATCTTGTCGCCCATCATTGTGCACCCCAAGGCCATCCTGCGCGACGGGCTGGTGATGGTGGCGGCGACGGCGATTCTGTGTGGGCTGCTGTGGTTTGACCAGTTCAACCGGGTTTCGGGCTTCATTCTGTTGACCATTCTCATCAGCTATCTCGTCTTTTCCCTCGTGATGGATCAGAGACGCCAGGACGAAACGGCGGTGATGCACCGGGAAGAGGGGGAGGTGGTCGACGCCCAGTATGGCCTGATGCTGGGGATCATCATTGCGGTGGCGGGCCTCATCGGCGTGGTTGTGGGCGCCAATCTGCTGGTGGAGGGCTCCGTGACACTCGCCCGGTCGATTGGCATCAGCGAAACAGTGATCGGCCTGACCATCGTGGCGATCGGCACCAGCCTGCCGGAGCTGGCAACGTCTGTGGTGGCCGCGTTCCGGAAGAAGGCGGATGTGGCGCTGGGGAACGTAATCGGGTCCAACATATTCAATATATTGGGTATTTTGGGTGTAACGGCGCTGGTTCAACCGTTCAGTGTCCGCGGGGATGCCGGGGCTTCCGCAATGGCGGGGACGGAGCCAGTCAGCATCATGAGCTCCATTGATATCGGCGCGCTCGTCCTGTCTGTCGCCCTCCTGTTCCTGTTTGCGCTGACCGGACGGAAGCTGGCGCGCTGGGAGGGGGCAGTGTTGCTCCTGGGGTATGTCCTCTATATGGGCCTGACCTTTAACCTTATACCTGTACCGGCGATCCTTCCCAATGGCTGACAACCCCATCTACCAGAAGCTCGGCCAACTCGGCCAACACACTGCGCAACCCCAAAGCCCTGAAGAGGCGCAGCTGGAACGCGTGGAAAACCCTCATTCTGATACACTTTACCTGACCCGGTTTGTGGCGCCGGAGTTTACATCGCTCTGTCCGGTGACGGGCCAGCCAGACTTTGCGCACCTGGTGATCGACTATGCCCCGGGGCCATGGCTGGTCGAATCCAAAAGCCTGAAACTGTATCTGACGAGCTTCCGGAACCATGGGGCATTCCATGAGGAATGCACTGTTTCCATTGGGAAAAGGATATTCGAGTTCACCGAAGCAAAGTGGCTGCGGATCTCCGGATACTGGTATCCCAGAGGCGGGATACCGATCGATGTGTTCTGGCAGTCCGGTGACGTTCCCAAAGGGCTTTATGTGCCTGAAACCGGGGTAGCGTCCTATCGAGGGCGCGGCTGAGCCGCTCAAATCGCGGACACTTCCGGACACTTTTGGACAAATCCGGACATTTCCGGTCAGCCGGCGGGCTTTGCCGGCCAGGCCGTGACCAGTCCCGGCAGGTCCGGACGGATACGTTCCTGCGGGTGGGCGGTAGCTGTGCCGATATAGATAAAGCCGGCAAGGCGCTCGGTTTCCTTCAGGCCCAGAAGGGCATCGACCTCTGGGCTGAACATGATCCATTCCGACAGCCAGACGCCGCCCCAGCCGCAGGCATTCGCCGCCAGCAGCAGGTTGTAGCAGAGCGCGCCTGCCGAGAGTTCCTGTTCCCAGACCGGCGTTTTGCCATCGTCGACCGGCGAGGACACCACAGCCACCACCGTAGGGGCGCGTAGGGGGAGACCAGCAGCTTCGAGAATGTCGCGGTCTTCAACGCCGGGCTTGCGGCCGGCAATATGAGCCAGTTCCTTGCCGAACTGCGCCCGCGCTTCACCTTGGAAAGTGATGAAGCGCCAGGGCGCCATCTTGCGGTGATCGGGCACGCGCACAGCAATGGTCAGCAGTTCCTGCAGTTCGCTGGCACTGGGGCCCGGCTCGCTGAGGAAGAGCTTGTTGGCGGATTTGCGCAGGGCAAGGAAGCTGCGCACGGCGTTCGCTGGCCTTGCGGCGAGAAGCGGCACGCCTGTCGGCGGGGGGGAGGGAAAAAGCTTGGTCACGCAGATGGCCTTAGCCTTCTGCGAGACATTCGCAAAGACTGATTCAGGCCAATGATTTGCTTGTCATGCAATTGAAGGCGGCGTATCACATTAATGTGAACACTGTTCACTAATTGAACGATTATCGAGGCGCCCTCTTTGGATTCCGATACCCTCCCGGACGAAAGCCCCGCAGAGCGCCGCCGCCAGCGCGTGCGCACAGCGATTCTGGACGCGGCCGAGCGCGTATTCTCCAAGGAAGGGGAATCGGGTCTCTCCATCCGCAGGCTCGCTGAGGAAATCGATTACTCGCCCGCGGCGATCTACAAGTATTTCGGCTCCAAGGAAGAACTCCTCGACGAGTTGAAGGAGTCCTTCTTCGAGCGGCTGATGTCCACTGTGGACCGGGCTGCCCTTACCACCCTGCCATTTGAGGCCCGCGTCCGGCAGTGCTTTGCAAAATACGTCGAGACTGCGATTGCGCGCCCCCACCATTATGCCGCTGCCTTCGCCTCGGCCGCTGACCCCGGCGCCGGGATGAATGGCACGGACTGTTGGGAGGATTTCGAGAAGAGCCACAAGGGCCAGGCATTCATGATCGTTGTTGGTCTGGTGCGCGAAGGGCAGGAGATCGGTGTCTTCGATACCTCCTTTGATCCCTACATTGCGGCCAAGTCTCTCTGGGCATCCATGCATGGCGTGGCGCTACTGCTGATCCACCTGCCGGGCTTTCCCGGCCTTCTGCCGCCGCCGGATCGCGGGATCGATACTGCCCGTTTTGTCCAGTTTCATGCCGGGCTGCTGTTCCGCAGCCTTTGTGCTTCCCCAGTATCGCCAGTTTGTTCCGGGCACGCCGAATGACCACCGAAACCCCTTACGATACGCCTCCCAGCCGGCGCCGCCCGACCCTTCTGAAGGCCTTGATATTCATTGTGCTGATGGCAGCGATCACGGCAGGTCTGCTGGCGGCGGCATCCCTGCTGCGCAGCAAGGAAGGCCCGAAGATTGCGACGGTTGAGCCTCAGCCTCTGGCCGTCAGCGTGTCGCCAGTGGAATATCTCACTGAACTGGACATCGAGGAGTTATTCACCGGCATAGCCGAAGCGCGGCGCACCAGCCGGCTGGGGTTCCAGACCGGCGGCCGGATCGAGCGCATCGATGTGCGCGTGGGCGATACGGTGAAGGCGGGGCAGACCATTGCCAGGCTGGACACACGCGGACTGGGCGCGCAGCTGGCTTCGGCCCGTGCGGTCGTTGAGGAAGCGCGCGCCGCCCACCAGCTGGCCCTCGATACTGCCGAGCGGCAGCGCCAGTTGCAGGCGCAGGGGCATGTCTCGGCCCAGCGCGTGGAAGAGTTCGTGGCGCAGGCCACCACGGCAATGGCGCGGGTGGAGGCTGCCAGGGCGCAGGCAGATACGCTCCGTGTCCAAATTGATTTGGCGAGCATCACTGCGCCTTACGATGGTGTGATTGTTTCCCGCTTTGCTGACGAAGGCGCCATTGCCGGCCCGGGGCAAGCCATTCTGGAGCTTGTTGAAGCAGGCGACCTGGAAGCGCGCATTGGTGTTTCCGCGCGGATTGTTCCCGAACTGGTGCCTGGCGAGACCTATACTCTCGAAGCGGAAACCGGCCCAGTCGAAGCGCCGCTGAGAAGTGTGACGGGCGTTGTGGATGCCTCTCAGCGGACGGTTGCGGCTGTGTTTGATGTGCCGGCCAGCAGCGGGGTTCCTGCAGGCTCGCTGGTGCGTCTCAAGATGCAGCGCAAGCTGCAGGAGAAGGGGTTCTGGGTGCCGCTGAAGGCGCTTTCGAGCGCCAATCGGGGCATGTGGACGGTCTATGCCGTCGTGGGGGAGGGCGACGACTGGCGGGCTCAGCCAAGGCTGGTCGAGATGGTCTATCCCGCCGGGGAGCGGGCTTTTGTGCGCGGCCCGGTGGAAGCCGGAGACCGGATAATCGTAGACGGGCTTCAGCGCGTGACGCCCGGGGCAAGGGTATTGCCGCGTGAGGTGCAGCGCGCCGAAACGGCGAATGGCGGCTGACGAAGCGGAGGGGCTGGGGTGAGTACGCTTTTCTTCCGCAACGCGCGGCTGACGATCCTGACCATACTGGTCATCCTGCTGGGTGGCCTTGGCGCACTGTTCACGCTGGCGCGGCAGGAAGACCCCACACTGGTTGAGCGCTTTGGCACGATTGTCGTGTTCCTGCCGGGCGCCGACGCAGAGCGGATGGAAGCCTTAGTGGCACAGCCGCTCGAGGCGGCGCTGATGGAGCTGCCTGAGGTCAAACAGGTGGATACCATATCCCGCAACGGGGTGGTGCAGCTTGTTCTGGATATCCAGGAAGACCTTACCGAAACAGAGGTCGACAATGCCTGGTCGCTGATCCGGCAGAAGGCCGAGCAGGCCCGCAGATCGTTCCCAGCCGGAGCATCCGAGCCGGAAGTGACCCGGCAATATGTAGGCGCGGCGACCATGATCGTTTCGCTGACATGGACCGGGGAGGGCGAGGCGCCCTTGCCGATCATGCGGCGCCTGGCGCTGGATCTTCAGGACCGGTTCCAGAGGCTGAACGCCACCGAACTGACGCAAACTTACGGAATGCCGGTCGAGGAAGTGCGCGTTGTGATGGACGCGCAGGCGCTATCGGCCGCTGGCCTGTCGTTCAGCCAGGCGGCGGGCGCGGTGCTGGCGGCGGATTCCAAGAACCCTGCCGGGCGCCTGCGAACCGAAGGCGGCACGATTGGCGTTGAGGTGCAGGGCGAGTTCACGAATATTTCCCGGATTGGCGAGGTGCCTGTGCTGCAGCGGCAGGATGGCAGTTCCCTGCGGCTGGCTGATGTGGCCCGCATCGAGAAGGGATTGCAGCAGCCTTCCACGCGCGCGGCTTACGAAAACGGGCACCGGTCTGTTCTGGTGGCGGCGTATATCTCGCCGGAACAGCGCGTCGATATCTGGTCTGAAAGTGCGCGCCGGGTTGTTTCGGATTTTTCGGTGAACATGCCGCCGGGCCTCACGGCGGAAATCGTGTTCGATCAGAGCGTCTATACCCATGACCGGCTGAGCGGGCTGGCGCAGAACCTGCTGATGTCGGCGCTGATTGTCTTTGCCGTTCTCTTCTTCCTGATGGGGTGGCGCTCGGCGATTGTGGTCGGCTTCGCGATGCCGCTCACGGTCGGACTGGTGCTGATCCTGTTCAACGTGTTCGGGCATCCGCTGCATCAGATGTCGGTCACGGGTCTCGTGATTTCGCTCGGCCTGCTGATCGATAATGCCATCGTGATGGCGGATGATGTCGACCAGTGGCGGGCCAGGGGATATGGCCGGCTTGAGGCGGTGCAGCGGAGCCTGAAACAACTGTTTGCGCCGCTGGCAGCGTCCACGCTGACGACGGTTCTGGCCTTTGCCCCGATTGCCATGTTGCCGGGCGCAGCCGGCGAGTTCATCGGCATGGTGGGGCTGTCGGTGATCTATGCGATCACGGCTTCCTTCTTCGTGTCGGTGACGATTGTTCCGGCCATGGCGGGCTGGTTTGACCGGACACGGGGCTGGGAGAAGGGCGAGGCGCGCCGGCCGAGACGCTGGTGGCGCGACGGGGTGAGTTTCGATTTCCTCTCTGACGGGTACCGCGGCACAATTGAAGCTGCGCTCCGCTTTCCGCCATTGGGGATATTCATTGGCGTCGCGCCGGCCGTGCTGGGGCTTGTGCTGACGAGCACACTGCCGCAACAATTCTTTCCGCCCACGGAGCGGGATCAGTTTCAGGTGGTGCTGAACCTGCCCTATGAGGCCGATATTGCCGATGCCGAAGCGATTACCCGCCGCGCAACGGAATTCATCCTGGCGCGTGAAGGCGTCAAGTCGGTGACCTGGGTTCTGGGGGAACCTTCGCCGCGGGTTTATTATAACGCCATCAACAATACCCAAGGGGTGGAGGGATTTGCCTCCGGCTGGGTGCAACTCGACAGCGCTGCCCGCACGCATGAGATCATCAGTGACATTCAGCAGCAGGTGCGGCAGGAGTTTCCATCCGCGCGCTTCCTGACGCTGCCGTTCGAACAGGGACCGCCTGCCGATGCGCCGATTGAGCTTATCCTGCGCGGCCCGGATATCGAGACGCTGAACCGACTGGGCAATGAGTTGCGCACACTTCTGAGCGAGACACCGGGCGTGACATATACGGTGGGCTCTCTGCAACTGGGCGCCCCGACGCTGAGGCTGAATGCAGATGAAGCCGCCGCGGCTATGGCCGGTTCGCGTCTGGCAGATCTGGCAACCAGTCTGAATACGGAGCTTGAGGGTATCCGGGCCGGGTCCATCCTGGAGGGAACCGAAGAGCTGCCCGTCCGCATCATTGGTTCGGACAGCCGGCGGCAGTCTCTGTCTGATCTTCAGTCCAAGACCATCGGCGCGATGCCGGGCATGACGGGCACCCCAATTTCGGCGCTGGGCGCTATGGAGCTGACGCCGAAAACCGGCACGATTTCGCGGCGTGACGGGCTGCGGATCAATCAGGTGCTGGCCTATCTTGATCCGTATACGCTGCCAGCGCCAACGATGGCGGTATTCCAGGAACGGCTTGAGGCGAGCGGATTCGTGCTGCCGCCCGAATATGACATGCTGATCGGGGGTGAGGCGGAAAATTCCGGCGAGGCGATAGGCAATCTGGCGAGCGTGGGTATTCCGCTGATGCTGGTGATGGCAGGAGCGATCACGCTGGTGTTCAACTCGTTCCGGATGATGCTGCTGATCGTGTCGGCAGGGGTTCTCTCGGTCTTCTATGCGTTTTTCGGGGTATGGCTGTTCAATCTGCCGTTCGGCTTCAACGCCATCGTCGGCAGCCTTGGGCTGTTCGGGATCGCGATCAACAGTTCGATTGTGGTGCTGTCCCTGTTGCAGGCGAATGAGGATGCGCTGGCGGATGATGTGATTGCGCAGCGGGAGGTGGTGGTGGACGCCACGCGGCATATCATTGCCACGACGCTGACCACGATGGCGGGTTTCGTGCCTATCCTGATGACGGGCGATACCTTCTGGCTGCCGCTTGCGGCGGGGATTGCCGGCGGGGTTGGTGGATCGGCGCTGATCGGCCTTTATTTTACCCCGGCCGTATTCCGCATCATGACGATGAAGCCTGTCCGGCGGATGTTTGGCTATCGCCCGCCGCCGCGTCAGCACCCTGCCGGATAGGCAAAAGGAATTGAAACATCGCTTTTGCGATGCCATCTCAACCCCCAACACGTTCGAAAAGAGGCAGCCAGAATGGAAAATCCCGATATCGGCGCGCCGCCCCCGGCCTGGAAAAGGCTGAGATTTGAGGCCCAGGCTGCGGCGGCAGAGGAGCCGACGCTGGCGAGCTATCTCAATGCCGCCATCCTGTCGCACGACACGCTGGGGCAGGCACTTTCCTTCCATCTCGCCGAAAAGCTCTCCGGGCCCGGCATGGGGCCGCAGCAGGTCCGGCATATCTTGGCCGCGGTTTATGATAGCGCCCCCTCGCTGATCACATATGCGGAAGCAGACATGCAGGCGGTGATCGAGCGCGACCCGGCCGCGCGGGGAATGTTGCAGCCCTTCCTGTTCTTCAAGGGATTTCTGGCGCTGCAAACTCACAGGATCGCTCATGAACTGTGGCGGCAGGGCCGGGAAACGCTGGCATTTCACTTCCAGAGCCGTGCCTCTGAGCTGTTTGACGTGGATATTCACCCGGCAGCCCGCATCGGACGCGCGGTGATGCTCGACCATGCCTCAGGGATCACCATCGGTGAGACGGCGATTGTGGGCGAGGGATGCTCGCTGCTGCATGGGGTGACCCTGGGCGGCACGGGCAAGGAAGTGGGCGACCGGCACCCGAAAATCGGGCGCGGTGTGCTCTTGTCGGTCGGCGCCAAGATCCTGGGCAACATCACCATTGGCGATGAGGCGAAGGTTGCCGCCGGCAGTGTGGTGCTGAAGGACGTACCGGCGCGTTGCACTGTGGCGGGCGTTCCGGCGAAGATCGTTTCCGGGCCTACCTGCTGCCAGCCGGCCCAGAGCATGGATCAGGCGATTCCCGAGACCTCCGCAGATTAGGCTTCACAGGGCGTTGCAGCCCATACATTGCACTGGAAGCGAAACTGACTAGGTTGCGCGCCAGCAAGTTCAGACAAAACAAGGAGTGCCGCCATGGAGCGCGAAGAAACATTGCGTCTTGAGGCATATCTCAAGGAAAAGCTTCACCCCGGCCTGCGCCTTGTGGCGCGCGACAAGGCTGCAGACTCGATGGAAGTCTATCTCGGCGCCGAGTTCATCGCCGTCGTCTACAAGGACGAGGATGAGGGCGAGACGTCCTACCAGTTCATGATGACGGTCCTCAAAGAGGACATCATGGGCGGCTGAGGCCGCCTGGCCATCAGCTATCCCGGTGCGCCGCGCGCGCCAGCCTGTCATTGATCGCCTCGCCGAGCCCTTCTTCTGGAATGGGCGCTATGGCGATGCGGTCAAACCTCATGTCCAGAGCCCGCAGCATGGCGAAAAGCTTGGTTGCCGCCTCTGCGAGGTCCCCCTCGGGGGAAAGATTGAGGCCCTCGCGCACGCCGGGCCCGAAGCCCAGATAGCCTTCGCCCGGCTCCGGCGCGTCTGCGTTGAGGCGCAGCCGCGCTTTGGGCGCATAATGCGATTTCAGCATGCCGGGCGCAGAGATGCCCGCCCCACTCGCCCGGATCAGCGGCTTGCCGATAAAGGCTTCAAGCCTGTCTGCCGGGACCGCCCCGGAGCGCAGCAGGGTGACGATATCCCCCTCCACGGCAATGATGGTCGACTCGATGCCGACATCGCAGGGGCCGCCATCAAGGATGAGCTCAATACGATCGGCGAGATCAGCGGCGACATGATCTGCCCGCGTAGGGCTGACATGGCCTGAGCGATTGGCGGATGGGGCGACCACGGGCCGGTCAAACTCCTTGATCAAGGCATTGGCTGCCATATGCGATGGGCAACGCAGGCCCACCGTCTGCAGACCAGAGCGCGCCAGATCGCAAACGGTTCCGCCGGGAATGACCGGCAGCACCAGCGTCAGCGGGCCGGGCCAGAACTCTTGCGCGAGGCTTGCCGCGAGAGGGGAAAAGACCGCCTCGCGCATCGCCATCGGCAATCCGGACACATGCGCGATCAACGGATTGAAGCGCGGGCGCCCCTTGGCCTCGTAAAGCCGCACAACCGCTTCGGGATTGGAGGCATCAGCCGCGAGGCCATAAACAGTCTCCGTCGGCATGGCGACAAGGCCGCCATCGCTGAGGATTTCCACCGCCAAAGCGAGTGTTTCAGGCAGAACGGGAACGATGGGCGCGGACATGCCGTCCCGCTTAGCACTGCGGCCAGCGGGGTCAATGAGCGGCTAGCGGTCAGTCAGTGCGTGTTGCCTGACCGGTGACCGTGACGGTGATTTCATCGGATACCCAGCTACCGCTGGCGTCGGACACCTGGCCGAGGTCAAGCGCCTTGCGGGAGAAGACGGCCTTGCCCTCCAGTGTTGCCTGGTCGCCATTGATGACCAGCTGGAAATCCAGCGGTACACTGGTTTCCTTGCCTTTGAGCGTCATGGTGGCCGTGGCGGTATAGGTGTTTTCGCCAGTATTCTGGAAGCCGGAGAGGGCGACTGATGCCTGCGGGAAGGCACCGGTGTTGAACCATTCGCCTTCGCGCAGAGTGGAATCGTAGAGCTTTGTGCCGGTCGTCACGCTGCCGGTCTCGACCGCGACATTCACAGAGGATGCCGCAAGATCATCGGGATAGAAGCTGACATCTGCAGACCAGTTCTGGAATTTTCCCCCAAACGGCTTGCCATCATAGACACCGGAGAAGCCGACTTCGGAGACGGCATAGTCGACCGACCAGTTGCCCGCCGATTCGGTAGGGGCGCCGGCCCGGTCCGCGCGGCTGCCCGAGCCGTTTGCGCCGAGGAGAGGGAGAGCGGCGATCAGCGCGAAGAGGACAAGGCTGCTGCCAAAGGCGATCATGGCGCCGCGCGCTGGCGGGGAGGGCGGCGAGGTCTTGCCGAAGAGGCCGGGGATCATCCGCTTGAGGACGCCTTCTTCTCCGCCAAACTCATGTTTCACGGCGCCGGCGACATGCAGCCCCAGCAGCACGATGATGACCCAGGCACCCTTGGAGTGGATGTTCTCCACGATGCCGTGCAGCAGCTCGTTGCCCTGACGCAGGCCGGAAGTGAAGGGCAGGTGGGGCCAGTCCACCGCCCCGAATAGAACGGTTGAAATCTGGAAGGGAGAGATGGAAACGAGCAGCCAGCCCGCCAGCGGAATGATGACCATGAGGGCGTAGAAGGCGACATGCACCGCGCTCGACAGCTTCTGTTCCCATGATTTCAGCGTTGCCGGCTCTGGTGGCGGCGGGTTGAGCAGCCGCCAGGCAATCCTGGCGACCGTCAGAAAGAGAAGCGTAATCCCCACCGACTTATGCAGCTGATAGCGGACCTCGTTGTCATCCATGTTCCAGCCAAGCCAGATCATGAAGAGGATGAGGAGTGCCATGGCCCAGTGAAGGGCGATGGCAACCGACGTATAGCGCGCTGCCGGTGAGGACGATGTCATTTGGGCTTACTCTGCCGGAGCCGGTTCTGCAGGGGCAACCACTTGCTGGAATTCGGTTTCGATAAGCACTTCCACTTCATCACCGATGTTCGGCGCGTAGGTGGCGTTGCCGAAATCCGAACGCTTCAGAACCGCTTTGGCCGAGAAACCGATCTTGTCGGCTTCTGGTGCCCAGGGAAAGTTTGCCTTGCCGTTATAGGTCACATCGAGAGTGACCGGCTTGGTCACGCCCAGAAAGGTCAGGTCGCCGGTCACCTTGCCGGTGCTGGCGGTTTCCTGCGTGATCGACGTGCTGGTGAAGGTGATCTGCGGGAACGCATCGCCATTCAGCCAGTTGGCATTGCGGGCAAGGTCTTCGTTCCAGGTGGCGTAGGGGCTGTCAGCATGACTGGCTTTGTAGTCTGCCGGATAGTCCGTTTCGACCGACAGCGGGTCAATGGTGACGGTGATGCTGTTGGCAGCCGGGTCTTCCGGGTTGAACTGCAGGGTGGCGTCGACGGTCTTGAAGCGGCCGGTGTATTTGGACAGGCCGAAGTGATTGACACGCCAGGTGACAGACGTGTGGGTCGGGTCGATGGCATAGGTGCCGGCGGCGCCGTATTCGACATCGGCGGCAGGCGCAGCGGCCTCACCAGCAGGTGCCGCTGCCGGTTCGGTGGCAGCGGGGGCTGCCGGGGTGGTTTCAGAGCAGGCCGCCAGCATAAGCGCGCTGGCGGAGATGAGCAGAAGTCGCATGGAATCAGTCCCTCCAATTGCCGTATGGGAACACACTAACTAATGCACACATCTACAGTGTGAACCTCAACTTTAACATCCGCGCCGCATATCATTTATTCAGAAACACGAAGGGATCGACATGGCTTACGAGGCTCCGGTCAGCGATATTGAGTTTGCCTTGACCGCTTTTGCGCGGATCGAGCGGCTGCAGGGCCTGCCCGGTCATGAGGCGTATGATCCCGATCTGGTGCGCCCGATCCTGGAGGAAGCCGCCAAGCTGGCGCGCGATGTGCTGGCACCGCTGAACCCGGTGGGAGACGCCCATGGCGCTGTGTTGACCGCTGACGGCGTGGTTGCGCCGCCGGGATTTGGCGACGCTTACAAGGCCTTCGTGGAAGGCGGCTGGATGGGGCTGGCGGCGCCTGAAGAGTGGGGCGGCCAGGGCCTGCCCAAGGCACTGGCGCTCGGCGTGATGGAGATGTTCCACGGTGCAAATATGGCATTCGGCCTTTGCCCGATGCTGAGCTTCGGGGCGATCGAGGCCCTGCTGGCGCATGGCACGGATGCGCAGCGCGCGGCTTATCTGCCCAAACTCGTCTCCGGCGAATGGACAGGCACGATGAACCTGACCGAACCGCAGGCAGGCAGCGATGTCGGCGCGCTCAAGACCAAAGCCGAGCCCAATGAAGATGGCAGCTATTCGATCACCGGCCAGAAGATCTTCATCACCTGGGGCGATCACGACATGGCTGAGAATATCATCCATCTCGTGCTGGCGCGGCTGCCCGATGCCCCGGCGGGATCGAAGGGCATCTCGCTGTTCATCGTGCCGAAATTCATTCTCGATGCGGAGGGGAATCCTGCTGAGCGCAATGGCGCGCGCTGCATCGGCCTCGAGAAGAAGATGGGCATTCACGGCAGCCCGACCTGCGTGATGGAATATTCTGCGGCCAAAGGCTGGCTGATTGGCGAGGCCAATCGCGGGCTGGCCTGCATGTTCACAATGATGAACTCGGCGCGCCTGAACGTCGGCCTTGAAGGCGTGGCGGTAGGCGAGGCGGCGTTCCAGACGGCATTTGCCTATGCGCAGGAACGCAAGCAGGGAACCGCCGCCGGCGTGACCGGCGCGGCGCCGATCCTGCACCATGCCGATGTGCGCCGTACGCTGACGACAATGCGGGCGAAAGTCGCGGCAGCGCGGGCGATCTGTTACGCCTGCGGTGTGGCGGCCGATCTGGCGCATAGTTCTCCGGACGCAGATGTGCGGGCGGCGGCAAAGATGCGCGAAGACCTGCTGACCCCCATCGCCAAGGCCTGGAGTACGGATGTGGGCGTCGAAGTCGCGAGCCTCGGCGTGCAGGTGCATGGCGGCATGGGCTTCATGAACGAGACGCTGGCTGCGCAGCTTTACCGCGACGCCCGGATTGCGCCGATCTATGAGGGCACCAACGGCATTCAGGCGATTGATCTGGTTGGCCGGAAATTGTCGGGCACCAAGGGCGCCTCAATGCAGGCGATGCTGGCCGAGGTCGACGAAACCGTGCGTGCGGCGCGGGCAACAAACGATCCCCAGCTTGTGCAGATTGCCGACCGGCTGAAATCGGCGTCCGCCGCATTGTCCGAGGCGAGCGACTGGATGGTGAAGACGCTGGCGGATGAACCGGAGAAAGGCCTGGCGGGCGCAACCGAATATCTGGCGCTGGCGGGCGATGTGATCGGCGGGCATTTCCTGGCCTTGGGTGCGATTGCAGCGCGGGCCGGTCAGGACATGGACCAGCGGGCACGGCAGTTGGCGCTGGCAGGGTTCTTTGCTGAGACCGCGCTGGCCTCTGCGCCGGGGCGCGTTCCAGCGATCACCGAAGGGGGCGCGCGGTTTCTGGAAGGCAGCAAAGCGCTGTTCGGGGTCTAGGCCTGCCTGCCTGCGGGGCTGTTGTTGATGGTTCGAGCGGAGCCCCGTAAGAGGGGCGCTGACCCTTTGGGAGCAAACCGGCAGATGGCCTGGACGAAGACCTATACCGGCGAAGAGCCGGTGCGCATCAACAAATGGCTGGCGCAGGAAGGCGTGTGTTCGCGCCGGGAAGCCGATGCGCTGATCGAAAAAGGCCTTATCCAACTGGACGGTAAGCCCGTTACGGTGGCCGGTGAGCGCGTCACCAAGGGGCAGACGCTGAGCCTGACGGACGCTGCCTCCAGGCGGCTGGACAATCAGCTGTCGGTGATCCTGAACAAGCCGGTGGGGTATGTTTCGGGGACTCCCGAGCCGGGCGAAATTCCGGCGATACGGCTGGTTACCGAGGAAAACCTGTCGGGCAGCGCGCATGCTATCCCGCAGCGTTCGAACAAGATGGCGCCGCTCGGACGGCTCGACAAGGATTCGCACGGACTGCTGATTCTGTCGGAGGATGGTGTGCTCGCCAAGGCAATCATTGGTCCCTTGAGCGACATGGACAAGGAATACGTTGTCCGGGTGAGGGGCGACATTACGCCGGCGAAGGTGGCGCTGCTGCGCCATGGGCTGGAACTCGACGGGCGGCAACTGCGTCCGGCGGAGGTTCAGCAGGAGCGGAACAACACGCTGCGCTTCGTCCTGAAGGAGGGACGCAACCGCCAGATCCGCAGGATGTGCGAGCTGGTAGACCTTAGAGTGCTGGATTTGCAGAGGATTCGGGTTGGCCCCATCCTGCTGGCCGGGCTGCCGGAGGGCAAATGGCGGCCACTGGGCGCGAAGGAGCGCGCGGCATTGCTGGCGGCTGGCGCTGGGGAAGAGGTGCGGGCGCGCTCGCCCCGCCGGGAGGATCGCCCGCGTGCCAGCGACGCCCCAAAGCGCGACAGATCCGGACCAGGCCGGGACGGGTCGCGGACAAATTCGGACAGAAGTGGACAATTCGGGACAAAGCCCGGACAGGGCCGGACAGATAAGCCTCGGTCCGGACCAGGAGTTGACCGCGATGGCGCAAGACCGGAACGCAAAGGCCCGAGACCCGACCGGGATGGCCCCAGACCGGATCGCGCGAGTCTAAAATCAGACCGTGCGGGCGCAAAGCCGCCGCACCCCGGCGGCAAACCCGCCCGGCCGGGCGCCAAGCCGGCAGCCGCAGCGCCCAAGGCAGACGGTAACCGGCCCTCGGCGCTGAAGGGTGACAAGTTCAAGCGCACGAAGCTCGCCCCCCGGGACCGCAAGCCGATCAAGTGATCCTTCCCCCGCGTGACGGCTCGACGGGGGAGCCTGCCGCCGTATCGTGGCCCCATGGATGGATTTCTCTCTGAACCGACCCAGTACAAGGGTCTGACTTTCCCGCTGGGGACGCGCGCGCCTGAGCCTGGTGAAGCCATTACGCTGGCGCCCGGCGTCGAGTGGACGCGGATGCCGCTGCCTTTCTCGCTGAAGTTCATCAATGTGTGGATCATTGATGATGGCGACGGCTGGACCATTGTGGATACCGGTATGCCGCTGCCCGACACCAAGGATGCCTGGCGCAAACTGCTGGGCGAGCGGGTGACGGCAGACAAGCCGCTGAAGCGGGTAATCATCACCCATATGCACCCAGACCATATCGGGGCAGCGGGTTGGCTCTGCTACAAGTATGATGCCGAGCTGTGGATCAGCCGGCTGGAGTATACGACGTGCCGGATGCTCGTGGCCGATACGGGCCGGGACGCGCCAAAGGCGGGGATCGATTTCTATATCCGCGCCGGATGGCCCCAGAAGGCCATCGACAACTACGTTTCGCGCTTTGGCGGGTTCGGACGGGGCGTCAGCCAGATGCCGGACGCGTTCCGGCGGCTTGAAGATGGCGACACGGTTCGCCTGGCCGGGCAGGACTGGCGCGTGATTACCGGCAACGGCCATTCGCCCGAGCATGTGTGCCTGTTCAGCGAGGCGCTGAACGTGGCGATTACCGGCGACCAGTTGCTGCCGCGGATTTCATCCAACGTATCGGTTCACCCCACCGAACCGGCGGCCAATCCGCTGGATGACTGGATCAAGAGCTGTGAGAAGCTGCTGCGGGAGCTGCCCGAGGATTGCTTCGTCCTGCCGGCACACAATGAGCCGTTCACAGGCGCGCATATCCGGCTGCGCAACCTGATTGCGGGGCATGACACCTCTCTGACGCGCCTGCGGCAAAAGCTGGAGAAGGGGCCTGTGAAGGTGCCCGAGACCTTCGTGACCCTGTTCGGACGGGCGATCAAAGACGATGAAATGGGCAACGCTACGGGCGAGGCGCTGGCGCACCTCAATTATCTGATCCATCGCGGGGAGGTAAAAACCCGGCCCGATACGGACGGCGCACTGCTTTACAGCCTCGCCTGAAGCGCTGTTTCGCCTCACATTGAATAGCAGTGTTGCGGGGCATTTCGCCTTCGCAAGGGGGCGGCTTATCGTTTAAGACTTCCCGGCCTGCGCGAGAGCGGTGCCTGCTATGGGGTTTGAATGACTGAGGAAAACAGCGTGGCCGCCGAGGCGCCGGCAGCAGAGACAGGCCTCTGGGCAAAGATCAAGCAGGAGCTGCGCGAATGGGGCGCGACGCTTGCCATTGTGGCGCCGGCCTTCCTGCTATTCACCGGTCTGCTTTACGAACAGCGCGTTATTCCGTCTGAAAGCATGGTGCCGACCCTGGAAGTGGGCGACCGCGTGGCGGTGGCCAAGTTTGCCTTTGGTTATGGCCGGTATTCGTTGCCCCTGAGCATCGGGCGATATCTGCCGCTGGGCGAAGGGCGTTTCTTCCCGGGCACGCCCGAGCGCGGCGATGTGGTGGTGTTCGAGCATACCCATTCGGACCGGGTGATGATCAAGCGGGTGGTGGGCCTGCCGGGTGACACGGTTCAGATGATTAATGAAGAACTGGTGATCAACGGCCAGCCTGTGGATGCCGAATTCGTGCGCACGGTGCGCTACATTCCCGACCGGACCGATGTGATCGACACTGCCCATGAATGGCGCGAGACCATCGGGGACAAGACCTGGCTGACCCATCGCGGGCTGCGCGGACATGCCGTGGATGACACGGTGCTGTTCGTGGTGCCCGAGGGCCACATGTTCCTGGTCGGCGACAACCGTAACAATTCCTATGACAGCCGCGAGCTTTCCGGCCATTGCCCGCCAGTCAATGGCGTGGTGGACCGGGCTGGCTGCCCTCTGCGTGTAGCGGCGGATGATGCGTCCATCGGCTTTGTGCCGCTCGACCATCTGATCGGGCGCGCGGACACGGTGCTGATGACCTTCCACCGCTGCAAATTGCAAGGCGATGAGCCCTGCCGCAAACGCGTCTGGAAGGGGCTTTGACCCGGAAATCCGTATCTTGCCCGCTGCCGCTAACCCCGCTAGTCCGGGTTTAAACGGGGGCGCGGGGCCTCTGCGGCAATACGGATAACTGGCGATGCCCAACACGACATCGACAAAGCAACGCCGTGGGCCGATCATCATATCGCGCCATGGCCGCCCTGCGCTGGACCGCAATCTTGGGCCGCGCCTGCACTGGCAGGACTATATCGACTGGTGGGCCAAGTACGAAATAGGACCGCTGGCGGAGGGGCAGGAAGCGCCCAAGGAATTGAGGGACATGGTGGCCGATGCGGACATCGTGTTTGCATCCGCCCGCCTGCGCGCGCAGCAGACGGCCGACAGCGCCGCGCCGCACCTGACGGCGATCTATGATCCGGTATTCAATGAAGCGCCGCTGCCGCCGCCAAAACTGCATGGCTTTCGCGCCTTGCCCAAAACATGGAATGTGCTGGCCAGGACAGTCTGGTTAACCGGCCATTCATTGGACGGCGAATCGGTGGGCGAGGCGCGTGTGCGCGCCAAGGCAGCAGCTTTGAAGCTGCATGAGGCCGCTGCAGACGCAAAAGTCTATCTCGCCGCACACGGATGGTTCAACCGCATGCTGAGACCTGAACTGCGTGAGTTGGGCTGGGTGTGTGCACGGGATGGCGGGGACAGCTATTGGAGCTACCGCGTCTACGAATACCGTGGACAGTGACACGATAACGGTTGTCGCGCCCGGCAGCGGGCTCTAGACAGGCTGGAACGAATTTTCAGGACAGGCGCGCCATGTCGGATGTCAAATCCAAACCCGTGGACAAGATGAGCTTCGAGGAAGCACTGGCCGAGCTGGAAGGCATTGTCCGCCAGTTGGAAGCCGGTGAAGTCGAGCTTGAAAAGTCGATCGCGATCTATGAGCGCGGCGCAGCTCTCAAAGCGCATTGCGAGGCGCGGCTGAAATCGGCCGAGCTGAAGGTGGAGCAGATTGTTCAGGGCGCCGGCGGTCCGACGACCGAACCGGCCGCCTTCGATTAGGTTCGCCGTCATGGGGCCGGACGAGGGCGAAGTGTCAGACTTTGAACAACGCCTGACGGAAGTTGCCGACAAGGTGACCGTGGCGCTGGACCAGCTGATCCCCCCGGCCAGTGGACCGGAAGCCAATCTGATGCGCGCCATGCGCCATGCCGCGCTGGCCAATGGCAAGCGGATGCGGCCTTTTTTCGTACTGGAAACGGGCGCCATGTTCGGGGCCTCGGAGAAGAGCCTTCTGCGGACAGCCGCGGCGCTGGAATGCGTGCACTGCTATTCGCTGGTGCATGATGACCTGCCCTGTATGGACGATGATGACTTCCGGCGCGGGCAGCCCACCGTCCATAAGGCCTTTGACGAGGCAACCGCCGTGCTGGCGGGGGACGCGCTGCTGACGCTGGCGTTCAAGATACTGGCGTCCAGCGAGACGCACGAAGACCCGGCGGTGCGCGTGCTGCTGATCGAGCGGCTGGCAGACGCAGCCGGGGCGCGCGGCATGGTGGGCGGCCAGATGATCGACATGCTGGAGGAGGCGAGCCCGCGCGATCTCAACACCATTACCCGCATGCAGCGGCTGAAGACCGGAGCCCTGATTTCCTATGCACTGGAGGCAGGGGCGATCATTGGTCACGCCCGGGAGGCTGAACGCAATGCCCTGGCAGGTTTTGCCAATGATCTGGGGCTGGCGTATCAGATCGCCGATGACATCCTTGATGCAGAGGGGGATGAAAGCATCGTGGGCAAGGCACTTTCCAAGGACAAGGACGCCGGGAAGGCGAATTTCGTTACCCTTCTGGGGGTGGATGGTGCCCGGCAGAGGGTGCGGCTGCTCGCCGCGCAGGCCAAGGAACATTTGGCAATTTTCCGTGACAAGGCCCACATCCTGCTGCATTCCGTTGATTATGTGCTGAACAGACCCCGGTAGAACGGGCACGCGACGACAAGAAAAGCACGCAGATATGACCGAGACACGCCCGAACCGCCTCCTGGACGCCATTGATGCGCCGTCCGACCTTAAAGGCCGCAGCCGCGCCGATCTGAAACAGATCGCCGAGGAAGTGCGCCATGAGGTGATCGATGTCGTGTCGGTGACCGGGGGGCATCTCGGCTCCGGCCTGGGCGTGGTGGAGCTGACCGTGGCGATCCATGCGGTGTTCGATGCGCCCGCCGACAAGCTGATCTGGGATGTCGGCCATCAGTGCTATCCCCACAAGATCCTGACCGAGCGCAAGGACCGGATGCGGACCCTGCGCCAGGCGGGGGGGCTCTCGGGTTTCACCAAGCGTGCGGAGAGCGAATACGATCCGTTCGGCGCGGCCCATGCTTCAACCTCGATCTCGGCGGGCCTCGGTTTTGCCAAGGCGCGCGATCTGCAGGGCAAGGACAATCACGTCATCTGCGTGATCGGCGACGGGTCGATGTCAGCCGGTATGGCGTATGAGGCGATGAACAATGCCGGGGCTGACCGTTCCCGGATGATCGTTATCCTCAACGACAACGACATGTCGATTGCGCCCCCCGTGGGCGCAATGAGCCATTATTTCTCGCGGCTGGTTTCCTCGCGGCCTTATCGGGGCCTGCGCCGGATTGCCAAGAAGGTGATCCAGCCGATGGGGCTGGAATCCCCGGCGCGGCGCGCGGAAGAATATCTGCGCGGTTTCGCGATGGGTGGCACGCTCTTCGAGGAGATGGGGTTCTACTATATCGGCCCGGTGGACGGGCATGATCTCGACACGCTGCTGGACCTGCTTGAAAACATCAAGGCGATGCAGGACGGCCCGATCCTGCTGCATGTTGTGACGCAGAAGGGCAAGGGCTATGCGCCTGCCGAGAATTCTGCCGACAAGTATCACGGCGTTTCGAAATTCTCCGTCGTCACCGGCGAGCAGGCCAAGGGCGCTGCCGGGCCGCCGGCCTATCAGAAGGTGTTCGGCCAGACGCTGGCGAAACTGGGCGAGACAGATGACAGGATCTGCGCCATCACCGCGGCGATGCCATCTGGTACGAGTACGGACATTTTCGGGAAGAAGTTCCCCGAGCGGCATTTCGACGTCGGTATTGCCGAGCAGCATGCCGTGACATTTGCCGCCGGGCTTGCAGCCGATGGCATGAAGCCGTTCTGCGCGATCTATTCCACCTTCCTTCAGCGCGGCTATGACCAGGTGGTGCATGATGTGGCGATCCAGCAATTGCCGGTTCGCTTTGCCATCGACCGGGCAGGATTGGTGGGCGCTGACGGCGCGACCCATGCGGGCAGTTTCGACATCGGTTATCTCGGCGCGCTGCCGGGCATGGTCTGCATGGCGCCCTCGGATGAGGCGGAACTGGCGCGGATGGTGCTGACTTCGCTCCAGATCGATGACCGGCCCAGTGCCTTCCGCTATCCGCGCGGCGAAGGGGTTGGCGTGACGATCCCCAACATTCTCAAGCCGCTGGAAATCGGCAAGGGCAGAGTTGTGCGGGAAGGGAACGCGATTGCGATCCTTTCCTACGGCACTCGCCTGCAGGAAGCACTGAAAGCCGCCGACATGCTGGCCGCGCAGGGGCTGAGCGCCACGGTCGCCGATGCCCGCTTTGCCAAGCCGCTCGACAATGAGCTGATCGAACGCCTGGCGAAAGAGCATGAAGTGCTCCTCACTCTGGAAGAAGGCGCGCGGGGAGGCTTTGGCAGTTTCGTGCTGGAGCATCTGGCCAATTGCGGAGCGCTGGATTCCGGTCTGAAGGTGCGTGTTCTGACGCTGCCTGACATCTTCCAGGATCAGGACACGCCGGCTGCGATGTATGATCAAGCCGGCCTGACAGCGCGCCATATTGCGGCGCGCGCCATCGAGGCACTTGGCCGGGGTGACCTGTCAGCAATTGAGCGGCTGGCCTCTGCCTGAGGCTTTGCCACACTAACATCACACTTCTGCCCTGTGCCGCTTCATTCCGGCAGGTTATGGAGAGTGCGCGAACCTCATGATTCCGCCTGCAAGAAGGAAGTTTGATATGATCCGTCTCAGCCTTGCCGCCGCCGCCTCGGCTCTCGTTTTCGCCGCGTGCGCGACGCAGGCGCCCCCCAGCGATGGACCTGCGCCTGCAGTCGTTGTGCCTTCCCAGTATGAGCTGGGCCTGAGCACGGCAACCGAACTGCAGACTGCCGGCAATGTGCCGGCCGCTATTCAGCGCCTGATGCAGCTCGCCGGCGATCCTGAACTGACCTCTGAACAGAAAGCGGACGTTCTTTACGAACTGGGCGTATTGAGCATGAGCCCGACCGGATATGATCTGCCGGGCGCTGTGGGTTATTTCGACGAAGTGATTGCCAACCATCCGAACACGGATGCCGCCCGCCGCGCCAAGGCCAAGCTGCCCGAAGCCCGTGCGCAGTTGGAGGCAATGAACGCTGTGCTGGCCTCTGCCGATGCAACCCATACGGAGCGTTTCAACGCGCTGATGAAACTCGGCCGGCACCTCGATGCCATCGATCTCATGACACAGTATGACATCCAGCCGGATAATGAAGTGAAGCTGGCAATGTATCAGATCGGCTATCTGTGCGACGAAACTGGCCTGACCGGTCAGACCTACACTGTGGCTGACCGCGACGGCACGAGCCGCAGACTGCGCTTTTGCGACTACGGCAAGTAAAGCGTAGACTGTCTCCCGAACCGTGGGGGACAGAATGGAAAACAAGGAGTTCCGCCAGAGAATTTCCGCCTTCGAGAAAGGCGAGATTCTCTGGCGCGCTTATCCGGACCGGCTGGAAAAGCATGGCGCCGATGGCGCGCTTCAACTGACAATCCCTTATGACCGTGTGCGGCGGGTTCGCATCGCCTGGGCGTCGAGCCGGGCCCAGCCCGGCCGCCTGCTGATGGAACTGACCGGGGAGCGGTGCCGCGTTACGATTTCCAATATGCATTATGCCGGATTTGCAAATTTCGAGGATCGGGCGGAAACCTTCTATCCGATGATGTGGCAGGTGGCGCTGGGCGTGCGGCGGTCCAATCCCGGGGCGGAGTTCCGGGCGGGCGAGCGCGCAGAGATTTACTGGCCGCTGCTCTCTTTCGCGTTCGGAGCCCTGGTGATGCTGGCAGGCGTCCTCTTGGCGTTACCAATAGGGGCGGGGAATATCCCTGCCTCTGTCTTCATCAAGGGCGGTTTCGTCCTGATTGCATTGCCATTGCTGCTCGGCTGGGCGTGGAAAGCGCGGCCCCGGAAGTTCAACCCGGATACCGATCTCGAAGAAATGATTGCCATTCGCTGACGGGGCAGAACTCACCCGAACCTGAGGGGTTTGGTGAGGGAAGAGAAAAAACATGCCATCAAACGCCGGATTTGGGCGCCGGTTCACACAAAAATGACGCCGTGTCGCATGTGAGCCTCTTCATAATCCAGCGCGCGCGTGGTTGTCTGGCGCCAGCACAGAAACAACCCGAGGAAACCCATGTCGACAGACCTTCTCCCCCCGAACTGGCCCGCTATGTCGATCGCCCAGGCCAATGCCGCGCTGGCCGGGCCGGGATCGCCGCTGGAGCTCGAAGACGCCGAGATCCGCGGCGTCCGCATGAAGGTCTACAAGAACGCGCCGCCGAATATCCCTGTGATCCTGGAACTGGCTGCCCAGCAGTTCGCAGAGCGTACCTATCTCGTCTACCAGAATGAGCGCGTGACGTTTCGCGCCCTGAATCTCGCCGTGCGTAAGCTGGCCGCCGAGATGCGCGACAAATACGGCATCCAGAAGGGCGACCGGGTGGCCATCGTCATGCGGAATTATCCGCAGTGGCCGCTGGCTTTTTACGCCGCGCTGAGCCTTGGGGCGATCGCCACACCGATGAACTCCTGGTGGACGGCTGAGGAACTCGAATATGGCCTGTCCTTTGCCGGGGTAAAGCTGGCGGTGATGGACCTGCAGATTTATGAGCGCATCCGCGATCATCTGCACAAGCTGCCCGACCTGGAGCACATTCTGATTGCCCGGGACTCGGCCGAGGAGATTGCCGATCCGCGTGTCTCCTCGCTGGACGCAATTGTTGGCCATCCCAATGACTGGGGCAAACTTGCCGACGCCGGACCCACGGGTGTTCAGATCGGCCCCGACGACGACGCGACGATCATGTATACGTCCGGCACGACCGGAAAGCCCAAGGGCGCGCTGGCAACGCATCGCGCGGTGATCACCAACATGTTCAACTCTTCCGCCTGCCAGGCGCGTATGTTCCTGCGCAAGGGTGAACCTGTGCCGGCGCCCGATCCCGATGCCATGCGCGCGACGCTGATCTCCATTCCGTTTTTCCATGCGACCGGATCGTTTGCCATCCTGATCCCTTCGGCCCTGCGGGGCGACAAGGTTGTGTCGATGTATAAATGGGACGCAGGCGAAGCGCTGCCGATCATCGAGGGCGAAAAAATCACGGCGGTGGGCGGGGTTCCGGCAATTGCCTGGCAGATCCTGGAACATCCGGACAGGGACAAATATGATCTCTCGTCCATTCAGGCGATTTCCTATGGCGGCGCCCCGTCTGCGCCCGAACTCGTCTCCACAATCAAGAAACGTTTCCCTGAAGCAGCCCCCGGCAATGGCTGGGGCATGACGGAAACCTGCGCCACCGCAACGCTGAACATCGGCGAAGACTATGTGAACCGGCCCTCCAGCGCCGGGGCGCCGCCCGCTGCGGTGGAGCTCAAGATTTGCGATCCCGAGGGCAATGAAATGCCGGCCGGAGAGGTAGGCGAACTCTGGTGTAAGAGCGCGGCGAACTGCCGGCTCTACTGGAACCGTCCGGATGCGACGGCCGAGACCTTCCGCAATGGCTGGGTAGTGACCGGTGACCTTGCGCGCATCGACGAGGAAGGCTTCCTCTATCTCGTAGACCGGGCCAAGGACATGCTGATCCGCGGCGGCGAGAACGTCTACTGTATCGAGGTCGAGAGCGCGCTTTATGACCATCCCGCCGTAATGGATGCCGCGGTGGTCGGCATTGCGCACAAGGTGCTGGGCGAGGAAGTTGGCGCTGTGGTGCAGTTGAAGCCGGGCAAGACGGCGACAGAAGCGGACCTGCGCGCGCATGTGGCGGGGCAGCTGGCGGCATTCAAGGTGCCGGTGGAAATCCAGTTCCAGGACGAACCCCTGCCGCGCAACGCCAATGGCAAGATCCTGAAGGCGGACCTGCGGCAGCGTTTCAAGCCGAGAGCGTAGGCAGATGACCGTAGAGCGGCGGCGCATCGGAGACCGGCAGGTGCATCCTGTCGGTCTCGGCTGCATGAACATCATGCATTCGTATGGTCCGCCTGCGGATGAGCATGAGGCGAAAGCCCTCCTTGTCCGGGCGTTGGATATCGGCTGCGACTTCCTCGACACCGCGACGATCTACGGCCTTGGCCGCAGCGAGGAGCTGATTGGTGAGGCGCTCGGCAAGCGGCGGCAGGAATATTTCCTGGCGAGCAAGTGCGTGCTGGGCTTCAGGGAAAAGCAGCGCACGCTGGATGGGCGGCCCGAAGCCATCAAGGCGGCGTGCGAGGCCAGCCTGAAGCGGCTGCGCACCGATGTGATTGACCTCTACTATCTTCACCGGCCTGACCCCAAGGTGCCGGTGGAGGAGTCTGCCGGGGCGATGGCTGATCTTATCCGTGAGGGGAAGATCCGTTTCTATGGGCTCTCCGAAATGGGAGAGGACCAGCTGCGCCGGGCACACAAGGTGCATCCGGTCGCGGCGCTGCAATCGGAATACTCCCTATGGGTGCGCAATCCCGAGATTGCCGTCCTCGAGGCATGCCGAGAATTGGGGGTGGCCTTCGTCGCGTTCTCGCCAGTTGGGCGGGGCTTTCTGGCCGATCCGCCCGCCGACCCCTCAGCATTCCATGACACGGATATGCGCAAGGTATTGTTCCCGCGCTTCTCTGATGAAAACTATGCCGGAAATCTGCCGCTGCTGGAAACAGCCCGTGCGGTTGCCCGTGAAGCAGGGTGCAGCGTGGCGCAACTGGCGATTGCCTGGGCGATGGCCAAGGGCGATCATGTTCTGCCCATTCCGGGCACACGGAGCATCCGGCATCTGGAAGAGAACCACGCCGCCGCGGGGGTTCGTCTGACGGCGGAGCAAGTGTCGCAGCTGGACGCAGCCTTCGCGCCGGAACGGGCAGTTGGGCCGCGCTATTCGGCCGCCGGGCAAGCCAGCGTGACAACCGAGATGTTCGACTTCGAGAAGTCCCAGCATGGCGGATAAGCCACCGGTTGCGCTGGAAGATCGCGGCGCGGGCGGCGATGGGCGGCGCTATTCCCCCTCTGCCGCGCGGAACCGGGAGCCGATATGCGATGTGCTGAAAGCATATCTGGCGATGCCCGCGCGCGTTCTGGAGATTGCGTCTGGAACCGGGGAGCATGGCGCGTTCCTGGTCGAGGAACTGCCGGGGCTGGATTGGACCTATTCCGACATTGACCCGCCGAGTCTTGCGAGCCAGCGGGCCTGGCGCGGGGCAGACGTGACAGTCCGGCTGCATGGGCCGGTGGAGATTGATGCGTCATCTGAGGATTGGGAAGCGGCGGAACAGGCGGGGGCGTGGGACGCGATCTTCAGCGCCAATATGGTTCACATCGCGCCCTTTGAGGCAGCAAAGGGGCTGATTGCCGGGGCCAGACGGTTGCTGAAGCCTGGCGGAGCATTGTTGATGTATGGGCCCTTCGCCCGCGATGGTGTGATTGCACCGTCAAATGCTGCGTTTGATGCCAGTCTGAGGTCCAGGGATGCTCGCTGGGGTGTACGGGATCTGGACCGTGATCTCGTCCCTCTGGCACAGAAGGCGGGCTTGCAATTAGACGCGGTTGTCGAGATGCCCGCGAATAATCTGACCGTCGTTTTCCGGAACCCTTAAGCCTTCGGCGTCCAGTCTTCCGTATCGTGATCGGGGTGCTGGTTATTGCTGGCGCGGATGCGGGCGGCTTCTTCGGGCATGTCGTCTTCGGTGCTGCCGAAATCATCGAGCACTTCAAACTGATCCATCTGGGGTAGGCGCCCCTCCATGCCCAATTGGTAATTCAGGGGAATGGAGGCGGGATTGTCGAAAGCGCCAATGCTCATGGAGATGTGTTGGTTGTCTTCGTGGCGATAGTAGAGCGGTGTGCCACAATCCCGGCAGAAGCCGCGGCGGGCTTTTCCGGAACTATGAAATTCTGCCGGTGTTCCCCGCGTCCACTGAAAATCAGCATACGGGACACCCACTAGGGCAGCAAAGAAATTGCCCGTTGCCTTCTGGCACATGCGGCAATGGCAGACATGAGGATTGTCGCGCAAGCTGGCTGCGCGAAACCGGATGCGTCCACATTGACAACCTCCGGTTCGCATCATGGAGCCTACTCCTTGCCGCCGCCGAAGCGCTCAGTCCATTCCGCCACCTGGGCATCCTCGATCTTCTGGAAGAGAACATCCGGCGGGGTGATGGCGTGGCCACGCGGAAGGGCATCAAGCAGGGCGGCAAAGTCCTCGGCCTTTGAGCCGCTGGGCATCTTGCGGTTTTCTTCCGGAATGCCGAGCGCATCGAGGATTTTCTTTGCCGCATCCGGAATGATCGGCTGGGCGATGATGCCGAAGAGGGCAGCGAGATTTATGCCCGCGCGCACGCCAACGGCGGCGCCATCCACGTCATTCTTGTATTTCACCCAAGGTTCTGCCTTGGTGAGGTATTCGTTGCCCGCTGCCCAGATGGCGCGTGTCTCGGCGGCGGCCTTGCGGAATTCCATCGCTTCGTAGAACTCGACAAGACGCGGCAGGCGCTCTGCCAGCTCGTTGGCCATCCACGCTTCGGCCTCACCAGGCGTGCCGGCTTCGGGCACTTTGCCATCAAATTTCGAGGCGCAGTATTTGGTGATCCGGTTGATGAAGTTGCCGAGCACGTTGGCAAGGTCGGAGTTCACGGCTGCCTGGAAGCCTTCCCAGGTGAACGCCGCGTCGGAGCCTTCCGGAGCGTTGGAGATCAGATACCAGCGCCAATAGTCAGACGGCAGAAGGCTCAGCGCCTGGTCCATGAACACGCCGCGCTTCTGGCTGGTGGAGAATTTGCCACCATACCAAGTGACCCAGTTGAACGCTTTCAGCTTGTCGACCGTTTTCCACGGCTCGCCAGAGCCCAGCAGCGTGACGGGGAAGCTGACCGTGTGGAAGGCGACGTTATCCTTGCCCATGAACTGGACGTATTCTGTCTGGTCGGCGCCTTTGTCGGTGAGCCAGAGTTTTTCCCAGTCATTGCCAGTGGCTTCGGCCCATTCCTGCGTGGCAGAGATGTAGCCGATCGGAGCATCGAACCAGACATAGAAGACCTTGTTCTCAAAGCCGGGGCGCGGATTGCCGTCAGCATCGGTGACTTTCACGCCCCAGCTGAGATCGCGCGTGATTGAGCGGGCAATCAGGCCTTCATCAAGCCATTTGTTGGCGATGGAAACCGCCAGCGAAGGCCAGTTCTTGCCCTTCTCGTTCACCCATTCGCGGATGCGATCCTGCATGCCCGTCTGTAGCAGGTAGAGATGGTCAGTATCCCGGATCTCGATATTCCGGCTACCGGTGACGGCCGAGTAGGGATTGATCAGGTCAACGGGGTCTAGAAGGCGGCCGCAGCTGTCACACTGGTCGCCGCGCGCCTTTTCGTAGCCGCAATGGGGGCAGGTGCCCTCAACATAGCGGTCCGGCAGGAAGCGGCCGTCATCGACGGCGTAAACCTGCTTTGAAGTGCGCACTTCGATCAGGCCGTTCTTTTCCAGCTGCTGGGCAAGATGCTGGGTAATCTTGTGGTTGGCCGGGCGAGACGTGCGGCCAAACCAGTCGAAGGACAGGTTAAAGCCTTCGCCGGCCTTGCGCTGGATCTCGTATTGCTCGTCACAATAGGCCTGCACGGTCTGGCCAGCCGCCTGGGCGGCGAGTTCGGCGGGGGTGCCATGCTCATCAGTGGCGCAGATATAGGTCACATCATGGCCCATCAGGCGCATCACACGGGCATACACATCTGCCGGAAGCATCGAGCCGGCAAGGTTGCCGAGATGCTTCACGCCGTTGATGTAGGGCAGGGCCGAGGTGATGAGGATGCGCCGTTGCTGGGTCATGGGGCCTTTTCAGAGCCTTTCTGTTGGAGAACGCGCCTTTTAACGCCCTCGCCGGTAAAGGAAAGCTCTAGGCGCGGCCCCAATAGGTAACGCGCCTCAGCAGGACTTCCAAAGGCCCGCGCGCCGCGAAGCTGCGCCAGATACCTGTGAAGGCGAGGGAGGCAAACCCTACGCCGAGTGCCGTTAGGATCGCCTCAGCCGCGCTCATGCGCCCGAACTGATCCAGGCCATAGCCCGCGAAGAGGAAGGAAAGGAGGAGGGATTGCAACAGGTACGCCGTCAGGGAGGCCGACCCCGCACGCGCCAGAAACCGGCGGATGGGGCCGGGGCTGCCCTGAGAGGCCAGCGCTATGATGCCCGCATACCCAAAAACAGAGAATACCGAGAAGGCCATCAGGACCGCCCCGGCCAGCATGTATTGGCCGGACACGATTGTTTCGGCGCGGGTCATCAGGCTGGCCGCCCAGAGGCTGCCCAGCAGGCCGACGGAAAGGAAAACCCAGCGCGAGAGCTTCCAGATACGCGCCTGTGGCTGGTCAATCACGCCGGCTTTCGCAGCAGCAAGCCCGAGGCAGAAGAATCCGAAGACGGCGATCCCCTGCTGGATCAGCATGCTGGGCAGGATGAGGGGAAGCTGTGACAGGCGCCAGGCCGCTGCGTCCAGGAAGCTGCCCTCGGTGAAGGCGCGGACCTGCGCCGCATTGGCCGAAGGGGCGCGCGCTTTCGCAATCTCTTCAGGCGCAAGGGCGTCCCCCGCGCCAAGCAGGGCAGCGAAGAGGAAGAGGATCAGCGTGTTGAGCGCAATCAGGCCGAGCCCGAGGCGAACCAGTGAGGCCGCCGAGGCACCGCGCAGGGTGAAAAGAAGGCAGCCCAGAAGGCCGTAGGTGATCAGGATGTCGCCATACCAGAAGAAGATGAAATGCAGGGCGCCCAGGACGATGAGCGCGGCCATCCGCCGGAAATAGCGCGCGCCGGCATCTGCTCCTGCGCGGCCTGCCGCCTCCAGCTGCCAGGCGAGACCGGCGCCGAACATCATCGCAAACAGCGGATAGGACTTCATCAGGAACAGGCCTGACATGGCCGTATATGCGGCGCGGTCGGCCGGGGCTTCCAGGCCTGTCCCGTAAAAGCCGTCCGTAGCCGGCGCAGCGAAGCCGGACACATTCACCACGGCAATGCCAATCAGGGCAAAGGCGCGCAGCAGATCGGGCGTCAGGGCGCGAGGCGGGGAGGGAGGCAATGCGGAAGGGCTTTCGAAACGTTAGCGAGCAGCAAAACAGCTCAACCGGCGCATGGCAAGCATAGCCAGAACCGGGGCGCCGCAAGGGGGACCGCAAGTCAGAATGCCCGCTTGACCCCTCCCGTGTTCCCCTGTAGCCACCGGCAAAGTGCCGGCTTAGCTCAGCTGGTAGAGCATCTGATTTGTAATCAGAGGGTCACGGGTTCGAGTCCTGTAGCCGGCACCACAGACCCGCTTTCCCAGCCAATTCACAGGGTGTGGGCATTATTGGGGTGATCTTGCGCAAGATACTGGCCGCAACCCGTTTTTCTGAAAGCTGTGCCCGCGCGCAGGCGCGCGCCATGCACCTTGCCGAAAAGACAGAGGCCGACCTGCTGCTTGTTCATGCAGGAGACGCAGATGCTCAGGATCAGCTGAACGAAGCGGCGAAGGCGGCGGGCGCGGCAGCGCAGCTCAAAGAGGGCGATCCGGCCAAGGTTATCCTGGAGACCGCCCGCGGCGAAGAGGCGGAGTTGATTGTCGTCGGCGCGCCAGGGCGCCGCAACTTGCGGGAAATGCTCACAGGAACGAATGTCGAGCAGGTGATCCGGCAGAGCAGTGTGCCGGTGCTTATGGCGGTGAACGCTGAAGATGGCCCTTACCGGCGCGTACTGCTGACGACGGATTTCTCGGAGGCCTCCGTGCTGGCAGCCACTAGCTTTTTCCGGAGTGGAATGGCCGCCGGGGCGCAGGTCTATCTCTGCAATGTCTTCGACACACCGGCCATCCGTCTGATGACGACGGCAGGCACCACGACAGCCGACATCCAGCATTACATTGCCGAGCAGCAGGAAGCGTCTGCAGACAATCTGAAAGTCGTAGCGGAGCAGATGGGGCTTGCGCACAGCGGTGTTCTGCCCCGTTTGCAGCGCGGAACTGCGGCGCAGACGATATGTGCCGTGGCGCAGGAGATTGGCGCAGAGCTGATTGTGGTGGGCACGCAGGGCCATAGCGGCATCCGGCGCTTCTTTCTCGGCAGCGTGGCCGAGGAGGTTCTGCGCAAATCGCCAGTGGACGTGCTTGCGGTTCCCGCGCTGGCTTGAACCGAGGCTTCGACTATCTGACAGTCTTCAGCTGGGTGGCCTCGATATTGTAGAGGCCGGGATTGAAGTTCGGGTCGTTGGTCAGGATGTAGGCGTCCTGATTGGTTACCCGCCAGGCATTGTCGTACGTCGCATCAAGCTGCACCTGACGGCCATCGACAGGATCGTGATAGGTTTCCACCCCGCGAATGCCTTCAATGCTTTCCCGCTCTATGCGGTCGTCCGTTTCATCGGTCGTGTAGCGTTTGCTGGTGGGGCCATCCGAGCTGGTTTTCACGGGGTCCGGCATGTCATTGGCGCGGGTTGCCTCGGCCATCTTGCGATACGTTTCGATGTTGCGTTTGGTGGCAGCGGCGCCCCCGGCGACAATCATGGCGGCACGCTCCTCGGTGTTGCGTGCGGCCATCTGGCCGAGCTGGGCCTTGATAGCGAATAACTTCTCCAGCCAATCAGCTTGCGGCGTGAGGGAGCGACGCACCGCTTCGGCAAGCGGGACGTTCAGCTGCCCCGTTGGGGCGACGGCGCCAAAAGTGCCCAGGGTGGCCGCGCTGAGCGTCTGCAATGGCGCGCCGCCCATGGGATTATAGAGAGGCTCGGACATCATGAAGGTGGCCGTGACTGCAACCAGCCCCTGCATCTCGGCGCCGTTTTGTCCGCGGAACGTGAATTCCACTTCGCCGCCATCGGCCCAGACACGCATACCGACGCCCGCCTGATTTGCCATCATCTGCAGGTCATGCGCCTGCTGGGCGGCGGCTTTGGCATAATCTTCCCGGGGGCGATACGCTGTGATCCGGGCATTGGGGAAGGAGGCCTGCACCCGGGCGCTGAGATACTGCTCCGCGCTTGTGAACGTGGCGGGGGGGCAGGTAGCGTTCATCGGGGTTGTGCTGGCCTGCCAGCCTTCGGTCGGGAAGATGAATATGCTGGAGGCGCCATCCGGGGAGGTTGCGCTCCAGTCCACGCCGAAAATGTCAGAGCAGCGATCTCGCTGCTGAACGATGCCGCCCTGCGTGGTCCAGCCATCGGGCACGAGAATGGTCAGCGCGTCCAGCGGCGCAATCACGCCGGGGTCGCGGATGATGGCACGCTGCAAAACAATTGCGTCAGCGGGCAGGGACTGGGGGATGGGCGCTGGCATAAGGGCGTCGGCCTCTGTTGTGGCAGGCTGGGCCAAGGCGACAGGCGCCGCCAGGGCTGTCGTCATGACGAGAAATGTCAGCGCGGATGTGAGTGTTTTCACAGCGCATCTCCGTTGAGCGGCAGAGGGCGGGTAGAGGCCCTCACCAGAACAAGCGTGAGAATTGAGCCGAACAGGCCAACGGGATGTGCAGTTTTCTTGCAAAGGCAGCGCAGGAACGCCGCGTCAAGCGCGCCGTGTGGCCGGCCGGCTTCCTTGCAAGACACCGGAAAATGCGGCAAGCCCGCACCATCAAAAACGCCGTGACGGCGCGCAGATTGTGCTGCGGCTGCCGCATAGGCCCGATAAGCAGGAGGAGCGCGCGTGCGCGAAGTTCATCATTTTGTGAATGGCAAGACTGTCGCCGGAACATCCGGCCGGTTTGGGGATATTTACGACCCCAATACGGGCGCGATTCAGGCACGTGTGGCGCTCGCAACGAAGGCCGAACTGGGCGCTGCGGTGGACGCTGCGACGGCGGCCTTTCCCGCCTGGGCCAGCACCAACCCGCAGCGCCGGGCGCGCGTGATGTTCGAGTTCAAGCGCCTGGTCGAAGCCAATATGGACGAGCTGGCGTATATGCTCTCGTCCGAACATGGCAAGGTGATTGCCGATTCCAAAGGCGACGTGCAGCGCGGCCTGGATGTGGTGGAGTTTGCCTGCGGCGTGCCCCACCTTCTGAAGGGCGAATACACCGAAGGCGCCGGCCCAGGCATTGATGTCTATTCGATGCGCCAGCCGCTGGGCGTGTGCGCCGG
>NZ_ARYM01000007.1 GCF_000685315.1 Hyphomonas polymorpha PS728
GGGGCGCGGCCGGTTTTGGGGAAGGTCGGAGAGAAGGTCCCAGATTTTTACCTGGGAAATGCCGAGGGTCCCCCCTCTCCCAGAGGGCGTGGAAAGTGAGGGCTGCGGCGTTGGAGTTTTTTCCGGAAACCTCCAAAAAAACTCCAACAGGAACCGGACAAATCCGGACACAAACGGACACGGCGCGGGACAGCTGGTGCCATCCCGCGCCGTGCTGGGCCACTGGTGGAGCCAGAGCTAGTCAGCCCAGCCGCCACCCATGGCCATAAAGACGTTGATCTCCGCGCTAGCCTTTGCCGCTTCCGATTGGACCAGCGAAGTGCGGGTTTCGATGAAGGTGCGCTCTGCATCGAGGACGCTGAGGAAGTTGGCCGAGCCGGCGCGGTAACGGGTGCGGGCAAGCTGGGCGGCTTCTTCGGACGCTGCGGCAGAAGCTTCCAGGGCGGTATAGCGCTCTTTCTCGGCAGCATAGTTGGTGAGGGCGACTTCGGCCTCTTCCAGCGCCGTGAGGAAGGTCTCGTCGAAATTGGCGAGGGCGATGTCCACGCCGGCCTCTGCCGATTTCAGGCGCGCGCGGGAAGCGGCCACGTTCGGGAAGTTCCAGCTGATCAGCGGGCCGATACCGAAGCTGAGGCCGTCTTCCTTGAAGAGGTCACCTGTCCCGCCCAGCGACGCGGTGCTGACCGAGCCGCCGATGCTGACCGAGGGATAGAGATTTGCCGTGGCGATGCCCACACGGGCCGCCGCGCCGGCAAGCTGAAGTTCCGCCTGGCGCACATCCGGACGGCGCGCAAGGAGGGCTGCGCTTTCCCCGGTGGGGAGGAGCGAGACGAGCTGCGGCATGCTCTCGCACGCGGGGACCGCTTGACTCATCTCGCGCGGGGTCTGGCCAGTCAGGCGGGCCAGGCGGAACAAGGCGGCGTCACGTGCAGCGCGCACGGACGGAATATCGGCTTCGGCGCGGCGCAGCGCGGCCTCGGCCTGCACGACATCCAGGCGGATGCCGCGGCCGGCATCGAACAGCGTGCGCGTGAGACCCAGGGTCTCTTCCTGCAGGCCATAGTTCGACTCGGCTGTTTCAAGCTGGATATTGCCGGCGCAATAATCGATCCATGCGCGGGCGGTTTCACCGGCCACCATCAGCGAGGCCGCTTGATAGGCCGCCTCCGCAGCGGCGGCATCCTGGCGGGCCGCATCAATGCTAGCGCTGACCCGGCCGAAGATGTCGACCTCATAATTGGTCTGGAAGCCGAGGGAATAAACATCGGTCTCCACATCGCCCGGGGCAAAACTCGGATCGCGCGCATACTGACCACTGGCGGTGGCGGTGGTGGACGGAAGGAGGGCGGAGCGCGCCTCGGTGAGACCTGCGCGCACCTGCTCCAGATTTGCCGCCGCGCCGGCCAGGGTGCGGTTGTTGGCGAGTGCCGTCTGGACGAGGCTGTCCAGTTCCGGGCTGTTATAGAGGCGCCACCAGTCTTTCGGCACAGCCGCATCGGTGACCCCGGCATTCTCCGCCGAGATCAACGCGCCTTCGACGCGGGGGGTGACAGTGCTGTCAGGGGCGGCCGGGACCGTAGCGCAGGCCGCCAGGGCGAGCGCGGCAACACTGGTCAGGGTGGTGAGTTTGAAATGTGTCATGCCTGGCCTCCTTCGACCGGCGTGGGTGTGTGATCGTCATGGCTGTGGTTTGAGCCGGGGAGAATTTTCGAGATCATCCGTCCAATGACATAGAAGGCCGGAGTGAAGATCAGGCCGAACACTGTCACCCCGATCATGCCGGAGAACACGGTGATACCGATCGACTGGCGCATCTCGGCCCCTGCCCCGGTGGCGAATGCCAGGGGCATAACGCCGAAGATGAAGGCGAAGGACGTCATCAGGATGGGGCGCAGACGCATCCGGGCTCCTGAGACGGCGGCTTCCCGCGGTGTGAGGCCGTGGTTTTCTTCCTGCTGCTTGGCAAACTCGACCAGAAGGATCGCGTTCTTGGCGGCCAGCGCGACAAGGACGATGAGACCGACCTGGGCGAGAATGTCGTTGGCCATGCCGGCGATGTTGATGCCGATGGTGGCGGCAAGGATACACATCGGGACGATGAAGATAACCGCGAAGGGAAGCGTGAAGGCTTCATACTGGGCGGCCAGGACGAGGAAGACGAAGATAACGGCCATCACGAAGATCATCGTGCTGGAATTGCCGACCGCCTTCTCCTGATAGGCCATCTCGGTCCACTCATAGCTGACGCCTTCGGGCAGAACCTGAGCGGCGATCTCTTCCATCGCTTTCAGGGATTCACCGGTGGAGACGCCAGCCGGAGTCTGGCCGTTGAGTTCGATGGCCGGGAAGATGTTGTGGCGCACCATGCGGACCGGGCCGGAGCCATCGATGATTTGAGCCACAGCAGAGATCGGCACCATTTCACCGGTGGACGAGCGCACCTGGAACTGGCCGATGCTGGCGGCCGTTTCGCGGAACGGGGCATCTGCCTGCGCGGTGACCCGGAACGTGCGCCCGACGAAGTTGAAGTCGTTCACATAGGTGGAACCGAGATTGGTGCCGAGGGTTGAATAGACGTCCCCCGGTTCCACGCCCAGGAGTTGGGCGCGGTCGCGGTCCACCTCCACCCGAACGGTGGGGGAGTTGGTGTCGAAGGTTGTGTAGACGCTGGTAACCCGCGGATCCTGCGCAGCGGCGCCCATCATGGCATAGGTTGCCTGCTGGAGCGCTGCGGTGCCGACACCGGCGCGGTCCTGGATCATCATCTTGAAGCCGCCGCCCTGCCCCATGCCCTGCACAGCTGGCGGGGCAATGATGAAGGCGTTGCCTTCGGGAAGCGCCGCCATGAAATGGCCGGTGAGACGCTGGGAGATGGCAACGGCGGAGAGATCGTCGCGGCCTTTGCGTTCTTCAAAGTCTGCCAGGCGGATGAACATCGTGCCTGCATTGGACGCCGCCGAGAAGCTGGAGCCGTCCATGCCGACCATGGCGGCAACGCCCTGGACGCCTTCGGTTGCGCGCAGTTCTTCAACGACACGCCGCATCACGGTGTCGGTGCGCTCCAGCGACGCGCCGGCGGGCAGCTGGACAACGCCGATCAGGAAGCCCTGATCCTGCTCCGGAATGAAGCCCGTGGGCGTTGCCGTGAGACGCCAGCCGGTAGTGGCCAGAAGTGCGGCATACACGATCATCACGATCACCAGCATACGGACGAGTTTGGCGACGAACGACCCATATGCGTTCGACAGCCAGTCAAAACCGTTGTTAAAAGCGTTGCCGGCAAAGCGCAGAGGGGCGAGGATGGGGTTGCCCTTCTTGTGGCCGTGTTCTTCGTGCGGCTTCAGAAGCAGCGCGCAGAGGGCCGGCGACAGGGTGAGCGACACCAGCAGCGAGATGACCGCCGCCGAAGCGATGGCGACTGCGAATTGCTCGTAGAAGATGCCCGGAATACCGCCCATGAACAGGGTGGGCACGAACACCGAGACCAGCACGAGGTTCATGGCAATCAGCGCGCCGCCCACCTCGTTCATCGAGGAAATGGCCGCCTGCATGGGGCTTTTGCCTTCGCGGATCGAGCGCTCGACATTCTCCACCACGACGATGGCGTCATCCACCACGATACCCACGGCGAGCACCAGGGCGAACAGGGACAGCGAGTTGATCGAATAGCCGAGCGCCAGCTGCACGGCGAACACGCCGATGATGGAGACCGGGATCGCGAGGATCGGGATCAGCGCCGCGCGCCAGGTTTGCAGGAAGACGAGGATGACGATCATCACCAGGAACACCGCTTCGATCAGCGCATGTTCCACCGCCGACACAGAGGCCTCAACGAACTCTGTCGGGTTATAGGGGATCATGTATTCCAGGCCTTCGGGGAATTCCTGGCTCGCCAGTTCTATTTCCGCCAGCACATGCTCTGCGGTATCCAGCGCGTTGGAACCGGGAAGCTGGCTGACAGCCAGGCCAAGGCCGGGTTTCCCGTCGAAATAAGAACGCATCAGATAGGTTTCAGCGCCGATATCGACACGGGCCACATCGCGCAGGCGCACGACAGAACCATCCGCATCCCGCCGGATGACAACATCCCCGAACTCATCCGGCTCGATCAGGCGGCCGCGTATCTGAACCGGGATCTGGAACTCGGGCGCGCCCGTTTCGGCAAAGGGCGCCTGGCCGAGCGTACCGCCAGCAGCCTGGATGTTCTGGGCACGGAGGGCGGCGACAATGTCGCTGGAGGTGAGGTTCAGCGCGGCGGCGCGTTCCGGATTGATCCAGACGCGCATGGAATAGTTACCACCCCCGAACACTTCAATGCCGCCAACCCCATTGATCCGCAGCAAGCGGTCCTTGATGGTGGAGGCGGCATAATTGGCCACGTAATCCTGATCGAGCTGGCCGCCCGGCGAGACGAGCGCAACGAGCAGAAGGAAACCGGATGCCTGCTGGTTGACGGAAACGCCTGTCTGACGCACCTGTTCGGGCAAGCGCGGCTCCGCGCGGGAGACGCGGTTCTGGACCTGAACCTGAGCGGTATCGAGATCGGTTCCCGGCTCGAAGGTAATGGTCAGCATGACCATACCGTCGGCTGTGGACGAGGAGGTCATGTAGATCATGCCCTCCACGCCGTTGATTTCCTGCTCCAGCGGCGCGGCAACCTGGTTAGCCACGTCTTCGGCCGATGCGCCGGGATAGGACGCGCTGACAACCACCGTGGGCGGGGCAATTTCAGGATACTGAGCAAGCGGAAGACGCGGGAACGCGAATGCGCCGAGCAGGGTGATCACAATTGAGATAACGGCCGCAAAAATGGGCCGCTTGATGAAAAAATGGGACAGGCGCATGGGTTCGTCTCTCTGGGAGGAAGAGAATGGAATAGGCTGACGGCCAGCAGGCCGCCGCGTGTCAGTTTGCGATGCGGCGGGCCGTCATGGCCGGACGGCTCTGGACGGTGACCGGGCCTTCGGGCGCGGTCTCATAGTCAAGCTGAACCGAAACGGGGTTGACTGTCGCGCCCGGACGGGCACGCAGCAGGCCGTTGACGATCACGCGATCATTCGCCTGGATACCCCCAGTGATGACCTGCATGTTGCCGCTGAGCGGACCCAGCTGGACCGGAACAGCCTCAACCTCGTTGCGCTCATTGACCAGGAACAGTGTTCGGCGTGTGCCATCGGTCTGGACGGCCGCTTGCGGCACCATCAGCGCGGCGTAAGGGGCCGAGCCGTTGATACGCACTTCGCCGGTCATGCCGGGACGGATGAGCCCGTCTTCATTCTCGACCAGCGCGCGCACACGGATCGAGCCGGTGGTGTCGCCCATGCGGTTGTCCGCAAAGATGACTTCGCCCGGGCGCGTGAAGGTGGCCTCATCCTGCAGGCGGGCCTCTGCCTTCACGGCGCCTTCGGACTGTTCGGCGCGCATGTAGCGGAGATAGTCGGCCTCGGAGACGTTGAAAGTGAAGTAGAGTTCTTCGTCGCGCACGATGGTGGTGAGAATGTCGCCGGCCGAGTTGCCACCAGCGACGAGGTTGCCGGGGTCAACATTGCGGGCCGAGACGCGGCCATCGATGGGGGCGGTCACGCGCGTGAAGCTGAGATCAAGGCGAGCGGCCTCTACCCCGGCTTCGGCGGCGGCAACGCTGGCCTGCGCGCTGGCCAGGCTGGTGCGGTTGCGTTCGAGTTCCTCGACCGACACGGCGCCGGATTCAGCCAGCTTTTCGGAGCGTTCCAGATCCGACTGGGCCTGGCCGAGCTGCGCCTTGGCTTGAGCGAGCTGCGCTTCAGCCTGGGCGAGCGTCGCGCGGAACGGACGGTCATCGAGGGTGAACAGCAGGTCCCCTGCCTTGACGCGGGCACCATCTTCAAACGCCACCGATTTCACATAGCCGCTGACGCGGGCACGTACATCTACGCGTTCAACGGACTCGAAACGGCCGGTATAACCGTTCCAGTCAGCAACCTGGGAAGAGAGGGGGACGGCAACATCAACCTGCGGCGGGGGAGGACCGCCCTGTTCTTGTGCCTGGGGCGCGCTGCATGCCCCCACGACAAGTGCCGTTACCAGAACGGAAACGGTTGCAAAATGGCGCGAACGCATTCATTTTTCCTTCATAAACAAGGCGGAACGGTGGGGAAACGCCTGTAAGTCATCAGCTGTTGACCGCATATGACGTCGCGGGAAGCGTAAGTCAACAGGTGATGACAAATTAATTTTTGTGGGGTAGGAAAACGTATGAAATGTAGTCAGCCAATCCGGCGCCGGGACGCCGCCAGCACCAAAAACGCCATCCTCTGCGCGGCGCGAACCCTGTTTGCACGCGACAGCTACGAGAATGTCGGCATCCGTGAGATCGCCTCTCTGGCGGGGGCAGATGCGGCGCTGGTGTCGCGCTATTTCGGATCGAAGGAAGAGCTTTTCGCCGCCGTGATGAATTCGGGCGAGCGCGGCGTGGACGTGATCGGCAGCGAGTTGGAAGGCCTGCCAGAGCGAGTGGGCGAGCTGATGTTCGACCCGGAAGATGACGGCAAGCCTCTGGAGGATATCCTCGTCATGCTGCATTCGGGCAACTCCCCGATTGCCGGCCCGATTGTGCGCGCCTCAATCCACGAACGGTTTCATGGGCCCTTTGCCGAGGTGATCGGCGGGGAGCATGCCAAGGAGCGCTCACAGCTGTTTGGCGCAGTATTGCTTGGCACGTCGATCAGCCAGCATATTTCCGGCGACATGACGGATGATCCAGAGGTGCGCGAAAAGTTGAAGAAGCGGCTGACGGAGATCATCCGGCTGGCAATTTCGCCGTTCTGAACTCCCCCGTTTCAGGGGCTGGCGGCGCAAGCGATCCTGACTAACGGTGGAGCAGCCCCCTTCTGCCCTTCCGGAGCTGACAGACCGCCATGCTGACCGCCCTGCCCTGGATTGTCTTTGCCATCGGTCTTTTCTACACGCTTGGCGGGGTGGTGCTCATCCGGCGCATGGCGATGGACCGGCTGCTGGACCAGGCGATTGCCGCCATCACCCTGAAACGCGACCGCGTTGAGGAGACGGCAACCCGCCTGCTGACGATTGGCGGCTGGCTGACCTTGGCATCGGGATTGTCGCTGATGGCGCAGAGCCGGGCGGCGCTGGTGATCTTCCCCCTGAACATCGCGGCACAGGCCGGATACCTCCTCTGGGCCGCGCGCCACCGTCCCGTCACCGATGAGGCGGAGCGGCGCGGCCGGGTAGCGACGCGCAACGCGCTGTTGATCTATGTGGGCGTATTTGCCCTGGTACTGATGACGGAGCAGCAGAACCTATGGCGAATCTGGCTGGGCACGGGGATTGCCGGCCTGCTGGCTGATCTTGCCGCGATGGGCGCGCTGACGGCAGCATTCGTCTTTCTGCTGACAAATACCAGCAGCGGCCCCTCCAGCAGGAAGGGCAAAAACTATCCGGACTTTCTTGATCCGGAAGAGGATGAAGGGCCAGACTATGACCCCACCAAACCGCCGAGCTGCCTGCGTCTGGCGCCAGAATACCAGTGCTGGCCGCTATGGGATGACGAGACCTATACCAATATTGATCCGGAAAGCCTTGGCTTCAGCGCCGAGCTGATCGAGCGCATCCGGCGCTGGGACGAATTGTTCCAGAATGGCTACAAACCCGACGACCCGTTCAATTCAGGCTTTGCCAGCCTCGAAGAGGAACGTCTCTGGACGGATCAGGCACAGGAAATCTGGGGGGCCCTGCTGGAGGAATGGCAGGGGCCGGCTGTGAACAAGATTTCCCTGCTGCCTTATCTTTCCGCCGCAGCCCATGAGGGGCTTTCCCCTTATGACATGCCGGACGCCGAGCGCCTGCAGAAAATGGCGGACAATTGCCGCCTTCTGGAGGTGCGCGAGATGCTGGCGCGGCTGGACACGCTGGCGACGGAGCGGCAAGCCACCGAGGCGTGGGATGGCGATACGCAGGACGACATTGCCCGCGTACAGAAGTTTTACGCCATGGTGCTGGCCCGCGTGGCGCCGCACTACCGCGTAGACGTGGCGCAGGGGCTTGAGAGCCCGGAAGCGGAAACGCGCGCCTGGGTGCAGCTGGCGCTGGATGGGCAGACGGGATAATCGTCCCCCGTTCGGGCAAATAAAAAGGGCGGCTCTCACGAACCGCCCTTCCTGTTTTTCAGTTCGCTGGCCGATCAGTGCAGATCGAACCGGTCTGCATTCATCACCTTGGTCCAGGCTGCCACGAAGTCCTTCACGAACTTCTCTTTCGCGTCGTCCTGGGCATAGACTTCGGCATAGGCGCGCAGGATGGAGTTCGAACCGAACACCAGGTCTGCGCGGGTTGCGGTGAACTTCACGGCGCCGGTCTTCCGGTCCACGATGTCATACGCATTCTTGCCTTTCGGCACCCAGCGATAGCCCATGTCGGTAAGGTGGACGAAGAAGTCATTCGTCAGCGCGCCAACCTTATCGGTGAACACGCCATGCGCCGTACCGCCATGGTTGGCGCCGAGGACACGCAGGCCGCCGAGGAGAACCGTCATCTCCGGGCCCGTGAGGCCGAGGAGCTGAGCCCGGTCGAGCAGCAGTTCTTCCGGCTTCACGGCATATTCCTTCGCCACCCAGTTGCGGAAGCCATCAGCGATGGGCTCCAGAACGGAGAAGGACGCTGCGTCGGTTTGTTCTGCCGTGGCATCGCCCCGGCCCGGCGCGAAAGGAACGGCGATAGTGAGACCGGCCGCCTTGATGGCCTTCTCGATACCAACATTCCCGGCAAGGACGATCACGTCTGCCACGCTGGCGCCTGTTTCCCGGGCAATCGGCTCGAGCACCGAAAGCACCTTCTGCAGGCGGGCGGGCTCGTTGCCTTCCCAATCCTTCTGCGGCGCGAGGCGGATGCGGGCACCGTTGGCGCCGCCGCGAAGGTCAGAGCCGCGGAACGTGCGGGCGCTGTCCCAGGCGGTGGAGACCATTTCGGAGATCGACAGCCCAGAGGCTTCGATCTTCGCTTTGACGGCAGCCACATCGTAGGATGTGTCGCCGGCGGGAACTGGGTCTTGCCAGATCAGATCTTCCTTCGGCGCGTCGGGGCCGATGTAGCGGACGCGGGGGCCGAGGTCGCGGTGGGTCAGCTTGAACCAGGCGCGAGCGAAGCAGTCGTCGAAATAGGCCGGATCCGCCATGAACTTCTGACAGATGGCGTTGTAGGTCGGGTCCACCTTCATCGCCATATCGGCATCGGTCATCATCGGCATGACGCGCTTGGAAGAATCTGTCGGATCGACCGGCATGTCTTCTTCCTTGATGTTGATGGGGCGCCACTGGCTGGCACCGGCCGGCGACTTCGTCAGTTCCCAGTCATAACCGAACAGCAGCTTGAAGTAGCCCATGTCCCATTTGGTGGGATGGGTGGTCCAGGCGCCTTCGATGCCCGACGTGATGGCGTTCGTGGCCTTGCCGTCCATATGCGGGTTCAGCCAGCCGAAGCCCTGGGCTTCGAGGTCCGTGCCTTCCGGCGGCGGGCTGAGCTTGCTGGCGTCGCCATTGCCATGGGCCTTGCCGACGGTGTGACCACCGCAGGTGAGCGCGGCGGTTTCTTCGTCATTCATCGCCATGCGGGCAAAGGTTTCGCGAACCTGGGCCGCCGTCTTCAGCGGATCGGACTTGCCGTTGACACCTTCCGGGTTGACGTAGATGAGGCCCATCTGCACGGCAGCAAGCGGGTTTTCCATCGTCTCGGGCTGGTCGACATTTTCATAGCGCGAGTCAGACGGCGCGAGCCATTCCTTCTCTGCGCCCCAGTAAACGTCTTTCTCCGGCGCCCAGATATCTTCGCGGCCGAAGGAGAAGCCATAGGTTTTGAGGCCCATGCTTTCATACGCGATAGTGCCCGACAGCAGGATCAGGTCGGCCCAGGAGATCTTGTTGCCGTATTTCTTCTTGATCGGCCAAAGCAGGCGGCGGGCCTTGTCGAGGTTGCCGTTATCCGGCCAGGAGTTGAGCGGGGCAAAGCGGATGTTGCCAGAGCCGCCACCGCCGCGGCCATCAGCCAGACGGTAGGACCCGGCGGAGTGCCAGGCGAGACGGATCATGAGACCGCCATAATGGCCATAGTCAGCCGGCCACCACTCCTGACTGTTGGTCATCAGGTCGTGCATGTCTTTCTTGAGGGCTTCAAAATCGAGCGTCTTGACCGCATCGCGATAGTTGAAGTCCTTACCAAGCGGGCTGACCTTCGTGTCGTGCTGGTGAAGAATGTCGAGGTTCAGCGTTTCCGGCCACCAGGCCGTGTTGGAATTGCCCGCAACCGTGATGGCGCCGTGCATGACGGGGCATTTGTCTTGGGGGGGCAGGTCGTTGCCGTCCATTGTTTCTCTCCTCGCGTGTGAATCTGTCCGGAGAGAGTGCGTCAGGCGAAACTATTGATCCAATCAATTTTAAGCGGGCGACCTATAGAGTGAGCCTGTGGGAAGGTATCCAGATGTCCGGTAACTTCCTGGGGAGCTCGTTATTTCTGTCACTTTGACCCCGACAGCGCCGGTTAAGCGCCTTCGGGCCTCCTTGCTGCGCCCTCAGCACACACAAACGAGAATGTGAAGCATTTGCAAGATTCATCTTGCAAACCATTCTCAATAGGCCTACCCGCTGTTCCGGGGTGATTTGGAGCCACTGAGTCCGCTGCGTGAAGCAGGGATCAGCCTTCTTTGCGCCCCCCAAGAGGAAAGAAACAGGAGAGGTTTTCCATCCGGCCCGATGGCCGTTCTCGGGAGGTTCTGCCCATTTCCGCCTGCGGCCCAACGAGCCGCATGGGACACCGGACCTCCCTGGCACGTTCATGGCCTGCCCTATCCCCGCGCTTTGCGGGCATTTTGACAGCCAACCTCGTCCGCGCCTGGCGCAAGCACCTGCGCCGCCCGGACGCCCCCACATTCTGGAGACGATAATGATACGCAGTGGCAAACATGGACTGACCACGAGCCTTGCCCTGATTGCCGCCCTGAGCGGCCCGCTCGCCGCCCATGCGGAAGCCGACGACGCCCGCAACACCGACCCGGAGAAACGCGAAGAGACGGTGGTTGTGGAGGGTGAAACCCTTTACATCGTGCCGCGCGTTTCCTCCCCGAAGCTGACCCAGGAACTGGTCAACACGCCCCAGACGATCAGCGTGATCTCTGGCCATCTCATTGCCGACCAGGGCGCCGTCAGCCTCATGGAAGCGCTGCGCAACACGCCGGGCATCACGATGCAGCTGGGCGAGAACGGCAACACCTCCTCTGGCGATACCTTCACCATGCGGGGCTTCTCCTCGCAAAGCTCGATCTTCCAGGACGGGATCCGCGACCTGGGCGCCGTGACGCGCGACAGTTTCAACCTCGAACAGATTGAAGTGGCCAAGGGGCCAGCCGGCTCCGATATCGGCCGGGGCGCCTCTTCGGGCTATATCAACCAGGTTTCCAAAACGCCGCGTGCGGATGATTTCACGGCCCTCAATGCCGGGGCCACCACTGAGGGCGGCGTCCGCCTGACCGGCGACGCCAACAAGATGCTTGGCGAGACGACGGGCGTGCGCCTCAATGTGATGGTGCAGGACATGCCGGTGCCGGGCCGGGACGAAGTGACGAGCACCGGATACGGCATCGCGCCCTCCATCGCCTTCGGCATAGGCACGGGTACGGAGTTCCAGCTGTTCGGCCAGCACATCGTTCAGGACAATGTGCCCGATGGCGGCATTCCCTCCATTGGCCTTGAAGGTTTCTATAACGCGAACGCGGACCTGCGCGCGGGCGCAGCAGTTGATCCTTCCAACTTCTATGGCAGCAGCGCCGACTATGAAGATGTGGAAGCCAACATGATCACTGCCAAGGTGATCCATGACCTTGGCGGCGGGTTGACGCTGACCAATACGTCCCGCTATGGTAAGACACAGATGGACCGTGTGCTGACGGGCATCAACGCCCTGTCTGCCCCTTCCTCTGATCCCGCCACCTGGACCGTCTCCCGCTCACGCCAGCGCGTGGACCAGACGAACGAAATCCTCGGCAACCAGACCATCCTCACCGGCAGCTTCACGACCGGCCGCCTGGTGCATGATTTCTCGACCGGCCTCGAGGCCCTGTATGAAAGCCAGAAGTCGCTTTCCTTCTCGACCACCGGCCTGACTATTCCGGCCGCGCCGCTCTACAATCCCTCTGCCAATGTCAGCCTGGCCGTTCCCTACGCAACCGGCGCAGAAACCGATGGCAGCACCACGACATTGGCTGCCTTCCTGTTCGATACGGTGAAGCTGGACGAGAAATGGTTCTTCACCGCCGGACTGCGCGCGGAAAATTACGACATCGATTATGATGCCGTGTCGGTTTCCACCGCCACCTCGCACCCAGCTCTGCCGGTGGGCACGCTGGTGCCAACCTCAATCACCGCAGATGGCAGCCTCGTCAGCTGGAAGCTGGCCGCGCTCTACAAGCCGCGCGAAAATGGCAGCGTCTATATCAGCTATGGCAACGCGCTGACCCCTCCGGGCGGAGCGAACTTCTCGCTGTCGTCTTCGGAATCCAGCATCAACAATCCGGCCTTCGATCCTCAGGAAACGGAGAGCCTCGAAGTTGGCACGAAATGGGATCTCTTCGGCGAACACCTCGCGGTATCGGCCGCCTATTATTCGACCACGAACAAGGATGAACTGGCGGTGCTCGATCCGGGATCGAACACCTATGAGCAGCTGGGCGAACGCAAGGTGGAAGGCATCGAGCTTTCCGCTGTCGGCAAGCTGACGCAGAACTGGCAGATCTCCGCCGGCCTGACGACGATGGATACCGAAGTGACCGAAGGCACGACCGGCAACAACACCCAGGGCGCAGCCGCGCGCTGGTCGCCGGATCTCTCTGCCACCGTCTGGAGCACCTACAAGCTGACCCCCGCCTTCACCTTCGGCGGCGGCGCCCGCTATACCGGTGAACAGAAGCGCGTGGTGAACCCGGCCACCGACATCTCGACCCAAAACGTTCCGGTGATCCCGGAAGCCTGGGTGGTGGACGCGATGGCCCGGTATGAGTTCAGCGAGCAGCTGGCCCTTCAGCTCAACGTGTATAACCTCTTCGATGAGGATTATATCTCGACACTGAACAATTCCGGCGCGCGTCTCACCCCCGGTCAGCCGCTCACGGCTTACCTGTCGCTGAACGTCCGATTCTGACGCAAGGAAGACGGCCATGCTCCTGCATATTCCAGATGTTCTGAACGGACAGGAGCTGGCCTTACTCCGCAACGCGCTCTCGGCGGCGGACTGGCGCGATGGCGCCGCCACCGCCGGGGTGCAAGCGGCGCGCGTGAAGCAGAACCTGCAACTGCCCGCTGATGCGCCCGAGGCAAAGCCGATGGGGGAGATCGTAAAGGCGGCGTTGTTGCGCCATCCGCTGTTCCAGTCTGCCGCCCTGCCGCACACCGTGCTGACGCCGCGTTTCAACCGCTATGAAGGCGGCGGGCATTATGGCAATCATGTCGACAGCGCCCTCCATACCGACCCTTATACCGGCATCAGTGTACGCACGGATGCTTCCACCACGGTTTTTCTCAATTCCCCCGATGAGTATGATGGCGGCGAACTGATCGTTGAAGATACTTACGGCGTTCATGAGGTGAAGCTGCCCGCCGGCGACGCGATCCTCTACCCCTCCACCAGCCTGCACCGCGTGGAGCCTGTCACGCGCGGCGCGCGGCTCGCTTCTTTCCTCTGGACGCAGAGCCGCGTGCGCGATGATGCGCGCCGGGGCATGCTGTTCCAGCTGGACATGACCATACTCTCCCTGCGAGCCAAGATTTCCGATGCGTCCGAAGTGGTGGCGTTGACCGGCCATTATCACAACCTCCTGCGCCAATGGGCGGAGGCATGACCCGCGCCGCTGCCCCTCTCCCGGCCATCCCGCCGGATATCGTCAGCGCTGGTGATTATGAGCGGTATGCGGAGAAAATGCTCGACCCGCGCATCTTGGCCTATCTGGCCGGCGGAGCGGGCGACGAGATTACGTTGCGCGCCAATACCCAGGCGCTGGAAGCGCTGACACTGATCCCGCGCGTTCTGGCCGATGTGGCTGGCGGGCATACGCGCCTGACGCTGGCAGGCGAGGCCCTTTCCCATCCCTTCATCCTGGCGCCTGTCGGTTGGCAGAAGCTGTTTCATCCGCAGGGGGAGCTTGCCAGCGCCCAGGCCAGCGCCGTGATGCAGACGCCATTTGCCGTTTCCTGCATGGCAACGGAGACGATAGAGGCTGTCGCCGGACAAGGCGGACCGGTCTGGTTTCAGATTTACATGCAACCGGCCCGCGCGGACACCGAAGCGCTGGTGCGCCGGGCCGAAGCCGCCGGCTGCCGCGCGCTGCTGGTAACGGTCGATGCGCCGATTGGTGGCATCCGCAACCGGGCACAGCGCGCCGGCTTTGCCTTGCCGCCGGGAATGGTGGCCGCCAACCTGCCGCCGGAGACTGCCCCACCCGCGCTGAAACCCGGCGAAAGCGCCGTGTTCGACGCCATGATGCGTGCCGCGCCAGGCTGGGCAGACATTGCTTGGCTGGTTGGGGCGACCCGCCTACCGGTGTTTGTAAAAGGTATTCTGCACCCGGATGATGCTGCCCGCGCGGTGGATGCCGGGGCAGCAGGCGTGATGGTGTCAAATCATGGCGGGCGCGTGCTGGATGGCGCGCCTGCCGCGATTGCCGCCCTGCCCGCAATTGCCGCGCGCTTGAACGAGGCCGCGCCCATTCTGTTTGACAGCGGCGTTCGGCGCGGCAGCGATGCCTTCAAGGCCATCGCGCTGGGCGCCGACGCCGTGATGATCGGCCGGCCCTATATCTGGGCGCTTAGCGTCGCGGGCGCGTTGGGCGTGGCGCACCTCATTCGCACGCTGCGCGAGGAGCTGGAAATCACCATGGCGCTGATGGGCTGCCGGACGCTGGCGGACATCCGCCAGTCCGATGTGCGCCGTCCTTAGGGAATCAAAACAGCCTTCACGCACTCGCCATGATGCTGGGCGGCGATGGCCTCGTTGATCTCGCTGAGACGATAGGTCTTCACCAGCTTGTCGAACGGCAAACGGCCTGCCTTGAAGTGTTCGATCAGTTCCGGGATGAATTCATCGGGATCCGAATCGCCCTCGATGATGCCTTTTACGGCCTGACCAAACGTCATCACCGTATTCACATCGCCGGGCATCGGCGTGCCCGGCGCGCTGACGCCGACGAGGCCGAGGGTGGCCTTCGAGCCAAGGCAGGCAAGCGCAGCGGCCTGAACTGCGGGGATGCCGGTTGTGTCCAGCGCGTTGTCCACCCCCATCGGCACAATTGCGCGCACGGCGGCAGGAACGTCCGCTGTGGCCGTGGGATCGATGCAATGCGTCGCGCCCAGCTCCTTCGCCAGCTGGCGGCGCGACTCCATCGGCTCCACCAGAATAATGGTGGCGCAGCCCTGGATCTTCGCGCCCATCACGGCGCTGAGGCCCACCGATCCGCCCCCGGTGACAAGGAAGGCAGAGCCCTGCTTCGCGGCGAGCGAGCGCATCACGGCGCCGGCCCCCGTCTGGATGCCGCAGCCGAGCGGACCCATGATCTCTACCGGGAGGGAGGGGTCGACCTTCACGACATTGCGTTCATAGGTGATGGCATGGCCGGCAAAGGTGGACTGGCCAAAGAAGTTTGACGAGACAGGACCGGCTTCGTTGCTGATCGCCGAAGTGCCATCTGTGCGCCGGCCGGTATAGTTGAGCAGCGGCATGGTGCGGCAGTAGGCGGCGTCGCCCGTCCCGCAGCGGTCACACGCGCCGCAGGAGCGGAAGGTGATGAGCACGCTGTCGCCCGGCTTCACCTTGGTGACGTCCGCGCCCACCGCTTCCACCACACCGGAGCCTTCATGGCCGAACACTGCCGGAAAGGGATAAGGCGCCGCGCCGGAGCTGAACACCAGATCGGTATGGCAAAGGCCCACACCGAGCACGCGAACCAGAATCTCATCGGGGCGTGGCGCCTCGATTTCCACGGTTTCATACTTGAAACCGGGCTGTCCGGTATAGGCGACGGCTGCCTGGGTTTTCATCTTTCTCTCCGGTGACTGGCTGGCCCTGACGCTATAAGCGCGCTGGATGACCGTCAACCGGCGCACCAGCCTTCCCTACCGTGAACGGACGACCTATCTGCCCGACACTGCTGCGGTAGATTTCCGCGAGGCATCGCCTTGCTGCCCGGCGGCATAGGCGGCGCGGATAACCTGATGCAGTTCCTTGCGGGCCTTTTTCAGATTGAAGCTCGGCTCGATCAGATATTGCGAAGAAATGCCGATCAGCTGAGTGCCGATGAGGCGCGCGGCCATTTCGACATTTACATCCTTGCGAATGGATCCATCCTCCCGGCCGAGGCGAATGATCCGCATGAGCTCGGTGGCCGAGCGCAGGTGAGAGCCGACAAATTGTTCGCGCATGTCGGACATGGCCGCAATCGCCTCGCTCATCAGGATGAAATATGCCTTCATCTCCGATGTTTTGTCGAGCGCAGCGATATGCACGTCGCAATAGAGCAGCAGCGCGTCCAGACCCGGCAACGAGTCGAGATCCTGACGGCGGCGGCGTTCCGACATCACTTCATGCAGATGGTTGATGACGGCTTCCAGCAGGCCGCCCTTGGAGCCGAACTTCTGGAAAGCCAGATTACGGCTGTATCCGGCCCGCAAACCGATATTATCAAATGTGAGTGCTGAGACGCCCTGCTCAGAGGCAAGCTCCAGACAGGCATTGATGAGTTTATCCGACGACTGCTGCCGACGCTCATGTTGTTTCATTATCTCCCCCGAGATTCAGGGTCAGCTTTTTGGCGCTGCCCGATTATCTTTTGTACGCATCGGGAACATTGATGCGTGTTTGCAACAGCCTGTCAAATGGATGACGGGGCCGCTGAAAAATGCGGCGCTGCACAACATGCGCAGCGCGCCAGTTTCGGGGAGGAAACAAGGCGCCTCATTGTGCGCCTGCGTAATAAAGTTGGCCGCGGCGGGCGGGATTTCTCCCGCCGCGGCAGATGGAATTGGATCAGAAGGTCTTGCGGACAGACACACCGAAGGTGCGCGGGGCGGCCACATAGCCGTTCCGGTCGGTGTCCTGGATCGGCGTGTTGAAGTGCTGCATCACATAGCGCTCATCGAACGCATTACGGATGAAGGCAGAGACCGAAAGCCCTGAGTCAAATGTGAGCCCGATATTGCCGTTCACCAGCGTGACCGCATCTTCCTTCAGGTTCGACGCAGTGTTGGTGAACCGGTCGCCCATATACTGGACCTGAACGAGACCCGTCAGCGCCTTACCACCGGAGAGCTCATAATTGAGGTTCAGCGAAGTGTTGGCGGAGAGTTCCGGGGCGTTGGGGAAGCGGCGGCCGGAGAGGACGCCAATGCCGGCATCTTCGCCATAGCTCGCTTCCGGCAGCCAGGTGGCCGAAGCGTTCCAGGTCAGATAATCGGTGAGCGCCTGGGTGTGCTCGAACTCCGCACCGTAGGATTCCGCTTCCGGCGAGTTCAGGATGGTGAAGATCAGCCCCAGGAACTGGGCGACCTGAAGATCCTGAATGTCGTTATAGAAAACGGCGACGTTTGTGCGGGCCGCGCCGTTCATCCAGTCCACTTTGGCGCCGATTTCATAGGCGTCGATGGTTTCGGGCGCGAACACTGGATTCGCTGACGAGCCGGTATCCAGCGGGTTGAGCGAGCTGCCCGGAACGCCGGCGCCGCTGGCGTCGACGTTGACGCCGCCAGCCTTGTAGCCGCGGTTATAGCTTGCGTAATACATAACGTCCGAGTTCAGACGGTATTGCAGGCTGAGCGTACCGGAGACTGCCTCGTCGGAGAAGTTGCGGGCGTATTCCGGGCCAGGGCCCGAACCAGCAATGGCGAAGGGATCAAACACCGGATCGCGGAAGAGATCGTAGTAGAACGACCCTGTCTTGTCGTCTTCCGAATAGCGCAGGCCCGCGATCAGGTTGACCCGGTCCGTGAGCGCAAAATCCCAATGCGTGAAGAGAGCAAGGGACTCCGCCGTGCCGATGAGCACTTCGCGCGCCCATTCGCCAGGGGCCGCATTGATGATGGCCGAGGGCACACCCTGCGCGCCGAGCAGCGTGTTCCAGAAGACCTGCGCCTGCGTGCCGTGCGAGAGGTTGCGGCCCATGTCCAACTCTTCATCGGAGTAGAAGACGCCGAACAGATAGTTCGCATTCACCGCGCCGGAAACCTCGCCGCCATAGGTGAATTCCTGCGAAAAGAATTGCGAGTTGAACAGCTCGTTGATGTTCAGGATGTCTGCGCCGGTGAAGTCTGCGTCTGCATTCTGAACAGTATCATACTCGCGCAGCGCGGTGACCGATTTCAGCGTGCCGGGGCCAACATCCCAGTCAACCAGCAGCGCGATGCCCTTGTCTTCGACTTTGTTCGAGGTCGGCGTATTGATGCTGGCCTGATAGTCATTGATGTTGTTGGAGGGAACGGCCAGACCGTTTGCCAGGGTGAGCGCGTTGATCAGCGGCGTCAGAGGGCCATCCACAACGTTGACGGTGGCATACCCCACTTCGTCATCCTGCTTGGAATAGTCGGCGATCAGCTTGACCGAGAGCGCGTCGGTTGGTTCCCACAGGGCGCTGAGCTTGAACGAATCCATATTCTGGTCGCCCTCGCTTTTGCCAGCCGGGCTTTCGAGGAAACCGTCCTGCTCCGAATGGCTGGCGGCAAGGCGCAGCGCAAACGTGTCCGTAACCGGAATATTCACCGCGCCCGAAACGTCGAACGCATTGTAGTTGCCATAGCTGGCCGAAACGAAGCCGGAAACTTCATCAAGATTGGGCGCAGCCGAGTTGAGCAGCAGCGCGCCGGCCGAGGTGTTCTTGCCAAACAGCGTGCCCTGCGGACCACGCAGAACCTGCAGGCCGTCCATGTCGAGGAAGCTCGACAGAGCCTGGCCGGAGCGCGTTCTGTAAACGCCGTCAATGAACACGCCCACGGCGCCTTCAAACACGCGTGACTGGCCGGTCGTGCCGATGCCGCGGATCTGGATGTTCGACGAGGCGGCCGGGGAGTTGGTCTTGCTGAACGTGATACTGGGCGAAATGAGGCTGATATTCTCGATGTTCTCCACGCGCAGGGCGGCCATCTGCTCACCCGTGACGGCGGTCACGGCCAGCGGCACGTCCTGAACGCTCTCTTCGCGGCGCTGCGCGGTGACGGTGACGGTGGAGAGGCGCCGGTCGTTTTCCTGCGCGGCGGGCTCGGCCGCTTCAGGTTCTGCGGGGGTGGTGGCTTCCTGTGCCCAGGCGCCTTCCAGCGCCGCACACCAGACAAGGGCCGTACCGGCCAGAAGCCGCACGTTACGTTTGAATGACAATGTATCCTCCCAGGATGTCTTATTATCGCCTCTTGGGGCCATATGATGTTTGTTGGACATCCATCTATTATTTCTGTCAAGAGCCTACCCGTTCCGGTCGCGTTACGGCCAGGAACACACTCACGTGACCGAAACAGGAGCGCGCGCCGCATTCCCCAAGGACAGCCCGGCCGCCCGCTGGGAGGGGTTGCCGGGGCAGCGGAGGACGGCCGCCCCCCATGCCTGAAGAGAGCTGCCGCACCGGTTTGGCAGCCGACTTTATCCCACCCACCCGATTCGAAAGACGCGCGCCGGCCACCCCCACAAAGATCTAGGCGCATTGCCTCATGGTGACACACCCCTCGGCTCAGGCGGCATGTTTCAGCCGCCCTTCATGACAATGTGGATATATACATGTTCCGTGTCATGACTTTCTTGTAACGCAATTCTTGCTTAATTTGTGATAACCACGTATACTGACATTCAAATATCGGCGAACAGAAGCGGACTATCCACAGACCCAGCGAACAAGCTGGGGATAGGCGCTGGAAAACGCCGCCACGCGATAGTTCCACGGGGATCATTTTCCTAAGCCTTGGGCCACCAAGGAGGTGTGGATTGTGACTTGGTTTATCTCTCTTGTAATGTTCTGGGTTGGGACGAGTTTCGGCTTCGTGCTGGGTGCGTGGTGGGTTGCTGCGCATGCTCGCGAGCGGGAAATGGACAACCGATGTTATAGCGCCGATAGTTCGCCAACGGACGGACCTGCGCCCTAGAAGCAAAACTCCGGCAGCCATTCTGCAAGGTATCCGGCTTTTGCCCGGAGATCCTGATATGCATCGTCCACGGATCTCGTCAGGAAACTGACACGGTCCCCCGGCGCGATCTGGCCAAGCAGATGCCTGTCTGCCCGGATTACCTGCAGGATGTGCGGATAGCCTCCGGTTGTCTGCGCGTCCGGCAGGAGAACAAAGCCGTTTCCCGAAGGCGTCAGCTGTACGGCGCCGGTAAACAGGGCCGCGCTCGGGCGGTGCGCACCAGCTTCCGGCTTCGGCCAGTTGCCGGTGAGTTCGAGCCCCGTGCGGTCCATCCGGTTGGTTGTCTGGAAGGTTTCCCGCCAGACGGCAGGCGTCAGCGCGGCAAAGTCCGGACCAGGAACCGCTCTCAGACTGTGGGCGCGCGCCATGTGCGGCCGCAGGGGGGTAGGCGTGGCGAGAGGCGGGGGCTTGTTCGCCGCGCCTGCCCCTTCCATCTGATCTCCGGCCCGGAGCACGCGGCCCAAGAACCCGCCAAATCCGGCAGGAAGGAAGGTGGACGCGCTCCCGAACATCGCCTCCGCGCGGAGCCCGCCCGAAATGGCGAGATATGTCCGCACGCCCGCAGCGGGATGGGCAAATGCCAGCACATCGCCGTTCTTTGCCTCAAGGGTTTCATGCGCGGGCACGGGCGCGCCGGACAGCGTAGCCGAAAGCGCCGCGCCCGCGAACGAAAATACCGTATCCTGACGGAACTCGAAAGCGGCGCCCCCGAAGATGATTTCAACAGCGGTGACATCCGGCAGATTGCCGCAAAGCCGGTTGGCGAGCGCCATGGAGAGCGGATCGGCCGGGCCGCTGGCGGGAATGCCCTGATGGCGCAGGCCGCGGCGAGCGCTGCCCTGAAGGGTGGCCAGGGGCCCGGGCGTGAGAACTGTCACCACCATGCCTAACGCTCGATCACCAGCTGGATGGAGACACCCGCCTCCAGAGTAAAGGGCGCCTCCCGCCGGGCGTCAAACAACGGCTCGGCGATACGCCCGATGATCGGCCAGCCTGCCGGGCCGGCAAGCGCATAAAGACCCAGCTGTCCGGAGATCATGCCGACCGAGCCTGCCGGAACCCTCTGCCGGGGCGTATCGAGACGCGGCGCGATGAGCGCAGGATCCAGCCCGGAAACATAGGCAAATCCGGCGGTGAAGCCCATCATGTCAACGATCAGGGGCGAGGCAGATATGCGCGCAAGGAACGCCTCGGCCGTCAGGCCATTTTCGGCTGCGATACGGGCAAGGTCCGGCCCCGCTGTGTCATCGGCCTGCATGTGGAGGGTAATGGTCTGCACCGACACATCCTCCGTTTCCGGAATATCTACCGCCTGCTGGCGCAACAAGGCCTCTGCCTGTCGGGGCGGGACAACCAGCGGATCGAACTGAACCGTAACCTCCCCCTTCCCCGGCACTACGTCCACCCATTGCCCCGATGCGCGCAAGGCCGCTGCAAGCGCGTGACGCGCTGCGCGCTCAGCCAGCTTCACGGCGAGCGCATCATCCCCCACGAAGAAAATTTCCGGCGCGCTCATGGGCGTATCGTAACGCCGCGGGCTTCCAGCACGGTGCGCAGCCGCGCGGCATTCTCCGCGGCGCCCGGCGTGTCGCCATGCAGGCAAAGGGTTTGCACATGGAGAGGAACGGTCTCCCCCGTGCGGGTAATCACTTCGTGGCGCAGCGCAATGGAGAGCGCCTGGGCGTTCTGGCTTTCCGCGTCACGAAAGACAGCCCCCGGAAGATTGCGCGGGGTAAGACTGAGATCGGCCTCATAGGCGCGGTCAGCAAAGCCCTCCGCAACATAGGTAAGGCCGCTCACCCTGGCGGCGCGCTCCATCTGGGAGGCGGGCGGGCCGATCAGAACCGGAATGCCGGTTTCCGCGCACAACGCGGCGACCATGCCAGCAAGCCCGGCATCCTTAGCTGCATCATTATACAGCGCGCCATGGGGTTTGATGTGGCGCACCTGCGTACCGGTCGCCGCCGCAATGCGCAGCAGGTCTGACACCTGATCCTTAAGCGAAGTGGCAAGCTCTGCCGCAGAGACATTGTTCCGGGAACGTCCGAATCCCTCCCGGTCCGGATAGGAAGGATGCGCGCCCGCCAGCACGCCAAACTCCTGCGCCATCTGGAGGGTCTGCGTCATCGACTCAGTGTCGCCCGCATGGCCACCACAAGCGATGCTGCAGCGGGAAACTTGGCGGAGGATCGCCCGGTCCAGCGCCCGGCCCGCCTCGCCCGGAAGCTCGCCAATATCGGCGTTAAGACAGATGCTGCGCGTCATGGCCAGATGCCCACCGCGCGCAGGATGAGCCGCAACCCGAGGAACGCCGCCACCAGCACGACAAGACCGCCCAGGGCATTGCGCACCGGCCCGTTGACATGATCCCCCAGCACGGATTTCCGGTTCATGGTGATCAGCAGGAACACAGCCACAATCGGCAACAGCAGGCCATTGGCCACCTGCGCCACAAGGATCAGTTGCACCGGACGGATGCCCAGCAGCGCAACACTGAGCCCAATGGCCACGATCGTCAGCGCGATACCTTTGAACAGCCAGCCGGACTTTGGCCGGCCCGTCACTTCACACACGGCATAGGCGGTGGCGAGCGGCGCAGTGATGGCGGAAGAAAGCCCCGCCGCGCAGAGGCCTGCGCCGACAAGAATTCGCGCCGCCGGGCCATAGGCCGGCTCCAGCGCCGAGGCCATATCCGCGCCGCTGCTGATCACCAGCCCCGCGCCAAAGAGGCTCGCCGCTGCCGTGCTCAGCACAAGGATGGAAATGAGCCCGCCAAGGCCAACGGAAACGCGCGTATCGGCAATCGCGGCGGCAAGGCCGCCTTCGGTATTCTCCTTCCAGCGCTCGCGCACGGCGGCGGCATGCAGGAACAGATTATACGGCACAATCGTCGTGCCGATCAGCGCCATGGCGGTCAGCAGGCTGCCATCGGGCAACTGCGGCCTCAGGCCCGCCAGCATCGCGCCGATATCCGGCCGCACCAGCACAAGGCTGGCGGCAAAGGCGAGGCTCATGAGAATGACGAGGCCGATCAGAAACCGCTCCAGCGTCTTGTACCGCCCAAGCAGGAGTACGAGCGCGGCGATCAGGCCGGTGGCGAGCGCAGCAGCTCTCTGCACGCCGTCTCCCTCGCCGAGGATGGCGCGCATCCCCAGCGCGCCGCCCGTGATGTTGCCCGCCTCATAGGCCGCATTGCCCAGTGCCAGCGCGGCCAGCACAAGGATGATTGCGCCCCATTTCAGCGCCACTGGCGTCCCCGGCGCGACCAGCGCTTCGCCAAGCCCCGCCCCGCCCAGAATGCCGAGACGCACGGTCATCTCCTGCAGGATGATCGTGGCGAACGTGGCAAAGACCAGCGCCCAGACGAGCGCAAAGCCGAAATTGGCGCCCGCCAGCGTGCAGGCCGTTACCGTACCCGGACCAATGAAAGCGGCCGCAACCAGCGCGCCAGGGCCGAAGGAGAGCCGGGCTTTCATTCGGCGGGAATGCCTCTGCGCGTTTCCAGATAGGTGGCGAAGCTCGCCAGCCAGTGGCTGCCGGCATAATGCTCCTCGCTGACGGCAGCGACGCCGCTTTCCTTGTGAACCGCCGCTGAGGCGAGCAGCGCGGCGCGGCGCGGGTCGGCCTCCGGCAGGGCCGACGCAATCCCCTCCATCGCCCAGGCGCGAGTGAGGTTCAGCCCATCAAGATGCACCAGCTTGCCATCGGACGGGTCAAGCACCACGCCGGGCGCCAGCCAGTCCCCGTGCCCATCCTGCGGGATCAGCGGCAGGAAGGCCGTGAGCCAGGCAGCAAAGTTCTCCCGGCTCATCACGCGGCGCATCAGGTCTGCCTCCATCAGGCAGGGCGAGAGAAAATCCTCCCCTGAAGGCTCATAGGCCAGCGGGCAGGAAACATCTCCGCTGTAGAATTCCAGCGACTTGGCAGCGATCTGTTCACGGAAGGCTGCGTTGCCGGTGGCGTCCGCCCAGTCGATCATCAGGCCAAAAGCAAAGGCGGTCTGGTTATGCGTGCCTGCGCGGATGGGATAAACGAGCTTCGGCAGCCAGGCGCTGGTATAGTCCGCGATCAGCGTTTCCAGCGGGGCGAGTGTCTCTGCCCAGCCGGCCGCCTCGGCGAACTCCGCCTGGCGCAGCTCCGTCATCAGCTGTAGGAACCAGGCCGTGCCGTAAGGGCGCTCGAAGGAGGCCCGCTCCGGCTGCTGGAAATAGGCGACCTCCCCGGCGATATTCTCCGCCGTGAAGCTCTGCGCCAGCGCCGCCTTTATGGCGCCGGCATAAGGTGTCTGCGGGTCCGTATTCAGAATGCGCGTCAGCAGCCAGTGGCCATGCACCGAGGAGTGCCAGTCGAAGCAACCATAGAAGGCCGGATAAAGCTGGCGCGGCGGGGCCGCGTCAGCGGCGGAGTTCAGCACATGGCTGATCTTGTTGGGATATTCCTTGTGAACGCAGGAAAGTGCCAGGCGCGCGAAGCGGTCTGTCGCTACGCCCTCCCTCGGCGGGGGCAGGCTGGCGAGCGGATCAGTCTGCACCTCGGCCTCCGGCGCGGGCCCCTGTTCCGGCGCCTGTGGCCCACACCCGGCCAACACCAGCAGGCCAAGGCCAGCGCCCAGTATCCCATATTTCATGCCCGGCACTCCTCATTATCTCGCCGCCCTCTGGTCTTCCCGAGGGGTAACAGCAGGCAGGCCGCAGGCGCAAGCATCCCCGGCCCGCCGCCCGGCCAGCACCGAACGCAACGGAAACTCAAGATAACCCTATGCAAATATATTAATCGATCTTATCCTGCCGAAAATCATCTAGGCCACGGCTGACTCAAAAACAGGATGATTGGGAGGAATACGACAATGAAGAGACCATCTTTGTGGGCAGCCGCAAGCGCGCTGGCCATTGTTGCCACGGGCCAGGCCATCGCCCAGGAAGACACCGACTCCAGCGAAGTGAAGCGTCTGGAACAGGTCACCGTCACCGCCGTAAAGCGTGAGCAGAGCCTCAATGATGTGCCTGTCTCCGTGACCGCCTTTACCGAAGAGACGCGCCAGGAACTCGCCCTAGACAGCCTGGCAGACTTTGCCCGCTTCACGCCCAGCCTTGCCTTCTCATCAGGCGACGACCGCGTGTTCATCCGCGGCGTGGGCCGCCAGACCAACACCAACGGCTCCGATCCCGGCGTGGCGACCTACGCCGATGGCATCTATGATTCCTCCACCAGCGCCGTCGGCAAGAGTGACTTCTTCGTCGAGCGAGTCGAGATCCTGCGCGGCCCGCAGGGCACGCTCTATGGCCGTAACTCCATCGGCGGGGCCATCAACGTCATCTCCAAACGGCCGACAGAGACTTTCACCGCCGAAGCCCGCGCCGGTATCGCCAACTACCAGACCTATGAAATCGAAGCGGCCATTTCCGGCCCGCTGACCGACAAGGTCCGCGCCAAGCTTGGCGGCTCGTTCCGCGATCAGAAAGACGGCTATTACAAGAACGTTGCCGGCGGCCCCAGCGAGGGCGGCGCGAATGAAACAACGTATGCGGAGTTCCAGCTGGACATGGACCCGGCAGAAGGTTTCTCCTTGTGGCTCAAGGCGGATTATCTCGACGCCTCGCTGCGCAATCGCAGCACCAACCTCGCCTCGCCCTATGATCCCTTCCCCTTCCCGCCGGGCTATCTGACGCCGGGCAACGCCTTCGGCTATTACATGCCGGGCCTCACCCAGGCCGGATCCGCCACCACCAATCCGGGCGTGGATGACATCCGCAAGTTCAACGCGAACACGCCAACCCAGTCCAATGTTGATGGCAATTACGGCTTTGCCGCCATCGCCACCTGGAGCCTGCCGACCGTCGATATCAAATATCTCGGCGGCTACCGCATCTTCGACTACAATTCGAACCGTGATGACGACAACACAGACGTCATCTCCTACACCTACCCACTGGACCCGGCGAACATTGCCGCCGGTGAACTCTTCACCGGCGGGCCGAACTGCGCCTGGCTGATCGAGAATATCGGCCCGATCTGCGCCCCGGCGACGATCTATCCCTCCCGCACCTTCGGCTATATCGAAGACCGCGCCTATTCCAGCCATGAGCTGACTGTTCAGTCCACGACCGATTCGGACCTGTGGTGGATTTTGGGCGCCTATGCCTATTATGAAGATGCTCATCAGGAATCGCACTTCGGCAACGCCGCCCAGCCGCAGATGCTCGCCCCGTTTGGCGCCGCGCCCAATCCCAGCGGCGATTATGTCACCGCGATCTCCGATCTGAATACCAAATCCTACGCCGTGTTCGGTCAGGCGGACTATGCGGTTACTGACACGATCACACTTACCGGCGGTTTGCGCTATTCTCAGGACGAGAAATATGGCTCCGAACAGCTGCGCGTGCTGGGCTATGGCATCATTCCGGGTATTTCGCTCGGCGGTTCTGGGGCCCTGGCGCCGGTGATCGACCTGACGGCGGCAACGGTGTCCTATGCCGACGCCCCCGGCGTTGCCAGCGCGGTGGAGATTGATCCGGCCACGGGCCTTGCCCGCCGCCGCCTCGCTGCTGACTGGAACGCGCTGTCTGGCGTGGCTGGCATCCAATGGCAACCGGATGCGAGCACGAACTATTACGCCCGCTACAGCCGTGGTTACAAATCCGGCGGCTTCAATGCCGGCGGCATCAGCCAGTTTCCGCTGACCGATAAGGAAACCCTTGACGCCTACGAAGTGGGCATGAAGAAATCCATCGGTGACCAGCTGCAGCTGAACGCCAGCTACTTCTACTATGCCTATGACGGCCTTCAGGCGCCGCTGGATGTGGTGGAAAATGGTGTGCGGCTCACGCGCTTCTTCAATATTGAAGATTCGCGCGCCCAGGGCGTCGAACTCGAAGCCATGTGGACGCCTACGGACCAACTGCGGATCCTTGCGAGCTATGCCTATAACGACTCCGAAGTGCGCAGCGCCTGCTGCTTCATTGATGTCGTGGACCCACTTGGCCTGCAACCCGACGCGCAGCCTGTCGGCCCGATCGATGCCAATGGCAACCAGCCCCAGGATCTCAAAGGCCAGATGCTGCCGCGCACCATCCCCAACAAGCTGGGCCTCAATGTCAGCTATGACATCCCGCTTGGAGCAAATGGCGATCTGACGGTATCGGGCAACTATTCCTGGCAGGACGCCACCTATCACGGCGTCTTCAACCGTCCGTATTCGGAGACTGAAGCCTTCGATCAGGTGGACCTCATCGGCGTCTGGAAAAGCCCGGCAGACCGTTACCGCGTCGTTGGCTACGTCAAGAATGTGTTCGACGAACAGGGCTATGACGGGGCAACCGGCACGCTGACGGCGATCCCCGCTGGCGGCTCGGCCACCACGCTTTACCTCACCCCGCCGCGCACCTATGGCGTCCAGCTGCAAGTGCGCTTCTGATCCGGCGGCCGGGGGAGTAGTCGATGGCTGAAAAGGCTGGAAAACTGCCCTGGTCGACGAAACTCGTCTACGGCGTTGGAACCATAGCGTTCGGTATCAAGGACCATGGTTTCAACGCCCTCCTGATGATCTACTATAACCAGGTGATGGGCCTCCCGGCCGCCTGGGTTGGCGCCGCGATCATGATGGCCATGGTCGTGGACGCCATTCTCGATCCCGTGGTCGGGCAATGGTCTGACAGCCTGCGGAGCAAATGGGGCCGGCGGCATCCCTTCATGTATGCGTCCGTGCTGCCCGTGGGGGTCTTCTACCTGCTCCTCTGGTTTCCTCCCGCAGAAGCCTCCCACACCGTTCTCTTTACCTATCTGCTGATCATGACCACGATCACGCGGACCTTTATCGGTATCTATGAAATTCCGTCCACGGCGCTCCTGGCCGAGTTCACCCAGAACTATCATGAGCGCACGGAACTCGTTTCCTACAGGTATTTCTTCGGCGTCGCCGGGGGCATCCTGATGGGCATTTTCGTATTCACCGCCATTTTCTCGCCCGAAGCTGCTTCGGCCGGCGGCCTGCTCGATCGCTCCGGCTATCACACCTATGCCTGGATCGCCGCGCCCCTGATGGCCACCGCCATCTTCGCGTCGAGCCTTGGCACGCACAGCCGGATATCGAGCCTGATCAACCCGCCGCCCCCCATGCGCCAGCCTTTCCTGCAAACCATAAGGGAGATGGTTGCGACGCTGTTCCACCGCGTCAATGCGCCCATATTCATCGGCAGCATCTTCGGCTCCATGGCCGGCGGCCTGAACGCGGCGCTCACCATCTACATGCAGACCTATTTCTGGGAACTGACGAGCGACCAGATCGCCGTGCTCACCTCGGCTGGCCTGCTCGGCGTCATTCTCGCTCTGGTGATTGCGCTTCCTCTGTCCAGATCGTTCGGCAAGAAATGGACCACGCTGGCGCTGTTCGCCGTCACGCTGACCGGTATCGTGGTTCCCGTTCTGCTAAGGCTGGGCGGTCTGTTCCCGGAGAATGGAAACCCCGCCCTGCTGCCGTCGCTGTTTGTATTCCAGGCGGTGGTGGCCATGTCGGTGGTGGCCGCCGCCATCCTGACGGCCTCAATGATCGCCGATGCAACCGACCAGATTCAGCTGACAACCGGCCGGCAATCCGAAGGCCTGCTCTTCTCGGCCGCCACCTTCATCGGAAAGACCGTGTCGGGAATGGGCGTCCTGGTCTCCGGCCTGCTGCTGACGCTTGTAGGCTTCCCGAATGACGCTAAACCGGGCGCCGTAGACCTCTCGACGGTGAATGATCTGGCACTGGCACTGACAGTGGCAACCTTCCTCTTCACCTCGGCGGCGCTCGTCATCATGAGCTTTTATCCTGTTTCAAAGCAGGATCATGAAAGAGCTGTTGAAACACTGGCGCGCAAAAGGGCCGAACAACTTTGACGCCCCGGCGTTCCATCCTAGAATACCCCATAGACCACCCTGATCCTGGACAAGAGACTTTCAATGGCCAAAACTCCGAAAACCGAAAAGCCGGAGCCCGTCCAGGGGGACGGATCGGCAACGGCGGCGGAGATCAAGTATCCACGGCGCACAGAACGGCGCCGGCGCACCCGCGAGAAAATTCTCAACGTCGCGTTCGAACAGTTCAGCAAGACCGGCTTTGCCGCCACTACGATGCAGACCATCGCAGACGCGGCCGACATTCACGTCACCACGCTGTTCATGCATTTCAATTCCAAGAATGACCTCGCCAGCAGCCTCGCTGCGCAAGGTGTCGACACGCTGCGAGAGCGGGCCTGGGCCGCGCGCGACAGCAAGGGCTTTTTCGAATTCTACCGCGAGGAAGCCCTCGCTTATGCCGCCATCCGCCGCAGCGCCCAGCAGTCCGACGCCGCTCTCTGGAACAATCTGCGCCATGATCGGGAACTGGCTTTCGCCTGGACTCAGTACGAACACGGACAAAAAGATGTCTACGCGGAATACATCGCCGCAGACTTCAAACTGGATCGCGCCTCCGGCTATCTTGCCGATCTCGTTGCGGCCCTGTTGGTGGAATGCCTGATCCTGCCGCATGAAAGATGGGCCACCGCCCCCGGCAAACGCAAGCTCGCCGAGGAAATCGAACTGGCCGTGGACCTGGCTGAAAAGTCCGCCCGCCAGATGCTGGCCGCCAACAGCGCGACCAGCGCCTGACCCCGTCCCAAGCCACGCCTCCGCTTTTTCCGCGAAATTTGCCCCAGTCACCAGTGGATATTTTTACCGTTCCGGTTCATATATAAAACAGCCTGAGCAATCTGAGGATCCCGGCAATCGATGACGGAAGCGCCCTACAAAGCCCCCGCCCTGGAAAAAGGCCTCGATATTCTCGAATGCCTGGCCAGCCTGCGCACGCCGCAATCCATCTCGGATATCGCCCGCAATCTCGGCCGCTCCCGCAGCGAGATTTACCGGATGGTCGTGGTGCTCGAGATGCGCGGCTATGTGGAGCGCACGGACGACCCGGAAAAGCTGCAGCTCTCCAACCGGCTGTTCGAAGTCGGCATGCGTTCCCCGCCCAAGATGGACCTGCACGAGGCCGCTCTGCCGGAAATGTCGGCCCTTGCTTCGCGCATGATGCAGTCGATCCAGCTCGCCGTAGTCAGCTCCGATCAGATCGTCGTCATTGCACGGACGGAAAGTCCCGATGATGTCGGCTTCAGCGTTCGCCTCGGCCATCGCCGCTCGATCATGAAATCAGCCTCTGGCCTAGTCCTCTTCGCCTTCGCTTCGCCCGCCCATGAAGCCAAGATGGTGGAAGACCTGAAAGCCGCCGGCGCCAGCGCGGACGAGCTTGAAACGCTCTATGAACAGATCAAAGACGTGCGCGCGAAGGGCTTTGTCTGCATGCCTTCCCGCATGGTCGATGGCGTGACGGATATTGGCGCGCCCATTTTCGATGCCACCAGTCGCGGCGCCGTCGCCAGCCTCACCGTTCCTTTCGTGGTCACCCGCCGCGCCCGCGTCTCGCTGGAAGAAGCGCCCCATCTGGTGGCCGAAGCCGCGGCGCGCATCTCTGCGGCGCTGGGCCACGCGCCCCGCTAAGGCTGCCCTCAATCGTGATGGAACACTTCCTCCATCGGCGCCCACCATTCGCCCGGCGCCGCTGAGGCAAGCGGGCCCTGGCAGGGGTCGGTCAGCGCCCACCAGCGCTGGGTCTCCGGATCATCCGCCATCGCCTTCATGTCGGCCTCGTAGTCGCTGCCATGGTATTCAAACATGCCCACCAGCAGATTCTCCGGTTCGCGCAGAAAGATGCTGTAATTGCGGATATTGCACGCCGTAATCTGCCGCAGGATCGCGGGCCAGGCATTGGCGTGCAGCTCCTTGTATTCCGCCATCTTTTCCGGCTTCAGCTGGATCATCATCGCCTTACGCTGCATCGTTTCCTCCCGCGCTACTGTCATCAGGGTGCCACTTCGCGCCCCCTGACGCGAGGTCATTTCAAGTTCATATACAAACATCCCGCTTGCATATGAAACACTCTTTACCTAACAATCGCCGCAGAGGCCACCCGCCAAGAGGCGGCCGCTAAGAAAGATCCAGGGAGGAAAACATGACGCCCCACTCCGGCCTTGCGGCCCCATTCCCCTCCCACCGGCTGACCATGCCGCTTACCCCCTGACACATTGGAACCTTCGGCATGATTGAAAGCATTGAGGCCCGCGACATTCGCTTCCCCACGTCACGGGAAAGCCATGGCTCTGACGCCATGAATCCGGACCCGGACTATTCCTGCGCCTATGCCACGCTGAAAATGCGCGGCGGCGATCCGGATGGAAACGGCCTCACCTTCACCATCGGCCGGGGCACGGATCTCTGCGTCGCCGCCATCCATGGCCTCGGTAAACATCTCATTGGCCGCAGCCTGGACGAGTTCGAGGCAGACCTTGGCCTGGCCTCCCGCCTCCTGCTCAATGACAGCCAGTATCGCTGGCTCGGCCCGGAAAAGGGCGTGGTCCATCTCGCCGCCGCCGCCCTCAACAATGCCGTCTGGGACGCGCTGGCAAAGCGCGCGGGCAAGCCGCTTTGGCGCTATGTGGCCGATCTTTCGCCGGAGCAGCTCGTCTCCGCCATCGACTTCCGCCACATTGCAGACTTCCTCAGCAAGGAAGAAGCCCTCGCCCGTTTGACGGCGCAGGCCCCCGGCAAGGCCGCCCGCATCGAGCGCCTGCTCAGCGAAGGCTACCCCGCCTACACAACCTCCGCCGGTTGGATTGGCTATACGGATGATCAGATCGTCAGCCTCCTGAAAAATGCGTATGCCGAAGGCTGGCGCCATTTCAAGATCAAGGTGGGCGGTGATCTCGCCACCGATGTGCGCCGCTGCGCCCTCTTCCGCGAAACCCTCGGCAAGGATGTGAAGCTCAGCGTCGACGCCAACCAGGTCTGGAACATCGATCAGGCCGTCGCCGCCATCAAGGCTATCGCCCCTTACGACATCTACTGGGTGGAGGAACCCACCAGCCCGGATGATGTGCTCGGCCACAAGGAAATCGCCCGCCAGGTCGCCCCCATCCAACTCGCCACCGGCGAACACGCCCATAACAAGGTGATGTTCAAACAATTCCTGCAGGCGGAGGCCATCGGCTTCTGCCAGATTGATTCCTGCCGCCTGGCCGGCGTCAATGAGGTGATCGCCGTGATGCTGATGGCCGACAAAGCCGGCATCCCCGTCTGCCCCCATGCGGGCGGCGTTGGCCTCTGCGAATATGTGCAGCACCTGTCGATGATCGATTATATCTGCATTTCCGGCACCATGGAGGGCCGCGTCATCGAACACGCCGCCCACCTGCACCAGCATTTCCGCAACCCCATAGAAATCCGCGACGGGCGCTATCTTGCGCCGCTCGCGCCGGGCTATTCGGTGGATCTCTGGCCCCAGAGCATGGCCGATCATGAATTCCCGAATGGCAAGGTCTGGGCGGAGGATCCCGTCGCTGGATGACCCCTGCGCCTGCCCCCTTCTCCCTGCCGGATTTCGGCCTCGGCGCAGCGGGGCTCGGAAATCTGTACACGGCTGTTTCGGATGCTGACGCCAGCCGCACCCTGGCAGCCGCGCAGGCGGCAGGCCTCACCTATATCGACACCGCCCCCTTCTATGGCCACGGCCTCAGCGAGCAGCGCGTCGGCGCCCATCGCTGGGCCGAAGACGCCCGGCCATCCCTCTCCACCAAGGTCGGCCGCCGGCTGGAGCCCGCCAACGGGCGCCCCATTCCGGACAATGGCTTTGCCACTCCGGCGCCCTTTGTTCCCGTCTTCGATTATTCCGCTCACGGCATCCGCGCGGCCTTTGAAGGCAGTCAGGCCCGCCTCGGCGTGGCTTCGGTTGATGCCTTGCTCCTGCATGATATTGGCGAGATGACCCACGGCGCGGCCCATCCGCAAATTCTGGCTCAGGCGATGGAAGAAGCCCTTCCGGAAATGGCCGCGATGAAATGGGAAGGGCTCACCCGCGCCATCGGCCTCGGCGTCAATGAAATCAATGTCTGCCGCGATGTTCTGGACCATTTCGATCTGGACGTGCTGCTGCTCGCCGGGCGTTACACGCTTCTGGAGCACACCGCCTCCCTCGGCTTCCTCGATGAATGCCACCGCGCGGACATAAAAGTCATCATCGGCGGCGCTTTCAATTCCGGCCTTCTCGCCGCCGCGCCGGGTGACGCGCTCCACTATAATTACGCCGCCGCGCCCGGCTGGGCTGTCGAGCGAGCCAACACGTTGCGAAACGTATGCGAGGCATTCGGCGCGTCCCTTCCGGCGGCCGCGCTGCACTTCTGCAAGGCGCATCCGGCAGTCATCTCCGTCATCCCCGGCGCGCAATCCGCCCGGCAGGTAAACGAAATCGCCGGCTGGATCGCGGAAGAGATCAATCCCGATCTCTGGACCGCGCTGAAAGACAGAGGCCTCATCGCTGCAGAGGCGCCAGTGCCATGATCGAACGGATCGACAGCCATATGCATGTCTGGCGTCTCGCGCGCGGTGACTATGACTGGATGACGCCTGACCTCGGCGCGATCTATCGCGACTTCGAAATTGACGATGCCTGGCCCGCAGCCCGCGCCGCCGGCGTCTCCTCCGTCATCCTCGTCCAGGCCGCCGCCACCGCCGCGGAAACAGACTATCTTCTCTCCCTCGCTGAAGCCGACGCGAGAGTGGCCGGTGTGGTGGGCTGGGTGGATTTCGAAGCGGCAGGCGCCGTCGCCGAAATCGCCCGCCGCGCAGCCGATCCCCGCATGCTGGGCCTGCGCCCCATGATCGCAGACCTTCCGGACCCGGAATGGATTCTCCGCCCCGCCTTCTCACCCCTTCTGGAAGCGATGGCCGGCCACGGCCTCGTCTTTGATGGCCATGCCCGCGCCGATCTCATCCCCGTGATGACACGTCTCGCAGACCGCCACCCTGCCCTGCAGATCGTCCTCAACCATGGCGGAAAACCCCAGATCGCCACCGGCAATCTCGCCGCCTGGCGCGCAGATCTCGCCGCCCTCGCCCAGCGCCCCAACGTCGCCTGCAAACTCTCCGGCCTGCTCACCGAAGCGGGCGTCCGCACAAGTGATGACGCTCTCGGAGAGATCGCCGCCCACATCCGAGACTGTTTCGGGCCGTCCCGCGTAATGTGGGGCAGCGACTGGCCAGTCCTCAATCACGCCGGCGACTATGCCGGCTGGGCCACCCAGAGCGCGCGGCTGATAAATCGTTTCTTCCCGGAACATCAACGCGCCGTCTGGGCGGGCAATGCCCGGCGCATCTATCTCAATCGATCAGGAGCATAATATGGGCCGTCTGGCAGGCAAAAAAGCGCTGATTACCGCTGCGGGCGCTGGCATTGGCCGCGCCTGCGCAGAGGCATTCGCGCGCGAAGGCGCTCACGTCATCGCGACCGACATTAATGCCGATGCCCTCTCTGAGCTGAAGGATTCTGCCAACATCGACACGCAGATCCTCGATGTAACCGACCCCGCCGCCATCGCCCGCCTCCTTGCGGCGCATCGCGATCTGGGAATTCTCTTCAACGTTGCCGGCTGGGTCCATCACGGTACCATCGAGCAGTGCGAGCGGGCCGACTGGGACCGATCCCTCCAGATCAACCTCACCTCCATGTATGAAACCTGCCGCGCCGCCCTGCCGAACATGCTGGCCCGTGGCGGCGGCGTCATCCTGAACATGTCCTCTGTCGCCTCCAGCGTTACAGGGGCCCCCAATCGCTTCGCCTATGGCGCCACCAAAGCCGGCGTGATCGGCCTCACCAAGGCCATCGCCGCTGACTATGCCGGGCGCAACATCCGCTGCAACGCTATCTGTCCGGGCACGGTCGATACGCCCTCCCTGCAGGGCCGCATGTCGGCGCAGGGCGATTATGACACAGCCCGCCAGATGTTCATCGCCCGCCAGCCCATGGGCCGCCTCGGCACAGCGGAAGAAATTGCCCATCTGGCCGTCTATCTCGCCTCCGATGAGGCTTCCTTCACCACAGGCGCCATCCATGTCGTGGATGGCGGCTGGACCAATTAGGAGCTGATGAGATGAAACTCTTGAGAGTCGGCCCCGCAGGGCGCGAAAAACCGGCAATCCTGGATGCCGATGGCCACATCCGCGATGTCAGTTCCCTGATAGATGACTGGGATGGCCCCGCTTTGGCCGATGCGGTTCTGGATCAGCTGAGGAAAATTGATCTTGCCTCCCTGCCCATTCTCCCGGCCGCCAGCCGCGTGGGCCCCTGCGTGGCCGGCGTCGGAAAATTCATCTGTATCGGGCTGAATTATGCCGATCACGCCGCCGAAACCGGCGCGGCCGTCCCGGCAGAGCCCGTCGTCTTCTTCAAGGCCACCAGCGCCATCTGCGGTCCGAATGACAATCTGGAAATCCCCCGCCGCTCCGAAAAGACGGACTGGGAAGTCGAACTCGGCATCGTCATCGGTAAACAGACGAAATATGTCCGCGACGAAGATGCGCTCGATCATATCGCCGGCTATTGCATTATCCATGATGTCTCCGAACGCGCCTTTCAGCTGGAAGGGACTGGCCAATGGGTCAAAGGCAAAAGCGCCGACACGTTCGGCCCCATCGGCCCTTGGCTCGTCACGCGCGATGAGGTGGCCGATCCCCACGCCCTCTCCATGTGGCTCGACGTAAACGGGGAAGCCATGCAGCGCGGCTCCACCTCCACGATGATTTTCAGCGTGCCTCATATCGTCAGCTATCTCTCGCAATTCATGAGCCTGCAGCCTGGCGACGTGATCTCCACGGGCACACCGCCCGGCGTCGGCCTCTCGCGTACCCCGCCGCGCTATCTCCGCTCCGGAGACGTGGTTACCCTTGGAATACAAGGCCTTGGCGACCAGAAACAGCTCTGCATTGATGCCTGAAAGACACACACTCTAGCCCCTCCCTCAGCGGGGGCGGGAACCGATACCCACAGCCGGGCGTTCATCAGCGAAGTCAAAATCCCTCCGGATGCGACAAACCGATGGAGCCCCACATGCAAGTCCTGAAGTCTCTCCCAGCTCTCAAGACGCGCCACGCCCTTACCGGCCTTGCGCTTTCCCTTGCCCTCCTGGCCCAGCCCGCCGCTGCCTCCGGCGCCACCCCCGAAGCTGTCGTGGAAACCGCTGTGGACCGCACCCTGTCGGCGCTGCAGGATTCGCATATCTCCGATCAGGAGGCGGATGAAATTCTCAAAGTGATCGATGTCGAACGCGTTGCGCAGTTCACCATGGGCCGCCACTGGCGCGGAATGGATGAGGCCACGCAGGCAGACTTCATGACTGCCTTCCGCTCCTTCGCCCGGGTTCAGTTGCGGGAATACCTCGCGGATTTCTCCGAAGCCGAAGTTGAAATCCTGCGGACCGTCGAGCGCAAGCCCGGTGACGCCATCGTCACCACAAAGGTCAGCGGCGTCGACAACAAGGAACATATGGTCAGCTGGCGCGTGAACGATAACAACGGCTGGAAAGTCACCGATATCGAAGCCATGGGCCTCTGGTTCGCCATCGAACAGCGCGCCCAGTTCCAGGCCATGCTGGATAACAATGGCGGCGATGTGAGTCAGCTGATCGAAGAGATCGGCTCAGCCACCTAACCCGCCGCTGACCGCCACTTCCGCGAACGCCCAGTAAAGCGACATCTCGCGGAACTCCGCCTCGCGCCCGCCGCTGGATTGATGCCCCGCCTCGGCATCCAGAACCAGTATGGCGGGCGCGTTGCCGGTGGAGGTATGACGCACCTCCGCCACCAGCTTTGCCGCCTCCCAATAGCCCACCCGGTCATCCTTGAGCCCGGATGTACACAGCAGGGGCGGATAAGCCGTGGCCTGAACATTTTCGTAAGGCGAGATCGAGAACATGTAATCATACGCCACCGGATCGGCCAGCGGGTCGCCCCAGTCCGGCCGGAACAGCGGCACCAGCGGATGGTCGGCGTCGCTCATCGTGTTCAGCATGTCCACAAACGGCACCTGTGCGATCACGCCCGCCCACATATCCGGCGCCTCATTCATGGCCCCAGCCACCAGAAGTCCGCCCGCTGACAGGCCATAGGCCACCACCGCGCCCCTGCGCGTCACGCCCAGATCGCAGAGATGCTCCGCGCACGCTACAAAATCGATAAAGCTGTTGCGCTTGCTGAGGCGGCGCCCGTCGAGAAACCATTGCCGCCCCCGCTCCGATCCGCCGCGCACATGCGCGATGGCATAGGTCCATCCCCGGTCAACCAGCGTGAGCGCGGGCACGGAAAATTCCGGCTCGCTGGAAATGCCATAAGCGCCATACCCGTAAAGCAGGCAGGGCGGGGCGCCATCGCGCGGCGTGCCCCTGCGGCTCAGCAGTGTTACCGGCACCTGCGCCCCGTCCGGCGCGGCGGCAAAGATCCGCTCAACGACATAATCGCCGGGATCATACCCCGCCCGCCCGGCCTTCTGCACAAGGCTGAGCGCGCCCGTTGCAAGGTCCACATCCATCCATTGCACCGGCAGGCGCGGCGACTGAAACGTGATCCGGCAGCGGGCCGCCGCATAATCCTGCCCGGCGGGCACAGACACCGCATACGCCGCCTCGTCAAAGCCGATAATGTGTTCGCTTCCATCCGCCCTCAGAAGGATCAGCTGATGCAGGCCATCCTGCCGCTCAAGGCGCAGCAATCCCTTCTCGAAAGGAAACACCTCCAGGATCTGGCTGCCCGCCCGGCGCGCCACCAGCGTTTCCGGCGCCACGCCCGGCGCCAGCACCAGCAGCTTGTTGTCCAGCGCGTCCTCATCCGTCAGGACGACCAGCCGTCCGGCCCACTCGTCCACCTCATAGCGCACCTTGTCGCGGCGCGGGAATACTAGCTGCGGCGCCCCGGTCTCATCCTCCGCCGAAACCAGCCACACCTCGGACGTATCCGGCCCGGACATCGTGATCGCCACATATCCGCCTGCCGCGGTGCGTTTGATCTGCATAAAGATGGCCGGGTCAGCCTCCTCATACACCAGCTCCGCCGCGCCCCCGCCCACCGGCGTGCGGTAAACGCGCGTTGGCCGGTTGCGCGCGTCCCGCCAGATCCAGAACAGGAAGCGCGAAGACGGGCTGAACACGAGGCCGCCATAGCCATACGCATCTTCCCCCACCAGCACGCTTGTCTCCCCGGTCTGCGTATCCTTCACGCAGATCCGGTGCCGGTCATTCCCAATCACATCTTCCGCCCACGCATAATATCTGTGGTCAGGGCTCGGCTGATGCCCGGTTGTGCGGTAATAGGCGGCGCCCGCTGCCCGCTCGCCCTCGTCCAGCAACACCTCTGCTGCGCCAGGCTCCGCCAGCGGCGCACGCGTATACACGGCATGCGCGGTGCCCTCGGGATAATGGCTGGCATAGGCCCATCCCCCCAGCGGGATCACAGGCGGGGTATCATTCCCCGGAACGCGCGCCAGCATCTGCGCGGCGATTTCCGGCTGCAGTTTGCGCGCCGGCGCCAGCACAGCCTCAGCATAGGCCGCCTCCGCCTCCAGATGCGCGCGGATCATCTCGGGCAGCGTGGCCATCTCCCGCGTGCCCGTCTCGGGAATATATTTCATCCAGCGGTAATAATCATTCCGTGTGCGGCCCAGCTGCTCGATAGGAAACGGGATACGCGGCGCCACAGGCGGGGCAATGCCGCCACTGGCCGGGCTCAATCCGCTTCCCGCACCCGCGCCGCCCGCACACCCGGCCAGCGCGCTCAGCGCAATCGTCTGCAAAAGTGTGCGGCGTGAAAACCCTGCCCTGCTGGCCATGAACACTGCCTCCTCCGCTGCCTGCAAAGCGCCAGCCTACCCAGAGCCCCCGTCCCTGCAAATCCTGAAACCGGCCCAATCTCCCCTCAATCGGGCCAAGTGGGCGGCGGTCGGCGCGCGCCCGCCTCCCCCCTTCTCCTTCCCCACGACGCAGCGGAGGATACCACCGCCCAACTCACCCCCCTTGCCCCATTCCCCCCGCCCCCCTAAACCTTGCCGTCAACAGGGACGGGCGAGGAACCAGCACACATGCCGGAATGGGCAATCTACGCAGTCGCGGCGGTGGCGGGGTATCTCGCCGGGTCGATCCCGTTTGGTCTTGTGCTCGTGAAGGCCGCCGGCCTCGGAGACATCCGGGAGATCGGCTCCAAAAGCATCGGCGCCACCAATGTGCTACGCACCGGCCGCAAGGATCTGGCCCTCGCCACCGTCCTGCTCGACAGCCTGAAGGCCGGCCTCGTGGCCCTCGCCTTCACGCTGATTGCGGGCCGGGAGGCAGGCATGGTGGCGGGCGCGGCCGCCTTCCTGGGCCATTGCTATCCCATCTGGCTGAAGTTCAAGGGCGGCAAGGGCGTGGCGACCTATGCCGGCCTCCTCCTCTTCATCACACCGCTGCATGGCCTGGTCGTGGGGGCGCCGGTCTGGCTCGGCATGTTTGCCCTCACGCGCATCTCGTCCCTCTCCGCACTCACCGCCGCGGTCGCGGTTCCTCCGGGGGCGTATCTTCTGGGCGAGCGCAGCCCGGTCATCCTCGGCGGCCTTGCCGCCCTCTCCGTCCTCGTCTTCTGGACGCACCGCGCCAATATCGGCCGCCTGCTGGCGGGCACTGAGCCGCGCTTTGGCGCCAAGAAGAAAGACGCTGCCGAGGGATGACGCTGCCGCGTTCCCTCACGGATGCAGAGCGGGTTGACTGGCTGCGCCTCGCGCGAACCCAGAATGTCGGCCCCGTCACCTTCGCCCAGCTGATCGCGCGCTATGGCGATGCTGGCCGCGCCCTTTCCGCCCTGCCCGAAATCGCCGCCCGCGCCGTGCGCGGCAAATCCGTCGCCATTCCGCCTGCGGACCTTATCCGCCGCGAGATCGACGCCGCCACAAAATACGGCGCCCGCATTGTGGCCAGTTGCGAGCCGGACTTTCCCGCGCTCCTGCGCGCGCTTGATCCCCCGCCCCCCGCGCTCACCCTCCTGGGCAATGCCGCCCTCGCCGCCCAGCCCACCTGCGCCATCGTCGGCGCGCGCAATGCCTCTGCCGCTGGCCGCAAGATCGCGCGGGATATGGCGGCCACCCTCGGCAAGGCAGGCTACACCATCGTCTCCGGCCTCGCCCTCGGCATTGACGGGGAGGCCCACGCCGCCAGCCTCTCCACAGGCACCATCGCCGTGCTCGGCGGCGGCATCGATCACGTCTACCCGCCCCAGCATGACCGGCTCTATGCCGAAATCGCGCAGCAGGGCCTCATCCTCTCCGAAATGCCCTTCGGCCACCGCGCCAAGGCGCAGGATTTTCCCCGCCGCAACCGCATCATCACGGGCCTTGCGCGCGGCACGGTGGTGGTGGAAGCGGCCGAACGCTCCGGCTCGCTCATCTCCGCCCGCGTGGCGAATGAACAGGGCCGGGAGGTGATGGCCGTGCCCGGCTGCCCGCTGGATCCGCGTGCGGCGGGCACGAACAACCTTATCCGCAATGGCGCCGCCCTCGTGCGTCATGCCGGTGATGTGCTCGAAGTGCTGAGCAGCCTCCCCCTGCTGCAGGTCTCCGCGCCCCCGGCCGATTTCTATGATCCCGTCCATGGCGGCGGCGATCCGATCCCCCCCTCGGAAACCGCCCGCGTGCGTGAAGCGCTCAGCCCCCACGCCATGCCGCTGGACGAGATCGCCCGCGCCACGGGCATCCACGCGGCCCGCGTCGGTGCCATCCTGATGGAGCTGGAACTCGCCGGTGAGGCGATCACCTTTCCGGGCGGCTTGGCGGCGCGGGCTGTGTAATTCCTGTCCGGAAATGTCCGGAAGCGGCCGGATAAGCCCGGAAATATGCCCGTTGCGGCCGCCTTTGCCCCTGCTAGGCATTGATTTGTCAGGAAATCGTCAGGGTTGGCTGTGGCCTGACAACACTGTAATGGCCCGAATGCACATCCCGGCAATTGGATGGCTGGACGCCCCCGCGGTTCCTCTCTAAGCCTCGGTTTCGGGATAAACGCGGTGCCAGATACCGGGTGGGGCGTTGTGTACGGGTTGTTCAGGATGCCGTCTGTCGTGAAATGGTCTCACTATGCCCTGCTCGCCGGTTTTTCGGCGGTCCTGCCGGTGGCGGCCCATGCACAGGGTACCGCGGACGCCGGCGCAACGGCTGAGGCTACCGATGAACGCGTGGTTCTGGAAGCCGATACGGTCTACGAAAACTCCGCCGACAACACCATCATCGCCGAAGGCAATGTCGAAGCCCTCTATCAGGGCCGCATCCTGCGCGCCGACCGGCTGATCTATGACCGCACCACCGAGCGCGCCCGCGCTTCGGGCAATGTCATCATCATCGAAGCCGATGGCAGCCAGCAATTCGCCGATGAGGTCGATGTCGGCCCCAACCTCTCGGATGGCTATGCCATCGGCTATTCCGCCCGCCTGGAAGGCAATGCCTCGGTCGCGGCGAAATCGGCCATCCGCCGCTCCGATGGCATCAACGCCATGGAGCATATCGTCTACACTGCCTGTCCCGTCTGCGAGGGGAAAAATCCCACATGGCAGATCCGCGCGCGGCGCGCGGTGCTGGATGAAGAAACGCAGATGATTTCCTATCGCGACGCGGTTCTGGAAGTCGGGGGCGTACCGGTCTTCTACCTGCCCTACCTATCGCATCCCGACCCCAATTCAGAGCGCCGCTCGGGCTTCCTGATGCCGAATGCAGGCATCTCCACGATGCTCGGCACCTTCTACAAGCAGCCCTATTACTGGGCCGTGTCGGACTATTCAGATCTCACGATCTCGCCCACCGTCTATGAGAATGTGAACCCGCTGATCGGCGTTGAGGGGCGCAAGCGCTTCTATTCCGGCGCCGTGAGTTTCGATGCCAGCTTCACCCACGAAGCCGATTTCGACAGCAACGGCACCACGTTCGGCGAAGAGACCTTTCGGGGCCACCTCTACGGCAACGGCCTGTTCACGATCAAGCCGGGTTGGAAGTGGGGCTTCGGCGTGGAAACCCAGACGGACGACCTCTACGACCTGCGCTACCGGATCAGCAACCAGAACGCCAAGCGCGGCCTCTACTCCAACCAGCCCCGCCGCCTGCTCTCCCAACTCTTCGTTACCGGTCAGGGCGACAGCTATTATACAGACGCCGCCGTTCTGAACTTCCAGGGCTTGCGCGGCGAGGATGATGCTTCCCGCCTGCCCCAGGTGGCGCCGCTCGCCTATGCCGAGAAATACTGGGATATGGGCAATCTGGGCTTCGCCTCCGTCAACGCCTCTTCGGCAATCCTCACGCGCGATGTCGGCGCCGATAGCCACCGTGTCAGCCTCGGGGGCGACTGGAGCACGATGAAAATCCTGCCCGGCGGCTTCACCTTCAAGCCCTTCGCAGAGCTGCGCGGAGATTATTACCTTCTGGACGAAGCGGTCAGCGGCAAGGATTCGGTGTCACGCGCTGTTGGCAACACGGGCGCCACGATCGCCTATCCGCTGATCCGGCGCGGCAAGAACGTTGATCTGATGATCGAACCCACGGTCATGGCCGCCTGGGGCTTCGCAAATGCGAACGACCCGGCCATCCCGGTCGAAGACAGCCTGCTCTACGAATTCGACGAATCCAGCCTGTTTGAACCCAATGGCGTGGGAAATTTCGACCTTTATGAGGGCGACGGAAAGCTGAGCGCCGGTATCACCGCACGCGCGATCTGGAAGAACGGCACAGAAGTCGCCACCACGGTCGGCCGCCGCTGGCGTTCCCGCGCTGACCCGAACTTTGATGTCGCCAGCAACCTTAATGGCACCTCGTCGGATTGGGTGGCCTCCACCAGCCTCAAGATGGGCAGCGCCCTGCAGCTCAACTCGCGCGTTCGTCTGAACGAGGACGACCTCTCGCTCAGCCGGCTCGATATGCGCGCGTCAACCTCGTTCAACCGCTTCCGCGCGGTCGGCCAGTATTACAAGATCGACCCGCGCATCAGCCCGGCCGGAACCTCCGATGAGGGCATCTATCTGCGCGGCGAAATCGATATAGCCGGCGGTTATTCGGTCATTTTCAGCCAGCTGCGCGATATCAGCCGCAATGTGGATACACGGCAGGAGCTGGGCATCGCCTACACTGACGACTGCGCGCGATTCGAGATCATCTATGACCGGTCCGAAGTCCGCGACCGGACGCTTGGCCCGCAGGAAAGCTTCCAGATCCGGTTCTCCCTGCTGTCCCTGGGCAATTTCGGCTCCAACGGCTTCTGAGCGGCGTCCACACAAAAAATGAACTGCAGCAAACTTCGCTGATGACTGTAGCGGCGCGTTGCGCGATGAGACGAGACTTGTAAGGTCTGCCAGCGAAAACAGGCCTATTTTCCCAATTCTGGGGCCATGGAGACGTCGTATGGTACGTGTTGTGTTCTTGGCAGCAGCTTTTGCGGCGATCAGCGCGCTCAGCGCCCCCGTTTCGCCCGCCAGCGCGCAGGAAACAGACCGGCAGACCCTCGAAGGCATTGCCGCCATCGTGAATGACAAGCCCATTTCCTATTCCGATGTGCGCCAACGCGCCCGCCTGCTGCTGCTGACGATTGGCGCCGCCAACCCGACCCAGGAACAGGTGCAGCAGATCACCAGCCAGGCGCTGGAACAGCTGGTTGACGAAAAACTGCAGCTGGACCGCGTGGCCGAATACAAGGTCGAGGTGGATGCCCGCGAAATCGACGCGGCGGTTCGCGATATGGCCGCTGATGCCGGCCTGTCCGGCGAAGTCCTCCGCCAGCAGCTGACGGCTTCCGGCGTCAACCCGGTCAGCCTTGAAGAACAGATGCGCGCCGAGATCGCCTGGAGCCGCCTGATGAGCGGCCTCTATGGCAACCGTATCCGCATCTCCGAGAATCAGGTCGACGATCAGCTCGACCGCCTGCGTGCCGCCTCCAAAAAAACCCAGTACCGGCTTGGCGAGATTTTCCTCTACGCGCCGGACGACGCCACCAAGGCGGAGGCCATGCCGGCCGCGCAATCCATCATTGCCCAGCTCAATCAGGGCGCTGACTTCCGCGTCGCCGCCCAGCGCATCTCCTCGGCCCCCACCTCCGCCGCCGGCGGCGATATGGGCTGGGTGACGACGGACGACCTCGATCCCGCCATTGCCGCCGCCGTGCGCGCGTCTTCCGGAAACGGCCTGCTCGAGCCGATCCAGACCGAAAACGGCATCTACATCATCCTGGTTGGCGGCAAGCGTGAGCCGGCCGAGCCGGTGACCCGCGTGGACCTGAAGCGCCTCGTCGCTTCAGACGGCGCCGAAGCAACGCTCACCGAAGCCATCGGCCGTATCAACAGCTGCGACGACGTCCAGTCGGTTGCCAACTCCCGCTCCACCCTCCGCGCCCAGGACATCACCGACATCAATGTCGAGGAGCTTGGCCCGGAAGGCCGCAGCCTCGTCCTGGCCGCCGATGTCGGCAGCCCAACCGAGATCTTCGCCGTCAGCTCCGGCCTCGCCGTGATGTATGTCTGCCGCCGCGAAGATGGCGCCGAGGCCCTGCCTTCGCGTGAAGACCTCAAAGGGTCGCTGAAATCCCGCGAGCTCAACATGATTTCCGAGCGCGAACTGCGCAACGCGCGGCGCCTGGCCACCATCATCTACCGCTAGGACAGGCGAAACCGCTTGATCCGCCGCGCAATTGGCGCGACACCCCGGCGCGTGACCACGCCCTCTGCACTCCCTCTGGCCCTGTCGATGGGTGATCCTGCCGGTTGCGGGCCGCAGATCACCATGGCTGCCTGGAAGGCCCTGCACGCTGACGTGGCCAGCGCCTTCTATGTCATCGGCTGGCCGGCGCTTTACCCCGGCGTGCCTGTGGAAATCATCGCATCGCCCGCTGAAGCCGCCGCCGTCTTTCCGCGCGCCCTGCCGGTTCTGCCGCTGGAGAATGCCCGCGCCGTCACCCCCGGAAAGCCTGATCCGGAAACCGCCGCCGGCATCATCGCCGCTATCACGCTGGCGACAGACCACGCCCTCGCCGGCCTGGCGGGCGCTGTGGTCACCAACCCGATCAACAAGGCGCTGCTCTACGGCCAGGGCTTCCGCTTTCCCGGCCACACCGAGTTCATCGCTGACCTCTGCGCGCCGGAGGGCGAGGCCGCGCCCGAGCCTGTGATGATGCTCACCGGCGGCGGCCTGCGCGTGGCGCTTGCCACCATCCACATGCCCTACGCCGCCGTCCCCGGCGCGCTGGCCGATGGCCGCCTGCCGCGCATCGCCCGCATTACGCACGCCGCCCTGAAACAGAATTTCGGTATTCCGACGCCCCGCCTCGCCTTCACCGGCCTCAACCCCCATGCGGGCGAAGACGGCACGATTGGCCGCGAGGAGATCGAGATCATCAATCCCGCCGCCGCGCAGCTGCGCGCCGAAGGCATCGGCATCTCCGATGCCCGCCCCGGCGACACGGTATTCGCCGAAGCGCTTGCCGGGCGGTTCGATGCCGTCATCGCCATGACGCATGATCAGGGCCTCATCCCGGTCAAGACGCTGGACATGTGGGGCGGCGTCAACACCACCCTCGGCCTGCCCATCATCCGCACCAGCCCGGACCATGGCACTGCCTATGACGCGGCCGCTGCCGGAACGGTCAAACCAGACAGCCTGATCGCAGCCCTCCACGCCGCGCGGGAGCAGGCCGCCCACCGCGCAAGGAACGCCGCATGAGCAACGACATCGACAATTACGATGAGGAGAGCGGCGAAACGCCCGCCCTCACCGATGCCCCGGCCCGCAAGGCGCTGGGCCAGCACTTCCTGTTCGATCCCAGCATCCTGAAGCGCGCCGCCAATGCCGCTGGCTCCGTCAAAGGGCAAACAGTCATCGAGGTCGGCCCCGGCCCCGGCGGCCTCACCCGCGCCATCCTGAACGAAGAACCTGCCCTACTGATCGCCGTAGAAACCGATCCGCGCTTTTCCGAAGCGCTGCTTGGCTGGCCCGAAGCGAAATCCGGCAAGCTGCAGGTGATCGCGAAGGATGCCCGCAAGGTTCACTGGGAAAAGGTGCTGACCGAAGCTGGCGCCACCACGCCGGTGATGATCATCGCCAACCTTCCCTACAATGTCGGCACCCCGCTGCTGATCGACTGGCTGAAAGCCGGCGCCTGGCGCGGGCGAATGGCGCTGATGTTCCAGAAGGAAGTGGCAGACCGGATCTGCGCCAAGCCTGATACCGATGCCTATGGCCGCCTCGCCGTCATCTCGCAGGCCGTCACCCGGCCGCGCATCGCCTTCACCCTGCCGCCGGGCGCCTTCCGCCCGCCGCCGAAGGTCGACAGCGCCGTGGTGGAGTTCGAGCCGCTGCCGCCGGGCGAGCGCTTCGAACATCTCGGGCTTCTGGAACAGATCGCCGGGGCCGCCTTCGGCCAGCGCCGCAAGATGCTCCGCGCGGCCCTCAAACCCTTCGCCAAGAAGCGCGGCATGAAAGCCGAGGCCTGGCTGGAAGACTGCGGCATAGACCCCACCGCCCGCGCCGAAACCCTCACTCAGGCCGAATTCCGCAAACTCGCCGAAAGCCTCGCCTAGACCCTAAAGCCCCTCTCCCTTGGGAGAGGGGTTGGGGTGAGGGGGCACTCCATGTCAGCCAAGGGCAGCGGGAGAGGTTGCTCCCCCTCATCCCCAACCCCTTCTCCCTCGGGAGAAGGGGCTACTACGCTAAGCCTCGCCCAACAGCGCCCGCACATGGTCTTCCAGATCCAGCTGGCGCAGGCGCTTCAAACGCTCCGTAAGCAGAATACGCTTCAGCCGCTGATACGCCACTTCCAGCTTGTCATTGACGATCACATAGTCATAGCGCCGCCAGTGCATGATCTCGCGCTTGGCGTCGTCCATGCGGCGGGTCACCATTTCCGGGGTTGAGCCTTCCCGGCCCATCAGCCGTTCCTGCAGCGCCTCGATGCTCGGTGGCAGGATGAACACCGACACCACATCATTCGGCATCTGGTCGTGCAGCGCGTCGGCGCCCTGCCAGTCCACATCGAACAGCACGTCCTCGCCCGCCTCAAGCCGGGCCACCGTATCCGCCTTCGGCGTGCCGTAATGCTTGTCGAACACCTGCGCCCATTCAAGGAACTCACGCCCCTCGATCATCTTCTGAAACGCTTCGGGCGTCTTGAAGTAATAGTCCTTCCCGTCCACCTCATTCGGCCGCGGCGGGCGTGTGGTCGCCGAAACCGACAGCTTCACATCGCTGAACTCGTCCAGCAGCATCTTTGACAGCGTGGTCTTGCCCGCGCCCGACGGGCTCGACAGCACCAGCATCAGCCCGCGCCGGTGGCCGCTGTCCTTGGGATGTCCGCTATTCGACATTGGCCGATTGCTCCTTGAACTGGTCGATCACCCCTTTGAGGCCAAGGCCGGCATTCGTCAAATCGAGGCTCAGGGATTTCGAGCAGAGCGTATTGGCTTCCCGGTTCAGCTCCTGCGCCAGGAAGTCCAGCTTCCGCCCGGCAGGCGAGCCCGCTTGCAGTAGCTCCCGGCCCGTCTTGATATGCGCCGCCAGCCGGTCCAGCTCCTCACGCACATCCGCCTTCGCCGCCGACAGGGCCACTTCCGCCGCATAGCGCTCGGCGTCCACCCGGCCTTCCCGGTCAAGGTCTTCCAGCTGCTTGGTCAGCTTCGCGCGGATCAGGTCCGGCTGCGCGCCCGCAAACGTCTCCGCCACGCCAGTCAGCCGCTCCATCTCGTTCAGAAGATCGCCGAGCAGCACCGCCAGCGACGCGCCCTCGGCCCGGCGCCCCTCGGCCAGCCCGTCCAGCGCCTCGCCCGCTGCCGCTGCCAGCAGGGCAATCGCTGCCTCATCCATCACATCCCGCGTGGAGGTCGCGCCTGCATCCACCACGCCCTTCACGGCCATCAGCGTCGCAATCGCTTCGGACGAAAGCTCGCGGCCCGAAACCTTGCGCGCCGCCTGCGCCAGGTCGGCCAGCAGCGCCTCATTGATCACGGCCGTTGCGCCAGACGCTGCCAGCTCTATCCGCAGGCCCACCTGAAGCGAACCGCGATTGAACCGCGCCGCCGCCATGGCCTTCACCTCCCGCTCCAGCGCCTCGGCGCCCGGAGGCACATTCACCCGCACATCCAGAGAGCGGCCATTGACGCTTTTGGCTTCCCAGGCCCAGCCGCCCCAGGCCGCTTCGCCCGTCACGCGGGCAAACCCCGTCATCCCCGACAATGTGCCCATCAGTTCGACCGCTCCCGTTCGATTTCCTTGCGCTCATAAGCGCGGTAAGCCGCAACATTGCGGTTATGCTCGGCCAGCGTTTTGGCAAAGAGATGCCCGCCTTTGCCGTCCGCCACAAAAAACAGATATTCCGTATCCGGAGGATTCAGAACCGCCGCAATCGCCTCCCGCCCCGGATTGCAGATCGGCGTCTTCGGCAGGCCGTCAATCTGATAGGTGTTCCATTCGGTATGCCGGTCGATCTCTGAACGGAACAATGTGCGGCGCTGCCCCTTGGCGTTGTAAAGCGGCTCGCCCTGCGAAATGCCATAGATGATCGTCGGGTCGCTCTGCAGGCGCATCCCCTTTTTGAGGCGCGTGGTGAAGAGGGCGGCAATCTCGTCGCGCTCCTCCGCAATACCGGTTTCCTTCTCCACGATGGAAGCCAGGATCACCGCCTCATAGGGCGTCTCCAGCAGCAGGCCCTCGGCGCGCTGGGGCCAGAGTTCCGCCAGCACATCGGCCTGCGCCTTCTGGACCTTCTCGATCAGCTGCTGGCGCGTCATGCCGCGGTGGAAAAGATAGGTATCCGGAAGAAGCGTGCCCTCCTCCGGCAACACTTCGGGCATCTCGCCCACCAGCGTTTCATCCGCCTCGATGATGCGCAGAAGCTGCGCCGTGGTACGCCCCTCCGGCAGCGTGATCCGGTGGAGAATGGAGCGGCCCTCGGTGAGCACCGTCAGAACGCCGGCCATGCTGATGCCGGGATCGAGGATATACTCGCCCGCCTTCACATGCGTGGCCGTGCCCTGCATTTCGTGGTCGATCCGGTTCTTGAGCAGAAGGACGCGGTCATCCTTGATGACGCCTTCTGCCTCCAGCCGGGCGGCCACCGCCGTCAGCGTGTCGCCCTCTGTCACCATGAAGACGATCTCGTCCTGCAGGGGCCCGGGCCGCGTCATTTCATTGTTGATCCATACCCAACCGGCCACGAGGGCTGCCGCCGCAATGAATGCGAGCACAAACACCCAGGCAAAGAGCGTTCTAAGGAATCCCATGCAGGCCTCTTGTTAGCGTGTCCCAGCGCGGAGTTCTAACCCGGCCAGATGGCTGGCGAAAAGCATACTCCGCAGCCGGATCAGGCAATAACCGATATGTCATGAACCTTGCCATGAGTCGCCGCGCTGTCAGGGAAAATGAAAAACCGCCGGCTTCACAGCCAGCGGTTCATTAGAATGCGTCAGACACTCGCGCGAGGCGTTAGTCGACCTTGCGCAGCACCAGCGAGGCGTTTGTACCGCCAAAACCGAAGCTGTTGGACATCGCGGCGCGCACCTGGCCCTTCTTGGCCTTGTGCGGGATGAGGTCGATCACCGTCTCGAAGCTCGGATTGTCGAGGTTCAGCGTCGGCGGCATCACCTGATCGCGAATCGCCAGCGCGCAGAACGCCGCCTCAATCGCGCCGGCCGCGCCGAGCAGGTGGCCAACGGCCGATTTGGTGGAAGACATCGAGATGTTCTTGGCGTGATCACCGAAGGCCCGCTCCACCGCGCCCGCTTCGCCCTCATCGCCTTTCGGCGTGGAGGTGCCGTGGGCGTTCACATAGTCGATCTCCGAAGGGTCGATCTTTGCGTTCTTCAGCGCCATCTTCATGGCGCGGTAGCCGCCCTCGGCGCCTTCGGCAGGGGCCGTGATATGGTAGGCATCGCCCGTCAGGCCATAGCCGATCACTTCGGCATAGATCTTCGCGCCGCGTTTCTTGGCGTGCTCATACTCTTCGAGCACCAGAACGGCAGCGCCTTCGCCCATCACAAAGCCATCGCGGTCCTTGTCATAGGGGCGCGAGGCCTTTTCGGGCGTGTCATTGAAATTGGTGGACATCGCCTTGGCCGCGCAGAAGCCGGCAATGCCGATGCGGCCGATCACGGCTTCAGCACCGCCCGCCAGCATGACATCGGCATCGCCATACTGAATCAGACGGGCAGAATCGCCGATGGCGTGGGCCCCGGTTGCGCAGGCCGTCACCACCGAATGGTTGGGGCCTTTCAGGCCGTGGCGGATGGACACCTGCCCGGAGGCCAGGTTGATCAGCGACGACGGAATGAAGAACGGGCTGACCTTGCGCGGGCCATGCTCGTGCAGCGTGATCGCCGTATCGTAGATCGATTCCAGGCCACCGATGCCCGAGCCGATCATGACGCCGGAACGTTCCTTTTCCTCTTCGGTCTCCGGCTTCCAGCCGGAATCCTCAAGGGCTTCGTCCGCCGCGGCGATCCCGTAAAGAATGAATTCGTCGATCCGGCGCTGCTCCTTGGCGGAGAGCACCTTGTCTGGATCGAAAGCGTGCGGATCGCCAGCCCCGCCCCCGCGGCCAGAAGCCCACGGAACCTGGAAAGCAATCTTGCACGGCATGTCGGACGCATCGAAGGCGTCAATCTTGCCTGCTCCGGATTTACCGGCAATCAGCCGCTCCCAGGTGGCCTCACGGCCATTGGCTAGCGGTGAAACGATACCGATACCGGTAATGACGACTCGACGCTCCGACATACTTGGCCCCGCGTCTTAGACGTGAGCCTTGATGTGCGAGACGGCGTCACCGACCGAACGGATCGACTCTTGCACGTCATCGGGGATCTCGATGTTGAACTCTTCTTCAAAAGCCATCACGAGTTCGACGAGGTCCAGCGAGTCTGCACCCAGGTCATCGATGAAGCTTGCGCTTTCCACGACCTTGTCAGCATCCACGTCGAGGTTCTCGACTACGATTTTCTTCACACGTTCAAAAACGTCAGACATGAATACCTCTCTCGATATGTCTGATGACTGGTCCTCATGCGAACCATTGGTGTTGCGCCTAGCACACACTACGGATGAGCGCCAAGCCCTAGTCTGATGCCCTACTGCTGGGCTTAAATCATTGCCATGCCGCCATTTACGTGCAGCGTCTGGCCGGTGACATAAGCCGCTTCATTCGAAGCAAGATACACTGCTGCTGCAGCAATGTCGCCGCCTGCCCCGAGCCTTCCGGCAGGAATCTGCCCCAAAAGCGCCGTTTTCTGGGCTTCCGGCAGCACATCCGTCATGGGCGATTCGATGAATCCGGGGGCAATCGTGTTCGCCGTAATGCCGCGCGAGGCGACCTCCTGGGCGATCGATTTGGTAAAGCCGATCATGCCCGCCTTGGAGGCACAATAATTTGTCTGTCCGGGATTCCCCGTAACCCCGACAACCGAGGTGATTCCGATGATGCGGCCATGGCGGCGCTTCATCATTCCCCTCACAGCTGATTTGGTCAGCCGGAAATAGCTTCCCAGGTTAACATTGATCACGTCGCTCCAGTCCTCATCCTTCATCTGGATGAGCAGCTTGTCGCGGGTGATGCCGGCATTCGCCACCAGAATGTCCAGCGGGCCGATGGCGGCCTCTGCCTGGCCCACCAGCGCGTCCACGGCGGCCGGATCAGACAGGTTGCAGGGCACAATCGCCGTCTCGCCCTTCAGGGTAGATGCCACTTCCTGCAGCACCGCTTCGCGCGTGCCAGAAAGGGCCACCTTGGCGCCTGCCTCGGACAGGGCCTGCGCAATCGCCCGGCCAATACCACCCGAAGCGCCTGTAACGAGGGCCGTGCGGCCCGTAAGGTCAAACATGGTCTAGTTTTCCTTGTCCTGCTGCCAGTATTCCTCGGGAGAAATTCTGGGCGCCTTGTTCTTTCTGTGCCGCCGATAAAGCTCCAGCGCTACCAGAAGGACGACAAACAGGAAAACATAGGTCCTGAAATCGCCAAACAGCAGCCGCGCAAGCTCCATACGTCTCAGCCCCCTTTGATCGCTTTCGCGAAGGCTTCCAGATCCTCGGGCGTGCCGAGGGTGAGGCCGTTCAGTGACTTCTCGATCCGGCGCTGCATGACCGTCAGCACCTTGCCAGCCCCGGCTTCCCCTGTCGTGGTGACGCCCTGGCTGACCATATACTGCACGCTCTCGGTCCAGCGAACCCGGCCGGTCACCTGTTTTACGAGATTCTGGCGGATCGTCTCGGGGTCAGTGACAGCGCTCGCCATGACGTTTGCCACCAGCGGCACCACCGGCGCCTTGATCTCTGCGTCCGCCAGCGCCGCCGCCATGGCGTCCGCCGCCGGCTGCATCAGCCCGCAATGGAAGGGGGCAGACACGTTCAGCGCCATCGCCTTCTTCACGCCATTGCCCTGCGCCCAGGCCACGGCCGCATCAATCGCCGCCTTGCTGCCGGAAATCACCAGCTGGCCGGGGGCGTTGTCATTGGCAATGTCGCACACCCCACCCGTCTCGCGGCCCGCCTTGCAGGCGGCTTCCGCCTGGTCGTAGTCGGCGCCCAGCAGCGCCGCCATGGCGCCCTGGCCCGGCTGCACGGCCGATTGCATGGCATTGCCCCGGATGCGCAAGAGGCGCGCGGTGTCCGCCACGCTGATCGATCCTGCCGATGCCAGCGCCGAATACTCGCCCAGAGAATGCCCGGCCACAAAGGCGGCATCCTTCGCCGAAATCCCGAAACCGGCCTCCAGCGCCCGCATCGCGGCCACAGAATGGGCCATCAGGGCGGGCTGGGTGTTGGCGGTGAGCGTCAGCTCGGCAATATCGCCTTCCCACATCAGGGTGGACAGCTTCTGGCCCAGCGCCTCGTCAACTTCGTCAAACACGGCTTTTGCCGCGGGGAAGGCCTCGGCCAGCGCCTTGCCCATGCCAATTTCCTGGCTGCCCTGTCCGGGAAAAATGAATGCGAGGGTCATGTTCGCCCTGTCTCCCTAGTTTTCCGGCGTGCCTAAAGCGCGTCCCCGGCGCATGCAAGCGCTTGAATTTTCCACAAGGATAGGCTTAAGAGCGCCTCTTCACAGCAAGGTGCGGTCCTCAAGTCACCGGAATGAGCCGGTAAAAGAGGGGCCATCACTGGAAGAGTTTCCCGCTCCCCGGTGCCGCATCTTCGTAATTTTGGGAATGAAAACATGGCACTGTACGAGCATGTCGTGATCACACGGCCTGATATCTCGCCCGCCCAGGTTGAATCCTTCATCGAAGAGATTTCCACCTTCCTCAAGGAAAAAGGCGCAACTGTCGGCAAGACCGAGTATTGGGGCCTTCGCAGCCTCGCTTACCCGATCAAGAAACAGCGCAAGGGTCACTACTCCCTGCTCAACATCGACGGCCCTGCCGATGCGATTCATGAGCTGGAGCGCCGCCAGCGCATCTCCGAAGACGTGATGCGCTACATGACCGTCCGCGTTGAAACGCTGAGCGACGAGCCTTCGCCGGTTCTCTCTCGCAAAGAACGCCGCCGCGACTAACCCGGCAGGAGGACAGATCACATGGCACAGAAAATCAACATCACGAACATTCCTGCCCGCCGCCCGTTCGGACGCCGCCGCAAGGTGGACCCGTTTACCGGCCAGAACGCTCAGGAAATCGACTACAAAGACGTGAAGCTGCTTCAGCGCTACATCTCTGAAAAAGGGAAAATCGTGCCGAGCCGCATCACGGCTGTAAACCTCAAGAACCAGCGCAAGCTTGCCCAGGCGATCAAACGCGCCCGCATGCTGGCCCTGATTCCGTTTGAAGTGAAGTAAGGAGAGACCCCCATGCAAGTCATTCTCCTTGAGCGCATCGACCGCCTCGGCAAGATCGGTGACGAAGTCCGCGTCAAGAACGGCTTCGCGCGCAACTTCCTCATCCCGCAAGGCAAGGCCCTCATCGCCAACGACAAGAATCGCAAGCGGTTCGAAGTCGAGCGTGAAGCCATCGAAGCCCGCAACGCCGCTGCCCGCGACGCTGCCCAGACCGAAGCGGAAAAACTCGAAGGCGCAACCTTCGTGCTGATCCGTCAGGCTGGCGAAACCGGCCAGCTCTACGGGTCTGTTTCGGCCCGCGACGTCGCAGAAGCTGCTGAAGCTGCCGGCTACAAGGTCGACCGCGCTGCGGTCCGCCTCGACAAGCCGATCAAGGCTATCGGCATCTCCGAAGTATCCGTCCGCCTGCACGCTGAAGTCAGCGTGAAAGTCCAGGTGAACGTGGCCCGTTCGACCGAAGAAGCCGAGCGTCAGGAAAAAGGCGAGGACATCGTCGCTGCCCTGGCCGCTGCCAACCAGGCTCAGGCCGATGAGCAGGCCGGCGAACTCGCCGCTGCCGCTGCCGAGCGCGCCGAACTGGGTGGCGACGAAGAGTAATCTTCGCCAGCCTTCCAGCACACAATCAGAAACGGCGGCTCTCACGGGCCGCCGTTTTTCTTTGGTCAGAAGGCTGGGGATGAGACCCGGGAATTTGCGCCCAGTCTGCTTCGGCGAGTCGCAAAACGAACCCGGTTCGTTATAGTAAACGTTTGCGCCACGGGGGTGCCCATGTCTGAGCAAAAGCCGGGAAGCGGCGCGATCACGCCGCCCAACAACCTTGCCGCCGAAGCCGCCGTGCTCGGCGCGATCCTGTTCGACAACAACGTCTACCAGTTCATCGCTGACATCCTCACCCCGAACGATTTCTACGCCCCCGCCCACCGCGAGGTGTATGCCGTGGCCTCCAACATGATCCAGACCGGCCGGGTCGCCGATGGCGTCACCCTGCGCGAATATTTCGAGCACCGGGAAAAGCTCGCCGAAATCGGCGGCGCGAAATACCTCGTCGACCTGCTGGACGCCGCCGCCTTCGGGCCGGAGGTGAAGGACTATGCCCGCATCATCCGCGACCTCGCCATCCGGCGCGAGCTGATCAATGTCGGCGGCACGATCCAGTCCCAGGCCATCACGCCCGAGCCCGACGACACCGGTTCGGTCCTCATCAACAAGGCCGAACGCGCCCTCTTCGATCTCGCCGAGCGCGGCAGCGCCGAGCGCGGCTTCTCCAGCTTCGCCGAAGCCCTCGCCGAATCGCTGATCACTGCCGAAGCCGCCTTCAAGCGCGGCGGCAAGATCGCCGGCATCCCCACCGGCCTGCGCGATCTCGACAGCCAGCTTGGCGGCTTCCACCGGTCTGACCTGCTGATCCTCGCCGGCCGCCCCTCGATGGGCAAAACCTCGCTCGCCACCAACATCGCCTATAACGCGGCCGCTGCCTACAAATACGAAACCCAGGAAGACGGCTCGAAGAAAACGATGGACGGCGCAGTCGTGGCCTTCTTCTCGCTCGAGATGTCGAACGAACAGCTCGCCACCCGTATCCTCGCCGAGCGCACCGGCATCAACGCCCACCGCATCCGCCAGGGCGACCTCACCAAGGCAGACTTCGAACAGCTCGTCGAAGCCACCGCCGAGTTGCAGAACCTGCCGCTCTATATTGACGACACCGGCGGCATTTCCATCAGTGAGCTGACGGCCCGCGCCCGCCGCCTGCAGCGCTCGGTCGGCCTCGACATGATCGTGATCGACTATCTGCAGCTGATCACCGTGTCGAATTCCGGCGGCCAGGCCAACCGCGTGCAGGAAGTCACTCAGATCACCACGGCGCTGAAAGCCCTCGCCAAGGATCTCAACGTCCCCATCGTGGCTCTGTCCCAGCTTTCCCGCGCGGTGGAACAGCGCGACGACAAGCGCCCGCAACTGTCAGACCTGCGCGAATCCGGCTCGATCGAGCAGGACGCCGATATCGTGATGTTCGTGTTCCGGGAGGAATACTACCTCGCGCGGACAGAGCCGCCCGCCGATCCGAACGATCCGACCTCGAACGAAAAATGGAATGCCTGGCGCGCGCGCATGGATCAGGTCTACGGCACCGCCGAAGTCATCGTCTCCAAACAGCGTCACGGCCCCATCGGCACAGTCAAGCTCGCCTTCGACTCCAACGTCACCCGCTTCGGAGACCTCGACAAATCCCGCATGGGCGAAGACGTCTACGAATAACGGCAAGGCCCTCCTCCGCTCCTCCCCGCGAAGGCGGGGATCTCGCAAGGCCCCGCAAAGCTCATCCTGAGCGAAGTCGAAGGATGAGCGGGCACGCCCCCTTATCCCCCAATATCCTGCAAAAAATCCCGGTTCTTTCAACCCCTTGAAAGAAATTCCGGCAAACTTGTCCACCCCCTCTGCGCCCATGCTAGTCTTCCCGGCATGGAAGACACGCCCCCTCAGCCTCCGGATGATCGTGACATCCTGAACGACCTCCTGGGAAGGACGCGGTATTTCATCCTTGATCTGATTGGGTTTCTTGACACTGCGCTGGAGCGGCTGGGAAACACCCCGCTCAGCGCGCGGGTTGTCCGCTATCTCACGCGCCGCGCGCTCCTGCCTGCGGAGGCTGCCCTGCGCCGGGCTATCATCCTCATGGCCTTCCAGCTGGAACCGGCACCCGCTGCCCCCGCCCGCGCGCCTGCCAAAGCCAGCGCCCGCCCGCCATCGCCCGGCCCTCAGGCTGCTGCCTCTCCCCGCGCGCCCCTGTTCCGCATGAGCGAGCCTCAGCCGCGCCCGGTAAAATATCCGGGCACAAACTATCTTCCCGAAGAACTCATGCCCCGCATCACACTGCTCACCGAGGCTGCCCTTGAGGCCCGCCCGGCTGCGGCCCCGCCGCCCGCGCCCCGCGATCCTGCCGCTGCCTTCCGCCGCCGCTTCGAAGCGCTGCGCGCCGCCTATGAGGCCCCCGCTCCGGTCGCCCGCCGCTGGCGCCGCCGGTGCGCCGCCTCAGCCGCCAGAACCCTGTCGTCCGGCAAGATCCCCGGCGCGGCCAGATCCCTCGGCCAGAATGCCCTCAGCCTGCTGCAGGAACTCACCCAGGCCGCCCGCAGCACGCCCCTCCTCAACACATCCTGAAATCCCCGCCCAATCAGCCGCCCGCCTCCCTCGCCCAGCGAGGGAGGATAAGGGCGTTTGTGCGCAAGTCAGATTCCCCCCTCCATCGTCACCCTCGATGGCCGAAGGCCATCTGAGGGCCTATCTCCTGAACGCTCCGCAGTCGCACATCTCATGATGCGTCTTCCCGGTTTCGCCGAAGGCGAAGACCAGGATCCAGACTTTCCTTCTTGCGCTGAATCCCGGGCTTTGCTTTCGCAAATCCCGGGAAGACGAAAGCGAAAGAAGATTGAATTTGACTGAATAGCAGCGCGCCGCCGCCAGCCTCAGCCGAGCCCGCCCCGCAACAGGTCCAGCGCCTCGGCCGCAAAGAGGCGCATATTCGCCTCCCGGTCTGAAATCCCGGTCTCCAGCGTGCGGGAAACCAGCACGCCCCCCGGCCCGGCCAGCGCCACGCAGGTATGCCCCGCATCGTCGCCATACATGTTGCCCGTTGGCCCGGAGGCGCCCGTCTCGCAGAGGCCCCAATCAGCCTCCAGCAGCTCGCGGATGCGCCCGGCCAGCATCCTGGCATAGGGCTCGGAGGAGGAGCGCTTGTCGCCCAGGTCTTCCCGCGTCAGGCCCAGAAGGCCGCGGAACGCCTGCGGGGTATAGATCACGCCGCCGCCCCGGTAGTAGCGCGAAGCGCCCGGCGCGGCCAGCAGCGCGGCGGAAATCAGTCCGCCAGCGGAAGATTCCGAAATCGCGACGGTCTCCCGCCGCGCCTTCAGGATGTCGCCAATCTCGGCGGCAAGGGGCAATAATGTCTGCATGGCCTTATCGCCCCTCGCCGTCCGGGTTTACTTGTTGCCGATCCATTCGAACTCTGGCTCGTCCCACCAGGGGAAGAAGCCCGGCATTCCGTCGGAAACTTTCACCGGATAGGTCGGCGTGCGCTTCTCCAGGAAGCTCATCACGCCCTCTTTCGCGTCCGGCGTCTTGCCGCGGGTATAGATGGCGGCCGAGTCCACGATATGCGCTTCCATCGGATGGCTCGCGCCCAGCATCCGCCACATCATCTGCCGCGTCAGCGCGTTGGAAACCGGCGCGGTGTTATCGGCAATTTCCTTGGCCAGTTCCCGCGCCACCGTCATCAGGTCCGCATGAGGAACAACACGGCTCACGAGCCCGCCCTTCAGCGCCTCATCCGCCGGGAACACGCGGCCGGTATAGCACCATTCCAGCGCCTGCTGGATGCCCACAAGGCGCGGCAGGAACCAGCTCGACGCCGCCTCCGGGTTGATGCCCCGGCGGTTGAACACAAAGCCAAAGCGCGCCTTGTCCGAAGCAATGCGGATATCCATCGGCAGCTGCATGGTCACGCCAATGCCCACAGCCGCGCCATTGATCGCGCCGATCACCGGCTTCAGGCTCTCGAAAATGCGCAGGGTCACGCGGCCGCCGCCATCGCGCTGGATGTCCACCGATTCGGTCCGGCCCTTCTCGCCATCCCCGGCGCGGGCGTCATAGTCGAACGTCTTGGCGCCTGCCGATAGGTCGGCCCCGGCGCAGAAGGCCCGGTCGCCATGCCCGGTGACGATCACCACCTTCACGTCATCATTGGCGTCGGTGATGTCGAAGGCCTCGATCATCTCGTACATCATGGTGCCGGTGAAGGCGTTCATATTGTCCGGCCGGTGCAGCGTCAGGGTGGCGATACCGTCCTCGATGTCGAGAATGATTTCCTTGAATTCCTTGGGCCTAGCCATCGTCGGGTTCCTCCAGTGATTTGTCTCCCGCCCGAGAAGGCCCGCCTTCCCTAACGTCCGTCAAGCGCGCCGGGGCGCTTGACGCAAGCGCATCCGCCACCGCACAACAGACACGACGCATGACGAAATTTTCAGGAATCGCCCGGCCATGATCCTTCGCGCTCTCGCTGCCGCCGCCGCAGCGCTCACGCTTGCCGCCAGCCCCGCTGCCGGCGAAACGGTCTACCTCACGGCGGGCCATTTCATTGACCCCGTTTCCGGGCAAACCGTGCGCGATGCCGCCTTCGTCATTGAGGAGGGCGTGGTCGCCCAGCGCGGCACCAAGGCCAGCCTCAAGGCTCCAAGGGACGCCAAAACGGTCGATCTCGGCCAGGCCTGGCTGATGCCCGGCTTCATCGACATGCACGTCCACCTCACCAGCGACGCCGAAGACGGCCCCTACTATTCCTTGAGCCTTTCGGACGAGCGGATGGCCATCAAGGGCGTCAAGAATGCCCGCAAGACCCTGCTCGCCGGCTTCACCACCGCGCGCAATCTCGGCGCCAAAAGCTATGCCGATGTTGCCCTGCGCGACGCCATTGAGGCCGGCGAAGTGCCCGGCCCCCGCCTGATCGTTTCCGGCCCGCCGGTCGGCATCACGGGTGGCCACTGCTCGGACATGAACCTCCTGCCCTCCGAATATGGCCTGAAAGGCGCTGGCGTTGCCAACGGCCCCTGGGAAATGCGCGCCAAGGTTCGGGAGAACATCAAATACGGCGTGGACCTGATCAAGACCTGCTCCACCGGCGGCGTCCTCTCCAAAGGCACTGCGCTGGGCGCAGCGCAAGGTACGATCGAAGAGATTGAGGCCATCGTCGAAGAGGCCCATGCCCGCGGCCTCAAGGTCGCCAGCCACGCCCACGGCACCGTCGGCATCCGCAACGCCATCCTCGCCGGTGTGGATACGGTCGAGCATGGCTCCATCATGGACGAGGCCACCATCCAGCTCGCCGTCGAGCATGGCACCTATCTCTCGATGGATATCTACAACACCGAATACATCCTCTCCGAAGGCGCGAAGAACGGCCTCCTGGAAGAATCCCTCGCCAAGGAACGCTCCATCTCCGCCCGCCAGCGCGCCAGCTTCAGCGCCGCCGTGAAGGCCGGCGCCAAGGTCGTCTTCGGCTCCGATGCCGGGGTCTATCCCCACGGCCTCAACGGCAACCAGTTCTCCCGCATGGTCACCTTCGGCATGACGCCGATGCAGGCCCTGCGCGCGGGCACCTCCTTCGCTGCCGAAGCCCTCGGAAAATCCGGAGAAGTCGGCTGCGGAGACGTGGGCTGCAAGGCAGATTTTGTCGCCGTCACCGCTGATCCATTGGCAGACATGCAGCGCCTGGCCGATGTGGACTTCGTGATGAAAGGCGGCGTCGTCTACAAGCAGAGCGGCGTGCCGCAGGCTTCGTCCTTCTAAGGATCATCGCCCATGGATTTCACGCCCTTTCCGGATGTGACCGCCCTGGCCGCCCCGGTCTTCGTGGCCTCGGTGGCGTGGGAATGGTGGGCGGTGAAAACCGGCCGCGCCAAGGGCCGCTACGAAACGAAGGACGCCCTCGCCTCCATGGCCATGGGTCTGGGCAATGTCGTGGTCAACACCGCTACAGCCACCATCGCCCTCTGGATGATGATGCTGGCCTGGCCCTTCCGTATCATGACCATCCCAATGACCTGGTGGAGCTTTGCCCTCTGCTTTGTGGCGTATGATTTCATCTATTACTGGAAACACCGCTTCGCCCACCGCATGCGCTGGTTCTGGATGGAGCATGTCACCCACCATTCCTCCCGGCACTACAACCTCACCACCGCTCTGCGCCAGCCCTGGTTCGGCCCGTTCACGGGGCTCATCCTGGTCGGCCTGCCGCTCGTCTGGCTGGGCTTCCACCCCTACGTTCTCGCCCTCGCAGGCGGCCTCAACCTGATCTACCAGTTCTGGATTCACACCGAGGCGGTGGACAAGATGCCCCGCTGGTTCGAGGCGGTGATGAACACCCCCTCCCACCACCGCGTCCACCACGCCACCAACCCGCGTTATCTGGATACGAACTATGCCGGCGTCTTCATCATCTGGGACAAGATGTTCGGAACCTTCGTGCCCGAGCGTGAAGATGACAAGCCGAGCTATGGCATCGTCAAACAGCTCACCACGCACAATCCCATCACCATCGCCTTCCACGAATTCGGCGGCTTCCTGACCGATTGCGCCCGCGATGGCCTGCGCCCGTGGCGCTGGCTGGGCCGCGCGGTCAATGCGCCGGGCTGGAGCCCGGATGGCCACCATAATCGCTCCGCCGAACTCAAACAGGCCTACGTCGCCGCCCATCCGGGCCAGGCCGGCCAGCCCGGCTTGCCGCCCGCGCGGGACTAACCCCGCCAGCCCGGCGGCTCGGCCAGCGCAAGGAAACGCGCCACATCCATATGCGCCTCCAGCCCATCGGCCAGCGCGTCCAGCGCCGCCTCCACCGATGCCCCATAGGCCGCCTCGGATGACGCCCCCGCCCGCACCCCTTCCAGCCAGGCCGACCGGAAGCGATCCTCGGCAAAGAGGCCATGCACATAAGTGCCCTCAATGCGCCCGTCCGGGCTGACCGCGCCTTCAGGACCATCCGGCAACTGAAGGAAAGGCCGCGCCCCATCCGGCCCGCGCGTCAGCCCCGCATGGATCTCATAGCCGCTGACGGCAAGCCCCGTGCGCGCGCACTGGCCCGTGACGGGACGGACGGTCTTTTCCCCCTGCATGGTCGTGTCGGTCTGCAGCAGGCCCAGCCCCGGCATCTCTCCGGCCGGGCCATCAGCGCCTTCCGGATCGCACAGCCACTGGCCCAGCATCTGATATCCCCCGCAAATACCCAGCACCCGCCCGCCCGTGCGCGCATGGGCCAGGATGTCATGATCCCATCCCTGCGCCCGCAGGAAAGCCATGTCCGCCAGCGTGGATTTGGTGCCAAAGAGGATGATCACATCCGTGTCGCGCGGGATCGCCTGCCCCGGCGGCACAAACAGGAAGTCCACATTCGGCTCATTCCGCAGCGGGTCGGCATCATCAAAGTTTGCAATCCGCGACAGCATCGGCGCCGCAATCCGGATCTTGCCGCCCCCCCTTGATTTCATCTGCCCCAGGACGACTGCATCCTCCGCCGGCAGGCGCGCCGCTGCGCTCAGCCAGGGCACAATGCCCAGGCCCGCCCATCCGGTCATGCGCTCGATATCCGCCATGGCCGGCGTGAACAGGGAAGGATCGCCGCGAAACTTGTTGATGAGGAACGCCCGGATCATGGCGGCGTCCTCTGCCTCGATCACCGTCTTCGTTCCCACAATCGCCGCGATCACCCCGCCCCGGTCAATGTCGCCGGCCAGCACCACGGGCACCCCCGCCGCGCGGGCAAAGCCCATATTGGCAATGTCGCCGCCGCGCAGATTGATCTCCGCCGGGCTGCCCGCCCCTTCCACGATCACAAGATCAAAGCGCGACGTCAGCCGCCCGAAACTCTCCAGCACCGCGCTGCGCAGGCCCTCGCGCCGGGCCATATAGTCGGCCGCCGCCAGCGTGGCCGAAGGGCGCCCATGCACGATTACCTGCGATGTGCGGTCAGACTGGGGCTTGAGCAGAACAGGGTTAAAGTCCGTCTCCGGATCAAGTCCGCAGGCCCGCGCCTGCAGCGCCTGCGCGCGGCCAATCTCCCCGCCATCGGCGGTTGCGGCCGCATTGTTGGACATGTTCTGCGGCTTGAACGGCGCTACGGTGAGGCCCTGGCGCCGCGCAATGCGGCACAGCCCGGCCACCAGCAGCGACTTGCCAACATCAGAGCCAGTGCCCTGGATCATGATTGCGCGCGGGCCCATCACTCCCTGCCTCCAGGCTGACGCCCGCAGGGGCGCCCTCTCCGCGACGTGTAGGAACGCGCAGGCCACCTGTCCAGAAATTTCCCGGCTGGCCTCCCGCCTCTGCCTCAAGCGTCCAGCGCCGCCAGTTCCTCGGGCGTGAAAACGCGCGAGCGCGTCAAAAACCGGCGCTCGCGGCCATTATCCAGCGAGAACATCCCGCCCCGGCCCGGCACAGCGTCAATGATCAGCTGGGTATGTTTCCACAGCTCGAACTGGCTGCCGGAAATATACACCGGCATATCCCCGATCTCGCCCAGCTTCACATCATTCTCGCCCAGCTTGAAGTCGTCCTGCGGATAACACATCGGCGAAGACCCATCACAGCACCCGCCGGACTGGTGAAACAGCACAGGCCCATGATCGCCCACGATCTCCGCCAGCAGATCCAGCGCGGCGGGCGTGGCGGTGACGCGGGAAATATCGCTGGGCATGGGGCTGTCTCCTTCTGGGCGGCGGAAAGGCAGAAGGCCTCAATCGACAGACATGACGATCCGGCCTTCGATCTGTCCCTTGTGCATCCGCTGGAAAATATCGTTGATGTTTTCCATGGGCTCCAAGGCCACCGTCGCCTTCACCTTGCCCTCTGCGGCAAAGTCGATCGCCTCCTGCAAGTCCAGCCGTGTACCCACAATCGAGCCGCGCACGGTGGTGCCGTTCAGCACCATGTCGAAAATCGGCAGCGGGAAATCGCCGGGCGGAAGACCGTTGAGCGCCACCGTCCCGCCGCGTGCCGTCATGCCGAGGGCCTGCTCGAAGGCCTTGGGCGAAACCGCCGTCACCAGCACGCCCTGCGCCCCGCCATCTGTACCCTTCTTTATCTCCGCCGCCGGATCGCGGGAGGTTTTCGCATTGACGGTCAGGCTGGCGCCCAGGCGGCGCGCCAGCGCCAGCTTGGCATCGTCCACGTCGACGGCGGCAACATTCAGCCCCATCGCCCTGGCATATTGAACCGCCAGATGGCCAAGGCCGCCAATGCCCGAAATCACAACCCAGTCGCCAGGCCGCGTGTCGGTCATCTTCAGCCCTTTATACACGGTCACGCCGGCGCAGAGGATCGGAGCCATCTCGTCAAAGGCAATGTTATCCGGCAGATGTCCCACATAATTGGGGTCTGCCACCACATATTGCGCAAACCCGCCGTTCACGGAATATCCTGTGTTCTGCTGGTCATGGCAGAGTGTCTCCCACCCGCCGAGGCAGTGCCGGCAATGGCCACAAGCCGTGTAGAGCCACGGCACGCCCACGCGGTCGCCCTCCTTCACATGCTTGACGCCTGCGCCCACCGCAGAGACGAAGCCAACGCCCTCATGCCCCGGAATGAAGGGCGGATTGGGCTTTACCGGCCAGTCCCCCTCGGCGGCGTGCAGGTCTGTATGGCAAACGCCGGAGGCGGCAATCTTCACCTGGATCATGCCAGGGCCGGGCTCGGGAACGGGCACCTCTTCAATAACCAGCGGCTTGCCAAACTCGCGGACAACCGCAGCTTTCATTGTCTTGGCCATTGGGTATTCCTTTCACGGATATTGCGGCGGGGATGGGAAGGCTCGATCATCCGGGCCTTCCCATGCGCCTTCAATACGCAGTTCTACGAGGCTCAGAAGAAGCCGAGCTTTTTCGGCGAATAGCTGACCAGCATGTTCTTGGTCTGCTGATAGTGGTCGAGCATCTTGGAATGGTTTTCCCGCCCGATGCCGGACTGTTTGTATCCGCCAAAGGCCGCATGCGCCGGATAGGCATGATAGCAATTGGTCCAGACGCGGCCCGCCTGAATGCCCCGCCCGAAACGGTAGCAGGTGTTGGCCTCCCGGCTCCACACGCCCGCGCCGAGGCCATAGAGCGTGTCATTGGCAATCGCGAGGGCCTCTTCATCGGTCTTGAAAGTGGTCACCGAAACCACCGGCCCGAAGATTTCCTCCTGGAACACCCGCATCCGGTTATGCCCCTTCAGCACCGTAGGCTGAATATAATGCCCGCCCGTCAGATCGCCGCCCAGATCGGCGGCCTGGCCACCGATCAGCACTTCTGCGCCTTCCTGGCGGCCAATGTCGAAATAGGAGAGGATTTTCTCCTTCTGCTCGGAACTGGCCTGCGCGCCGATCATCGTTTCGGGGTTGCGCGGGTCTCCCTGCGTGATGGCGGCCACGCGCTTCAGGGCACGCTCCATGAAACGGTCATAAATCGACTCATGGATCAGCGCGCGCGACGGGCAGGTGCACACTTCACCCTGGTTCAGGGCGAACATGGTGAAGCCTTCCAGCGCCTTGTCGAGATAGTCGTCATCCTCCCGCATCACATCAGCGAAGAAGATATTGGGAGACTTTCCGCCCAGCTCCAGCGTTACCGGGATCAGGTTTTCGGACGCATACTGCATGATCAGGCGGCCCGTCGTCGTCTCGCCGGTGAAGGCGATCTTGGCGATGCGGTTGCTGGAGGCGAGGGGTTTCCCCGCCTCCAGGCCAAAGCCGTTCACGATGTTGAGCACACCGGGTGGGAGGAGATCCGCGATGAGTTCGGCAAACACCATGATTGAGGCCGGCGTCTGCTCGGCCGGCTTCAGCACGACACAGTTGCCCGCCGCCAGTGCCGGCGCGAGCTTCCATACCGCCATGAGCAGGGGGAAGTTCCAGGGAATGATCTGGCCGACAACGCCCAGCGGCTCATGAAAATGGTAGGCCACCGTGTCATGGTCGATTTCGGAAATCCCGCCTTCCTGCGCACGGATACACCCGGCGAAATAGCGGAAGTGATCGACCGCCAACGGAAGGTCTGCCGCCATCGTTTCGCGGATGGGCTTGCCGTTGTCCCATGTCTCACACAGGGCCAGGAGTTCGAGATGGGCCTCCATCTTGTCAGCGATCCGGTTGAGGATCAGCGCGCGCTCGGTAGTCGAGGTCTGCCCCCAGCGCTGCTTGGCGTCATGCGCGGCATCCAGCGCCAGATTGATGTCGTCGGCTGTGGAGCGGGCAATCTCGCAGATAACCTGCCCGGTAACCGGTGAGGTGTTCTGAAAATACCTGCCTCCCACCGGCGGCACGAAGCGGCCATTGATGAAATTGTCGTAACGGGCCTTGAAGGGAGAGACGGTGAATTGAGCGGGCGCGTGAGCAGTGTCAGCCATGGGTTCCTCCGTGAGCTTGTGACATGTCAACTGGTGACTGGCCCTCGTCGCTGGGTGCGAGAGCATGGAGGCAGGATCAGGCCGCAGCCTGTCCGTGTCATGCCCCGCTCTGTCCGGAAATGTCCGCAATTGTCTCGAAACTGAGACAGTCTGACCGGGAAAAGTGCGGAAAAATACCCCGGAAGGCTCAGCTTTCCGGCAGGAGGCCCAGCTTTTCCATCCGCCGGTAAAGCGTCGCCCGGCTGATGCCGAGCAGGCGCGCAGCGGCGCTGACATTGCCATTTGCCCGCGCGAGAGCCCGGCGCAATTCCCGCCGCTCGGCGCTTTCCAGCCCCATGCCCCGCCGCTCCTGGTCGCCCAGAATATCCATCGCCGGACGGGGAGAGATCAGCGCCGCATCGTCCAGCCAATAATGCAGCCGGGCGCTCCGGGTTGCGCCGATGACCAGATCATCGCCGTTAACCGCAAGCAATACAGGGCCTTGCTGGCCTTCTGCCGTGCCCTGAACAATCCGGGCCTGGTTGAAGGAGCGGCAGAAATTCTCCGCCTCGATCCGCATGGCCGCCTGCTCCACCGTCTGGGCAATCAGCGCCACAAAGGCCGCGTCCAGATCCCCCCGGCAGGAGGAGACATCCAGCACCGCCGCCAGCTTGCCCGTCTCCCCGAAGACCGGCGCGCCCAGACAGATCATCGAGGTATTGCGGGTATGGTAGTGCTGATCCCGCAGCACATGCACTGGCCGGCCTTCGGCAATGGCCGTGCCGATTCCGTTGGTGCCCTGACGCTTTTCCGACCAGTCCGCCCCCCTTGCCAGGCCGGCCGTCTCGAAATCCTGCTGGTCTCCCGCGCGCAGCCGCTGATCCAGCACGATCCCATCGGCGTCACACAGGATCACGCTGCACCCGGCCAGTCCCAGGCTGGCATGCAGCTGATCCATCACAGCTTGAGACACATGAAACAGCCGGCCAATCGCCTCGCGATGAAGGCCGACCTCCGACTGGCTGAGACGGCCCGTCCGGCCGGGCGCATCCGGCTCCAGCCCGTATTTGTGAAAGGAGCGGACCCAGGACGCCGCCACCGGTGAGCGCGCAGCGGCGGAGCGTGAGGCTACGATCTCTGCAACCTTCTCCGCATGATTGGCCGAATGCGATGAACGACGGTCATCCATGCTGGCAATAGATACACCGGAAATGCCGGTCAGGGCTATCGGAATATCCGGCAATGAAGCCGGCTTCCCATTTGCGGATTTTATGGCATTTAGTGTGCCACAATATTTGAGCGACGATATTTCAGCGAAAACCGGCACGAGGACCAGATGAGCACCCAAGCCTATAGCCTCCACGGCCTGAAGCTCTCCTACTTTACGGGAAAGCTGGAAACCTATCTGCGGGCCAAGGGCATTGCGTTCGAGTATGTGGAAATGGACAGCGCGGATTTTCGCGCCTGCGCAGCCCGGACCGGCGTTGCCCAGATGCCCCAGCTTGGCTGCCCGGATGGAGCCTGGCTGACGGATACAACCCCGATTATCGCCCATTTTGAAGCAGGCACCGCCGGGCCATCCTTCCGTCCACGGACACCGCTGGCGCGCTTTGCCAGCCTGCTTCTGGAAGATGCGTTTGATGAATGGCTGTGGCGCCCCGCCCTCTATTACCGGTGGGCCTTCGCGGAAGATGCCAGGCTCATGAGCTCCCAGATTGCGCGGACATTGCTGCGGGATGTACCCGGACCGCATGGGCTGCGCACATGGTTCATCCTCAATCGTCAGCGCCGCACCTATCTGAAGCAGGATGGCGTGACGCGGGAAACTGCGCCTCTGATCGAGGAACAGTTTCACTGGCTGCTCGGCGTGCTGGAAACGATCTTCTCGAAACGGAGCTATCTGATGGGTGAGCGGCCGGTTGAAGCGGATTTCGGATTGATGGGGCCGTTTTTCCGGCACTTTTCCTATGATCCCACACCCGCCGCCCTTCTCCGCGAGAAAGCGCCTCACACGCTTGCCTGGGTCAGCCGCATGTGGGCGACCGGTCCGGAGGCCCATGCAGCCGCGCCCCTGCCCGGCGATGTTCCCAACGACCTGGGGCCGCTACTGCAGCGCATTGGCGCCGACTATCTTCCTTATCTGGCCCTCAACGCGGCCGCCGTTGAAAACCGGCAGCGATTTGTGAGCTATGAAGAAAGGGGCGCTCACTGGAAGCTGCCTGCTTCCCCCTACAGACGGGCCTGCCTCGGAGAATTGCAGGGGGCGTTTGCCGGCTTGACGGCAGAAGAGCGCGCCGCAGCGCTTGCCTGGCTGGGAGAGGGGGGCGCCTGCCTGGCCGGGACACCTGCCGGCAGCGTGACCGCCATTCCCCCAGGCCCCGGCAAACCGCTGGACCGGTTGTGGCAGAGCGTTCTTCGCTAGCCGCTGAAAAGAGGCTGCGCCGGAGGGCATGCCCGGTTGCGGGCGGGATGATCGGTGCCTAGAGAAACAAGTGCATACAAAACAGATTATTGGGCGATGGATATGAAGAGTACGCTGGTTCTGGGCGGGGCCCGCTCAGGGAAAAGCCGGCGGGCACAGGCGCTGGTCGAGGCCGCAGCGGCGCAGCGGATTTACCTGGCGACCGCGCAGGCGTTTGATGAGGAAATGCGCGAGCGGATCGCGCGCCATCAGGGCGAGCGCGATGACAGCTGGCAGACGGTGGATACGCCGCTGGAACTGGTCAGTACCCTGCAGGATCTGAAGGACAGCCAGCGCGCGGTGCTGGTGGATTGCCTGACGCTGTGGCTGTCCAATCTGATGCTGGGCGGGCGGGATGTGGCGGCCGAAACAGCCGGGCTGTGCGCCGCCATCGGGGAGATGAAGACGCCCGTATGCCTTGTTTCCAATGAAGTTGGCATGGGGCTTGTGCCCGAAACGCCGCTGGGGCGCGCCTTCCGCGATGAGCAGGGCTGGCTGAACCAGAGAGTGGCGGAAGTGGTGGACAGGGTGGAGTTTGTTGCCGCGGGTTTGCCCCTGGTGCTCAAAGGCTAACGGCGAGGGCAGCGGAGAGGCGCTGCCTACCCGCATCGTCTGCAGGCAGACCAATGCGCAGATGGTGCCGGCTCCAGGAGAAGCGGCGCATATAGATGCCCTGCTCTGCCAGCGCCTGCCACAGGGCATGGGCATCGGGCACCTGCACATAGCGGAATAGCGATGTACCGCCGAGGGTGGTTACGCCGGCGCCGCTCAAAGCCTCATCAAGGGCCAGTCTGGACGTTTCGAGGCGGTGCCGGGCCTCGGCAATCCAGTCTGTGTCTGCCACTGCCTGTGTTCCCACATGCAGCGCCGGACCGGAGACCGGCCAGACGCCGAAGCGTTTCTGCGCCTCCCGCAGCAGCGCCTGCGGAGCGATCAGGGCGCCGAGGCGAAGACCAGCCAGGCCGAAGAACTTGCCGAAAGAGCGCAGGACAATCAGCCCCGCTGCCCCGCCCCGCGCGGCGAGGGAGAGGCTGGGGGCAATATCCGCATACGCCTCATCCACGATCAGCCAGCCCTGGCGGGCAGCCTGGCGCGCGCGGCAGTCTTCAAGGATTTCCGGCGGCCAGATCCGGCCATCGGGATTGTTGGGATTGCAGACGACGATGACATCCACCTTGCCGGCGAGCTCTGCCGGGTCTGCCATCTCCACCACGTTAGCCCCCGCAGTCTGCCAGCAGGAAAGGTGATCGCCATAGGTCGGCCGGGCGAGTGCAACTGTCTGAACTTCAAGGAGTGATGGCAGAAGCCGGATGAGGATTTCCGTGCCCGGAACCAGCATCAAACTGGCCACCGGCGCCCCGTAATACTGCGCTATCGCCTGACGGCAGGCGTCGTTTTCGCTGGTGGTGGGCAGGTGGGCGAAGCTGTGCGGCAGGAGGGGCGGCGCGGGGTATGGATGGGGGTTGATGCCAGTCGAGAGGTCCAGCCAGGGCTGAGGCGCCAGAGGATAAAGGGCTTTCACGCGGTCGAGCGCGCCGCCATGGATGAGGTCAGGCCCGTTCATGCGAGGCACCAGAGGATACCGATCCCCGCCAGAAGGAGGCCCGCAAGGGACACCGCATGGACAAATCCGGACAAGGCCGGACGGATCTGATCAGGCCGGGGATCAGGCGCGGACGCATTCAGCCAAGGCTCGTCACTCACCTGCGTTCCATAGACGCGCGGGCCGGAAAGACGCACGCCGAGCGCGCCGGCCAGCGCCGCTTCGGGCCAGCCGGCATTGGGCGAGCGGTGGCGGGGCGCGTCGCGCAGCATGACCGAGAGAGCGCCGCGCCGCCATGCCGGCGCCGCGATGAGCAGGCCTGTGAGGCGGGCGGGGATGAAATTGGCGGCGTCATCCAGCCGGGCGGCAAAGCCGCCGAAGGCTGTGTAACGGCCGGTGCGGTGGCCGATCATGGAGTCCAGCGTGTTGACGGCCTTGTAGACCGCGATGCCCGGCAGGCCGAAGATCGCCCCCCAGAACAGCGGCGCGATGACGCCATCGGACGCATTCTCCGCAAGGCTTTCGAGGGCAGCGCGCGTGATGGCGGGGGCGTCGAGCCGGGCAGGATCGCGCCCGACGATCAGCGACACCTTCTCTCGCGCGAGAGCCAGGTTTCCCGCCTCCAGCGGCGCGGCGATGGCGGCGACATGGGCATACAGGCTGCGCGAGGCGAGGAGGCTGGAGGCGATCAACATTTCGAGAGCCGCGCCCCAAAACGTTTCGGGGATGAGCCGGGTGAGCGCGACGGCGGCGCTGCCAGTGGCGGCGAGGGTGAGGAGGCTGGTGAGGGCGCCGAGGGCGTAGCGGGCACGGTGGCTGAAGGCGGGGCGGTTGAGGCGACGCTCCAGCGCGGCTATGAGCGCGCCGATCCACACGACAGGATGGCGGATGCGCCGGTAAAGCCAGTCCGGCCAGCCGAACGCCGCCTCCAGGGCGAGGGCGCCGGCCATCAGCAGCGCGGTCATTCCTCCCTCGCCTCCAGCCCGTCGAGCCATGTGGCGGAGGCATAAGCGATGCTGGCCTGCCAGGCGCCCGCCTGCCCTGCTGCGGCCAGCGCGGCGCGCACCACGCCGGCATGGGTGATGATGAGGATGTTTCCGGGCCAGCGGCGGACGCAGGTGAGGGCGCGGCCGACACGGTCTGCGAGGTCTGCCACGTTCTCCCCGCCATGAGGGCGGCCTTCGAAGAAATGCTCTGCCCACGCATTGATTTCGCCTTCGGAAATTTCCGACCAGAGGCGGCCTTCCCAGCGGCCAAAATCCATTTCCTGGAAGCGATGATCGACAAGCGGCACAAGACCCCGCCGCGCGCCCAGCCAGTCGGCGAGCCGGCGGCAGCGGGTGGCCGGGCTGGTGATGAGGTGGTCAAAGGGCGGCAAACCGGCAGCGAGCGCGCGCGCCTCTTCCTCGAAACTCGCGGCGAGCGGCACATCGAGGCGGCCATAGCAGAGTCCGTCTGTGCCTTCCGGGCGGGTGTGGCGGACGAGGATCAGAGCCATGCGAGAAGCCCCAGATAGAAGCCGATTTCGCTGGCCTGCTGAACCGCGCCGAGGGCGTCTCCGGTATAGCCGCCGAGCTTTGGCTCGAAGAAGAGGCGCAGGGCCACATGGCCGAGGGCGAGACCGGCGAGGGCGGAGAGGATGGCGCCGGGGGGGCAGTGGGCGGCGCCTATGAGGGCAGCGAGGATGGCGGCGGCGCTGAGCAGCGTGACGGCGAGGCCGCCCCAGCCGAGGCCGGTAGCGACCGGCTTTGCCTTGCCCTCAAAACGGACATAGCGGCTGGCGGCGATGACGAGCACGGCGGAGGCGCGCGATAGTCCGTGGCCGGCGATAAGCGCCGCAAGGGCGAAAGCGAGCGGAAGGGCGGCGAGCGCGGCGGCCTTGAGGCCAAGCGCCAGGACAAGGGCGGCGGCGCCATAGGTGCCGAGGCGGCTGTCTTTCATGATCTCCAGGGCATGCTGGCGCGTGACGCCGCCGCCGACGCCATCAAATGTGTCGGCAAGGCCATCCTCATGGAAGGCACCGGTGAAGAGCAGTGTGGCGGCAGTGGAGAGCAGCGCGGCGAGGAGCGGCGGGAACACCTGCGCAGCGGCCCAATAGGCGAGCGCGGCAACACAGCCGATGAGAAGGCCGATGAGGGGATAGTAACGCGGCGTGGCGGCAAGCCGGGCCTGCGTGAACAGGCGCGCGGCCGGCACCGGCAGGCGCGTGAGGAATTGCAGCGCCAGCAGGAGGATCGCCGCCTCATTCATCAGCCAACGTATCATGCCGGGCCGCTGACCCCTGCGTCTTCAAAGCTCGCCATATCGCGGAGCATGGCAGCTGCAGCGCGCACCAGCGGCCAGGCGAGCAGCGCGCCGGTGCCTTCGCCCAGGCGCATGCCGAGAGAGAGCAAAGGCGCGGCATCCAGCGCGGCGAGGAGATGCTGGTGGCCGGGTTCCGGCGAGATGTGAGCAAAAATCATGGCGCGGCGGGTGGCGGGGTCAAGCCGGGCGGCGGCGAGCGCGGCGGCGGTGGCGATGAAGCCATCCACCAGGATCATCCGCCCTGCCCCGGCTGCGCCGAGCATGGCGCCCGCCATCATGGCGATCTCGAAGCCGCCATACTGGATGAGGGCTTCTTCCGCTGACAGATTATCTGGTGTGCGCGCGGCGGCGCGAGCGAGGATTTCTGTTTTGCGGGCCAGGGCCGCATCATCCAGGCCCGTACCCCGGCCTGTGAGGGCGGAGATGGGGTCGCCAGTGAGCTTGTGGCCGATCAGGGTAGCGGCGGAGGTGTTGGCGATGCCCATTTCGCCGAAAGCGAGGGCGTCGTCATTGCCCTCTTCGGCAAGGGCTTTACCTGCGGCCAGGGCGGCGGAAAGCTGGGCCGGCGTCATTGCCGGGCCATGCAGGCTGCTGGCCGTGCCGGGGGCAATGCGGCGGGAAATGAGGCGGGAGTGGATGATAGGATCGCCCGCGACGCCGGCATCGACAACGCGCAGGCTGACCCCGGATGTGGCGGCGAAGACATTGGCCGCCGCGCCGCCTGCGAGAAAGTTCAGCACCATCTGGCGCGTGACGGCCTGCGGGAATTTCGAGACGCCCTTCCCCGCGATGCCGTGATCTGCGGCAAAGATGATGAGGCCGCAACGCTCCATCCGGGGCCGGAGCGTGTTCTGGAAACGGGCGATATCCGCGGCGAGGCTTTCGATACGGCCAAGGGCGCCGAGCGGCTTGGTCTTGGCATTGATGGCGGCCTGGATGGCGGCGTCTGTCAACAGGGCCATGACTTCAGCCCACCACTTTGCCGGAGGGCGGGGAGCGGGTGATGAAGTGGCCTTTGACGCCTTCCGGCCAGTTCCTGTACGGAACAACGCCGTGCTCGCTGGCGAGGTAATGTTCGAAATAGTCGAGGATGGCGGTTGCCGCCTCCGCTGTCGGCTCGAAACCGCCAAGGACATAAGAGATCTTGCCGTCTGCGCGCAGATGGACCGTGCACCAGCGCGAGCAGGCGAAGAGGCAGGGCATGTCTTCGATGGCAATGGGGCCATCGCGCTTTGCCGCCTCGGCGCGGAGGGCTTCGGCAAGCAGGGCGCCGCCGCGTTTGCCCTCCTCATTCTCCCGCTCGGTCTCGGTGAGGCGGCAGGTGGAGCAGACCACGATGGCAGCATCAGAGGCAGGTTTCAGCATGGGCGAGGCTCCGGCTTTGAGGCGTCCGCATCCAGGCGGCGCCAGGGAAGAATGAAGGGTTCGGCCTCGTGCTGACCCTGAAGGGAGCGGATAGAATAGGCCGCGCGCAGATGCGTGTCCGTCAGCACATCCTGCGGCGCGCCCTGCGCCAGGACGCGGCCTTCCGACATCAGCACGGCGGCGTTGCAGAAGCGGGCCGCAAGGGCGAGATCGTGCAGCACACAGACGACAAGCTTTCCTTCATCAGCCAGGCTGCGGAGGAGCTCCATGACATGGAGCTGATGGTAGGGATCCAGCGCGGCGACAGGCTCATCCACCAGGAGGATATCTGTCTCAACCGCCAAGGCGCGGGCCATCATGACGCGGGCACGCTCGCCCCCGGACAGGGTTTCGGCGACACGGAAGCGGAAGGCGGAAACCTCCGTACGCGCCATGGCGCGGTCTATGGCGGCCTGATCTTGCGGACCGATATCGGAGAAAGGCCCGAGATGCGGCAGGCGGCCGAGCGCCACCAGACGCTCGACCTCCAGCGGCCAGTGCATCGTGTGCCCCTGGGGAAGATAGCTGAGCTTGCGGGCGAGCTCTTTGCGATGGAAGCTGGTGATGGGCGCGCCGCTCAGGCGTACCTCCCCTGCGGCGGGCTTCAGGAGATTGCAGAGCGCGCGCACAAGCGTGGACTTGCCCGCGCCGTTCGGACCGACAAGACCGGTCAGGTAGCCGGACCGGAAGCTGGCAGAGACGCCCGTGAGAATCCGTGTGCGGCCGATATCGACAGAAATGTTCCTGGCTTCCAGAAGGCTCATTCGACGCGCTGCCTTGTTCTGAGGATCAGATAGAAAAAGAAAGGCGCGCCGATCAGCGAGGTGAGCACGCCAAGATGGATCTCGACGCCGACCCGGATGAGGCGGGCGGCGATGTCTGCCGCGAGGACGAGGGCAGCGCCCGCGAGCAGGCTGGGGAGGAGCAGCCGGCTGGCGACATGGCCGACCAGGGGCCGCAGCAGATGGGGCACGACCAGGCCGACAAAGCCGATACCCCCGGAGACGGCGACCGTGCCGCCGATGGCCAGGCTGGTGCCGATGATGGCGAGGGCACGGACGCGCTTCAGATCAACACCCAGGCTGCGCGCGGCATCTTCGCCGAGCGTCAGCGCATCGAGCGCCCGGCTGGTCAGCAGGAGGAGGATTACCCCGGCCAGCACAAAAGGCGCGGCGAGCGCGACATCATGCATCGACCTGTCCTTCACCGAGCCGAGCATCCAGAAGATCATCTCGTTGATGGCCCAGGGATTGGGCGAAAGGTTCATCGCCAGAGAAGTGAGCGAGATGGCGAGGCCGCCGATGGCGACGCCAGCGAGAATGATCGTCAGGGTGCTGGCATTCCGGGCGGAGAGAAAATAGAGCACGGTTGTAGCGGTGGCCGCGCCCGCCATTGCCGCCATTGGCAGCGCATAGACAAAGGTTGCCGAGAGGCCGAAATAGATGGTGATGACGGCGCCGAAGCTGGCGCTGGAAGAGATGCCGAGAATGCCAGGCTCTGCCAGCGGATTTCGCAGAAGGCCCTGCAGCACGGCGCCGGACACGCCAAGCCCGCCCCCGATGGCCAGCGCCAGCAGGAGACGTGGCAGGCGCAACTCCCGCACAATGGTGATGACTTTATCATCCCCAAGGTCGAAAAGGGCCGCCACAACATCCGTAACCGGATAAGTGACATAGCCGATAGTGAGCGAGACGCAGGCAAGGACCCCGATCAGCGCCAGAAGGGCGAGATTGAGGCTGAGCCAGCTGATGCGATGGCTGACGGTATGGGCGGCGCGGCGCGGCGCGGCTGTGGCTGCTTCAGTCATGACCACCTCCGAAATGTTCCCGGCGCTGGGCCGCAAGAGATTCCACAGCATCGATCAGCATGGGACCGGCGCAGGTCCAGTAACGGCCCGGCACCGGCATGACGGGCTTTTCCGCCGACAGCCGCGTGAACAGGGAATGGCTGGAAAAGCGCGCATTGACGCCTTTATAGGCCGTGTCGAAGAAACTGGTGACAAGACCGTCCGGCGGGGTGAGCACGAGCTGTTCCAGCGGGACGCGGCCCCAGCCGGTGTTGCCAAGGTCTGCCTGCAGATTGCGGAAGCCGGCATGGCGCAGGGCCGTGTCAACAAAGGTGCCCGCCCCTGCGCCGCCGCCTTCCGGACGGAAATAGGTGACGGAGGGACCTGCGTCTTCCTCCGCCACCTGATGGTCTATGCGGGCAAGGCGCGCCTGCATGTCGGCGATGAGGGCTTCGCCGCGCGCTGTCTGATCCAGCTTTGCGGCGACATCTCGTACGGATTGGGCAATCTCGTCGAAGGTGATGGTGGTGGTGGCAATGACGACCATCTCGACATCGAACTGGCCCATGATGCGGCGCAGCTCCATCGAGCCATGGCTGTTCAGGATCAGGATTTCAACATTCGCATCAAGAAACTCCTCCGCGCCGCCGCGATTGGAGGGATAGGCGGCGGCTTCTTCCGCGAAGGTGGAGAGTGGGCCCGTCGCCTGCCAGCTGAGCGAGGCGATCTGCTCGGGATCGGCGAGGGCGAGCAGATACTGGTCGGCGCAGATGCTGGCCGAGGCGGCGCGGGGTTTTGGCGTTTCGGCATGGGCGGACGCGGACGGTCCGGCAAGGAACGCCAGCACTGCCAGGCAGAAGGCCGCACGCCTAGCCATGCCGGAAGCCCTTCCCTTGCCGGTCCAGCGGGTCTGGCCCGTACCCGGCATAGTGCTGCATCAGATACTCCCACAGCGCGAGGCGGGAGAAATCATTCTCCTCAGCCAGCTGATCATCGTCGGTGAGGAAGGGATTGGGCAGGAAGACCGCGATTTGCGGCTCGCCCGCCCCATTGAAGAGACGCAGACCCCAACTGACCGGGTGGCCATGCTTGTCGAGGCTGCGATAGAACTCAGCGCGGGCTGTGCGGCGGCGGACCATCAGTTCCGGGCCGCCGCCTTCACCTTTCAGGGCACCATAATTGCTGCCGATGCAGAGATGAAAATGCCCCCGGCCACCCCAATGGACGGTAAGATAACCGTCATTGAGCGTGATGCGTTCCGGCTTGCCGGGGGCTTTCAGTTCATAGGCGGCGCCCTGGATCAGGGGCCCGAAGGTGAGCTTCTCAGAATGATTCTCGAAGAGATCCCGCAGGAGTGTCTCGAGAAAGGACTGATCGACAGGCAAGGCCCAGATATGTTCTGTGCGGCCGTTTGTCTGTATGTCCGCTCTCGGAATTCTGCGGCTGGTTCCGGTGGTCATGTTGCTGGCTCCCCTTGGGGTCTGACAGGGCGTTGCCGCACGCTCAAAAGCGCGCGCGAACGCCGAGATAGAGGCTGCGGTTGAGTTCGTTGCGCCCGTAGGAAAGCTGGTAGTCCTGATCCAGAGCGTTCACGAGGCGGCCATAAAGCGCGACCCGGCTGGTCAGATCATAGTTTCCGAGGAGATCAAGCGTGACAAAGCCAGGCGTGACGCCGCCATAGCTGGAGGCGTTATCCGACCGGTAGCGCAGACGTGTTGTGAGATCGAACCTGTCCGTCAACTGAGCTGTGGCGCTGGTTGTACCCGAATAGCGCGGACGGCCAAGCCAGAGGCCGGTTTCCTCATTCTGAGCATCCAGCACCATGAAGGATTGGGACAGGCTGAGCCAATCGGTTACCGAATAGCGCAGGCCGAGTTCGGCGCCCTGTTTCTTCGTGCGGCCGAACTGAATATAGCCGCCCGATGGCTTTCCCGGGGGATAGCCAAAGGCGATTTCGTCTTCTACATCGCTGTGGAATACGGAGAATTCCAGCGCGGCCCTGGCCCAGCTGATATCCACGCCGGCATCATAGCCTTCGGAGGTTTCCACTTTCAGGCCGGCATTGCCATAGGTGGGGTCAAACAGCTGGTAGAGACCCGGTGCTTTGGCGCCTGTGCCATAGCTGGCGCGCAGCTTCACATCGCCGCCTGCGAGCGTGGCTGGCAGATAATAAGCACCGGTGACGCGATAGGTGTCGAACTGGCCGAAGCGTTCATTGTCGTCGAGACGGCCGGCGACGGTGATCGAAAGGGCTTCGGTGGGCCGGAAGGCAAGTTCGGTGAAGACGGAAGTGGTGGAGATACCTTCGCTGAAATTGCCGGAATAGAGCGTTACCTGATCCGTAGACTCATCTTCCCAGTTGAGACCGGCAGAAATCTGCACCTTGTCGAAGCCCGTATAGCGAGTGATGAACAAGGCTGTGTCCTTGGTGCCGTCATAAAGATCGCCCCCGGAGGAATAGAACGGGCCGAAATAGAGGCGTTCTGCATTATAGCGCGAGAGGGTCAGCTCGTTCTTCCAGGCACTGTCTGGTGTTTCATGCGTCAACTGAACAGCGTAGGCGGTGTCTTTCTTGTCGACCGTGTTGACGCTGTCGCTGGTGGTATTGTCGAGATCGGTGGAGGAGTCGTTATAGAAACCGACAACCTGGCCCGACAGGGTTTCGGAGAACTGGTAGCCGGCGCGGCCGCTGATGGCCCAGACGGAATAGTCGTCGTCTTCGGTGACAGATAGGCCCGTGCGCGGATCTGCGATGGAGGGGCCTTCCGTCTTTGTGCCCGTCAGCGACAGGCGATAATCGAGCTTGCCCTGCTTGCCGAGCAGCGAGACGCCGCCGCGTTGCAGGAGATGGTCGCCATGTTCCGACGATACGCCGAGATAGCCGCCTGCTTCGGCTTCCACATTGAAGCGGATGCCTTCTTCGGTAGCGCGCTGGGTGATGATGTTGATGACACCGCCGATGGCATCGGAGCCATAGAGGGAACTCTGATTGCCGCGCAAGACCTCGATACGTTCGACGTCCAGCGATGTCATGTTGTCGGAGGAAAACTGCGTGCTGGTCGAACTGGGATCGCCGAGCTTGATGCCGTCGAACAGGAAGAGCACCTGATCATTATCCGAGCCGCGGATGCTGACATTTGTGCTGCCGCCGGGGCGGCCGGCGCTGATCTGAACGCCTGGAATATCCTGCAGGGTTTCCTTCAAGGCGATGATCTGGCCGGTTTCCAGGGCCGCGCGATCCACGACGGCAATGGCGCTGCCGATCTCGCGCGGGGCGAGGTTCAGGCGGCTGGCCGTTATGGTGATGGTTTCCTGACGGCTTTCGTCTTCCGTTGACTGAGCATAGGCGAAGGAAAGTGAATTCAGGCTGGCGGCGCCGAGCAAAGCGCCAGTGATTGCTCTCACTGCATGTGAGGACATTGCTATTCTCCATCCGGGGAACAACTCCCCCGATTGCATCCATACGGATGACCGAACGCAATCACTTTCCGGAGGGCGCCTGCGCGACAGCCGGAAGCGAGGGTGCGTTCAGCACCCGCCTCTCAGATGTCGCCACGACGGAGTTCCGCTCTGCCGACTAGACCCGGTCGGAAGAGGGGCGACAATTTGACGGCAGGTCTCCTGGCTCCCGGTTCATCGCTTCCTCCGCGCCTTCCCAGAACACCCTTCCAGGCGCCCCAGTGGCATATCGCGGCAAAGCTCGCCGGTTACAGTTGCGGGTACAGCTGCAGATTCAAAGCTAACGCTCCTCACTGCATTCCCGTTTTAATCCCCCATAAAGGGGAACCGTCATGAACGCCGATACATTTGGTGGCGGGACTTGTCCAGCCCTATGCTTCGCGCCGGCGCGTGCGATAGAGGATGATGACGAGAAAAGGCGCACCGATAAGCGCGGTGACGACGCCGAGACGCAGTTCATTCGTGGTCGGGATAAGGCGCACGAGGATGTCTGCCGCGGTGAGCAACAGCGCGCCCATGAGCGCCGAAGACGCAATGAGACGCGAGGGAAGGCTGCCGGCAACACTGCGGGCGAGATGGGGCGCGACGAGACCGACGAAGCCGATCGCGCCGGTGACGGACACGGCGGCGCCGACGCCCAGCGCTACGCTGACAATCAGCCGCATGCGGACCAGTGTGAGATTGTAGCCAAGCGCGCGGGCAGCGTCTTCGCCGAGCGTGAGCGCGTCGAGGGCGCGGCTGTCACTGAAGAGAACCGCGAGGCAGAGCCCGATCAGCGGCACCGACAACCCCACATGCCGCCAGCTGCGATCCTCCGCCGAGCCGAGCAGCCAGAAGGTGATCTCCATCGCCGCGAAGGGGTTTGACGACAGATTGAGGGCAAGCGAAATGCCCGCCCCGGCCAGCGAACCGATGGCGATGCCAGCCAGAATGAGGCTAAGGCCGGAGGCAGAAAACATCGTAAAAACAAAGAGGAGAAGCGTCGCCGCAAGCGCGAACACCGCCGCCATGAGCGGCAGGAAAATGCCCGCGACGCTGGCGAACCCGAAGTAGAGCGCGACAACGGCGCCAAGCGCGGCAGCGCTCGCGACACCAAGAATGGAGGGCTCTGCCAGCGGGTTGCGCAGATAGCCTTGGAGCGCCGCCCCTGCCCCGCCGAGCATGGCGCCGACGCCAACGGTGAGCATGAGGCGCGGCAGGCGCAGCTCCCGGATGATGGTGTTCGTCACCTCGTCTGCATTGCCAAACAGGGCCCGGAAAACCTCTCCGGCACCGATGTCGACAGGGCCGGTCATCAGCGACAGCGCCGCCATGACGAGCAGCGCGCCCGCGCCGATCAGCCATTTGGCAGTATCAGTGACAGCCTGCTCCGGGCGGAGGGGTGCGGCGGAAATCTGCATGGGCGGAACTCGTCAAGATCGATCCGAAGGCATTCCGTCAACTGAGTGTCCCGGAACCCGAGATCGTCCCTTAGACCAGAATGCGCCCCGGCGCCAAGCATGGCTTGCGATTTTTTCCGGTTGTGACATGGCTGCGCCTTCTCATGCGCCGGGAGCAGGTTTTATGAAACGGAAAGCCCTGATTGCCTCTCTCCTGCTGATGCTCTCCGGCGCTGCCGATGGCGAGGCGCGGCCACACCGGATCGTTTCGCTGAACCTCTGCGCGGATCAGTATCTGATGGAGCTGGCGGACCGGGACCAGGTGGCAGCCCTTTCCCACAATGCGCGCAATCCGGCGCTTTCCTTCAGCGCGGAAAAAGCGAAAGACTGGCCGGTGTCGGACGGCAATGCCGAAGAGCTTACCGTGCTGAAGCCCGACCTCGTGATCGCGAGCCGTATCCGGCGGCCCGAGATTCGCATCTTCCTGGAGACACAGAATATTCCGGTATTGGAGATTGAACCAGCGCATACGCTGGAGGATATCCGCGCACAGACGCGGGCCATCGCCGGGGCCATCGGCGCGCAGGCGCGCGGCGAGGAATTGATCGCAGATATCGAGAGGCGGCTCGAGGCCGCACGGGAAGCCGCGCCGGAGGTACGCCCCGCGGCCGCCCATTATCAGCGCCGGGGGTTCATTTCGGGGCAGGCCACCCTGATGTCTGAAATCATGCGCTGGGCCGGCCTTGAGAACATCGCCGGCCGGATGGGCGCACGCCGCACACAGAGGGTCTCTATGGAAGTGCTGCTGGCGGCCCAGCCGGACATCCTTGTGACCGGCGTGCCTACCAGTAACGAGCGGGACATCGGCAAGGAAGTGCTGGACCATCCAGCGCTGAAAACCCTCTATGCCCGGGCCCGCTGGATCGAGATTCCCGAGGCGATGACCGTTTGCGGCGGGCCGTCCTTTCCGGCAGCGGTGGAGGAAATCCAGCGCCAATTCAAGGCATTAGAAGAAGTTCCGCACTAAAACTCGATCCCCGCCTGCGCCTTCACGCCGGAGCGGAAAGGATGTTTCAGGAGGGTCATCTCAGTGACCAGATCGGCCGCTTCGATCAATTCTTCGGCCGCGTTGCGTCCCGTCAGCACGACATGGCTATTTTCCGGCCTGGCGGCGAGCGTTTCCAGAACATCCGCCAACGGAATATAATCATAGCGTAGCGCCACGTTGATCTCGTCACACACGACGAGGCGGATTTCGGGATCGAGGATCATGGCTTTTGCCGCCTCCCAGGCCTTCATGGCAGCCGCGATGTCGCGGGCCTTATCCTGTGTTTCCCAGGTGAAGCCTTCACCCATAGCCTGCATGGTGACGAGATGCGGGAAAGCATCGAAGACCTGTTTCTCGCCGGTTGCCCAGGCGCCCTTGATGAACTGGATGATGCCCACCTTCATGTTGTGGCCGATCGTCCGGCAGACCATGCCCATCGCGGCCGTGCTTTTACCTTTACCCTTGCCAGTGTGGACGATGATGAGGCCCTTCTCCACCGTCTTGCCGGACATGATCTTGTCACGGACGGCCTTTTTCTTTTTCATCTTTTCATTGTGACGGTCATCGTCCTGAGCGGTCATGGGGGGCTCCTCCGGTTTGAGCAATCAGGGTTTCAAGAGTGGGGCGGACGCTGTTGAGGCGGGGCTTCCAGAGGCCCCGCTCCAGCGCCTCCAGAAAACGCGCCGCCATTTCGCGAAGGGCGGCGGGATTATTATCGCGGATGAAGGCGGCAACCCTGCCGTCTGACAGATAGGCGCCGTATAGCATATCGAACTGATGATCCTTGACCGCATCGGTGGTCGCGGCAAAAGCGAAGAGATAATCCAGCGTGGCGGCCATCTCGAAGGCGCCCTTATAGCCGTGACGCATGGCGCCTGCGATCCATTTGGGATTGGCCGCGCGGGCCCGCACGACGCGGGCAATCTCTTCCGCCAGGGTGCGCACCTTTGGGGTTTCCGGGCGGGAATGATCGGTGTGATAGATCACCGGCATCTTGCCCTTCAAGCCTTCAGAGGCTGCCGCGAGGCCGCCCTCGAACTGGTAGTAATCATCCGAGTCGAGAAGATCATGCTCGCGGTTGTCCTGATTGTGGACGATGGCATCGGCTTTGCGGATGCGCCGCTCCAGCGAGGCGCGATCGGCCCTGCCCGCCTGGCCGCCACCATAGGCATAGCCGCCCCATTCCAGATAAGCGTCTCCCAACGCGCTCCGGTCCTGCCAGACGCCTTCATCGATGAGCGCCTGGAGGCCTGCGCCATATGCGCCGGGTTTTGAGCCGAACACCCGCGCGCCGGCCTGCATGTCCGCGGCGTATTCGGCATGGCCCTCTGCCATCAGTGCACTGCGCTCTTCCTGATACCGGGTGGCGAGTGGATTGTCCGCCTCTGGTTCTTCCAGTTTCATGATGGCGCGGGCGGCCGAATCGATCAGGTCCATCTGGTCCTGAAAGGCGTCGCGGAAAAAGCCCGAGACGCGGAACGTTACGTCGACCCTGGGGCGCGCCAGCCGGGCGAGCGGGAGTATTTCAAATCCCGTGACGCGGCGCGACGCATCATCCCATTTCGGGCGGACCCCCATCAGGGCGAGGGCCTGGGCGACATCATCTCCGCCTGTACGCATGTTTGATGTTCCCCACGCGGAAATGGCCATGGCACGCGGCCACATGCCTTCGCGCTGGCGGTAGTCCTCGACCAGAAGCTGGGCCGATTTCCAGCCGAGCGCCCAGGCGGTTCGCGTGGGAACGGAGCGTGTGTCTACGGAGTAAAAGTTCTTTCCCGTAGGCAGCACATCCGGACGCCCCCGCGTGGGCGCGCCGGAGGGGCCGGGCAGAACGAAGCGGCCATCGAGCGCGGCAAGGAGACCGTGGATCTCCTGTTTCCCGCACGCCGTAAGCGATGGCAGCAAGACGCTGCGAACATAGCTCATCACGGCATTCGTCCGAGGCCAGTCCGCCGGTATCGGCGCGCCCTCTACAAGCGCAGCGGCGAGCCCCTCGAGTCGCTCCACGGTATCGCCATGGGTTCGCCAGGTATCCGGGGACAGCGTGGCAAGATGTTGCGGTCGGGGCCCTTCCCAGGCATCCCCGAGACGGCAGTTCAGCGGATCGAAGCCAAGGGCCATATCGGCCGCCAGGGCCCGCAGGAGCGAGGCGTTTGCGCCCTTTCCATCATGACGCGGGGCGCGAGCGATGGCGACGGCGAGATCCGCCAGCAGACGCCCTTCCGGCGCGCGGCCGAAGACATGCAGCCCGTCGCGGATCTGCATTTCCTTCAGCTCACAGAGGTAATTGTCGAGAGCGGCGATGGCCTCGTCTTCGTCTCCGGGCGCGTAGATGCCATCCCGGTCAAGGCCGGCACGCGCTGCGGCCTCAAGAATGTCGCGGCGCAGAGGCTTCAGCCGCCGTGCATCCAGGCTGGCGGCTTCGTAATATTCGTCCACCAGCGCTTCAAGGTCTTTCAGCGGGCCGTAGCTTTCCGCGCGGGTCATTGGCGGTGTGAGATGGTCGATGATGACGGCGCTTGCGCGCCGCTTGGCCTGTGTGCCCTCGCCGGGATCATTGACGATGAAGGGGTATATGTGCGGCAATGGGCCGAGGACCGCCTCCGGACAGCAGGCTTCGGACAGGGCGAGCGCCTTGCCGGGAAGCCATTCGAGATTGCCGTGCTTGCCCATATGGATGATGGCATGGGCCCCGAACGCCCGGCGCAGCCAGGCATAGAAGGCCAGATAGCCGTGAGGCGGGGGCAGGTCCGGGCTGTGATAGGTTTCCACCGGATTTATGTTGTAACCGCGCGCGGGCTGGACACCGAGCACAACATTCCCGAAGCGGTGTATCCCGAGCCGGAAACCATCCGCCGACGGCTCAAAGAAGGGATCCTGCTGCGGGGCGCCCCAGCGCGCTGTTATCTGATCGCGGACAGTTTTCGGAAGGGATTCCCAGAAGGCGGTATACTCTGCCAGCGGTAGGATTACGCCGGCCAGCGAAGGGTCTTTGCGGCGGTCATTTGTTGGGCCGCTGAGAAGAAGGTCCATCAGGGCGGCGCCGGAGTCCGGGGCTTGTGGCACTGTGTATCCGGCCGCGCTCAGGGCTTTCATCACTTCAATCGTTCCGGCGGGCGTATCGAGGCCGACGCCGTTGGCGAGGCGGCCGTCACGGTTGGGATAATTGGCAAGGATGAGGGCGACCCGGCGGTCTGAAGCAGGCATGCGGCGCAGACGCGCCCAGGCGGCGGCCTGGGCTGCGACAAATGCTGTCCGGTCCGGCAGGGGCACATGCCGGACGCCGGCATGCTGTGTCAGAGCGCTGGAGGCGGCGCGCTCCTTGAAGGCAATGGCGCGGGTCAGGATACGGCCATCGACCTCCGGCAGGGCGACACTCATGGCCACATCGCGCGCGGAGAGGCCGCGCGTGCCGGTGGCCCATTCCTCGCTTGCGCCGCTGCTGAGCACCGCCTGAAGAATGGGGCAGCCGGCATATTCGAGAACCGAGGGTTGGCGGGTTTCGCCGGGAGTGGATACGGCGAAGCCTGTGAGATTCAGGATGACGTCTGGCGATGCCTCCGCAATCAATCCGCTTACGAACGCTTCGCAGAACGTGTCTTTCAGGCTGTGCAGGAAGACCGGCAAGGGATTTAGGCCAGCTTCATGAATGGCGGTGATGAGCGCGTCCAGCGCCTGCGTTTGCCCGGCGAGATAATAGGCGCGATAGAAGATGATCGGGGCGATGGGCGCCTGCCGGCCCCAGAGTTGGGCCATTTCGCTCATAGCGTTCGGCGCGGCGCCGGGCCAGTAGAGACCGGCGCGCGGGATTTCTGCAGGTTCCGAGCCAGGCAAATCCCGCCGGTCAATCATCCAGGCCGTATGCTGAAGGAATGCGGAGAGGTTATCCGGCCCGCCTTCCTGAAGATAGGCCCAGAGGCGTTCCCGGTCTTCAGGGGAGATGGTTGAAAGTCCTTCAAGGTCCGGATCGGGGCGGCCATCGCCGGGTATCAGGGCGAGCTGGACGTTATTTTCCCGAGCGGCCCTGACAATCTCCGCAACGCCATAGGGCCAGTATGTGCGCCCACCGAGCACCCGCACGCAGACGATTTTGGCGTGAGCAATCACCTTCTGGACATAAAGATCGACAGAGAAATTATGCTGCAGGGTCATCAGATTGGCGAGGCGGAGCGTGGGCGCGCCCTCGCCTGCCCGGCGCTGCGCCACTTCCAGCGCCGACAGATCTGTATCTGCCGCCGAGAGGACAACGATCTCGCCAGGCGACTGGCCGAGATCAACCGGCTCTGAGCCATCGCTGACCTGTCCGTCCCGAATGTTCAGGAGATGCATCGGCTCAGCCGCCCTTCAGTATCCGCTCTGCATTGGCGCGGCTGAAGCCCGAAGCGCCGATGACAACCAGCCGCCCGGCGGGCGGCTCGCCTTCCTTCCAGGCCCTGTCGAAATGCCAGTTCACCCGGGGGCCGACCGCCTGTACCAGAAGGCGCATGTCACGCCCCTCCACCGGCACAAATCCTTTCACCCGGTAGACTTCCTCAGCCTTAGCGAGCGAGGCGATCCGCTGGGCAAGAACTTCCGCTGACGGAACAAAATCCAAGTTCACGACGAAGCTGTCAAAGTCATCATGATCGTGGTCTTCGCCTTCCGCGTCGTGATGCGAATGACGGTGCTCGATCTCGTTTTCGGCGGCAATTCCCAGCCCGAGCAGCGTATCGGCCGGGAGGTTTCCTCTCTCGGCCTGAACGAAATGCACGCCGGGGCGTGTATGTGCGGTCAAATTCCGGCGGACATCTTCAAGCGCATCCGCGGAAACCAGGTCTGCCTTGGTCAGCACGACCATATCGGCGCAATGGAGTTGGTCCTCGAAAAGTTCTTCCAGCGGGCTGTCATGATCCAGCATTTCGTCGGCCGCGCGCTGGGCGCTGAGGGCGTCCTCGTCATGGGCAAATCGCCCCTGCGCCACAGCGTCGGCATCCACAAGCGTCACCACGCCATCGACGGTCACGCGGGTGCGGACTTCCGGCCAGTTGAAGGCTTGGACGAGGGGCTTTGGCAGGGCAAGGCCGGAGGTCTCGATGACGATATGGTCCGGAGGGATGTCCCGCTCGATCAGCGCCTGCATGGTGGGCAGGAAATCATCGGCGACGGTGCAGCAGATGCAGCCATTGGCCAGTTCGATGATGTCATCCTCGCTGCAGCTTTCCACACCGCAGCCCTTCAGGATTTCGCCGTCTACGCCGACGTCCCCAAACTCGTTGATGATGAGGGCAATGCGGCGGCCACCGGCATTTTCGATCAGATGGCGGATGAGTGTCGTTTTTCCTGAACCGAGGAAGCCTGTGATTACGGTGGCCGGAATTTTGCCCGTGTGGGCGGAAGTGTCAGTCATGGCAATGCCTTCGCAGCGATCAGATGGGGGGATCGATCAGCTGAGAGCACGCGCAGACGGCGCAGCAGCGCCGCCTGATTATGGCGGAGAACCAGATTCGCGAAGCGAACCATCCTGTCCACTCTCCCCTCCGGCAGCATTGCGGCAGCCGGGCTCAGGACGCATGGCAGACGGAAGCCACCCCTTGCCGCAGGACAGCAACAGGCAACTTACCGACGCTCACACGTCAGCCAATCACTACTGTCGCCACGACGGAGTTCCGCTCTGCCGACTAGACCCGGTCGGAAGAGGGGCGACAATTTGACGGCAGGTCTCCTGGCTCCCGGTTCATCGCTTCCTCCGCGCCTTCCCAGAACACCCTTCCAGGCGCCCCAGTGGCATATCGCGGCAAAGCTCGCCGGTTACAGTTGCGGGTACAGCTGCAGATTCAAAGCTAACGCTCCTCACTGCATTCCCGTTTTAATCCCCCAATAAAGGGGAACCGTCAGAACCTCCGTGTAGGCGCGGCGCGCGCGCCTGTCCAGAGATTTCCGGAAGGCCGCGAAAGACCTCTTCAGTTCTTTCGCGCGGTGAAGGGAGTATAGCTGCGGCAGTTCATGGGCATTCCCATTGATGCCATCATGGCAGCCTGCTCTGGCGGCATGTCGATGTTGAAGGTGAACAGCGAATATCCCCGAATAAGGCGCGGAGTGACCAGCGTATATCCCTGCACAACGCTTGCGCCGCCCCCAGAGCGCTGGTCATCGACCATGGTTCCGCGCCAGCTGTTTTCGCCCACTTTGCTCCAGCGCTGAGATGCATTGCCGGCATCTGCAAGCTTGGATGGGTGGAAACTTCCGCCCCACTGAATATTGCGGGTCGCACTTGTAATCCCGCCGGTATTCATGGTTTTCCCCTTGAGCATCGGGCAGGCGCTGAGATCGCTTGCCGCCATCTGGATGGTCCAGTTGCCATCCTCGGGGGCCATCGCGTCGAACAGTTGCACATCACACTGCCCCATGCCGCCATAGGCAACATTGATCTCTGTACGGTCGGCCCGCGTCCAGTAAGGATCGCGCCCCGGCACCGTCACCATTGTCATGTCCTTGGCGCCTGCCGGCATCTTCTCGCCGGTGATCATCTCCATATCGGCGATGGTGAGATCCGCCAGCCTGCACTGGCACCCGCCCGCCATGGAGCATTTGGCGATGACAAATTCCGCGCGTGCCGGAAGCGCCAGCAAGAAAAGGATAACAAGTCCGAATATGATACGCATGGGTCTAGTTCTCCCTGGAAGGATCAAGCAAGGCTTCGAGTTCGGCGCGGGAAAGCGCGCCGCGCTTCATCGGCGTGCCGGAGAGGCGCTTCATGGCGTCATCCGGGCTGGCCGCCGGTTGGCCGCCCCCGCCCTGTGAGGCAGGTTGGGCCACAGGCGTTGCGGGCCCGCTGCCCGTAGCGGCCAGCGTCAGCGTGAAATCATTTGCCTGGCCGGGAAGTATTTCCACCACCGCGCGGTATTCGGTGCCCTTGCCGCTGACTGCGGATACCTCATACCGGCCGGGCTCAAACTCGCCGGTTGCAGCCACCTGTTTCCGCGGCGGAGCCCAGACATCCGTTGCCGGAACATCCAGCGGAATGGCAGACCAGGAAACCGCCTCGCCGGACGCGCCTTTGGGTAGGCGGAAGCTGGCTTTGACAAGGGGTATATCATCCTGCGTGGCTGCGCCTTGCGTAGCCGCAGCCGCGCGGGCGGAGAGTTCCGCACTAGTCGGCTGCGCGGCATCCTGGAAAGGCACACCGACGCCAAATTTGCGCGAGAATAGGATCTCGTAGCTGCTGGACAAATACCGCAGCTCATAAACACCCGGCTCGGCAGGCGCCGTCAGGCCCATCTTTCCGTTCTTGTGGAGCGCGTAGCCCCAGCTGTTCGTATAGACCTTTCCGGGATCTTCCGGCTTGGCGATTACAATCCGCTGGCTGCCCTGATCGGGGCCTCTCCAGGTGAAATTGAATCGCTTGCCTGGCGCGACCGTTCCGATCGCATCAAAACCACTGGATGGGGCAACAACCTCAATCGGCTGACGCTCCACAACCCCTCTGGAAGGCAACACTAGAATAAGGTCATATTCCCCCGGCTCAGAAGGCGCTGTCACGTGGAAGGGGTTATTGCCCTTGTCGGAAGCGCCCCCTATGACGCTGTAGGATGCGCTGGTCGGCGGCGCCGGCGCGCCCCGCCGGGTAAAGCCGGCATAGTCGCTACCCTTGGCAGTGCCCTTGTAGGAAACCTTGTACGTATACCCCGCTTCTGCCTTCGGTCCGATATCGAAGAAGGCCTGCGTAGGCGGCGGGGGCTCGGCCTCCGCAATCTGGCCGAGCGCGTCGGACAGCTCCTGCCCCGTCTGCGGGCGGAGCAACAGGCCGCCCGTTGCCTCCGGAATGCAGGCCAGCGCGGATGCTTCCTGCTCGGTCAGGCCAAAGCCCACCACATGCGCGCGGATCTCGATGCCTTCTGCAGCGAGTTCCGCGGCCAAGGCGCAGGGGTCCGCCTTGCAGGTTTCCAGGCCATCGGTGACGAGGATGATATCTGCCCGCTCGGCAGTTTTCGGAATCTGTGTCCGCGCCATGCGGATGGCGTCTGTCAGCGGCGTCATGCCGTTGGGCCGGATCTGGTTGACGCGGGAGGAAAGCGTTGCGGCGTCCTGTACGCCGGTGGGCGCAATCACTTCGATATCCGCGCAATCGCCCCGGCGCCGATGGCCATAGGCGATGACACCGAGGGGTTCGGCCGCGTTGCGTGTACGGAAATATTCTCCCATCACATCGCGCGCCACTTCGATTTTCGTCGTGCCGCCCTTGAGCTGACCCCACATGGATCCCGAAGCATCAAGGATCAGGACGGAGGCACTCTCGGCCTCCTGCGCCTGGACGGTCAGAGCCGGGCTGACAGCCAGGATCGCAGCCGCAGAAAGGCCTGCGCGTAACGCATGGCGCCGGCTGGGAAGCCATTGGGGCATACGGATTTTCATTCTGATCCCTCCTCTGCTCCGACGCGCGAGAAGCGCAGAACGGGCGAGATTATGTTTTCGGCAGCTGGAATAGTGAGCGTGGCGGTCCACCCCTCCGGGCCGCCGGAAGGATTGGCCAGTTCCACATCAATCGAACCTGACAGCCGGCCGGCCTCGTTGAGGACCAGCCGGGCGCTTCCCGAGGAGGCCGTGCTGATCGCCAGACGGCGCGGACTGCCTGCCTCATCCCGATCCCAGATCTGGTAGGCCGCGATGAAACTCCCATCGGCGGCCGCGTCCATGTCCGCTTCCGGTACGATGGGAACTTCGCTTCCATCGGCAACCCCGTTTCCGAGGGCAACGGCCACCAGGCAGAGATAGGACACGTCATCTTCCGGCGCGGCGACAATTGCCCCCTGCACACCGGCATTCAGACCACCTTCCGGATCAGCGCCAAACACGCTGCCGCCGAAGAATTCGCCCTCAAGGCCGCGGCTGAACTGCCCCCGCGCCACGGGCGCATCGGGGTTGGCAGCCGTGATCTCCCTCAGCCGGAGACCGGTCATTTCCGCGGGCATCAGCTCACAAGATTGCGGGCCCAGCTGCTCGAAGATGAATTCGGCGATGGAGGGTTTGTCCTCCGCCTGCGCGCATCCGGCAAGCACCAGAAACGCGCAGGCGGAGAACGTCAGGGTACGTCCCACAGCCTGAACCATTACCACCCCCAGCTCACGCCGGCGCGGCCACCTATCTGGCCGGAGCGCAGGCCCGCGCCAACGCCAACATTGACGAAGACGTTTTCACGGACTTTGCCGATGGCGCCGAAGCCTGCCGCGCTGGAATTGTCGAAATAGCCAAGATTGGCCGAAACGGCGAATTCCTGATCAGGTTGCAGCACCTGCGCGCCGCCGAGCGCCATTGCCATGGCGACCCCATCGGCCTGCTTACGGAACCGCTCACCCGTCTGACGGACGGAGGTTTCCAGCCCGTCCACCCGCGCAAACCAGGGCTCCATGTCCATAGTGGCAAGGTTGCCCGCACCATCTGCAGTGACCGCATAAACCGGGCCGGACTGCGCGGCGCGGCTCTCTGCCGAGTTGATCCCTGCAAGGGTGTAAGTGTTGCTGGCCGAACCAATGGCCACCTGATTGGCGCGGGTGGTTTCTACGCCCTGCCCGATGGCCACGGAATTGTCGAAGCCAGCAATCGCCCCCTGACCAATGGCCGTAGACTGAGCACCCGTTGCCTGCGCGCCGGCGCCGAGGGCCGTGCTGCCCGCCTGGCTGGCATTGGAGGCCGCGCCAAGGGCCAGCGCGTCAGAGGCGCCGGTCGTCCCAACAGTCGCGCCCGATTGCAGATTAGCCAACTGCGTGGCGGCGTCCTGAAGTGCTGTCTGCAGCGTCGTGAGCTGGGCCTGAAGCGCGGCAATTTCCGCCGCATTCGGCCCGCCACCACCGCCGCCGGCATTAATCGCGGCGATATCGGTGGTGTTGGTGCCCAGCTGCGAACTGATGGCGCTGATCGCGCCGGTGACGCTGCCATAATTCGTTCCGAGAACGGAGAAGGTAGGCGAGGTAAACGTCGCCGAAACTGGGTCCCAGGCCGCCCCGCCGCCTAACGCCAAAGCAATTGGCGTCAGGTCTGCACTGGCCCCGCCGCCAGCCACAGTCGCCATCGCCGCAGAAAGCTGACGCAGGTTTACAGCATCGGTCGCAGCAATGGCATCGGCCACATGGATCAGGTTACGTTCATTGCCGTCCGAGCCGATAGAGACCGAATACTCCCGGTCGGCAAGGGCTTCATAGCCTATGGCCGTCGCGCCCAACGCCGTTGCGGTTGACCGTACCCCGAAGGCAGAGCTGTATTCGGCGCCAGCAATGTTCAGAAATCCGAACGCGACACTGCGATCTCCGTTGGCGGAGTTAAAATAACCATAGGCACTGCTGCTGTCGCCATTGGCCGAATTGATGAAACCAAACGCATTACTGGCATTGCCGATAGCGGCCGAACCATTGCCGAAAGCAGAGCTATACTCTCCATACGCCGAGTTCAGACGGCCAAAGGCGTTGCCACCAATGGCATCCACAGTGTTCCTGCTACCAAACGCGCCCCCTTCCAGCGCATTTGAATAGTTGAACCAGCCAAAAGCGAGAGCTTCTTCACCGTTCGCAACGTTTTCTCCGCCAACTGCGACGGAATTGAAACTACTGGCGCCATTGAACGCCCCTAGCGCCACGGACTGAAAACCGGTTGCTGTATTCACATATCCGAACGCAGAGCTGTTGGCGCCGATAGTAGAGTTGGAAGACCCAAAGGCCGAGCTCCGTATACCGGTCGCAATGTTGCCTGCGCCAAATGCTATTGAATCTAGACCTGTGGCGTCATTGCTCCTGCCGATCGCCGCACCATAGTCGCCTGATACAAAGTTGTTGGAGCCGATGGCTGTACCATACTCGGAAGCGGCACGGTTATTCCGTCCTACCGCCACCCCATTGGTTTCGTCAGCCGCATTATCAGCGCCCAAAGCTACGCTGTATCTGCCCGCCGCCGTATTGAAGTAGCCAAACGCGCTACTATAGTCCCCTAAGCTTTCACTGCCCGCACCGAAAGCGCTACTCACCATCCCCAGGGCCGTATTGCCATTCCCATAAGCGGAACTCCAAACACCGTCGGCGAGGTTGTCATAACCATAAGCGCTTGAGGTTTCTTCGCACGCGGCATTGCCCTCTCCATCCTGCGATCCCTCGGGCGGAAAACCGTCCAGACAGACGCGCCCCTGTGCCTGAGCGCCCTGCGCGGCGCCAAGCGCAACGGCCAGAAAAGAGGCGCCCACCGCCCAGCGGGCGTTGCGTCCGGATACAGATTTTCGGCTGATGGCTGTCATTGAGATAACTCCTGTTCCCCTAAGGCTCGTGACGGATGGGCCGCGATTTTTCGGGCGCATTCAAAAGCCAGAACGGGATGCCAGCCTCAGACCGGACATGGCCTGCGCGGAGCTTTCACAATCCGGGATGATTTTTTTCTGGCCTTTAGCGATTCCGCTGGTACGTATAATCGTGAGTGTGGGTCGGGGGACGGCGCTGCGGAGGGTGCCTTTTCTGATGTACAATCAAGGTTCTGGACGGCCGCCAGAGATTCTGGCCGCTGCAGACAGGCTCGTTCCGGCATTGTGGGAAGATCTGCGCCGGGTCGCCCGGCGCGAGCGCCGCCGTGTTGGCGCAGGACACACACTGCAAACCACGGCGCTGGTCAGCGAGACCTGGCTGAAACTGCGCCGCAAGGAAAACTTTCTCGACGATCAGCACTTCCTGCGCGCTGCTGCAATCGCCATGCGTTCAGTTCTTATCGACCATGCGCGGGCGCGGCTTGCGGCAAAAAGGGGATCTGGAAAAATAGATCCGCTTACAGATGACATTGAGCCTTTCTGGGAAAGCGACGAACGCCTGGTCGAACTGGATGAAGCGCTGACACGGCTGGGCAAGCTCAACCCTCGCCTGGCTGAGGTGGTCGAACTTCGGTTTTTTGGCGGATATACCGAAATTCAGGCGGCAGACATTCTTGGCGTGACAGACCGCACCATAAGGCGTGACTGGATCAAGGCCCGCGCCTGGCTTTACCGTGAATTGTCAGGCACGCCGATTGAGCCGCCTGAGCTTACGGAACCAGGCCAAAACGGTCCCGCAGGGTCCGAATAACCTCCATCTGGCTGGCCGCGCCTGCGCCCAGCGGCGCCAATGCCAGCTCTGCCTGCGCCAACAGACCGGCCGCCTGCTGCGTGTCGCCCTTCTCTGCAAAGGCCCGCGCCATCATGATCGCGATAATGCCGGCGGCCGGATGGGCCTCTCCGACAGCTTCGGTCACGCGCGTATAGCCATCCTCCGCGACACGGAATGACAGGAGCTGTTCCCCCGCATCGCTGAGTGCCTCACTGACCCCTGCAATGGCAGAGGCATAGTGGATGCTGCCCGGCCCGGCATGTTCGAGGGCCATGTCTGCCCCTTCGCGAAGATAGGGCAGCGCATCTTCCGGCCGGCCAAGCCGCAGCAGCGTCTTGCCGTAATTGTTGAGCAAGGCAGACGTCGCCGCTGAGGCCCCATACAACTCCCTACGCAGATAGACGGCCTCCCGGAACAGAGGCTCGGCCGCTTCGGGCCTTCCGGACAGCGTTTCAATCGCGGCGAGATTGTTCAGGGTGTTGAGGGCGTCCGGGCTATTGTCGAGCGCGGCCACCCGCCACACTTCCAGCGCCTGGCGAAACGCTGCTGCGGCCTCGTCCCGCCGGCCTGCAGCCGTCAGCATGACACCAAGGTCGTTATGGAATACGCCGGTATGCCGATGATGTGCGCCGCTTAACCGGACGCGCTCAGGCAGGTGCGCCTGAAGCAGGGATATGGCACCCTCTATATCCCCCCTGTCGCGCAGAATCCGTGCCTCCACCAGCCGGCTATCCACCAACCGCCGCCGCCAGAGTGCAGCATCCCTGTTCCAGAATTCCTGGGCCAGTGTCAGCTGTTCCTCGGCCGCCTCAAGGTCTGCTGTACGCAGATGATATTGCGCCAGGTCGTATTGCGCCGCCGCGCGCACGCCCGGCTCTGTTTCAGACGCCTCAACGATGCGCTTCAGGAGCGGCGCTGCCGCCTCATAGTCGCCGAGATAGAGGTAAAGCTCCGCCAGCGTGTGCATGACGGGACCTCCCTTGGCCGCATCATTGGCGAACATCTCTGTCACCTGGCCCGCCGCCGTTTCGAGAATCTCCCGCGCGCTGGTTTCTGTGCCGCCAGCAGTATCTGCCGCGTCGCGCAGCATGAAATAGAGATATTGCTGGACGGCCTCGAGGCGCGCCTGTTCCCGCAGAGCTGTGTCACGCTCGATACGGGCTTCCTGTGCCTGCCAGAGCGAAGCGCTGAGGCCGAGACCAAGACTGGCCACAAGGGCCGCTGCCGCCGCCACCTGCCACCGCCGGCGCAACAGGAACCTGCCGGTCGCATAACCCCGTTCCTTCAGACGCGCTGACACCGCGTCTCCGGCAAGCGCTCTGGTTAAATCCTCCCGGAACGCGTCCACTGACGGATACCGGTCCGCCGGCTTCTTGGACAGCGCCTTGGCCAGCACCGCATCAAGATCGCGGATCAGAGCGCTGCCCGGCTTCGATGTGCGCGTTGAGAGCGCCACAGGCATTTCTTCTGCTGCGCGGCGGGCAGCAGTCTGGACGGGTGCCCCGGACAGGGCGAGCGGCGGCTGACCTGCCAGCAATGCATAGAGGGTCGCGGCCAAGCCATAGACATCGCTGGCTGCGGTGGCCGGTTCACCGGCGAGCAACTCGGGGGCCGCATAGTCCAACGAGAGCGGCGCTGTGCCCAGCTCATCGCCGCCAGCCAACCGGGCGACGCCGAAATCGATCACCCGCGCCCGGCCGGCCTCATCGATCAGAATGTTCGATGGCTTGATGTCGCGATGAACGATCAGCTTGCCATGCGCATGCACCATCGCTTCGCAGGCCTGCACGACCATGGCGACAATCTCTCGCGGCGCGGCATCCTGCTGACGTGCCCATACATCAATGGGGGCCCCGTTGGCGTATTCCATCACCATCCATGGCCACCCGTCCGGTCCGCCGCCCCCATCCAGAAGGCGCGCTATGCCGGGATGCTCCAGCCGCGCCAGGAACTGGCGTTCGCTCTCGAACAGGGCCCAATGCTCTGGCGCCAGCGGCTGCATCAGCTTGAGCGCTGCTTCCTGCTCATAGAGGCCATCTGCGCGATGCACGCGGTAAACAGTGCCCATCCCGCCGCGCCCGATGACAGAATCGATACGCCAGGCGCCCAGCCGCGCGCCCACCGGCATCAAGGCACTCTCCTCTCCCATAAGGGGGGGCTCAAGGAACTGCTCGCTGTCGCCGGCGAAATCGAGGAGAGAGAGCACCTCCGCGATCAGCGCGGCATCTTCCGTCTGTGCACGCACGAAAACAGCGCGTTCCTCAGGGGGCAATTCCAGAGCCGCATCCAGAAGCGCCTCCACCTGCGGCCAGTTCGGCATATTATGATTCATTCGCTCTTTCCCGCGGCGCGCAGCAATGGTTCACCATTTTGCCGGTGGATTCAAACATTTCCGTTCGTCGGGCCTGAAAAATCCAGGCTGGCGGGGAAGCTTTTTCCCGAATGTCCGGAATGGCTCCGGCCCTGCGTTCTTTCTCTCAAGCAGGCACATCTGCACTGAACAAAGGAGAGACAGAATGGCAAAGGCAACCGCATTTGGAGCGCCGGCGCTCCTCATCGCTGCCCTGATGTTGACAGCGTGCGGAGATAGCACAACCGGCGCCTCCGCCTCCAGCGGCAGGAAGGTGGAAGGCCCCTCCGAGCCCGCCAGCAGTCCGTCCCGGATCGTGGAACCTGGCACCGAAGGCGCCATCGCGGTGACCATCAACGCCACCACCGAGTTCGACGCGGGCTGTATGCTCAACCCCAGCCTGGAGAACCCCAGCGGCGAGCAATTCACCCTCTACGCCGATATTGGCGGCCGCCGCGGCGAGGCGGGCGCTGTCAGCGCGCTGCTTTCCGGAGAAGACGCCCTCACCATGGAAATTACCGGCTACACTGATTTCGGCGGACAGATCGGCCCGACAGGACTCAGCGGCCGCTGTGAAGTGCTCGATCTGGTCATCGGCAATGTGCGTTGCCGCGAAGGCATCGGCATGGAAGGAAAGATCGGCCCCTGCCCGGCGCCGGTCAGCTTCAGCATTGCGCCGATTGTCCGCTCCCTGCGGACTAAATAGCAATTTCCGGGATTATCCTGACCCGCGAGTTATCCGGGACACCGCTGCTCTGAACACACGGTGTCCCGGAAGGCTGCGCAATCTGGCGAAGGCAGGGCTGTCTTCGCCGTTCACTGCTGCTGAACGGCAAATGCCTTTCCGGCCCACTCGGCAGGATCGACACCGGATACGGTCTGGGTCACACGGCCCTCGGCTGTCAGGAAGGTAACCTCGACCGTGACGGGCGAGAGGTCCTTCAGGCCGAAGTGCACCGGGATGGCGCTCTGGGCGTTGTAGCCCCCGCCTGTATGCACCAGCCGCGTGGCGAGGATGTTGCCAGCCCCATCATAAAGACGGACCTCCGCCCCCGGAACAACGCCGGTTCCGGCCTTGTTCAGCACCATGACATTGAGCGCGCGGCCCGCCGCCTTGCCGGAAAGTTCGTTGCGGAAGACGAAGTGCCCTCCCTCCGGGCCATAGCCATCGGTCAGCGACAGATCGAGCGCGCCATCCTGATCATAGTCCACCCAGATGGCGCCATGATCGCCCGCGTTCATGGGGTGATCGAGGGGCAGGATATTGGTGAACCCGCCCTGGCCATCATTCAGGTAGAGATAGTTGACCGGAACCTGCTCTCCAAAGGGTCCTTCATAGCCGACCACGAAAAGATCGAGATGGCCATCATTGTTGAAGTCTCCCCAGTCGCCGCCCACGGCATGATCGGGCTCTGCCACGCCGAAGGCTTCGGTGACATCTTCGAACGTGCCGTCACCCTTGTTGCGATAGAGCTTGTTGGGGCCGTAATTGATGAAATAGACGTCGAGCAGGCCGTCATTGTCGAAATCGCCGACAGCGCAGCCGACGCCGCCTTCCTGCTGCGTGCGGCCTGAAGTTTCGATGCCGATTTCGGCGGCAACATCGGTGAAACCTGCGCCATCATTGCGCCAGACGGCATCTTCGGCGCCGGACTGGTTGGTCAGGAAGAGGTCAATCCTGCCATCCTGATTATAGTCAAACCAGCAGGCGCCGACCGTGGGGCGAGGGTCGCTCGGGCCTGCGCCGGTGAAGACTTCGGTGAACAGGCCGTCTGTATTCTGATAAAGCTTGTTCCCCCCGGCGCGGTTTGCCGAATAGACATCCAGATCGCCGTCATTGTCATAGTCGACCCAGTTGGTCTGACGGGCCGAGCGGCCGGGGATCGTCAGGCCAATCTCGGCGGCAACATCGGTGAACCCCTGCCCGGACTCGTTGCGGAAAACGCGGCTGAGTTCTTCCGGCGAAGTGGCTCCGGCCATAAGATCCGGATAGCCATCCCCGTTGAAGTCACCCCAACTCAGGCCACGGAATTCCGGGCCCGACACTGGCAGGCCGAGGGCTTCGCCGACGCTGGTGAAGACGCCGTTATCCTGTTTGTAGAGACGGATCGCGCCGCCTTTCACGGAGACGGCGAGATCAAGCTGCCCATCGCCGTCGAAATCGGCCCAGGCATTGGAGAGGGAGCCGGCCTCGCCGAAGAGCTCCGGCTGGACCGGGACGAAGGGCAACAGCGGCCCGGTCTCTTCGGCTGCCGGAGCAGCAGGCACGGTTTCGGCAAGCTGGGGCGCTTCAGGCGTTGCCGCGCAGGCCGCCGCCAGCAGCGGAAGCACGGCCGGCAGGTATTTCAGACGATATCGCATGATTTCTGTTCCGTTATCGGATTAACGATTGAGCGGCGTGCGTTCGGAAAGATTGGCTTCAACCTGATCGCGCAGCAGCCAGAGCTCACGATATTTTCCTTCCGAGAGCATCTCCAGCTGGTCGCTGTAATGGGCGGTGCCGGGCTGGCGGGAGTTGCCATAGCTCATCAGGCCGTAGGCCTTCACGGGCGTTGAAAACTCGATCATCGCCACCCAGGTTTCCCCATGCGTGGGCGTGCGCACGCCTTCGCCGTTCGGGTCCGACCAGGTGATGACGTGGAAGGCGCCCAGGTTTCCAAAACCGCCATGGCCAGGCACATCCACATCCTCAAGGATGAAGCGCGACACCTCGCCATAGACGGGATCGATCCGCCCATATTTCTCCTTGGTCGACGCAATTGCCTTTCGCAGCTGCTCGACGGCAGCAGCCGGGTCCTTGAGGCCTGAAGGCGTGTTGATCGGATTATCCGCCGACCAGGGCACGGCAAAGCCTGCCTGCCCGGTCATGCGCGGGCCGGAAAAGAGTTTTGCCCATTCCTCGAAAAGAACGCCGGCGCGATTATCGCTGGAGAATGTGCGGTCCCAGTCGGACAGGATCTGGACGGCAATCTGCATCTCCGGGTCCGGATCATTGGCGGCAGCGGCCAGCAGATCAGGCAGTACGCGGTCCGCCATCAGCGCATCAGCGGAGAGCTTCAGCTCGACGAAATCGTCCAGGGTGAGGCTCTCTGCCTCCGCCATCATCCGGATGGATTCCTGGGCCCGCATGGAGAGCGGCGTGCGCGGGGCGAGATAGGGCGGGAAGTCTTCCGGCTTGTAGGCGACAGGATAGGTCGCCTCCCATGGCGGATCGTTGGAGTTTTGAACAAATCCGGTCGCGGGATCTGTCACGCGCGGAAGATCTTCGAAGGGGTGAACCTCCGTCCAGAGATATTCGGACGTATCGCCCGGCACGAGGCCCTGCCAGAAGGCAAGATCACCCGAAGCGCGCTTAGGCGCGATGCCGTTGAAGGTGTATTCGATATGCCCGTCGCGATCTGCGTAGGAGATATTGAAGGTCGGCACCTGCAGGCGGCTCATCGCGGCGTCGAAATCCGCGTAGCTGTCGGCGGTGACCATGTCGAAATACTGTTCCAGCATGCCGCCCCGGTCGAGGCCGGCAACGCGCAGGGCAACCGCTGTGCCGTCGGGCTTGTCGAAGACCGGGCCATGAACGGTGGAGCGCACAGAGACGGGCACATCCAGCAGGCTGCCATCTTCCTGGCGGAGCTTGTATCCGGTTTCGCGAACCTCGAAGGGCAGCACTTCGCCGTCAAAAAGATAGCCATTGTCTTGCAGCGTCAGCTGATAGGTGGTGGCGCCCAGCATTCCGTTGACGGTATTTGAGATACCCATCTGCTGGTTGAAGGCAAAGCGGATGACCGGCAGGCCGATCTGTGTGGCACCATAGATTTCGAAGTCGGGGCCTGTGAGGTGGGCTTCGTAATAGATGAAATATCCCGTTCCCCAGGGAAGGTGCGGATTCTGCAGCAGCAGCGTATTGCCAGATGCCGTCTTCGAGCCCGCGACAGCCCAGGTGTTGGAACCCTGCTCGGAAAGCTCGGGCGGATCGCCCTCCCCTGCCACCCGGCCGGGCGAGGCAACGTAGATGAAGTTCATCAGGCGGTGGGCATGGGCGACAACATCCACGCCGCTGACCGGAAGGACGATGGCGAGTTCAGGGTCAATCGCTTCGGGATGAGCAGCCGCATAGGCGTTCATGCCTTCGGCGAAAGCATCGATCTTTGCACGGAACTCCGGCGAATAGGCATCATACCATTGCTGCGCGCGTGCGGGCACGTCGTTCATGACGAGCCATTTGGTGGTCTCTTCATACTCAGCGCCCCAATATTCGGCGCCCTTGCCGCGCGCTTCGCCATAGAGGCGCAGCACCGTGTTGGCGTGGCTGGCGACCTGTGCCCAGCCATAGCCGTAGAATACGGTCTCGGCATCCGGGCCATAGATGTGCGGCACGCCATAGGTATCCCAGAGAATCTCGGCCTGAAGCGGCGCGGGCGCGCTCTCCTCGGCGAGGGTTGATGCGGCGTCTCCGCCGCTTGCGCATCCTGCGAGCCCGAGCTGGGCCATCACCAGCAAGCCGGCCGCAGCTAACCTCAATTGTTTCATCCCTCAAATCCTCTCAATTTTATCTGCCTGCAGAATGGATATGGCCCGGCAGCGATGTGCCGGGCCATATACCTCACCTTACCACTTATAGACACCACGAACGAACCAGGAGCCGCCCGTGAAGCCGAAAGGCGCGAACGTGTTGTACATGTTCGATCCCGTCGTTGATCCGGGCGCCGCAATCTCCTGAGGATATTCGTTGAACACGTTATTGGCCCCGGCAAACACGCTCAACGCTTCGCTGATGGCATAACCGATCTCCAGATCAGTGATCCATGCGGGATCAACGTCATAGTCTGCAGCCGGATTGGTTGCGTTCTGGACGGTATAAGAACCAAACCGAGTGGTGCGCGCATTTGCCGAGAAGCCGCCGAAAGTCCAGTCCAGCCCGAGCGTGATCTTGGAATCCGGAATGGCGGTGGTCAGGGCGTTCTGCTTGCTCCGGTCGAAAATCACGACATTCCCCAGGGCGGCGAGTTCCGGAGGATTTTCGATGATGCCGGTGATCTCGGTTTCATTCTTGTTGTAACCGGCCTTCAAGGCGAAATCACCAAAACTGTCCGTCGGCAGTGTGTAGGTACCCACCACATCGATACCTTCCGTTCGCGTATCGATGGCATTGGTGTAGTACTGCCCGCTGATCTCCGCCGGCAGGCCATTCGCCGTAAGAATATCCCGGATCCGGGCGTCGAGCGACGAGAAGGTCGTCGTCACGGCAATCCGGTCATCCACATCAATCCGGTAGGCATCGATGGTGATCGCCAGATTGTTCAGCGGCGTCAGTGTGAAGCCAAAGCTGATGTTTTCCGAGGTCTCTGGCACGAGGGGGCTGGCCCCGAGAGCGATGGCCGCCGCAGAATTGACCGGCAGGTTCTTCAGAAGCAGCAGCTCATTCTCGCCGTCCCCGTCCAGATCGCGGAACTGGCTCGTCGTGGAGGAATAGGCCTGCTGGGCCAGGGTCGGCGCCCGGAAGCCTGTGTTGTAGGAGGCCCGCGCCGCTAGCCAGTCGGTAAGTTCATACCGGCCGTTGAGCTTGTAGATCAGCTCTTCGCCGGCGTCGTCATCGAAGCTCTCGAATCGCAGCGCGCCGGAGACAAAGAGCTTGTCGGTCGCGCTCCAGCCAAGTTCACCGTAGACGGACAGGTTGTTGCGATCAATCGAGCCGGCATCATCCGGACGGAAGCCGGGTGTGGCCTGAGAGCCGGGAGTCTGCAATTGCCCGGCGAACTGCTGGCCCACCGGACGCACATAGGTGCCCGCGGCCCAGCTGGGTTCGTCGCCTTCCTCGATCTCGTATTTCTCAAGACGATGCTGGAGGCCGAAAGACACCTGCAGTTCGCCGGAGCTGCCAAGATCATAGGGGCGGGTCGCATCGAACGCGTTGACCCATTCGGAGGAGATCAGCCGGCCGACTTCGAAATGCGTCGGGCTCGTCGGGCCAAGGCTGGCATTCAGGCCGTTGTCATTCTCCCAGTCGGTGATGTCTGTGCCGTAGTTGGAAGAGAGATCCCAATCCCATCCATTGTAATTTCCACGAACGCCTCCGGCGATCTCGAAATCGTCTTCATAGATCGTGAGACGCGGCCGGAAGCCGTTGGGATAAACCTCCGGCAGGGAGGCGATGTTGTTGGGCGCCCGATAGGACCAGTCGAGTACGGACGTCCGCGCCCCATAAGTACCAAAGGCGTAGAGTTCGACGCCATTGGTTTCATAGCCAAGGTTGAGGCCGAAGGTGTGGGATGTTTGCGGGAAGGCGCCGTAATTCGTCGTCACGAGCCGGTCAATCGTCGCTTCGCGGGGATCGCGCACATTGCCGGGCAGCAGCGGATAAAGATTTACCGAATCGGCGATCGGCACGGCGCGGTTGGAAGCGTTGCGATCCATATAGCTGTAAGAGAAATGCGCAAAGCCGGACTCGCCGATGGCATAGCCCTGGTTGAGAGAGCCGGTCAGGAACTCACCGTCCGAACGGTCGAAATTCTCGCCGAAGCTGACTGAAGCCTCGCCGCCTTCGGGGCTGTCCTTCAGGATGATATTGATGACACCGGCAATAGCGTCGGACCCATACTGGGCCGCCGCGCCATCGCGCAGCACTTCGATACGCGCAATCGCCGAGGACGGGATCATGTTGAGGTCAACGCCCGCAGCGCCGTTATAAAGCGACGAGACCGAGTTGATCAGCGCCGTCTTGTGGCGGCGCTTGCCGTTGACGAGGACCAGGGTGTGGTCTGGGTTCAGGCCGCGCAGGCCGCCGGTAGCGATCACTGTGGCCGTGCCACCGCCGGCGCGGGTCGGCAGGTTGAAGGACGGCACCAGATACCGCAGGGATTCAAACACGCCGGTGGGGCTGCCCTGCTGAATATCGTCGGCGGAAAACACATCGATCGGCGTCGGGCTTTCGATGATCGAGCGCGGCGCGCCGCGAACACCGGTCACGATGACCGTTTCCTGGACGCTGACACTATCCTCTGCAGGACTAGTTACCGGCGCTGACGCGGGTTGCGGCGTCGTGGTCACCGCCTGCGCCATCACTAAAGGGCGGGCCGGGCTGCGGCCCTCCTCGACCGAGGCGAGCTGGAGCGTAAGGGCGCCGCTTTTGTGTGTCTGAACGGTCAGGCCCGTACCCGTCAGCAGGTTACTCAGGGCCTGCTCGGGCGGAAACACGCCCTGAACAGCGGCAGATGTCTTGCCACTCACGAGTTCCACAGGCGCCACAATTACCATGTGCGACTGTTCGGAATACTTCACCAGCGCCTTGGCCAGCGACTGGGATTCGATCTCAAATGCCGCCGGTGAGCTGGTGGCTATCTGGGCGGAAGCCGCCGCGAATTGCAAAGCAGTCACCGAGACTGCGCTCGCCAGGCTGACCCGGAGAAGTGGAGGAAGCGTCTTGCGCATGTATGTGTAACCCCGATACGGGCGCCCCCTGCAGGCGGCCCTCATGAATGAGGACGAGCGTGCAGCGGCAATTATCCAAAATAAATGAGGTTCTGCGTTGAATGTTTCTTACACGCGCCCGGATATGCGCATGTTTTGAGCAGGGCTCACCCAACTTTTAAGCGCGCCTGGGAGTTTTGCGGGGGTTACGAACCGCTCAGAACAATCCTGCCGGGGTCCGAATAATCCGCCACCAGACCATAGGTCACCTCAAGGCCCGCAGCGAACTGGTCGATCTTTTCCACGCTGAAGGCTGCTGTCATCCTCAGATCGCCGATACCTTCTTCGTCCAGGATGATCTGACGGCGGCTGTAGCGATTGGCATCCGACACGATCTCGGCGAGGCTGGCGTTTTCATAGGTCAGCCATCCGCGCCGCCAGGGCGCCGCCTCTGCCGGCTCTATGGCGCCGAGCATGGCCTCCAAAGATCCGATGCGCGCCACAACTTCATCGCCGGCCCGCAGCACGTTCTTCTCTATGACCTCGCGGGACGCCTCGGCCTGCTGCGGCGTCTCGGCCTGAAGCACTTCGACAACCCCCTCCACTACCGCGACCCTTACCGTCTCGGGCCCCTGGCGCACATCGAAGCGCGTTCCCACCACGCGGATCAGGCGGTCCCCCACCTCGACGTAAAAGGGACGCACCGGATCCGACGCCACATCGAAGAAGGCCTCCCCTTCCTGAAGCTTCACGATGCGCATCGTTTCGGTAAACGCCGGTTCGATACGGGAGCGGGCGCCGAGCGTCACGACGCTGCCATCAGCCAGATGGATATCGCGGATTTCCGCAATCATCGTTTCATAGGCCGGATCAGCCACAGACGAACCGGGCAAGGAGACACCCAAGCCAATCACCGCGCCGCCCACAACCATTACCATCAAGGCAATTGCCGCCATCAGCTGTTGAGGCTGGTGAACGAGCGGGCGCCACGCAGGCGCCGGAACTGGCCCGGGGGCGATTTCGACATCGCCCAGCTCCGGGATCAGCGCCAGATCGCTCATCAATTTTTCATAGCGCCGGAAGGCAAGTGAATGGACATGGTCTGCGGCGAGCCAGGCATTGAACTCTGCGATCTTCTCTGGCCGCGCATCGCCGGAATGCAGATAGACCGCCCAACCACGGGCGGCCGCCTCTATCCGGTTTTCCTTGCAGTTGTCCTGAGTCACGTCAGATCACCTATCCCCCGGCCGGTTAGTATTCTGATCAGTTTTTCAACGCTGCGGAGAGCGAAGCAAGCGCCGATTCCATCTGACGGTAGACATCCCCATATGACCAGCCCGTTTCCTTGACAATCTGCTGGTAGGTATATCCCCGGTGCCTGTGGAGGCTGAGCACGACTTTCTGCTTGTGCGGCAACTGATCAATGGCGCGCCTGACAATCTCGAGCCGCTCCATATCCAGCAGGGCGCGCTCGGGCGAAATATCATCCTGACCTGCGTTGAGGAGTTCAGCCTGCATCGACCGGGCATAGGCGGCATGGCGCCCATTCCGGCGCTTGTGATCCAGGACGATGTTGCGGGCCGTCACCAGCAGCAAGGCCCGTGGATTGCGGACCTGCACAGCCTCACCAAGCTCGGCAAACCGCGCAAAGGCAGCCTGCGCAACATCTTCGGGTTCGGGCGGCCCAGAGCCAAATGCCCTCCGGAGCTGCTGGCAGAGATCCTTCCAGTAGGTCCGGTACAATTCCTCGACGGCAACCGCTTGTGACCGGCTACCGCCCGATGGCGCTGGCCGGCCGCTCTGGTCTATTGGCAGAGACCCCACAGGTGAATTGCTCACGTCCACGCCCGCATCTGTTCCACATTTGACATGCGTGGCCCTGTTGCTGCTGCGCATCAAGGCTTCGCACCGGATATACTTTTGGAAGCTGCCCTCTGCGCATAATCCAGTCAATGAGTATCCCAAATTGCCGGATTTTCCATGCCTCGAGGTCTTCGTGACCAACCCATGAAACATCACCGGCCATTATATTCCGGATAGGGATCACTCTATTTCCTGGCGGCGGCCCTGCCCCGGCGTTCTGGCGGTGCTTTCGCTTCGGGCGCATGAAAGCGCGCCCGGACTGGATCGATCACCGCGACCAGTGGCCAACCTGTCATCCCCCAGGAAACCGGGCTTCCGAATTGCCTGTGAAACCTACCCAACGGGCAGTGTTGCCTCAACACCGCACCTGACGCCCAGACACCCCGCACAAAGCTTAGGTGGACATCTTAGCCTGCATCGCTCACAACTTCCACATCAGCTTTCAATTGTAAATGTGTCCCACAATAATCGCTCCCGCATCCACCCGGAATGCAAACAAGTTGAGCAGGATCGTCTATGAATTTGGCACGCAGCGGGTTTCGCGCCATCGCGTACCTGTTTTACAATCCCATATATCCGCTTACGGAATTTTTTGGCGCCCGGCCCGCAAAGGATCTCCCAAGACCTCCAGTTTTTTTGCCGCCCCCGTTCAGGGCGAAGCCCAGGGATTGGCCCACCACAGTTAGCATCTGACCCCCGTGAAAGAGCAAAGACCCAATTTGCAAACCATTGTGAATGTGTCTCAACACGGGGAAGACCATGCTCATCAAGACCTTGAAAGTACCACTCCTCGCCAGTTGCTCTGTTCTGGCAATCGGCCTGTTTCCATGCCTTGCCATTGCCCAGGAAGCGGAGAAGCCAGAATCTGCGCTGGTCAACGAAACCATTCTTGTGACGGCCTCCAAGCGGGAACAGTCGCTCAGAGAAGTTCCAGGATCCATTTCCGCGCTCTCAGAATCGGCGCTTCAGGATCTGAACGCGCAAAGCCTTTCCGATTATATCACGCGCATTCCAGGCGTCGTATTCAACGACTATCAGCCCGGGGTGTCGGAAGTAGTGATCCGCGGCGTTGCCTCGACGACGTATCATGAGGCCAACCAGACCGCGACGGGTTACTATCTCAACGAAATCCCGCTGATCGAGCCCGGCTTCCCTCTGGTCATTCCGGACGTTGACTCTTTCGACCTGAAGCGCGTCGAGGTTCTGCGCGGCCCGCAGGGCACACTGTTTGGCTCGTCCTCCCTCGGCGGCGCCATCAATTATGTTGCCAAGGAAGCCGACCCGAGCGGAATGGAGGCGGGCCTGGAAGGCATGATCGCGTCAACCAAGGGCGTGGACGAACTGTCCTATGCCGCAAAGGGCATGATCAACCTGCCCGTGATCAAGGACAAACTCGCCATCCGCCTGGTGGGGCTGCAACGCTTCGACTCCGGCTACCTTGACAATACGCTCCTGGGGGAAGACGGCAGCAACGATCTGGGTGTAGATGGCCTGCGCGCCTCTGTCGTTTTCACACCGACCGAGACGACCCGCATTTCCGCATTGAGCATGTATCAGAAATACACCCTTGATGATCAGACATATGTGCTGTTTGGCGCGGATCCGGAAACCTTTGAACGCGCCACCAATGTTGCAGAATATCAGAATACGGACTTCACGCTTCACAGTCTGCGTCTGGATCAGGAGTTTGATTTTGCAACCCTGACCGTCGTGGGATCCTATGTTGAAAAGTCCGCCGACCTGGCATTCGACTATTCGATTTTCGGCGGCAACGACCCGCGCACAAACACCCCTCTTCTCTCGTCCGGCTCGGGCGAGTCGACAACCGACTATCTGGAAGTCCGCCTCACATCCCCGGATGAAGGCCCGCTGACATGGATTGTCGGGGCCAACTATACGAAACTCAAGTCCGAGAATACTGACGCGCTCTATCTGGAAGGCATCGCCGCCTATATCGACGCCAATCCGGCCGAGTTCAACAATCAACCCGGCAGTCTCCTGGCTCCCGGCGACCTGTCAGAGCGGACGGTCAGCTCCAATTCGGTGACCGAACAGGCATTGTTCGGTGAAATCAAATATGCGTTCTCTGATCAGCTTTCGCTTACGCTGGGAGGACGCCTGTTCGAATACGAATCCAGCCCGCGTCTGACTTATCTGCCAAACGCAAACCTTATCGACCCGTTCGATTACCAGCCTCCGGCTGGAAAGGAATCGAGCTTTGTGCCGAAGGTTTCGCTGACCTACACCCCCAACGATGACATAATGGTATATGCTCTCTATTCTGAGGGTTTCCGGATTGGTGGGGTTAACGTCTATTCGGTGGCCTCTCCCGATCTTCCGCTGGCCTTTGGCAGCGATGCCACCAAGAACTATGAGATCGGCGCACGGATTGACCTGATGAATGACAGGATTTTCCTGGATGCCACCGTCTATCATATTGATTGGGAAGACGTTCAGGCCCGCCTGTTTACCAGCGATTACAGGGCCTACACCGTGAATGGCGGCGGCGCCGAAATTGACGGCGTAGAGCTGGTTGCCACGATTGCGGCCACCGAGCAGCTCAATCTGTCAACGAGCATTTCCTATAATGATGCCCGCCTTTCCAGCCTGCTGCCCGGTGAGAATGCGCCCGCTGGAACCCGTCTTCCGGGCGCGTCTGAATGGACCATCGCGAACACCGCGTCCTACCGGTTCGACACGCTTCCCTGGCAGCCCTTCGTGTCCCTGAACCACCGCTACCTTTCCGAAGCCCCGGTGGATTTTGCTGGCAGCCTGGAAAAGGGCGACTACCATATCTTTGACCTCAATGCTTCCTTCGACGTGTCGAGCAATGTCCAGCTCAGCCTGTTCGCAAAGAACCTTTTTGATGAATATGGAATCCTGAATGCGCCCTTTGCCTTTGCGGGTTCGGTAACCCGGCCACGCAGCATCGGCATGTCTCTTCGGTACAATTTCAACTGACCGGATCATCACCCGAGACAGAGCGGCGGACGTTTCCTCCCACGTCCGCCGCTTCTTTTTTGTCCGGCGTTTCTAGTCAAATGCCCTGATGAAAGCAGCGACATTGTCTCCCAGCGCCGCCACATTATAACCGCCCTCCATCACAATAGCGGTCGGCAGGCACAGGCCGGCAATGGCCTGGCTGAGGGTGGCGAAATCCTTGTGCAGTATCCTGAAGTTCGAGATCGGATCATCTTCAAAAGTGTCGGCGCCAAAAGACAGCACCAGGAAATCTGCGCCCCAGTTGGAAATCGCCTCCAGCGCAATGCCCAGCGTTTTCAGATAAGCGTCTATCTCTGTTCCATGCGGTAATGGCAGATTCAGATTGCTGTCTCCAGCGCCCCGTTCATCTGCATGCCCCCAATAAAATGGATAGTCTGTTTGCGGGTTGGCGTGGATCGACACAAACAGCACGTCGGGATCTTCATAGAAGATGTCCTGCGTTCCGTTTCCGTGATGATAGTCGATATCGAGGATCGCGACCCGCTTGCGGCCAAGCTGTTGAGCGTGGCGGGCCGCGATCGCAGCATTATTCAGATAGCAGTACCCGCCCATATAATCACGGCCGGCATGGTGGCCTGGCGGCCGGCAGAGGGCAAAGGCGCTCCTGGCGCCAGTTTCCTGGACATGGGCCACGGCCGCCACGGCAGACTGCGCGGACCAGTACGCAGCGCTCCAGGTATCCGCCGCAATCGGGGTTGATGCATCGAAACTGAACTGGCCCATCTTGGCATCGATGCGGACGAGATCCGCGATCCGGCGCCGGACGACCGGAAAGGTATAACCGATCGCATCCCCTGCCCTTCCGGCGGCGAGCCACTGGCTGTGCGCGGTCTGCAGAAACTCCAGATACCGCGCATCATGCACGGCAAGTAAGGGCCCCATACCGTGATCGACCGGCACCTTGAGCGCCGGGAACTGGCCGGCAATGTGTTTCACACGATCAGGCTTTTCATTGTAGGGAACCCATTCTCCATTGTGGAGTTCGCGCAGGGGTGCATGAAGGGTCTGGCGGGGGTCGAAATAGACGATCAAGGCGCACTCCTGCATCGTGATGGGGACAAGCAGAAGAGGTTAGCCGAGCCCAAGGCTCGCCGCCATGACGAGACAGGCCAAAACTTCACTGGAAAGGGCACGCCCCGGGCCAGACTCCATCCGCCTTGCCCTTAGGCGTCAACCGGGCTGGGCGAGATTTCTGCCACGGTCAGGAAGTGAATGCTGAAACGGTGGTTTTTATCGGTCCAGACCGCCTGCGGACTGAACCCTGCGGCTTCGGCAAGCGCCTGGAACCCTTCAACATCGTATTTGTGCGATGATTCTACATGTATCCTTTCACCGCAGTCAAAATCGAATGCCTGCCCGCATACCGTCACCGTCTGCCGGCACCGGCTGACCAAATGGATATCGATGGCGAAGGTGGACGGATTATAGTGTGCCTCGTGCCGGAAGGCTGATAGCTGGAAATCACCATCCAGTTCGCGGTTGATGCGCCGCAGAAGGTTCAGGGTGAATGCGGCGGTCACGCCCGCCCGGTCATCATAGGCGGCCTCAAGCTCTGCCACGGGCTTGATGAGGTCGACGCCAACGATCATGGCGCCCCCTTCGCCCAGACAGTCGCGCCAGCCGGCCAGAAAGTGGCGTGCCTGTGGCCGGGTGAAGTTTCCGATGCTCGATCCGGGGAAAAAGCCGGCGATCCTTCCCTGGTCCGGCAGGGGCAGTCTGAATCCGGTTCTGAAATCCGCCCAGACAGCATGTACCGGCAGGCCGGGATAGTCCAACGCAGCCTGCCGCGCCGCCGCGCCCAGCGCCGCCTTAGAGATATCGACGGGTATGTAGGCGGCCGGATCCTCCAGCGCCTCCAGAAGAAGGCGCCCCTTACGGCTTTCTCCCGAACCAAATTCAACCAGACGAACGCTGGGACCGGCAATATCTGCGATCTCCGCTGCCTTGTCTTCCAGAAGGCACAACTCCGTACGCGTAATATAATACTCAGGCTGCCGGCAGATTTGTTCGAACAGGTCTGATCCGGTCTTGTCGTAGAGAAACCGGAACGGCACTGCCTTGTCCGTCCGGCCCAAGCCTTCGAGAACCGCATGGGAAAACAATTCCGGCCCCGGATCACGGTCGTGCCAATGGAAATTGGCGGGGCTTTTCAGATCAGACATCGGAAGCAAGGCGCACCCCCGAAAAAGCCCATCTGGCAGCAGGCGGATAGAAGTTGCGATAAGTGAGCCGCGCATGGCCGGGCGGAGTTACGCAGGCACTCCCCCGAAGCACCATCTGCCCCGACATGAATTTGCCGTTATACTCCCCTGCGGCGCCTTCCAGGGGCCTGAAACCGGGGTATGGGCCATAAGCGCTTGCCGTCCACTGCCAAACGGCGCCGAAAACCTGCTGTGGGCCCGGCCCTGCCGCCGCAGGTTCCGGCATGGGGTGGAGCGAGGTTCCCTTCTCCGGCCACACCTCTCCAGCCGCGCGTTCCCATTCCTGTTCGGTGGGAAGGCGCGCGCCCGCCCAGCGGGCAAAGGCATCTGCCTCATAATAGCTGACATGGCAGACCGGTTCGCGAGGGCGAACTTCCCGCTCGCCGGTGAGCGTAAACTGGGTCCACCGGCCCGGCGCCTGCATGGACCAGTATAGCGGCGCGCGCCAGCCCTCTGCCTGAGCGGTGGCCCATCCTTCCGACAGCCAGAATTCGGGGCGCTCATAGCCACCCGCTTCCATGAAGGCGAGCCAGTCGCCGCAAGTCACCAGATGCCTTCCTACGCGAAAGGCGTGGGTCCATGCCTTGTGGTGCGGCCGCTCATTGTCAAAAGCGAAACCCTCCTGCAAAGCACCGATATTGACCAGCGCTTCCTTAAATTCGAGCCAGGGCGCCTGCCTGCGCGCCGCCAGCATACAGGCGCCAGATGGATATTCCGGCAGATAGGAGGGACGGCCGGGATTGGAAAAGAGCAGATGCTTGATATCCATCAGGATAAGCTCCTGATGCTGCTGTTCATGCTGAATTCCCAGCTTCAGCAGCGGCGCGGCGGCATTCCATTCAGGGTCACTTGCGACATCAAGGAAGCCGCAAATCGCGGCATCAACCTCGCGGCGATAGGCCCTGACCTCATCCAGCGACGGCCGCGTTATGAGCCCGCGCCGGGCCCGGGGATGTTGTGCTCCGATCGTGTCGTAATAGGAATTGAATATATGGTTCAGTTGAGGGCCGGCAACGGGCGAAGAAAACCGCGAAAGGAGAAAGATATCAAAGAACCAGCTCGTATGTCCCAGATGCCACTTGGCCGGACTGGCATCCGGCATCGACTGAACTTGCTGATCTTCGGCGCTCAAGGGCGCAGTAATCTTCAGCGTTGCGGCACGCGTCTCAAGAAAGGCTGACCGCAATTCTTCCCTGCCCGTACCGGGCCGGGCCACCGACAGTTCGCCATGGGCCATCTGCATGTATTCCTCACTTTGCCTGGCGTTTACTCTGCCCAACGCCGCGCTTACTGAATTGTTCCGTAGCGACAGGCGTGGAATTTTCCTCTGTCTACTGACATATTGAAGAGAGACGGCCCTCTGCTCAAACTTGCGCTGACCCGTAAAATTTCGCACCGCGCCGGAACCGGTACAGGTTTCGTGCGCTGGTGTCAGAGCATGTAGAAAGACCGCCCACCGGACCTGCGGTTCGCTACCGAGGTGCGGACGTGGATTTTCGGCCATGCTGCCGCGAGCGACGGCGGCATTCATGGGAGACTGAGCGATGGCAGCAGGGGCCGCTACCGAACGCCGTGCCTGGCACCAGGCCTATCTCTTCTTTTCGACACTTGCGGGGGTGCTGGGCCTCGCCATGGCAGGGCTCGGTCTCTGGCTCGCCGTGCTTGGGGGCACGCTCTATTATCTTCTGGCGGGTCTGGTCCTGCTCGCCGCGACGGTCTTCAGCTGGCGTGGAGAGCATCGCATATCCCTTCTCCTTTACGCGGCCGGGTTTGCCGGAACTGTGGTCTGGTCTTTGATGGAAATCGCCGGAAAGGGCTGGTTACCAGCCTGGGGCATCGATCTGGCGGGACGCATCGGCCTGCTGGGTGGTCTGATCGCTGCTGTCGCCCTCAGCTACCTCATGTGGCGCATTCCTCCCGGCAAGCCACTTCGCCGGTTTGGCCTCTTTTCCCTGCTCGGCGCAGCCGTGGCGGTGGCCGCACTTGTGCTGATTTATTGGGAACGGGTCGAAGCGGCCGGCCCCGCGCGCCAGTTGGCCGTCGCGGACGGATCCCCCGGAAATTCACAGGCGGAAGCCGGGGCAGACTGGCGTGCTTATGGCGGCACAGCCGGCGGCCGGCGCTACTCGTCCCTGAACCAGATTTCCGTGACGAATGTGGCCGGGCTTGAAGAGGCATGGACCTTCCAGACAGGCGACCTCAATCCGAATGAGGGCCGTGTGTTCTATTCCTCTCAGAATACGCCGATCAAGGCCGAGGATTTTCTTTATATCTGTACACCAACAAACAAGGTCTTTGCTCTTGATCCGGGATCGGGCGAAGTGCGCTGGAGTTATGATCCCGGGGTTCCGCACACGTCCATGGAATCCCTTTTTTCAGCGGCCTGCCGCGCCGTTGCGTATCATGATGATGGCGAGCCGGCAGGCCGGCCCGAGGCAATCGACCACATGCCGGCGGTGGAAGGCGCCATCGGCGCCGTGCCCCGCGGCGGAAGCGAATGCCACCGGCGCATTTACGTCTCCACCGCCGACGGCCGCCTCATCGCGCTCGACGCTGTCGGAGGGTTCCTCTGCGAGGATTTTGGCGAGGGCGGAACAGTAGATATGACAGCGGGGATGGGCCTGCGCGCGCCTGGCTTTGCGTCCAATACATCGGGGGCAACGGTCGCTGGCGGGCTTCTGATCCTTGGCCAGCAGGTCAGCGATAATCAGCGGCGCGACGCCCCCTCGGGCGTGGTGCGCGCCTATGATGCCCGCACCGGAGAGCTTCGCTGGGCGTGGGACGCCCTGCGCCCCGATCCGCAGGCGCTGCTCGCCCCCGGCGAAATTTATCCGCGCGGCACACCGAACGTCTGGAACGTTATTTCAGCAGACGAATCCCTCGGGCTCGCCTTTCTAGCCACCGGCAACGCAGCGGCTGACCAGTGGGGCGGCAACCGTCTGGCAGAAGAAGACCGTGTCACGGATGCCGTCATCGCCGTCGATCTGGAAACAGGTGCCGAACGGTGGGTCTACTCAACGATTACACACGATCTGTGGGACTATGATCTGGGCGCCCAGCCGGTTCTCGTGGACGTGACCATTGAAGGGGTGGCGCGCCGGGCGATCCTGCAGGCGAGCAAAACAGGCAACCTGTTCCTGCTTGATGCTCTCACGGGCGAGCCATTGCGGCCTGTCGAGTCCCGGCCAACGCCCCAGGGCCCGCCCCCTGGCGACTGGGTCGCGCCAACCCAGCCCCAATCTGTCTTTTTCCCCAATATCGGAGGCGTTCCCGGGCGCGATCCCGAGCAGATCGATGCGCGGCACGCTTTCGGCCTCACACCGGTCGACGCCGCGCTGTGCCGGATCAGCTTTCACCGCCACCGCTATGAAGGGATGTTCACGCCGCCCACGCCCGAGGGCGAAGGCATGCTGCTCTTTCCCGGCACGGTGGGCGGACTCAACTGGGGCGGTGTGGGCTATGACCCTGACCGCCGGCTGATCATCGCCAATAATTCCCGCCTGCCAAATCGCGTTGTGCTCCATCCCCGCGATGAGGTCAGCGATCTGCCCGTGGGATCGGGGGGCGCCCGTCCCGACCAAGCCATTGCGCCCCATGCCGGCACGCCATTCGGTGTTACCCGGCCTATATGGTGGTCGCCATTGAAGGTCCCCTGCATCTCGCCGCCCTGGGGTTATATAACTGCAATCAGCCTTGATACAGGTGAGATCGTCTGGACACGGCCTTTGGGAACGGGCTTTGATACCGGCCCGCTGGGTATCCCCACCTTCCTCAAGATCCCCACAGGCACGCCCAATCTCGGCGGGCCGCTTGTCACCGCTGGCGGGCTGACCTTTATCGGAGCGGCGCAGGATAACTTCTTGCGGGCATTTGAAACGGAAACCGGCAAGCTCGTCTGGGAAGCGCGCCTGCCCGCAGGACCGCAGGCGGGCCCCATGACCTATGAGCATGAGGGCCGCCAGTACGTCGCGGTTTCGGCCACCGGCCATGCGCGGTTTGAGACGACGCCTGGCGACTATCTCAAGGTATACGCGCTTCCGGACGCCCGGTAGCTGACACCTTCAAGGGAGAGCGCTTAGCAGAAATTCAGAGCTTGTCTTCGCTAGGCGGCAGGATTGAAGAGCGCACGTCCCGCAGGATCGTCCGGATTTCTGCCGTGTAGCCAGCGGCGGCGGCAAAGGCATCCACCGGAACAGCGCCAGGATCCTCCTGCGCATCCTGAGGCGGAAACGGCTCCCACAGCTCGGCAACCAGCCGCGCGGCCTTGTCCGCCGGCAGTTCCTTTACCAGCCACATCAGCAGCCGGCGCTGGGCAGTGAGCCGCGCTTCCAATTCTTCCAAACCGATCGGTTTCATCGTCTGCGCTCCATTTCCTTGCGGCGCTATTGATCAGGCAGCCCATCGGCGAAAGTCGCCTGACGCGCTCCGCTTGCCGCATGAGGCAAGCCGGCAAAATCTGGCAACACATCATAATCTATGGGCTTATAGCGGAAATTGTTGGATTGCCCGGCGGAGCAACTGGTCAGCCCGACAATCATATCCATCCGGGCCCGGAAGACAATGGAGTTGCCCGGCCGGCTCAGCGGCGGCAGCACCCTGATCTCTCCACTGTCTCCGTCTACGGCAACATTCATGAAGCAGTTGAAGGCAATGGGAATCCGGTCCGGCGAAATCCCCCAGGGCTTCAGAACACGCTCCAGATTTTCCTGGCATCCGCCGGACGGAGACTCCTCACCATAGATGATGCGGAAGGTGTCTTTTGAGCATGGCGTCAGCGTGAAGTCGTGCCGGCCGACCTCATCGGCGACGATATCAAACATCTCGCGGCTTCTGTTTGAATAGAGGCGGTCTCCGGTAGTGAGATAAAGCCGGCTGGCATAATCCAGCGATCTGCCGGAAGATAAAAACTCCCCGGTATCAGCGGCGGCGAATGCCACCATGTCGCTGACCTGTTCCCCTTCCGGGTCGGTCACTTTCAGATATTGCCCCGCCTTGATCAGAAAGGCGGCGCCGGATTTTGGGGGAATGCGCTGCATGGTCTATACCTTTGGTTTGAAGGGGCAGGTCCAGTCATCTCCGACAAGACGCCCGGAATATTGGCGAGCCTCGGAAAGCTCCCCGAAGTCAGTCAGCATCGGATTCACAGACCCTGCACTGGCTTTCTCTCGCTCCCGGATAATCGATTTCATCTGATCAAAGCGTCCATCCGCCCGCAGACGATCAAACTGGTCGTGGGAATTGAACACCAGGGCGGGATGGCTGAACCGGCGGGCCGGCCGGGAGGCGCCGGGATGAAGACCGATTACGAAAAACGCCTCGCCACATACACTGACGGAGAAATGGGGCGAAGAGGGATCCGGTGAGGTTCCCTCCGCCCAAGGCGCTCCGGTGACAGCGTCCAGATTGTGCAGACACTGCAACCGGTTCCAGAGCGCCTTTTCGAAGGCGGCCTCGGACAATTTGTCCGGCCCTCTGAAGATCGCTGTGAAGGACTGTACAACCGGGCCGGTTTTGTCGAGTTTGCGAATGAAGCCGAGCAGATCTTCCCGCAACTCCACATCATCCGCCGGAGTAGTGATGTCTTCATAAAGGCCCACAACAAGCTCGTTTCGGGCCAGCGCGGATTTGGCGCCGACACAGGGAAAGCTGTCGGACCGGATGAATTCTGTAAGTTCGTCTTTATACTCGTTTGTGTCCGAAAGGGTTATCATGGCAAACCTGATCTGACTTTTACATTGGGTGCACAAAAACGCTGCAGCCCCAAAGAGGTTCCTGATGCTTATCAGACCAGACGATCCTTATCCTGATGAAGTATGAACAGCAGCGAGGGGCGGAGGGAACCATTCCTTCGGGTGTTCGTTGATGCGGAATGCCCAGCGCCTTTCGGCACGAAGGGCTCGTGACGCCCGCTCACCCGCTCAATTGGGATCCCGCTTCCGATCGGACCGCCGCTTCGGCCCTGAACTTTCTTCGCCCTGATCGGTAAGCGTGGGAAATTCCCCCTGGTTTTCGAGCGCCTCGATAGGCTCGGCTTCGGGCTCACTCAGGGATTGAGACAACGGAATGGTCCGGGCGTGGGGAGCTTGCTCAATTGCAACGAGTTGGGCGGCCTCTTCTTCAAAAGCCTCTGCGCCAGCGGCAGGCCGGCCAGCCTCTTCCCAAAGGTGCCGGGCCCTCTCGTGTATCTTTGCGCTTCGCTGTTGGGAACTTTGGGGCTTGGACATGGAGTCTCTCCTTCATGAGGTCCCTTTTGTACCCAAACTCCTGGTTCACCGGCGGGTTCCAGGGCTACGGATATATGTGCTTATTCGCTCTGGCTTTTGCGGGCGCGGATCGACTTCCCCGGCTCAATATCGCGGCCAGGATAGAGGATCACACGGTCACCCTCGGAAAGACCGGACGCCACAACGGCGTAACGCGTATCCTGAGGCCCGATAGCGACCGGGGTGAGCACAGCTTTGCCATTCTCCTCGCGGAAGACGGCCCAGCCGCTGCCCTGCCGCACAAGCGCGGCGACCGGCACGCGCAGCTCATCCCTGCCCGACCAGACAAGCGCGAACACCTCCATCCGGTAGCCATGGCCCAGACGCTGAACCTGCGGATCGGCGCCCGTACCGGAAAAATCGATGATCACATTGACGCGCTGCTCTTCAATGCCGAGGGCCGATACCTTACGGAAGCCAAACGGCTCCACCATCCGTACACGCCCCTCCAGAGGCGCCTCTCCGCCCCAGGCTTCGATACGCACAGGCGCGCCGGGAGCAATGCGCACGGCGTCGTCGGACAAATATTCGGCGACAATCTCAAGGCTGGCCGGGTCACCGATCTCCAGGATAGGCGCGCCTGCGGCGATGACCGCTTCACTTTCCTGCATGACCCGCAGCACCCTTCCCGTGACCGGCGCGCGGATGTCGATGACGTCGGCTGCTCGCTGCCCGTTGCGGGGCGGGGTGAGCCGCAACGCGGCGCCACTTCTCTCCGCCGCCGCACGGGTAACGCCGGCCGCCGCCGCATTGCGCCTGGTCTGCGACGCCTCCAGTTCGGCGCGCGCCCGGTCGAGCGCCGCCTGGGAAGAAATACCCCGGGCGAAAAGTGTTTCTGCGCGTTCTGCTTCCCGCCGGGCAAGCTCAAGCGCAGCTTCGGCTTCCGCCAGACCTGCTTCGGCCGCGCTGTAGGCTGCGGTCGATGCCCTGAGGGCGGCTTCTGCATCGCTCCGGCTGCGCGGGTCCAGCAATGCTGCCTCTCCTGGCAGGAGGACAGCAACAACTGCCCCGGCCTGCACGGTTTCGCCCACAGGATTTCCGATCCGGAGGAGGCGTCCGGCCTGGGGCGCGGAGACAAGATAGATATCGCGAACCCGCGTGCGCCCTTCCTCCCGAGCCTCGACATTGATCTCACCGCGCGAGATGTCGCTGAGCTGAACCTCCAGCGCGCGGGGCATGAAGGCAGAGACCAGCAGCAAGGCCAGAATGATCGCGGCACCGGCCCACAGATAATGCCGGAACACAAGTTGCGGGAGGCGGAAGGGCATTGGTGTCTCCATCACTGAAGGCCCTTGAGGGCTTCGACGAGGTCCAGCCGGTCGATCTGATGACGCACGAGCAGGCTCGACAGAGCCGCCGCGCCCAGGATGATGAGCGTGGCAAAAGCGTAGGTCGCGGGGTTGATGACGAAAGGCAGGCGGAACAGGTCCGAGGCCATGGTGTGTGAGAAGTACACCGACAATCCTGCCCCGGCGATCAGGCCCAAGGGAATGGCCGCAAGGGTCAGCAGCGCCACTTCGCCCAGCAGGATGTAGGAGACGGCGCCGCGCGAGAAACCCAGCACGCGCAAGGACGCCAGTTCCCGCTGACGCTCAATGAAGCTGATCCGCACAGTGTTGTAGACGACGCCCAGCGCAATGACGGCAGCGAAGATAACAAACACGCCGAGTGACACGCCGAGATTTTCGTCCATCAAGTCTGACAAACGGTCCCGCGCCTTATTCTGAAGGGTTACGCCGGTGACGAGCGGCGCGTCGCGAAGCTTGTTGTGGACTGCGGTTTCCTGTTCCGGATCCAGGCGAAGATAGAGCCCGGAGGCTAGCTGGCTTTCGCCCACAAGCCGGGCCAGATCGCCAGCTTCCATCTGGGCGCCTGACCCGAAATAGGTCTCCGCGATCGCAGAAACCGGCAGGGTCCGAACCGGGCGGCGCCCTTCCAGGACACTGATCCGAACCTCTTCGCCTGCCGATATGGAGAGGCGCGCGGCCAGATCAGACGAGAGGACAAGGCCGCCCGGCGGCGGTGTGACGGGGCGCCCCTGGGCGTCCAGAAGACGGGAGAGTTCAGCGCCCTCCACCACGCCCATAATCACAACCCGTTCGCTGCGCTGGGCGGCTTCCAGCTTGACCGGCACGGCCCTGAACGCCTCTGCCAGGGTCACCCCGGGGATACGGGCCACCTCCCGTTCCGCGCGGGCGTCCCGGGCTTCATTGAAGGTAACGGCCGCGTCGTAACGGTTGGCCTCGGCGAAATGGGCCGAGATCATGTAGTGCATGGCATCGGTCATGGTCATGACCGAAATCAGCAGCGCCAGCGAGGCGGTAACGCCGCTGACCGTCAGCGCGGCCCGGCCCGGCCAGCGCACGATCTGGCGCAGGATCATCCGGGTTTGCTGATCAATGAAGTCAAACTTTGTGATCAAGGTCCCGGCGCCGCGCGAAAAATCCGGTGGCGGGGGCGGGTTCATGGCCTCGGCGGGATTCAGCCGGGCGACACGGCGGACAGCGACGAGCCCGCCACCAATCACGGCGACCGCGGACACCGCGCAGACAATCACATAATCTGTCAGGCTGGCCCGGAAGATGAGATACGGAAAATCATAATAGCGGATATACATCGCGGTCAGCCGGTGACCAAACCAGGCGCCGAGCAGAATTCCCATCAGCGCCCCGATGCCGCCTATAATCATCAGCAGGCGGAAATAGTGCATCGTGACCTCAAGGTCACTGTAACCATATGCCTTCAGAAGCCCGATTGCGGGCCGCTGTATCTGAACCAGGCGAGAGACGACCACATAGACAAGGAAGGCGGCAACGGCGAGAAATACGGGCGGCACAACCCGCCCCAGTGTTCGCAGCTGGTCGATCTCGCTGGAGACGAACGCATCGGAAACCTGATCCTTGCGCCCATAGGCGCCCAGACCTCCATAGGGCGCAAGCAGCCGGTCCATCTCGGCAATCGCCGAAGCTTCCTGCGCAAGATCGCGCAGACGGAAAACGGCCTCAGTAAAGCTGCCACGGCGGTCTGTAAGCTGGGCCAGAGGAAGATGGCTCATCCAGAGCACGCCGAACTCGGCTTCATCCGGCACAAGCTGGCCCGGCGCGATGCTGTAGACATGTTCTGCCGACAGAACAAAGCCGGTGATCGTCAGACGAAACTTCGATCCTTGTACGATCACATCCAGACTGTCGCCTGGCGACAAACCGTTCGCGAGCGCAAACCCTTTCAGCACCGCCGCCTCGTTGCGGCGATGGGGATCCGGCAGCCGGCCGAGCTCCAGATACAACCTGTTGACCGATGCTTCCCGGCCTTCCGGCAGAGAGATCAGCTCTCCGGCAGCGAAACCGCTCTTGCCTGGCACCTCAATTCGCGCCGGCATGCGGATGCGGGCTTCAACCGCCTGGACCCCATCAATGGCGGCAAGGGCCGGGGCAATACGATCCGGGGCACGCACAACCGGCGCCCAGATATCCGCCATCAGCGATTGCTCGTAGTAGACACGCCGCGTTTCCTGCAGAGAGGTCATCAGGCCCGCTGACAGGAGCTGAATCGACACACCGCCGGCAATTACAAACGCAATCGCAAGCACCTGCATGCGGATGTTCCAGAGGTCGCGCAGCAGCTTACGATCAAGAATGCCAAGCCAGGCGGGCAGATGAACGAAGCTCACCAGGAAATCTCACCAGGCTCGATCCGCGTCCGGTTCTCTCTCACCTCCCGGACCAATCCATCAGAGAACTCGATCACCCTATGCGCCATTGCCGCGATACCGGCATTGTGTGTGATCAGCAGCGTCGTGGCGTTGAGATTTTCGTTCACCGTCTTGAGCGCTTCGAGCACGCGCACACCCGTCCGGGAGTCGAGCGCGCCCGTCGGTTCATCGCACAGCAGCACATTCGGCTGTTTGGCCACCGCCCGCGCGATGGCAACTCGCTGCTGTTCACCGCCCGAAAGCTGGGCTGGAAAATGGTTCGCCCTCTCTTCCAGCCCCACAAGCGCGAGCGCTTCGTGGGGCGGCATAGGATTCTCCGCGATTTCCGTTACCAGCGCCACATTTTCCCAGGCCGTCAGGCTCGGCATCAGATTGTAGAACTGGAACACGAAACCGACATGACGGCGCCTGTAATCCGTCAGCGCACGATCCGTCGCTTTTGAAATATCCTGCCCCCGGTAGAGGACCGTCCCCCCTGTCGGGCGGTCGAGGCCACCGATAATATTGAGAAACGTGGACTTCCCGCTGCCCGAGGCGCCGAGGACGACGACCAGTTCGCCCTTCGGAAGGTCAAGGTCAATTCCGCGGAGCGCATGGACCGCCGCCGCGCCGGCCCCATAGATGCGCCGAAGTCCGCGGACCTCGAAGCAACTGCCCGCATCAGGAAGGGCGGGGGCGATTGTGTGTGGCATGAAACCCTCGCTCCGGTTTCGGTGGGCGGCCTTTCATCCTGTTCATACTAGGACACAGGCCAGAGCGGCCCTAGGTAATACTCCCTAGGCGGGAAATCCCCCAAGAAAGAAGATAAGCTGTTTTGGCCCCGCGAACCTATGGCCCGGCAGCCTGCTGATGTCCGCCCGCCCGCAATTGGCCCGCGCGCAGCCGGATCTGTTTCTCCGTTTCGATAATTGCAAAGAAGGCTGCGCCCACAGCAATTATCACAGCGCCGTCGAAGAGGGAAACCGGCGCGGTGCCGAAAATCTCCTGCATCGCTGGAATGTAGGTAACGGCAAACTGCGCCGCAGTGACCGTCAGCACCGCGAACCAGACAAACCGAGCGCCCTTTACGGCAGCCCAGGTCAGTGACGTGCCGCATATGTTCCGTATAAAGAACAGATGGAATATCTCGAGTACAACGAGGGTGTTCAGCGCGATGGTACGCGCCACTTCGTTAGAATATCCCCGGTCCACCGCATAGATATACATGCCATAGACTGCCGCCAGGAACAGCATGGACACCAAAACGATATGCCAGACGAGCCCGCCGGTCAGCAGCGGTTCGTTGCGGGGGCGTGGCGGCCGGCTCATGGTGGATTTCTCGGTCGGTTCAAATGCGAGGGCAAGCCCAAGCGTCGTGGCCGTGATCAGGTTTATCCAGAGTATCTGGATCGGCGTCATCGGAAGAGCAAAGCCAAACACCAGCGCGACAAGGATCGTCGCAGCCTCGCCGGCATTGGTCGGCAGGGTCCAGCTGATCACCTTCTTGATATTGTCATAGACGGTGCGGCCTTCCTGAATGCCCGCAACGATGGAGGCGAAATTGTCGTCTGCCAGCACAAGATCGGCTGCCTCTTTGGCCGCTTCCGATCCCTTTCGTCCCATGGCGATGCCTGCATCTGCCCGTTTCAGTGCGGGCGCATCGTTCACGCCGTCGCCGGTCATGGCGACGCTGAGGCCGCGCGCTTGCAAGGCCGTTACGAGACGCAGCTTATGCTCCGGGCTGGTCCGGGCGAAAATGTTGGTGCGCTCGATCAACTCCTGCAGCTGAGCATCGCTGATCATGTCGAGATCAGCGCCGGTCAGCACCGTGTCCGGATTCAGCAAGCCGATCTGGCGTCCGATCGCGGCCGCTGTGCCAGCATGGTCGCCGGTGATCATCTTCACCGCGATGCCCGCCTTGTGACAGGAAGCAACCGCTTCAATCGCTTCGGCCCGCGGAGGATCAATCAGGCCCACCAGTCCGAGAAGAACGAGGCTTTCTCCCAGAACTGCGGGGGCAAAAACATCCGGCGCCGTATCGAGCCGCCGTTCTGCCAGCGCCAGCACCCGCATCCCCTGACCGGCTATGTCGCTGCCCACCTGTTGCCAGAACCTGGCATCGACCGGCTCAGCTGTTCCATTGGCAGCACGCTGATGGGTCGCCATCTCGACAATTCGTTCGGGCGCGCCCTTGACGCAGATCAGGGCGCCGCCACCGTCTGCCCGGTGAAGCGTTGCCATGTAACGTGTGGCAGAATCGAAAGGTATCTCGGCAATACGCGGCGAGATGGCCTCGGCAGCAGCCCGGTCAACTCCAAGCTTTCCGGCAAGCGCGATCAACGCGCCCTCCATCGGATCCCCCTCCACCTGCCAGTCGCCCTCCACCTCGACAAGGCTGGCGTCGTTACAGAGGGCAGCAACCCTGGAGAGAGCCTCCAGTGTGGACGGATCACCCCCCTCGACCTCGCCGCGCGGCGCGTAGCCTTCTCCGCCGATTTTCCAGGCGCCTGCAGAAGTGACGACAGCGCTGACCACCATTTCGTTCCGGGTCAGAGTGCCCGTCTTGTCCGTGCAGATGACCGAGACCGAGCCGACCGTCTCGATCGCGGGCAGCCGCCGGACAATCGCATTTCGCCGCGCCATTGCCTGCACGCCAACCGCCAGCGTGATCGTCAGCACTGCCGGCAAGCCTTCAGGAATGGCGGCCACTGCAAGGCTGACCACCGCCATGAACACGTCGATAAACGCGAAGTGATCGACGAAGTATCCAAAGATGAGCAGTACCAGCGATATCAGCAGGATCATGACCGTCAGCCAGCGCGCGAAACCGGCAATCTGAATCATCAGCGGGGTGCTCAGCGTCTGCACATCGCCCAGCAACCCGCTTATCCGTCCGATCTCGGTATTCTTTCCGGTTGCCGTGACGACGCCGCGCGCTGTGCCGGAGGCAACAAGCGTTCCACTGAACAGCATGGACTTCCGGTCGCCCAGCGGCACATCGGCAGCCACCGGCTCGATCTGCTTGCTCACCGGCAGAGATTCCCCGGTGAGAATCGCTTCCTGAACCTGAAGGTTGTTCGCTTGAATCACGCGCAGGTCAGCGGGCACCTTGTCGCCCGCTTCCAGCAATACAATGTCGCCCGGCACCAGCGCTTCGCCTTCCACCGTCAGCCTGTGCCCGCCGCGCAATACCGAAGCATGAGGCGAGAGCATGTTGCGGATCGCCGCCATCGCCTGTTCGGCGCGCCCTTCCTGAATGTAGCCGATCAGGGCGTTGACGATCACGACGGCAAGGATAACCGCCGTATCGATCCAATGCTGGAGCAGCGCCGTCACCAGTCCGGCGCCGATGAGGACATAGATCAGCACATTGTGGAAATGAGAAAGAAACCGGAGCACGGGATGGCGCCCTTTTGGAGCGGGCAACCGGTTCGGGCCGTACTTCTCCAAGCGGAGGGCGGCTTCTTCATCCGTTAGTCCCAGGACGGCATCGCCTTTTAAAGCTGCAAGGCTCTCTGAGGCAGGGGCGGCGTGATGCGCGGCTGCGCCAACGGTCTGTTCCAAGGACTGGCCGGTCATGGGAGCCTCCAAATTGCCTGCTATGCGCAAGCACGGGCCGCAATCTGTTCCCTTTGAACCGTAGCGAAATTGGCCCTTCGCGTCTTACGCTCTGCATGTGTCGCCAATATTCATGACGCCCCGGGGAGGAGCCCGCAAGTTCGGCTTTTACGTATTCGTTCAGGTCGCAGGCTGCCCGGCACTCACAGAACGGCTTTCGATGCAGATGCAGTTTAACTTCCGCAGACGCACAAATCCAGGTCTCGCCTCTCTGCCGAGCCGCGCAGAGCTTGAAGGCGGTTAGGTAGTTCTCCTAATGGGAAAACTGCGAAGCTGCTTCCAATAATTAACCATAAGGCGGAGACACAGGCGGACCAGAAGATGGGCGTGGGGGAAAATCAATCGAGCAATCCCAAGGGATGGGCAGTTGCCATGCTTCTTGCGTTTTCCGCTGTCGGCTGTGCATCAATGCCCGCTCCTTCAGAAACTGGCTTTGACCATTGGTCGGGCCTACAAGACTGTTTTCGCCGAGATGTGCAGCCGCAGCCTGGCACTGCAGAGCGCATGGCGCTGACCTGTTCCGGAAATCAGGCAGCAGCGGACCCCCGCAAAAGCGGCATTGATCGCGCGAGCGCCTATTTTAATGCGGCCTTGGCTTTCAATTTCCTTGCCGATCAGCAAGCCGATACCCTGGCCTGCGAGACAAGCAGCTGCACCCGTTTTGCCCTCGACCATATCGAGCGGTCTTTCATTCATCAGGAGGCACTCCCGCTTCCGGCTGCCAGCATGGCCGTTGCCGGGGCAGATCGGCGTTTTGATATCCGGCGCCGCCTGGTGCGCGCCGCGGCGCTGAGGGGATCGTCGGAAATGCTGGCCCCTGCCTGCGGCGCGCCGGAAGCGTGCCTCCTGTCCGCGAATGAAGCCCTCGGACCATATAATTGGGAGGGGCTGGCCGCCTCAGAGGACGGTGTTGTTTCCGCACTCGCCTGTCGCGCGCTCAGTCTCCGCTCTCAGGTGAATTTCCTCCGTGGTCCCGCGCAGGAACCCCTGGAGGTGACCGATCTGCGCCACATTGTTCAGCGTTGCCCGGACTTCTCCGCCGCAGCGCTAGAAAGGCTCGCACAGATCGCATTCGGAAGGGCAGAGCAACTGCGCGCGTCCATGCTGAACGCAGGCGGAACACCGCCGGGCAAAGCCGAGGCCATTTCCCTCGGAACGTCCGCCATGGCGAGCTATACGGATGCTCTACAATCTGATGACCTGAAACTGCCTGCCTATCGTAACATGGGCCTGGTCCATCTTAAGCTGGCCGAACTTGACCGGACCAGCGCCTCCTTTCATTTCGAGGCGGCCATAGACGCCTTTAACACAGCTCAGGCGCTGAGCCAGGCCGGGGGAGGCACAGACCACGCAGCCGATCTTGAGCGTCTGGGCGCGAGCTACCTGAGCCTTGCTGATGCCAGAGAGAAGATCACGCCGCTCGAAGAAGAAACGCTGATCAGCAGCGCCATTCGCGCTCTGGAAAAGGCAATCCTGCAGGCACCGGCATATAAGAGCTGGATCACGCTCGGCGGCGCCTATGCGCGCGCAGGCCGCGAAAAAGATGCAGAGGCGGCTTATCGCGCCGCGCTGGCCCTTGCGGGCACGGACAATGGCGAACAAGCGTCTCTATCGCTGGCACGCCTTCTGGAGAAAATGGGCAAACTCGGCGAGGCACTTGCCGCGCTGGAACCTCTGTATACGTCCGGAAAGGCTGGCCCTGGCCTGGAATATACGGTCGCGCGGTTGCGCTTCATCCGGGCAGACCATGCCGGCGCCCTTGAGGCACTTACGCGGGCTATCCCCTGGCTGCAAAGCCCTCTGGACGCCGAAGCGCACTATATGGCCGGTATCTCCGAATCCATCCTTCGCCGTCCCGGCTGGCAGTCCCGTATGCTTGCGCACGGTGACGCTGCGGCCCAGGCCAACAGCTTTGCGGTAAAGTACATCCGGCTCGATTGCCTTGCGCACATACTCAACGGCAGCAAGGATGTGAGAACCGCCGCGTCGCTTCAACGCTGCCCGTCAGGCACCACCCCCGAAAGATTCCTGCTCCGGGGCATGTATTTCCTGAAACAGGCCCAGCTTATGGATGTTTCCGCCTATAATGCGGCATCGCAGGATTATTGGAGAAGCGTTCTTCGTCTTGCCGAGGAATCCTTCCGGGCCGGCCAGCAGGCGGCGAAAGCACAGCCCGGCGCCAGCACCAAGGTCTGGTTCGACGATCTGCAGCGCGAGGTCAATGTCGAAGACATGCTCGCAAGCGGCCTGACCGTTATCAGCCGGTGCCGCCGGGAAGTCACGATCCCACCGGAGTCCGGCACATGGACCGGACTGGACTCCTTCTTCGGTCACTATGGAGTCCTCAAATGCTCCGCATCTTGATTATCCGGCCCGGCATTTCCTCCTCCCGCCAGAAGCAGCTCCTTCGCCCTCTCGCTCTCTTACTGGAAATCTGAACCATGCAGCCGACAAACGACCCTGACCGCACCGAAGGACTCGTCTTCCAGCCTGTGCCGACCCAAGAAGACATGCGCGCCCTTTCCGAAGAAGCCAGCAAGGCCAGAAGCGGCCGGGCGCGCCTGTTTGTTGCCGTGGTCTTCCTTACCGGCGTTATTGTCGCGGCCGGCTTTGGGATGGCGATGGTCAAGCAAAATGCCGCCGCCGCGGCCGAACAGGCAGAAGTTCAGATCAAAAAGCTGACTGAGCAGATCAAGGCGAAGGACACGCAACTCAATTCGCAAGCCGAAACCATCCGGCAGCAGAAGAAAGAAATCGACAGCTATGCGCCCTTTCAAAGCATCGTGACGCTGCAGCAGCAATCTGACCGGCTCGAAGAAGAGATTGCAGCGCTTCTTGCCCAGCCCAGCCGGGCCGGCGCGCCCAAGCATCTCACCGAACTGCCGGCCCAAGTCGAGTGGCTGGACCAGACGGTCAACGCCCTGCGCGCCCGCCGCGACCGCCTGCAGCAGATAAAGACCCAGATTGAAGCCTGGCCGCCCGCTCCGGTTGCTCCGCGTCCGGACTGATTGTCCACCTCCTTACAGGAAGCCCAAACCATGACAGACCTGATCCAAACCCCTGGCGAACTGTTCATCCCTGTTACAGTCGAGGTGAAGCCCGCTTTCAGCCTGAAGGAACTGGTATCGGAGTTTCCGGACCGTCAGACAGACTGGACCATTCCCGAAGCCTTTCTCTGCCTTGTCCTGTCGGCGGCGCTGGCAGACGGCCGTATGGCGCAGCAGGAATCAGAAGAACTGATAGCCCTTGCGCATCGCTCGCGCGTCCTGCGCAATCTTGATCCCAACGAACTCGCCGCTATCAACCGGACGGCTCTCAAGCGCCGGGCCGACCGTCCGGAATGGCAAGCGGAAGCCTGCCGGGCGCTTCCGCACGATATGCACCTATCGGTCTTTCTGCATTGCCTGGATCTCTGCCTGGCAGACGGTGTCATGGTCCCGGCAGAAGCTGAATATCTTGAAACGCTCCTGGCAAATCTCAGCATCACCCCGGAAGATGCACGCCAGGCCGCCCACATCCTGTCGGTCAAAAACCGCTACTAGAAGAAATGCGTCGGCGCTGTCCGTGGACGGCGCACACTCTGACCGGCTCCCTGCTTTCGGCCTTGGCTGAAGGGAACTTTCTGCGCTTCGGTTGCGCTCTGCGTGCTGCTGCGGGAAGGTGGTCGCATTCAACCGGTACTGGCGGTCACCGCTCAAGGCAGTGAGCCATAGGCGTCAAACCGGCCCGGCCCTGGATGCCGAAGCAGTAGGAAGGGAACACAATGCTGAAAGATGTTTCTGATTATAAAGGTGATCCCGAAAACGCTTTCTCGGCCCTTATTGCCAAAGTGGGGCGACCGGGAATCCGGACTGCGGTCGTTCATCCCGTCGATCTCCTGTCCCTTTCGGGCGCCATGGCCGGACGCGAGGCGGGCCTGATCGAACCTGTCCTGATCGGGCCCGCCGCGCGCATCACGCAGGCCGCAAAAACAGCGGGCATAGACCTTTCGGGGATCGAAACCATCAATACGCCGCACAGCCACGCTGCCGCCGCAGAGGCTGTGAGCCTCGCGGCAGCCGGAAATGTTTCGGCACTGATGAAGGGGGCACTCTCCACCAGTGAACTCATGGGGGCCTGCGTTGCGGCCGGCGCCGGCCTGCGCACCGAGCGGCGGATGAGCCATATCTTTGTCATGGAAACGCCCGCCTGGCCGACATGGCTTCTGATTTCCGATGGCGGCCTCAACATTGCGCCAGACCTCATGACAAAACGCTGGATCGTGCAGAACGCCATCGACCTTGCGCGTGCCATCGGCATCGATCCACCGCGTACGGCCATTCTGTCCGCCACCGAAGTCGTCGATCCGCACATGCCTTCGACGATAGACGCTGCCGCCTTGTGCAAAATGGCAGACCGGGGGCAGATAAGAGGTGGCCCCGTCGATGGACCGCTCGCCTTCGATCTGGCGATCTCGAAGGCATCTGCAGAGGCAAAAGGTCTTGTCTCCCCAGTCGCGGGTGCCGCCGATATCCTGATCGTCCCGACCATCGAGGCGGGCAATATGCTGGCCAAACAACTCGACTATCTCGCAGGCGCGGCGGCAGCCGGACTAGTCTTGGGCGCAAAGGTTCCCATCATCCTCACCAGCCGCTCCGACAGCGCGCAAGAGCGCGCGGCTTCCTGCGCGCTGGCAGCCGCATACCTGCATTGGTCTGAGGCGGCAAAATGAGCGGCGTTCTTATTGCTACGCTGAACTCCGGCTCTTCCAGCATCAAGATTGCCGCTTACAGCTTCGAGGGGAATAACCGGGCCGGCGTGGAGTTGTTGCGCGCCAACCTCTCCGGACTGCCCGCCGCGCCGCAGTTGTCGGCAAAATCGGCAAATCCGGAAACCGCCGAACGATTTCTCGCTGCTGCCGATATCTCGAACCTCGACCCGAAAATTTTGGCGCCGCGCCTGCTGGCGGCAACAGAAGCCGCTTTGGGCGTGCCCGTGCATGCGCTTGGTCACCGGGTCGTTCAGGGCGGGGCCGGCATTGTGGACTCGCGCCGCGCCACGCCGGACATGCTGGATCATCTCGAAACATTGTGCCCGCTTGCGCCGGATCACCAGCCCCACAATCTCAGCGCCGTGCGCGCCGTCGCTGCGAAGCGGTCTGACCTGTTCCAGACGCTATCCTTCGACACAGCCTTCCACAGGATGCAGCCGCGGCTTGCGCAACTCTATGCAATCCCGCGTGCCCTGAGCGAAACGGGCATCATTCGCTACGGCTATCATGGCCTGTCTTACGCCAACATCGCGCGGCGGCTGCGGGACCTTTTTCCCGATCGTCCCCATCGCCGGACACTCGCCCTGCACCTGGGCAGCGGTGCCAGCCTTTGCGCGATATTGGACGGCCGCAGTATAGCCACCTCCATGGGGTTCTCCGCGATCTCCGGCGTGCCCATGAGCACGCGCGCGGGCGACATTGATGCGGGCGCCATCCTTTATCTCCTGAGCGAAAGGCAGATGAGCCCGGAGGACGTCTCGATCATGCTGCGCAAGCAGTCAGGATTACTCGGCGTCTCCGGCGTGTCAGGCGATTTGCGAACGGTCGAAGCGAGCGGGACGCCGGAAGCCGAAGAAGCAATCAGCCTCTTTATCTATCGGATCGTGCGGGAATGCGGCTCCCTGATCGCAGCGCTCGGCGGGCTGGACGCCATCGTTTTCACAGCCGGCATTGGAGAAAATTCACACCGGGTGCGGGCAGGCATTGCCGACGGCCTGTCATGGGCCGGCGTCGTTATCGATCCGGCAGCGAATAGGGCCGGCGCGCCCCTCCTGTCACCTCCAGACGCACCGGTCAGTGTCGCTGTCGTGCCCGCAGATGAGGAATCGGAAATCGCTCTCGGCTGCCTGTCCGTATACGAATCTTCCTGCCCGGGATCGTCAATCTGAAGGCGTCATTGCGGCAACTACGTATAGGTTGACTGGGCCTTTGCACGCATATTGAAAAAGGGGGGCAAACTGGAATCCTGACCTGGAAGAAGGAGTGCATCATCATGGCGCGTGCATCCGCCCAAGCCGAAAACGTCAAGGCCACATCGAAAGCATTTTCCGCTGTCGATCCATTTATGTCAGCATGGCCGATGGCCAGTTCGGGCGCCAGCCCGCCAGCAGCCCTGGAAAGTTTCCGCCGGATGAGCGAGATTCAGATGGAAATGACACGGTTCTACGTCGATCGTGCCCGCAAGAATGCAAGTGCGCTTACCGCTTTCATAACCTGCCGCTCGCCGAAGGATTTCCTGGAGATCTGGCGCAATGCCGCCATTGAAGCGGTGACCGATTATGCCGACGAGGCGGCGCGTCTCCTTGACCGCACCCAGAAATAAGCGGCCACGCTCGGCGCCGTTGAAGGTGCATTCGGAAGAGGCCCTCCGGCGCCCGGCGGCGGAAGGGGATGCCGAGGGGTGCGCCCAACCTGATGCGATCCAGGACGTGTTCCGGGATCTTGACCGGCGCTTGCGCGGCCGCTTCGCGCAGGTGACAGGCGGCCAATCGCCCTGGGCGGCCCTTCAGGCATGGGAAGACTGGTATTTTCATCTTTCGGTCTCGCCCGCACGGCAGATCGAGCTTTGGTGGCGCTGGTCCGAAGCCCTTCGGGCGCTGACGCAAAGTGCGCGCGCCATCGAAGGAGAGGAGTGGGCGTTCAAGCCGGAGCCCGGAGACCGGCGGTTCCGCAGTCCCGGCTGGAACCGGGCGCCCTATCGCTTTCTGGCGCAGTCGCATCTCGCAGCCGAGGCACAGTGGCGCGCCGCGACATCGTGCCTGCGCGGTGTCGCCGATCACCATGCCCGCCGTGTGTCATTCATGGGATCTTCGTTCCTGAATGCGCTGGCGCCCGTGAATTTCCCATGGACCAATCCCGATGTGCTGGATGCGACCCTTGCAAGCCACGGGCAGAACTTCATGCGAGGCATGACACATCTCTGGCAGGACATCGGCGCGCAGAGCGGCCGCCTCCGGCGGGACGAAAAGCAAGCCTGGCGGGTTGGTGAAACCATGGCGATCACAGAAGGCCAGGTCGTTTATCGCAACCATCTGTTCGAACTCATCCAGTACGCACCCACGACCGGAAAGGTGCATCCCGAGCCGGTGCTGATCGTGCCCGCGTGGATCATGAAATATTATATCCTGGATATCACGCCGGAAGATTCCTTTGTTCGCTGGCTGGTCTCGCAGGGGTTCACCGTCTTCATGATCTCCTGGAAAAATCCGGGAGCGGATCTACGCGACACGGCTTTCGATGACTATCGCCGCAAGGGTGTGATGGAAGCTCTGGAGGTTGTCCACGCGGCGTGCGGTGGCACCCCGGTCCACGGCGTTGGTTATTGTCTCGGCGGCACGGTCCTGGCAATCGCCGCCGCTGTGATGGGACGCAACGGTGACAACCGGCTGGCCTCGCTGACGCTTCTTGCCGCCCAAACGGATTTTCGGGAAGCCGGTGAACTGCTGCTCTTCATTGATGAAAGCCAGGTCGCGCTGCTCGAAGACATGATGCACATTGACGGCACGCTGGACGCTCGGAACATGGCAGGCGCCTTCTCCGTGCTGCGCGCCCATGAACTCGTGTACTCACGGATCGTAGAGCGCTACATGCTTGGGCACAGTGCCGAGCCGGGCCCCATGGAAGCGTGGCTGGCCGATCCGACCCGTATGCCAGCCCGTATGCACAGCGAATACCTGCGCCAGCTTTTCATGGAAAACAGTTTCACGCATGGCGAACTCTCGATCGAGGGCGAGTTTGTTGCCGTCAAGGATATCCGGGCTCCCATCTTCGCTTTGGGAGCGGAGCGGGATCATATTGCCCCCTGGCGTTCCGTTCACAGGATCGGTCTCCACGGGTCCGCCGAGACGACATTCGTGCTCACCGGCGGCGGGCACAATACAAGTGTCGTCAGCCCGCCCGGAAAGGCCGGGGCCTACTATTATGCAGGTCCGGCGATCGGCGGGACGACTTACCTTGAACCTGATGCCTGGCTGGCCCGCGCCCATCGGAAGGAAGGGTCGTGGTGGCCCGAATGGCTCGGCTGGCTCAATACAAAATCAAGCACCGCGTCCCCCGTAAAACCACCGGTGCCGGGTCACGTCCTCGGCCCCGCGCCGGGGACCTATGTGCTGGAAACCTGATGATCTCCGCCCGCGCCGCTCAAGGCACCCAAGGATGGGGCGGGGACGACACCCCTACAGATCAGCCGCAGCGCTTGCGTTCGCGCCTTGCTTCCCGTCGAAGGCTGGTAATCCCCGGACGGCATCCAGGCTATAATCCTCCTCGCGGAAAAGGCGCGGATAGTAAAATGCTCGCAGCTCTGCATGGAAGTTTCGGATGGATTCCTCATACGCCAGCGTTGCGGCGACATCCGTGCCAGCAAGGGATTGCAGTGTCCTCTCCATAAGCGCAGGCGGCGCAAGCCACGAGATCAGCGAGGCAGCGCGGTCGCGCTGGTGGCGGCCTTCATCATAAGCCCTGGATATGTCCTCCGCTGTCTGATCACCCACCTGCTGGAAAGCATAATACCACTTCCATTCAAAACCTTGCTCGATCTGGCTGTAGGCAGACCATTCCGGATGCCGCTCCAGAAACGCCTTCATCGTCGCTTCTCGCGGGCGATCCCAGCCATCGTTTACCGACTCGCGCTGAACCATCATGATGTCGGCGCCGGCGGGCACGGGGATCGCGCGCTCGACAAGAACCCTGCCTGCCGCCGGAACAAGCACGGCCAGCAGCAGCCAGGTGCCCGCCATCGCGGTAAGAATGGTTGCTGGCGGCATCGCCAGCCGGCCAACGAAAGAGGTGAGCAGGCCCCAGAAAGCCAGGTGCAGAAGCACGGCGAGCCCGGCGCCGGCTATGGCCATGCCGCTGGCTTGCTCCAGAACTGCGCCGATAAGGAATGGAATGAGCAAGCACGCCGCCAAGCAAGCGATCCTGACACCGGCCCGCATCCGCCAAGGCGCTGCGTCCCGGCGTGCCGTCGCTGACAGCAGTTCATACCGGCCAGCAGCGCGCTCGGCAGCCCTGAGATCATATAGCATCAGAACGACAAACAGAGGCGCGAGGAAGGCCGCCACGAATGCAAAGTCCACCCGGCCAATCAGGGCAGCGTCCGGATGCTGCGGATCTGCTTCATGGATCTGGCCTTCGAGCGCCAACATGCGGACGCGATGCTTCCAGGATGCGACGTCGCGCTGACCGAGCGCCGCGAAGGCCAGCTCCGATGGCGGATCATAGGTGAGGTGAAAGGCGTAATATGCCGCCCCGCCCCAGTCCGACTGGTCAGCCAGGGAGGCTTCACGGTCGGCCCGGTCAGCCTCCAGCAATCGCTCAATCGTCTGGCGCTGGGCCCGCACTTCAGCAATCCCCGTCACGACCGAGAAAGCAGAAATCAGCAAGGCAAGGCTCAGCCAGATCATGGCTGCCCTGTCTTTTGACAGGAACCAGGCTTCGCGAAGAAAAGATGTTTTGAAATTCACGGCCTCAGCCTCCCGCCGGCATAGGCGAGCGCGGCTAAAAGCGCGGCAAGCCAGAACGCCAGCATGACCAGAAACGGCGCGGCCTGCAGCAGGCGCTCACCCGCTGGCGCCGGGTGAAAGCGGAACCTGTCCAGAACCTGCCAGTTGCCGGCACTTATTCTTGCCCGGTCAAAAGCCTCTACATCGCGATTGCGGTTGATGTCGTCCGTGTAGGACAGATCATGGGCATGGGCGCGGTTCAGGCCTTGCACAAATTCGTAGCGGACGGTTTCCGCCTCCCTGAGGAACCGGTGATGCGTGCCGAGATCTGTGCCGGAGAGTATCCGGGACGCGGAGCCCGCAGCGATGAAGGGGGAGGCCCAGCCGAACGATCCGATGACCTTCGCCTGGGCCTGTTCCCGCGCCATCTGCGCTTCGGCATATTCATTCAGAAGCTGCGTCAGCCGCTCCTCCGAATAGAGCGCGACCATGCCGCGGAAGTTCACCGGAAGGTCTTCGATCCGCTCGGCATTATGTTCCGAGAGAAGGTTTGCTCTCAACGTATCGTAAGCCGACGCGCCCGCATCATGGCCATCGCCGACATCGCGCATATCGATGGCGAGCGCGAGGTCTGTCTCGATCTTTCCCGGCACCGGTTCCACCATGCCGGCAATATTGACGGCGGCGCGCGGCATTATGATCGCTGCCAACAGCCAGACGGCAAACAGGATGCCGAGGGCCATACCACGTTGATTTACCAGCGCGGACACAAGCAACGCCGCCGCGCCCCAGAGACAGAGATAGAGCGCATAGGTGCCCGTCACGACAAGGCCTGAAAGCAAAGCCTCACCCTGCGCGGCAGCGAAGGCTGACAATCCGCAGATGGGCAACAGCATCACGAGTATGACGCTGCCCAGCGCCGCCGCCTTCCCGGCAATCAGCACGCCGGGGCTGAGCCCTTGCGCGAGGAGCGGCGCGAGCGTTGCGCTTTCGCGCTCACGCACAATCAGCGAATGGCCGAGCACGATCAGCAGTAGCGGCGCAAAAAGCTGGTAGACTAGTGCCGGCGTCAGATCCGCCAGACGGCCAAGGGACGCGCCCCCGCGCGCCTCGGCGAACATGGCCGAGTTCTGCCGGTGGCCTTCGAGAAAGATAGACTGGCCGGTCACCCGGTCCACACCGGGGTCGAGAATGGCGAGCTGTCCCGGAATACGGTGAACATAATGGCCGTAATGCACCATCCGGTGGGGATGGCGGTCAGGCTGGGCGAGGAAACGCTCTTCGGCGGCCTGCTGATGCTCCAGCCGCACGTCGCGCTCATGGCTGACCCGGGCTGCCGTGACAAAGCTCGTCACAACGAGCAGCACGGCCATCACGAGCAGCCCGGCAAGGGCGAGCCGGGAGCGAATCCAGAACCGCCATTCGTCGGCGGCAATTGTCAGAATATGCCTCATGCGGCTTGCCGCCCCACGAAGGCGGCATGGACTACCTCGGTATCAATGCGGCCGTTTTCCGGCGCCGTGAAACGGCCAACCAGCTCGCCCTTCCGCAGGAGTGCAATCCGGTGCGCAACCTGACACGCTCCGTATACGTCATGTGTCACCATCAGGACGGATTTGCCCGCCCCGGCCAGACGGCGCACAAGCGCGTGAAATTCATCAATCGCGACAGGATCAAGACCGGAAGTCGGTTCATCCAGGAGCAGGATCGGTGCCTCCCGAAGCAGAGCCAGCGCAATGGCCACTTTCTGGCGCATGCCCTTTGAATATTCGCTCAGCCGGTTTGCCCGCGCGGCGGTTTCAAGCGACACGCTGTCCAGCGCGGTCTCTATCGCTTCCGCGCTGGACGGCGCGCCGGCGAGCGACAGGAAGTAGCGCAGGTTCTCGCGCGCGCTCAAATGTCCGTAAAGGGCGGCGGCTTCCGGGAGATAGGCTATTGCCGCGCGCGCAGCCGCCACATCATCCTGCACCGCGCGGCCGTTCACACGAACCGTGCCGGCGGCTGGCGCGAGGAAGCCGAGCAGCGTGAGAAGCGTGGTCGACTTGCCTGCCCCGTTGCCACCGAGCAAGGCAAAGGCCTCACCGGCGCGGACATCAAACGTGATATCCTGCAGCACGCGCTTTCCGGATCGCTCCACACACAGCTTTTCAGCTTCAAGCACCAACGTCATGACGTTCTCCTTAGAAACGGTAAGCGGCAGAAACCCGGAAGCTGCGCGGCGTACCGGGCTGCACCCAGAGCTGCGAATACGAGTTCGCATACCAGGTCTCGTCCGTCAGATTGTCGACCTCTGCCCGCAAGGTCAGGCTGGGGGTCAGGTCGTATGCCGCGAAAGCGCGCAGCAGCGTATAATCCGGCAGCTCGAAATTTGTGCCAATTTCGCCAAGGCGCTCGCCTACATAAACCAGCCCGCCCCCAAAATTCAGCGGCCGCCCGGCAAGCTCAGCCTCTTGGGTAACCTGAAGACTGAAGGCATGTTCAGGCACGTTTAGAAGCCGCGAACCCGCCTCCACCGGCAAGGCAAAATCCGGATCGAGCACATCATTCTGCAGGGAAGCATCAACATAGGCATATGACATCCAGACCGACAGCGTCTGTGTCAGGCGCCCCTGGAGATCGATCTCCAGCCCCTTGCTCTCGGCCTCGCCGCCCGCAATCGAGAAGCCTGCATTGGCCGGATCGGAAACGAGGATGTTATCCTGTTCGATCTGGAAAACGCTCACCGTCCCGACAAGATCTTCCCCCGCCAGAAGGAACTTGATGCCTCCCTCGATTGATTTGGACTTGTTGGGGTCAAAAGGATTTCCGGCAAAATCAGAACCAGAGAGCGGCCGGAAGTTTTCTCCGTACACCGCATAGAGCGAGATTGCGTCGCTCGCACTGTAGACAATACCGAATTGTGGGCTGGTCCGGCTGAAAGATTGTGTGCTGATGCTATTGGAAAGGCGGTTTTCAAGCGTCTGCGAATAATCATCATAGCGCAGGCCCACCCGCACCTCGAGCCGGTCTGTCAGGGCGATCTGGTCCTGGATGAAAACACCCGTGGCCTCCTGCGTCTCGACCCGGTCGGTCAGCGGTCCCGGCACCGGCAGCGGGTACTGACCATAAACCGGATTGAAGATGTTGATGGCCTGGAGCTGCGCGAGCGTCGGATTGGAACTCAAAACCGGAGCACGCGCCCTGCCGAACACCTGATCATTCTCGAACCGGTCGGTATCAACCCCCATCAGCAAGCGGTGGCTGACCGGGCCGGTTGTCACCCGTCCGCTGACTTCGCCCCGGACGACATAATAGTTCGCGTCATAGCTGCGATAGCGCCGCTGGCGGGTCAGGGTTTCGCCATCAACCAGCAGGCGCTGGCGCGCAGCAGTCAGTTCCGGCTCGGTGGAGAAGCCCTCAAGCGCCGTATCCCGCCAGTTCGCCCCCAGCATCACGCTCCAATCATCGCTCAGATCATGCTGCAGCTCCAACTGGTGACCGAGCACATCTGCCTCCAGCGGGCCGTCACCCGGCTCGCCCAGAAAGCGGCTTTCGGGAATGCGCCCCAATTCACCCTCGACGGCGACAACGCCGCGATCAAAAGGGATTTCCTGGCGGCTGTACTCAAGCTCATAGGTCAGCAAGGTGCGATCCGTCAGCCGCAGCGCCACAGACGGGGTCGCGCCGTATTTGAGTGTCTCCACCGTGTCGCGGAAACTGCCGGCGTCCTCATAGAAACCGACGAGCCGGATGGCCGCCATATCAGACAGCGGCGCCGTCCAGTCGCCATCCACACGCCATGTGTCGAAGCTGGCCGCCGAAGCGCGCGCTTGCCCGGCAGTTTCAAAGGTGGGGCGCTTGGTAACCAGGTTCACGGTGCCGCCGGGTTCGCCCCGGCCGAACAGGGCAGCACGCGGCCCCTTGAGCACTTCGACGCTTTCGACGCCCGACAGGTCGCGCGGGCCGCCAAAGCCGCGCCCGGCATTGAACCCATTGACGAGGTAATTGCTGGGCAGGTTCTGGTCACCGATGAAACCGCGCACGGCAAAACTATTCCACAGGCCGCCAAAATTATTCTGCCGCGCGACAGAGGCAGACAGATCCAGCGCCTGAGTGAGGTCAATCGCCCCGGCATTGCGCAGCACGTCTTCGCCGATCAGCTGGTCGGCTTGCGGGATCTCCAGTGTGTCGAAATCCCCACGATAGGCCTGGCGGGCCCCCAGAACGACCACCGTCTCCTGGCGCATCGCCTGCTCTTCTGTTTCGGTCTCCGCGAGCGCCGGGGATGCGGCCAGGGCAAAGGAAGAAACCGCCGTCAGAAGCGAGCAGACGGAAAACCTGAACATAGTGAAGAACCCTCAATTCGAGACAAAACCTGGACGGTTGGATGCGAGTATTATGTTATCATATAACGCTCTTACTTCGGTGCCTTGCGCTGTCAATCCAGGCTATGCGCCGCAGGGGCAGATACGCGTCCGGCAGGCACCCCGCCCGCATCTGGCCGTTATCCCTCACCCTTTCGGAGCGCTGACGGGCTGAAGGAAATGGGCCAAGGCAGGAACAATGGGGACGCCGAGGCGTTCTGAGGAGCATCGTTCCTGAACAGGATCGGCTTGATCAACCTATTACTCAGTCAAAGCACGCAGGAGAGGCCCGGCGATGCCAGGAACGGGAAATCTCAAGGCCTTCACCTTGCGCCTCCTCCTTTTCTTCATGGTGCTTGGTTTGGCCATGGCCCTGTGGGTGATCCGCGACGCGATCCTTCTCATCTTCCTCGCGGTCCTGATCGCCACTGCGATTCACGGCATCGCCGATGCCCTCATGCGCCTTTTCCCCCTGCCAAGGCCCGGTGCGGTGGCAGGCGCAGCGCTGATCCTGGTGAGTGGCCTTGGAGGAGTGTTCTGGATTTTCGGATCACAGATCGCCGGCGAGGTGTCCGATGTCTTCAGCCGCCTTCCGGAGGCTTGGACACGCATCAAGGAAATGATGCAGGGTAATACCGTCGGCACCGCCCTGGTTGCGGAGGTCGAAGCGGTTGGTTCAGGCGCGTCGCCAGGCGCCCTTTCAGGTGTTGTCAGCAATGCCGGCGGTTATGCTCTTCCCCTGGCTTCCGGGCTTACTTCGGCCCTTCTGGTGCTCTTTATCGCAGGCTTCCTGACGCGCTCTGCAGCCTCCGTTCGCCGCGGGGTGCTTCTGCTCCTGCCGGCCGGAACGGATGAAAAAGTCGGCGAGGCGCTCGACGCCTCTGCCCGGGCCCTGAAGAAATGGCTGCTGGGCATCACGATCGATATGGTTGTCATCGCCGTGCTGATGGGAATTATTCTATGGGCATTCGGCGTGCCCGCCTTTATCGGCCTGGCTCTGATCGCCGGCCTCTCGCAATTTGTTCCAACTGTCGGCCCACTGATTTCTTCTGTTCCCGGCATCCTCCTCGCCTTCACGGTCAGCCCGATGACAGCCCTGTGGGTGGCGCTGGCCTATGTCGTCGTCTCCCAGCTTGAATCAGCCCTTATCTATCCGCTGATTCAGGAGAAGGCCGCTGCCGTTTCCCCGGCGCTCATCCTGATTTCCATTCTCTGTTTCGGAATGCTGTTCGGTATGCTCGGCGTTCTGCTCGCGACTCCCCTGCTGGTGGTGCTCTCGGTATTCATCGTAAAGCTCTATGTGCAGGACACGCTTGGCAAGCAAGCGTCCTATCCGGGACAGTAACCTCTCATCCGGAGACAGGAAGTTCTCGCCATTCACGAAGCACCTGCGGATCGCAGCAGCGACCGCGGGCGTTATGCTCCTGCGGTGACCGCTCGGTTCAGCTTCTGCGCAGCAGGATCATCTTCTCCTCGGTCATGTCACGCATGGTGTAGGGAATACCTCCGGTGCCGTACCCGGACGTTTTTCGTCCCGCGAAAGGCATCCAGTCAGTCCGGAAGGCAGTGGGATCATTGATCATCACAGCAGAGGCGTCGAGGCGGTTCGCCGCGCGCATCGCAATGTCTATATCCTGGGCAAAAATGCTCGCCTGAAAGGCAGTCGGCAGGGAATTTGACCGCGTGATCGCTTCATCAAGATCAGCATAACGATATACCGCGACCACAGGACCGAACACCTCCTGCGTGGATACTTTTGCCTCGGCAGAAGGGTCGACCAGCACCGCAGGTTCAAGCATGGTCTCCGACAGGCGCCTGCCGCCGGTCGCCAGCATGGCTCCGCCCCTGACGGCCTCGTCAATCCACTGTCCCACACGGTCAGCTTCGCGCGGCAGGATCAATGGTCCGACCTCGGTGTTATCCAGGGAGGGATCGGCGGTGCGCAGTTTTTCGACACGGGCAACCAGCCTTCGCGTAAATTCGCTGGCGATATCGCTGTGCACGAATATGCGCTGCGTCGACACGCAAACCTGCCCGGCATGGTAGTAGCCCCCCTTCACAATAGGCTCGATGACCTTGCCCAGATCGGCGCTGCGGTCGACGATGGCAGGCGCTGCACCGCCATGCTCAAGGGCAGAACGCGTGCCGGGAGCCAGCTTGCTGTGCAAATACCAGCCGACCTTTGCCGAGCCGATAAAACTGAGGAAGGCGACGCGCTGGTCCGTGGCAAGTCTTTCGGCCAGTTCATTGTCATCCGTGATGAAGGTCTGGCACCAGGGCTCCGGCAAACCCGCCTCGTGAACCAGGGCCACAAAGTCGACACAGGACAAGGGCGTTGTGGCAGCCGGCTTGATGATGACGGGGCAGCCGACCGCGATGGCGGGGGCGACCTGATGGACGATCAGGTTCAGCGGATGATTAAAGGCGGAGATCGCCGCGACGACGCCGATCGGTTCCTTCGTGGTGAAGGCCCATCGGTTTTCCGCCGCCGCCGACAGCCCCATCGGGATTTCACGGCCGGCAAAATTGCGCAATTCATCGGCCGCGTTATGAACACCGTCGATGGCGCGGCTGGTTTCGATAATGGCATCGGGCAGAGGCTTGCCGCCTTCCCGCGCAATCTGCATGGCGAAGGCGTCGCGCTTACCTTCCATCAACGTCGCCAGCTTGCGGAGCACCGCAATGCGCTGATGAGGCTGGAGCCAGCCGCCGCGATCCTTAAAAACGCGCTCGGCAGCTTGCAGCTTGCGCTCCAATGCGGCCGCATCGTCGGTCTCGACCTCCGCAATCTGCGCGCGGTCGAAGGCTTGATGGACCTTCAGCATTCTTGGTTTCCTTGCATCTTCTGGCTCGTGACGCGACATGCCCTCACCTGCAATCCACGCTAGGGATGCGATTGCGCAACTCGTCAACGAGGACCCGGGTGTTCTCGGAATAGTCGATCGGGACATCGACCAGATGGACCCCGCCGCCGGCGAAAGCGGCTTCGAGCGTTGGCACGAGGTCTTCCACTGCGGTCACCCGCGAACCCTTTGCGCCATAGGCCTGCGCGTAGGTGACGAAATCGGGATTGCCGAAGCTCATGCCGAAATCCGGAAACCCATCGACCGCCTGCTTCCACCGGATCATCCCGTAGGCGCTGTCGTTGAGAATGAGCACGACGAGGTTGAGCCCAAGACGCACCGCGGTCTCCATCTCCTGCGAGTTCATCATGAAACCGCCATCCCCACAGATCGCAATCACGCGGCGATCAGGATGAAGCATGGCCGCCATCATGGCCGAAGGCAGACCCGCGCCCATCGAAGCGAGCGCGTTGTCCAGAAGCAGCGTGTTGGCAACATGGGTGCGGTAGTTGCGCGCAAACCAGATCTTGTACATGCCGTTGTCGAGGCAGACGATCCCGTCTTCCGGCATCACCTTGCGGACATCATGAACGATGCGCTGGGGCGTGACCGGAAAGCGATCCTCCTCGGCGCGGTCGTTGAGGCGCTCCAGTATTTTCAGGCGCAGTTCCAGCATGGCCTCATTGGAGGCGGTCCGCCCTTCGAGCAGTTCACCGAGCGCTTTGGCAGAAGCGCCAATATCGCCGACCACCTCGAAATCGGGATGATAGACCTGTTCAATGACCGCTGGCTGGTAACTGATATGGATGACCTTCGGTCCTCCTGCGCTTTTCATCAGGAAGGGCGGTTTCTCCACCGTGTCGTGACCGATTGCGACGATCAGGTCGGCGCGCTCGACAGCTTCATGCACATAATCGCCCTCCGAGAGCGCCGCTGTGCCCATGTAAAGGTTGGAGCCGCCGGTGACGGCCCCTTTGCCCATTTGCGTGTTGAAGAAGGGCAGCCGGGCTCGCCGGACAAAATCCGACAATGGCTGCACAAGTGAAGGCCGGTTGCCCGCTGCGCCGATCATCACAATCGGGGACCTTGCGGCGATGATCATTTCCGCAGCTTTTTCAAGCGCCGCCAGGGGGGCAATGGCTCGCTCCGCCGTATGGACGGGAATGACTGAAGCATCTTCAGTCTCCTGGGACGCAACATCCTCAGGCAGCTCAAGGTGCACAGGGCCGGGCCGGTCCTCCATCGCAACGCGGAAAGCTTCCCGGACGGTTGCAGGAATACTCGCTGCGCTGACGATCTGGCGGGTCATCTTCGTCAGCGGTTTCATCGAGGCAACAATGTCAACGATCTGGAAACGGGCCTGCTTGGCACTCATCACCGGTTTTTGGCCCGTGATGAGGATCATCGGCATGGCGCCGAGATGAGCATAAGCAGCGCCGGTCGACAGATTCAGTGCGCCGGGACCCAACGTTGCGAGGCAGACCCCGGGCCTTCCCGTCAGCCGCCCATGCGTGGCGGCCATGAAGGCTGCGGCCTGCTCATGCCGGGTCAGCACGAGTTTGATACTGGAGGTTCGTAGCGATTCCAGAAAGTCGAGGTTCTCCTCGCCCGGCACGCCGAAGATACGCTCCACGCCTTCATTCTCGAGCGCGGCGACAAACAGGTCCGATCCCTTGGGCATTGCTTGAATTCTCCTGCTGTTTGTTTTGAGGGTCCACGAACCCTAATACACGAAAGCGGCAATCGATCCGTTGTGGACGGTTTTATGATGGGGTATTTGCGAAGGCGTGCATAGGGGCGGCCCGTGAAAGCACCGCAATGCTCCCCGACCGGACGTCGCCGGCTGCTGTCCTCAATGGCGGCAATGCATGGGCCGATCTTCGGGGAAATCGGCCGCATTCAAGCGGGATCTATGTCACCCAGCTTTTCAGAAACGATCATCTTTACACGGCTCACTACACGCAAGCGGCTTCAGAATGATGCCGTGGGCCGTAATCTCGATATCCACATCCATCGTTTCGGCAACAACCTTCGCGAACCCGACCGGATCGTTGGCGGAGTACCACCCCACCACTTCGCGCTGGGCCACCTCGGGGGTCACTTCTATCGCAATGTTATTATACCGATTAAAGGCCGCCGCCGCGGCCTCCAGCGTCTCACCCGTCAGGGCAATCTTTCCTTCGCGCCAGGCAAGTTCCTGGGTCAACTGCTCGCCGTCGAGGGTCGTTATACGCGGCGCCAAATCCCTGAGGTTGACTTCAGCCATGGCTCCCGCCTCGAGCCTCAGCGGATCGCCATTCTTCCGGCCGATTTCGACGATCCCCTCCTGCACCACCACCAGCAGGGAGTGCTCCGTCGGCTTACGCACCACAAACGCCGTGCCGATCGCTTTGACCGTGTAATCATCCGCAGAGACAACAAAGGGCCGCGCTGCATCATGCGCAACTTCAAAAAATCCCTCGCCGGAAATCAGGTGGATACTGCGCTGTCCGTTCCGGAAATCCACATCCGCCTTGCTCGCCGTATTCAGCGTCATTACCGACCCGTCTTCCAGAGGCACACGCCGCACCTCTCCCCGGGCGGTTTGGAATGCCGCGTCATCGGCTGAGGGCGATTGAAGAAGCATGAAGGCGAATACAAACGCCGCCACCAATCCGGCGAGACCTGTCAGCCAAGGAGACTTCGCTCGCGGCGAGCGCGTGGACACCACGTCTGGCGAAATATACCTGTCAACGCTCTCGCAAGGCACCAACAGGGCTTGGGCGCGGACGAGCGCCCCTTGATGACGACTGTTCCCGCTGAGCCAGCGATCAAGCGCCCTCTCTTCGGTCTGGTTTAACGGCCCACGATCAATTCGGGCCGCCCAACGAGCGGCCTCCTCATCGATGTCCCCGTACTTCCCGTCGTTTTCCATTTCTTATTTCGCCAGAATTCAATCTATCAGATGCAGCAGGTGGTTCTATTCCGCTACTCTGATAAAAGTCCATTAGCTTCTTTACACCTCGGGCGAGGTGAGTTTCTACCGTGTTTTCGGATATTCCAAGCTGCTCAGCGATCTCGCGCTGGGAATATCCATGCACTTTCCTCAGCACAAAAACGATGCGGCATTTCTTTGGCATCGAATTAATCGCCTTGGACAGAATACGCATCTCCTGCGTCATTTCCAGAACCCGGTCCGGTGACGGCTCCTGAGAGACAAGATCAAGTTCCTCCAGGGATTCTATGGATTCAATAGACACCACGCGGTTTTGCCGGATCTCCTGAAGGAGAATTGAGTAAGCAGTTCTGAAAACATAGGCCCTCGGGTCGCGTATGTGCTCGATTGAGGCCAGCCGAGTAAGCCTTGCATATGTTTCCTGAATAATATCATCCGCAGTCAAACCGATTCTATCAAGCCGTGCGCGCTTCTGAAGCCAGCTCCGCAATGCCGGTTCATGCGGAATGATACTCCGCGCCAACCAAGCAACAAACTCTCCTGATGGTGTGTGCATGGCCGCCAGCAGTATCCAGAAGACCGCGCCGCGACAAACGATTGGTCAATCCGAAAGACCAAAAAGAGCACCGGTGCAAAAAATATAACAAATTCGCCAAACTTGTGGCGGAAATACAGTCAGAGTGCATCTGTCCCCATGAAAGCTGGAGAAAAGCTCCTCCCTGAAGAGGTGCGCAGGCTTTCCGTATGAGGGGTGAAACGATCAGAACGCGTTGCAGCCAACGGGGACACCGGGGGCGCAGCGGGGATACTGGATGAACGCACAGGACACTGCAGTCCTGTGAGGCCAACTCCTCTGTGCTTGCCTGCCTCACAAGAGAGATGACGAGCATCAATTGGAGACCGCAATGAAAAAACGAGGCCTGCGCTATACAACCGTATTGGGGATGGGTGTATATCTGTCCACCCTTCTGGTTGCGCATGCGGAAGTCCGGGAGTTCAATCTTCCGGAGGGGGATGCCACCAAAACAATTCCCAGTTTCGCTCGCCAGAGCGGCGTCCAGATTGTTGTTCCCGCTGATCGGCTTCGCGGCAAAAAGACGCGCGAAATCAAAGGGAAGATGGACACCAAGATTGCGCTCGAAAAGCTGCTTGAAGGAACGGACCTGAAAGTCGTTCTAACCGAGGACGGAAAGACATTCAGCCTACGGCAGGATCTTTCCGAATTCCGCTCCCCCGCACAAACGATACAGGTCAGCAGCTTTCAGCTGGCGGATAATGCGCCGCAATCAGCCCCTTCGGCACCCGCAGCGGAACAAACTCCGGAGATCGTCCCGCAAGCGCCGGTGGAAGACGCGGTGAACACGCTCGACAAGGTCGTGATCGTTGGTTCCCAGATTGCTGGCGCGCGGCCTACCGGGGTTGTGCCCGTCACGGTGATGGGAGAAGACGAGATCGCCTCGCTCGGCATTTCTTCGGGAGAAGATCTTTTCCGCTCGCTTCCCATTGCAGGTGATGTATCTTTCAACACCCAGACGCTGAGCGGCGGCAGCCAGGGCGCAGCGCGCGGCGATGTCTCCTCGATCAATTTGCGGGGCCTGGGCTCAAGCTACACGCTCCTCCTGCTCAATGGCCGCCGGACCGTTCCCTACGGATTGACGCAGGGGCGTCAGGAATCCAGCTACAATGCCAACGCAATACCAGTGTTCGGGCTTCAGCGTCTCGAAATCCTGCGGGACGGCGCCGCTGCGCTTTACGGATCAGATGCCATCGCGGGCGTCGTCAACAATGTTCTGCTCTCGAATTATAATGGGCTGAAAGCCCAGGTGCAGTATGGCGGCGCCGAAGGCACAAACCTCCGCCAGTTTCAGGCAAACCTTCTCTGGGGGAGCGACTTCGCTGACGGGCGAGGCAACTTCACTACGTATCTGAACTATGGCGGCGACACAAAGCTCTACACATCAGATCAGGAGTTCACTGCATCACTGGATCTTCGCCCGCTGATCGCGAATACCAGCTTCGCCGGCAACACGGCGTTCGACACCCGGGGGACCTCCTCGCCCTGGGGCGGTTTTCAGGTGTTGGGGGCAAACTCAGCCATCAGAGCGAACGGCGTTGCAATCACCGACTCCGTGGGCAGGTTCCACATACAGCCTGTCACCAACGCAGGGTGCCTGTATCAACTCGGAAATGGTCTGTGCATTGACGATGGCGTGGTGACCGGCGCCGCGGACCGTAACCTGCGGTTCGATTCTGCCGCCGCCATCCCCGGCATGACGGTCACGCCGTCGATTGACCGGATCAATATCTTCAATACCCTCACCTACGAACTCCCCAACAATATGGAAATCTTCGCCGAGGCCGGCATCTACTATGCCAAATCCGAGTCGATGACGACGGCTGTCGGCCCGCTGGCCCACACACCGATCACCATTCCGGCTGACAGCTACTATAACCCCTTCGGACCGGTCGGCTCGCCCAACCGTATCGACGGGCTGGATATTCCCGCTGAAGGCGTGGATATCACGGTACTGAGTTATCTTCTGGCAGATGTCGGCGGGCGTCTTGCTCAGGTGGAGAGCAAACAGCACCGGCTGCTACTGGGGCTGAAAGGTGAGACCGCCGGCTGGAACTGGGAAACTGCGGGTCTCTATTCAGACTCGTCGGCAGAAGACATCGCCACCAATGTTCAAAACTCGCTGTGGCATGCGTCCCTCGCCGGAACAACGCCAGCCGCCTACAATCCCTTCAATGGCGGCAATGTCGCCAACCCAAATCTTGCTGACACAACGCTGAGCACAGATCTCAGTTCCTTCCTGATTGATGCCCGCCGGTATGGCCGCGCTTCTTTGGGTCTTGTGGACTTCAAACTTTCCCGCGGGGATATCCTCAATTTGCCCGCCGGCGGTCTTGGCGTTGCCGCCGGCGTCGAAGTTCGTTGGGAAACCTCCGAAGATGACCGCGACTCCACCGGCGATTTCACGACCAATTACTACGACACAGTAACCGGTATTACCTATCCCAGCGATACGCTCGGCGCTTCCGCGGCCTGGGATGTCAGGGGCAACCGCACGGTTTATTCGGCATTCGCCGAACTGGCTGTGCCGATCATCTCGCCGGAAATGAACATCCCCCTGGCTCGCGCGATCGACCTGCAGTTTGCCGGACGGTATGAAGACTATAGCGATGTGGGCAGCGTTGCTAAGCCGAAGGTCGCCGGATCCTGGGATGTGTTTGACGGGCTTCGTCTGAGATCATCCTGGCAGCAAGGCTTTGTTGCGCCAACCCTTCAGCAGCTTGTTCCTGTTGACCGTCCGACCTCGCAGACCCGTCTCGACGATGTGCTCTGCGAAGCGGACCTGCGCGCCGGCCGCATCGCGGCCTGGGGTCTGTGCTCCCAACGTCCGCAGGTGCAGGTGCAGACAACCGGTAACGCGAACCTGAAACCGGAGGAGTCCGAAAGCCTCTCCTACGGATTGGTGATCGACTCGAATTTCATTCCTGAAAAATTCGGCCATTTCACATTCACCTACGACAACTGGAAGATCGATCAGGAAAACAAGGTGGGGGCCCTGAGCGCAGAAAACGCGCTTACACTCGACTACCTTCTGCGCGTCCGCGGATCTTCCAATCCGAACGTCGTGCGCGCGGCGCCCACCCCCGCCGACATTGCCTTTGTTCAGGGCACGGGCCTCGCGCCGATTGGCGAGATTCTCTATGTTGTCACCAGCTATGACAACCTCGATTCCCGGACGATCGAAGGCTACGATATTGGATTGACCTACGAAGCGCCCGAAAGCTTCCTCGGAAGGATCAACGCTTACGCGAATATCAGTGTGCTTACTGATTACTTCCAGAATCCATCTGCCGTTCAGCAGGAAATGCTGGATGCTCAGGACGCGAACGAAATCAACGCCGGTGCAAACGTGGGGGGCGCGGCCAGCCTGCTGCAATCCAGCGGCAGCCCCGAACTCAAATGGAATGCCGGTCTCAACTGGCGACGTGAGGGCCTCGCGGCAGGTCTCACAGCCAGCTACACGGGTGAAGTCTACCAGTATAACGTGGTCAACGCAGCAAGCGAACCGTGGGAGGTTTCTGACCAGCTCACCTTCGGCCTTTGGGGCGAATATGGTTTCGAAGACCCGTTTGGCGGTGAAAGCTCCGTTCGCCTTGGGGTGCGAAACCTGACCGACGAAGCGCCTCCGCTCTCCACGAACGGATACCTCGGCAATCTGTACCAGCCCTATGGCCGCTACTGGTATGCCCGCCTCCAAAAAACCTTCTGAACCGACCCCTCCAGCCAGCCTCTCAGCGAGAGGCTGGCACCCCATATCAACTAGGATTTCCCAAGATGAGCAAAATTACCCGCAAGGACTTTCTCAACCTTTCAACAGCGCTGGTGGCAACCGCAGGGCTCAGTGCCTGCGCCACTTCCCAGACCGCCGCAGCAGCAGCGCCAACCACCACGGCCGCCCCATCTTCCTCCGGCAAACTTCTGATCAGGAACGCTGATATTCTCACCATGAATGCTCAGCGCGAAGAGTTTACAGCGACCGACGTTCTCGTCGAGGGTGGCAAGATCACCGCCATCGGCAAGGGCCTGGTTGCCGCAGATGCTGAAGTCATCGATGCGGGCGGCATGATCCTTATGCCCGGCATGGTGGACGGTCACCGTCACGTCTGGGAATGCATGGAAGCTGGAAGGCTCACCAAGTTTCACCCCGGTGAATACTCCAAATACCAACAATGGAAAATGCGCACCATCGTCAGCATGAATGCAGACGAGATGTATATCTCGGGCCTCATCGGTGGCCTTCTGGCGATTGATTCCGGCGTCACCACGATGCTCGACTATGCCCATGGCCAGATCAACCAGGAGATGGCGATTGCGGCCGCCAAAGGCCTGCAGGATTCGGGCGTTGGCGGGTTCTTTGCTTTCCAGCTGGGCGTTTCTTCCTCCTACAAGCCCGGCGACACGGTAGACCTTGCGCGCGCCGATTCCGAACGGATTGCGACAACCACCGAAGCACATTGGGCAATTGCGGACACTCTGCACAAGGAAGTCTTCAACGACCCGGACGCCCTGCTCCAGTTCGGCCTTTGCCCGGCTTCAGGGATGGGCAACGAGCTTGCTCTGATCAAGGAGGAATGGGAGCGCGCCCGCAGCTACGACCTACAGATTCTGGCTGCACATATTCACAAACCGGCGACCCCACACCCCGCCGGTTACATGGGCTATCGTGACTCCGGCATGCTGGATCTTGCAGATGCTGGCTTGCTGGGCCCGGACTACCACATCTCTCACGCCAACCGTCTGACGGATGACGAATTCCGGGTTCTTCGGGAGACTGGGGGTATGGTCTGCGCCACTGCCATGGGCGAATTTCCCTATATGACAGCAGCTTTCCGCGGGCCCTCCTGCCACGGCCGCGCCCGTGCCGCCGGGGTAGCCGCCGGCATCGGGATCGACGTATCACTCGCTCTGACGCATGATTACTTCGAACATGTCCGCGCCGGTTTCTGGAACCTCTATCTGGAGCCTGCGGGCGTAAAAATCGCCAATTCCTACAAATCCTATGACGCGCTGGATTTTGCCACCAATACCGGCGCAAAAGCCGTTCGGCTCGATAAGGTCGTCGGCAGCATCGAAACAGGAAAGCGCGCAGATTTTGTTCTTCTGAAGACAGATCGTCCGGGCTTTGGCCGTCTCGGTACGTTGGCAGACCGCGTGGTCACCTTCGCTGCACGCGAAGACATTGACAGCGTGTGGATCGCCGGCAAGGCACGCAAGCGCAATGGCGAAATGGTCGGGGTCGACCTGAAAGAGATCATGCAGAAAGTCTATGCAGCTCAGGATCGCTACGGTCCGCTGGCCGCCAGCATCAATTTCGTCTGATTCCTCCTTTTCCGGTCCGGTTTGCTGTGCCCGCAAGCGCGATTGCGGCAAACCGGATTGGCCACCTGAAGGCTGGCGGCATATGAAACTTACCCGAAAAGACTTCCTCAAGCTCGCCGCGTCAACATCTGCGGTTTCCGTGGCCGGCTGCGCTACCGTCGGCGCAACTTCTGCCAATCGGACCCTTATCAGGGGCGCCGATATACTCTCGATGTCTGATCCTGATGCTGAGTATATGAATACCGATGTCCTGATCGAAAGCGGCATCATCAAGGAAATCGGAAAAGGCCTCCCGGCTGATGGAGCAACAGTCATCAGTGCCAGAGGTATGATCCTCATGCCGGGCATGATTGATGGGCACCGTCATGTCTGGCAAACCCTGCTGAACGGAGCCCTCCCGAAAATTTCAAGGCGGTACGCCGAGTACGACCGTACCACAAACATGATCTACGCTCTGGCCTATGAGCCGGAGGATATGTTTATCGCGCAATTAATGGGCGGCCTCGCCTGCCTGGATTCTGGCGTCACCTCAGTGATCGACCAGATGCATGCCGCCAATGGTGATGCAATGGAACAGGCGGCCGCACGTGGCCTGATGGCCTCGGGCGTGGCCGGCGTCTTTTGCTACCAGATGCGCAACGGCCCCTACTACACCGTAGGCGATACCTATACCCGCGAGAAAGCCCTGGCGGACCGCAACCAGCCACCTGATGAACGGCACTGGGCGACCGCCGAAAAAATCCGGGATCTTTACTTCGGCGGAAAGGACAAGGTTCTGCATTTCGGTATCGGGTTGTCTGGGTCCGTTGGTACACAGACCGTCGAGCAGGCAGCTCTTGAGTTCCAGCGCGCGCGATCCCTGTCCGCACGCACCTTGACCCAGCACATGAACCAGCGTCCGGGCGTGGAGCCCCCCATCCTGCGCGGAGTGGGGGACCTGCACGAAGCTGGTCTCCTCGGGCCGGATTACCTGATTTCCCATGGCGTTGATGTCACGGACGAAGAACTCGTCTTTCTGCGTGAGGCGGGTTCGGGTGTTTGCTCAACCGTGATGGGCGAATTTCCCTATGCGAAGCCGTCCATTCATGGCCGCGCACACGAAGCGGGCGTCAACGTATCCATCGGTATCGACGTCTCCATCGCGCTGACCCATGATTATTTCGAGCATGTCCGGAGCGCCTACTGGAACCTGTTCCGGTCTGATCGCGGAGCAAACCTGGCCAAGACCCTGGACACGTTCGATGTGTTGGATTTTGCCACGCGTTCAGGCGCCCGCGCGATCGGCTTCGGGGATGAACTCGGCACCGTCGAGAAGGGAAAGCGCGCAGATCTTGTTCTGCTTAAAACGGACCGCCTGGGTTTCAGCAAACTCGGATCGCTCGCCGACAGGGTCGTGACCAGTGCGACTCAAGCCGATGTCGACACTGTGCTCGTCGCCGGCAAGACCCTGAAATCTGGCGGAAAGCTCCTGAAGTTCAGCCAGACCTCGCTCGCAGCCGACGCGGCGGCCTCCAGGACGAATGTGCTCGAACGCGCGAGCAGAATTAATCTCCTGTGAGGCGCGGTCGGGCGGATGCGACCTTAGTCCCCGCTGTTCGCGCCCGCCCGCACGCCAGACACCGAGAAGGCCACTCCATCAGATGATGGCTTCCTTCTATACCGGTCCTAACCGGCGGCGGCCGCGCGGCGCGCCTCAAGCTGTGCAACAAGCTCTCGGTGGCGGGCATGGTCGAGCGTGTATCCGCGCAGAATAAGCAGGATGCCGACGGCGCCGGCCGCAGGGATGAGCGCCATGATGGCCTTCATGCCAAGCAGTGTTTCAGGAGACAGCGCCGCATTTGCCTGAAATCCGGCAACACCGAGCAGAGCGCCAAGCAGTACGGCATTGATGCCGGTGGCGGCTTTCTGGGCAAAGGTGGCGAAACCGAAGGTTTTCGCCTCGGCGCGCACCCCTGTTTTGACCTCTCCGTACTCGACCGTATCCGGAAGCATGGCCCAGAACATGACGGCGAGAGACGATGAACCGGCCCCGATGACGAGGATCGAGCTGAAAGTGAGCCATAGCCAGTTCTGAAAGTTGACGAAGAACAACAGATATCCGGCAAGCGACACGAATGTGCCAAGCGCCAGCGAGAAGCGCTTGGAACTGAGCTTTGATATCCAGACCCAGAACGGCACAGTCAGCACTAGGAGGATTGCCGGCAAAACCAGCGCGATGACCGTCAACTCCGGGCGCTGCAGATCGTATTTGAAATGATAGAGCATATTCTTGCCGAACATGCCGAGGCAAACCGACCCCAGAATGATGATGCTGAAAACCCGGATGAGCGGCGGGTTTGCCAGGAACATCGGGAAGATGGATTTGAGGTCGCCGAGCAGGCTTTCCGACCGGGTGGGTACCGCTTCGGGCTCGCGCATCGAGAAGAAGCAGTAGAGCAATGCCAGCGTGGCCAATCCGCCGCTGATACAGGCAGAGACAAAATATGCCTGCGCTTCGCGCCCCTCGCCAAAGACCTGTACGACGACCGGGGTAAGAAATACCACTGCTAGGCCGCCCGTTGCCGCGCCCACCATACGGAAGCCTGCAAGGACTGAACGTTCTCCGCCATCGCTTGTGAGGCGCGCCTGCAAAGAGTTGAAGGGCATGGAAACGACCGTATAGGCCGTACGCAGAAGAATGTGCGTAACGAGCGCCCACATCACCGGATCTATGGGCAGACTGCCGGGGCCGGAGAAGGCAAGCGGATAGGCAATACCGAAGGGCACAGCGCCAAAAAGCAGCCAGGGCCGGTACATCCCAAATCGTGACCGGGTGCGGTCCGCCAAGGCCGCGAAGACTGGATCGGTCACCGCGTCCCAGATCATGGCGATCATATAGATCATACCGGCAATGGCTGGGGAAATGCCCAGCACATCGGTATAGAAATACATCAGGAACATGGCCGTTCCCTGCCAAACGAGCAGGAAGCCAAAATCCCCTACACCGAAGCCAATGCGAGCCTTCAGGGGAACCTGCCTGGCTTTTTGCGCCGCGCTGGCCTCAGTCATGACACGATCTCAAAACCAGCATGAGCGCGCAGATCACGCGAAGAAAATCCGGCATGGGCAATGTAGCTGCCCGGAGTGACCGTCCAGGCGCCGCCATGCATGTCGAACCAGGCAAAATCCTCACGGCCAAGCGAGAAGGCAATGCGGGCTGTTTCGCCCGGCTTCAGCGCGACCTTGCGGAAGGCGCGCAGCTGGCGCAGAGGCATCGCTTCCTGGGTGGCCCGGTCTTCTAGATATATCTGGACAGTTTCTGCCGCCTCCGCCGAACCTGTATTGGTCAGGTCCAGCGTGAGCTCGACTGCGGGACCGGAGGTCGCCGCCTTTGCCTGAAGATTGGCGATCTCGAACCGGGAATAGGTCAGTCCGTGCCCGAACGGAAACAAGACGTCCCGGCCGGCCTTGTCGTAATAACGATAACCGACGAAAATTCCCTCGCCATACTCGGCGGACTTGTGACCCGGATAGAAAGGATAAGTGGGATTATCTTCATACCGATGGGGGAACGTGACAGGGAGTTTTCCCGAAGGAGACACCTTACCCGAGAGCAGATCTTCAAGGGCTGAGCCGCCCTCGCCTCCTGGCAGCCACATCTGCAGGATAGCCGGAACCTCACCCGCCCAGGGCATTTCCACCGGCGCGCCGGTGTTGACGATAACGGCTGTCTTTGGATTGGCGGCGAGCACATCACGGACAAGATCATCCTGCCCGGCAGACAGCTTCATGCTGCGCCGGTCCTTCCCCTCGGTTTCGTCCGTTGTTCCGGAACCGACGAAAAGCAGGACCATGTCCGCCTCTTTTGCGGCGCGAAGGGCTGGCTCCCGGCTGGGCGCAGGCGCGCGCATGGAGACATTGAAGATGTTGAAGGCGCGGATAGCCCGCTCGGTCGGCTGGGAGTACCGCAGGCGAATGGGATAGGTTCGGCCTGCCTGGAGGCGCATGCGCGCTTCGCGGCGGTTGAGCGGCAGGATCATGAACAGAAGTTCGCGCTCGGAAGGCGTGCCCTCGCCGACCAAGACCTCGTTGCCGATGCTGAGCTCCACATCATCATTGGAATGGGAGATGACGAAATCATAGTCGCCATCCTGTTCCGGCCGGAAATAGCCTGTCCATTCGACAGAGAAGGAAAGATCGTCCTCCGTCTGCACTTTGCCACCGAAGCCGAGCTTGGAGAAATGCCAGTCGATTTCCTCATGCGCCACCTGCCCCGCGAAATCAGGCTTTGCATAATAGCGCGCCACAAGACCATGACGGGTAAACGTTTCGTCCGGCGACAGAAGACGCCAATCTATCTGCGGCGGCGCCGGTTCGTGATCGAGACCTCGTTCGAAGACGATCTCCACCCTGTCGCCAAGTGCGGCCTTGAGACCTTCCAGCGGGCTGACGATCCTGTCCGGGCTGACCTGCGAGCTGCCACCGCCCTGAATGGCGGGCATATAGGCAGGCTGGCCAATAATGGCGAGGCGCTTCACATCCGGCGAAACGGGCAACAAGCCGCCCTCATTCTTCAGGAGCACCATGGACTGACGCGCCGCATCGCGGGCGCACGCGCGATGACGGTCGCTGGCCAACTCGCCTCTGCTGGACTTCGGATTCCCATCGAGAAGGCCGCAGCGAATGATAAGGCGCAGCAGCCGGCCTGCATGATCGTCGATGACCGCTTCGCTGACTTCCCCATTGCGCACAGCGTCCACGAGCTTGGCGCCGAAATGACGCGCGGGGCCGGGCATTTCCAGATCGAGTCCGCTGTTGGCAGCGTCAGCCGTGGTTTTCGTGGCGCCCCAGTCGGAAACGACCACGCCATCATAACCCCACTCGCCCTTGAGCACGTCTTCAAGCAGGAAAGAATTTTCGCAGGCAAAAACACCGTTCACCTTGTTGTAGGCGCCCATGACCGTCCACGGATTGGCGCGGCGGATGACAGGCTCATAAACAGCAAGATAAATTTCCCGCAGCGTGCGTTCCGACATATCGGAGCTTCCGCTCATGCGTTCGTGTTCCTGATTGTTGGCAGCATAATGCTTCAGCGATGTGCCGACCCCTTCGGACTGAACCCCGGCGACATAGGCGGTGGCGATTTCTGCGGCCAGGCGCGGATCTTCCGAATAGGTTTCGAAGTTACGCCCCCCCAGCGGCGTGCGCTGGATGTTCACGGCAGGCGCAAGCAGGACGTCCACATCATGCGCAATTGCCTCGCGCCCGATGGCGGCCCCAACTTCTCCGATCAGCGTTTCGTTCCAGGTGGCCGCGAGCGCGACCCCCACGGGAAATACCGTTGCCGCCTCTGAGTTGACCGAACGCAGGCCCGTGGGGCCGTCGGATACACGCAGGCTGGGAATACCCAAACGCTCAATGGCCGGCAGGGTCCAGAAGTCGCGGCCCGCCATCAGCGAAACCTTCTCTTCCACCGTCATCTCGCCCAACAGTGCCTTGATCCGTGCGTCAAGTTCCGGTGCTTGTGATGCCATTGTCGCCTCCCAGGCAGGTTTTTTCCATATGACAACGTTGCTTTCCATATGGAAAGTTTTTTCGCAATAGCCGAGCGGAAAGAAATCTCCGATAAGATGGCTTGAGTATTGTTGTATAAGGAATTCCCGATGTCTGCTGGAGCAAAAAGCCTGTCGAGCCGGCCAAGAAATCTTTGCGGACTCCCCAGCAAGCCCGCTCCGAGGAAAGCCGCGCGAGTATTCTGGACGCCGCGCGGAAGGCCTTTGCGGAAAAGGGGTTTGAAGCGGCCAATATCCGCGACATCGCCGCCGATGCCGGGGTAACGCATACGCTCATCCGCTACCATTTCGGCAGCAAGGAAGAGCTGTGGAAAGAGGTCGTTACCAACATGTTCCAGCGCCTGTCGCAGGAATTGCGGGAGGGCATGAAGTCTACCAAGGGCGCCTCTCCGCAGGATAATATGCGCAACTTCATGCGCCATTACATCCGCTACTGCGCGAACAATCCCGAACATGTTCGTATCATGATCATGGAGTCGGTTCAGGGCGGAAACCGCATCGACTGGATGATCGGCTACATTCGGGAAAGCCACAAGAATCAGGCCCCTTTCATGCGCCACCTCATGAAAGAAGGTGACGTTCCGGAAGTCTGGCTGGTGTCATTGTTCTATTCGATCTCTGCAATTTGCCAGATGCCGTTCGTGCTCGCCGAGTCGATCAAGGGCGTTTATGGCGTGAACATTCTTTCGGAAGAAGCCATTGAGGCGCACACGGACACGGTGCTCGCCCTGCTTCTGCGCGACAAACCCAAAAGCCGGAAACACTGGCCCGCCCTGCCCGACTGGGCGAAAGGCAAAGCTTGAATTCGATTTTCTAAACGGAGTTATTAACCGCCCCCATTGACAAACTTTCCATTTGTCGAAATTTTCCGGCCGGAAAGCCACCAGGCTTCCGGGAGGATAAATTCATGCAACCTAAGCACCGCATACTTTTCACAGCGTCCGCGCTCACCATTGCCATGGCCAGCTTCGCGCCAATCGTTCAGGCACAGGAAGACGCCGTCGAGGATGACAATCGCCGCCTCGGCACAATTACGGTTACGGCTCAACGTGTTGAGCAGAACATCCAGCAGGTTCCGATCTCCGTGACGGCCATCGGCGGGGACGCCCTTGCGGCGCGCCAGATCGACGGCTTTGACCAACTGCAGTATGTGGCGCCGGGCGTTACCTTCAACTCCGGCGTCAATGCGCGCCAGTCTGCGACCACGATTCGCGGCATCGGCACCGGTCTTTTCAATATCGGCATTGAAGGCAGCGTTGCCATTGCCGTTGATGGCGTCATCATGGGCCGCGAAGGCGCCGGTATCTTCGACTTCGAAGATGTCGAGCGCGTGGAAGTGCTGCGCGGGCCGCAAGGCACGCTGTTCGGCAAGAACGCCTCGGCCGGCGTGATTTCGATCGTCACCAAGAAACCAACCGAAACCCTTACCGCAGAAATGAACCTCGGCTACGGCTCTTACGACGAGATCAATGCCTATGGCGCAATTTCAGGGCCGATCGCCGACGGTATAACGGCACGTATCTCAGCCTACTCCAATACCCGCGACGGCTACATCAAGAACGTGAACCCGAACTCCCCGCAGAAGCGCGTGAACGAGCGCAACGAGCAGGGCGTGCGCGCAAAGGTGAACTTCGCGCTTTCTGACGAGTCCGATCTGCTTCTGAGTGCAGACTATGTGACGCGCGATCAGGCGGCCGGCGCCCTGACATACCGGCAGGCATCCGCTGGCGGGCCGGGAACGGGTCTTCTTGGATATGGTGTTCCCGCCATCCGGAACCAGTCAGCAGCCCTGGGTATTGTTCCGAGCCCAGACAACCTGAACATCGGATCGGAAGTGCCCTTCTCTTCCAAGATGGACGCATGGGGCCTTGCCGCCGAATACAGCCGCAGCCTGGGCGAGTTCGAGTTCGTCTCGCTGACATCATACCGCGAATGGGACAGCGTTGATAACAACGACTCCGATCTCACCCCGCTTCCCATTCTGGAAATCAATTCCGGAGACCTTGGCCAGAGCCAGTTCAGCCAGGAATTCCGCATCGTTTCCCCCCGCGACCGTGCCTTCACCTACACGCTGGGTGCCTATTACTTCACGCAGGACATCGACCAGAACAACATTCAGGCAGGCACCGCTGGTCTCAACCTGCTGGGGGCGCTGCCGGCCGGTGCGCGCGTTGGAACGCGGCTCGAATCGGAATTCAGCGAAACCAACTATGCCCTGTTCGGACAGGGCGAGTATGCTGTGACGGAAAAACTGTCGCTGATTGGCGGCCTGCGGATCCTCAATTCGGAAGTGGAAGGCAGTCAGGAAAAGTTCATCGCAAATGGCGCCGTGGCGCCTTTCGCTGGCCAGGCTGTTTCCAATGGCGTGCAGAGCGCCGGGGATGATGATACTGCCGTCGTCTGGCGCCTTGGCGCGCAATACTTCGTGGATGACAATACCAACCTCTTCACAACAGTGACGCGCGGCTACAAATCCGCCGGCGTGGTCCAGGGGCTTACGATCAACCCGGTCAGCGGCAACACATTGCCGACGGTTGAAGCAGAAATCCCGACACAGTTTGAAGCGGGGATCCGCCGGTCCTCACCGGGTGGCCGCCTCATCACCAATCTCACGGGATTCTATGGCCAGATCGAAGACTTCCAGGCCCAGACGCTGGTGCCAGGCCCCTCTGGTACTTCGGTCTTCGCCGTGTCGAACGCCGGCAAGGCCGAAACCTATGGCTTCGAGAGCGAGATCACCGCGCTGCCAACCGATAACCTCACCCTGTCGGCGGCCATCGCGTACACAAAAGCGACCTTCGACGAATTCACCGGCGCGCCCTGCTATCAGCTGCAGACAGCCGCGCAGGGATGTACCGGAACTCCGGCTTCGCAGGATCTCTCGGGCAAGCGTTTGCCGAACTCCCCGGAATGGGTGATCAACGCGCTGGCCCGTTATGACTTCGACCTGACCGCGCAGAACACGGCATTCGTGCAACTCGGCGCCCAGTATCGCAGCGACACGATGTCTGGCCTTGCCAATGATCCGAACACGATCATTGACGCCTATACGTTGCTGGATATGCAGATTGGCGTGAACTTCTGGGACGATCGGGCCACCTTCACCGTGTTCGGGCGCAACCTGACAGATGAGAACTTTGCCGAAGCCATCGTCGGCATGCCGTTCGATACCGGCGGCTACGCACAGTTCGTGACACTGGAAGCCCAGCGCACCTGGGGCGCAAAGCTCACCTTGCGCTACTGACACCTCCCTCGACTGTAAGGCTGGGCGGCTATCAGTTGCCCAGCCTCCCCCATTCAGCAACGGGAAGGACCCCGTCATGCCTTTCAGATTTGTCCGCTGGACTGCGGTATTCCTGCTCGCCGCCGCCTGCGCAGCATCGCCCACCACCAGTATCGCGGCTTCGGAAACCTCGCACGCGAACGCTCAGCCTCCCAACATCATCATTATCCTGACGGATGATCTCGGATGGGGTGATATCAGCCTCAATGGTTCCCGGCTGATCAAGACCCCCAATATCGACAGGATCGGTCAGGAAGGCATTCAGCTTACGGACTTCTATGCCGGATCAAACGTCTGTTCTCCCTCCCGGGCAGCGCTGCTGACGGGCCGGTATCCCATCCGCTCGGGGATGCAGCATGTGATCTTTCCCCATTCTCAGGACGGGCTTCCCACCGACGAGATCACGATTTCCGAAATGCTGCGCGATGCGGGCTACAGGACCGGCATGATCGGCAAATGGCACCTCGGCCATACCGATGAATTCTGGCCCACCAATCACGGATTCGATTGGTTTTATGGGGTGGCGTATTCAAACGACATGGCTCCCTTTGACCTTTATGAAGGCAAGCAAATCATCCAGAGCCCGGCCGATCAGAGCCAGCTTAGCTTGAGCTATGCAAAGGCAGCGAAAGCCTTCATCAATGAAGCAGATGGCCAACCTTTCTTCCTTTATTACGCCGAAACTTTCCCCCACATCCCGCTCTTTGTTTCCGACGACCGGAGCGGGAAATCAGAAGCCGGCCTTTATGGCGACGTGGTGGAAACCCTCGATGCCGGAATCGGAATTCTTCTTGATGCACTGGACGAAGCGGGCGTGGCGGACAACACCCTGATCGTGTTCACAAGCGACAACGGCCCCTGGTTTGAGGGCAGCGCCGGAGATTTCAGGGGCCGCAAGGGAGAAACGCATGAAGGCGGTTTCCGCGTGCCCTTCCTGGCGCGTTGGCCCGGCCGCATTCCGGCGGGCACTGTCAGCCATGAAATGGCGATGAACATTGACCTTCTCCCCACGGCAGCAGCCATTTCCGGCGCTCATCTGCCCGATGACCGCGTGATCGACGGCAAGAACCTGACAGGTCTACTGACCTCCGGCGCGCCCACACCGCACGATCTTCTCTTCTTCTTTGATGGCAATGATATTGTTGCTGCACGCGACAAGCGGTTCCGGCTGGTGCTCAATACATTCTACCGTACAATGAGCGTTCCGTTTGAATATTTCGGCTCTGCCCTCCTGTTTGATCTGGAGAAAGACCCGCAGGAATCCTTCAGTTTCATGCGGGAGTATCCAGAAGATGCCGACCGGCTGAAAGCGGCGGTGCAAACCCTGCGCAAGGAAGTCGCCGGAAACGTGAAAGAGGCAACCAGCCACCTTCCACCAACTGACGGCACGCCCATCGGTCCCCAACTGAACGACTAAAAAATACCCCGGCCCGGAGACGGGCCGGGGCGACGTGAACTTGACACGGCTTGCGGGGGGCGACACCCAATCGGCGTTGCCGTCACCCCTCCTGTACGAGCAGCTTTGGCGCCGCTGCGGCCATATCGTCCGGGTGTCCCCGATTTCCAATTTTCCCATCAGGCGGGGCCGGCCAGCGCTAATCAGGTCCAGGAAACTGGACCCTGGGAATTCACGAAGCGGCTGCGCTCGTCCCCCCACCTGCAAATTCCATCCGAACCGCGCTAGGGAGCTCAGAGGACAGCAAGTCTGTTGCCCCCCAATTTTGGATAATCAGGCAAGTTTTTGAGAGAATTGTGCATGGCACAGATTGCCTGAACTCTTCACATTGGCCTGGGAATAAACGCGGGCGGAGCGCAAACTGTGAAGATAGCCAACCCATCGGACCCGCTGCGCATCCCGATGATCGCTTCACGTCCTACTCGTTATCCGGGCACTCTCTCTTCCCATGAACCTGCACAGCAGAGCGCTTTCCCGGAGAGGAATGCGGAGCTGGATTCTGGACTCATTTCTGGCGCGTGGGCCGAATTGGCCGTGCATCCCAAAGTTAATTAAATTACTGTGACGCAATTGGCCATCAGTCATGGCTGAAGACGGAGACCCAAAATGGCGCAACTCAAAGTGAATGGTAAGGCGATTACGGTCGAGGCCGACGAGGCGACGCCTCTGCTCTGGGTTCTCAGAGAACAGCTCGGGCTGACGGGGACAAAATATGGGTGCGGGATTGCGCAATGCGGTGCCTGCACAATTCACATTGATGGCGCGCCGGTACGCGCCTGCGTTTATCCGATCGGCGCACTTTCCGGAGAAGAAGAGATAACAACCATCGAGGGCCTCTCTCCGGATGGCAGCCACCCCGTGCAGCAGGCCTGGGTCGAGCTGGATGTTCCGCAATGCGGCTACTGCCAGCCCGGCATGATCATGGCCGTGGCCGGCCTGCTGAACAGCAATCCCAATCCGACCGATGAAGACATCGACCTGGAGATCACGAATATTTGCCGGTGCGGAACGTTCTCCCGCGTGCGCAAGGGCGTGCATCTGGCCAAGACCAAGAAAGCCTGAGGGGAGCGACGACCATGACTGAAGGTATCAACCTTTCCCGCCGCGGCTTCATCATTGCAACCGGCGCAACCGGCCTCACGCTTGGCGTTCTTGCCGCCTGCGCGCCTTCTGTCCGGCAGAGCGCCCAGGAAGGCCCGCCTCCGCCGGAGGTCAACGCCTGGGTCCACATCGGCACCGACGATATCGTGACCATCCGGATCGCCCGTTCCGAGATGGGCCAGGGCACGCTAACCGGCCTCGCTCAGCTCGTTGCCGAGGAGCTTGAATGCGACTGGACGAAAGTCAGAACCGAATACCCAACACCGGGGCAGAACCTTGCGCGGGACCGTGTGTGGGGCGACTTCCTGACAGGTGGCAGCCGGGGTATCCGGGCAAGCCATGACTATGTCCGCGAAGGCGGCGCTGCGGCCCGTATCATGCTGGTCCAGGCGGCTGCCAGCCGCTGGGGCGTCCCCCCGGAAGAATGTACCGTGGCCAACAGCGTGATTACGCATACGCCGTCAGGCAAGACACTGCGCTATGGCGAGGTGGCCGCAGACGCCGCCGCGCTCACCCCTCCGGAATCGGTCACCCTCAAAGATCCCTCCGAGTGGAAAATCATCGGCAAGGCCGTCCAACGCCTGGACACGGTCGGCAAGGTCACCGGCGAGCAGCTTTACGCGACAGACCTGAAGTTCGATGGCATGCTGAACGCAGCGATCAAGGCGGCGCCAAAGCGTGGCGGGACCGTAGCTTCCTTCGATGCTTCGGCAGTGTCCGGCATGCCGGGCGTGAAGAAGGTCGTGCAGGTCGATGAGACCGCTGTGGCCGTGGTGGCTGACAGCTGGTGGCAGGCGAAAACCGCTCTGGATGCCCTGCAGATTGAATGGACCCCTGGTGAGGGATCTGACTATTCCAGCGCCGCCTTTGAGGCTGAGCTGGATGCCGGCCTGACGGCGCCCGATGCGTTTGTCGGCAATCAGACCGGCGATGTGGACGCCGCCTTCCGGCGGGCCGCAAAGGTCGTGGAAGCGCGCTACAACGCGCCTCACCAGAACCATGCCTGCATGGAACCGATGAACGCCACGGCGGTGTGGACCCCGGAGAAATGCGAAGTCTGGTGCCCGACTCAAAACGGTGAAGCAGCGCTTGCGGCAGCATCTGAAGCCGCCGAACTCCCCATCGAACAGTGCGAAGTCTACAAGCAGCTTCTGGGCGGCGGGTTCGGTCGCAAGGGCGCGACGGATTATGTGTCTCAGGCCGTGAAAATCGCCAAACAGATGCCGGGCACACACATCAAGCTGCTCTGGTCGCGCGAAGAAGATATGGAACAGGGTTTCTACCACCCGATTTCCAAAGGCCGGTGCCAGGGGGCGCTGGACGCTGATGGCAACCTGATCGGGCTGAAGATCCGGATCTCGGGTCAGTCGATCCTCGCTGGCATCATGCCCCAGGCCCTGGTCAACGGAATGGATTTCGCGACCTTCCAGGGCCTCCTGCCCTCAGGCTCCGATCCGCGTGTCGAAGACCAGACGCTGAAATACACCTTCCCTGCCCTGCGCGTCGACCACGCCATGCGCAATCCTCCCGTGCGCCCCGGCTTCTGGCGCGGTGTGAATGCTAACCAGAATGCGATTTACCTGGAATGCTTCATGGATGAGTTGGCCTATGCGGCTGGGCGCGATCCGCTGGAATTCCGTCTGGCCCACCTCCAGAACAGCCCGCAGATGGCAGCTGTGTTGCAGGCGGTCGCGGATAAGTCCGGCTGGGGCTCCAATGACGGGATGCATCGCGGCCTCTGCTGTTACTATTCTTTCGGCAGCTATACTGCCGCCTGCGCGGAAGTTACCGTTTCAGATGCCGGAGAGCTCAAGATACATCGCATCGTCGCCGCGACAGATCCGGGTTATGGCGTCAACCCGCAGCAGATCGACGCTCAGGTGGCAGGATCCTTCGTGTACGGCCTGTCTGCAATGATCCACCAGGAAGTGACCTTCGTGGACGGTGAAGCGCAACAGAAGAACTTCGACACTTACGATTCAATGCGGATTGCCGAGATGCCGGAAGTCGAGACGCTCCTTATGCCGTCGGGCGGGTTCTGGGGCGGGGTCGGCGAGCCGACGATTGCCGTGGCGCCGCCTGCCGTGCTCAACGCCATCTTCGCTGCGACGGGCAAACGGATTCGCAAGCTTCCACTCAAGGATCAGGCCCTGCGTTGATCATGGGCCGGGCGCGACCTGCCGCCTTGGTGATCGGCTTGCTGCTGCACGGGATAACAGCGTGCGGCAGCGCCCCCGCGCCGCCGGCAGACATACCTGAAAGCGCGCGCGCAGAGTTTCCTTTGGGGGCCGCGCTCGCAATGAGCTGCTCGGGATGCCACAACCCGGCCGGCGGGACGATATCCAGCCTTGAAGGAAGGCCGGCAGAAAATATCCGCAATGCTCTTCTGTATTATTATCAGGATACGGAAGGTACAACCGTCATGCACCGGATGATCCGGGGATACAGCGAAGCCGATATCGACGCCATCAGCGCCTATCTTGGCGAGGAGGCAGAGCCATGACCCGCTCCGGCCCCGCCCGCCGCGCGGTGCTGGCCGGCCTCGGCGCGGCAACGCTCGCAGCCGCGCTCCCGGGCGCAGCAAGCGCTCGGACCCGCGCACGGATTGTTATCCTGGGCGGCGGGTTTGGCGGCGCAACGGCAGCCCGCTTCATCAAGACCTTCCTCCCCGAAGCTTCGGTCACGTTGATCGAAGCCAATTCCGCTTACATCGCCTGCCCGTTCAGCAATCTGGTGGTCGGAGGTGAGCGGGACATTGCGGAGCAGACGTTCGGTTATGATCAGACCGCTGCGGCAGGAATAACGGTCGTTCACGACACCGCCATTGCTGTTGACGCTACGCGCCATACGGTAACCGGCCAGTCCGGCGCCATTTGGGGCTATGACAGGCTGATCATGTCGCCGGGCATCGATTTCAGATGGGACGCTATTGAGGGCTATGGGGAGGAGGCCGCCACAGTCTTTCCCCATGCCTGGAAAGCGGGACAGCAAACCCTGCTTTTGCGCCGGCAACTCGAAGCCATGCAGGACGGCGGAACGGTTGTCATGTCTGTGCCGCCAGCACCGTTCCGATGCCCACCGGGCCCCTATGAGCGCGCGAGCCTGATTGCGCAGTATCTGAAGACCCATAAACCAAGATCGAAGCTGCTGATCCTCGATGCACAGGACCAATTTTCGAAACAGCCGCTGTTCGAAGAAGCCTGGGCCGAACTTTATCCCGGCATAGTCGAACGCCGGGGAGCGCAGGATTTTGGCCGGGTGATCTCTGTTGATCCCGCCGTGCGGAGCCTTGCAACAGAATTTGAGACCGTGACAGCGGATGTTGCCAATGTCATTCCACCCCAGAAAGCCGGGAGCATTGCACACAATGCGGGCGTAGCGGACGCGACCGGCTGGTGCCCGGTAGATCCGGTAACCTTTGCCTCCCTCCTGCAGCCGGACATTCATGTCATCGGCGACGCCATCATCGCAGCGCCGATGCCCAAATCTGCCTTTGCGGCCAATCTTCAGGCAAAGCTCTGTGCCCTGCAGGTTTCGCGCCTTCTGGCGGGCCTTCCCCCGCAACCTGTCCCGCTGACAAACACCTGCTACTCCTTCACGTCCAGCAATACGGCCATCTCGATTACTGGGGTCTACAGCGCAGGCGAGAGCGGCTTCCGCTCAATTGAAGGCTCAGGGGGCCTCAGCCCCATGAACGCCGACAGCTATGTGCGTGAGAATGAGGCAATGCAGGCAAAGACCTGGTTTGACACCATTACACGGCAGGCATTCGGATGAGACGGCAGAGCGCGCTGGCTGCAGCGGTCACGATATTCTGCAGCGGCTGCGGGCAAGCCGATGGCGCTGCCCTCGCCGCCCGGGTGGAGATCCGGGGCGACGCCATTCCCACCTCTTTGACCGGCGAGGCGGGCCGCGTGGCAGACGGCCAAGCAGAATTCGTTTCCCGCGAGGGCGGCCATTGCGTTCTTTGCCACCGCATAGAGGGACTGCAAGCTGAGTTTCAGGGGAATGTCGGGCCGGATCTGACCGGCGTTGGCGCCCGGCTCACCGAGGGCCAGATCCGTCTCCGGATAGTTGACGCCCAGCGGATTTGGCCAGACACTGTCATGCCGTCCTACTACCGCACCGGTGGTTTGCGGCAGGTGGGGCGGGAATATGAAGGCCAACCAGCCCTCACCGCCAGGCAGATTGAAGACCTGGTCGCCTATTTGAGCTCACAGGGAAACTGACTGCGCCATGTCTCGTTCTCATGCCCCCGCACTGCTATGGCACCGCCGCACATTCCTTGCCGCTGCTGGCGCAGCTGTATCGCTGTCCTTGTTGCCCCTGCGCGCTATGGCGGAGCCGGAAGACGCCGAAGATGCCGTTCGCAAACTCTTTGGCAACCGGCCCATTCGGGAAGGTAAGGTCACCCTCAAGCTGCCTCCGATTGCCGAAAACGGTAACTCCGTGCAGATGACTGTTTCAGTCGAAAGTCCGATGACGGAAAAAGATCATGTACGCCGGATCGCCATCATATCGCCCCGTAACCCGATACCTGAGATAGCGATCTTCAGCCTGAGCCCCGCTTCCGGCCGGGCGGAAATCTCCACCCGCGTGCGCCTCGCCGGAACCCAGTCGGTGCGGGTGGTCGCGGAAATGAGTGATGGGTCACTCTGGTCTGGCAAGGCCAGCACATATGTCACGCTCGCCGCGTGCATCATCGGATAGGGAGAGGCAGGCATGGCTGTAATCCGCATCTCTAATCCTGAAACCGCGAGGCGGGGCGAGATTATCGAAATCAAGGCGATGATCCAGCATCCGATGGAAACAGGCTATCGCCGCAACGAACAGGGCAAGATCATACCACGGGATATTATCACGCGCTTCCGCTGCACCTATAACACTGCGCTGGTGTGCGAAGCGGAATTCTCTCCCGGCACAGCCGCCAACCCCTTCGTGTCATTTCATGCGCGCGCCGCAGAAACCGGCACGTTGGAATTCACCTGGACCGATCAGGACGGAAAAACCTGGTCCGAGCGCCGTACCCTGACGGTTACATGATCAGGAGCGTCCTCTTCACCCTGATTTTTCTTCCTGGCTGCAGTCAGCCGCTGCCGCCCGCAATGGCGTCAGACAGCGCCCTTGCGCCGTCTGAAATCCGCTCCGGCCTGACCTTTCTTCAGCCGGAAACCCAGGCGCTGCAGGCAGATGACTTTTCAAACCCTTCCTATCTCTGGGTCGATCATGGCGCGGAGCTGTTCTCCCGAACGCCCCCGTCCGGCGGTGAGGCCTGCGCCACATGCCACACCGCCACAAATCACCCGCAGGAAGGCGCCGCCGCGCATTATCCGGCCTATGACGAAGCCTCAAAATCGCTCGTCAATCTTGAAGGCCGGATCAATCTTTGCCGCGAACGGCATCAATCCCTGCCGCCGCTTGCCTATGAGAGCGAAGACCTGCTTGCGCTCACGGGTTATGTCGCCAGCCTCTCCCGGGGAGTGCCGGTTTCTGTCTCGATTGAGGGTCAGGCAGCCCCCTATTACGAGATGGGCCGCGCCTATTTTTTCCAGCGCAAGGGACAGCTCAATCTCGCCTGCAGCCAATGCCACAATGAACATTGGGGCCGGCAGTTGCGGGGGGATACAATCAGCCAGGGTCATGGTAACGCCTTCCCTGCCTACCGGCTGGAGTGGCAGGCCTTTGGCTCTCTGCAACGGCGCCTGCGTGATTGCGATGCCGGGATCAGGGCAGAGCCTCTGGACTATGGTTCGGAACTCTACACCGCCGTGGAACTTTATCTCGGCAGCCGCGCATCCGGCCTGCCAATGGAATCCCCGGGGGTCCGCCGATGAGCCCTTTCGACCGCCTGCCGGAGGATAGCCAATGACGCAGGCAATCCACTCCTTCACCCACCGTCAGTATCAGGAACACCCGGAAGACGTTCTGTCGACCTGGATCAGCTGGCGCGCCGCCATGCCGGTAGCCCTTGTTATTATTATCCGGACGACCGGCGGCGCGGTGCGCCGGCCAGGCGCGCTGATGGCCGTCGCGGCAGACGGACGCGCCGCAGGCTATATTTCCGGCGGATGCATTGATGCAGACGTGATCCTTCAGGCCCAGCGCTGCCTCGCCGAAGGGAAGCCTGCCCAGTTGACATATGGAGCCGGCTCTCCCTTTCTCGATCTTCCACTGCCCTGCGGCGGCGCCATTGAAGTCTGCATTCTTCCGGAGCCTGACGAATCTCTGTTCGCAAACTGCCATGCCCGCCTCCTGGCCCGGAAACCGGCGATGCTCTCTCTGACGGAAACAGGTCAGGACTTCATCTACCACCCCAAGCTCCGCCTGCGCATTGCCGGCCGGGGCGCCGATCCTCTTGCCCTGGCGAGACTGGCACGTGCCAGCGGGATTGAAACCACCCTTTATCTGCCGGGCGGTCCCGATATGCGCATTGCTGAAAACGACGGGCATGAAAACCTGATCGCCTTGGGCTCGGCCAGCGAACTGCCGCCGGTCCGGGACGATGCCTGGTCAGCGTTCGTCATGATGTTTCACGATGCCGACCGGGAAGACGGTTTGCTGGAAGACGCTCTGGCAGGCGATGCCTTCTTCGTCGGCGCCGTCGGCAGCGCACGCACCCATTCCGCCCGCTGCGACCGGTTGCGCCAGCGCGGCATCTCGGAGGCACGCATTCAGCGGATTCACGGCCCTGTCGGCCTTGTCCCATCCATGCGCGACGCCTCGATGCTGGCCGTCTCCGTTCTCAGTCAGGTCGTGGCCGAATACCATAAGAGACACGCCTCCCTCTTTACCCGGACGGCGTTGGTCCTCCTGGCGGCGGGCAAGTCCAGCCGGTTTGCCCGGGGCGACAAGCTGCTGAGTGACTTTCAGGGACGTAAACTCATTGATCACGCAGCCAGCAGCTTGCCGGATGATACGGCCGCTGCCCGCATCGCCATTGTGCCGGCTCCGTCAGGCGATCGCGGAGCCAGACTTGCCGAGGCCGGCTGGACGGTCATCCCCAATCCCGACGCCGCAACCGGCCTCGCCAGTTCCCTCCGGTGCGGGGTCCGCGCCATTACCGCTTCTCCCGACATAGACCATGTCATGATCCTCCTGGCCGATATGCCCGCCATTCCTGCCGCGCACCTCCGCAGGCTCCAGATGGCAGTGCTTTCCGGTCATCCTGCGGCGATGACGTTGTCCGGCGGGCGCCTCAGCCCGCCCGCCATTTTCAGCCGCTCCGCCTTTGAAAGCCTCACAGCCCTGCAGGGCGATTCCGGGGGCCGGGATCTCTTCCAATCCTTACAGGACGGCGCGAGTATTTCCCTCGATCCGGCCTATGCTTTCGATATTGATACAGTGACAGATCTTCAGCTTGCGGAGGAGTCCGCCCATGTTTGACAGTCAGGAACATAGCGTCGCCGCGCCGTTGACGGACACTTTTGGCCGCCGGGTCAGCTATCTCCGCCTTTCGGTGACAGACCGGTGTGATCTGCGATGCACTTATTGCATGGCAGAGCAGATGACGTTCCTCCCGAAGAAGGAGCTGCTCTCCCTGGAGGAGCTGGAACAGATCGCAGATGCGTTCATCCGCCGGGGCGTCACCAAAATCCGTATCACTGGCGGTGAGCCTCTTGTGCGCCGTGACATTGGCGACCTGTTTGATCGCCTGGGCCGCCGCCTCGGCAACGGACTGGAAGAACTCACCCTCACGACGAACGCGACCCTGTTGACCCTGCATGCTGCACGCCTTTACACTGCCGGGGTCCGGCGCGTGAACATCTCGCTGGACACGCTGAACCCGGAGACCTTCAAGGCCGTTACACGGCGCGGGGATCTCGCGCAGACCCTGGCAGGTATTACCGCGGCAAAAGCGGCCGGGCTGAAGGTCAAGATAAATACGGTCGCGCTGAAGAACCAGAACGTTCACGAAATCCCGGAAATGATCAGCTGGGCCCATGACCAGGGTTTTGACATCACGCTTATCGAAGTCATGCCCCTCGGGCTGACCGGCGAAGACCGCTATGACCAATATATACCCTTGCTCGAAATCCGGGACCGGCTGGAGCAGCAATGGACGCTGACTGAGGAGAGCGCCCGTTTTGCCGATGCCGGCCCTTCCCGCTATGTCCGGGTGGCGCAGACCGGCGGCCGATTGGGTTTCATTACTCCGCTTACCAACAATTTCTGCGCCGGTTGCAACCGGGTCCGGGTCACCTGCACAGGCCGCATCTATATGTGCCTCGGTCAGGATGATCATGTCGATCTGCGGGCGGCGTTGCGCGAAGCGTCAAATCCCGAAATGGCCCTTGACGCGGCGCTGAGCCGCGCGCTCCTCGGAAAACCCGAAAAGCACGCCTTCGGTATCCGCGCCCGCGCCGAAAGTCCTGCCCTGCCCCGCCACATGTCAGTTACGGGAGGCTAATCCATGGCGCAGCTCCTTTTCTTTGGCCGTCTGGCCGACATCGTGGATCGCCCCAACCAGGTGCTGGACCTGCCCGCCGGCATCAGTGACACGACGGCCCTGCGCGCCTGGCTTGATGCGCGTCAATCTGCCGGCGGGGCCCTTATGGAAAAAACCGTCCGTATCGCAATCAATAGCGAGATTGTTGTTGATCCGGCACCGGTTTCAAATTCCGATGAAATCGCTTTCATGCCACCGGTAGGGGGCGGCTGATTTGATGATACGATTGCTGGACGCCCCCTTCGACCCGGGAGAAGAACTCACGCGTTTCTCTACCGCCGCGGCAGGCAGTGGCGGGATCGTCAGCTTTACCGGTCTTGTGCGGGCGCAAGCCAAAGGCAGCGCCGTTCGGTCGCTATTCCTTCAGGCCTATTCCCCGATGACCGAACGAGGCATCGAACAGGCAGCCCAGGAAGCCCGCAGGCGTTGGGCCCTAACGGCTCTTTCCATCATTCACCGAACGGGAAGCATGGCGCCTGGAGAGCCGATCGTCTTCGTCGCCACCGCAGCCGCCCACCGGCGCGCAGCCTTTGAAGCGGCTGACTTCCTGATGGACTATCTCAAAACCGAAGCCGTATTCTGGAAGAAAGAAGTGACCGAGGCGGGCGATCAATGGATCGAGCCTCGCCCGGAAGATTATCGAGACGCTGCCCGCTGGGCAGGTCCGCAGGAAAGTTGAAGACGCATGCATGGCATCAATGAAAGCCTCCCCTTCAAACCGGTCCGGATTGCCATCCTGATCGTCAGCGATACACGCACCCATGAGACAGATACGTCCGGCCACACGCTGGCTGAACGTATCCGTGCGGCGGGCCATGAGGTTGCTCACCATTTGATCGTGCCGGATGACAAGGCCGCCATCCGCAATACGGTATCAGGCTGGATTGCCGCGGCCGATGTCGATGTGGTGATCACCAGCGGCGGCACCGGCCTGACGGGCCGCGATGTAACGCCAGAGGCCGTCACGCCCCTGTTTGAGAAAACCATCGAAGGCTTTTCAGTCATCTTCCACATGGTCAGCTATCAGAGCGTTGGCCTCTCCACGCTCCAATCGCGCGCCGTCGCGGGCCTTGCCAACAGCACCTTCATCTTCTGTCTCCCCGGCTCTACAGGCGCCGTCAAGGATGGCTGGGACAAGGTCATTTCCTTCCAGCTCGACAGCCGGCACAAGCCCTGCAATCTGGTTGAGCTGATGCCGCGTCTGACGGAGCATTGAGAGAATGACGGAGCTGACGCATATCGGCCCGGATGGCCGCGCCCGCATGGTAGACATTTCCGGCAAGACCGATTCCGAACGGCAGGCTTTGGCAACAGGCCGTATACGGATGGCGCCGGAAACGCTCGCCCGCGCCCTGTCCCGCGATACCAAGAAGGGCGACCCGCTCGCCATCGCCGAACTCGCGGGCATAATGGGCGCCAAGCGGACTGCCGACCTCATTCCCCTCTGCCACCCTCTGCCCTTGACCGGCCTGAAAGTGGAAATCACTGAAGCCGCGGAAGGCAGCGCCCTTCAGGTCAGCGCCACAGCCCGCACCACCAGCAAGACCGGCGTTGAAATGGAGGCCCTCACGGCAGTCACAGTGGCCTGCCTCACCCTCTATGACATGCTGAAAGCCATCGACAAATCCATGGTGATCGAAGGGATCGAGCTTGTGGAAAAGTCGGGCGGCGCCTCAGGCGACTACCGGAAAGCAAAGCCATGAACCGCCCCATTCCGGTGGAACAGGCCCTTGGCCTGCTTCAGGAAAATGCATTGACGCTGCCCTCCCGGCAGGTGCCCCTTTCCGAAGCGGCCGGCTGCCGGCTCGCAGAGCCCGTCATATCCCGGGTGACGCAGCCTCCAGCGGCTGTCTCGGCAATGGATGGCTTTGCCGTCCGGCTGGCCGATGTGCGCGCGCCGGGCGCAACGTTGGCAGTGATCGGAACCGCCCCAGCGGGCACGCCCTTCACCGGCCTGTTAAAGCCCGGCCAAGCCGTCCGGATATTCACCGGCGGGCATCTTCCGCCCGGCGCAGACCATATCGTGATCCAGGAAGATGCGGAGATTTCCGGCGATCAGGTCCGCTGCCTGCGAGGGTATGCAGCCTCTGAGTTCGTGCGGGCGGCGGGCATCGACTTTTCAGAAGGGGAACGCCTTCTGAATACCGGCGCGATCCTCACTCCCGCCGCGCTTTCATTGGTGGCAGCCGCCAATCACGGCCATCTGCAGGTTACCCGCCGTCCGCGCGTGGGCATCCTCGCGAATGGAGACGAGCTGCGTCCTCCCGGATCAGAGCTTCGGCCCGGTCAGGTCATCAATGCCAATGCCGCTGGCCTCTCCGCGCTCATCGCCTCCTGGGGCGGAGACCCGGTCGACCTTGGAATTGCGTCAGACAGTATGGCATCCATTCTTGATCATGTTCAGTCAGCTGATGTTGATCTTTTTGTCCCCGTTGGGGGCGCTTCCGTGGGCGATCATGACCATATGCGCGCCGCTTTCCGGGAATCGGGGTTTGAGCCCATATTCGAAAAGATTGCGGTGAAGCCGGGAAAACCCACCTGGTTTTCACGGCGGGGCGCTCAGCGCGTCCTCGGCCTGCCAGGCAATCCGGCATCCGCCTTTGTCTGCGCCCACCTGTTTGTCAGGCCGCTGCTGACCGGCCACTTCGTCCTGCCTTCCCTGACTGCTACGCTGGCTGCGCCTCTGCCCGCCAATGGCGCCCGTGAAGAATTTCTGCGCGCACGCGTTCACGTTTCCCCCCAGGGTTTGCTTCTGGCTGACGCGGCGCCCAATCAGGACAGTTCGCTTCTGAAACCTTTCCTCACAGCCAATGGGCTGATCCGCCGCCCCGCGCATGCCCCAGCCGGGATGACCGGCGCCGCCGTGCCGGTCCTGCTGATTGGCCAACTCTGAAGACCGTCACAAAAGATGACGATCGCTCTGGGCTTCTTTTTCTTTCTGACAGCGGCGCTCTACGCGGCCGTCGGTTTCGGTGGCGGATCCACCTACAACGCACTGCTTGTCCTTCACGGTACGGATTACCGCATTCTTCCGGCCATTGCCCTTGTCTGCAATATCCTTGTCGTCGCTGGCGGCGTTGTCCGCTTTCATCTGGCTGGGCAGCTTGCCTTCCGGCGGCTGGTTCCGTTTCTGGTCACGTCCATCCCGGCGGCGTGGCTGGGCGGCCGCCTGCCGGTCTCGGAAACCCTGTTTGTAAACCTGCTCGGCGCCGCCCTTCTGATCTCCGGCCTCTATCTGGCGTTCGAACGGCCGCAGGAAGCTCTGCCCGAGACTAGCGCCCCCCGATCCGCAGGCCTCACTCCCTTCATGGTCGGCGGGGGCATTGGTCTCCTTTCAGGACTGGTGGGTGTTGGCGGCGGTATCTTCCTCGCGCCGGTGCTCTACTTCATGAAATGGGGCACTCCCCAGCAGATTGCTGCCGCAAGCAGTCTGTTCATTCTTGTGAACTCGGTTTCCGGGCTCACCGGCCAAATGATGAAACTGCAGGATACGGATATCCTGCATCTGGCCGCGCCCTACTGGATACTCTTTCCCCTGGTTATCGCCGGCGGCCAGATCGGCAGCTGGATGGCCAGCCGCAAGCTCCAACCGCAGATCGTCAAGCGCCTCACAGCCATTCTGCTGCTCTATGTAGCGGCGCGGCTGCTTTATGACGGCCTATCCAGGCTGCTCACCTGACTAGAGGCGCTCCAGCCGCAATCAGGCTCTGGCCTCTTCGATCTGGAGCTTACCCTTATTCGCCCGATCCCCCCGCCCGCCAAACGTAGCTCCCAGAAAAATGGCCTGTTCCCAAATAAAATATCTTCCGTTTACGGATTTAATGCAATTATAGCTGGAAAGATTGCTACCGCGCCGGTACGCAGAAAAATGTGAGCGAGCCCTGCTCTCCCGCTAGGCATCTTCCCGTTCCCAGCGCGAGGAACACCCGCAGACACCTGGATAGCAATAACACTCCTTCTGGAGATTTAGGCAAATTGGCGCCAATATCTGCCTTTCCCGAAATCGCCGATACGGCCGATCGAGAGCCTCTCTAGGCGGCCGGCCAAAACCTTTACCGGAATACGGTCCCGGTCAGCCGCTCGGACGCCTCCCAGAGGCGCGCCGACATGGCCGCATCGAGGCCCTGGGGCGGAATTTTTGCCGGAGCGGGATACCCCCGGGTTTCACTCAACCGGTGTGGACCATAATAGGCGCCCGACTTTGCCTCAGGCCATGTCGCCGCAAAGAGCGTCGGAAGCGCGCCCTGATCAGCCGGCTGGAACAGAAACCAGAGCAGGCTGCGGGCGTTGCTCCGCAGACTGCCTCGGCCGGGCGCATTGTGCAGGAGATTGGTGCGGGATATCCCCGGATGCGCGCCAATGCTGGAGACCCCCCATCCGCCCGCCTTGCTCCGGCGATGCAGTTCGAGTGCGAACATCAGACAGGCCAGTTTTGACTGCGCATAAGCCACTCTTGGATTATAGTCGCGCATCGACTGCAGGTCTTCCAGACGAATGACGCCGTTGCGCGCCGCAACGCTGGACAGGGTGACGACCCGCGGGCGGCTGCTCTTTCGAAGCAATGGCAGGAGCTGACCCGTCAGCGCGAAATGCCCGAGATAATTCGTGCCAAACTGAAGCTCAAACCCGTCTTCGGTTTCCAGCCGCACCGGCGGATCCATCACGGCCGCATTGTTGACCAGCAAATCCACACTGTCTGTCTGCCGGCTGAGCCGCGCTGCAAAGTCTGTCACCGAAGCGAGGCTGGCCAGGTCAAGCCTTTCAAACCGGACATCGGCCGAGGGCACTCCCTGACGGATCTGCGTAACAGCGTCCGCCCCCTTGTCAGCATTGCGGCCAGCAAGAACAACGCTGGCCCCGGCCCGGGCCAGCGCAAGACCCGTTTCCAGTCCCAGCCCTCCTGTTCCGGTGATGACGGCTGATCGGCCACGCTGATCGGGGATGTAGGCAGCTGTCCAGTTTTCGGGGGTGGTATAGTCCATCATCGTCGGGATTGCTCTTTCGGGAACTAGGCTGGCGCAGGGTCCGCCCGGCCGCATGGCGACCGGGAAGGCCAGCAGGATTGCCCGGCGCCCTCCGGGTTTCCATGCCGGAATTCGCATATTTTTTGCCCATTCCTGCAGCGCGCCCGCGACCGCAGAGTTCAGAGTTCAGAGTTCAGAGTCAGAGGGGTGCGTCCCCGCAGCTCAGGTCGAGAGCATTTCCCGAAGCGAGCCCTTCTCCGCAGACTATTCTGCGGCGACGCGGTAGCTCAGCGAATCCCGTTTCGGGGCGACACCGAACATCCTGGAATACTCCCGGCTGAACTGGGAGGCGCTTTCATATCCCACATGATAGGCCGCTTCCGTCACACTGACCGCCTCGGAAAGCATGAGGCGCCGCGCCTCCAGCAGGCGAAGACGCTTCTGATATTGAAGCGGCGTCATAGACGTCATGGACTTGAAATGCTGATGGAAGGAAGATGCGCTCATCCGTGCCTCCTCCGCCAACTGATCAATCCGGAGCGTCTGCGCAAAATTGTTCCGGATCGTATAGAGCGCCCTGGCAATCCGCTCGACATGCGTTTCGGGCGATGCCAGCTTCCGGATCTCGCTGCCATACGGCCCATCGAGCAGCCAGTAGCAGATTTCACGCATGATGGCCGGATAGAGAAGCGGCACTGCCTTCGGCGTACCTGCCAGCCTGACGAGGCGCATCACACAGTCTGCCAGCATGTCATCCACCTTGCCGACAAAAACACACGGCTTGGTGCCATCGTCGGGAAGCGGCGCGGCCTCAACCTGTTCGAGCACTTCCCGGATCATGGTCACATCAATATCGATCATCAGGCCGATGAAGGGCTCCGTCGGGCCAGCCTGGGAGATCCATCCGCTCGCGGGCACTTCCACGCCGACGAGAAGATACTCCATGGCGCCATAGTCGAGCGTATCCTGGCCAAAATACATCTGCTTGGCCCCCTGCAAGACAACACAGAGCGACGGCCGGTAGAGCCTGTGGTCCGGCATGACTTCCTGGAAGCTGCGGACGATATGGACCCCGCTCATCGGCGTCCCGAACCGGCCCTGGCCTCCGCCATTGGCATCGATGTAAGCGGTGACAGCCGAAATGAGCGCTGAGGACATTGAGGTCTCCTGATGTTCTGGCGCGAAAGAAGCGTCAGCGGCCTCACGCTTGAAATTCGAGTTTGCAGGAATAGGCAAATTTGTTGCGACTTCAGGCATTCTGTTCATGGGGTGGCTCCTCTAGCTTTTCAGTGCGAACCAAAGCTGAGGATCAACAAGAAAATGACAGAAACTGCTGAACCGTCAACCCGGGACAGGTCCCCGCTGCCACAGATACTCGCCGGAGATGGGGATGAATATGTAAGCGGGCTGCGCATTGCAGCAGTTCTGATTGCTCTCTTTCTGATCAATGCCTTCGCCCAGATCGACCGCATACTTCCTTTTATTCTAGCCGAGGCCATCAAGACTGATCTTGGCCTGAGCGATACACAGATCGGGCTCCTGACCGGGCTTGCCTTTGCCGTGTGTTACACCCTGCTCTCCCTTCCGCTTGCCAGGCTATCGGACCGCGGGTCTCCGCGATTTGTCCTCATCGCCTGCACCCTTGTCTGGAGCGCCATGACCGCGCTGGGTGGATTGGCGGCAAGCTTTCTGTTTCTAGCTCTCACACGGTTTGGAGTCGCCATCGGCGAGGCGGGCGCGATACCCTCCGCACACGCGGTTATTGCCCGGAAGATCAAGCCCGGCCTGCGCGGGCTTGCCATCGGTATATTTTCGATGGGAATCCCCCTCGGCACAATGGCAGGGTTCGCAGTTGGCGGCGCCATGGCCGACACGCACGGCTGGCAAGCCGCTCTGATTGGCGCAGGCGTGTTGGGCGGTATCATCGCGCTTCTGGCGCTGTTCGTCCTGGGGCCAACTCCGCCTCTGAAATCCGCCGCAATTCACGCCGAACCCTTTCTTCAGGCAAGCCTGAAGCTTCTCGCTTCGCCGGGTTTCCGCTGGTTGTTCATCGGTGCCATTTTCGCGGGCTTTGCCTCTGCCCCTTTTTATGCCTTTGCCGCGCCGTTTCTGATCCGGACCCACGCGCTGACTGCCGGTGAAGCGGGAATGGCCTTCGGCCTTCTGCAGGGGCTGATGGGGATCATCGGCACGCTCGTGGGCGGGCGCTGGTTTGACCATGCAGTTCGTTCCAGGTCTCGGCGCCTACTTGGGCCGCCCGCCGCCATGTTCATGATCGCCAGCCTTACCACGACGGCCGCGCTGTTCTCGCCCACTGCGTGGGCCTCTGTCCTGCTCCTGGTTCCCGCAATGCTGTCTTTCGCTTTCATGCTGCCCTGGTGTTTCGGCGCGGCTCATCTCGTCGCCGGCCGGGGCAAGGAAGCCATGGCGTCCAGCCTCGCCATGATTGGATCAGGCCTCCTCGGGCCCGCCCTCGGACCGCTGCTCGTCGGCATGATCAGCGACACGGCGACCGCCGCCAGCATTCCAAACGGTCTTGGGGTCGGACTGCTCCTTGTTCCCGTCGCCAGCACACTGACCGCTCTGGCAATGCTGGTGGCGAGCCAACGGATCGCAGCCACTCTGGGAAAAGGCTGACGGCCGCAAAAACGAATACGCTGGAAAAGCCAGCGCCTAGAGGCTCCCGGGCCGGAAGCGTTCCTCCCCCCACCCGCATGCTTCCGCGGCCCCGGAGACGGGACATCACCGGTTCTCCCCCCCTGTACTGACCGGTCTCAGTCCCGGGGTTCCTGAAGATGGCTGGCTCTCCGGCCTCTTCAGGAACCTTCCCATTTTTCCAGATACATAAAAGTACGTGTGCTGTTCACTGTTCTTGCAGGCGCAAAGGTACGCACCTCTAGTCTGCGTCCTCCCTGCAATGTGGAATGTCCGTGGCAAAGAGAGACCTGTCCTATGCGCCAGATCAGCCACGCAGTGATCCGGCATGCCTTGCCGGAGGCAGCCCGAACATCCGTGCATAATCACGGCTGAACTGGGACGGGCTCCCATAGCCCACGTTGAACCCCGCACTGGCAGCATCCAGCCCATCGCCCACCATCAGCCGCTGCGCTTCCTGGAGCCGCAAACGGGTGCGAAATTCAAGTGGGCTCATGGACGTCACCTCCTTGAAATGCGCGTGAAAACTGGAGCGGCTCATTCCGGCAATTTCGGCGGCCTGCTCGATCGGGCAGGCATCCCGAAAATTTTCCCTGATCCAAAGGATCGCGCGGGAGATCTGACTGAGGCGGCTCCCCGCCTGCGCCATCTGGCGCAGTGCCGGCCCGCTCGGCCCTATCAGGAGCCGGTAGAGGATTTCGCGAACCGTCAGAGGCGCAAGCGCTTCAATATCGTCCGGCGTATCCAGAAGCCGCACCAGCCGCACCGCACTGTCCAGAAGATCCGGGGACATATCATGCAGCATCAATCCGGGCGCAGTGCGCTCCTGCGCCCCGCCTGCCTGGGGAAAGCGAAGCGCAAGCTCCCCCAGGATCGCCATGTCCAGATCTATTTGCAGACAGAGATAGGGATGATCAGCGCTTGCTTCGATGACAGAGCCCATTATCGGCAGGTCCACGGACGCCAGCAGATACCGCGCGGGATCATACACATAGGCCGTACGGCCCAGCATGGCCCGCTTGCGGCCTTGGGCAATCAGGCAAAGGGTAGGCTCGTAGACAACCGGCATCGGAAGCGTTGTCGTCGAAGAACGGATCAGCTTCACGCCGGGCAAAGGGCTCGTAAATGTGCCATCTTCCGGGGCGTGACGGCGCAATACGTCTGTCAGGATCATGATCGGGCTCATGGGCTCTTGTCGCACGCAGACCTCCTTCGGAAAAGCTCGGAACATTCGCGTTCAGACAATCGTGCAAGAACTCCGGACAATTCTTCTACCCGCATCCGTCACCGCCGGGAGATACAGGAAAACATCAAGACAGCCCTTGAGTTCCCCTGAGCAGGAGATACGCCGCCATGACAGGACCAACCACACTCGATACCTACAGACTTCTGGGCCGCTCAGGCCTGCGCGTCTCGCCCCTGTCTCTGGGCACGATGACATTCGGGTCCGACTGGGGCTGGGGCACAGATGAAGCGGGCGCCAAACAGATTTTTGACGCTTATGTCGACCAGGGCGGAAACTTCATCGACACCGCCGTCAATTATACCAATGGCACCTCAGAGCGCATCCTCGGCGGCCTGATCGCAGACAAGCGCGACCGCATCGTTCTGGCCACCAAATACACAATGGCGCGCACGCCGGGTAATCCCAATTCCGGCGGCAACCACCGCCTCAATCTGGTGCGCTCCGTCGACACCAGCCTCCGCCAGCTCGCCACGGACCGGATCGACCTCCTGTATGTCCACGCCTGGGATTTTACGACTTCCCCTGAGGAAGTGATGCGCGGCCTCGACGATCTCGTCCGTTCCGGGAAGATCCTTTATACCGGCATCTGCAACACACCGGCCTGGCGCGTCGCCCAAATGCAGACGCTCGCCGACCTGCATGGCTGGTCCCCTTTTGTTGCCCTGCAGATCGAATACAGTCTGGTCGAACGCAGCGTCGAGCATGAACTGATCCCCATGGCAGAAGCTATGGGTCTGGGGGTCTTGCCCTGGTCGCCTCTGGGCGGTGGCATTCTGACGGGCAAATACAACCGCTCCGACCTTACCGACGAGAATTCGGCCAGCATTTCGGCGGAGCGAAAAGGCGTCATCGCCTCCATCGGCCACCTCACCGAAAGCGCCCTGAAGATTGCAGATGTGGTTGCCGATATTGCCAAGGAGAGCGGCGCCACACCCTCCCAGGTCGCCCTTGCCTGGACCCGCCAGAATCCTGCGGTGATCTCTCCCATCATGGGCGCGCGCACTCTGGCGCAGGCAGAAGATAACATCCGCTCTCTGAGCTTATCCTTCACAGCCGAACAACTGGACCGGCTCAACAATGCAAGCGACCCGGCGCCGATCTTTCCGGCCCGCTTCATTTCCCGCCCCATGGCCCAGCAACTCATATCTGGCGGATCAATGATCGCGCGCCGCTGAAGTCTGCCCCGAAAGGAACCCCGCCATGAAAATCCGTTCCCTGAGAATTACCCGTCTGCTTCCCGCCGCCATGCTCGCGGCAACTGCCGTCCACCTCCCCGCAATACCCCAGACGCCGGGAGATCAGGTCTGCCATAGCCTGGAGCAGGCCCCTCCCGGGCAGGAAGAGGCCAACAGACAGTTTGTCACCAGCGCGATTGAGCGCTGGGCTGCAGGCGGCTCGGAATTTTTCAATGAAGTCCTGTCTGAAGATGTCGTGTGGACAATTGAAGGGTCGAGCCAGAGTTCCGGCATCTATCGGGGCCGCTCAGACTTTGTGGCGCGCGCGGTTGCGCCCTTTGCCATTCGCCTGTCCCAGCCCATCCGCCCGGTCGAGTGGCAGATCTGGGCAGACGGGGACCATGTAATCATAAACTGGAAAGGCAAAGGCGTTGCCCGCGACGGGGCGCCTTATGGAAACACCTATGTGTGGATACTCCGTATGGAAAACGGCAAGGCCGCAGAAGTCAGCGCTTTCCTCGACCTTGCGCCCTATGAGGATGTCATCCAGCGCATCCCGGCACCAGCCTCAGAAAGGAATTAAAATGAAGCTTCTCAGACCGGTTCCGATAGGGCTGCTGGCGCTTTTGCCGGCCGCCTGCCTGGCGGCTTCCCAGGAGCATCCGTCCAATGACGGAGCTGCTCCGGCACATGCCGCCGCGCCCGCGGCAAACCAGACGGACAACGACATGCAACACCAATCCAGTATCAGCCATCCCTATACCGGCATGTGGGTCACCGCTGATGGCCACATCCGGCACGAGCTTCTGCCCAGCGGGCGCTACGATGAAGCGCGCGGCAATCGTCAGAGCGCTTACCAGGGCCGCTACGAGATAACGGCAATCATATCGACTATTGGGACGATACAGGCTTCACGGCGGACGGCACATTCGTGGACAACAACACCCTCCACCACGCAGGCATGGTTTTCTACCGCCAGGAATGAAGGAAGAAGCGGTTCACTGACAGGACCTCGTATCCGGCCCACGCCACCGGGATGAACCACACACGGCCCGCGGCGACCGCTCATCGCGCACATCCGAATGTCGAGCGTTGCAACATCCAGTCGTGAGAAGCGTTACATTACGTTCCACCGGCCGATGCCAACACTCTGCTTAATATTGAATATTTTGAAAACTGGCGGAGAGGGAGGGATTCGAACCCTCGATACCCTTGCGAGTATATCGGTTTTCGAGACCGACGCGATCGACCACTCCGCCACCTCTCCGCGCCGGGGTCTTTGAAGGGCGGTGAACTATCGCGGCGCGGCGCAAAGCGCAAGCGCCCGATTGGTAAATCCTCGCCTGTCTCCCGCTTTTTTAACAGCGCCCGCTCCGCGCACCCGGCCCCGGCAGGCATCCCGCTGGCTTTGCGGAGGTTTGCCCTGCGCCCGCCCCAAGGCCCCCGGCCAGGCCTTTTTCGCCCGCGCCCCCGTCAAAATGCAGTAATCGATGAAATTTGCCAGACCGGTGAAAGCGGGTCTTATCCCAACTGCGTCAAAGGAAGAGCCTGGACAACAAGGATTGCTTGCCCACCTCCATGAGCGCCGAATTCTTCATAATGCTGCTGAATCCCGGCATCGGCGCGCTGCTGTCGGGCGCGTTCTGCCTGCTCTGGCTCAGCCAGCGGGGGAAAACCTACATCCTCTATGCCTCTGCCGGCTATGGCATAAATGCCGCCGGTTTCTTCATTCAGGACATCGTCTTCCAGTATCTGGTCACGCCCCTGCCTCAAAGCGGCGAACGTATCCTGACAAACCTGATGTTCCTGTTCTCCGGCTGGCTGCTCGCCGCGGCCGTTCTCGGGCGCTATGGCCGCCGGCCGCATTATCCGATTCTCGCGCTCACGACCGTCGCCGCCACCCTTGCCCTTGGCTGGTTCTTCCTGGTCCAGCCCAGCGTGCCCGGCCGCATCCTGGCAATGAACACGGCCCTCGGCGTGGTCACGCTGATGATTGCGGTAATGCTCTATCCGGTCCGCAAGAAGCACATGATCGACCGGCTGATCTTCGCCGTCGCGATCGTGTCGGTTGCCAATTATGTGCTGCGCCCGCTGGTGATCCTGATGGTGGCCGGCGGCTTCGGCAGCGACACCAGTTTCCAGCATTCGCTCTACTGGACTACGGTCCAGTTCACCCAGCCGCTGATCTCCATTGCGCTCGCCCTCACGCTGATGGTCGCCATCGCCATCGATCTGATCGAGCAGCTGCGCCAGGAGGCGCGCACCGACAAGCTCTCCGGCCTGCTCAATCGCGGCGGCTTTGAAGCGGCGGCCACGGCGGCCCTGAAGCGCTGCCAGGCCGGCAACAGCCTGCCCGCCTGCATGATCATAGCCGATCTGGACCATTTCAAGCAGATCAATGACACGTTCGGCCATTCGGTGGGCGATGCCGTGATCGGCCTGTTCGGGCGCCATGTCGCGGCGATGTGCAGCGACGAGATGGTGGCCGGGCGGATCGGCGGGGAAGAGTTTGCCGTGCTGCTGCCGGGGCATGAGATTCAGGCCGCGCGCCTGTTTGCCGAATCCCTGCGGGCCTGCCCGTGGGACTATTGGAGCGGCATGCTGCCTCCCAAGGTCGCTCCCAGCGTCAGCATCGGCGTCTGCGCGGCCGGGCCGGGGGCGGATCTGCACGGCCTGATGAACCACGCCGACGAAGCCCTCTATGACGCCAAGAAGGCCGGCCGCGACCAGGTCCGCCTCTTCGGCACGCGCCCTGCGGTCAACGTCGTCCGGATCAAGATCCCGCAGTGATTGGCCTGCCGTGCGGTCAGCCGCCGGAGCATGCCGCCGCCGGCATAGGGGCCGCAGCCGCAGGCCAGCTCAGCGCATAAGTCACCAGATACCCGTCATGATCGGAGAGTTTTCCTCCGGTCTCCGGCCCGTCGAACACCGCCTCAACCCGCAGCGGGCGGATGGTCACAAGCTGGCCATCATCGAACACCTGCAGGTCCTGCGTATCCAGCCAGGGCGCGTCGCCATCCCATGACATGCGCACATCACAGTCATTGGCAGGCTCGGAACACCAGCGGCGCACGATGTTATAGGGCTTGTGCTGATCGAAATGTTCGAGACGGTCCGGTGACCGGCGCATGTTGAAATCCCCGCCCAGAATCAGCGGATTGGCCGGGTCGCGGGTCTCCAGCAGGAAGCGCTCGCTTTCCAGGGTCTGATACCGGTGCGCCGCCAGCGTGCGCGCCTCGCGGACGCGCGCGGCGCCCTGCGCGTTCATGTGGGCGGTCATTATGTCCACCGGCGAGGGCATGCCGGGAATGATAATCCTCACCAGCAGCGCGCCCTTGGCGGAAAGGCAGTCGAGCCCGGCGCAGGCATGGCGCGAAAAACCGCGCCGGTGCACCGCGATGACCGGATAGTCGCTGAACGCATAGAGGCCCGAGCCCAGCAGCTTGCCAGACCGCTCGCCCTTCCGGAAACGGCGGCCGGCGATATGATCCTGATCAACCAGCCCGGGGTCCGCCATGTCCGACGGCCTCGGTCCGCGCACGCGGTTGGCATATCCGGCGGTCTGGCCGATCCGGGCGCCGCGCGCCGTAAACGCCTCCTGCACCAGCAGCACGTCGGGCGCAGTCCCTTCCCGCCGCATCCGCGCCAGCTCTTCGCCGATCTGGTCGAGCAGAGGCCCCCGATTGCGCCGGGCCGGCCAGGGCAGCCCTTCCACATTGTAGATCAGAACCGAAAGCTCGGTGGATCTCAGCGCCCCATCGGCCGAAACCCTGCCCCCGCCGGGCCCGGTGGCAGGGCTGCAGCGAAGCGTCTGCTCCTTGGGCCATTGAGCGCATCCGGTTGCCAGCATCGCCAGGGCCGGCCCCGCCAGCAAGGCCCGCAGACGCTTGTTCTTCAAAAGGGCGCTTGGTTTCGGCATGGGGTGCAGGGAAGCCCCCTTTCTGGCTGGATTTGCGGCGGCCGCAGGGAATACTTGCCCCGGCCCGGCCGATCAATGTGCCTGCTGCCTGGCGGTCTGGCGCCGCCGGCCTGCCTCAGGCATAACTCTCTGCAGATCCCCCCACTTTTCCCGCAATCAGCGTGAAGTTGGGGTTTGACAGGCGCATCGCTTTGGTGTTTACCCCCGACCTTCGGGCGCGGCGCCTTCTGGTGCGGCGCCCTCACACATTTTCACTATTCCATGCCGGAAGGATTGGCCCCATGTTCGCGGTCATTAAAACAGGTGGCAAGCAGTACAAGGTTGCCGAAGGCGATACCATCGTCATCGAGCGTCTGGCAGCTGCTGCCGGCGAGACGGTCACGTTTGACTCCGTTCTCATGGTTGGCGCAGGCGCCGGTGTCACCGTGGGCGCGCCCACGGTTGCAGGTGCCACGGTCACCGGCGAAGTCGCCGCTGAAGTGCGCGGCCCGAAGCTGATCACCCGCAAGAAGCGTCAGCGCCAGACCTACCGCCGCACCATCGGCCACCGTCAGGACCTGATGGAAGTCACGATCACCTCCATCAACACCGATGGCAAGGCGCCGGCCAAGAAAGCCGCTGCCAAGAAGGAAGACGCCCCGAAGGCTGAAGCCGCTCCCGCTGCTGACGCCCCGGCTGGTGACAACCTGAAGAAACTCACCGGCGTTGGCCCGGCCCTCGAGAAAAAGCTGAACGGCGCAGGCATCACCACCTTCGCTCAGATTGCTGCCCTCACCGAGGCCGACATCGCCAAGCTCGAAGAAGAGCTGAGCCTCTCGGGCCGTTTCGCCAAGGACGGCTGGGTCGAGCAGGCCAAAGAACTCGCTAAGGACGCATAAGGCCACCCCCGGCCTTCCGCTAAAGGACAGTAGGAGCAGACTATGGCTCATAAGAAATCAGGTGGTTCGTCCCGCAACGGTCGCGATTCGAACCCTAAATATCTCGGCGTGAAGAAGTTCGGCGGCGAAGTCGTCGTTCCGGGCAACATCATCGTGCGTCAGCGCGGCACCCAGAAGTGGCCGGGCAAAGGCGTCGGCATGGGCAAAGACCACACCCTTTTCGCGCTTAAAGGCGGCAAGGTTGAGTTCGCGCACAAGTCCGGTGGCCGCATTTATGTGAACATCGTACCGATGGCGGACGCAGCCGAATAAGCGGCCTGGGAAGCATCCGGCCGCACGCAGAGGGGTGGCCGGGTCGCGTTTCAGACGACCAGTTTCCGGGGGGAGGCAGGCCACTGTCTCCCCCTTTTAATTTGCCCTCCCCCGCCAGGCCCCGCACATAGGAGGCGGCCATGACGGAAGCGATCGAAATAGAAACACAGCGGCTCGGCCTGCGCCGGCTTTCCCCGAGGGATGCGGGGCCGGTGACCGAGGCCGTAAACGACCCGCGAATCTACCGCATGCTTGCCAGTGTTGCCCCCGCCCAGTCCAAGGCCGAAACCCTCGCCTGGTTCGCGACGCATGATACGGCGCGCCAGAACGATACCGGCCACATCTTTGCGGTCGTCTCGAAGGAGACCGGCGGTCTTGCCGGCCTGATTTCGGCCAACCGCAAGCACACTGGCGACCCCTTCAATATCGGCTACTGGATGACGCCGCCTTTCTGGGGCAAGGGCTATTGCACCGAGGCGGGCACAGGGCTCGTCAACTGGCTGGAAAACACCCGCGCTGCTGCCGCCCTCGTCTCGGGCTATTTCTCGGACAACCCGGCCTCTGGCAAGGTGCTGCGCAAGCTCGGCTTCCTCCCTTGCGGGCGCAGCCCCATGTTCTCCAAGGGCCGCGGCGCTCCCGCCGACCACATCATGATGGCGCGTATCGCCTGAAACGGATAAAGACCACCCCATGAAGTTCCTCGATCAGGCCAAGGTATATATCCGCTCGGGCGGCGGCGGCGCAGGCTGTGTCTCGTTCCGGCGCGAGAAGTTCATTGAATACGGCGGCCCCGATGGCGGCGATGGCGGGCGCGGTGGCGACGTGTGGATCGAAGCCGTCGAGGGCCTCAACACCCTGATCGACTTCCGCTACCAGCAGCATTTCAAGGCCAAGCGCGGCGGCCATGGCATGGGCAAGCAGCGCACCGGCGCGCGCGGCGAAGATGTCGTGCTGAAGGTGCCCGTCGGCACGCAGGTCTATGAAGAAGACCAGGAAACCCTGATCGCGGACCTCACTGAGGTCGGCCAGCGCGTGCTGCTCGCCGCCGGCGGCAATGGCGGCTGGGGCAATCTGCGCTTCAAATCCTCCACCAACCAGGCCCCCCGCCGCTCCAATCCGGGCGAAGAGGGGGAGGAGCGCTGGCTCTGGCTGCGCCTGAAACTGATTGCAGACGCCGGCCTCGTCGGCCTGCCGAATGCCGGCAAGTCCACCTTCCTGGCCGCCGCCACCGCCGCCACGCCGAAGATTGCCGATTATCCGTTCACCACGCTTCATCCCGGCCTCGGCGTCGTGGATCTGGGCACCTCCACGCGCTTCGTGCTGGCCGATATTCCCGGCCTCATCGAAGGCGCCGCCGATGGCGCAGGCCTCGGCCACCGCTTCCTCGGCCATGTCGAACGTTGCAAGGTGCTGCTCCACCTGATCGACGTGACGCAGGACAACCCCGCCGATGCCTACCGCACCATCCGTGCAGAGCTGGAAGCCTACGATCCCGAACTTGCCCAACGCCCGGAAATCGTCGCCCTCAACAAGATCGACGCGCTCACGCCCGAACTTGTCAAAGAGCAGATGAAACAGCTGAAGAAGGCCTATAAAGGCAAGCCCCTGCTCCTCTCCGGCGTCACTGGCGAAGGCGTCAAGGAAGCCCTCTACGCCATCGCCCACCATCTCGGCTTCAAGGACGAAGACGCCCCCAGGGCAGCCCCCGCCGAAGACGATGATCAGGACACAGACACCTCCTGGAGCCCTCTTTAGCGCGAAGTGGGCCCACCTCTCATGGCTCCGCAATGGGAGGTGAGGGCAGCAGCGCCCGTCATCCTTCGACTTCGCTCAGGATGAGCTACCCTGGTGTCGCGCTTTAGAAGCTCATCCTGAGCGAAGTC
>NZ_ARYM01000008.1 GCF_000685315.1 Hyphomonas polymorpha PS728
AACTTCACGATTGAAGATACGGTTGTTCTCTCTGCGCTGCTGCGGGCAGGAGCCCTGCCGGCGCCGCTGACGGTGATCGAGGAACGCACGGTGGGCCCCGACCTTGGCGCCGACGTGATCAATATGGGCCTCTATACCGGCGTGATCGGCTTTGCGCTGGTGGTGGGTTTCATGACACTGCTCTACCGGGGCTGGGGTATGATTGCCTCAGTGGCGCTGTTCCTCAATGTGGCGTTGACCATCGGTATCCTGACATTTCTGGGCGCAACGCTGACCCTGCCGGGCATCGCGGGTATCATCCTGGGCATTGGCATCGCAGTGGATGCCAACGTCCTGATCAACGAACGCATCCGGGAGGAAAGTCGCAAGGGCGTCAGCGCGCTTGCCGCCCTCGATCGGGGCTTCAAGATTGCCTATTCGACCATCCTTGACGCCAACATCACCACGTTGATCGCCACAGCCCTGCTGTTCATGTTCGGCACTGGTCCGGTGAAAGGTTTTGCCGTGACCATGGTGATCGGCACCGCCGTGTCGATGTTCACAGCCATTACCGTGGTCCGTATCCTGATGACCACCTGGGTGCGTTATCGCAAGATGAAGAAGATCAATATCGAGCCGCTGTTCCGGGTGGTGCCGGATGGCTCGAAAATCTCCTTCATGAAGGCGCGGTATTTCGGCATCGCCAGCTCCATCCTTCTCTCGCTTGTCTCTGTTGGCCTCTTCATGAAGCCGGGGCTGAATTACGGCATCGATTTCACCGGCGGCATCCAGGTGGAGATCGCCACGCCGCAGGCTGCCAACCTGGGCCAGCTTCGCTCGGAACTGGGCGGGCTCGGGCTTGGCGAAGTGTCCCTTCAGCAGCTGGGCGGAAAGAACGAAGTGCTGATCCGTGTCCAACGCCAGGAAGGTGGGGAGACGGCGCAGACCGCTGCCATCAACACCGTTCGCAAGACGCTGGCAGAGATCGATCCGGGAATCTCGGTGGAGCGCACGGAGGTCGTCGGACCGAAAGTTTCCGGCGAGCTTGCGCGCAACGGCGCCATTGCTGTCGGCCTCGCAAGCCTTGCGATGCTGCTCTACATCTGGTGGCGCTTCGAGTGGAACTTCGCCGTTGGCGCGATCCTGACGCTGGCGCTCGATACTACCAAGATGATCGGCTTCTTCGTCATCATGGGGCTGGACTTCAACCTCACGGCCATCGCCGCCCTTTTGACCTTCATCGGGTATTCGGTGAACGACAAGGTGGTGGTCTATGACCGGATGCGGGAGAATATCCGCCTCGCCAAGCGATATGACTTGCGAACGATCATCGACACCAGCATCAACCAGGTGCTGACGCGGTGTATCTTCACGTCGATGACGACCCTGCTGGCGATCGTGCCGATGGCCATCTGGGGTGGCAAGGCCGTGGAAAACTTCGCCCTGCCGATGGTGTTTGGCGTACTCATCGCCACCGCATCGTCGATCTTCATTGCGGCGCCGATCCTTCTGCTGCTGGGCAACCTGGCCCAGCGCCACCAGCATACCGGGACCATTCAGGTGGAGTCTTCTCCGTCCTGACAATCCCCGGTTGGGAGCGCCGCACACTGCCTGTCCTCGCGGCGCTCCCTCTCTTTTTCCCAGGTTGAGGCCCCGGCTCGTGTTGGCCGCAGTGACCGGATTCCGGGCAGCGCTGCAGCCGGATCGTTCACGACACATCTACGACAGCAACGCGGTGCAGGGGTCACAAATCTGCCTTTGGTTTGCCGCATTGTCATGAAAAACGGGCCCTGTTTCCCTCCCATCTGACAACGTGCCCCATTTTCTGATCCTGCCTGTATCCTGATCCATGCTGCCCTGCGGGACCAGCAAAGATCATGGGCAACCAATCGCGGCGACGTTCGTTAGACAGGCTTCGGGTATGTCGCGCCGCAACAAAGCGGCTCCCGGATCCTCGGGAAGGTGTTGGTAAAGGAGTGTGCGCTTGAGGGTGTTATCGAGCGTCTCTGTGAGGATTGTGTGCGGCCTTGCGATGGCCGGACTTCTGATTTCCAGCTGTTCTCCCTCTGCTGATCCGGCGCCCGAGGCACCGGCAAAGCCGGCTCCGGCAAACCCCGCCGCTCAAAGCGAGGCGCCGGTTGAGCCGATGACGGCGGTGGCGCCTGAGGCTGTGGTCGAAACGCTGAGCCCGGAAGCGGCTGCGGCTCTGGCCGCTTCAGAGGAAGATCCCTCCGCAGCGCCTCCACCCCCCGCCACGCCGGAATTTGATTTTGAAGATGTGCGCCGCAAGGCCGAAATCCTCGCCAGCCGCCCATTCCAGACGCCCCCCGGCATTCCGAAAGAAGCTGCCGCGCTCGATTATGATGGCTATCGCCGCATCCAACTGCGTCAGGACGCTGCTTTCTGGAAGGACAGCTCGGACAAGTTCCGCATCCTGCCGGACCCGCGCGGCTATCTCTTCAACTATGCCGTCCGCCTCAATTTTGTTGAGGAGGGCGAGGAAGTTGCCCGGCCCTATTCGGCAGACGATTTCAATTTTTATGATCTGCCGCTGCCCGATGAGGCCAAGCGTCTGCTGGGGTTTGCCGGCTTCAGGGTTGTGACGCCCCTGAATATCGCGGGCAAATGGGACGAGTTGATCAGCTTCCGCGGCGCAAGTTTCTTCCGTGCCCTGGGGGCTGGCAATCTGTATGGCGCCTCGGCGCGCGGCATCTCCATCGGCACCGCGTCGCCGGAAGGGGAGCAATTCCCGTATTTCCGCGAATTCTGGCTGCAGAAACCTGCGCCGGGCACTGACACGATCCGCATCTATGCACTGCTCGACGGGGAAAGCATCACCGGCGCCTATGAGTTCTCAGTGACCCCCGGCGTTGAAACGAAGATGCAGATCACGGCCACGCTGTTCCCACGTAAGGCGCTGTCAACGGTTGGCATCTCGCCGCTCACTTCGATGTATTTCTTCTCGCCGCACGATATCCGCAAGCATCCCAACGATTTCCGCCCGGCGGTACATGATTCCGAGGGCCTTTCGATCCAAATGTACAATGGCGAGTGGGTCTGGCGGCCGCTGTTCAACCCCAAGACGCTGCAGGAGTCCGTGCTGGCTGATCGCCCGCCGCTCGGTTTCGGGCTGGTCCAGCGCAAACGCGATTTCGACGACTATTCCGATATCGAGGCTGGCTATCATCATCGCCCGACCGTCTGGGTGCAGCCCAAGGCCGGATGGGGCGAGGGCCAGCTGGTTCTGGTCGAGATCCCCACGGTCAACGAATACAACGACAACATCGTCGCCTACTGGAAGCCGAAAACCGCCTGGCAGCCGGGTACGGCCTACACCGTGTCCTATGACATGAAGTGGAGCCTGCTGACCTCGTCTGTGCCAGATGTGGCGACGGTGGCTGAGACATTTGCGGGCGTGAAGCCGGCCGCCACCCAGCAGCTGTTCGTGATCGACTATGAGCAGATCCCTGAAGCCCTGCTGAACGGTGTGGAAGCCGACATTTCCACCTCGGCCGGGAAGATCCTCAATCCTGTAATCAAGACAAATCCCGAGACCGGAAAAATCCGGCTCAGCTTCGAACTCGAAGCACAAAATATCGACGTGGCAGAGCTTCGCGCCCTGCTCACGAAGGGGGGAAAGCCTATCACTGAAACCTGGCTTTACCGTTGGCGGAAGGAATGACCTTGCTGCGCGCACGTCCCACCGAGTTCCCGATTGACATGCCGAGCCAGTCCCTGGCCGGTCCCGTCGCCGTGTCTGGCCGCCGCCCCGTTTCGGCGATCTGGCGAAAGTTGTTCCTTCTGGTCTCGTCTCTTGGGCTGACGGCCTGGGCGACCTATGAGATGCACGAAGTGCTGTCGGTTTCCGGGCTGACGCTGCTGGAGTGGGCGCTGCTGGCGATCTTTGCGATCAATATCGTCTGGGTTTGCTACGCCTTTATCAACGCAACCATGGGCTTCTTTTCCGCCATTGGCTCGCTGATGAAAAAGCCGCGCGCCGATGCAGGGCCGGATCTGCGCAACACGCGGACGGTGATTGCTTTTCCGATCTACAATGAAAATGTCGAGCATATCTTCGGCACGGTGCTGGCCACTGCGCAGATGATGTCTGGCGCGCCTGGCCGGTTTGATTGCTTCATCCTCAGCGACACGACCGACCCGGAAGTGGCCCTTGCTGAGGAGGCCGCTTTCGAGCGTATCCGCCAGGAAGCACCGGGCGATGTCCGCATCTGGTATCGCCGCCGCACGATCAACCACCACCGCAAGGCGGGTAACATCCGCGACTTCCTCACGCGCTGGGGTGGGCGCTACGATTATATGATCGTCTATGACGCCGACTCCTATATGGAGCGCGACACGCTGATTGAACTCGTGCGCCAGATGGAAGAAGCGCCGCGCACCGGTCTCATCCAGACCATCCCGCAACTGGTGGGCGGGGAAAGCCTGTTTGCCCGCATCCAGCAGTTCGCTGCTGCCCTCTACGGTCCGGTGCTTGGCCATGGCATTGCCTGGTGGGCGCAGAAGGAAGGTAATTTCTGGGGCCACAACGCCATCATCCGTGTGCAGGCAATGGCACAGGCGGCCGGCCTGCCGGAACTGCCGGGCCGCGCGCCGTTTGGCGGCCACATCCTCAGCCACGACTTTGTGGAGGCAGCACTGCTGCGCCGCGCCGGCTGGAATGTGGAGATCAAGCCGGCGTTGAGCGGCTCCTACGAACAGGGGCCGCCGACGATCATCGACCTCGTGATCCGCGACCGCCGCTGGTGCCAAGGCAACATGCAGCACATGCTGGTGCTGCTGAAAACGCGCGGCCTGGCCTGGACCAGCCGGTTCCACCTGATCACTGGTATCTTCTCTTACCTCTCCTCGCCGCTCTGGCTCATCTTCATCACGGTTGGTATGGCCCTGTCGCTGCAGAACAGCTTCATGCGCCCGTCCTATTTCGGGGATGGTTTCTCGCTGTTCCCAACCTGGCCGGTGATCGACTCCGTGCGCGCGCTGAACCTCTTCATCGTGACGATGGTCATCCTCTTCGCGCCCAAGATTTACGGCCTCATCTATGGCCTGATCAGCCCGCTCTGGCGCAAGCAGGTCGGCATGTTCCGCACCACGCTGGGCGTTCTGACAGAGACATTCCTCTCGGTACTGATCGCGCCGATCATGATGGTCACCCAAACCAGCGCCGTCATCAGCGTGCTGACGGGGCGCGACTCCGGCTGGTCGCCGCAGAAGCGCACCGAGGATGGCTATTCCCTGATGGCCACCCTGCGCCACAGCGCGCCGGCCATGACGCTGGGTGTGGTGCTCACGGTGGCGGCCATGATCATCTCGCCGGTCTACGCCGCCTGGCTTGCGCCAGCCACGATCGGTCTCATCCTGTCGGTGCCGCTTTCCTACTGGACTGCCAAGCGCTCGGCCGGTCAGGCCTTCCGAAAGGCGGGCGCGCTGGTCTCTCCGGCGGAAGTCGCCGTGCCTGCGTCCTTCGCCGCCGCGCAGGAGGCCCAGGCCGTGTTCCGCGATCTGCGCCCGGCAGACCTCTACACCCTGCTGCTCGATCAGGTGAAACAGCAGCGCCGCTGCGCCTTGGTCGATACCCACTGGTCGCTTGGCCGCCACGAGGTTCACACGCCGCTGGCTATCGCCCGGGCACGTACGGAGACGGCCGAGTCCGCCGCCGAATACGTCGCCGCGCTCAGCAAGGGCGAGAAGATTGCGCTGCTCAACTCCTGCCGGGATCTCGCCTCGGTCAGCGCCACCTTCTCCGCATCCGGCCGGCCGCTGAGTCGCGCCGTGCTAAATGGAGGCCACCTGCTGCCCTCAACGGCTGCTCAGGACCGCTCCGCCTCCTAGGCGCAAGGCCAGTCAGCTCGGCCATAAGGCTGTAAAAGTGCGCTGGCTCGGCGGGCGCTCAGCGCCGCCTTGTGACGAATTAGGGTCGCATTGCGCCCGATCGATCCTACATGCCGTTGACCAACGCCGCGACCAAAGCGCGCCTTCCTGAAAGGACAGCGACATGCCCCGAAACGAACCGGTATTTCCCAAGGACCGCCATGCCCTCTACGAACAGCACGGGTATTCGGCTGCGATCCGTTCCGGTGACCTGCTGTTTATCTCTGGCCAGGTAGGCAGCCGCCCGGACGGTTCCCCGGAGCCCGATTTCGCCAAACAGGTGCAATTGGCGTTCGATAATCTCCAGGCAGTGCTCGATGCGGCGGGCTGCAGTTTGAGCGACATTGTGGATGTCACCACCTTTCACACCGATCCTGAGGCCCAGTTCGGAACAGTGATGGAAGTCAAGAACCGCGTTTTCCCTCATGCGCCCTATCCGAACTGGACCGCTGTCGGGGTCACCTGGCTTTCAGGTTTCGACTTCGAGATCAAAGTGATTGCCCGCTGTCCTGAAGAATAGAATGCCCTAAAAAGGGGCCTTTAATTCCGGCAGGAGGGCTCGCATGGCCGAGGACAATTACAGCGATAACCCGGTCTACCGGCTGGCCGCGCTCGATCAGGATTTCGTGCTGGGCGATTCCATGCGCGGCGCGCGTTTCCTGATGGAATATAGCAAGGCCGAGGAGTTTCTCCGGCGCGAGCGCGTGCGCTCCACCATCGTCGCTTTCGGCTCGGCCCGTATCCGCGAAGATGGCGGCGAGTGGCAGTCGCGCATCTACAATGCGGCGCGCACCTTCGGACGCATCGCATCCGAGCGGGGCGGCGCTCTCTGTGATGGACGGCAGTGGCGCGACAATGTCATCGCCACGGGCGGCGGCCCCGGCGTTATGGAAGCGGCCAATCGCGGCGCGCGCGATGCCGGCGCCGTCACCATCGGCTTCAATATCCAGCTGCCGCACGAGCAGTTCCCCAACCCCTACATCACGCCCGACCTGAATTTCCAGTTCCACTATTTCGCCATGCGCAAGATGCATCTGGCCATGCGCGCCCGCGCGCTGGTGATCTTCCCTGGCGGCTTCGGCACGATGGACGAGCTATTCGAACTCCTCACTCTCAGCCAGACCGGCAAGGGCCATCATATGCCCATCGTGCTTTATGACCGGAATTTCTGGACACGGATCATCAATTTCGAGGCGTTCGCCGAGGCCGGCATGATCAGCCTAGACGATCTGAAGTTGTTCGAGTTCGCCGATGATCCGGAGGAGGCGTGGGATTGCCTCCTCCGTTGCGGCCTGGAAGTGCCGGACCGGTAACTTTGGGGTGGTTGCCACCGGCGGCTGCGCGTCGAGCTCGGCGCTTGCTCCCGCGAAGCTGGAAGCTGCGTAAAGGGCGCTTCAGGGGCTCAAATACCAAAGCTGCATCGCCAATCCGGCATATCTGCGTCTTTCCGCAGTTCCTTCGGCAGGCTAGATAAGCGCCATGCTGGCAGTCGCCCTATCGTCTTTTGATCCTGTTGCCGTCGCAATGGCTTTGCGGGGGGAAGATGGGTTCATCTGGTTCGACAGCGCCGCGCCCGAGCATCCGGGGACGAGGTATTCCTATATCTGCGTTTGGCCAGTGGATCGATTGCGGCTGGAAACATCTGCCGAGGCCGTCGAAAAACTGCGTGCCTGGATAGGCGCGCGCCCACTGGCCCGGGTCGAGGGCGGCGCGCCGTTTCAGGGCGGGGCTGCGGGATATTTGTCCTACGACTTTGCGCCCGCCTTCATCGACCGGTTCCAGTCTCACCACAGCGCCAGCCCGTCGCCAGCGCTGGAGTTTGGCCTCTATGACACCGTCATCGCCTTCGATCATGGCGCCGGAATGGCCCATATTTATTCTGCGGGGTTGCAGGCAGCAGATACTGCGCCGGACGCAAAACGGGCGAAGGAGAAAATCAGACGCCTGAAGGAGCGGCTGGCTGCGCCGGTCTCGCCGCCGCCTCAGCCGGAAGCCCTCAACTGGACGCCGCACAGCGCGCCGGGCAGTTATCAGGCCGGTGTTGCGCGTGTCCGGGAATATATTCGCGAGGGGGATATCTATCAGGCCAATATTTCCGGCCTGTGGACAACCGGGCCGCTCTGCCGGGAGGCCGCGTTTGCGCATTACCTTCAGGGCCGCGCCCGCTCGCCTGCGCCTTTTTCCGCGTTCGGCGTGTTTGAAGGGAGGAGCATCGCAAGTTTCTCGCCGGAGCGTCTGATCAGCGCTGATGGTGAGGGGCGGGTAAAGGCCGAACCCATCAAGGGCACCATCCGGCGCAGCGAAGATGTGACCGAAGACGCTGCCGCCCGCGCAGCGCTGCTCGCCTCGGAGAAGGACCGCGCCGAGAATGTGATGATCGTGGACCTGCTCCGCAACGATATTTCGCGGGTCTGCACCTCTGCCTCGGTTTCCGTTTCATCGCTCTGCCGGCTAGAGACCTTTGCAAATCTCCACCACCTTGTCTCGACGGTAGAGGGGAAACTGGCGCCGGGGCAGACGGCAGCAGACCTGCTGGCGGCCGTGTTTCCCGGCGGCTCCATCACCGGCGCGCCGAAGCTGCGCGCGATGGAGATTATTGATGAACTGGAACCGGCGGCGCGGGGCATTTTCTGCGGCTCCCTGGGTTGGATGGGGCATGATGGCGCGATGGATTTTTCCATCCTGATCCGGACGCTGGAAGTGTTGCCGGGGGAGGCACGGCTATGGGCGGGGGCGGGAATAACCCTTCTGTCTGATCCGGAGGCGGAGCATGCGGAAATCCGCCTGAAAGCAGAGCGGATTATCGGAGCGGCTAAGCCGGTGGAGGTATCATGATCCTTGTGCTGAACAATCGGGACAGCTTTGTCTTCAATCTGGCGCGCTATTTCCGTGAGCTTGGATGCGGGATTGAGGTAGTGGACAGTGACCGGATTACCGTTGCCGGAATCGCGGCAATGGCGCCGGAAGCCTTGGTCATCTCGCCGGGTCCGTGCACACCTGCAGAGGCGGGTGTTTCGCTGGAGGCGATCGGCGCGTTTGGTGGGCGCGTACCCATTCTCGGCGTCTGCCTCGGACATCAGGCGATCGCGGCGGCATATGGATGCCCTGTCACACGAGCGAAATCGCCCGCGCATGGCCGCCCGGCGCGCATCCGGCATAGCGGGTTGCGGTTGTTCGAAGGGCTGCCGCCGGCTTTTGATGTGGGGCTTTATCATTCTCTCATTGCCGAGGCGCCAGAGGCGGAAGGCAAGTTGATGGTCGATGCTATTTCGCCCTCCGGTGAAGTGATGGCTCTGTCGCATAGGGAATTGCCGGTCTATGGTATTCAGTTCCACCCTGAATCCATTCTCACTGAATACGGGCCCGAACTGCTGCAGAACTTTCTCAACATCGCCCGCGCCTGGAGGCAGACATGATCCGGCTGAACCAATCCGTCTCTGAGGCTGAGAATGTTCAGCCATTCGACCTGACAGATCGCGGTCTGCTGCTGGCGGATGGTGTGTTTGACACTTCGCGTGTCGTGGGTGGACGGATTATCCTGAAAAGACTGCACCTGGCGCGCCTCGCGGGAGATGCTGCGGCTCTTGGAATTGATGTTGCCCAAGAGCAATTGGAAGTTCTCGCCAACGACGTTGTTCCTGATGGTGCAAATGGCGCGCTGCGGCTGACGGTTACCCGCGGTCCCGGCGCGCGCGGATTGGGGCGAGAGACAGCCGGCGCGCCCACCCTGATGGCGCGTTTTTCGCCGATGGAGATGCTCTATCCGATGGCGCCGGTTCGTATTGGCGTCAGCACAATCCGGCGAAACCCGACCTCACCGACCGCTCGCCACAAGACTTTATCCTATGCGGATAATATCATGGCTCTGCGCGAGGCAGTGGCGGCCGGCGCGGATGAGGCGCTGATGCTCTCGCCAGAAGGGAAGATCGCCTGCGCGTCTGCGGCCAATGTGTTTGCGCAGTTTGGCAATCGTCTGGTGACCCCGCCCGTTTCTGACGGCGCGATGCCGGGTATCGTGCGGGGCTGGCTGCTCAAAGAGGCGCTGGGCGCCGGGTTTGAAGCGGGCGAGGAAAGCCTGACGCTGCAACGCCTTGCAGAAGCAGACGGCATTTTCCTGACCAACAGCCTGCGGATATTCCAGCCTGTCAGCGCTTTTACGGGCCGCTCCTTTGATGCAGCTTTGCCGTCTGCGTTGATCGGGCTTGGCCAGACACTTCTGGAAGGAGGTTTCGATGATTGAGGCGGAACGCCGAGACCAGATTCTGGCGCGCGTGCGCGCTGAACCGGTGATCATGGGCATCCTGAATGTTACGCCAGACAGCTTTTCCGATGGCGGACGGCATAATACGCTCGGCGCGGCTGAGGTTCAGGCCATGCGGATGCTCGCCGAAGGCGCCGGCATTCTTGATATCGGCGGAGAGTCCACCCGGCCCGGCGCCGCGCCGGTATCTGCGGCGGAAGAGCTTGTCCGCGTCATCCCCATAATCCGGCATCTTGCCGCGCGCATCAGGGCGCCGATCTCCATCGACACGGTAAAAGCCTCCGTTGCGCGCGCGGCGGTCGAGGCCGGAGCGGTGATCATTAATGATGTCACCGGCATGACCGGCGATCCGGAAATGGCTGCAACCGTTGCGGAGACCGGCGCAGCTATCGTCATCACCTATCATCGCGGAACGGCCGACGACGCCGTGGACGCGGTGGCCGATATGCGCGCCTTCTTTGACCGGGCATTCAAGACGGCGGCGCGTCATGGCATCCTTAAGGAGCATATCTGGCTGGACCCTGGCGTGGGCTTTGCCAAGACGCCCCGGCAGAACCTTGAGGTGATTGCCGGGCTGGGCACGCTGGCGGCGTATGGCTGCCCTGTTCTGGTGGGGCTTTCCCGCAAGAGCTTTATCGGCCGTGTCACTGGCAGGGCCGTAAATGATCGCCTTGCTGGCACGCTCACGGCTCATTTGATGGCGCTGCAGCGGGGCGCTCGCGTGCTGCGGGTTCATGATGTAGCTGAGCACACCGATATGTTGCGCCTGTATCAGGCGATCGAAGGGGCAGGGCATGAAGACTGAGATTATCATCCGCAATCTCCGCATCCACGGCTATCACGGCCTCAAGGAAGCAGAGAAGGCATTAGGCCAGATTTTCGAGGTCGATATTACCTGCGACATGCACACCGACGTGCCGCCGCGCGATGTGATGGAAGATACCGTCTGCTATGGCGAGATCTGTGATCTGGTTGCGAGCGTTTCTGAGACAGAAGTGTTCAATCTGATCGAAACGCTGGCGGAGCGGATTGCCGCGGCAATCTTTGCAAATTTCCCGCCCATCCAGAAAATCCGTGTCGAGATCCGCAAGCCCCGCGCGCCGATCCGCCATATCGTCAATCACGTCGGCATAGCCATAGAGCGGGAACGCCATGGCTGAAGCGGCGCTAGGTCTCGGTTCCAATCTTGGAGATCGCAAGGCGCATCTTTTGGGCGCCGTGCGGGCGCTGAAAGATTGGGACGGTATCCGGGTGTTGGCGGTGTCGTCTCTCTGGGAAACGCCGCCCTGGGGCATCGAGGACCAGCCGCATTTTCTCAATGCCTGCGTCCTGATCGACACGTCGCTTGCGCCCATGGAGGTGCTGGAGGCCTGCCTTGCCATCGAGCGGGACCATGGCCGTGAACGCAGCCTGCGCTGGGGGCCGCGCACGCTGGATGTGGATGTTCTGTATTATGATGATGTGGAGATGGCCGGGGACCGGCTGATCCTGCCGCATCCGCGTATGCTTCTGCGGAGTTTTGTCCTGGCGCCCTTGGCCGAGATTGCGCCGGAGAAGGTGATTGGAGGCGCCACTATCCGCGAGAATCTCGCGCTTGCTGGTCTTGAGGCAGGTATGCGCCGCCTTGACCCGATGCCGGAAGATTTGTCACCAGACTAGCCGGGCCTTCAGCCCACCGAGGTCAGATGTGCCCAGGTCCAGCCGGCCGTCTGTCGCCTCAGCAAGATCGTTGGCAATGGCAAGGCCAAGGCCATGCCCACCGGGCCGTTCATCCGCGCGCTGACCGCGCAGGATAACCCGCTCCCGGTTTGCCGTGCCGAGACCTGGGCCATCATCCTCGATCACCAGATCCCGGGGGCGGGCAGTAACGCGAACGACGGACGCGGCATAGCGGGCGGCATTCTCCAGCAGCGGCCCGGCCATTTCCATCAGCTGATCAGCCGATACCGGAAGTGTGATGCCGGGAGGGCAATCCATTTCAAACGCAACGCGCTCCCCGCGATCTGTGCGGGAGAGAACGGAGACGAGCCGCTCGATGACTGCCGCGGGGGCCGTTGGGCCCCGGTCAAGGCTGGCAGCGGTGCGCGCGCGGGCGAGTTCGCGGTCTACTGCATCGGAGGCGGCGAGGATTGACTGTTCCAGCCCGTCGGCCATGTCGCCCTGACCGGCCTCGCGCACGCGCCGGGCGACGGCACGCAGTGCGGAGAGGGGCGTCTTCAGGCCATGGGCAAGGTTTGCCGCGCGGTCGCGGGCGGCGCGAAGATCAGCCTCGCGCGCATCGGCCAGTTCGTTGATCTGGTCGACCAGAGGCGTCACCTCGGTTGCAAACCGGCCGGGAGAAAGCCGCGAGGCGGGAGAGGACTTCAGTTCACTGATGGATGACTGCACCGCCCGCAGCGGGAGAAGGCCAATCGTTACCTGGAACCAGGCTGCCAGGCTGAGCGTGGCCCAGAGCAGCGTCAGGAAGATTGCCAGTTCGCGGGCAAATTCCTGGCGCGCATCAATCAGGCTGGCGCGATCAGCCGCCACGATCAGGGTGACCGGTTCGGCGGATTCGTTTTCCTGGATTGTGCGGGCCACGCGGACAAGATCCTGGCCGAAGGGGCCGGCCGCTGTGCCCCTGTGCCAATCCGTTCCGTCCACACCCACGGGTACATCAAGGGCATTATCCCACAATGACCGGGAACGGATGATGTTGTCGCCGCGCGAGACCTGCCAGTAGAGGCCGCTGGCCGGCCGGTCAAAGCGCAGGTCGCTGGGCTGATATGTGTCTGCTGAGAAGCCCGCGGGAGAGAAGGTGAGCGCGCTGACGATGGCGCGGCCGTGGCGGATCAGGTCATCTTCGGTGTTGCGCCGGATATGGCTGTCGAAGAGCAGGACGAGTGTGAACCAGGAAATCAGCAGGGCAACCGCCACCGCCAACGCGCCGCCAGCCAGCAGGCGTAACCGGATGGACCGTAAAGGTTTCACGCGTCCGCTTCGATGACGTAGCCAAAGCCGCGTCGGGTGTTGATAACGCCGGGACCAAGTTTGCGGCGCAGGCGCGAGACGATGGCTTCGATGGCGTTGGTGTCGCCGGTATCTTCCATGCCATGGAGGTGTTCGGCGAGTTCACCCGCAGAGACGGTGCGGTTCATGTTGTGGACGAGATAGTCCACGAGGCGGAACTCCAGAGGCGTGACGCGAACGGGCTGGCCGGCATAGGCGATGGTCATGCGGCGGGTATCCACCATCAGGTCCCCGGCCTGAAGGACAGGCTGGGCCATGCCCGCGGCGCGGCGGATGAGGGCGCGCAGACGGACGATAAGCTCCGCCATTTCAAAGGGTTTGGGCAGGTAGTCATCGGCGCCGGCCTCGATGCCGTCGACGCGCTCCATCCAGCTGCCGCGGGCCGAGAGGATCAGGATGGGTGTGACCAAGCCGGCCGCGCGCCAGCGTTTCAAGACCGAAAGTCCGTCCATGCGGGGCAGGCCAAGGTCCAGGATGATGGCGTCATAGGATTCGGTATCCCCCTTGAACCAGGCGTCTTCGCCATCGCGGGCGAGATCCACGATAAAGCCGGCATCGCGCAACGCGGCGGAAATATCGTCTGAAATCAGGGGTTCATCTTCAACGAGAAGGACGCGCATCAGTCGTCTTCCTCGATTTCGAGTATGCGGCCAGTGCGGGCATCGACTTCCATTTCCAACACAATGCCCCGGCGGGTGAGGATTTCTATCTCATAGATGAGCTGGCCGTCATCATCGTCCAGTTCCAGTTCCAGAACTTCGCCGGGATAGCGCTGCAGTATGGAGCCGAGGATCACTTCCAGCGGCAGGATTTCTCCGCTTTTACGGGCATTCCAGACGATGTCCTGATCGCGGCTGTAACGGTCGTCATCATCATCGCCATCGTCCCAGTCCGCCAAGGCGGGCGCGGCAAGGGCCAGCAGAAAGCAGGCAACCAGCAGCCATTTCAAGACAAATCGGGACAACACGGGGACAGACAGCTCCATTAGACGGACATTTCCGGACACGTCCGGTCATATCCCGAACCCGCGCTGACAGAAACCTGACAGGAAGGGGCAGGTGCCTGTCAGCCGGCATTCGGCAAACCGCAGACAGGGCCAACCCTTAGCGATAGGACCATCCTATGAAAAGCACACCGTATGTTGTGGCCACCCTTGTTATGGCGATGATTGCCGCCGGAACCCTTGGCGCAGGCAAGAGTGCCGCGCAGACCGAAGCCGGGGCTGAACGCGGTATGATGCCGACGCCGGCCAGGTATGCCATCGGCCATTCCGCCGGCTTTGAGGAAGCGAGCCGGCAGCTGGCGGAGCAGGGGTTTGAAGTGATCGGCTATGAGGCGGAAGGCCGGCGCATTGAAGTGACCGGATTGACGGCGACAGGGCATTGCCTGGAGCTGAAATTCCACCCTTCCTCCGGCAAGGAAACAAGCCGCAAGCGCACCGACGATTGCAGCCCGCGCCGCGCCGAATGAGGACGGGTGTCAGGCTGCGCCGGCGGCTCCGCGGGGGAGCGGGAGCGGAATGATCTGGGCCCCCTCCGGGCTGGCGGACATCAGCTCGGCCCGGTCGCGGCCCAGGCGTTTAGCGCGATAGAGCGCCTTGTCTGCCCGCTCCAGAGAGAGATTGATATCTGTCTCCCCCATCTCCGGCTGACTGATGCCCATACTGATGGTGATGTTGAAGCTGCCTTCGGCGCTCTTGAAGCTGAGGCCCCGTGCGGACTCTCGCAGGCGGTTTGCCAGAAGGAGCGCAGCTTCAATACCAGTTTCGGGAAGGATAACGCCGAACTCCTCGCCGCCGAGACGGCCGAGCAGATCTGTGTCTCGGATGCTATCGGCCACCAAGCGCGACAGGCGCACGATGACTTCATCGCCCGCTGCGTGACCGTGGATATCGTTGACCCGTTTGAAGTGATCAATATCGAACATTAGTACACTGATGGGATGGTTGTGACGATGTGCGCGTTGCACTTCACGCTCCGCGAAGCGGAAGAAGGCGCGGCGGTTCAGCGTTTTTGTCAGTGGATCGGTGACGGCGAGATCGTAGAGCGCGCAGCGCTCCTCCTCGGCGTCTATCAGATCCTGCACGGCATAGCGCCCGGCGCTGCAGACGCAGATATCCTGGCTAACGATATGCGCCATGCTTTTAAGAAGCTCGAGCTGTTCGAGTGTGAGGGTTCGCGGCTGACTGTCGATGAGGCAAAGCGTGCCGAAGCGCTTGCCATCAGGATCGCTGAGTGGGGCGCCGGCAAAGAAGACGACATTCGGGCTGCCTGTGACGGCGGGTTCGCGCGCGAAATAGGACTCAAGCCGCGCATCGGTAACCGCGAAGGCTTCATCGGACAGGTTTGCGGAGGCGCAGAATGTCTGCAGGCTGTCGAACTTGCCTTCGGAAACGCCGTGAGCGGCGCGATACCAGTTGCGATAGCGTTCGTTGAGGGCGGCGATCACGATGGGCGCGCCGAGCGCCAGGGAAGCCGCCCGAGCAATGTGATCCGCGTTGTGAACATCTTCACTTCTTAGAATCCGGTAGCGCTGAAGCACTTCGGATTTTTGCTGTTCAAAGCGTGGTGGTGGATAGCTGAGCACGGATAAAGCGTCCCCCCGGACATCTTGGTTACCGTGCCGTTATGCATACCCGTCCTTGAATTCCGGATATCCCGGACCGATCAAATTTGATCGATCCGGGTTATTCACGCACATTTCCGGACATGTGTTTCTTAAATTCTGCGGGCAAATCGTAAATCCGCCCGCAGGCGGGTGGCCTCTATGCGTTGACCATTCGGGGCAGGGCCTTACAGAAACGCTCCACATCTTCCAGCTTGCCGGTCGAAACGCGGCTCCAGGGCGTATAGTCCATGTACTGGCCGCGGATGGAAATCTGCTCGGCCGCCATGGCTTTCTGCAGGTCGTTGGCGGGCATACCGCTCTGGAAATAGACAAAGTTGGTCTGGGACTTCAGATAGGGCAAGCCGAGGGTATCGAGCGTGGTGGTGATCATTTCCCGGGCTTCGACAATCTTCGATTTGGAGCCGGCGATGAATGCCTCATCATTGTAGCAACCGATGGCGGCGGCGATGGACGTGCACGGGGTCCAGGACATCTGCGTGTAGCGGATCTTTGCGGCCGTTTCTGCCGAAGAGATGGTGTAGCCGACGCGGATACCCGCCATGCCATAGATCTTCGAGAAGGTGCGCGTGACGATAACGTCCTTGCCTTCCTTGATCAGCGGAATGCAGGTCATTGAGGCTTCGTCATCCACAAGCTCAATATAGGCTTCGTCGACAACCACTGTGGTTTTTGCTGCCATGCTGGAGGCAGCAGCCCTAATGACCGAACCGGGCATGGCGATGCCGGTCGGGTTGTTCGGGTTGCACAGCTGCACCATGCCGGTTTCCGGCGTGATGGCCGCTTCCATGGCCGGCAGGTCCATGTTCATGTCTTCCGTAAGCGGAATACGTGTGATTTCTGCCAGGCCGAGCTTGGCGGCATAGAGCGCGGTCGTATCCCAGAAGAGGCGCGGGGCCACGATGGGGCCTTTGGGGCCATAGATGAGGGCCAGCGCGCTGAGCGCTTCCCCTGAACCCGTGGTGATGACGATCTGCTCCGGCGAGACCCCGTGGCGTTCGGCAATCATGCCTGCCAGCGTCTTCGTGGCCTCTTCATTGGTGTAGTAAGCGCCTTTGCGGGCGGCTGCTTCGATCATCTTCAGAGCGGAGGGCGCCGGGCCGTAGGGATTTTCGTTGCGGGAGAGCAGCGCAAGGCCGGGTTCCGGGCCGAAGAGGCTGGCTTCTTTCGGCTCCGGCGGAAAGGCGCCGCGGGCCTCAGCGGCAGCCGAAGCCGTCGCTGAGGTGGTGGTTGCGCAGCCCGCGAGGCCGACGGCGGCCGCGCCGGCGCCAGCCGAAAACAGGTTACGGCGTGTGAGTCTATATCCCATGATCTTGCTCCAGATTTTGTACCGAAATGTCGGCGCTCATAGTGGACACCGCCGGAGCGGTTTCGACGTTAAACGGGGTGACGCTGCGCGGAGGCGGCGAGAAGGCAGAGACCAGCATGATGCTGGACGTGACGAGCAGGTAAAGACCCAGCGCCCGGCGCAGGTGGGTAGCGTTAAGATTGTGCGCTACGGCCACGCCCCATGGGGCGGTGATGACGCTCATCGATGTGATGGCGAGGGCGGCAATCACGTTGACATAGCCGAGCGACCCGAAAGGCAGGCCGGTTTGGCCGAAGCCGGCGATGATGCTGCCGATTGTTCCGGGTACGGCAATGATCGTTCCGAAGCCGGCAGCGGTGGCCACCGCGCGGTGCATCGGCTGGCCACTGAGGGTCATGATAAGGACGGCAGGCGTGCCTCCGCCAATGCCAAGCAGCGTGCAGTAACCGCCCAGCACGCTGCCGAGGCCACCGCGCATGAAGCCCTTCGGCATTTCCGTAGATACCGGGCCCCGGCGCGTGAGCACCGGGAACAGGAAGTGCCAGGACATGATGAAAACGCCGACGCCGAAGGTGACCTTGAGGGCGTGGCCATCCAAGTATTGCGCGACCAGTAGGCCAAGCACCACGCCGATCACGACCCACGGGGTCCAGCTTCGCAATATCTCGAAATCGACGGCGCCGCGTTTTGCGTGCGCCTGGACCGAGCGCATCGAGGTGAAGATGATGGTGGCCAGCGATGTGCCGATGGCGACGTGCATTATCTTGTCGGGCGCAATTGCGTCCGACCCGGCGCTGAGAATGGTAAGCACCGAGGCGAGGGCGGGGACGACGACAAAGCCGCCCCCGATCCCGAACAATCCAGCCACGAACCCCGCCAGCGCCCCCGCCGCCAGCATCGCCGCAATGAAGAGAAGTGTTTCAGGCGTCAGGATCATAAGACAGAGATCCTTGATGGGAGAAGCATGATCAGAACCTCGCCGTGAGCGTCACCTGAGCGGTGCGCGGATTGAGAGGGCGGAAGGTGGCCGCACCGGAGCCCGTGGTGGTGAAGGTGAAAGCGAGAGTGTCTTCATCGAAGATGTTGTCGATGTTGAACCGCAGGCTGACATTTTCCGGGAGGCCGAAATTGTTCGGGCCGCCGAGATCCACATAGCCGCTCCAGATGAAGTAGCTTTCCATCTTGTTGCCGGCTGAAGAGGCGGCTTCGCGGAAGTCGGCATAGCGCTCGCCGGTGTATTTGGTGGACACGTTGGCGACGAGCCATTCAGTCGGCTCCCAGGTGACGCCGCCGGTGAACAGCCATTCCGGGCTGTCGGCTAGCAGGCTGCCGGCGGGGTTTCCGGCGAAGCCATCATCAAGCTCGGCGTGGTTGTAGGTGAGGTTCACGTCGCCATAGAGCTTGTTGTCGAAGATTTCCGGTTGCCAGACACCCGAGAGTTCGACGCCGTAAGCGGTGGTGCCGCCGGCGTTGATATAGAAGGTCTCGTTCTCGAAGGTTTCCGGGTTCTGGACGTTGCCGGCGACAAGCCGGTTTTCAAAGCTGGTATAGAATACCGAGACCGCGCCGTTGAAGGTCGGCCGGTTGGTGCGGAAGCCAAGCTCGAAGTTGTCGGCTTCCTCTGCGGCCGGCTTGGGCGCGTCGAAGGTGACCGCTGTCGAGAAGATATCATCCGTACCGCGCGGCAGGGCATAGTTCTGCGAGTAGGAAGCGAAGATCTGGTCGGTGGCGTTGAGCGAGTAGACCGCGCCGATCATGGGCAGGGGATCACTCTTGTAGTTGGCCGAGATCAAGACCGGCGTGCCGGTGACTTCATAGTCGTAATAGTCGCGGAAGCCGTTCAGCGAATAGTCGATGTCCAGCATCTTCAGGCCAAGCTCCAAGGCGAGCTTTTCGTCGAGCAGTCGGATGGTGTCCTTGATATAATACTGGCGGGTTTCGCGCAGGGAGTCGTAGTCGCGGCGATAATAGGCGACCTCATCCCAGATCACGTCGCCATCGGCGGTGCCGCCGGTCTTGTTGAGGCGCAGCTGGGTGCGGTGATAATCGTCGCTCTCGGTCCAGCCGCCCACTTCGAGCGTGTGTTTGCCGATTTCCCAGCTCAGGCCAGCCACGATGCCCTTGCGGATGCCGCCGACGCCGGAGAGGCCATACTGAACACCGCGCGGATGAACGACATCCAGTCCCGCCGCGCGCTGGCGGTTGTAGATGCCGAGCGTGTTGGAATAGCTGTCAGGAGATACTCCGTAGCCGTCCTTGTCTTCATAATAGGCGGTGGCGGTGAGGCTGATATTGTCGGTGAGGGCCATGCCGCCGTTCAGCGAATAGAGGACGTCATCGCGGATGTTGATGCGGTCTTCATAGTAATCCATGCAGGAGCCCTGCGTGAAGACGGGCGTGAAATCGCTGGCGTTGATGACATTGTCGCCGTTGAAATCGTAGACGCCCGGCCGGGGCGAGATGCAGCTGTCGGGGATGTAACCGATATATCCATACTCGCGGCCCTGGGCTTCATAGAGCGTGCGGCTCATCGACGGGGAGTCGTAGTCGAAGAAGTCGTTGCTGACATAGCCGAGCTGGAGGAAAGCGTCGTTCTGGAAGTCGTAGCGCAGCTTGCCTTCGAGGTGTTCCCGGTCGATGGAGCCGGCGCCGCGCCAGAGGTCGCTGTCCGTCTTGGAGCGGCTGAGATAGGCGGAGAAGCCGCCGATGCGGCCGGTTTCGAGTTTCAGGAATGTCCGCTGGAGATTGTCGTCGCCGATGGTGATGGCGGCCATACCGCCCATCTTGTCGCTGGGCAGAATGGAGTGGTAGGAAACGATCGGTCCAAGTGAGGCGTAGCTGGGCAGCGAGACGTCGCCCGCGCCGGGCGAGGCAACCACCGAGCCAAGGTTTTCATTGTCTACATAGCGGAATATCGGGCTGCCACCAAATGCATCAGAGCGGCCCATGGGGACGCCGTCGAGCACGAAGCCGATCTGCTGAAGGTTGAAGGCGCGAACGGTCACCGAGTTGCCAAACTCATAGAGACCCAGGGCGCCATCCGTCTGGACGTTGAAGCCGGGGAGGGTCTCGAGCATCTTAAGGCCGGAGATACCGCCCGGCGCGGAGAGAAGCTCCTCGCGCGTCACGGCGACGGTGTTGGTCGCTTCGCCAACCCCGATGGCAAGATCCGTCTGCGATACGCGGCGCCCTTCGACGACCACTGCCTCCATCACCGCCTGATCATCCGTGGCGGGAGCGTCTGAAGCCTGCGCAAGCGCCGGCAGCATCCCCGCCGCGCTGATGAGTGCCAGCACGCTGATCTGAGATTTCATCGTCTTGCGGATCGTTTGCAGCATATGGTCCCTCCATGCGATTCTGCAGAGCAGGGTCAGTGAGCGCCTGGCAGGGGCTGGCGCAAATCCTTAGGCGACGATCTGTAGAGATTGTTGCGGTTCGGACGGCGAATGCAGTTTCTTTGTGCGGCGCCGCAAAAAAAACGGGCAAGCCCCTGGCCTGCCCGTATCGTATTCCAATGAGGCGCCGGCGACTCAGGCCGAGAAGCGCGTTTCCACCTCCGGCAGGGTGTTTTTCCCGAAATAAATATCGCCGCCTACAAAGAAGGTTGGGCTGCCGAAGGCGCCGCGTTTGACGGCGTTCTCCGTCGTGGCCATCAGGCGCTGCTTCACGTCATCCTCCTGGGCGCGGGCCATCAGGCGAGGAGCATCTATGCCAGCGGCAGAGAGATGTGTTGCCACGACATCGGGGTCACCCATGTTCAGACCTTGCTCCCACATCAGCGGGAAGGTCGCATTAACCAGCTCCATCAGGCCGCCATCAATTGCGGCAGCGGTTGCCATGCGCATCATCAGCAGCGTGTTGACCGGGAAGAACGGGTTCATCACGAATGGGATATTGTGGCGCTGGATGAAGCGGTCCATCTCCAGCCGTTCATAGGCGAGCTTGTTGGGGATGTTGGCGTAGGCCTGCATGGGAGACTGATTGTTTGTCAGCTTGAAGACGCCGCCGAGCAGAACGGGCACATAATCGAAGCGGGCGCCGGTGCGAGCCTCGATCTGCGGCACGACCTTGTGGGCGAGATAGGCATTGGCGCTGCCGAAATCGAACTGAAACTCAACGGTCTTCATTACCAGGTCTCCTTGTAGGGGCGCAGGTCCATTTCGAAGGTCCATGCGTCTCGTTTCTGCTGGTGCAGATACCAGTAGGCATCCGCGATGGAGGCGGGATCCATCAGGGTGTCGGGTGCAAGGTTGCTGATGGCATCCTCGCCACGGGATGATTTTATCCGCTCTCTGACGAAATTGGTATCTACCCCTGCGTCAATGATGAGGTGGGCGACGTGGATGTTCTGCGGGCCGAGTTCGCGGGCCATGGCCTGGGCCATCAGGCGCAGGCCGCCCTTGGCGCTGGCGAATGCGGCATAACCCATACCGCCACGCAGGCTTGCGGTGGCGCCTGTGAAGAAGATGGAGCCCTTGCCGCGCGCCAGCATCAGCCTGGCGGCTTCGCGTCCCGTCAGGAAGCCGGCCTTGCAGGCCATCTCCCACACCTTGAAGAAAACACGCTCACTTGTTTCGAGCAGGGGAAAATAGACATTGGCGCCGGGATTGGAGATGACAACTTCCAGCGGCGCGTGGGCATCTGCCTCCTGAAGGAAGGCGGTAATATCTTCCTCTTTCCGAGCATCCAGGCCGCGGGCGATACATTGACCGCCGGCCGCCTCGATCTCTGTCTTCAGCTTTTCCAGTTTATCTGCCGTGCGCCGGCCCGCGAAGACGGTGTAGCCCTCAGCCGCAAATTTGCGCGCGATGGCAGACCCTATGAAGTCTCCGGCGCCGATGATGGCGCAGGTGGCGTTCCGCTCGGGTATTTTCTGGTCTGGCATCACTGCCTCCCTCTGTTAACGGATAGGTAAGTCTTGAATTAAGACCAAGTCAATGCTTAAAGTGGTGGTATGAAGTGGCAGGATCTTGATCGGGAGAATTGTTCGCTGGCGCGCGCGATGGCGGTGGTAGGTGACCGCTGGACGTTACTGGTGCTGAGGGAAACTTTTCTCCGTGTACGGCGGTTCGATGAGTTCCAGGAGAATCTGGGCATTGCCCGGCGCGTGCTCACCGAGCGGCTGAAGCATCTCGTCGATCATGGCGTTCTGGAGAAGGTTGCCTACAGCCAGACACCGCTGCGCTACGAATACCGGCTGACGGAGAAGGGGCTGGGGCTCTATCCGGTGATTATCAGCCTCGTGCATTGGGGGGATGCATATTATGCCGGAAAGAAGGGGCCGCCGCTGCTGCACCGGCACAAGACCTGCGGGCACGACTTCCACAGCGTGCTGACTTGCTCCGAATGCGGCGAAGCGGTCAGCCCGCGAGATGTGGTGCCCCATCCCGGCCCGGGCGCCCGCAAGGGGGCGTGGGACGGCCGCCTCACTGACTGAACGGCTTGACTAGGCCGCCCGCGTGGCCATGTTGGCAGCCATGACGCTGAATACGGCTCTCCTTTTCATTTCCGCTGCGCGTGCTGCCGCACGCCGCTAACCCCTGATTTTGCCTGTAACCTGGGCGCAATCAGGGGAGAGACTGGCCTTCACCTTTAAAATCATCAACCCGCTCCGCCCGTGCCGGCGGTGGCGCTTTCATGCATCTGGAATACACATGTCCAAATTCAAACGCCCGCCCGTCTATGTGACGGATGAAGAACTCGAACGCCTGTCAGACCTTGCCCATGCTGTTCAGGGCCGCGAGCCTGCTGCTGATACCCTGATCGAAGAACTCACGCGGGCGCTGATTGCTCCTGTGGAAGACGTGCCGCTTGATGTGGTGCGGATGCATGACCGGGTGCGCTTCCATTATGATGGCGCTCTCTATGACGATTTCTCGCTGGTTTATCCCAATGAGGCGAATATAGCGGCTAGGCGGATTTCTGTGCTCACGCAGGTGGGCGCGATGCTGATCGGTCTGCGGGCGGGGGATACCATGACGTGGCGCGGCGCGGATGGGCGCGATCACGAGTTGGAAGTTCTCCGCGTCATGCGGGAGTAGGGGAGTGCCCTTTCTGTCTCCCAGACGACAAAGAGGGGCCTCTGCAAAAAATATTGCTGATTTGAAATCCGGTTGCCAGGCATCTGCGTAAAAGTTTTTGTGTCTTTTTGTCTCCTGAGCCGGTCGATTCACGAAGCTCATCATGGGTTGAATCCGGGATAACAGGGGCTGTGTCATCAAAATCCGCATAGAGAGCATTTTCGATCGGTTCCAAGGACGGTTGCCCCAGAATCACGCAGGGGGCATGGTTGCGCCACCTGGTTTGCACGCTGTTAACCAAGCTGCCCCAATTGTGCCGGAACTAGCAACCAGGGCTTGCGCAAAGCAGACATTTCCGCTTCTTTCTGGTGTGGGGGAAGTGCAAGTGGGCAATTCTGCCGTGGGACCGAGCGAGGAGTATGGTGCAATGCATCGCAGCCCGGCACCAGATGGCGCTTTGCGGGCCGTCTCTCTGGACGATCTTTCAGGGAGTCTTTCCGATCCCGTTCTCGCTGCTCTGCTTCAGAGTAGCCGCGATTGCATCAAGGTCCTCGATACCGACGGCCGCATCCGCTACATGAACCCGGCAGGGTTGGTGGCGCGCCAGTTGAATGCGGAGATGGATGTGGTCGGCCGGCGTTGGTGGGATCTCTGGCCGGAGGATTCTCATCCTGTCGTGCAGGAGGCCACCGCGAAGGGGGCCATTGGAGAGACAACCGACTTTCGCGGCTTTTGCCCGACGGCCCGCGGCCGGCCAAAATGGTGGGACGTACGCGTCTCGCCGATCCGGGATGGTGACGGGGAGGTGACAGGTGTGCTCGTCGTTTCCAAGGACGTGACCGATGCAGTTACCAACCGGAAGATGTATGACACCATCGCTCTGGAAATGCGTCACCGGTTGAAGAACGCTTTTGCCGTGGCCAGCGCCATTGCCAAGATCAGCGCGCGGCAAACCCCGGAGCATCAGCGCTTTGCCGAGGAACTGGTGGCTCGCTTCTCATCGTTGGCTGTGGCGCAGGGAAAGCTGGTGGAGGCGTCGAGCGATTTCCCGCTGCGGTCTCTGGTGGCTGACCTTGTGGATGCCGCTGGCGTTTCGGAAGAAACAATTGATGTCTGCGGCATGCCCGATTGCCTGGTCGATGAAGCGCAGATGCGTGTGATTGCTGTGGTGATCGGAGAACTGACGACAAACTCGCTGAAGTATGGCGCCTTGCGCAACGGGGGTGAGATCCATTGTGAGGGCCGCATCGAGGATGGTTGGCTGCACCTTTCCTGGATCGAACCGCTGGAAAATGTGCCAGACGTTGCCTCCGAAGCATCTTCATCGACGAGTACAGGCCTGACGGTCATTCAGCGAATTGTCAGTTCGGCAGGTGGGCAGGTTTCACGTGTGATGAACCAAGACGGCCTGCGGGTTGATTTCTCGCTGGTGCACCAGCTGGGGGACGAGGGCGCTGATTGAAGGCGCTGCCGCATCGCGGATTTTCGCGCGCATCAGCGGCAAAACGGAAACCGCCACCCAACCTTGGTTGGGTGGCGGAACAGGCGCCTCACGTGGGGGGTGGGGGGACGCTGACGCGGCGCCTGTAGTTCCTCCGTATCCTGAAGCGGACTTGCCGGATTATTTCCGGTTCTGGTCCGCCGATTTCTTGACCTTGTCCTCAACTTTGCCAGCGGCGCGTTGTGCATCGCCTTTCAGTTCCTGAAGGCGGCCTTCGGCTTCGAGCTTTTTGTTGCCTGAGACTTTACCTGCAGCTTCCTTGGCATTGCCGGCAACCTGATTGCCAACGCCTTTAACAGTATTCTTGTTAGTCATGGCGCTCTCCATTCGATGATCGAATTGTTTGCTTTGTACACCTAAGAAACGTGCCCAGATTGATTCAGTTCCCGGGGAAGTTCGAAATATTCCGTGTGGCTTCCAACATCGTAAGGCGGGGACCGCTTTCTTTAAAAAAAAAGGGCGCCCGAAGGGCGCCCTTTGAGGTGCAGGGATGTTTACACACAGGGATGTGTCAGGTGATACTCCGGCCCCGGAGCGCGCGGGCGACAAAGGTCACCACCAGAAGCGCCAGGAAGACGAAGAACAGAATTTGCGCGATGCTCGCAGCGGCGCCAGCGATGCCACCGAAGCCAAGCAGGGCTGCGATGATTGCGAGGATAAAGAATGTCAGTGCCCAACCAAGCATGGAAGTCTCCTTTGTCAAATGACCACTCTTTCGGTCTGTGAAAAGGGAACGCGCTTGAGCTTCCGAGGTTCCGCAGCTTTCTTCATCATGGCACAGTCATTAGAGAGGCCATACCCATAGCAACATGGGCGTAGCGGCGCAGATCACCACGATTTCCATCGGCAGACCAAGGCGCCAGTAATCGCCAAAGCGGAAGCCGCCTGGCCCAAGAATGAGGGCATTGTTCTGGTGGCCGATGGGCGTGAGGAAGGCGCAGGATGCCCCCACCGCCACCGCCATGAGATAAGTGTCCGGATTAACCCCTAGCTGGGCAGCGGCGCCCAAGGCGATCGGGCACATCACAGCTGCAGTTGCGGCATTATTCATGAAATCCGAGAGCGTCATTGTAACGATCAGTAGAATGATCATCGTGTAGACCGGGTTGGCGCCGCCTGATGCGGTAATGAGGCCCTGGGCCAGAAGGTCGGCTGCGCCCGTGGTCGACATGGCACCTGCGACAGGAATGAGCGCGCCAAGCAGAACGATCACCGGCCAATCGATCGGTTCGTATAGCTTGCGTAGGGGCACGACCTTGAAAACGGCAACAGCCAGGACACCGGCCGCGAAGGTGATTGCCGCAGGCAGGAGCCCGAAGGCTGCGCCGGCAACGGCTAGCACCATAATGGCGGCGGCAAGGAATGCCTTGCGTGTGTTCGGGATCTTCAGCGGACGTTCGGCAAGAGGCACGCAGCCATAACGGTTTGCAAATTCAAGGATCGCGTCGGGGTTTCCCTGAACCAGCAATACGTCGCCAGAGCGGATGGGCGTAGAGTTCAGGCGCGCCATCGACTCCTTGCCGTCCCGCGAAAGCGCAATAAGGTTCACGCCAAACTCCCGCCGCAGTTCGATGAGCTTGATGGTAAGCCCGAGCAGCAGCGCGTTCGGGCGAACGGCAAGCTCCATCAGGATCACATCGCCCGATTGGAGGCGGCTTTCCTGCTGGGTCTCTTTCTCCTCCTTACCCGAATTTTCTGCGTTCTCCTTCTCTTCTCGCTTTTCTTCTTCGGCCTTCTCGATGGTGTCTAGGCTCAGGCCAAGCTTGGAGAGAGCGTCGCCGATGGCCTTGGGGTCGGCTTCGATCACCAGCACATCGCCGCTGCGCACCTCACGGTAGGGGCTGGGCGCTGATATGCGGCGGTCGTCCCGCAGGAGGCCCACGATCTGAGCATCGGTGGTGTCGAGCTGATATTCGATGTCACGCAGGGACTGGCCGATGATGGAAGAATCCTGCTTGATGCGCGCCTCGATTATATAAGGCGCGGTTTCAAAGCTGGTGAGATCGGCGCGCTCTCGCGCCGGAACGAGCCGCCAGCCGATCGCAATCAGCAGAAGGCCGCCCGCTGTAACAGCAAGACCAACCGGCGCAAAATCAAACATCGTGAACCCCGTGCTACCGGCCTCACCACTGAAACCGGCAACGATCAGGTTCGGCGGTGTGCCGGTAAGGGTGGTCATGCCGCCAAGAATAGAGGCGAAGGAGACCGGCATCAGGACGCGACCGGGCGCGACGCCCAGGCGTCCGGCAGTCTTGATGGCGATAGGCATCAGCAGCGCCAAGGCGCCGACATTGTTCATGAAGGCAGAAAGCCCGGCGGCGAGCGCCGAGAGGGCGATAATTGAGACTGTGCTGCCGGAACTGGAAGGCAAGACGCGCGCGGTTAATGTATCGACAACGCCTGTCGTCTGCAGCGCGAAACTCAGAATAAGGACGGATGCAACTGTGATGACCGCAGGATTTCCGAAGCCGGAAAAGGCATCGCCGGGCTGCACGAGCCCGGCGAGTATACACGCAATGAGCGCGCCGAGGGCGACCAAGTCATGTCGCCATCTGCCCCAGATGAAGAGCAGGGCAGTCATGGAAAGAATAGCAAAGATGCCCGCTTGCGGAAGTGTCATTTTGTGCCCCCAGATGTGTCCCGTCAGACCAGACGGGACAGCATACGATCCACTATTCCAGCGCTCGTATTCGGGGCGCGCGCCACAGCGTAGGCCGCAACGCCTACACCGAGCAATGTGAGAAGGGGGCGTTTCTCAACCATATTCCCGACCACATTAATGGACATACCCGTCAAGGTGTCGAGTGTATCATCGCGGATGTATGCCGCAGTGTTGACGGCTGCGGCGGTTACGCCTGCAAACTCTTCTTCCATGGGAATGGCCGGGCGTGTTGCTTTCCACATGGCAAAGGCCGCCCCAAGAATGAGAAGCCCGCCAACAACGGCGCCGGCCGATGCCAGCCCCATATAAGGCGCCAAGGCAACAACGCCGGCCCAAGTGAGTGCGCCAGCACCGGCGAGCCCGATAACGGACCCGCCGGCCATCATAATAGCGCGATGTTTGAGACTGGCAGCCATGTTTAGCGGCGAGACAGCAGCGCCAGAAGGATGCCTGCGCCAGCTGCGGCCCCAACGGCCATCAGCGGGCGTTCACGGATCGTGTCTTCCAGCCGGTGGCGGGCATCAACTGCCTTCTCGGCAACAGATTCTGCGCCGTGCTGTGCCTTGACAACCTTTTCACCAACGGCGCGACCAAGATGCTCCGTGAAATGATTAGCCGACGATTTGACGGCGGATACGAATGTCTCTGCAGCCTCCTGGGCAGCATGAAGATCATTACGGGCGGCTGCGGCCGCAGCCACTGCTTTTTTGTCATGACCGTTGGCGCGGCTGCGCGAACGGCGGCTTGAAGTTTGGGGGGTAGCCATCGCTTTCTCCTTTCAGTGTCCTCACAGGATCAACGAAGGAGAAAGCGATTAGTTCCGGGTCCGCCGTCAGTTTTGCGGTTCAGGCTGGGCGTGGAAAAAGAGGGCCTGGCTGATGGCCGCCTTCACTGTATCATCTTGGAACGGCTTGGTGATAAGGTAGGTGGGCTCAGGCCGTTCGCCAGTCAGAAGCCGCTCCGGGAAGGCTGTAATGAAGATAACTGGCAGGTCGAAATCAGTCAGAATATCCTGCACGGCATCGATGCCTGAAGAATTATCCGCCAACTGAACATCACAGAGGATGAGGCCAGGCTTCGCGCGGCGGGCGAGATCCACGGCTTGTTTACGAGTGGCGGCATTGCCAGCAAAAGTATGTCCCAGATCTTCGACCAGGTTGGCAAGGTCAGCTGCGATGATTGGCTCGTCCTCAATAATCAGAACCGAGGTCGACAGTTGCTGCTCGATCTCCTGATGGGCTGCATCGATCAACTGGTCCAGTTCGTCTGAGCTCTTGTTGAGAATTTCGCAGGCTTCTGGTCGGCTGAAACCTTCCAGAGTGGTCAGGAGGAAGGCCTGCCGTTGGATCGGAGCCAGCTTGCGCAGGCGCGCTTCCGGCGTGGAGCCGCCCGCCTTGCCCACCGTTTCCAGCCGGGCGCCGGTAGTTGACCAGATCGCGTGGAAAAAGCGATACAGCGTCACGCGAGGAGAGGAAGCCTCCTCCATCATGCCGGGGTCTTCGCTCAGGGCTTCCAGGCAGGCCCGGATATACGCGTCACCACTCTCCTGAGACCCTGTAAGGGCTCGCGCGTAGCGGCGGAGAAAAGGGAGATGGGGGCCGTATTGGGCGATCAGACTCATAATGGAACCTCTATGCTATCTGAGCGTTACAACGCATGGGATGCAGATTGGTTTCACGTGCTGAAGAATTAATTCACCAAGTACAGTGTGCCATGGAACCTATCCATGGTCGAGGCGTTTATGGCACGAATATGACCACTTCGCCCTTTTTGGTTTATCGGTCGGCGAGGGAATGGAATTTAAGGCTTGAAGATGAGTGAGTCCGGAAAAGTGAATAATAAAGACCCCGAGGGGCGGCGCGGCCAGCGCCGCCTTGGCAATCGCGCTATCGGGGAGCGTCTCCGTGAGATGTACGATGGCGTGGTGGGGGAGTCCGTTCCGGACGACTTCTTCAAACTGCTTGAGCAGGCTGAGGCGAAAGCTAAAGCGGGGGTAAAATCGCGACCTGATGGTGAAGCATGACCGCCACCCAGGCTCTGTCCCTTTCGGACTTCAAGGCAGCCCTCATGGAGGTTACGCCTCATCTGCGTGCCTTTGCGCGCAGCCTTTGCGGCGATCCAGTTCAAGCTGATGATCTTGTGCAGGATGCGCTGCTGAAGGCTTGGAATGCCCGCGAGAGCTACACGGAAAACACCAGTTTCAAAGCCTGGACGTTTACCATTCTGCGTAACTCCTTCTACTCGGAGAAGCGTCGCAGCTGGCGATCGACAGGGCTTGAGCCCGGTGTTGCCGAGGCGACGCTCATCGCGTCTGACAATCCCGACAAAGGGCTTGAGCTGGTTGCTCTGCGCAATGCGCTCGAGCATCTGCCCCAAGACCAGCGCGAAGCGATCATCCTGATCGGTGCCGGCGGCATGGCGTATGAGGAAGCCGCGGAAATCGTCGGTTGTGCCGTTGGAACGATCAAGAGCCGGGTGAGCCGCGCGCGGAAGGCCCTCGCCGAACTGCTTAACGCGGAAGACGGGGGGCCGGCCGGCACCAGCGGCTCCAACGTCACGTCGGGCGAAGCAGCGTTTAACGACATCATGGATCAGGTCGACGTGTTGAGCCGGCACAACGGATGACGCAAGCGGGTGGGGAAGGACGTGCCACGCGGAAACGCCTGAGCCTTCGGCTACAGGTGATTTCCGCCATGGCGGTCGTCCTCAGCCCCCTGTTGATCATGGGCGCGATGAACGCCTGGAGCGAACAGCAGTTTTCTCAGAGAATTCGGTTTCACGAGCTGCAACAGACCGCGCAGGATCGTTTCCGGCAGGTTGATACAATACTCGTGCGCACGCGCACGGCGCTGCGCATGATCACCGCAGAAAGCGCCGACTTTTCCTGTAGCGAGATTACTCATCGTATGGCGGTTCTGGATCTGCCGCTGCGCAACACGGTCCGATTTGATGCAGATGGCATCGTGACCTGCAGTGAGATTGGTGAAGGCGTGGTCGGAACGCCCATGTCGCAGCTGGAATGGAACGACCGGATGCGCAAGGGCGTCGAGGCCATCGAGACCAGTGGCCCGCGCAGCAGGGTTTTGGGCGATCCCTCCATCTTCATGCTGCGCCGTTTGAATGATCCCCAGGGAAATTTTGCGGGCTCCATCGGTCTCAGCATGTCACTTGTGGACATTGCTGCGCGGCTGGCTGAAGCAACCGAATCCAGCTCGGCAACCATCGCTCTGGTCGTTCCAGGCGGCGAGGTGATCGGCTCGAACATCATGGCCGGTGTGCCGATGGAATGGATCAGTGAAGGGGCTAGCCTCAACAGGCGGATACATCATCTTACCCCGGATCAGGGGCCGGCCATGGATATCGTGCTTCTGCCGTTGAGAACGGAGGGGCTGTGGCTGATGGTTGCATCGCCCTCGCCCCCGCAGCGCGTGGAGGGCACTCTCGCCTTCCTCGTGCCAATCCTTGCCTATCTGGCTGCGCTTCTCGCCGCCAGCTGGATTGCCGATGCCATGGTGCTGCGCTGGTTGGAGCGTATCCGCATCCGTATTCAGGATATGCGCAGCTCGGCGCGCTATATGCCGCTTACGCCTGAGCTTTCCCGCGCGCCGCGGGAAATGCAGCAGGTGGCCGAAGCCTTTGACGATCTCACCAGCCGCATAACCACTCATGAATCGGATATGCAGCGCGCACTCGTCCAGATGAAGGCAGCCTTCCGGGAGGTGCATCACAGGGTGAAGAACAATCTCCAGGTGATGCTCAGTATGCTGAAACTGCAGGGGCGGGGAGAGCCGCTACCGGAAACGCAGGCGGCCCTCAAGGTAGCGGCGCACAGGGTGGCCATGATGGCGGCGGTTCATCACACCCTGTTGAATGAAGGCAATCTGGATACGGTTGAAGCGCTCGATCTCTTCAATGCCATTTGCAATCAGGTAGACGAGCAGAAGGGCTGGGTTGAGGGCGGCCGCAGTATTATTCCAGATGTGTCTCCGGGGCCGCTGCCGGCGGATATGGCTGTGCCGCTGGGCATGTTCGTGCTTGAGGCCGTTGGGCTTCTATGCCCCGATGACGATGATGCTGATGTTGTGCTGCATTTTGACCGGGACAACGGCAATTGCCGGCTGAAGCTCACCTGTGGCCGTGATGGGACGGGAGGCGAGGGCGAGATAGACCGCGACACTAGCCTTTTCCTTTCGGCATTTGCCCGTCAGATCGGGGGCAGCGTGTCTGTGGAAAATGGATCGGAAACCGAGATCACCATCGAACTGGCGTTTTTCGTCAGTCACATGGCTCCTACCGAGCTCCCCAACTGATTAAAAATTTCATTCAAGTAATTGAAAAGGCGCGCCCCTTTCGAGGCGCGCCTTGCGGATCAATGGGAGGGGGGTATTGGTCCGCTTATTGAGAAAGCTCTTCCTGCGTGCCGCGAGCCGTGTCCTCGATGGCTTCACCGCCTGCCTGCACATCTTCGCCAACGCCTCTGACGGTATTGCAGGCCACCAGGAAAACAGTGGCCAGAGCGAGAAGGGGGATACTCATCGACTTTTTCATTTTGCATTCCTTTGTGAGCTGCAGATGTTGTCAAAACGCACGGCCGTGAGGTGAGTTCCCGAACCGATAAGTATTATTTCCGATTAATCCCGAACCGGAACATTCCAGTCATCCATGCGTTGAGTATGCGGGAGACCTGACAGATGAAACTCGGCATTGTCGTCAATGAAAAATCCGGCTCTGTTCCGGAAGATGGCCGCGAGCAGCTCGCGGCTTTCCTTGTGGAAGAGGGGCACGAGCCTATTCTGCCATTGGATATCGGCGCCGGACTCGAAGATCAGGTGGCAGGCCTTGTGGCAGCTGGTTCTGATGCTATCGCGGTGTGGGGCGGCGACGGAACAATCTGCGCAGTGCTCCAATCTGCGAATGGGGCTGTGCCCGTTCTGGTATTGCCGGGCGGCACAATGAACCTTCTGCCCAAGCGTCTTCACAATGACGAGCTTGATTGGAAGAAAATTGTTCACAGCGTTCTGGCAAATCCCAAGCCCGGCTGGATATCTGCCGGAGAGGTGGGTGGTCAGCGCTTCTATGTTGCGGCGCTGTTTGGTCAGTTGACGCATATTGGGGCTTCCCGCGAAGCGGTAAGGGATGGGGCAATCCTGGAAGCGGTCAGCATTCTGACGGATCGCGCCACGCTGGACATTGAAAGCAATATCCAGGTTGAAGTGGACCAGCCCGACATGGTGAGAGAATGCCCGGCGACCGCAGTGGCTGTTATTCCCGCCGAGCAGGAGGGCCTGGAGATCGCAGTCATCGCGCCGGACAATCATCTGGATCTCGCCGCATCTGCCATGGACGCCCTGGCGCGCGGGTGGCGGGAAAGCGCGCATTTCCATGCCGAAGGCGCGATGGCCATACGGATGCGACACACGGAGGGAAGGGCGATCCCTGCAACGATAGATGGCGAGCCCTGTGAGCCAGGAGACGTACTGGCAATTTCTTACATCCCGAAGGCGGCCTGCGTTCTGGTGGCTGGAGGTGAGGCATGAAGATCGCCCACTTTGCGGACCTGCATTTCGGCCGTGAAGACAAAGAAGCCCTGGGCGTTGCCGGTGATCTGGTTCGTGAGCTGGATGTGAATGCGATTGTCGTTTCGGGCGATCTGACCCAGCGCGGCAAGCGGGAAGAATTTGAGGCGGCGCAGGAATGGCTTTCCGGCTTCCGCGCGCCTATCCTGTGTGTACCGGGAAACCACGATACGCCGCTGCTTAATCTGCCTGCGCGCGCGTCGGATGCTTTTGGCCGGTATGACCGGTATTTCAGCGGCCGCGCCGGCCCGCTGGAGATTGACGGCGTTTCCATCCGGGGGCTGAATACATCCCGTGGGTGGCAGACGCGTATGAACTGGGCCGAGGGACGGGTAAATCTCGAGGATCTCGATGCAATGATTGCCAATTCGGATGCAGAAGGCCTGCATATGATTGTCTGCCACCATCCCTTTATCTCACCCGCCAAAGCCGGGCTTCAAACAGCGACCAAACGCGGAGAGGAAGCGAGCCGGCGGCTTGCCGCAAGCCCGGTGCAGATACTGTTGACGGGCCATGTGCATACGCCGCACGCCGAATTGATCCGGGAAGGGGAGGGCGGCTACATCGCCATCACTGCCGGCACATTGTCCACGCGGCTTCGGACGCAGCCGCCTGCCTTCAACATATTGGAGGTTCGGGACGATATTTTGACGCTGAACGTACAGACGTTTCAGGATGGGCACTTCCACGAAGGAACTCATGGAAGCTGGGATATCAAAACGCTGGAACCGATCAGTACACCGCGCGTTGTTGCCATATAGCCGTAAAAGGAGCGGAACAATGCGTAAAGCAGCACTTGGTATGAGCGTTGCCCTGTTTGCCGGCGTCGCGCTGGCCGCCTGCGGAAATGAGCCCGAGCCAATTGGCCCGATTGAGCCAGCTTTCGACCGGACGACTGAGTCCACCGACCCCGACATGACTGAACCTGCCGTTCCGGGCACAACTGTTCCCGACACAGAGGCAGTGCCGCCCGTCGGGTCTGAACCGGGAGAAATCCCGGAAGTCATGGAACCGGAACCGACCCCCGGGATTCCCGGTGGCGACACAACGACGGGAACCCTTGACCCGGCTGTGCCCGCCGAAGAACCGACTGACGAGTACGGCACGCCACAGTAAGGGGAGTCAGGCTTCAATAGCCGGCTTTTGTGATGGTGCCTGGCGCGGGAAGCTTGCTTCCCGCGCCGTTTCCGTTGGAGGCCTTCCCCAAGGAGAGCGTGATAGATTTGGTCTTCGGTTTTGATTTTGTCTGGCTTAGCGTGCGCCAATAAAGACACCAGAGCGAGGAAACGAACCAGATGTCCCAGACTTTCACGATGACGATCAATGGCAAGGCGGTTTCGGGCAGCGAGACCTTTGGCGTCGAGAATCCGGCCACAGGCGCTGTCTTCGCCCAGGCCCCTGACTGCACCGAAGCGCAGCTTGACGAAGCGGTGGCAGCCGCCCGCGCGGCGCTGCCGTCCTGGAAGGGAACTTCTATCGAGAAACGCCGCGAGGCGCTGCAGGCAATTGCCGGCATCATTGCGCAGAATGGCGAGGAGCTTGCGCGCCTGCTGACGCAGGAACAGGGCAAGCCGCATCCTGACGCCATGGGCGATGTTATGGGCGGCGCACACTGGCTGATGGAAACAACGAAGCTGGATATTCCCGAACATGTTTCGGAGGATTCGCCGGAGCGGCTGGCGGTGACGCGATATGGACCGATTGGCGTGGTGGCAGCGATCGTGCCGTGGAACTTTCCGATCATCCTGATGATGTTCAAGCTGGCCCCGGCCCTGCTGGCGGGGAACACCGTGGTGGTGAAGCCGGCGCCGACAACGCCGCTGACGACGCTGAAAATCGGCGAGCTGATCCGGGGCATCCTGCCGCCGGGCGTGGTCAACGTGATCTCCGGCTCAGACCGCCTTGGCCCCTGGCTGACGGCGCATAAGGACATCGACAAGGTGAGCTTCACCGGATCGACCGAAACCGGCAAGAAGGTGATGGCCAGCGCGGCGAAAGACCTGAAGAAGGTGACGCTGGAGCTGGGCGGCAATGACGCGGCGATCGTGATGCCGGATGTGGATGTCGAAAAGGTGGCGCAGGAGCTGTTCTGGGCGGCCTTCCGCAATGCCGGGCAGATCTGCATCGCCACCAAGCGGATGTATATCCACAAGGACGTATACGAACCACTGAAGGCCGCGATTGTCGAGCATGCCAAGACCGTGAAGGTGGGCGATGGCTCGGAGCAGGGCACGCAGATTGGGCCGGTGCAGAACAAGGCGCAGTATGAGCGGGTGCTGGAGCTGATTCAGGACGCCAAGGACCAGGGCTACAAATTCCTGATTGGCGGCAATGCCTCGACCGCGCCGGGATATTTCGTACCAGTGACAATCCTGGACAACCCGCCGGAAAATGCGCGGATCGTACAGGAAGAACAGTTCGGGCCGGTGCTGCCGTTGATGTCCTTTGACGACATTGATGAAGTGGTCGGGCGCGCGAATGCGACGGTTTATGGTCTGGGTGCCTCGATCTGGACCAAGGATCTCGTCCGGGCGCAGGCGCTGGCCGCGCAGCTTCAGGCCGGCACGGTCTGGATCAATGAGAGCCAGCATCTTTCCCCGCATGCGGCCTTTGGCGGGCACAAGCAGTCGGGCGTGGGCGTCGAAGGCGGGCAGGAGGGGCTACTGGAATTCTGCCAGGCGCAGACAGTGTTCATGCGCCGAGGCTGATGCGGCTGTCAGATGAACTGAAAACCCCTCCGGAGACGGAGGGGTTTTTTGTTTGGGGCAGCACAGGGGGGGGCTGGAACTCCCGGGCGGCGCTGCTGATCTCTGGTGAAGCTGTTCTCCCGGCCACGGGGCGGAAGCCGATTGTGCCGGGAAGTTTTTCTTGGGGTTTTGGAAACGCGCGGAGAGAAGGTCACCCCACCGGGGCTTGATCATCCAATGTCGGATATACCTGTTTTCGCGAACTTCAGGATGGCGCCTGTCAGACGGGACAGGTCGTCTTCGCCGATGGCGTAGGCGGGGGAGAGGTAGACTGTGCGGCCGAGGGGGCGGATGAAGGTGCCTTGATCGATGAACCATTTACGGGCCGCTTCCAGCGGGAAGGGCTCTGCCATTTCCACCGCCGCGACGGCGCCGAGGATGCGCACATCGGCGACGCTGTCGAGATCCCTGGCGGGGGCCAGCAGGTTGGTGAGCGAGGCTTCGAGTTTCTTGACACGCTTGATGAGGCTGCCATCGGCGAAGAGATCCAGCCCTGCATTGGCGACCGCGCAGGCGAGGGCGTGGCCGGTATAGGTGGGGCCGTGCATCAGGGCGTGGTCTGGATTGTCTGTATGGAAAGCCGAATAGACCTTTGAGGAAGCGATGGTGGCGGCGAGCGGGGTGATGCCGCCGGTGATGGCCTTGCCGAGGCACATGATGTCGGGCGTGACGCCGGCTCGGTTTGCCGCGAACATTTCGCCGGTGCGGCCGAAGCCGGTGAAAATCTCGTCGAAGATCAGCAGTACGCCGGCCTGGTCACAGAGGCGGCGGAGGGTTTTTAGCACCTGGGGGCTGTGCATCCGCATGCCGCCTGCACCCTGGATCAGCGGCTCGATCAGGATGGCGGCGATTTTCTTGTCGGTGGCGAGTAGGGTTTCGAGGGCGCGGATCTGGTCGCGCGTTTCGGGCAGGGCGACGACATATTGTTCCTGCAGGGCGCCGCGGAACATGTGGTGCATGCCTTCATCGGGATCGCAGACCGACATCGTGGCCAGCGTGTCGCCATGATAACCGCCGAGGAAGGAGACGAATTTGGTGCGTGAGGCACCGGCGGTGTTGCGGAAATACTGGATGGCGATCTTCATGGCGACTTCGACGGCGACGGAGCCGGATTCGGTGAAGAAGACGCGGGAGAGTTCGCCCGGCGTGAGGGCGGCAAGGCGGCTGGCAAGACGGTAGGCCGGCTCATGCGCGAGGCCGCCGAGCATGATGTGGGGCATCTTTTCCATCTGGGCGCGGGCAGCGTTCAGAAGCTCGGCGCGGTTATAGCCGTGAACGCTGGTCCACCAGCTGCCGACGCCATCGACGAGTTCGCGGCCATCGGCGAGGTAAAGCCGGGCGCCTTCCGTTCGGGAAATTGCAACCGGGGCGGGTAGGGTGCGCATCTGGGCGTAGGGCAGCCAGATATGTTCCAGCCCCTCGGTGAACCAGTCTTTCGGGTCTGCCATCTTCAGCGCTCCTAAAGGGTCCGTTGCTGCGGGTATTCGCCCCTTGGCAGGGCCCGCGTGCATCCCCTAGGACAGGCGCGGCAGAACGGCCAGAGGATTGTAGGCGCGATGACATCTTTTGAACGGCTGAATGCCTATGCGGAGCAGAAGCTGGCCCAGCTGGAGGCCAGCGGACAACGCCGGAGCCTCACGGAAACAGCGCGCGAAGCGGGCGGACGGGCCGTGCGGGCCGGGAGCCATGTGATTTCTTTCTGCGACAATGACTACCTCTCCCTCTCCCACGATCCGCGCGTGATGCAGGCCGCCGCCGATGCGGCGCTGAAATTTGGCGCGGGCAGCGGCGGGTCGCGGCTGATTACCGGGAATCACCCGCTCAACAGCGCGCTGGAGGCGCGGCTGGCGGCGCTGAAGGGCACCGAAGGGGCGCGCGTGTTCGGATCAGGCTTTCTGGCCAATCTGGGGACCATTCCGGCGCTGGTGGGCAAAGGGGACACCATCGTCATGGATGAGCTGGCCCATGCCTGCATGCATGGCGGGGCGCGGCTTTCGGGCGCGGAGATGCGCCTCTTCCGGCATAATGACGTGGCCGATGCGGCGCGCCTTCTGGAAGGGGCGCCGGGGCAGGCGCTGCTGCTGACCGAAACGGTGTTTTCGATGGATGGGGATGTGGCGCCCTTATCTGAGCTTGGCGTGCTGGCAGAGCGCACCGGCGCCTGGCTGATGACCGATGACGCGCATGGGCTGGGCATCACGAAACAGGACAATCCGGCGCAGATCCAGATGGGCACGCTGTCAAAGGCGGTGGGCGGGTATGGCGGCTATGTCTGCGGGCCTGCCGCGCTGATGGAGCTGCTGACCAGCCGGGCGCGCAGCTTTGTGTATACCACTGGTCTGCCGCCTTCGGTGCTGGCAGCGGCCATCGCCTCTCTGGACATCATCCAGGCAGAACCCGAGCGGACGGCGAAGGCGCGTAGACACGCCGCGCTGTTCTGCGAGCTTATGGGGCTGCCCGTGCCTTCGAGCGTGATCGTGCCGATCATCATTGGGCCGGAGGCAGAAGCCATGCGGGTGTCTGGTGCTCTGCTGGAGCGGGGGTACCTAGTGACGGCCATACGCCCGCCGACCGTGCCGGCGGGCACGGCGCGACTCAGGGTAACCTTTGCGTCGGGGCATGAGGAAGCCGACATTCGGGCGTTTGCCGGGGCGCTAAAAGACATCATGGAGCAGGCATGCGCGGTTACTTTGTAACAGCCACCGGCACCGATATCGGCAAGACATATATCAGTGCGCGGCTCATTGAGGTTTGGCGGAGCAGAGGTTTTGTCACCCAAGCGACAAAACCTTTGATGAGCGGCTTTGCCGAAGACGCGCTGGAACAGTCCGATGCCGGACGATTGCTGTTGGCAATGGGCCAAGTGGTGACGCCCGCATCCGTTTCCGAGATCTGCCTGCACCGGCTGGCGCCGCCCTTGGCGCCGAACGTGGCCATGCGGCAGGCGGGAATAGTGCAGAATTACAATGAAATCCGTAGCTTCGTAGAGCGCCGGCTGGCTGTGGGCGCGGATGTGCATCTGGTGGAGGGGGCCGGCGGGGTGATGTCGCCCCTGACAGATGAGACGCTGCAAATCGACCTGATGGCCGACCTGCAACTGAAAGTTATTCTTGTTACAGCACCCTATCTTGGCTCCATCAGCCATACGCTGACGGCAATTGATGCGCTGCAGGCACGCGGTCTGGAGATCGCCGCACTGGTGGTTTCGCAACCCTTCGTTTCCGGAGGGCAACCCGGCGCTTTCATCGAGGAGGTGTGCCGGTTCAGAACACTGCCGATGGTGGGAATTCCCCATGGGCAAGACGCAAAATCACTGGATCTGTTGCTAATGCAACAGGATGCGGGAATTTGACGTCGCTTTTCGTTTGAGCTTTCGTTCTTCGTGCATATAGTATTACGTAGATTCCCTGAGTGACCAAGCTGGTTGCCCGGATCACTTGGAGTGAAATCCAACACTCATCCGGAGATCATCCGATGGCGGACCAAATGCCTGAGAGGCGCGAACGAAGAACCCAGAAAGACCGCAGCGAGAGCATGCAGCGGCGGGTTTTGGACGCAACGCTAAGATGCATAGGAGAGCAGGGGTATATCGGAGTTTCCCTACAGGACATTGCTGATGCGGCGGGGGTTTCGAGGGGGGCAATTACCCATCACTATGCCAGCAAAATCGAGCTGACCTCATCCGCGATCCAACACTTCGTGCAATGGCGGTACGAAAAGGTCTACGGCGCCTTTGAGGGCAAGACGGACCTTGATCTTCGCGCCCGTCTCGACATTCTATGGGGTGAGTTTCAGGAGATTTTTCCCATCACCTTCGAGCTGATCGTGGCGCTGCGGTCGGACAAGGAATTGCTGGCGCTATACAAACGGTCTTCGAAAACGCGGATCGAGGAAATCGTTACAGGGTATGATGATTTCTTTCCGGAGCTTTCCGGCATGAAGGTGCCCGGCGTATTGATCGCCGTGATGGCAGCCTTCTATCGCGGCGCCTATATCGAAATGGTTTCCAGGGAACCGGGCTATATCGACGAGATGAAGCAGGTGTTCCAGGACATGCTGATGAAGTATCTGGGGCTGGACGATCCGCCGCCTGGCCCGGCGGCCTAATCGAAGGGATTGTCACCATAGACGGTCTTGCCGGCGCGCCGATATACATCGCCGGTGGCACGGCCGCAGATGGACAGGGCAGTGAGGGCGTACATCAGCGTGCATTTGAAGAAATCGTCAGGAGACGGACGCCAGCGGACCGGACCAAAGGTAATCGCGGGCACGCGGTGCATATTGAAGACGTTATGGTCGCGCCACATGCTGGAATAGACCGGTTTGGCAATTTCGACGGGCTGGTTGAGGACAGCCTGGACGGCGCCATCGACACCGGCAATGAGCGGCGCGACTTCGATGTCGTCGGCTTCATAACCATGGCTGACATTGACGGGTTCGACCTCGAATTCGATGCTTGGCAGGGATCGCATGACCGCTTCCAGCTCATGCAGGACCTGGGCGGCTTTCTGTTTCGGGGTGAGGTCGCAGCTGACATAGATTGCGGCGACTTCGGTGCCGCCGCTATGGGGGAAACCGGCCTGGACGCAGCTGATTGTCGCCTTCGGGATGGAGGTGCCGCCCTTGGCGCGGTAGATGTTGTTTGTTTCGTAGTCGAGCGACCAGGCGTGTAGCGCCTCGATGACCGGGCCAAGCTTGTAGATGGAGCTGGGATGGTCGGCAGTGGCCTTGGGCGCGTTAAGGAGGGGCCGGAAGATCGACTGGCCATATAGGCGGATGCGGAACATGGCGCCGCCACAGCCGAGCCAGGTGACGCCAAAATCGGTGCCTTCGGCGGCGATTGCGAAATCAGGCGCGACGCCGCCGTGATGGAACATGTAATGCGCGCCGATTTCCTTGCCCATACGGTCGATGCCGCCATGCTCCTCGATGGGTTCGGGGCCGCATTCGCCGGGGCAGGCGGTGAGATACATGCGGCCGGCGAGTTCGTACCCGGCTTTTTTCAACGCCTTGGCGGCCATCAGCATGCAGGACATCGGTCCGCGATCATTGGCGACGGCATAGCCATAGAACTTGCCATCTTCGAGCCAGCATTCGCGCCACTCGCGGTTTTTCGCGCTTTCGGGGCGGCGCGTCTTGGCGAGAATGACGGGATCGGCAGGCTCGCTCTCGGTATCGAGATGGGCCGTGAACAGAAGGTTTTTGCCAGGGCCATTGCCGCCATAGCTGCCGATGACATTCTGGCGGTGCGGCACGGCGCCCACGCTGAGCGGGCGGAAGCCCTCGCGCTCCATCCAGTCATGGACAAAGGCCGAGGCTTCCGCTTCGCCGGTTGACGGGCTGTAGATGTTCGACAGGTCGAGGATGAGTTTCGTCAGTTCTTCGATGTCGATGGCATCGGCAATGGCTTTTACATCTTCCGGGTCGATCCCGGCGCCAAGCGCCATGTCCAGCAATCCGTCAGCCATGGGGTTTCCCTCTCCCTTGTTCTGTTATCTGATTATGCGGGTTCGTGGCTTGTGGCCGGGAAGCGCTGACGCAGTTTCGGCAGGATGCCACCGAACATTTCCAGGCCTGTCTTGTAGTCTGGGAAGATCAGCATCACGCCGTCAAGGTCGCAGGTCTCGATATAGTGCTCGATCTTCTCGCGGCAGGTTTCCGGAGAGCCGGCGACCGTGTGGTTCTGGCTGGCGCCCATTTTGCGGGCGGCGGCGGCAAGGCTGTCTGGCGCCAGGCCCCAGCTTTTCATCTGGGCCATGATGGCGCCGAGATCCTTGCCATCCTCGAAGCGTTGCAGCATCGCTTCGGCCTTGGCGTCGCTGTCGTCATGGATGACGGTGCACATGGAGCAGACGCGGATGGTCTTGCCCTTCTCGGCGGCGATTTCGCGGGCGCGCTTGCTGAAGCCCCGGCGTTCCTCAATGCTGCGCCCGCCGATGAAGCAGGCATCGGCATGAGTGGTGGAGAAGTCAAACCCGCGATCGGACTGGCCGGCGGCGATCAGATCCGGGCGCGGCTTTGACAGCGGCTTGGGATCGGACTGGCAATCTTCCATGTCGAAGAAGCGGCCCTTGAAGGTGACGTTGGGTTCGCTCCAGAGGCGTTTGATGATGGTGATCCATTCTTCCGTGAGCTGATAACGGTCTCCATGGGTGAGGGTGTCGTCCCAGGCGCCCATCTGGGAGAACTCTTCGCGGTAAGCCCCGGCGACGATGTTGAGGCCCGCGCGGCCATTGGAGATATGGTCCAGCGTGGTGACCATCTTGGCGACAACGCCGGGATTGGAAAGCAGGGCGTGCATGGTGGCCCACACCTTCACATTCTTTGTCACCTCGGCGAGGCCCGCCATCATGGTCATTGATTCCATCGAGGTGGCCCAATGGTTCGTTTCGCCGCCGAAGCCCCGGAACTTTGACATCGACATGATGAAATCCAGGCCGATGCGGTCTGCAATGATCGCGGCTTCGCGGTTGGTCTGGTAAAGGCCATCCAGCCGGGGCGCGTTCTTCGAGATGATCCAGCCGCCATTGGCGATGGGCAGGAAGACACCGAACAGTTTGTGATTGGGCAACATGGTTTTGGAGCTCCACGTATTGGTTTTTTCAGGCGGTTCTTTCGGCGATGGCCGGAGTATCGAGGGCAGGGCTGGCGCCGGTGGTTTCAGGTGTTTCGCCGCGCTTCGGAGCACGCATCATCACCACGGCCACCCAGACGATGGCGGCCACGGCAGAGAGGATGAGGAACATCAGGATGAAGTTGCCCGTCAGATCACGGATGACGCCGCCAATCGTCGGCCCGAGGGCGGACGCAGCGCCAACGAGGCACATGGAGGAGAAAAGCTCCAGATTATGCCGCTGGCCGAAATAGTTCATCATCAGCACGGTGCAGGAGAGGGCGGTGAGGCCAAAGCCGATGCCGGTGCCGATTGCGTAGATCAGCAGGATGGAGTGGGAGTTTGACGTGGCGAGGACCGCGCATCCGATGGAGGTGGCGGCGAGCGACACGATCATCAGATAACGCGGGTCAACCCGTTCGCCGAGGAAGCCGCCGCCGATGCGCGTGAGCACCGCGATGAAGGCTTCCAGGCTCAGCATAGCGCCGGCGGTTTCATTCGAGACGCCGCGTTCGACGAGATGGCCGACCGAGAGGCTGGTGACCGTAACCAGGGCCATCAGGTTTGCGAAATAGGCAGCCACGAGGATCATGTATTGCGGGGTGCGCATCGCTTCCTTCACGCCCCAGTCAACCGGGGTGACGTAGACGCGGGAAGGCTTTGCGGCAGCAGCTGTTTCGCAGGTGGTGCCAGGGGTGGGGGCAGACTCGATCTTTGTCTCGATGGCGGGCTCTGTCAGTTCGCGCTCCGCAGGCTGAGCAAAGCGTTTGTCGAGGCCGATGATGAGCGCGCCGGCGATGCCCGTGGCGAGGAGGAGGAGGGACTGGTAGACCCAGTAATCGCGCCAGACCTGGCCTTCCACCGAAAGCACGGCCATCACCATCCACGGGCCGAAGACGTTTCCAAAGCCGCCGATAGTAAAATAGAGGCCGAGGGCGGTGGAGCGGTTCTTGAAGTGGCGGCTGATGACGAAGGTGGACGGAATGGTGCCAAGCATCTGGTAGGCGACGCCGCAGATGGCTGCGGCGATGAAATATTGCAGCAGGCTGTTGACGGAACTCATCATGTAGAGACCGAGCGCCATGAGCAGGGCGCCGCAGATCAGCGCGAGCCGGACTCCGAACTTGCGGATCAGCAGGGTGGGCAGGAGGGAGGAGCCGCCGCAGGCGGCGCCCAGGATGGTGAAGCCGAGGCCGGCCTGGGACCAGCTCCACTCAAGCTCTGACACCATATGAGGCAGGACGATGCCCAGGGAGGAGAAGGTGGCGGCGCTGATCAGCAGGTCCAGCGTGCTGAGTGTGGCCAGATGGCCCCCTGCCAGAGGAGACACGGAGCGGACGGATTTGAAGATTCCGGAAGTCAGCATCTGTCTCTCTCTTGCTCTTCAATTCTTTGTAGCGGGGGCTGCGTTGCAGATCGCGGGCCAGCAGATCAAAATCTGACATTTCAGACAAAATGTTAGAAACTGCGTCAGATATGGTTCAGGTTGCCTATCAATTGACCATTGGGCGGGCATGGCGGGATTTCCGGATCAGGCAGCGCCCGGCCGGGCGCCGGGGCTGCGGGTGAAGAGGAAGATGGCAGCGCCTGTGAGCAGCGCGGCAACGAGGCCGGAGAGGGCAAGCGGCAGGCGGTATCCCATCCCGTCCAGCACTGCGCCGGTGGCCAGTGCGCCAAGCGCCGGGGCGCCGCGCATCAGGGCGCCCCAAAGGCTGAGCACGCGGCCGGAGACAGCTTCGTCCGTATCCAGAACCATCACGAGCTGGGAGGTGGCCGCGCTGATGCACATGAAGAAGCCGAGGATGGTGGCCGCCAGCGTGGCCGAGAGGATGCCCGGCGTGGCCGAAAAGGCGACAAGGGAGAGGCAGGCGGCAAGCGATGACCAGAAGAACATCATGGCGGGCCGGGCGGGAGCATTCAGCGTGACGATGACGGCGCCGACAACCGCCCCGGCGCCGACGCCCATGATGAGGTAGGAATAATCCTGCACATTGCCGCCAAATAGCCGGTCTGCGAAGGCGGGCATCAGTTCGTAAACCGGGCGGACGAGGAAGGCGGTGGCCGCGAAGATCAGCAGTACGGGCGTGACAACGCTGTGGCTCGAGGCGGCATTCAGGCCGGTCCAGAGCTGGCGGAGGAAGGGTTCGCGCGGGGCGGGCGCGGCGCTGGCGGCGTGCAGCTTCCGCAGGCTGAGAACAGTCGCGATCATCACGAGGGAGACGGCGGCATTGATCCAGAAGATCGAGGCGGGGCCGGGCCAGATGACCAGCGGACCAGCAAGCGCCGGGCCGAGGAAACGGGTGACGTTGACGGAGATGGCGGTCATCGACATGCCGGTCGGCAGGCAGTCGCGCGGGGTGGCATCGCGCAGCAGCAGGGTGCGTGCCGATTCCTGGAGGGCAGCGGCGATGCCACCCGCCGCCGTGAGCGCCATCAGCAGCAGCGGCGCGGAGAGGCCGAGGAAAACAACGAGTCCCGTGGCGACGGAGATGAGCAGCGCCGCCGTCTGGCAAACAAGAACGATCCGCTTGCGGTTCATCCGGTCTGCCAGCACCCCGCCGAGCGGGCCGAAGAACAGGCCGGGCAGCAGCTCTGCGCTGGCCAGCAGCCCGAGCCAGGTGGTGGAGCCTGTAAGTTCCCACATGATCCAGCCAAGCGCGATGCGCTGCATCCACTGGCTGGCCATCATGGCCGTGGAGGCGAGGAACAGGCTGCGATAGGCCGTGTCGGCCATGACGCGGATGAGGGCGGCTGTGCCGGTGAGGTGGGGGCCGCCGGCTTTTTCAGGAGGGCTCATGAGCGCCCTTCGGGAACGGGTTCACGAGGATCAAGGCACCAGATGTTGCCGCGGTGATAGGCAAGCGGCGCGGCAGCCTTATTGGAGCCGAGCTGCAACACGCGGCCGACGACGATTTCGTGATCGCCGCCCTCATGGATGGCGTGAACGCGGCAATCGAACCAGGCGACCGACTCCGTCAGCACCGGCGCGCCGGTGGTAGCGGGGGCGTGGGCGACTCCCTGAAAGCGATCTTCCGCGCTCTTGGAGGAGAAGCGGCGGACGACATCCATATGCGGTTTGGAAAGGATGTTGACGGCGAAGAAGCCGGCGCTGCGGATTGCTTCGAGCGAACGGCTCGACCGGTCGAGACAGACAAGCAGCAGGGGCGGGGATTGCGAGACGGCGGAGAAGGCATTGACGGCGGTGCCGGCGATCTGGTCACCACTGAGCGTGGTGACGACGGTGACGCCGGTGAGGAAGCCGCCCATGGCTTCGCGCCAGAGGCCTGCATCGATGGGATGGGTCATGTGCCGTCTCCTCTCAGCCGAACGGGTTGTCGCCATAGACCGGCTTGGTGCGCTTTGTCATGGCCTCGCTGCTGGCCTTACCGCAAAGGGCGAGAGCGGTGAGGGCATAGATCAGCGCGCTTTTGGCCAGATCGTCCGGGGTCGGACGCCAGCGTTTGAAGCCGGTGGTGATGGCGGGCACACGGTTCATGTTGAAGACGTTATGGTCTCGCCACATGCTGGAATAGACAGGCGCGGCGCGCTCGACCGGCTTTCCCAGCGTGAGGCGCGTGGCGGCATCGACTGCGCTGACCAGCGGGGCAACCTTTCCGGCATCGGCCTCAAAGCCATGACGGACGACGACGGGCTCCACATCAAACTCGCCGATCCCTGCTCCGCGCAGAAATTTTTCGAGGTTGCGATGAACTGCGCCAATTTCCTGATTGGGAGCGAGTCCAACTTCCAGATAGAGGGCGCAGACCTCCGTGCCCGCACCAAAGGCATGAGGCACGCCGCCGCGCACGGCAGATATCTGCGCTTTGGGATAGGCGGAGCCGCCGGGCGTGTCGTAGCGGCTTTCGGCTTCGAATTTCAGGCTCCAGTCCAGGATCGGCTGGATGGCGGCGCCCATACGGTAGATGGGGTTTGGGTGCTGGGCGGCCAGTTTGGGTGAGTTGAGGAGGGGTGTGAAGACGGCCTCGCCATAGAGGCGTATACGGAAGACAGCATATCCGCAGCCGACCCAGGTGAGCCCATAGTCGCAGCCCTCGGCAGCGATGGCGTAATCTGGCGAAACGCCGCCATGATTGAAGACGTAGTGCGTCCCGATGTCCTTGCCCATGAAATCTATGCCGCGGGCTTCTTCGATGGGCTCGGGCCCGATTTCGCCGGGGGAGGCGGTGAGGTAGAGGCGGCCGGCAAGATCAAAGCCGCATTGCTTCAACGCCTTGGCGGCGAAGAGGAAACAGGTCATGGGCCCCCGATCATTGGCGATGGGGAAGCCGTGGAAGGCGCCGTCCTCCAGCCAGCATTCGTTCCATTCGCGCACTTCGAGGGTTTCCGGGCGGAATTTGTAGGCGTCTTCGTCCGGGTTCCAGGTGGGACTTTCGGTGTCGAGGTGAGCCGTATAGAGAAGGCTTTTGCCATCGCCCTTGCCGCCATAGGTGGCGATGATGTTCGGGCGCTCAGGCGTGGCGCCGACCTTGCGCGGGCGAAAGCCCTCTTTGGCCAGCCACTGATAGACATATTCGGCGGCCTGGGCTTCGCCCCGCGCGGGGCTGGGAATGTTTCCCAGCTCCAGAGCAACCTTTGTCATCTCTTCCTTGTCGATGGCGGCGGCGAGCGCGGCGGCGTCCTCTTCCGTGACGGTATAGTTCGCCTCGGGCAAATTCTTGAACACGTTACTCATTGGGATACTTTCTTGTTTCTATTCAACCCAGGCGGCGCAAATTTCGTCTGTGGAGACCAGCGTGGCGCAGTTGAGCGCCAGTGATTGCAACGCGCTTTCATGGATGCCGGGATCATAGGCCGCGCAGGCGTCGGTTGGCACATAAACCAGATAATCGAGATGGAAGGCATCGCGGACAGTGCAATCGACGCAGCATTCAGTGGTCAGTCCACAGACGATCAGCGTGTCGATGCCGCGCGCACGCAATGCGGCGTCAAGGCTGGTGCCGAAGAAGCCGCTATAGCGCAATTTCCAGATGATGGTTTCATCCGCTTGCGGGGTCGGGCCGACAAAGGCGGAGCCCGGCTCTCCGGCGCGGCAGATGGCGCCGCCCCGGTCTTCGCCATCGCGCCGGCGGCGCCATTCGCCCCAGACGGGCGAGTCGGTGGCGGGCGTGGTGGCAAGGCCCACAAAGATCACGGGCGTGCCTGCGGCGCGGGCGGCGTCAACCAGCCGCGTGGCCGTGGCCACGGCGGGAGCGGCGACGCTCATATCCAGCCCGGCTTGGCCCAGCACGCCTTCCGGTGAGGCAAAATCGACCTGGATATCGACCACGATGACCGCGGCCCGCTCGGGCGCGACCCAGCCGGCGAGGGTATCAGGATAGGCGGGTTTCGGCTTCACAGGCATTCCTCATTGCAGACACTCCCTTTCGTTCTCCTCTGCCGAGTACCGGTCCTGCAAGCCCAGCGGGAGGGCATGGGGAAGGCAGCAGGACCGGTCCCCGGCGGGGAGCTTTTTTCCGTTCTCAGAACTTCTTCTTGAAGGTGACGCGATATTCCGTGCCGCGGCCGGGCAGGACCGCCATATCAGAATAGGTGTCTGTCACCGGCTGGAAGTAGAGCTCATCGAACAGGTTGTCGACGTTGAAGGCGATCTCATAATCCTGGATGGTGTAGAACGCAGACACGTTCACGGTTTCATAAGCGGGCAGGATCACCGGATTGGCGAGCTTGCCGGCGGTTTCCGAGACACTCGTGATACCGCCCGTTACGCCGAACTGGCCCCATTCATAGGCGTCTGACACATAGGAGCCAAACAGGCTGACGACGGTTTGTGGCACAAGGCGGAACTCATAGTCGCCTGGCTGGCCGACGGGCGACGTGGCGAGATTGTAGACGGCATAGGCGGCGCCATAGCCATCAATGGGGTTCAGGCCCGTTGCCCAGACCGGGATGTATCCGAAGCTGGCATCGGGGCCTTTGACGGTGGTTTTCTGAGTGTTGCCCGCGAAGGTGAAGGAGAGGTTGTCAGTGGCAAGCCAGCGGGCTTCCAACTCGACGCCCTTTGCCTCGGTGGCGACAACGTTATCGAACATCGAAAGGCGTGTGCGGGATTGTTCATAGCCGGCAAGGCTGCCCACCAGCGTTCCGCCGAGAAGTTCGAACTTTATACCGGCTTCGGTAAGCTCGGAGTCGGAGATCCACTGATCGCCGCTGATCAGGCCGGGGGTAATGTCGCCAGCCTGGCCGATTTCGAGGGCGGCGGTTTCGGCATAGGTGACATAGGGGAAGAGGCCAAATGGCGTATTGAAGCTGAGGCTGGCACTGTAGCTGAATTCTTCCTGGGACGCATCGAATTCGATGTTGGCCGGACAGTAGCAGAGGCCGCCAGTATCGATGGAGGTGGCATCATACCAGTCATAGCGCCCGCCCAGCAGCAGGTTCACATATTTGCCGAAGCTGATGTCCGTCAGGCCGAAGATGCTCGTGTCGGTCCAGCTGGAGTCGACGGTCATGTCCCAGCCGATACCGATATTGCCGGGCTCAACCGAGAACGGATCATCCATGGTGTCGGCGGCTGTGGCGCCATAGATGATGTCGCGGCGATCAAGCGAGATGTAGCCGGAGTTGTAGGTTTCCTTTTTGATGGCATCCTGGCGGCGGTATCCGAAGCCCACCTTGTTGGTGGAGCGGATAAAGCTGTCTTCCGTGCCGGTGGAAAAGTCATAGCTGATGCGGCCTTCGCCGGCCCAGGCATCATAATCTGCCGGGAAGCCATAGCTGACGAAGCGCTGGTTTTCCATGTCGTCATAGAATAGCTCGACATTCAGCGCGCTCTCGCCGATTTCCTGTTTGGCCTTGAAATAGAGCGTGTTGGTGGTCGTCTTGGAGAAGTCTGCATCCGAGATGAAAACCGTACGGGGGCTGAGTTTTGCGGTGCCGACGCCTTCGGTGAGCTGGAAGCGCGGATTGACGGAAGGCGTAAAGCCGAAATAGCCAACGACGAAGCTGCCACCGGCCTCGTTGGGCGTGATGCGGCCGTTTCCATCGGTATCAACGACGGCGGTGTTGCGGCCGGTGATGTAGGTCTGGTTGTCGATCAGGTCCTGGGTGACGCGGTTCCAGCCGGGCGTCTGCACGTACCCGTCCGAGTCAAAATACTGGCCGCTCATGGTGATGGTGAGCGTGTCGGTAACATCATATTCGCCTGACAGCTGGATCATCAGATGTTCCGGCGAAATTCCCCTGTAGTAGGAGTCCGAGTCTTCATATTCGACATAGCCATAGACCCCGCCCCGATCGCCGATGGGGATGCCGACCTGGCCGTTGGTGTTGAACTTGCCATAGGATCCGACGGTGACTTCAGCCTGGCCGGTAACTTCATCGCTGCCGCCGGCGCGGCCGGTTTTGGGGATGACGTTGATAAGGCCGCCGACCTTGCCGGGGCCGAATGCCGGGGTGGGCGGACCACGGACGATATCGACCTGAGAGGCAGCGCCCAGAAGCGTAGGATAGGTGCCCCGGTTTTCTACACGCTTGAAGCCGTTGAAGTAGCTTTCCGCCAGAGTTCCGCGGGCGTTCACAGCGCCTTTGACGCCGTAATAGCTGCCGGTGAAGGTGCCCGGCGCGATGGCGATCAGGTCGTCAACTTCCTCAATACCGTAGCGTTCCAGAGTGAGATCGCTGACCAGCGTCGCCGAACGCGGCGTTTCGAGGAGGGACTTGCCCATGCCAAAGACGCTTTCGCTGTTGGACTTTTCCAGAAGGCCCACGCGGTCGCTGACGACGACAATAGTGTCGAGTACGGCGGTTTCATCAGCCGTATCCTCCGTGGCCGGAGCAGGGCCGTCTTCAGCCCAGGCACTGTTGGCAAGGGCAATGGCTGTCAGAACGCTTGTCAGATAATACAGTGCTCGCATGTCTTGGACCCCTCATAGGCTGCGGCGGGTTGGCTATGAGGTCAGTTCAGGGCGGTGGGGCCAGAAAAACAGCGCCATCTGATATTTGAACTAACATTTCAGTTAACATGTTCAAATTATCAGCAGGTCTGCTGCGCGGCCGCCCAGCAATCGTGCGGTGCAGCAATTTGCGGGGGCTGGGTTTCCGGCAAAGCACAAGGCTGGCAGTGCCGCGCTGGCCCGCAAAAGCCCCCCTCCGGAAACATACTTATAAAGAGCCACGCTCAGCCCACGGCAAAAGCGCTTCATTCGATTGGACGGTGATCAAATAAATGACTGCCCGAAACCTGTGCGGTTCTGGCGGGCGGGCGCCTGACATTGCGAAAGGATCAGTCGGCGGTCTTGGAGCCCATCACCACCAGCATGGCTTTCATCGCGGCGGGGCCATCGCCCTTGGCAATCGCCTTGGCCGCGATGCGGTGGTTGGAGATGTCTTCCAGCCGGTCTTCATCGGGGCGGGTCGTCATCGAATAATACCAGTAGCGCGCCGCCTTGTTGTGAAGGTTGATGACAATCCGGGCGAGGCTGAGATTGTGGCTGGCGATGGCGACGGCGCGGTGGAATTTCTGGTCCATGGCGATGATGGCGCGGAAATCCCGGCGCTTGGCAGCGGCTTCTGCGCCATCGAAGGCGGTGAGGATTTCGTCGATTTCGGCGCGGGTGGCGTGCTGGGCGGCGAGGAGGGCGGCCTGGGGCTCCAGCAGGCAGCGAACTTCGTATGCCTGCTGCACTTCCTGCACATCGATGGAAGCGACGATGGTGCCCGACCGGGGGCGGCGCAGCACCATGCCCTCAAGCGACAGGCGGGCAAGCGCATCACGCACACCGGCGACACCGAGATTATATTGCTTGGCGAGACCCAGCTCATCCAGCCGTGCGCTGGGCGGGAGGACACCCAGGATGATGTCCAGCAGGATCTGCTCGTACGCCTTCGATTTCTGAAGGTCCGGCGCCCAGTCTTCCGTGTGGCGAACGTCGCTGAAACCCTGCTGGTGAAACGGAACCATATCTTCCCTGGGCCTTGTTTTTGTTTGCGTGCCCATGTCGTTTACTCCCTTATGCCTGCGCATTATTTATGTTGGCAGGCTTTGTTATCGTGCTGGTTGTGGCAAGCCCATCTTCCAATTGAGCGGATGGGGCCCGCCTTATTCTGTGGAGATGCCTAGCTGCTGCGCACAGGCGTCGCTGGATGGCAACTTGGCGCACAGGGGGCAAAAGTCAAACATATCAGCTAACATCTCAGTGTTGCATATGGCGTGTAAGGCTTGCAGCGTGCCGCCTGATACGCCACGCGCCGGAGTGACCTGATGACGAAAAGCCCATCCAAAAAATTAAATAATTCAGGGATTAGCCGGCGCGAAGCGCTGCTTGGGCTGGGGGGCGGATTCACACTTCTGGGCGGCTGCGCCATAACCCAGAAGGTGGCTGATATTGATGCAGTGTTCACCTCTGGCGTAGCGAGCGGCGACCCCACAGGGACATCGATGGTGATCTGGACTCGGGCCTACAACCCGGATGTGGTCGCGGTTCCGGTGGGATTTGAGGTGGCTGAAGACGCCGAGTTCAGCCGGATAGTGCGCAAGGGGACGGGGCTGGCGGCCACAGCACGGGACTATACGCTGAAAGTGGATATCGAATCACTTTCCGCCGGCAGCAGGTATTTTTACCGCTTCCGGGCCGGACAGGCGGTGTCAGACATTGGACAATTCCGGACACTGCCGGACAAATCCGGACAGAAAGTGCGCTTGGCGGTCGCTTCCTGCGCCAATTTCGGCTCGGGCTTCTACAATGCCTACCGGACGATCGCAGAGACGCCGGGCATCGACGCCGTGATCCATCTGGGCGACTACATTTATGAGTATGGCCCTGACGGGTATGACGGCGAGACCGGCCGGATGCTGGGTCGGTTTGCCGAGCCTGCGCATGACGCGGTGACGTTGGAGGATTACCGCGCCCGCTTTGCCGCCTACCGGCGTGATCCCGACCTGCAGGCAGCCCATGCGGCGGCCGCTTTCATTACCGTCTGGGACGATCACGAGACGGCCAATAACAGCTGGATGGGCGGGGCGGCCAATCACAAGGAAGACAAGCAGGGGAGCTGGGCGGCGCGCTGCGAGGCGGCGCTGCAGGCCTATTTTGAATGGATGCCGATGCGCGACCCCAAGCGGGGGGAAGCGGCAAGGACGCTCACCCGGACCTATGAGTTTGGCGAGATTGCCTCGCTGATCCTGATCGAGTCGCGGCTGACGGGGCGCGGCGAGGCGCTGAGCCTGGGCGGGGTGACGGACCCCGAAGCCTTCGAGGCTGGGCCGCTGGCAGACCCTGCGCGCACCATGCTGGGGGCGCCGCAGGAAGCTTGGCTGGACGGGGAGTTGAAGCGCTCAGCCGCGGCGGGCACCGCCTGGCAGGTGCTGGGCAACCAGACCGTGATGGCGCCGATGCGGACCCCGGATTACACCGCGCTTCTGCCGGAGGACATTCTTGAGGCCGTGCGCCAGAAGGGCGGCTATTCGGCCCGCTGGGTGGAGCGCTCGAAGCTGGGCCTGCCGGTGAACCTCGATGCCTGGGACGGCTATCCGGCGGCACGGGAGCGGTTGCTTTCCTCAGCCATTTCGGCGCAGGCCAATCTGGTGGTGCTGTCGGGTGACAGCCACATGTTCTGGGCGAGCGACCTTTACCGGCAGAGCGATGAGAGATTTGCGGGCGTGGAGTTTGCCACAGGCAGCATCACTTCGCCCGGCGGATATGAAAACATCACAAGTGATCCGCGCATCTTTGAGATAGCGGCGAGCGCCATTCCCGCGAAAAACCGGGGCGTGCGCTTTGCCAATGTGAAGGACAAGGGATTTGTCTTGCTGACGCTGACCCGGAAGGCAGCGCAGGCGGAATATATCGGGATGAGCACGGTGCGCTCGCGCGACTATGAGGCACGTACGCTGGTTGTGGCGCGCGCAGACCGCGGCAAAAGCGGGCGGGCAGGTGAGTTGACACTTTCCGCAGGCTGACAGCGCAGGCCAAGTTTACGGCAAAAAAGAACCGGCCGCAGCGGTGTGAAGCTGCGGCCGGTTTACAGGAAGAAACCCTGTTAGAAGCGGTAGGTCAGGGCCGCGCCATAGGTGCGCGGCTTGCTGCCGTAGCGCACGACGACGTTGGCGTTCGTCGTGACCTGCTGGGTGTAATACTCGTCCGTGAGGTTCTGTCCCCAGATGGAGAACTCCCAGGTATCGTTCAGCGTGTAGAGACCGATCGAACCGTTCAGGACGCCATAGGAGTCGATGTCATACAGCGGATCATCCGGATTGCCGGCGGTGGAGTCGCTCTGCCAGCGGCCGCTGAGCGAGCCGCGCAGGCCGTAACGATCCGTAACCGGACGGTCGTAGAGAAGGGCGAGGCTGAGGCTGGTTTCCGGGCTGTAGAGGAAGGGGTCGCCCGCGCGGCTGGTTGGTAGGCCGAAGCTGTCGGAGGTATCGAATTCCTTGATCTCGGTCTGCAGCAGTGTGACACCGCCCATCGCGGTGAGGTTTTCGTTGATGAGCCAGGTCAGCTCCGTCTCGAAACCATAGGCCTCCGATTTCGGCACGTTCTGAAGGCGCGAGAGAGCGCGGTAGATCGGGTCCGGGAAGAAGGAGGCCACTTGCTTGTCTTCATAGTCATAGAAGAAGAACGAGCTGTTGGACTGAAGGCGCTGATTGAAGAACTGAGCCTTCATGCCGACTTCATACGCCAGCAGGCCTTCCTGGGTGGCCGGTGCGTTCTGTTCGGATTTGGAGGCCGCGTTCACTGGGGTGGAGGCCGACTTGTAGCCCTGGGTGACCGAGGCAAACAGCAGCATGTTGTCACGCGGGGTCCAATTACCAACGATCCGCCAGCTGACGTTATCTTCCTTGGTGCTGGAGGTGACCGGGCCAAAAGTGTTGGTGGCAACGTCATAGGTGTTGCAGCCATTTTCCTGCAGCGCCGGCGGCGGTGCTGACAGGCCATAGATGCCGGTGAAGAACACGCGGTTGAAGACGTTGACGTTGGGCTGCATGGAGCCGTTCACGTCTGCCGAGCAACCAACATAGTTCTGCTTGTCTTCGGTGTAACGCAGGCCGGTGGTGAGCGAGAATTCAGGTGTGATTTCCCAGTCGATATTGGCAAAGATGCTCTGCGTGGTCGTCTCGAAGTCACCGCTGTCGCGATAGGTCTGGAACGAGTTCAGCAGCTCGGCAGCCGTATAGGGCAGGCCGGTTTCCGGATCGCGGTTGACGAAGGCAACCAGCGGGCCAACGGTGGCAGGGTCAAAGCCGAGCGCTGCGGGGTTGACGGTGAGGAGATAAGCCGCCGTCGAAATGAAATTCGAATTGGCGTTATCGCGCAGCATCGTGCGGTTGGTGTCGACGGTTTCATCCTTGCCATAATAGGCGCCGACGAGCCAGTTGATGCGGTCGGTCTGGCCTTCCAGGCGCAGTTCCTGGCTGAACGACTTGATCTCGCCGTCGATGTCCTGGTTCAGGATCTGGTAGGGCGCGCCGGAGAAGTCGAGGATCGCCTCACGCTCCAGCTTGTTATAGCCTGTGAGCGACACGAGCGTCAGATCGTTGTCGAAGGTGTAGTTGATGCCGGCCCGGAAGGCATGGAAGGTTGAGTCTTCCTTATTGTCGTCCGTCATGCCCGGAACGCCGCCAATCGTCTGAGAGCGGACGTTATAAGGCACCCAGTCTGCGTCTTTAGAGCTGCTGGGGCGGTTGTTCTGGAGGAAGGCAATGAGGCCCGGGGCGTTGAAGCCGGCGGTCGAAGACGGGCCGCTCGTGCCCGGAACGATGAAGGTCGGATCGGTGCTGGGGGTGAGACCGATGCCTTGGGCAGCGATCGTGTCAGACTTGTTGATCCAGCCGTTATAGCTGAGGTTCACGTCCAGCTTATCCGTCGGCTGAAGGGCGAGGGCGGCGCGGAAGCCGAGCTTGTCGACCGTGCCGCGGTCTTCATCCGGACGGGACATCGAGCGCTGCCAGCCCTTGTCGCTGTTCTCGCTGCGGATGGCGAAGCGGGCCTGGACGGTTTCGGAGATCGGCAGGTTGACCATGCCTTCGAGGTTCCAGGTATCGTAATTACCGACTTCGGCCTTGGCCATGGCCTGGAATTCGTCGACCGGCTTGTTGGTGACGACGTTGATGAGGCCAGCGGTGGTGTTGCGGCCGAACAGGGTGCCTTGCGGGCCTTTGAGGACTTCGACGCGGGAGACGTCAAAAACCGGGCCGGAGTTCATGAACGGGTAGGGGTAGGCAACCTCGTCAACATAAGTACCGACAGTGGAGGTGGCCGAGAGGTTGATCGTGTTGAAGCCGATGCCGCGCAGCGTGTAGGTCGGCACGCCCTGATAGGACTGGGACACCGAGAAGCCGGGCACGACGGTGGTGAGGTCTTCCACCGAATTGATGTTGAGTTGGTTCAGCGTGTCTTCGCTGAAGGCCTGGATGGCCATCGGAACGTCCTGGGCGGACTCTTCGCGACGGGTCGCGGTGACGGTGATGGAGCCGAGCTTCAGGTCGGAGTCGGAGTTTGCCGGCTGGGCTGCGGCTGGGGGCGTGGTCTCCGGCGTGGTTTCCTGGGCAAGGGCGGGCGCTGACAGGGTGATGGCCAGCGCCGAGGCACCGCCGAATACAATTCGACTAAAGGGTTTTTGACGTTTCATGGATTTCCTCCGCAACGTCTGCTCTGGGAGGGCGGCAGACTTCTGTAATGCTGCACGGTTCCTGTAAGGCGGGGCCGGAGACAAGCTATCGAAAGTGATAGTGTGGCATGGACCTCACACTCGCCTGAGGGGCGTGTGCGCCGCCCCCCTGTTCCGGGGGAAGACGGGAAAGCGCGCATCGGCTGGTGGGGGGGGGCGGTTTACATCCGCAGCGGGGCAGCCTCTATGGAGCAGGTGGGAAGAAGGGGGCGTCCAGGCATGAGAGTGCAGGATATGAATACGCCGCTCGTGCGGTTTGCCGTGCCGGCGCTGCTGGTGGTGGCGGTGACGGGGATGATGACGTTGGCCGTGCTGCAGCCGGCAAGCGGGCCGACTGACATTGTGGGGAACTGGCGCTCTCCGTTGGAGGTGGGCGCGGGCGCGTGGGTTTCACTGCTGGTGGGGTTTGGCGCGTGTCTGGTGTCGGCCTGGGTGTGGGCGCTGAAGCCGGCTGACCCGGCGGCGATCCTGTTTGCGGTGAGCGGGCTGACGACGCTGATGTTCTCGGCGGCGGCGGTGGTCTGGCTGTTTGCCATGCCGCTGAGCGAGGCGGGTTATCTGCTGGCGGGGATCATCAACTGTATTGGGGCTTCCGGCTTTGGCATCGTGATGATGTGCCTGTTCATGATCTATCCGGTGAAGCTGCCGGGCTGGCGCTGGATGATGGTGGCGACGGTGCTGGGCTTTGGCGCGGTTACGTATTGGGTGATGTTCGGGCCGGCGGCGGATTTCATGCTGGTGCATCCCATCACCTTCTGGGAGATGGTGGGCATCTTCGTGCTGGTGGGCTGGCAGATCTTTGCGACCCGGGACGATCCGGTGCAGCGGTCGATTGCGCTGTGGCTGGGCGCGGCGGTGGTGCTGGGCGCGGGCGGATTTATCTCGACCGTCGCGTTTCCGCATACGTTCGGGTTTGCGCCGCTGCTGGACGAGAATATCGCGTTTGGCTTTTTCCTGCTGATTTATGTGGCGCTGACGGTTGGCCTGATGCGGTTCCGCGTGTTCGGGCTGGGCGGCTGGGCGTTCCAGCTGATGTTTCACTTCCTGGCGGCGCTGACCGTGCTGGTGCTGGACCTGGTACTGATCGGCATCCTTTCCTTCGAGCCGGGGGCGGCGTTTTCCGTGGCATTGTTGGCGGCGGCGGCGGTGTATCTGCCGATGCGCAGCTTTGCCTGGCGCAAACTGACCGGGCAGGCGCGCCCGGATGAGGCTGAACTGTTCCGCGCGGTGATCGACATTGCGCTGCGCCCGAGCGGCGAGGAGCGGGCCGGGCAGTGGCGCAGGTTGATGCGGGATATTTTCGGGCCGCTGGAGGTGAAGCCAGTGGAGGCGGCGGTCGCGCGCGTGCGGGTGGAGGATGAAGGCACACTGATGGTGTTGCCGGGGGTGGCCGATTCCCCGCCGCTCAGCCTGCGCTACAAGAATGGCGGGCGCGGGCTTTATTCGCCTAAGGATGTGACGCTGGCAGCGCAGATCGTGAAGCTGATGCGCTATGCCGAGGAGAACCGGAACGCCTATGACCGCGGCGTTTCGGAGGAGCGGGCGCGGATTGCGCGGGACATTCACGACAATATCGGGGCGCAGCTTCTCCGCGCGCTGCACTCACGCGAGACGGGACGGAAGGACGCGATGATCCGCGAGACGCTGACCGACATTCGCGATGTGATCAACAACGCGCAGGGTTCTGAAGCGCCGATGGAGGATGTGCTGGCCGACCTGCGGGCGGAGACGGCGGACCGGCTGGAGCCGCATGGCATTGCACTTGGCTGGACCCTGCATGCGGCGTCGGGCGCGCTTCTGTCCCGGCAGAAGGTTCATGCCTTGCGGGCGCTGATTCGCGAGGCGGTGAGCAATGCGATCAAGCATGCCGGGGCGCGGCGTGTGGAGGTGACCATCCGTCTGGGAAACGACTGGCTGGAACTGAAGGTGGCCGATGATGGCAAGGGCTTGCCGGCGCAGAAGGCCTCGCTAGGTAATGGCCTTGGCAACATGAAGATCCGTGTCGAGAGCTTTGGCGGCGAGATGGCGCTGGAGAGCGGGGCGGGCACCAGCCTGTTGGCTCGCATTCCCGTGTTCGAGATGGCGGCAGAGTAGTCGCTCAGGTGCGGTCTATCGTCAGGCCCATTCGGGTGGCATGCCAGGAGGCTTCCGCGCGGGAGGAAATGCCAAGCTTGCGGTAGATGCCCTTGATGTAGCTGGCGACGGTGTTCTCGCTGAGGTCCAGCGCGCGGGCGACTTCGCCATTGCGCATGCCACGGCCGATAAGGGCGAGTACGTCGCGCTCGCGGGCGGTGAGATCGTCATCCGGCGCGGCGGGGCCGGTGAGGCGGAAATGATCCATGATGCGCCGGGCGATTGATGGGGAGAGCGCGGGAACGCCATCCGCAATCTGACGAAGCTGGCGCACGAGGGTGTCCTGTGGCTGGTCTTTCAGGAGATAGCCGTTTGCCCCGGCAGACAGCGCGCCAACAATCCAGGCGTCATCCCCCATCACGGTGGTGATCACGCAGATCGTCTCGGGGCTTTCCTGCTTCACCTTGCGCAGCACATCGAGGCCGGAACCATCGGGCAGGCCAAGATCCAGCATGGCAAGGTCAAACCTTGCGCCGGTGGCCGCCGTGAGGCCGCCGCGCACGCTGCCTTCCTCATGCGGGGCGCAGCCGGGAAACGCCTCCCGCGCGATCTCGCAAAGCCAGTCGCGGGTTTCCGCGACATCTTCAAGGATCAGGACGCTTTTCACGGTTTGGGCCTTTCCTCGCCGTCTGTGACATACATTCCATTACGGGGCGTAGAAGAGATGGCGTCATATTATCTTCAATAGCCTGTCTTGCCGACCCACCGGAACAGGGGGGAGGACACTTCCCGCCAAAACGTGGCATTTCCCGTCACAGGATAGCTGGGTGACCGGAATGACCGATGCGAGGGAAAACAGCCGACTGGGGCACCTGTTCCGGCCGAGCCCCTTCAGCCGTGATCGTGCTTATTGGCTGGATGGTCACATGCTGCATTGGCGCAACGGGGTTGAAGGCGGGCGGATGAGTTTGAGCGAGGTGACCTGCGTGCAGGTGATCCTGCCGCCCGCCAGGTATGGAACAGCGCGCTGCACCATCCGCACGGAAGAGGGCACGCTGCACCGTTTTTCGGATGACTACTGGTTTGGCTGGACCGGGGCAGAGCGCCATCGTTGGGGCGTCCGCGAGCATCGGCGCGCCAGCTTTCTGGGGCTGGTGACGGCGCTGGCAAGGCGGGCGCGGAAGGCAAATCCGGCTGTGACGCTAAGATTTGGGCCGGGCCGGGGCCGCCCGTGTGTACCGGAGGAGCTGGATCAGGCGCGCTGCTTTGTGGAGGTCACCCCGGAACAGGGGGAAGACGGAAAATCCGGCGCGGCCTAGAGTGTTAGTTGGTCCACAGGTCCGGGGGGACGCACGTGGGCCCAAGTTGACGCCTGCTTCTGATGACACTTCTTCTGCGGGGCTGATGGGGCGCCTCTCTCGCTTCTTTGGCCCTGCAGATTTTTCCCGCCAACGAATGTTGGGCAGGGGCGCGTCAGTTCAGCGCGCCGGGGCTGTTTCCGCTTCCCTGATTTGACGCGGACGCCGGGCTTTGAGAGACAGGCGCCATGCGCGGCATGGGGTTTCTCTCGGGCGGATTGCGGGCACTGGCAGGGATGCTGCTGGTGTTGGCCGTGGCCGTGCGGGTGGCTGTTCCGGCGGGGTACATGCTGGCGGAGGACGCCTCCGGGCAGATCCGGATCGAGCTTTGCACGGAGCAGGGCGTGGTCAGCCGCACGCTTGACCTGTCGACCGGAAACTATGTGGAGGCGGCCGAAGACACTCCCTCTGGTGACGCGCAGAAAATGTTGAAAGGCTGTGTTTTTGCAGCGGGCGCGCAGAGTGCCGTGCCCACGCCGGACATGCCGGACCTGCAGCAGCTGCGGGTGATCCGCGAGGCGGGGCTGCACCATCCTGTGGCGTTTGAGCTGGCAAGCCGCCTGGCAGCGCCGCCGCCCTATCCGACCGGGCCACCTGCTATTTCTCTGAGCTGATCCGCTGTTGCGCGCGCCTTTTGGAGGCCGCGCGGCGAGACCATGAGCACGCCCGCGCGCGGCCTGACTTCAGAGACGAACCAAGTGAAAAATGAAATGAAAACAAAGCGCCCGGCGACGGCGCGGACGCTGCATCGCCAGATTGGCTGGGTGGCGGCATTTGTGGCGATGGCCTGGGCGCTGACCGGCTTTTTGCATCCTGTGATGAGCTGGACGGCGCCGCGCCCGGCGGTGCAGGCGCCCCCATATGGCGGTCAGATCCGGACACTGCCGGACATTCCCGGACAGTTTCTGGACAAATCCGGACAGATCCGGACAGTTCAGGTAAGGCTGGTGACCATTGGCGGGCGGCCTTATTGGATGTCGACCGACCCTTCGATGACGCGCAAGACGGTGGCCGATGCCCTCACTGGAGAGGCCGCGCCGGAGGCTGAGGAGGCCCATGCAATTGCGCTGGCCCGGCACTATGCCGCGTTGCCGGAGGCTGGGGTCCGGTCTGTGGAAATCATCGACCGATTCAATACCGAGTATCCGCAGATCAACCGGTTGCTGCCGGTGTGGCGCGTGGCGTTTGAGACGCCTGAGGGGCTGGCGGTGTATGTGGACACCGGGGCCGACCGGCTGGCGGCGGTGACCGATGGGCGGCGGCGGGCGCTGCTCTGGGTGTTCCAGAATGCGCATACGCTGAAGTTCCTGGGCTTTGCCGAGCCGTTGCGTGTGGCCTTACTGGCGGGGCTCATCCTGAGTGTGATTGCAACCAGCCTGATCGGGGCGGCGCTGCTGCTGAAGGCGAAGGGGCGGGGCCTGCGCAAGGCGCATACGCTGGCGGCCTGGGCGGCGCTGCCGTTCATCCTGACATTCACGGTGTCCGGGATGTTTCATCTGTTCGTGACGATGGGACCGGGGCAGGCGCTTCCGCCGCCAGGTGTGTTCAGCCTGGCTGACCTTGCGGCGCCGAGGCCGGGGCCGGGATCGCTCTATGGGCTGATCGCGACAGCGGGGCCGGATGGCAAGCCGGTGTGGCGGATCGAGACGGGCGGGGGCATTGCGTATCAGGGGGCAGCGACAGGCCATAGCGATGCAGACCGGGCACGGGCGATTGCCGGGGCGGGGCCGGAGGCGGCGGTGTCCTTGGTGACGCGGTTTGGCCGGGACTACAGCTTTGCCAACAAGCGCTTGCCGGTGATGCGCGTTGAGGGCCCGGAGGGGCCGGTGTTTGTGGATGTGCGCGAGGGGCTGATTGCGGCGGCGCCGCGCAAGAGCGCGCTGCAGAAGGCCGAGGGCTGGAGCTTTGACGTGCTGCACAAATGGGAATTCCTGCGGCCCATCGGGACCAAGAACCGGGACTATCTGCTGATGACCACTGTGGGGGTGATTTTCCTGACAGCGGCGCTGGGGCTGGCACTTCTGCCGAGGCGGCGGCGGAAGCAGCCGCGCGGTTGATTTTGCTTGCTTGCCTCTGGGTCATCTAGGGCCGATTACGTATTCACCTGCCTTCCTCCCAGGGCAAAACTTGCACGTGATTTGATGGCCCCGCGGCAAGTGGACGGGGCCCAGGGAGGAATGCATGGCGGATACGGCGGCAGTCAAAGAACGCAAACCCAAGGCAAAGACCGAACACTTCGATGTGCTGATTGTCGGCGCGGGGATTTCCGGCGTCGGGGCGGCGTATCATCTGAAAACGCAGATGCCGAAGAAGAAGTTCGTGGTGCTTGAGGCGTATGAGACCTTTGGCGGCACCTGGCACATGCACCGCTATCCCGGCATTCGTTCGGACTCGGATCTTTATACATTCGGCTACCGGTTCAAGCCCTGGGTGGGCCCGCCGATTGCGAGCCGGGAAGAGATTCTCAGATACATGCAGGAAGTGATCGAAGAGAACGATCTTGCCCAGCATATCCGCTATCGCCACAAGATCCGGTCGGCCAGCTGGTCGACCGCGAAGAAGAAGTGGACGGTGAAGGCGGAAAACCTTGAGACCGGGGATGTGCTGACCTTCACGGCGAACTTCCTGTGGATGTGCCAAGGCTATTACAATCATGCGCAGGGCTACACGCCCGAATGGCCAGGCATGGCCGATTTCAAAGGGCAGATCATTCACCCGCAGACGTGGCCGGAAGACCTGGACCTGACGGGCAAGAAAGTGATCTGCATCGGCTCTGGCGCAACGGCGGCGACGGTGGTGCCGGCGATTGCCGGCCAGTGTGAGCATGTGACACTGCTGCAGCGTTCGCCCACTTATTTCATCCCGGCACGGAATGAAAACGTGTTGGCCGACGAGCTGCGGATGCTGGGCGTAGACGAGGCGTGGATCCATGAGATCGTACGCCGGAAATACAATCATGACCAGGCCGAGTTCACGCGCCGCTCTTTTGAGGATGCTGAGGCGCTGCGCCAGGAATTGCTGGATGGGGTGAAGGCCTGTCTGCCGGAAGGCTTCGATATGAGCCACTTCACCCCGGCTTACCGGCCTTGGCAGCAGCGCATCGCGTTCGTTCCGGAGGCGGACCTTTTCGAAGGTATCAAGGCGGGCAAGGCAAGCGTGGTGACCGACCATATCGACCGGTTTACGGAGAAAGGCATCCTGCTGAAATCCGGCACGGAACTGGAAGCCGATGTGATCATTACGGCGACGGGGTTTGATCTTTCCGTTCTGGGCAACATACCGTTCGAGGTGGACGGCAAGCCGGTGAACTGGTCTGACACGATCACCTATCGGGGCATGATGTTTACCGGCGTGCCCAATCTTGTGTGGGTGTTCGGCTATTTCCGGGCAAGCTGGACCCTGCGGGTGGACATGATGGGCGATCTCGTCTGCCGCCTCCTGAAACGTATGGACGAGAAGAAGGTGAAGCAGGTGGAGGTGGCCCTGCGCCCGCAGGACCATAATATGGAAATCCTGCCCTGGATCGACGGCGACAACTTCAACCCCGGCTATCTGACCCGCTCAATGCATCTGATGCCGAAACGCGGCACCGCGCGCGAGTGGCAGCACACGCAGGACTATTGGCGCGAGAAGGACGAGTTCCCCAAGATCGACCTCGACGGGGAAGAATTCCGTTACAGTTGAGGCCTGTATGAGCGCCTGCTCTTGCCGGGGAACACCAACCCCGGCATGACAGGCGCACATGACCGACACCAGCGCCCCCATCCAGCAGGAGTCTGACGGGCTTGATCCCGTGCTGCTCAAGGATCTCATTGATGCCATCGATGAGCGCGATACGCGTTGGCTGTCACGCACGCTGAAGCGAATGCACCCGGCGGACGCCGCCGATGCGCTGGAAACGCTACCCTATGACACGTTCGAGGAGGCTGTTGGCCTGCTCGGCGAGGATCTGCCGTCTGAAATCCTGATCGAGCTGCGCGACGCGTATCGCGAAGGCGCGGTTGACGTGCTGCCTGACGAGGCGGTCGCGCAGGCGCTGGACGAACTCGATTCCGACGATGCGACGACTATCCTTGAAGACCTTGAGGATGACCGCCGCGAGCGCATTCTGGAAGACCTCGCCCCGGTGGACCGGGCCGAGTTGGAACGCAGTCTGGCCTATGATGAGGATTCGGCCGGCCGCCTGATGCAGACGGAATTCGTGGCGGTGCCCGAATTCTGGACGGTGGGCGAAACCATCGACCATGCGCGCGGGCGCGGTGAGGAGCTGCCGGAGACATTCTACGAGATCTATGTGATCGATCCGGCGCACCGGCTGCTGGGAATTGTGCAGCTTTCGGCGCTGCTGCGCCAGCCGCGCGACACGGCGCTGGAAGACATCATGGAAGACCCCATGACGACCCTGACGCCGGACCTTGACCAGGAAGAGGTGGCGTTCCGCTTCCAGAAATACTCCCTTGCCTCGGCGCCGGTGACTGACAGTGCTGGGCGACTGGTGGGGATGATCACGGTCGACGATATGGTCGATGTTATCCAGGAAGAGCATTCCGAAGACCTGCTGGCCCTGTCGAACGTGTCGTCGGCGGATGCGTCCGATACGGTGTTCGAGACGGTGAAGGCCCGCGTGCCGTGGCTGGGGGTGAACCTCATCACGGCGTTTGTCGCGTCCGGCATCATATCGGTGTTCGAGGGCGCGATTGAGCAGATTGTGGCGCTGGCGATCCTGATGCCGGTTGTGGCGGCGCTGGGCGGGAATGCCGGGAGCCAGGGGCTGGCCGTGGCCGTGCGCGCGATTGCGACACGGGAACTCGACGGCGACGCAGCGCGCCGGGCGGTGCTGCGCGAAACGCTGGCGGGGCTTATCAACGGGTTGATCATCGGCGTGGGCGTCGGGGCGGCGGCGCTCTTGTGGTTCCAGGATGTGGCGCTGGCTGTCGTGATTGCGATCGCGATGCTGGGCACATTCATCTGGGCGGGAATGTCGGGAATCCTTGTGCCGCTGACGCTGAAACGCCTTGGGGCAGACCCGGCGGTGGCCTCATCCGTGTTCGTTCTGACGCTGACCGATGTGATGGCTTTCTTCAGCTTCCTCGGTCTTGCCAGCATCGTCCTCTTGTAAATTGGCCATAATCACGTCGAATCTCACCTTTCAGGCGAAAAGGCGCGCCTTTTGCAGGGCGCCCCTGTAGGCATTTTGCCAGTTGTACCAGAATGGGAGCAACGGACTTTGGGTGGTCCGCTTCGCACATCTGCCAGGGGACTCGACCTGATCAAGGGCTTCGAGGGCTTCCGGCCGCGCGCCAGCCGGCTGCCGGATGGGCGATGGATCGTGGGCTATGGTCACACGCGCACGGCGCGGCCGGGCCTTGCGGTGAGCCCGCGGGACGCCGAACTGGTGCTGGTGCATTCCGATCTGCCGCCCATCGAGCAGCTGATCCAGGACGAAGTGCTCGCCCCGCTGACCCAGAATGAATTTGATGCGCTGGTCTCCTTCGCCTGGAATATCGGGCCGGGCGCGTTCCAGTCTTCCGGCGTCCTGTCGAACCTCAATGAGGGCGACCGGTTGGCGGCGGCGTCCGACATGTGGCTGTGGCGCCGGGGACGGGTGAGCGGCGAGGTGAAGATCATCGACGCGCTGGTGCGCCGGCGAGCGGCGGAAATTTCGCTGTTCCTGACGCATCCTTCGGGGCCGGCTGCCGTGCCGGGTGCGCTGATCCGGCCGATTCCGGAAGATGGCGGGCAGCCGTTCCCGCAGCCGCCGGAGCGGGCTGTGATCATCGAGGCGCGGGCAGAGGATGAGCGCCCCGCGGTACGGGCGCGTGGGGGGGATAGCGGGCCGCAGGCCGCCGCGCGCGCGGTGAGTGAACGGATTGCGCGGATATTGGGCGAGAGCCCGCCGCCGCCGCCATCGCGGCCGACGAGGACGCTGGAGCCGGGCGAAGAAGGCCCCAGCGTTGAAGATATTACCCGCGCCATCGCCGATCTGGCGGGGCCTGCGGAGGATGAGCCCTTGCCGCAGCCGCCGGGCGTGGTCAAAGGCCCTCCCGATGGCATCGAGCGGCGGCGCGCGGCGCGGCCCGCGCCGGCGGCGCCTGTGCCGGAAGCGACAGTCAGCGCGGCACCTGAGACCCCGCAACCGCCGGTGGCTGAAGCGCCGCTGCCACCGGCAGAGGGCGTGATCGTGGACGATCTGGCGCCTGTGGAAATCGACCAGAATGGCATCCAGCGGGCGCTGGAAGAGAATGGCGGCGGCCAGCGCCTGACGGGCGCTGAGGCGCTGGGCCGGTGGGTGCCTTATGCGCTGCTGTCGGGCCTCGGGCTGGTGAGCCTGGTTCTGGGCGTGCGCGAGCTGGTGGATGTGGCCGCCGAACCGGCGCTGTATGAAGGCGAGACCTGGCTGGGGCCGCTTCTCTCGCTGGGTGGCGGGTTCCTGTTTGTGGTGGCGACCTATTATCTCTACCGGGCGATGACGCAGGACGACTGAGCCGGTGACAGGCGGGCAGGCCCTTGCTAGGAAAGGGCCATGCTGACGAACACATATCCCACGCTCAACTTCGATCTCGGTGAAACTGCGGACATGATCCGCGAGACCGTGAAAAACTTTGCCCAGAACGAGATTGCGCCGCGCGCCGCCGAAATAGACCGGACGGACAAGTTCCCGCGCGATCTTCTGCCGAAGATGGGGGAGCTTGGTCTCCTCGGCATCACGGTAGAGGAGGAATGGGGCGGCACCGGGCTCGGCTATCTTGAGCATGTCGTGGCGATGGAGGAAATCTCCCGCGCGTCGGCCTCTGTGGGCCTGTCCTATGGCGCGCACTCAAACCTCTGCGTCAACCAGCTGCGCCGCTGGGGCAATGACAGCCAGAAGGCGCGCTACCTGCCGAAGCTGATCTCCGGCGAGCATCTGGGCAGCTTGGCGATGAGCGAGAGCGGGGCAGGCTCGGATGTGGTTTCGATGAAGCTGCGCGCCGACAAGAAGGGCGATCGCTATGTGCTGAACGGCACCAAGATGTGGATCACCAATGCTCCGGATGCGGACACTCTGGTAGTGTATGCCAAGACCGATCCGAATGGCGGATCGAAGGGCATCACGGCGTTTCTGATCGAGCGTGGCTTCAAGGGTTTTTCGGTGGCTCAGAAGCTCGACAAGCTCGGCATGCGCGGATCGGAAACCGGCGAGCTGGTGTTTGAAGACTGCGAAGTGCCCGAAGAGAATGTGATGGGGCCGGTGGGCGCGGGCGCGCGCATCCTGATGAGCGGGCTCGACTATGAGCGCGCGGTGCTCTCGGCCGGGCCGACGGGTATCATGCAGGCGTGTCTGGATGTGGTTATTCCTTACATTCATGACCGCAAGCAGTTTGGCCAATCCATCGGCGAGTTCCAGCTGGTGCAGGGCAAGCTGGCGGACATGTATGTCCAGATGAATGCGGCCAAGGCCTATGTCTACGCCGTTGCCAAGGCCTGCGACCGGGGCGAGACGGCGCGCAAGGACGCGGCGGGCGCCATTCTGTATGCGGCAGAAACGGCTACCAAGCTGGCGCTGGATGCAATACAGCTGCTGGGCGGGAACGGCTATATCAACGAATATCCGACTGGCCGCCTGCTGCGCGATGCCAAGCTCTATGAGATTGGCGCGGGGACGAGCGAAATCCGCCGCTGGCTGATCGGCCGGGAGCTGTTTGCGGAGACGGCGTAAGGATCGCTGAAGGGCCATGCGCGTTGAGGAGATTGCCGGGCGGCGTGTGCTTTTCTTTGCGGAGGAAGGCCGCCTGCTGGCATCGACCGGAGACACGAATGATTTCATTTCCGATGTATGGCCGCAGAACGCGGACATGACCGCCATTCCGCTTTCCCGCCTCGGTCCGGATTTCCTGAAGCTCAGTACACGGCTGGCCGGGGAAGCGATTCAGAAGTTCGTCAATTATGGTATCCCGCTCGTGATCCTTGGTGACGTGACCCAGCCTGCGGCACAGAGCGGCGCGCTGCGGGACTTCATCTATGAGTCCAACAAGGGGAAGGCAGTTTGGTTCCTACCGGATGCGGATGCGGATGCGTTGCGCGGGCGGCTGACGGGCACCGCGCCATGAAACGGGCGGTGGCGGTCTTCGGGTTGCTGGCCGCTGTTCTGGTTGTCCTGACGGGCGTGGCGCTGACACTGGCGCGGACCGAGGCAATGGAGCGCGCCGAGGCATTGGCGGGGCAGAGCGAGGTGGCGCGCACGCCGCACGGCGCGGTGGAATACGCCATCCAAGGCGAGGGACCACCGGTTCTGGTGATCCACGGCGCGGGCGGCGGGTTTGATCAGGGGCTGCTGCTGGCGGACGCCGTGGGCGGGCCGGGGCGGCGCTGGATTTCCGTGTCGCGGTTCGGGTATCTCAGAAGCCCGCTTCCGGGGGAGGCATCTACGGCGGCGCAGGCGGACGCGCTGGCAGACTTTTTGGCGGGGCTGGGGATCGATCGGGTGGGCGTGCTGGCGATGTCGGGCGGGGCGCCGCCAGCCCTGCAACTGGCGGCGCTGCATCCGGACAGGGTGGGCGCGGTGGTGCTGCTGTCGCCGGCGCCGTTTACGCCCTTTGGCGGGGATGTGGAGGGGCGGCCCGTTCCGGCGGCTGTCTATACGGCGATTGCGGGTAGCGATGTCGGCTTCTGGGTGATGAAACGGCTGGCGCCGGGCACGCTGCGGGCAGCCTTTGATGCGCGGCCCGAGCTGCTGGAGGCGGCGGAGGATATTGATTTTGTGGACCGGCTGGTTGAGGGGTTTCAGCCCGCTTCCGGAAGGCTGGCGGGGTTGCGCAACGAAATTGCTGCTGTCGATCCGCAGGCGGAGTATGATCTGGAAACGATCCGCGCGCCGGTGCTGGTCGTCCACGCGGCGGATGACCGGCTCAACCCTGTTGCCATCAGCGAGACGATTGCGACGCGGATCAGCCATGCGGAATTTATCCGTTACGATACCGGCGGTCATCTGCTGCTCGGCCATCACGGCGACCTGCGAGGGGTGATTCCGGATTTTCTGGCGGGGGCTTCCGGGGAATGAAATACCTGACGGTATTTCTGGGCGTGCTTATGGCGGGCTGCGCGCATGCGGCGGAGCCTGCGCGCATTGCAGAAGAGGGCAGCCCTTGTGTGGCGGACCGGGCGGCATTGATGGCGCTCGATTACTGGGAATTCGATCAGGGAACGGAAGGTATTCGGTCTGTGATGGCCACGCCAGGGTGCGAGCTTGTCGCCGCTGATCTTCACCGGGATTATCACGCCGCGCTGCGCGCCAGGGGCGCGCCCGTGATGATCACCGTGCCAAATGACGAGGAATGGCCGATCAGTGAGACTGGGGAGATGTCCATTCTCTACTGGCATGAAGGCCAGCTGCGCGCGTTTGCGGGCGACGAAGAGGGGGCGGCTTATTTGTTCGAGCAGTCGTTGAATACGCCCGAGACGAGCCATTATGGCTGGGATGAGTATGTGCGGGGCAGCATAGCCTTCCTGCGCAGCGATCTGGGCGCGCTGGAGGCCGCGCGAGAAGCGATGGCCGGCAAGACCTCACCCGGCTATGGCGACCTCAATCTGGGTGTTCTGGATGGGCTGATCGCCTGCTTCGGACGCAGCTATAAGGAGGCCTACGGCGCGCCGGAATGTAACCGGCGGCCGGGCGTGGCACCCTGAAGGCTATCTGTATTTGTCCGGGTTGGCGGCGATGATCTGTTCCAGCTTGGGCTGTCCCTGGACGAGGCCTTTGGTGAGCTGGGCGGTGATGAGGCCGCCGAGGAAGAGAGGCGCGCTGGCCTTGCCCCGTTCGCACTGCTGGCTCAACAATCTGTAACTTGAGGTGGTTGCGCCCATTTTCTACGCTTAGTCGAAAGAGGGGGGGGTAATATGCGCACTTTTGTAGTCGGGCTCTGCTTTGTTGCTTCCGGATGTGCACATGCAGACGAGCCGGCACCGGCTGCTGCGCCAGTAAGGGCTGAAGCGGTAGCTGATTGCAGCTACGATTTCAGCGAGATGATGCGCCTTGATTTTGAAGCGTTCGATCAGGACCTTGAGGGTGGCTGGCGCATACTGGGAAGCACGCCGGGTTGCGAAGCCGAGACGGCAGACCTGATCCATAAATTCCGTACAATGAAGGTGGATGGCCAACGGTTGAGTCTGATGCATCACGAGATGCAGTTGCGTGGTGCGGCAGGGCAGTATGGCGCTGCGGCGGATCTTGCCAGAGATGTTCTGGGCTTTGCCCTCTCGCCGGAGATGCAGGCTTATCACGAGGCCGAGCTTGCCTTTTTTGCCAGAGACTATGACGGGTTGCTTGCCGCCAGGAGCAGACTCGCCGCCTTGCCGGCGCCGGAAGGCTTTAAAAAGGGTGTGGAGCATTTTTTGGCGAACTATCCCGACCAGCCACCTCCTGTCTGGCCCGTCAACCTGGACGTCGTTGAAGGGCTCATTGCTTGCTTTGAAAAGCCCTATTCAGAAGCATATAGTTTTGCTTGCCGCCCTGATCCGCAGGCGGAAACGGCGGCGCCCTGAAGGCTATTTGTATTTGTCCGGGTCGGCGGCGATGAGCTCTTCCAGCTTGGGCTGGCCCTGGAGGAGTCCTTTGGTGAGCTGGGCGGTGATGAGCCCGCCGAGGAAGAGAGGCGCGCTGGCCTTGCCGGACCAGCGCATTTCGCAGCCGCCCTCGACGGGCACGACGCGGTAATCTTCCACTGCGGCTGAGACGGGTAGGGTGGAGCGTTCGAAGCGGAAAGCCATGCGGCGGCCTTCTTCCCAGGCGAAGAAGGTTTCTTCTACTTTCTGCTGGCCGATCTCAACCGTGCGCGTGGTGCCCGGTCCCCAGGGTTTGGGGCTGGTCCAGATGACTTTCGTGATGGGCAGCCACAGGGTCCATGTCTCGGCGTCGAGCAGCGCGTTCCACACCATTTCCGGCGGGAAGGGATAGCGGTGCACAGCGCTGCCCTGCTTTGCGGTGGCGAGGTATTCTTCGCCGACGGATTTGTGAACTTTCAGCGACTTGGCCATGGCTTGCTCTCCCCAATATACCTGAAGCGGTGGGTCTTCACGGAGAGTATAGGCACGCTCGTCCGGCCGTCTACGGACGGGTGAGCCTTTTGTTGAGCTCACGCCACGTCAGGCCGCAGCGTCAGCCTGCCGCCAGAAGGGCCTCTGTTTCCTCCGCCGGGACGGAAAGAATCTGACTGATGACAGTGATCATCGTGCGCTCCTCGATAGGCTTGGAGACGTAGCCGTCAAAGCCCTTGGCGAGGTATTTCTCCCGGTCTCCATGCATCGAGTCTGCGGTCAGTGCGACCACCGGGACGAGGCGATTGAGGCTACCCGAAGTGCGCAGCCGCTTGAAGGCTTCGTCACCATCAAGACCCGGCATGTGAATGTCCATCAGCACAATGTCGAAGGTTTCGCGATTCATGATCTCGAGGGCTTCGTTGCCATCGCAGGCTTCGCGGATGACGATGCCATAATACTCCAGGAAAGAGCGGGCGACGCGGCGGTTGATGCCATTATCGTCCACCACCAGCGCGCGGCAGCCGGTAAGGCCGGTGCGAGGCGTGCGCACGGGCATGTGTACCATGTTGGATGTGTCGCCCACGCTCATGGTGGAGGGCTGGGCCATGAACTTCAGTGTAAAGATGGAGCCGCGGCCTGCCTGGCTGACGGCCGTAACATCGCCGCCCATCATGCGGGCGAGGCGCCGGGTAATCGACAGGCCAAGGCCTGTGCCGCCGAACTTGCGGGTGGTGGAGCCATCTTCCTGGGCAAAGCTTTCGAAGATGCGGTCCAGCTTGTCTGCCGCGATGCCGACGCCGGTATCGGAGACGTGGATGACGACGCGGTGGGCGCCATTTTCCTGCGGTTCGGAAGTGACCACGATCATCACTTCCCCCTGGCTGGTGAACTTGATGGCGTTGGAAACCAGATTGCCGACACACTGGCGCACGCGTACCGGATCGAAGATCAGGCGCGAGGGTACGCTGGGGTCAACAAACAGGCGGATATTGATGCCCTTTTCCTGGGCGGCGGCTTCATGCAATTTGAACAGACCACTGAGCTTGTGGCGCAGATCGCCCGGCACCGGGGAGAGGTCCATCCGGCCGGCTTCGATCTTCGACAGGTCCAGAATGTCGTTCAGCAGCACCATCAGCGTATTGCCGCTGTCGAGGATGACGCCGACCTGTTCGGCCTGCGTCTCCGTCAGCTTGCTATGTGCGAGCACCTGCGCCATGCCGAGGACGCCGTTCAGAGGTGTACGGATTTCATGGCTCATATTGGCCAGGAATTCCGATTTGAGGCGCGTGGCCTGCTCGGCGCGGTTGAGAGCGTCCCGCAGTTCGTGGGCCTTGCGGCGTTCCTCGCGCACATCGCGGATATAGGTGATGAATACCATCTCATCGTCGCTGCCCCAACGGGCGCTGGATGTGGAGGCCTGCACACGGATCTTCTCGCCGCTCTGCGTGAAGGCCTCGGCGTCGGACACATGACGGATCAGCTTGCCATCTTCGATGTCTGAGACGACCTTGTTGCCGAGGGATTTCTGCGGCTCGAAGATTTTCACGCCGAACAGGATGCCGACATCATTGCCGAGCAGTTCTTCTTCCGAATAGCCAAGAAGTTCGCAGATGGCGTGGTTGACGTAGTGGATGCGGCTCACTCGGTCCGTGATGACGATGCCGTGGATGGCATGATCGCAGGCGGCGCGGGCAAGCTCGAAGCGCTTCTGTGCCGCGTCGCGTTCCTCAGCCAGTTCTGTAACCTCGTGGGAACAGGCCAGGGCGCCATTTTCCGTCGGCGTGATGACGGTTTTCATCACCTTGCCGAGCATCTTCGCGGCGCGGCCATGGCCGGTCATGTAAGTGATCGGCTCACCGGTCTCGATCACCTTGATGACGTTTTTCGTCATCTCAGACTCCCGATAGGCGGGGTCGAACTCGAAGACGCGCATACCGACGACGCTGCCGCCCCCCGGCAGGATTGATTCGTTCATCAAGCGGTTGGCGTCGATCCATTGAAGATCAATGATCGCGCCATTTTCGTCACGCACCGGAGCAATTTCACAAACGACAACTGGCAGCAGGTCAAACAGACGTGCATCCATCGAGCGAATCCTTAGGCCATCTATTTCTTTTTAAGGAAACATCAGCGTACAAGCTTAACGGAGCGTTGATATTTCGCGCTTTTGGGGCGTGGTTTTGCTTCAGGCGGGGCAGCAGAGACTCAGGATCTCGTGGCCCTTCAGGGCATCCATGGCTGCTTTGTAGCCAGCTTCGACAGAAGCCTCATAAGCTTTCCAGTCTCGCAGTTCTATGTCAGGCAGTTCCGGCAGAATCAGAATGTCGGCCTTGTCGCGCGGGGTGAGACGGTCATCCCGGATGGTGGCGGCGCGCATCAGGAGGCCGGCGATTGGTGGCGGAGACGAGAAACCGCGCTTGAACACCCATTGCCAGAAATTTTCGGGATGGACGAATTCCTCCCGGTTCAGACCATCCCGGATGGCCGATACATCCGAGCCGATGACAAAGCCTTGATGCAGTTCCCGCATCGATTCGACGGGGAAATTGTCGAGTACGGCGCCGTCGACGAGGATATCTTCCCCTTCGACGAAGGGCGGCAGGATGCCCGGCAGGGAGATGGTGGCGCGCAGGGCTGTGCGCAGCAGACCGCAGCGGTGCAGCTTGGCCTGACCGTCGGTGAGGTTGGTGGAAAGGGCGAAGAAGGGGATTTGCAGGTCGCCGATGTCAATCTCGCCGAAGTGTTCCTGCAGGCGCTGGTTGACGCGCTTGCCTTTCACCATGCCGACCACGGGCAGAGTATAGTCGCCCAGGGGATTGGTTTCGACGAAGGCCTTGCGGATACGCCGGTCGATTTCCTCGTCACTCCAGCCGATGGCGACACAGGCGGCGACAACCGCCCCCATGGAGGCCCCGCCGGCAAAGTCTATCGGGATGCCCAGTTCACGGATGGCGCGGATGGCGCCGATATGGCTGTAGGCCCGCGCGCCGCCGCCAGAGAGTACGAGGCCGACAGACCGGCCAGTCATGATGCGGGCCAGGCGCATGGCATCGGCGCCATTATCGCCCTGCCAGTGGAAAAGGCGCTTCGCCCCTGCCGCCTGCAGCCATTCCTGCGGACGGGAGGCGCGGCGCTCCGCGCCCGGATGGATGAGGACAATGTCGATGAGCTTGAGGCGCTGGGCAGGAGAAGTGTCTTCGGGCATCAGCGGGGTAGACGGGCGCGCATCAGAGCGGGCCAGCACCCAGATCCGGTCTGCCTGGCGCGTTGACAGGCGGAACCAGGGCGTGTCGCCGATCGCGGCGATCAGGATGACCGCGTCATACTCGGTTTCCAGTTGGTCGAAGAAGGCGGCGGGCTTTTCGCTCCCTTCGGTCTCCTCAACAATGACGGCCCGCTTCCCAAAGCGGGCAAGAGCGGATTTCAGCGCCCGGGCGCGCAGGCCAAGGTCGATGGTGGGGGAGGTGGAGAGGAGGGTGTAAACCTTGGGGGCGGCTTCGCCGGTGCGTTGATCCCCCCTGCCCAGACGGCGCAGGATGATGCGGATCATGCCTTCCAGAAGCTCGGGCTCTGACTTGACCAGCAGCTTCCAGCCTGCCCGCGACAGGGCGATGACCTCAGAATCCCGCAGGGCATAGACCGAGCCTGAATGGGGCCTGTCTTGTCCTTCGCCCTCGGTATTGCTGCCTACACCGCCCAGGAACAGAGCCATCTCGCCGACTGGCTCGCCGGGGCGGATATGGCCGACGAACTCGCCTTTGGCGCCGAAGGCACCGAGCGCGCCCGACAGGACGAAATAGATGGAATCAGCCGGCTCTCCAGCCAGAAACAGCGGCTGGCCGGCGGGCAGGGCGAACCAGCGGGCCTCCTTGCCGGCGGAGCGCATAGCCCGCTGGGAGACGTCCTTCAGAAGAGGGATCGTCTTCAGATCGGGGGTAATTTCCTTGCGTAGGAGGCCGAACATGCCGGTGTTACCTGAACTCTCGAGAGGGCAGCTGCAAGACCTCTAGCACAAAAGAGTTTACCAACGGGTGACAGCCCGAAGCCGGGCGGTTAATCCTGCCGCAACGAAAAGTAAGGGAGGGCCCATGCCGGTCCTGAAATCTGCGCTGGATGTTTCCGGCGCCAAATTCGCTGCAAATCGCGCGGCCATGGAAAAGCTCGTAGCGGAGCTGCGCGCAAAGACGGCAGAGGCTGCCCTCGGCGGCCCGGAAGACAGCCGCAGGCGCCACACAGAGCGCGGCAAGCTGCTGCCGCGTGAGCGGGTGGAGCGGCTGATCGATCCGGGCAGCGCGTTCCTGGAGATCGGCGCGCTGGCAGCCCATGGCATGTATGATGGCGAGGCGCCGGGCGCGGGCCTGATCACGGGCGTGGGCCGGGTGGAAGGGCGCGAGTGCCTGATCGTCTGCAATGACGCGACGGTGAAGGGCGGGGCCTATTTCCCGGTGACCGTGAAGAAGCACCTGCGGGCGCAGGAAGTGGCAATGGAAAACCATCTGCCGTGTATCTACCTCGTCGACAGCGGCGGCGCGAACCTGCCCCATCAGTCTGAAGTGTTTCCCGACCGCGAGCATTTCGGCCGCATCTTCTACAATCAGGCGCAGATGAGCGCGAAGGGCATTCCTCAGATTGCCGCCGTGATGGGAAGCTGCACTGCCGGGGGCGCGTATGTGCCCGCCATGAGCGACGAAACGGTGATCGTGCGCAAGCAGGGCACGATCTTTCTGGGCGGGCCGCCGCTGGTGAAGGCGGCGACGGGCGAGGAGATTTCAGCGGAGGATCTGGGCGGGGCGGATGTGCATGCCCGCCGCTCGGGCGTGGCGGACCACTATGCCGCGCATGATGCCCATGCGCTGTCCATCGTGCGCTCAATTGTCCGTACGCTGGCAAAGACGAAGCCGCAGCCATTTGAAATTCAGGCGCCGGCAGAGCCGCTTTATGATCCGCGCGAGATGCATGGGCTGGTGCCGCAGGATGTGCGCGAGCCGTATGATGCGCGTGAAGTGATTGCGCGCACGGTGGACGGATCAGAATTCCACGAGTTCAAGAAGCTCTATGGCGAAACGCTGGTCTGCGGCTTTGCGCATATCTATGGGATGCCGGTGGCGATCCTGGCCAATAACGGCATCCTCTTCTCCGAAAGCGCGCAGAAGGCGGCGCATTTCATCGAGCTGGCCGATCAGCGGCGCATTCCGCTCGTCTTCCTGCAGAACATCACCGGCTTTATGGTGGGCTCCAAATATGAAGCCGGCGGGATTGCCAAGGATGGCGCCAAGATGGTGACGGCGGTGGCCACGGCCAGCGTGCCGAAATTCACCGTGGTGACTGGCGGTAGCTTTGGCGCGGGTAATTATGGCATGTGCGGGCGTGCCTATTCACCGCGTTTCCTCTTCATGTGGCCGAATGCGCGGATTTCCGTGATGGGCGGCGAGCAGGCGGCGAGCGTTCTGGCGACGGTGAAGCGCGACGGCATCGAGCGGCGCGGCGGACAATGGAGTGCGGAAGAGGAGAACAGCTTCAAGCAGCCGATCCGCGATCTCTACGAGACCGAAGGCAATCCGTATTTCTCCACCGCGCGGCTGTGGGATGATGGCATCATCGACCCTGCCGACACGCGGCGCGTGCTGGGGCTGGCGCTCTCGGCCAGCCTCAACGCGCCGTTTGGCGAGCGCGGGTTTGGTGTGTTCCGGATGTAAGCGATCCCCTCGCCGCATGTCTGCGGGAGGGGCGCTTTTGAAAGGGCAGGGTGCCTGCTTGGTTCAGAGCTGGACGTGCTTGCTCTTGCCAAGGTCTGGCTGCTCGTCCGTGATGTTGGCTTTGGTGACTTCAAAGAACACGCCGAGGGCGGATTTGTCCGATGCCCAGAGCGCAGCATCATGCGGCACGAATTTCAACATCATGAGTTTGGGGTCTTCAGGGCCGTCGGGATACCAGGCTTCGACCATTGGGCCCCAGAATTTCTCGATGGTGGCTTTGTCATGGTGCGGAGCAAGTTCCCCGCGCACGCAGGCCTGATAGTCGCTGTCGATGTGGCACATATGGACCATGCCGGGCGATTGGAGGACTGTTTGCCCAAGTTCGCTGGTCTTGTCTGAGTAGAAGTAGATGATGCCGGCTTCTTCATCCACCTGCGGCGCCATCGGCTGCATATGCTGATCATGATCGGGCGAGCCCAGCATGACGCACCGGCTACCCTTGATTTCTTCCAGCAGCTGGCGTTGCGGATTCTGTTCAAATTTCTTCAGATTGGCCATATCGCTCTCCTTGGGATGTCCCTGCCCAACGCGGAGTGTGCGCGCATGTTCCCTCATGGGGAGGACGGGGCCCCGTGTTCTGAAGGTCCGGAAAGATGTATAAGGACACCTACCTATCAACCTGAGCGGATTTTGCGGGTAGCGCTTGTCTCCAGAGGAGGCTCAGTCATGACCCAGACCATCTGCATCATCGACGGACATCCTGACCCGGACCCCGCCCGGCTTTGCCGCGCGCTGGCGGCCTCCTATGCCGAGGGCGCCATTTCGGCGGGATATGAGGTCACCCGCATCAACATCTGGGAACTGAAGATCCCGCATCTGGAAAAGAATGAGGATTTCCTCACCCCGCCCTCTGAACCGATCCTGAGCGAGCGGGAGAAAATCACGGCCGCTGATCATATCGTCATCCTATTTCCGCTCTGGCTGGGCGGGATGCCGTCAAAGTTGCGGGCCTTCTTCGAGCAGGCGGCGCGAGGCGGGTTCTTTGTGGCAGATCCGGAGAAAGCGGGGAACTGGCCGCGCCAGATGATGGCGGGCAAATCGGCGCGTGTCGTGATCACCATGGGAATGCCCGGCTCGGTTTACCGCGTGCTCATGGATGCGGGCAGCCTGAAGGCACTTGAGCGCGGGATTCTGGGCCTTTCCGGCTTCCGTCCGGTTCGCCATACCATCCTTGGTGGGGCTGCGGATGTCTCGTCTGAGCGGTTCCATGCCTGGAAAAGCCAGATGTGGGAACTCGGGCATTCTGCAGCATAGACTGCAGAGGCGTTAATCCTGCCACAAAATAGCCTTCAGACTGACAGGCTTTTAACGGATCGATGTTCGCGTTCATGCGTCCTTCATGCAAGGCGCCGGCCAACCCGGTGTCAGTCAAAGGAGTGAAACACATGATCCGCGTAACCCTGATTTCCGCTGCTGCTCTTGTTGGTGCCATGGGCGCCTACGCCGATGAAAAGACGACGTTTGCCGACGTTGACACAAATGCCGATGGCGTGATCAGCGCTTCGGAGTTCATCGCTCACAAGACCGCTGACGGCAAATATACCGAAGTGGAAGCTGCCGCGAAGTTCGAGGAAGCTGCCGGTATGGACGGCCAGATCACCGAAGCCGACTGGGAAGCGATGAAGGCTGAGCGCAAAGCCGACAAAGCCGACTCCACGGGTGATACCAACTGGTAATCCTACCAGTCTGAAGATCCCATCCGTCTCGATCTTCAGATATGACATGACCTTTCAGCGTCATGACAGGGCCTGTCTCTCTTTGAGAGGCAGGCCTTCGTCGCGTTGGCGGGTGCGGGTTTTCCTCAGGAATGGACCAGCTTCCCAACGCAGCTACTGGACATTTCCCCCCGGCTGAAGTCGATGGGGAACCAGCGGCTTCTTGCGCCGCCGAAACGCTGCGTAAGAGTGTACCACCCATGCCCGAGACGGCGAATCGATTTGATTTCATCCGGCTGGCGCTCGCTGCCGGTGTGTTCGTCTATCATGGCACTGCGATCGGCGCGGCGCAGCCCTTCGGGCCGCTGGAGTGGTCGCTTTCCCATATTGCCGAATTGTCGATCCAGGGCTTCTTCATTGTCTCTGGTCTGCTGGTCGCAGGCTCTTTTGAGCGTGCCTCGAGCCTTCTGGATTATGTGGGCAAACGAGCCCGCCGCCTGTATCCCGCCTATGCGGCGATCATCCTTGTGCCGGCGGCGATCAGCCTTGCCATGATGCGGGATGTTCAGGGCGTTGCGAGCTATCTGGGGGCCAATCTTGTCTTCCTGAATTTTCTCTCGCCCACGCTTCCGGGGCTGTTTGAGGGTAACCGTTTTCCGGAGGTGAACGGCGCGCTGTGGACGCTGAAAATCGAGGTGATGTTCTATATCGCCCTGCCGATTATCCTCCTTGTGCTGAGGAGATTTGGGGCGTTCTGGTGGGTTCTGATCGCGGTGATTTACGCGGCCGGGGAGGCATGGGCCTATTTTGTGCCGCAACTGGCGCCGGGCGCGTATGGGCCCGAGCTGGGGCGCCAGCTGCCGGGCCAGATGGCCTTTTTCGCCATGGGCATTGCGCTTTGGAAGGCTTCCCCCGGCATACAAGGGCGCTGGGCGGCGCTGGCGCTGTGCGGCACGGCACTTCTCGGAGCAAGTTTTCTCTATCCGTTTCTGGAGCCGCTGAGAGCTTTCGCGCTGGCCGGAGTCATCGGCGCGATTGCCTGGGCGCCGGGGCCAAAGCTCAATGTGGCGCGCTATGGTGATGTCAGCTATGGGCTCTACATAACCCACTTTCCGATCCTGCAGGCCCTCGCCGCCGCCGGGCTGGCTACCAGCCTGGGACTTGCGGCTTACCTTGCCCTTGCGACAGCGCTGACCCTCGCCGCCAGCTTCGCGCTGTGGCACCTTGTCGAGAAGCCTGCCTTGCGCCCGTCCAGCCACTATCGCAGGGTGGCCAGAGAAAGTTGAAACAGGAAAATCCCAATGCGTGACTCAGAATATGATCTGATCCGGTTTGAAGCCACGGAAGAGGGGCTTGCGGTCGTTACGCTGAACCGGCCTGATGTGCATAATGCCTTCAATGCCGAACTGATCGCCGAGTTGACGGATGTGTTCACGATGATTTCGGAACAGCCGACCATTCGCATGATGATCCTGCGTGGTGAGGGGCCTTCATTTTCTGCGGGCGCAGACCTCAACTGGATGAAGCGCGCGGCGCTGCATTCGCGTGACGACAATGAGACGGACGCGCTGCGCCTGGCCGAGATGTTGCGGCGCCTCTATGAGATGCCGCAAATGACACTGGCGCTGGTGCAGGGCGCGGCCATGGGCGGGGGCGCGGGTCTCGTGGCGGCGTGCGATGTGGCAATTGCCAAGGCGGGTACCCAGTTCCGCTTTTCCGAAGTGCGCCTCGGTCTCACGCCGGCCACCATCAGCCCCTTTGTAGTGCAGGCCATTGGCCCGCGTTGGGCGAAGGCGCTGTTTCTGACGGCGGATGGTTTTGATGCGGCGTATGCGGAGAAAATCGGCCTGGTGCATTATGTGGCCGAAGACGACGTGAAGATGGGCGAGCTTCAGGAGCATATAGCGCGGCTGGTGTTCTCGGCTGCTCCCGGGGCTGTGGCCGATGCCAAGCAACTGGTCGTAGATGTCACCGGAATGGAAATCGATACTTCTCTGATGCACACCACCGCCAAGCGGATCGCGGCGCGCCGTGTCTCCGAAGAGGGGAAGGAGGGCATCGCCGCTTTCCTCGAAAAGCGCGCCCCCTCCTGGAAGAGGTGACCGGGCGCCCTCGTCAGTCGGGGGAGAGGTCTACATTGAGGCCGAAATTGCTCAACGTGACCTCAAGCGCCGTGACCGGATTGACCCCGGTTAGCGCTTCTATCTGTCCTCGGAATATGTACGCCAGCAGCGCGAACATGATGATGTAGACAATAAACTGCATCAGCGATTTCAGAATGAAAGCGCCTGCGCTGCCGATAACGAGGCCGATGGCGCCCATGATCAGCGCGCCCTGTATCGGCGAAATGCCGTCCGTCACGAGGCCCTGATTATAGCCGAGATAGGCGCCGATGCCGCCGCCGATGACGCCTGCCAGGCTGGCGAGCCCGGTTCCGGAATTGTAGGCCATGGGGTCCCCCTTGGTTTCAGACCGGTTAAGCATTACGCGATTGCGCGGGCCCCACAAAGCCAGAAATTTACCGTCATCCGGTACTCCGGCTGCCATGTTGCCGCCCCGGTTTGCCGCGAAGGGAAACAGCCATGACGCCAGATGGAAACGTTTCCCACGCCGCCCGCCTTCGCGCCCGCCTCCACGCCGCGCGGGAGGGCTTGCGTGCGCGTTATGTGAAAGGGCCGTGGAGCCTTGGTGTATTCGAGTTTGTCAGTTTCGGCATCAAGCAGGCCTGGGCCTGCCTGTTTGGCGGGGCAATGCTGGGGTTGCTGCTCCTCACGCACTTTTTCTATCCGGAGGGGGCGGCGCTCTCGCGCTATGATTTCCTGGTGATTGCGGCGGTGGCCCTGCAGGCTGGGCTGCTGCTCAGCGGCCTGGAAACCTGGGAAGAAGCGCGGGTGATCTTCGTGTTCCATGTTGTGGGTACGGTCATGGAGCTGTTCAAGACCGGCGCCGGCAGCTGGATCTATCCGGAGGAGAGCTTCCTGCGGATTGGCGCCGTGCCGCTGTTTTCGGGTTTCATGTATGCGGCGGTCGGTTCTTATCTCGCCCGCGTGTGGCGCATCTTTGAGTTCCGCTTCACGCGGTTTCCACCGCTCTGGCTGCAGGGCCTGCTGGCGCTGGCGATCTACGTGAACTTTTTTGCGCATCACTGGACAGTAGACATCCGCTACGGCCTCTTTGCCGCCACCGCGCTGATCTACCTGCGCACGCTGGTCTGGTTCCGGCCGGATGAAATCCACAGGCCGATGCCGCTGCTGATCGGCTTTTTTCTGGTGGCAGTGTTTATCTGGTTTGCCGAGAACCTTGGAACATTTGCACGCGCCTGGACCTATCCGGGGCAAGAAAATGGCTGGGAAATGGTGTCTTTATCGAAGCTCGGATCATGGTATCTGCTGATGATCATCAGTTTCGTCCTGGTAGCCAGCGTGCACTGGGGCCGGGGAGGCAAGACCAGTGACCATAACCAAGCTGCTCGTCGCTAACCGGGGCGAGATTGCCGCCCGTATTTTCCGCACCTGCCGCGAGCTTGGCATCGAGACCGTCGCCGTCTTTTCCGAGGCGGACCGCGCCGCCAAGCATGTGCGCGAAGCCGATGAGGCGGTCTGCATCGGACCGGCGCCTGCGCCTGAGAGCTATCTGCGTGCCGAAGCGATCATTGCCGCCGCGATGGAAACGGGCGCTGATGCGATCCACCCCGGCTACGGATTCCTCTCCGAGAACGCTGCCTTTGCCGAGGCTGTGGTCGCGGCCGGGCTGATCTGGGTCGGCCCGCCGGCGTCCGCCATCCGCGCCATGGGGCCAAAGGATGAGGCCAAGCGCATTGCCGAGGAGGCGGGCGTGCCCGTGCTGCCCGGCTATCGCGGCGAGGCGCAGGACATTGCCACGCTGAAGAAGGCCGCCGCGAAGATCGGCTATCCGCTGCTCATCAAGGCGGTCGCAGGCGGCGGTGGACGCGGTATCCGGCAGGTGTCCAAAGAGGCTGAGCTGGACGCCGAACTCATCAGCGCCGTGCGCGAGGCGGAAAGCGCCTTTGGCGATGGCCGCGTGATGCTGGAGAAGCTGGTTCTGCAGCCGCGCCATATCGAAGTACAGGTGTTTGGCGATGCCCACGGCAATGTGGTGCACCTGTTCGAGCGGGACTGCTCGCTGCAGCGCCGCCGCCAGAAGGTGCTCGAAGAAGCACCCGCGCCCGGCATGCCCGAAGACGTGCGCAAGGCGATGACAGAGGCGTCGGTAAAGCTCGCCAAGGCTGTTGGCTATCAGGGTGCCGGTACGGTGGAATTCATCGTGGACGGATCAAAGCCTCTAGCGGTGGACACGTTCTGGTTCCTGGAAATGAATACGCGGCTTCAGGTGGAGCATCCCGTGACGGAGATGGTCACCGGGCAAGATCTGGTGGAGTGGCAACTCATCGTCGCTTCGGGCGGCACGCTGCCGCTGGCGCAGGACGAGATCGCGCTGAATGGCCATGCCATCGAAGCGCGCATCTGCGCCGAAGATCCGGCAGAAGGCTTCCGTCCAGGCGCAGGCGTGATCCTCGAGTTCGGCCTGCTGAATGAGCCCGATGGCGACATCATCCGCTGGGATACCGGTTTTGAGACCGGTGACCGCGTGCCGTCCAATTACGATTCCATGATCGCCAAGCTGATCGTCTACGGAGATCATCGGGACGAGGCACTGGAACGCCTGACGGATACGCTAGCGCATACGCAACTTGCGGGCGTGCCGTCGAATGCCGGTTTCCTCCGTCGCTGCGCTATGTCGGATGCGTTTCAGACCGGTGCGCATCATGTGAACTGGATCGGCGACAATCTTGACGCGCTGGCCGCTGTGCCGGAGGAACATCGCGAGGCTTCGTTGAACGCAGTGGCGAGCCTTGTGCTGGATGAGGCGCCCGGCCTTTCCCCCTGGTCGATCAATGACGGTTTCCGCCTGAACGCCGCGCCGCGCCGCACGATTGTTCTGGCCGCTGATGGCGAGGCGGAGATGGTGGAGGCTGGCATTCCGATGCCGGAGGATGTTCCATTTCCTCTGGTGACGGATATTTCTCCGCGCCGCTATGCCGTTACCTGCGGCGGCGACACGTTTCTGGTAACGATCCCCGAATACAGCGCCGATGCCGACGCCGCGCTGGGCGGCAATGCCGTGAAGGCGCCGATGCCTGGCAAGGTGCTGACCATCACGGCGAAAGCGGGCGACGTGGTGACGCGCGGAGACACGCTGACCGTTCTGGAAGCCATGAAGATGGAACATGCCCTCGCCGCGCCGCGCGATGGTGTAGTCGAAGCGGTTCACGCCGCAGCAGGCCAGCAGGTGGCCGAGGGCGACCTGCTGGTGTCTCTGGTGGAAGAGTAGGGGGTTAGCTGAGCTCCAGCCCTTCAAGCTCGCCGCTGTCCCGCCAGGCTTTCAGGATGCGGAAATAGGCGTTGGGGCCTTCGCCATAGGAGTTGTTCTGCGCGGCCCGGTCGCTCGGTTTGCCTTCATTATTGTAGTAGCCCGGCGTGCACTCTTCCAGAAACTGCTGGCGCATCACCGCTTTCTCGACGATCTGCTGCACCCAGGCGGCTTCGCCTTCCGGGCTTGCCTCGAAAGTCCCAGCTTGGCGGGCAGAGACTTCGGAGAGGATGTAGGCGATCTGCTCGGCCTGCTCGTCCAGCAGGTGAGGGTAGTTGGCGGTGAAGCCGGCCTGGCCCGGCCCCATCAGGAACATGTTGGGGAAGTTATTGACGGCAAGGCCATGCAGGCTGCGCATGCCGTCCGCCCAATGATCTTTCATGGTCACGCCGCCCTTGCCGACAGGATCATACCCCGCGCGGCGGGTATAGTCCGTGCCCACTTCAAAGCCGGTGGCATAGACGAGGCAGTCGATCTTGTATTCGATGCCATCGACAATGATCGAATCCTCCGTGATCCGCTCAACACCCTGGCCGCCAGTGTCTACCAGCGTCACATTCGGCCGGTTGAAGGAATTGAGATACGCATCATGGAAGCACGGGCGTTTGCAGAACTGGCGATACCAGGGTTTCAGCTTGGCGGCGGTTTCCGGGTCTTTGATAACCTCGTCGACGCGGGCGCGCACCTGTTCCATCTTCTTGAAGTCTGCGAGTTCGGCGAGTTCTGCCAGACGCTCCGGCGAGAGCCCCTTCTTGTCGCCGGAGCTGGCGATGAAGAGAATGTTGCGGATGATGTCCGTCCACCCATCCTGCACCAGATCTTCCGGCTCATACCCGCCGGAAACAAGCGTGTTGAAATTCTCCATGCGGCGGCGCTGCCAGCCGGGCTGAAGGCTCTTTACCCACTCCACGTCGGTCGGCCGGTCATTGCGCACATCAATTGAAGAAGGCGTGCGCTGGAACACGTAGAGATGCTTGGCGCCTTCGGCGAGATGGGGCACGCATTGCACGGCGGTCGCGCCCGTGCCGATGATGCCGACGACCTTGTCCTTCAGCTTGGTGAGGCCGCCTGTGCTGTCCCCGCCCGTATACTGATAATCCCAGCGGCTGGTGTGGAAGCTGTGGCCCTTGAAGCTTTCAACGCCCGGAATGCCCGGCAGCTTCGGCCGGTTCAGCGGGCCGTTGGACATGATGACGAACTGCGCGGTGAAGCGGTGGTCCCGGTCAGTCATGATGATCCAGACCTTGCGGTCCTCATCCCATTCCATGCCGGTCACGCACGTGCCCAGAAGTGCGTTTTCATAGAGATTGAAGTGTTTGGCGATGCGGGCCGAATGCTCGAGGATTTCCGGCGCTTTGGCGTATTTTTCCTTTGGAATATACCCGGTCTCTTCCAGCAGAGGCAGGTAGATATAGCTCTCGATATCGCAGGCCGCGCCGGGATAGCGGTTCCAGTACCAGGTGCCGCCGAAATCGCCGCCGGTCTCGATCATGCGGATGTCCTTGAAGCCCGCCTTGCGCAGGCGCGCCGCAGACAAAAGCCCGCCAAAGCCGCCGCCGATCACGGCCACCTCGACATGATCGGTCACCGGCGCGCGGGCGACGCGCTCCGTATACGGGTCTTCCAGATAATGGGCGAACTGGCCGGCAACATTCACATATTGCTCATTGCCATCCCTGCGCAGGCGCTTGTCACGTTCGGCCCGGTAGCGGTCGCGCAGCTGGTTGGGGTCAAATCCCAGATCAAGGGCGGCGTCGTCAGCCATGTGTTATTCCTCCCAGGTACGGATGCGGGATCTCTGCCCGTCATTTCTCGTCCGATGAGAGAAACTAACCGCGATTTTCAGCCGCTAACAGCCGTCACCCTGCGTCAGCCGCCAAAGCCCGTCAGCGCGCGCAGCACCACGAAAAGCAGGATGCCCGCGCCGATATACAGCCAGGTGTTGCTGCCATCTGATGTGCCCTTGGGGTTTTCCGGCGTCCGGCCCAACAGGCGGTCGAGCTCGCGCTGCTTGCGCACTTCCTGGGGCGTTTCGTGCCACTCGATGCTTTCGCGCACCCGGCGCAGCCAGGCGTTCATGTGCCGCTCAGCCGGGTGGCTGGAAGGCTGGCGCACCCAGCCGAACTGGGCGTCGAGATCATCAAAGAGGCGCAGGGTCAGCCAGGCAGGCAGCTGCACATTTCCCGACTGCGCATAATAGCCGGTTGCATGGCAGAGATAGTTGCGCACCTGCCATTGCAGGGCGCGGTATTCATCGATGCCTTCCAGATCCGGCGCGTTGAACAGCGCGTCGAGATCGGCGCGCGAGGGCGGACCCCAGGGGGAGATCAGTGCCTCGTGCAGCTTCTGCATGGCCGCGTCGATGCGCCGGTCGAAATCGGTGGGGACGTATTCTTCTTCTTCTTCATCGAAATCTGCATCTTGGTCATCTTCAGCGTTCGGGGCCAGCGGGGCAGTGCGGGTAGCCGTATCTGACGCCTGTTCTGTCAGCGTTTCGCTGTGTCCGTCCCCTGACGGATCAGAACAGGCCTCCGTTCCGGTTTCGACTTCAGCGTCCTCATCATCCTCTTCATAATCTGCGGGATATTCTGCCCGCCAGCGCGCCTCCTGCCGCGCGCGCTCGAAAGCCTCGCGCAGGGCCATGAACGCCGCCCGGTCATCTTCGGGCCGGGTGACCTTCAGGCGCTCCGCATAGGCCTTGCGGATGTCGGCTTCGGTGGCGGTTTTGCGATCTAGGCCGAGGAGGGTGAAGGGGTCAGAAGACATCCTCGCCCTCGACGCGGCTCAGGATTTCTTCGATCTGGGCGCGGGCGTCCTGGATCTGGCGCTTGTCATGGGTGTGCAGCACCGCTTCGAACTGGGCGAGGATGTGGCCGATCTGCTGGCGCAGCTCGCCGAGGCTGTTTTCATAGGCCGCGCGCAGGCGGGCGATGATGGCGGCGTTTTCCTGTTCGTCGCGCGGGTGGATTTTCAACGCGGCGAGTTCCTTGAGGCGTTTGTCGATCTCGGCGCGGGTCATCGTGCCGGGTGTGCCTTCGATCACGAGACGGAGGGTTTTCTTCGTGGCCACCGGTGTGGCCTCGACCTCAAGGATGCCGGAAGTATCGTAGGTATAGCGCACCTCCACCGTCTTGTCGGCCTTCAGGTCTGCCGGCAGGGGCACGCGCAGCTGGCCGATGCGCACATTATCGCGCACGAAGGGGCTTTCTCCCTGATAGATCATCAGGTTGATCTCGCGCTGGTGCTGTTCCAGCGGGCTGATTTCGTTGGCGCGGCTGGCGGGCACCACCGTGTTGCGCTCGATCAGCGGCGAGAAATGGCCCGGCTCCCACTGGTTCGGCCCCAGCGGCACGGAGACTTCGTAGCCGAGGGTGAAGGGGCAAACGTCTGTCATCACCACATCGTCAAGCGCGGCATGGCGGGCGGCGAGACCGGCCTGGACCGCTGCGCCAAGGGCGACGACATGATCGGGATCGATCGAGTGTTCCGGGAAGCGTTTGAACAGGCGTGTGATCAGCCCGCGTACGGCCTGCATGCGGGTGGCGCCGCCGACAGTGATGATGCGGTGCAGGTCGTCCGCCCGGAGGCTCGCGTCAGAGATGGCGCGCTGGATGGGCATCCGCAGGCGTTTGAGAAGCTCATCGGTGATCTCGTCAAACTTCTCCCGCGAGATGGAGACGGGGCGGGCCTCGCCCTTGATCACATATTCGCCGGTGGCCTCGGCTTTTTCCGAGAGCTGGTGCTTCAGCCGGTTGGCGAGGGCGCGCAGGCGGGCACCTTCCTCGCGGCTGACATCCTTGGGCTGGATGCCCAACTGGCGGCCGAGTTCTGTCGCCAGCGCGTCGGTGAAATCCTCCCCGCCGAGGAACGCGTCACCGGCCGAGGCGCGCACTTCCATCACGCCTGAGAACATCTCGAGGATCGAGACATCGAAGGTGCCCCCGCCGAGATCGACGACGAGGAAGGTGGATTCAGCTTCCTTGTCCTGAAGGCCATAGGCGAGGGCGGCGGCGGTCGGCTCGTTGACGAGGCGGTTGACCTTCAGCCCGGCAAATTCAGCGGCGGTGATGGTGGCTTTGCGCTGGATGTCGTTGAAATAGGCAGGCACGGAGATGACCGCTTCTTCCACCTTCCGCCCAAGATGAGCTTCAGCATCGGCCCGCAGGCTGCGGAGAACCAGGGCGGAAAGTTCTTCCGGCCGGAAGGATTTCTTGCCCAGCTTCACTTCATGATTGGTGCCCATATAGCGCTTGAAGCGGGCGGTGGTGAGATCTGGATGGGTCAGTAGCCGGTCACGGGCGGCGCGGCCCACCAGCACGGCGCCGTCATCGCCATAACCCACAGCAGACGGCGTCATCACCTCGCCCAGCGCATTTGGCACCAGTGTTGGGCCATCCGCCTCGAATACTGCCACAAGTGAATTGGTTGTGCCCAGGTCGATGCCGATGATGGCCTTGTCGGACATGTGGTCTTGCCCCCGCGGGTATGCCTTCTGCACCCTTAGCGCGTCCGCACGCTCAGTCCAGCCGTCCTTTCACCCAGTGCCATGCCTCTGTTACAAAACTGTCCTATGGCGGGGGAACATGCACAAGAAGGAGGCCGCCCCTATGGCGATGATGGACGATAGCGAGAACAAGCCCGTAAACCCCCGCATTGCCGCAGGTGTGGCCACTATCGGCGATGTGATCGGCCACCGGCTGTCTCGGCGCGGCTTTCTGGGTGGGCTAGGCGCGGTATCTGGCCTCGCGCTGGCCGGATGTACGCGCGGCGGCGAGGCGCCAGGCCCGGTTGGCAGCCGGGAGGCGGTCAGCGCAGACATACCGGCTTTTCGCTTCGACGAAATCGCTCGAGGCATGGACGAGACGCATCATGTCGCGGAGGGTTACCGGGCCGATGTGCTGATCCGCTGGGGAGACCCGCTATTTGCTGACAGCCCGGTATTCGACCCGGCTAACCAGACGGCTGAGGCTCAGCGCCGGCAGTTCGGGTACAACAACGACTTCATCGGTTATGTTCCGCTGGAGGCCGACAGCGAGGGGCGCGAGCGGGCTCTACTCTGCGTCAATCACGAATATACCTCGACCAACATCATGCTGCCGGGTGTGGCGGCTGGCTATCCTGCATCGATGACGCGGGAGCTGTGCGAAATCGAAATGGCGGCCCATGGTGGATCCGTCGTTGAAATCCGCAAGGAAGACGGCGTGTGGAAGCCGGTAACAGACTCCTATTACAACAGGCGCATTACGGCTGATACGACCAAAATGAGAGTGAGCGGGCCAGCTGCCGGAAGCCCACGTCTTCAGACGACGGAAGACCCTACCGGCGTGGTGGTTTCCGGAACAATGAACAACTGCGCTGGCGGCATCACGCCATGGGGCACATATCTTATGGCGGAGGAGAACTTCAACGGGAACTTCCTCGGCGAGCTGCCGGAAAATCATCCGGAGGCAGAGAATCACAAGCGTTATGGCGTTCCCTCCGGCTGGTATCAATGGGGCCGTTTCTTCGACCGCTACGATGTCAGCAAGGAGCCCAACGAGCCCAACCGTTTCGGCTGGATCGTTGAGGTTGATCCCACGGATCCCAACCATGTTCCGCGCAAACGCACCGCGCTGGGCCGGTTCAAGCATGAGGGTGCCGAAAGCGTTGTAGCACCTGATGGCCGCGTGGTGGTCTATTCAGGCGATGATCAGAGATTTGATTATGTCTACAAATTTGTGACCAAGGGGAAGTTTGAGCCTGGAAACTGGACGGTGAATGGCGACTTGCTGGATGAGGGCACGCTGTATGTGGCGCGGTTTGATGCCGATGGCACGGTGGCGTGGTTGCCGCTGGTCTATGGAACCGGTCCGCTGACGGAAGAAAATGGTTTTGCCTCGCAGGCGGACGTTCTGATCGAAACGCGCCGGGCGGGTGACCTTCTGGGCGCCACGCCCATGGACCGGCCTGAGGACGTGGAGCCCAATGCCAAGACAGGTCGCGTCTACGTCATGCTGACCAATAATGACCGCCGCACGGAAGCGCAGGTGGACGCCGCCAATCCGCGCGCTTCAAACCGGTTTGGCCATATCATCGAGATCATCGAACCGGAGGGAGATTTCACCTCCGAAACCTCGCGCTGGGAAATTCTGGTGCGCTGCGGCGATCCCTCCATTGCGCCTGTTGGCGCGCTCTGGAACCCTCTGACTACAGATAATGGATGGTTTGCCAGCCCGGACAATTGCGCCATTGATCCGCAAGGGCGCCTGTGGGTTTCAACCGACGGCAACGAAGATTCCGGCGCGGCCGATGGCCTTTGGGCGCTGGAGACGGAGGGCGAGCGGCGCGGCACAGGGCGGCATTTCTTCCGTTGTCCCGTGGGCGCTGAAATGTGCGGCCCTCGCTTTAACGAGACAGGCGAAGCCCTGTTCCTGGCAGTCCAGCATCCGGGAGATACGGATGGCGCCACTTACGAGGCGCCCGGCACGCGCTGGCCGGACTTCCAGCCTGCCATGCCGCCGCGCCCAAGCGTGGTCGTCGTAACGAAACAGGGCGGCGGCCCGATCGGGGGATAAGGCCGCGCCTCTGCTTCAGTTTCAACGCCGCAGAAGCACGCGGTGGCCGCCTTCGCGCGTCAGTTCGAGGGCGCCATCAGCGGTGATGCGCCAGGCCATTTCGCCCTGCAGGGCGGCGGTGAACTTCGTTTCTTGATTGTTCAACGCCGGCGTAAGGCAGGCCCGGCGTGTCATGGCCAGTGGCGAGAAGGTGAGGCTTGTGCCGGTGGCGGTGTAACTGCCGCTGAGGTTGTTACAGCCGGTGGAACCGGAAACCTTACCGTCTTCAGTAAATGTCAGGGTAAGGACGGTGTTGTCGATCACTCCGCCACGGTTGAGGTCTTCCACCGTCCAGGCACCGCCGCCGAGTGTGGCGGGGTCGCCCTCAACGACGTCGCCTTCAGCCGGAAGCGGACGGGCCGTGAAGGAGACGCCATCTTCACCCCGGATAACGAGGTTCCCCAAGCTATCGATGCTTCCTTCGGTCTTGCCTGAGAGGATAGCGCCGAAAGCAGATTCCTGCTCCATCACACCGTCTGCCATGCAGGCCATCTTGGTCATACCAACCCCGGTGAAGGCTAGCTCGGCGCCCGTCTGCGCATAACCGCCGAAGAAGCGGTTGCAGCCAGTGGTGCCATTGATCTTGCCGTCAGCCTCGAAATTGATCTGCGGCTCGCTGCCGGCGACAACAGCGGTGCCCCCCGTTGTTTCGACCTGCCAGCGGGTGCCCGCCAGCGGTTTGAGGCCGGAGGGAGTCAGTTCTATCTCGGTGCCATTCTCACCGGTGAGGATGACTTTGCCGTCGGCGCCGGGGGCAAAGGTGGCTGTACCCTTGAAGGCGGCGTAAAGCGCGCCTTCCTGCGCGCCCGCTCTGGGATCAAGACAGGCCATCATGGTGGAGATGAGGTCTCCGAAGGTTATCTTGCCATCGCTTTCGCCAAAGCTGCCGCCATAGGTGTTGCAGCCGCCAAAGCCGCCGACCCGGCCATCTTCACCGAATTTGACAGTCATCGGGCGCTGGCCGGAGACTGGCTGACCGCCAATGGCGGATATGCGGTAGTCTTTGCCGGTCAGTTTCAGTATGGCGGGCGCTTCAGGGGACGGAGCGGCGGGCGCGGGCGCGACCTTCACCATCACCAACGTTCCGGCATTCACGCTGCCGCTGACAGCCTCAATCTGGTGAACGGTATCGGTGGTCCAAAGGAGGGTGCCATCCGGCCCGGTGACGGTGGCGCGCAGGGTGTAGGTGAAGCGCGGGTCGAGTGTTTGATTGACGCGCAGAATGAAGTTTTTCGGCACGCCGCCATCATCCAGGCTGTCCGACCAGTCTGCCAGCGAAATGGCGGGCGCGTCGGCACGGGAGGTGTCTGACAGTTCCACCTTGAGAACAGAGCCCTTAGGGGCGGCCATCCGCTCGCGATAGGTGGCAGAACCGGTCACGGTCAGCACGGCGGCTTCCTCTTGCGGGGACAGGGCCGTGGGCGGTGTCTGACAGGCGCTGAGTATGGGCGCGGCCGAGATGAGAAAAAGCGGTACGAGCGCCGCCTTGTAGAATTTTCCATATGCCATTCAGGCCTCCCTTCGGATCAACTTGCCGGATATCCGGACCGGCTTGCGCCTGCCGCTGCGGCAGATTCCCCGAAGGGATGGCATCAGCAAGGCGGCATTATGGCAAGCCTGACGTCCTCTTACTCTACGACACGGCTGGCTGGGTGCGGAAGGCCGTTTCCATGCCGGTGGAAGCTGCTAATCTCTCCGCTGAGGGTAACAGACTGGCGCATACTGGGGAGGTATCGCCGATGAAGACAACCAGTACGATCGACCTGCAGCGGGGCCGATGGTTTTCGGCTTTGCCGGAGGCGTTGCAGGAAGAGATTTTGCAAAACGCTACGCGGCAGAAGCTGCGGCGGGGCAAGCATGTGTTCCGGCAGGGAGATCCCCCCAGCGGTATCTATGGCCTGGTGGGCGGGGAAGCCCAGATCATCGGTACAACGCTTGCCGGGCTCGACATTCTGGTGGCGGTTTATCGACCGGGCGACTGGACGGGCTTTCTTGCCTGCGTTGACGAGGGGCCCTACACCTTTTCCGTGATCGCCAGCCAGCCTTGCGAAGTGATGCATCTGCCGCTCGCGGCGGTGAAGCGGCTGTTCCTGTCAGACGCCGAGAACTTCCGCCGCTTCGTATTGCCGGAGATGGCCTCCATCCGGGCGATCTATTCGCAGGTGGTGGAAAGCCTTGCCTTTACGCCGCTGCAGCGGCTGGCGCGGCGCCTGATTGATCTGACGAGCGAGCCTCATGGTGGGCGGGCGACATCCTCCTTCATCAGCCCGGTGACACAAGATCAGATCGCCCTGTCGATCATGGCATCGCGCCAGTGGACCAACCGTCTTCTGCAGCATTTGGAGCAGGCGGATGTAATCCGCATTTCCCGCAGCCGGATCGATATTCTCGATCGTGCGCGGCTCAGCCAGCTGGCGGTACATGGCGAGAGCGGGTTTACCCTTGCCGAGACAGCACCGGGACAGGCCTCGCTGGTTTGAGCCGGCGAGGCCTGGGGCCGGAGGGTTAGTGCGCGTCGGTGACCTCGGAGATTTCGCCGAGGGTCTGGCCGCCGCAGGTGATGGTCACGCGGCTATAGCTGCTGCCGGCGAGGGGGCCGGTATAGTGGACTTCCTCGGTGGCGATGGCCATCGTGGCGGGCTCTGTGGGCGCGACCGGGATGAGTTTCAGGTTGAGAGCGGGGGTCATTGAGCGGTCCATCGGCCCGACCTCCCAATTGAAGGTATATCCCCCTGATCTGACATCAACCTTGCCGATGACATGCACTGTTGGCGAAGCGTCGGGGCCGGGCATTCGGTCGATCCAGGCTTCCCAGTCGCGCGAGTCCAGAACGGCGCATTCTTCGGCCGGAGCAGCTTCGGGCGTCGGGGCCGATTCGGGGATTACGGCCATGTCGCCTTCTGCGGCCGGAACAGGCGGAGGCTCTGCGGCGGGGGTCTGTTCGGCAGGGGGCGCGCAGGCGGCGAGAATGATTCCGCTGGCGGCAGCCAGGGCAAGGAGGCGGAGGCTGGTCATGTGATTTCCCTTTGTTTCAGGCTTCCCAAGGATAGCCCTACTTGCGCGGGTAACGTGTCAATTTGAGGACAGTTCCGGACAGATACGGACAAATCCGGTCAGTACCAAGCTATCAGGGGTACTCACCTGGTCACGGTTTTCTTGTTCAACCCACCGGCAGCCGGAAGCGAATAGAGCGTACCGTCCTCGCCGATATCGATCTTTCCGGAATAGGCCGCACCCGTGCCCTTCAGGAAGACAGGGTAGAGCAGCTTCGACGGGAGCGGCGGAACGATATGGTAGATCACCAGCCGCTCTACCCCGGCAGCCTCAGCGGCGCGGGCGGCGTCCATTGGAGACGCGTGATAGTCCAGAATGTCGGCAAACACCTTTGACAGCGGGGCGGCGCCCGCCTCGCCGGCCGCCTTCGACATGGCGGCGACCATTTCCGCGTTCAGTGCCTCATGGAAGAGAATATCGGCACCTTCAGCCACGCTGACAAGATTGTCCGAATACACCGTATCGCCGCTGATGACGGCCGATCGGCCTTTGTAATCGATACGGAAGCCATAGGCCGGCTCGACCGGAGAATGATTGACCAGAAAGGCGGTGATCTGAAGGTCGCCCTCATCCAGCAGCACGGCGCGGGCGCCGGGGCCGGAGGGTAGGTCGATTACCTCCGGGGCAAGGCCATAGCCGGCGGGGTTGGCAACAGCAGGGCCGTGGTGCGCCATGCGGTAGGTGCTGTCGATACGGTACGCCGCGTTGAAGCCATCGGTGATTTCGGCAACACCGATAGGACCCGCGACGGGCAGGGGCGTGGACCGGCTGCCGCCGACCCAGGCGCCGACCATGAGTTCGCCAAGGCCGTCAAAATGGTCCGAATGCAGATGACTTAGATAGAGCTTTTCGGTACGGCCTGTGGGAAACCCCATGCGTGTGAGCCGCCGGATGGAGCCGCCGCCAACATCGAAAATGAAGGCGCGATCACCCGCCAAGACGCCAATACAGGACCCCGCGCGGGCAGGGTCCGGTAAGGGTGATCCGCTGCCGCAGAGATAAAGGTGGAGGCCATCGGGAAGGGCGGCGGAGGGGTCTTTCCCAACATTATCAGCCACGGCGCGGCGGAAGACCGCCTCGCCGATCTGGACCGCGAAAACCTGCCGCGCCGCCAGCAGCGCCAGGACACTGACGGCCAGTGCGATAACCGCCCATTTCACGATCCGCATATGCCCCTCCCACGGGTGTTTTTTGTGGGGAGGTTGGAGCATATGACATTATTCGTGTCAATTGTTTTGAGGGCGTGGGGTCAGACTGGAGGGGTGGTCCCCCCGCGCGTAGCGGCGCAGGAGGGGATTAACCGAGCCGCCTATCGGCAGACCTTGGCGCTGGTGTTGCTGCCGCTCATGGTGCAGTGGGCGTAGCGGTATTTCGCTTTCGTTTCCGCCGAGATCTGCGAGGCGCTTTTCATCGGCGGGGGCGAGAAGGAGGGGCTGCTGGAGGTGTAGCGCGGGGCGGAGGCGCCGTAGAGTTCTTTCCAGCGGGCGTCGGCCATGCCGGGCTCGTTGGTACCGGTGCCGAAGGTACCTTGCAGGCCTGTTCCGCGGGCGGACAATTCGGCATCAGCGGCGGCGCGGACGGGGCCAGACTGGAACCAGAGGGCGGCGGCGTAGAGGTCGGTCGTGGAGACCTGATCCATGCGGCCAGCGGCCTTGGTGGCGAGAATGGTTCTCTCGGCAAGGGATTTTGAACCGGCCGAGTTGATCGCGGCGCTGACGGCATCGCCATAGCGGCCTTCGGCCAGCGGCGTATCGATCATGGCCTTGATTTCGGCCATCCAGGCTTCGTATTCGGCCAGTTCCTTGTTGTAGGTTTCCCATTCGGTGGCGCGGTCGCAGGAGTCTGTGTGGCCCTTGTTGCAGGCGTGGCGGAGATACAGCGCGCCGAGTTCATACTCCTCGATGTCCAGGTAGACGCCGGCGACATTGCGGCAGTCGCCGCCGCTGTTCTGTTCGTCACAGCGGATCAGGGAATAGGTGAGGCCCTTCTGGGCGTCGAAGGTGGGCGCGCCGGGATCGGCGTAGACGCGGGCGGCGACGCTGCAGCCCATTTCGTCGTGATACTTGTTGCAGGTGCGCTCAGCGAACCAGCCGGCGTTCGCCATGTTGATCATCGCGGGGTATTTGCCTTCATTGCCATCCCAGCCCCAGTAGAGGCCCCAGAAGCAGGGGTTTTCCACGCCGGCTTCGCAGGCGGCCTTGGCGGTGGCGACGGCCTTGGTGAAATCATGGGCGGGCGAGGTGGCGCTGAGGCGGTGGCCGATACTCTTGTCGCAGCCATCGACATGCCCCATCGCGCAGGCGCGCTCCATGTACTCGACGCCCTTGACGACATCCTTGGGCACGTTGCCATCGCCGTTGGTATAGAAATAGCCGGTGGTGGTGCAGCCATCGGGGATGCCCATGTCGCAGGATTTCAGGAAGAAGGAGGCGGCTTTCTGCTTGTCTTCCGGGGCGCCGATGCCCTGGGCGTATTCGGCGCCGGTGTAGAAGCAGGCCTCTGCGTCACCGGCGGTGCAGGCGGGTTCGGACTCGGTCTGAGCGCTGGCGGGGGCGGCAAAGAAGGCGAGGGTGGCCGCTAAGGCGGCGAGGGTGAGAAGGCGCATGAGGCAGGCTCCCTATGTGAGTGCGGGATAGGCGTGCCTTGGGTGTTAGGGAGGTTTTCAGGGTGGGGGCACCCCCGGTTCCGGGGGGCTGGCCCGCAGGGATCAGGTGCGGAAGGATTTGCGGCCGAAATAGGCGCTGCCGGGGGGCGGCGGCGGGGGCGGACTGGTGGAATCCGTTTCGGTTTCCTCCTCGGTCGCGGTTTCGGTATCGTCCGTCAGCCGAACGGTGCCTGCGCCCCAAGCGTCTTTTTTCTCTTCCGATTCCGGCTCCGTTTTGGGTTTTTCAGCGGCAGCCTCTGGCTTGTCTTCCGCAGGAGGTGGAGGAACGTTGTCGGATACGCGATCAAGCAGCGGCCGGGGCGGCGGCTTGATTTCGGCCTTTGGCTCTGTTGCCGGCTCTTGCGGTATTTCTGGCAGCTTTACCGCCGCGAGCAGTTTGCGCACATGCGCGGCAGCGGCCGACGCGGTGGAGACTTCAAAGTCCGGTACGCGCTTGTCCAGCCGGCGGGCGAGCTGGCGAGCCTGATGGTGGGTGAGAGATTTGAGCTGGACGTTGAACGCCTCTTCACCGATGGCGGCGCGCACCTGGGTGAGGGTTTCCGGCGTCTGGCCGGCCGAAAGCAACAGCTTCTTGGCGATCATGCCGGCGGCGGCAGCCCAGTCCTTGTCGGAGACGCCGAGCGTTTCCTGAAGGCGGAGAAGGGCGTTGACCGCCTGGATGCCGGACACTTCGCCGTCTGCGGTCATGCAACCTTCTCCCGAACTTCGGCGAGAAGCTGTTCGATGATCTGGAGAGCTTCACCCGACCATTTGGCCTGCAGCGTCGGCTCCGGTCCCAGCTCGATGGGGTTGGAGGCAAAGCCGGGCTTCATCGGGATCACGGTCTTGAACATCGCAAATTCGGTTTCCGCCGCAGTGGACGCTTCCCGCATCGCGCCGAGCACAACCTGCTGATGGGAGGAGCCATCATAGCGGGTGGCCAGGACAACCGGGAGCGTTTCGATATCCCGGTTACGCAGATTCTTCATGATGTCGCCAGTGAAGAGGTCGAGCCCCAGTGTGGACATGAAATCCGGGATTGTCGGCACGATGATCAGATGGCTGGCCGCGAGGACGGTTTCGGTCATCACCGAGATGCCGGGCGGGCAATCGAAGAGGATGACATCATACTGCGCCTTCAGGAGGTTCAGATCGTCCCGCAGGCGCTTGCCGACCTGATTCTGCAGGGCCTCCATGGCATAGCCCTTGGCGGTCAGCTCGAAGATCAGTTCGCGCTCTGTCTTCCGCAGGCGCGGTGAGGAGGGGATGAGATCCAGCGGCAGGGGCTTGCCCTTGAAGGTGACGTCGCTGGCATCCGTGATGATGAATTCACCCAGACGGCGCTGCTCGTTCGCGAAGAAGTTCTCCAGCAGCCAGTCAGAGATGGTCATATAGTCGTTGATGGCCTCGAACAGGTGTTCGTCGCCATTGTTGCCGAAGATCAACAGCGAGGCATTGGCCTGGGTGTCGAGGTCAATCACCAGGGTGCGCATACCCGAAGCCGCGAAGGCCTCCGCGAGGCTGACGCAGGTGGTGGTTTTGCCGACACCGCCTTTGGAATTGGCGATCGAAATGACGCGGGCAGACATTTTGCGTTTCTGTTCCTGTCTCAGCTCAGAGCCCCCGGCTCTTGCCAGATTTGGGGGGACAAGGCCACCCGCTATCCCTGCTTTTGAACACCGCCACCGAATAAAAAATCGTCAATGATTCAGGGGGGCAGCGCGCCGAGCCTGCAGAAAGTTGTGCCGGCCAATCCGGCAGGGGGCTGCGTGCGCCGACAATCAGGACTGTCGGAACAAGCCGGCAGTGACCTGAGGCGCAGACCTTTGACGTGGAATTGGCCATTCGCAAAATCAAGGCAGGCGCTGAAATCGGCGGGCCATCTTGAATGGCCGTTGGTGGCGCTGAGTGAGCCGCGCGCAGCAAGCTGGGGCAGCCGTGAGGCAGGCGCGCTGACGCGGGACGGATACCTCAAGAACGCGGTGGCCTATCGCTGTGTCCGCATGGTGGCCGAGGCGGCGGCGTCCATTCCGCTGAAATCTGGCCATGAGGGTGTGGCGCGCCTGATACGTCAGCCGATGCCGGAAGCGGCAACCGCTGGCTTTGTGGAAGCTGTGTATACGGAGCTTCTGCTGACGGGGAACGCGTTCGTCGAGGCTGTGCGCCTGCCGGGAGAGACTGCCGCGGCGGCGCTGGCTCCCATCCGCACGGGCCGGGTGCGCCCTGTGAAGGACGCTGCCGGCTGGGTAGAGACCTGGGCCGTAAAGGGCCAGGGGCGGGAGCGGCGCGTGGGACGCGAGGCGAGCGGCTGGTGCCCGATGATGCAGGTGAAGCCTTATAATCCCGCCGACGAGGCGATGGGCTTGCCCCCGCTGGCCGCGGCGCGCCGGGCGCTGGATCTGCACAATGCGGGGGCAGACTGGGCAAAGGCCCTTATCGACAATGCGGCCAAGCCTTCGGGCGCGCTGGTGTATGGCGGGGGCGGGCGAATTCCGGCTGACCAGTTTGACCGGCTGAAAGAGGAACTGGCGCAGAGCTTTTCCGGGGCGGGTAATGCGGGGCGGCCAATGCTGCTGGAGGGCGGCCTGCAATGGCAGGCGCTGTCGCTTTCTCCTGCCGAAATGGATTTTCAGGAAACGCGGGCGATGGCGGCGCGGGAGATTGCGCTGGCACTTGGTGGGCCACCGATGCTGCTGGGGATCCTGGGAGATAATACGTATGCGAATTATCGTGAGGCGAACGCGGCCTTCTGGCGGATGACCGTTCTGCTGGCGCAGCGCTTTGCCGGAGCGCCTTCCTGTTGGCTGGACGAGCCGTTTGGCGAGGATATCGACGTGCGGCTGGAGCCGCTGGGCGAGGCGACACATGCCGTGTTCGAGCACCGGGCGGGCTTGCCCCGGAAGCCCGTGCGGCTGGCAGCGCCGCCCGGATTTGTGCGCGGGGCAAGAGCGGGGGCGGGATATGCCGGATATTGGGATCTGCCCGATCCGGCACGGGCGGCAACCTATGCGATGGAAGCAGACTTCGGGGCGGGCTTCGCAGAGCGCACGGAAACGGCGCTGACCGAGGCAGCGTGGCCTGCAGGCGCCTTTACCTTGCGCATTGCCGAAACAGGGACAGACGGACGCATCGGGGAATGGCTTTCAATCCCGGCCGGATCACCTTACCTGTAAGTGCTGGAACAGTTTTAGCGTTTCGAAGGAGCCCTCTGTGGCGCTCGATCCTTACAAGGTGCTCGGTGTGCCGCGAACGGCGACCGAGGCCGAGATCAAGAAAGCATACCGCGCCAAGGCCAAGGCGCTGCACCCTGATTTGCACCCCAATGACGAGAAGAAGGCAGAGGAGTTCAAACAGGCCTCTGCCGCTTTCGCCATCCTCGGCGACAAGGAGCAGAAGGCAAAGTTTGACCGGGGCGAGATCGACGGGGACGGAAATCCGCGCGGCTTTGCCGGCGGTGGGCCAGGCGCGGGCGAAGGATTTCCCGGTGGGGGCGGGTTCCGCTGGGAATCGCGGGGCGGGGCGCAGGGCGATCCGTTCGAGGACATTCTCTCCGGCATGTTCGGCGGTGGCGGGCGGCGGCGCAATCCCGGCCCGATCAAGGGGCGCGATGTGCGCTACCGCGTGGAGATCAGCTTTGAGGATGCCGTGACCGGCGCGCGGCGGCGTATGACGATGGCTGATGGCAGCGCGCTGGACGTGAACATCCCGGCCGGTATCACGACCGGCCAGGTGCTGCGCCTGAAAAGCCAGGGACAGCCCTCGCCCACGGATGGCCCGCCCGGCGACGCGCTGCTGGAGGTGGAAGTAGCAGGCAGCCCGGTCTGGACCCGCGAGGGCAATAATCTCCGCATGAGCGTGCCGGTGGATCTGAAAAAGGCGGTGCTGGGCGGAAGTGTGGATGTGAAAACGCCTACGGGTTCGGTGTCGCTGAAGGTGCCAGCGGGGTCGAATACCGGCGCGCAGCTGCGCCTGAAGGGCAAGGGCGTTCAGGTGAGCCCGCCGGGAGACCTCTATGTGCGGCTGGAAATCGTGCTGGCAGACCCGAAAGATGAGGGGTTGAAGCGCTGGGCGGAGGGCCGGTAGGCCGGCTCGACTTACCTGCTTGGCGGACGTACGCTTTCCTCAGGCTTCTCTGGGGAGGGACATATGCCGGAATCCGGAATTATTGCAGGCGACAATTGGCTTGCCATACTGGCGGCGGCAGCGGCGATTTATGCCATCGGCTTTCTGATCTACGGGATGTTCTTTTCGGGGCTCTGGCTGAAGCTCTCTGGCTATAGCCGGGAGCAACTGACACCCCACATGTGGAAGATGGCGATTTCGCCGGTGATGCCGATTCTCACGGCGATTGGCCTTGCCATCCTGTTCAAGCTGACGCGGGTGGATAATCTGGCGGTTGGGGTGGTGCTTGCAATCCAGATATGGTTCTTCATTGCCATGCCTGTGCGGCTGTATGCCTTTGTTTACAGTCCGGAAAAGATTGGACTCTTATTGATGGATGGTGTCCATCTGCTGCTTGGTTTCCTGGTGGCGGGGGCGATCATCGGAGGCTGGCGGTAAGGTGACTGTCGCTGAACTGTATCATTCACTTCATGTTCAGAGCTGGAGCGTCATAGGGGGCGGTATGAAACGCATTCTGACGATATTTGCCCTCTCGGCTCTGACGATTGCCCCCGGCGCGATGGCGCAGCAGGGCGGCAATCCCTGGGCGAGCCAGTTTTCCCCCGGACAGGCCCGCGAGGCCGTGCGCGAGGGGAAAACCGTGCCGCTGAGCAAGATATTCCAGCAGCTGAAACGCGAATATGGCGGCTATCAGCTGGGCGCGGAGCTTTACTCCCGCGACGACGGCACCACTTTCTATGAAATCGACTGGATGACGGAAGACGGCCGCAAGGCGCATTTCACCGTGGACGCGCAGAGCGGCTCAGTGATGAACCGCCGTGGCGGCTAACCGTTTGAAAGACTTGCTGGAGAAGAGACATGCGTATCCTGGTTGTTGAAGATGATGCAGACCTCCGCCGGCAGCTGGCCGATGTGCTCTCGCAGTCCGGCTATGCCGTAGACCTTGCCGCCGATGGCGAAGACGGCCAGTTCCTGGGCGAGACCGAGCCCTATGACGCCGTGGTGCTGGACCTGGGCCTGCCCAAGATCGACGGGGTGAGCGTGCTGAAAAGCTGGCGCAAGGAGGGCAAGACCTTCCCGGTGCTTATCCTCACCGCGCGCGACCAGTGGAGCGAGAAGGTGTCAGGCTTCGATGCCGGGGCCGATGATTATCTGACCAAGCCCTTCATCACCGAGGAGTTGCTGGCACGCCTGCGCGCGCTGCTGCGCCGGGCGGCGGGCCATTCGGCGGCGACGATCGAATGCGGCAAGCTGATGGTGGACACCCGCGCCGCGCGCGCGACGGTGAATGGTGAGCCGATCAAGCTGACGGCGCATGAATACCGCGTGCTGTCTTACCTGATGCACCATCAGGGTCGCGTGGTGCCGCGCACGGAGCTGGTCGAGCATATCTATGATCAGGATTTCGACCGCGACTCCAACACCATCGAGGTCTTCATCGGGCGCCTGCGCCGGAAGATCGGTCAGGACCGCATTCAGACCGAACGTGGCCTTGGCTACCGCCTGATCGTGCCTGAGGACGAAGCACGCGTTGCAGGTTGACGCCGAACGCGGCTAGAGCTCGCTGATGAGTGAGGTCTCCGCCCCCAAACGCAGCCTGATTGACCGCTGGTCCAGCGTTTCGCTGGCCCGGCGCGTCATGATTGCAGCGCTTGTCTGGGGCCTGCTGGTGCTGATCGGGGGCGCTGTGGCGCTCTCAGCCATTTACCGGGCGCAGACGCTTTCCCTGATCGAGGACGACCTGGAGCAGACGCTGGTGACGCTCTCCCGCGAGCTTACGCGGGAGGACGCGTTCTTGGCCGATGGCCGGGTGACTGATACCAATCGCAACTTCTTCTCGAACGATTCCCGTTTCCAGACGCAGTATTCCGGGCATTACTGGGCTGTGGTGGGGCTGACACCGGACGGCGAGATTGCCGGAGATTTCCGTTCGCGAAGCCTGTGGGATGAAGCTGTGCCGGTGACGCCGGAACTGATCGCGCGCGCGGTAGAGCTGCCGGGGGTTGCGCAGTATGCGAACTATCCGGGGCCACTGGAGCAGGTGTCACGCGTGGGGGCGATGGCCATCATCGTGGAGAACCGTTCGACACCGCTGGTGTTGATCGCTGCGGCAGACCGCACACCCAACGATGCGGCCGCGACGCGCTTCCGCGATATGCTGCTGGTGACCATGATTGCCCTGTTTGGCGGCGTGTTCGCGGCGATGGTGGTGGCTGTGCGCTACTCGCTGAACCCTCTGCGCAGGCTGGAAACGGATGTGGCGAAGGTGCGCGAAGGGGAGGCGGTGAAGCTGGCCGGAGACTATCCGGCGGAAGTCCGTCCGCTGACGGAAGAGCTCAACAAGCTGATCGAGCACAACCGCGAAGTGGTGGAGCGGGCGCGCACGCATGTGGGCAATCTGGCACATGCGCTGAAGACCCCGCTCGCGGTGCTGCGCAATGAGGCCAAGGGCGGATCGCAGCTGGACGATGTTGTGCGCCGGCAGGCCGAGGCGATGCAGACCAATGTAGAGCATTACCTAAAGCGCGCCCGTATGGCGGCGCGGGCCGAAGCGATTGGTGCACGGACGGATATTCGCCCTGTGCTGGATGGGCTGGCGCGGATGCTGAACCGGTTGTTCGATGCGCGCGGAATTGAAGTGACTGTTACTGGCGCGGACGCCGCGATTTTCCGGGGGGAACAGCAGGATTTCGAGGAAATGGCCGGCAATCTGATGGAAAACGCCTGCAAATGGGCGGCCAGTGAAGTACTGGTGACCATCCGTGACAGTGGCCGCGAACTGGTCATTACCGTAGAAGATGACGGGCCGGGCCTGACGCCCGAACAGCGCGCGGGCGCGATGAAGCGCGGGGTGCGGCTAGATGAAACAACGCCGGGGACTGGGCTTGGCCTCTCGATTGTTACAGAATTGGCCGAGCTGCATAAGGGCAGTTTCGAACTCGGCGATGCTGCGCTTGGCGGCCTCAAGGCAACCCTCAGATTTCCCAGGCCATGAAAGCTTTGAACCTCATCATTCTCGGCGGCTGTCTCGCGCTTGGCGTGGGCGGCTATCTGCTGATCGGTAAGCCCGGCATGGCGGACCAGCCTATGGCCGAGAGGCAGGTGGCGCTGGCAGAGAAGGTGCGGCTGGACCCGCAATCGCTGACCGAGGGCGAGATGCTTTCCCGGCTGGAACAGGCGGTGATCGACAAGCCGGACGATCCGCAGCCGCATTATTTCATCGGCGAAATGCTGCGCACGCAGGGGCGGGCCGAAGACGCGGTGCGGGCGTATCAATCGGCGCTGCGCCGGGATCAGGACTTTGTGCCGGCGTTGATCGGGCTGGCCGATGTGCTGACCCAGCTGGCCGAAGGGGGCATCGGGCCAGACGCAACGCGGCTCTATGCGCGCGCCTATCAGCTGGACGAGACGCAGGTGAGCGCCGGCATGCGCGCGGCCATGGGCGCGGCGCAGGCGGGCGACCAGGAAAAGGCCGAGCAGGCCATGCGCTATATCTATTCCCGCCTGCCGGAGGACGATCCGCGGCGGGAGCGCTTCCGGCCGATGATTGAAGCCATCGGACAGGAGGCCCCGGCGGAGTCGGAATAGCGCTGCATCTGCCGCACTCCCCAATCGGGGCGGGGCAGCTTATAAACTCTGTTATGCGTGCACGGACCCGACGGCTTTATACTTTTGGCATCGCCGCCCTTCTCATTCTGGCGGCGGCGGCGCTGGCAATCTTTGCGCTGCGCGAGAACGCAAACCTTTTCTACACGCCTGAAATCCTTGCGGAAAAAGGCCTTCCGAAGGAGGGGCGTGAGGTGAAGGTTGGCGGTTGGGTGGAGCCGGGCTCGCTGAGCTATGCCGATGGCGGGGCAACGATGCGCTTCACGGTGATCGACAACAGCCCGAACACCATCACAGTCAGCTTCACCGGCGTGGCGCCAGACCTCTTCCGCGAGGGACAGGGCGTGGTGGCAACCGGTAGGTTTAGCCCGGAGGGCGAGTTCACCGCGCGCCAACTGCTGGCCAAGCATGACGAGAATTACCAGCCGCGCGAGCTGAAACCGCTCGAGGCGGGCGGATGATCGAACTCGGCCATTTTTCGGCCTTCCTGGCGCTGGGATTTTCTTTGGCGCAGGCGGTATTCGGCCTGAAGGGAGAGCGGCGTCTGGCCGGGCTGGCCGCCGTGGCCGGCTTCGGCGTGATGGCGCTGTCTTTCCTGATCCTGATCTTTGCTTTCATGCGCTCGGATTTCTCCGTGGCGCTGGTGGCCAACAATTCCCACACACTGAAGCCGATGATCTACAAGATCGCCGGGGCGTGGGGAAACCATGAAGGCTCGATGGCGCTGTGGTGTCTCGTCACCATCGGCTTTGGCGCGATTGCCGCCGCCACGATGCGCACGGGGCGAGAGACCTTCGAGGCGCGCGCGCTGGGCGTTCAGGGGATGCTCGCGGTGGGGTCGCTGGCGTATCTGCTGTTTGCGTCCTCGCCCTTCCTGCGGCTCGACCCGGCGCCGTTTCAGGGGGCGGGGCTGAACCCGCTGTTGCAGGACCCCGCGCTCGCGCTGCACCCGCCGATGCTCTACCTTGGCTATGTCGGCTATTCCTTCGTGTTCGCGCTGGCAGCGGCGGGCCTGATGGAAGGGCGGATCGACCGGGTGTGGGCCAAGGAAGCGCGCATCTGGTCACTGGCAGCGTTCGCGCCGTTGACGCTTGGCATCGCGCTCGGCTCCTACTGGGCCTATTACGAACTCGGCTGGGGCGGTTGGTGGTTCTGGGACCCGGTGGAGAACGCCTCGCTGATGCCCTGGCTGATCGGGGCGGCGCTCTTGCATTCGGTGATCGTGACGGAAAAGCGCCAGAGCTTTGCGGCCTGGACGGCGCTGCTGGCGGTGCTTTCCTTCCTGTTCTCCATTCTTGGCGCGTTCCTTGTGCGCTCCGGCGTGCTCACCTCTGTCCACGCTTTTGCCGTAGATCCTGAGCGCGGCACGCTGCTGCTTCTGGGGCTGCTGGCCTATGGCGGTTTTGCCCTGGGCCTCTTCGCGATGCGGGCGCCCTCGTTGACCGGGGGCAAGCCGTGGCAGCTGTTCAGCCGCGAAGGCGCGCTGATGGCGAACAATGTCGTGCTGATCGTCGCGACACTGACGGTTCTGCTGGGCACGCTGTTCCCGCTGATCGCCGAGGCGTTCGGGCGAACGATTTCGGTGGGCGAGCCCTATTTCAATCTGACTTTCGTGCCGATCCTTGTGCTGATCCTGATCCTCCTGCCAGTGGTTCAGGCCTGGGCCTGGGGCAAGGCGGACCTGAAGACCTGGACCCGCTGGGCGATGGGCGGGGCGGCATTGACGGCGGTGTTCCTGCTGCTGGGCGCTGGTGTGATGAGCATTCCGCTGGGCGCGGCGTTTGGCGTGGCGGTGGGCGTGTGGCTGGTGTTCGGCGGCGTCTGGGAAATGAAGCGGCGGGCGATGACGCTCAGCCGGGTGTTCAAGATGCCGGCGCGCGTCTGGGCAATGACGCTGTCGCATGTGGGGCTCGGCCTGTTCGTGATCGGCGCGGTGATCGAGACCAGCGGGCGCTATGAGGCAACACTGGCGCTGGCCGAGGGTGGCACGGGCACGGTGGCGGGGTGGGAAATCACGCTTAAGGAAGTGCGCGCGATCGAGGGGCCGAACTGGTACGCCGACAAGGCCGTGCTTACTGCACGCAAGGGCGGGTCGAGCGCCGAGCTGCTGCCGATGAAGCGCTTCTATCCGGCCGCGATGATGCCGACGACGGAAACAGCCATCCACAAGACCGGCACCGGTGACCTCTATGTGGCGCTGGGCGAACAGCGCGAAGTGGAGGGGCAGGCGCGCTGGGTCTTCCGGGTCTATTACAACCCGATGGTGGACCTTCTCTATTTTGGCGTGGTGCTGATCGGCCTTGGCGGACTGCTGGCGATGTGGCCGGAGAAGCGCGCGATCAAGCCCGCGGCAAGCGAAGCGTAGCCTTCAGGCCGGGCTGTTCCGGCGGCCCGTTTCCGCAGTCGAGGATCAACTCGCCCCGGTGCAGCTCTGCCACCGATTCCACCAGCGCGAGGCCGAGGCCGGAGCCGGGCTGTGTGCGCGCAGAATCAAGGCGGTGGAAACGCTGGGTAACCTTGTCGCGCTCTTCCAGCGGGATACCAGGGCCGGAATCGATGACCGTCAGGTCGATCTTGCCGTCAGGTGTCCGGCTGGCGGAGAAGCTGATGCTGCCGCCTTCGGGGGTGTATTTCACCGCATTGTCCAGCAGGTTGGCGAGGGCCTGGCCGATCAGGTCCTTGTCGCCAAGGATGACGAGGCTCTTCGCGATCTGGCTCTTGAAGGAGAGGTTGGCTTCCTCGCAGGCCGGATCGAACAGCTCGGCCAGTTCTTCGGCGAGCGCGCTGAGGTCCATACGGGTGAGGGTGCCCTCCGAGCCGGCATCGAGACGGGCAAGCCGGAGGATGGCGTTGAACGTGTCGAGCACACGGTCAACTTCCTGAAGCGTGGTGCCGAGGGTTTCGTTTGCCGCTTCCTCTGACAGCGGCTGGCTGAGGGATATTTCCAAGCGGTTGCGCAGGCGCGTCAGGGGCGAGCGCAGGTCGTGGGCGATGGCGTTTCCGGTGTGGCGGGAGGATTCCACCAGCTTCTGGATCTGGTCGAGCATGGCGTTGAGGCGCTGCGCCAGTCGGTCAAACTCGTCGCCGGTGCCGCGCACGGGCATACGCCGGCCAAGTTCCCCGCCCATGACCGCTTCGGTGGTCTTGGCGAGTTCATCGGCGCGCTTGGCCGCGCCGCGGGAGATCAGCAGGCCACCGGCCAGTGACAGGATCAGCGCGATGGGCAGGGCCACATAGACCGCGTTGCGGATACGGCCCACGATAACGGTCTGCTGGGCGGTATCGAAGGCCACCATAAGCGCGCCGCCATTGTCGCGCAGGCGCACGATGCGGCCCGCTGCCGGGCGCAGGGCGGTCGTGCCATCTGCCTGGGGAAGTTCGAAATCGAAGTAGACTGTCTTCATGCCGGCGGCGGGTGGCTCCGCAGGCAGGCGGGGGAAATGCCCGGCGATCTTCCGGCCTGACGAGTCTTCCAGATAATAGAAGAACTGTGAGCCCGAGAGGGTCATCCGCTCGAAGACCGACTGGCTCAGGCGTTCCATGCCGCCGGTATAATAGGCATTGGCGAGCTGTTCGAATTCCACCGTAATCCGGTTTTCGGACTCGGCGCGGATATAGTAAACCGTTGAATAATATAGATAAACAAGCAGCGCGCCGGAAAAGGCCGCGATGATGGCCGAATAGAGGATGGTCAGCTTGAAGGTAGTGGTGCGCACGAAGGCCGGCATGGCCTTCTTGATCTGCGCCATGAAGGGCAGGCTGGACCACGCCTTGCCCAGGCCCCGCCAGCCGGCGCGCATGCCTTTGCCTATAATCCGCAAGGGGCGCAGGACCTGCGCCCGGTCAGGCACCCTGGGGGCCAGCCATGCGGGAAGTTGGAGCGGCGTTTTCATGGCGCGTTAGGTGCCAGCGCCGCTCCAAAAGGTCTAGCCCTGGCTCTGCAGCCGGTAGCCGGCGCCGCGAACGGTCTGGAGCAGCGGTTCGGCGAACTCCTTGTCGATCTTGGCGCGCAGGCGGGAGATGTGAACATCGATGACGTTGGTTTGGGGGTCGAAATTATAGTCCCACACCTTTTCGAGCAGCATGGTGCGCGTCACCACCTGGCCGGCATGACGCATCAGATATTCCAGCAGGCGGAACTCGCGGGGCTGAAGATCGATCTTCTTGCCCGCGCGGGTGACCTTGCGGGTGAGGAGGTTCATTTCCAGGTCGCCGGCCTTCAGCACGGTCACCGGCGGCTCGGCGCTGGTCTGGCGGCGGCCGAGGGCTTCGACACGGGCCGCCAGTTCTGCCGGGGCAAACGGCTTGGCGAGATAGTCCTCGGCGCCGGCCCGCAGGCCCTGCACCTTGTTCTGAACATCGCCCAGTGCGGAGAGGAAGAGGGCCGGGGTGGTGCCGCCGGCTGCGCGGAATTCCTGCAGCAGGGTCAGCCCGTCCTTCTCCGGAAGCATCCGGTCCACGATCAGGGCGTCGAACTCCGAAGCCCGTGCCCGCGCAAGACCGGAGGCGCCATCAGCGACGCGCTCCACCTTGTGCCCGGCATCGGCGAGCACCTTTTCGATGAAGCTCGCCATTTCATTGTCGTCCTCGATGACGAGAACTTTCAGCGATGCTGTGGATTCAGTCTCGACCATGCTGGTCTCCATCAACGTCATGTTGGCTCCTTCAGCCTGCCGGCAAATCTACTGTACTATAAGTTGTTGCCTGCCCGGCGCGGACGGCCAGGAGAATCTTCGAGCGATTGGCCGCGCGTGCTTCTTTCACCACCTGCTCGAAGGCTTCGACGGTCGGTACAGGTTGACCGTTGGCTTCCAGAATGACGAGGTCCTTCATGAAGCCCGCCTTGGCGAACACGCCGTCAGGCGCCAGTTCGGTAATCACGAGGCCGGTGTCGCTTGGGCGCAGGCCGAGACGCTGACGCATTTCATTCGTCATCGGAACCATCCGGACACCGAAATCGTCAAGGAACGTGCCCGGCACACCGGACGACTGTTCACCGCGACCTGAATTTGGCGAGGATTGGTTGCCCACGCTTGCATTCGGATCATCCGGGCGCTCACCCACGGTGACGTTTATCGTCTGACGTTTGCCATTCCGGATGATCTCGAACTTGTTCGAGGTGTTGGCGATGAGTCGGCCAACGATCCGTGTGGTGGAAGTGGCGTCCGTAACCTTCTGGCCGTTCACGGAAAGAATGATGTCGTTGCGCAGCAGGCCGGCTTTCTCTGCCGGGCTGCCAGCCGTCACATCTGCGATAAGCGAGCCTTTGGTATCTTCGATGCCAAGGGCTTCGGCGAATTCAGGGGTCAGATCACCGATCTGCACGCCGAGCCAGCCGCGCGAAACACGGCCATTCTTGATCAGCGTATCGGTCACTTCCTGGGCAAGTTCCGCCGGGATGGCAAAGCCGATACCGACCGAGCCGCCGGTGGGCGAGAGGATCTGCGAGTTCACGCCGATCACATTGCCCTGCAGGTCGAAGGTCGGGCCGCCGGAGTTGCCGCGGTTGATAGGGGCATCAATTTGAATAAAGTCCGTATACGGGCTGCCGGCACCAAGTTCACGACCATCGGCCGAGAGGATGCCTGCAGTGGCCGTGCCGCCGAGGCCAAAGGGGTTGCCCAGGGCGACAACCCAGTCACCTTTGCGGACCGCCTTCGAGCTGCCGAACTTCACGAATGGGTATTTGCCCTTTTCCTTCACGCGCAGGACGGCGAGATCCGTCTGCCGGTCAGTGCCGACGAGTTCGGCTTCCAGTTCCTTGCCGTCAGAAGTGACGATCTGGATCTGGGTGGCGCGGTCGATGACGTGGTGGTTGGTGACAACAAGGCCGTCTTCGGAAATGAAGAAGCCGGAGCCGAGCGAGCGCGATTCGCGCTGGCGGGGTGTTTCCTGCGGGGAGGGGCGTTGCTGGAAGAATTCTTCCAGGCCGGGCACGCCGCGGAACTGCTCAAGGAAGCCTTCCATGTCCTGAAGGCGTCCGACATCCTGAGTGGCAATCACGTTTACGCTGACGACCGCCGGTTCTACTTTCTCAATCAGGTCCGCGAAGCTCAGCGGCGCTCCAGGGGGCGCTTGAATGGCAATGGGCTGAGCGCCGGCTTCGGGCGCGATAAGTTTCGGTACCGAGATCGCGCCCCCCATGATTGCAGCTCCGAAGGCAGCAGCTATGAGTGCCTGGGCCGAAATCCCGAATTTGCGCATCTATCTCTCCAGATCGCTGTTTTTGCGCCAGTATCAGCGCAAGACCAAAACATAAACATGCCACACCGAGAGTGGGCATTAAAAGACAGTTAGGTGTAATCACGGCAGCTTGAAGGCTATCGGCCGGATAAAAAGGCGACCCGGCGAACGCTTTTCAGACGTCTTCAGCTTCTACTTCGCCGGATTTCCGCTTCGCATTGATAGCGAGGACAATACCAATTCCCACTCCCGCGCCCAGCAGGATGAAGGGAAAGGCCCACAAGAGCCAGCTGGCCAGATCCCGTGCCGGGGGACGGAACAGCACGAATTCACCATAACGGCTGACAAACCAGTCCCGGATCTCCGCATCGGTGGCGCCTTCAGCGACCATTTCGCGGATACGGGCGCGCATATCCTCGGCAATGGGGGCGGAGGATTGGGAAACCGGCTCATTCTCGCACGCCACGCAGCGCACTTCCCGCATCAGCGCCTGCGCGCGCATTTCTTCGGCCGGATCTTCCAGCGGCGCGCCGGCGGCAAATGCAATGAGGAGGGAGGCAAGCAGAGCTTTCATGTTGTGGGGAGCCTAGCAGACGCAAGCCTGATGGGGAAAGGCTCAGTGATGTCTCAGGTGGAGCCGCGCTGATCCGGCTCAGATCACCCCGTCCCGGCGCATCACCGCCTCTTCGGATTCATGCGAAATGTAAGCGAGGATCTGCGGTTTGCTGGCGATTTTCACCATATAGGTGATGTCGAACAGGGAAGTGACGTTGCCTGCTCTGGCCTTGGCAAACGTCATCTTCCAGCGTGCCCGCACCATGTAATGCAGGGGGGCGACTTCTTCGGCCGACACGATTTCCACATCGAGTGCCTGCAGCCCAAGCTGCTGTTGCAGCATGGTGTGTCGTTCCACCAGCGCCTTGCGATACTGCTCGTCGACCTTCCAGGCTACAAAGGTATCCGGCGAGGTTTCGATATAAGTTGGCGCGTAGGAAGTCGCGATGATCTCAGTATCCCCCTCCCGGGTCGCCTTGGCATACTGCTGAAAGAAGCGTCGAAGCGTCTCTTCGCGAGTTTCGGCCATCGTGTGGCACTCCGTATTTTTGTGGGGTCCCCATAGCAAGGCTTTGCTACGGTTCTGCGTCCGGGATGTAATAAGTCCAAGACGCATGACCCGGCGAAAGGTTGCGAACTGGTTTGTCGCCACCCTGCGCCTCGGCTAAGTCATTGGGTATGCTCACTATCCGTCCGATTCAGTCGACCCCCCAAGCGGCCCTGGCGGCAGCGGCTGACTATGCGCCCTATCTCCGCCGGCTGGCCGATCGCGGGGCCGGGCTGGACTTTGGCGCCGCGCTGAAAGCGGCCACCACCCTGCCGAGGGATATGCCCGTGGCCGACGTGATGACGGCGCTAAGGCAGGCAAAGGCTTCAGCCCACCTGTCACTGGCAGCGGCCGACCTCGCTGGCACCCTGGATGTGATGGAGGTGACCCGTCACCTCACGGAGTTTGCCGGGGGAAGCCTTGAAGCGGCGCTGCAATCGGCGCTGGCGGCGCGGGGGCTAAACTCTGAGGGCATCTTCGTCATTGCTCTGGGCAAGATGGGCGCGTTCGAGCTCAACTATTCAAGCGATATAGATGTCTGCGCCTTTTATGAGCGCAGCCGGTTTGACGGGGGAGACCGGGATCCCGGCGACGCCGCCCAGCGCGTGATCCGCGAGATGGTTCGGATCATGGAGGAGACAACTGGTGCCGGCTATGTGTTCCGCACCGATCTGCGCCTGCGCCCTGATCCCAGCTCCACGCCGGTGGCCGTGTCCACCGACATGGCAGACGTCTATTACGAAAGCCAGGGTCAGAACTGGGAGCGGATGGTCTGGATCAAGGGCCGGCCCACGGCGGGGGATATTCCGGCGGCGGAGCGTTTCCAGAAGCGGCTTGAGCCTTATGTCTGGCGGCGCAATCTGGACTATTGGGCCATAGGCGACATCCAGGCCATCAAGCGGATGATCAACACCAAGGTCGGCGATGACGGGTTTGCCTCGGTTTCCCCCGATGTGAAGCTCTCGCCCGGCGGTATCCGCGAGATCGAGTTCTTCGTGCAGACCCAGCAGCTGATCCTCGGCGGGCGCGAACCGGCATTGCGGGACAATTCCACGCTGGGCGCGATGGAAGCGCTGCGCGCGGCGGGCGTCGTGTCTGACAAGACGGCTTCCGAGCTGACGACGGCCTATAAGGCGCTGCGCAATGTCGAGCACCGTATCCAGATGCGGCAGGACGAGCAGACCCATACCGTTCCGGCAGACCCGGCCGAGCGCGAAGCGGTCGCCTGGCTCTGCGGCTATGGCAACCTGGCAGACTTCGACCGCGATCTTCTGGAAACCCGGCGCATCGTGCAGTCCGCCTATGACGCCTTGTTCGCTCAGGAAGACCGCGCCGCGGAGAGCCATGGCCTGGGGAATCTGGTCTTCACCGGCGTGGATGATGATCCGGGTACGGTGAAGACGCTGAGCGATCTGGGCTTCTCCGATCCGTCTTCAGCCATTGATACCATCCGCAACTGGCACCGGGGCCGCGTGCCCGCAACCCGCACCGGGCGCGGACGGGAAATCCTCACCTCCATTCTCCCAGGATTGCTCAAGGCCATGGGCGCGACGGGCGAGCCGGACGAGGCATTTCGCTGGTTTTCCCGCTTCTTCGAGGGGCTCTCTTCAGGTGTGCAGACGCTCTCGATGCTGCTCGCGCGGCCGGACCTTCTGGATGATCTCGTCTCGACACTCGCGCTGGCGCCGCGCCTTGCGCAGATCCTTGCCCGGCGGCCAGATCTTCTGGAGGCCCTTGTTTCCAACGCCATCCCGCGTGCCCCCGAACTAACACCTTCGGTGAGTTTCGATGCGGCGATGGATGCTTGGCGCCGGTATCACCGGGAGCAGAGTTTCCTGATCGGCCACCGGCTGCTGCACGGTCTGTTGCCGACGGACCAGGCAGCCGAAGCCTGGACCAGCCTTGCCGATGAGACCATCCGTCAGATGGCGGCTGCTGCAGAGGCCGAAACCACTCGCCGAAATGGCGCGGTGCCGGGCCGCTGGGCGGTGTTTGCGATGGGCAAGCTCGGCGGCGGTGAACTCACGGCGGGCTCTGATCTCGACATCATCCTGATCTATGATTCGCAGGCGGATGATGCGCAGACCTGGTTCACGCGGCTCACCCAGCGTCTGATAACCGCGCTCACCGCGCCCACAGCAGAAGGCGCGCTGTATGAAGTGGACATGCGGCTTCGCCCCTCTGGCCGCGCTGGCCCTGTCGCCGTCAGCCTGCCTGCCTTCCGCCACTACCAGAATGAAGAGGCGTGGACCTGGGAACATATGGCGCTGACGCGGATGCGGTTTGTGTCCGGGGATGCCACCCTGGGCACCGAAGTGCTGGGTATCGCTGCCGATGCCATCTCCGCGCGCGCGCGCAGCGACCGCCGCAAGGCGATCCCCGGTGATGTGGCAGACATGCGCGCCACGCTTTACCGTGAAAAGCCGGGGAAGGGGCTATGGGATCTGAAGACGGCTGAGGGCGGCCTCATCGATATCGAGTTCATGGCACAGAAGGAAATGCTGCTCCGTGCCCGTGCTGACCTCATCCGTCCAGCCACGGCGCTTGCCCTGTCGGGACTGGCCGAGGCGGATGAGAGTGAGCATCCGGACGAAGCGGAAGATTGGTATTTCCTGCGTGCGGCCTTGCATCTGCTCTCTTCACTGCAGCAGATCCAGCGGCTGGCGCTGGGGGATGCGGAGGGTGAAGATGCGGCCATTCCCGAGGGTTTGAAAAACCGCTTCTGCCGTGCGGCAGCCGAGGAAGACGGGTTTGAAGTGCTCGAAGACCGTCTCCGGGAGGTAAAAAGGCGCGTACATTCAATGGCGCGTGAAAAACTGCAGCTGAAAACGACGGAATCCTGACGCCCCCCCGTTTCATTGTCGCTGGGAGATGAAACTGGAGACCAGAGATGAAACGTTCGACACTCGCGTTTGCAAGCATTGCCGCAATTGCGCTCGCCATGCCGCTCGCCGCTCAGGCCGGCCCCGGCAAGGGACATCGCGGCCACGCTGGCCATCTGATGCAGATGGATGCCAACGCTGACGGAAATATCACCCGAGCTGAGGCAGAAGCCTCCCTCGCGGCCCGCTTCGCCGAGATTGATGCCAATTCAGACGGGTTTGTCACCCAGGATGAGATGAAAGCTCATCATGAGGCAAAGCGCGCTGAAATGAAGGCGAACTGGGAAGCGAAGAAGGCTGAACGCGCCGCCGAAGGCAAACCGGCCCGCGAGGGTAAGCCGAGAGGCGAGAAAGATCCCGCCAAGGCCGCTGAATGGCAAGCCAAGCGGACTGAAAAAGCCGCTGAACACTGGGCTGCCATGGATACCGATGGCGATGGCCGCCTGAGCGCTGCCGAATTCACCGCCGAGCACATCAAGTTCTTCGACAAGCTGGATGCCAACAATGACGGCACCATCACGAAGGCTGAGCTTGATGCGGCCAAGGCCAGCAAGAAGGAGCGTCGCGGCGAATGGCGCGACAAGAAGAAAGCCAATGCTGGCGAATAAGGTCTGAAATGGGAACGGGCCGGCATCTCCTTGAGACAATCAAATCACCCCCCCTGCGATTGTCACTCGGGACTCCGGCCCGGACTCAGTTAAACATCCCGCCGTGGCGTTTACATCAGACCTCGACCAGATCACACGCGCCGCGGCCGGAGACGCTGCGGCCGTTCGTGCGCTCGTCAACCGCTACAGCCCGGGCGTTCTGTCGCTTGCGGCGCGGATGCTGGGCGATACTGCAGAGGCCGAAGACGTGACTCAGGAGACCTTCATCCGCGCCTGGAAAGCGCTTCCCACCTGGGAGCCGCGGGCGAAATTCTCCACATGGCTCCACCGTGTGGCGCTGAACCTCTGCTATGATCGCCTGCGCAAGCGGCGGGAGCTGTTGCCGGATGAATTGCCTGATCGCGCTGATACCGCGCTTGGGCCGCAGGACAGGCTCGACCAGACCCAGCGGGTAAAGGCCGTCGAGGCCGCCATTGCCCGTTTGCCCGAACGCCAGTCTGCTGCCTTGACCTTGTGCGCGCTGCAGGGACACTCCCAAAGCGAAGCAGCGCAGATTATGGATGTCAGTGTAGAGGCTCTGGAAAGCCTGCTGGCGCGCGCGCGGCGAACGCTGCGTGCAGAATTGCTCGAAGGAAGGAATGCCTCATGACCTACAGCATGACCGATGACCGCCTGATCGAGCTGATCGAAATCTGGGGTGCAGAGCCTGCGTCCTGGCCGGAGGCCGAACGCGCCGCGGGCCAGGCCTTGCTGCGCGCCCATCCCGAGCGCTTCGCCGGCGCGCTGGCAGAGGCACGCGCGCTGGGCCTGATGCTGGGCGCCCTGCCAGAGCCGGATATGCCACGTGCATTGACCGAAGCGATTGTTGCCGCCGCGCCGCGCCCGAAAGCGGCGCGGGGAAATATCCAGAAATGGTTTGGCCTCAAAACCCCCTGGGCGCCGGCGAGCGGCTTTGCGGCTGCCGCGCTCGGCCTGTTCATGGGGCTGACGGTCGCGCCGGTGGCAAGCGCGGATGATGATATGACTGTAGAGGTGCAGGAACTTGTCGTGTCGGCCCTTGGCTTTGATACGGCAAACTACGCCGTGGAGGATGTGGAATGAGCGGACTGCCTAACTGGCTTGCGCCGGCGGCGCTGGGCGTTTCCCTGCTCGTGAACCTGGCGCTGGGCGGCTATGTTGCTGGCCAGCATTTGAGGTCTGAGCCTCCAAAACTGCAGAGAGGCGAGGGCCGCCCGGTTTTCGAGCGCCCCGAAGGCATTCCTGAAATTTCCCGCGATGATCGCCGGGAAGTGCGCGCGTTGATGCGGCGCGGGTTTGAATCTTCTCAGGCCGAACTGGCTGCCCGCCGGGAGGCTGAGAAGCGCTTTGCTGAAGTTCTGGCGGCTGACCCGTTTGACCGCGCGGCGGCTGAAGTGGCCCTGCGAGAGCTGCGCGATGCGGACGTGATGCTCCGTGACCGGATTGGTCTAGAAGTGCTGGGCGGTATCAGCGAGCTCTCTCCCGAACAGCGCGCCTGGGTCGCGTGGATATTGTCCGGGCCGAAGGAAAACAATCACCGCAAACACAAGAACAAAGACAAGGACAGCCCGGCGCCTCCGCCAGAAGATGGTCCGCCGCCGCGTTAGTCTTTTGATTTGTGGGCTAGCCGCGCAGCGTTGGCTTCCCAGTTCTGCCCGTCGAACGGAACGACCGTTACTTTCAAGTCCATCCAATCGTCCAGCGCCCGCCAGGTGATGGCGAAGCCATCGGGGTTGGAGCGCGGAATGTAGAAACTCTTGATGCCGCAGGTCTTGCAGAAAAGATGTTTCGCCGTGCCGGTATTGAAGGTGTACTGGCTGAGATTATCCTTTCCCTGAAGAAGTTGAAAACGGCTTCCGGGCACGATGACATGGATGTTCCCGCTCATCGCACACATGGTGCAGTTGCAGTCTTCCACCTCGAAAGCGTCGGGAAGCTCAACTTCAAACCGTACAGCGCGGCAGTGACAGCCGCCGCTGTACCATTTGCGATTGTCTTCCGTCAGCCGGCCCAGACCGGCGGCTTCTTGTGTGCCCATGGTGCGGCGCGCTCCAACTGTCCTGCCAGCGACAGCAGCAGATCTTCGCGGCCATAGCGCGCGCCGAACATCATGCCAATAGGCAGGCCCGCCGGCGCTGTGGCGGTCGGCTTCGTCCAGTGCAACGGCACCGACATGGCCGGGCAGCCGGTCTGGTTGAACAATGCGCAATGGGGCGCAAAGCCGGCCACCGCCGCGCCCATAGCACCGGGGTCTGCGGTCAGCGCCATCGTGCCCAGCAGGTCTGGTGCGCGGTGAAGGGTGGGGGAAAGCGTCAGATCAAATTGCCCTGCATCAAGGAAGTGCTCATAGATGATGGCCGCCGTGATGAAGGCGTTATTTGCCTTGGCAAGCTCCATCATCGGCACTGTCCGCCCGAGGCGGACCATCGACGCCGTGATTGGCTCCAGTTCATCATCCGCCACGGGAGATCCCCGCGCGATGCCTCGCTCCTCCACCAACGCGGCGATATTCGCCGAGATCGTGAACAGCCCGGCCTTCGCCAGCGCTTCGCCATCGATCATGGGGGCGGCCTCGACTACAATATGGCCAAGGCTTTCGAGCAGCTTGACCGTGTTGGCGAGGCCTTCAGCCGCGTCGGCGTCCGGTTTCGTGCCGTTCGGCGCTACCGGCCAGAAGGCGATGCGCAAGGGGCGGGGATCGCGCTCAAGTTCGGACAGATAAGAAAGGGCAGGGGCAGGCGCGCCGTAGCGGCTGCCGGTTTCGGGGCCGTGGGTCAGGTCAAGCAGCGCGGCGGTATCCCTCACTGTGCGGCTGACGACGCCGACCGTGGAAAGGCCATTCCAGCCTTCGGTCTTGGCAGGCCCCATCGGCATCCGTCCGCGAGACGCCTTCAGGCCGAAGACCCCGCAACAGGCTGCCGGGATACGGATTGATCCGCCGCCATCGCTGGCATGGGCAACCGGCAATACTCCCGCCGCGACCGCCGCCGCTGCGCCGCCGGAGGAACCGCCTGTCGTGCGCGTCGTGTCCCAGGGATTCCGGGATTGTCCGTAGAGGGTCGATTCTGTGGTGAGCGTCAGTCCGAATTCCGGCGTGGTGGTCGCGCCGAAGAAGACAAGGCCCGCCTTGCGGAAACGCTCCACCAGTGTGGAATCCCGGCTGGCAACATTCCCCTTGAAGGCGCGGCTGCCGGACGTGACTGGCGCGCCTTTCACCTCCACGCCCAGATCCTTCACCACAAAGGGCACGCCCGCATAGGGCCCTTCAATGCCGCCCGCCTTGAGTTGCTCCCGGGCAAGGTCGGGATAAAGCGCGGCGAAGCAGTTGATCTGGCTCTGGACAGATTCGGCGCGAGCGACTGCGGTTTCCAAAAGATCTTCAGGTGATACTTGCCGTGTCCTGACGAGCTCGGCCAGCCCGAGGCCATCATGTTCCGAATATGCCTTCATGCCCTCTATCTCCCTGATTTATTTGTAATGATTGTGATGTCAGCGCCAATCTACGGGATTGTTGGGTTCCTGCAAACGGAACGGGGCTGGCAAGCGGAAAAAAAGAATGGTATCGCACTGCAGCATCAGCCGAAGGGCGGCGAAAGCCGCAGCGGTGCTGAACAAGGAACGGATCGACTGAACAGGCGCCGTGCGCCGTAGTTTCCAAACCACTCCCTCAACATGCTCAAAGGTTTCATCATGCGCGTTACGCGAATGATCGGGGCCACCCGCAAGTTTCTTGCGGTTGCCTCTCTGCACGTCCATCGCTTTATGCGCCGGATCCACCCGGCCAAGCTGATCTTTGCCGGCTATGCGTTCTACATGGCGCTTGGCTGGGCTATTCTGTGTTTGCCCGTTTCTCAGTCAGTGCCCGTCGTGCCGCTGGACAATCTCTTCACGGCTGTCTCTGCCGTATCCACCACAGGGCTTGTGACCGTCGATCCGGGTACCTCCTATACGTTCCTGGGTGAACTGGTGATCCTGCTGCTGATCCAGGCAGGTGGTATCGGATATATGACGCTCGGCTCGTTCGTCATGATGGCAACAGCGCAGCACCTGTCGCCTCTGCGTGAACGCCTCGCCCGCACTGCCTTCACATTGCCTGAGGACGTCAGTGTCGGGAGCTTCATCCGGACGGTCGTGATCTACACGCTGGTTATCGAGTTGGTAGGGGCTTGTCTGCTCTACCTCCAGTTTGCAGCAAGCGGCGTCGATAACGCTGTATGGAGTTCCATCTTCCACTCCGTTTCCGCCTTCTGCACCGCAGGCTTCAGCCTCAATCCCAACAGCCTGGAAAATTTCCGGGGCGACGTAGGGGTCAATGCAACCATTTCGGCGCTGTCGATACTTGGCGCCATGGGCTTCCTCATCGCCTGGGATGTCTGGCGGGGGCTGACGCGCCGCAGCTTCGCGCTTAGCTTTACCAGCAAGGTGATCCTGAAGCTGACGGGGGCCTTTCTGCTTGTCGGTGCAGCCGTTATCTTCGTGTCGGAGCCAGGAATCGCAGCGCTCCCATCTGGTGAACGGCTGCTCGCTTCCTTCTTTCAGACCATGACGACTACAACAACGGTCGGCTTCAACACCCATCCGATCAGTACACTGACGCCCGCTGTAATCGTGCTGCTCTTTTTCCTCATGGCCATTGGCGCCTCGCCTTCAGGCACAGGGGGCGGTCTCAAGACCACGACTTTCGCGGCAATGATCGGGCTTGTGCGCTCGACAGTGCGCCGGCGCCCGGAGATTACCTTTTTCAATCGCGTGATTGCGCCTGCGCGGCTGCAACTGGCAATGGCGTCGTCAGCCTACTTTGTGATGCTGATGACGCCTGCCTTCTTCCTTCTCTGTCTCACAGAGCCCGGCAAGGATTTCGAGGCTTTGCTGTTTGAGGCGATCTCCGCCATCGGCACGGTTGGCCTGTCTATGGGCATCACCGGCTCGCTGAGCGATTTTGGAAAGCTCACCGTTATTCTTCTGATGTTTGCAGGCCGCGTTGGAATTCTCACCTTCGGCATCGCGCTTGCTTCGAAGGATGAAGAGGCCGGGAAGCGGGAGCAGGAGGATCTCCTTGTCTGATCCTGCCTAGTCATCTTCCTCGAGCTTGGCGTCCATCTCCTCGTCTGACCAGCCGAAATGATGGCCAAGCTCATGAATGAAAACATGGCTCACAAGCTCTTCGACCGTCACGTCTCCCCGGGCTGCCCATTCAAACAGGATGGGCAGTCGGTAGAGATAGATAAGCGGTCTGTATTCGGAGGGGTTTGTGACGCTTTCAATGGTGAGCGGAATACCCACATAGAGACCGGTCAGCTCCAGCGCGTCTTCGATGCCCATCTCGTCAAGCGTTTCATTTTCGGCATAATCCATGACGATGATGCGCACATCGCCGGCAGCCTTGCGCATGAAATCGGGCAGGTCAGCGAAGCTTTTTTCCGCCGTCAGATACATTTCGTCGAGGGTGGGCGCGATGGCCGTCAGCGCGCTCATGCGAGCGTTACGGCCGTGCCGGAGACGGCCACCATCATCATCGAGCCGCCCTGGCCGATGACGCTGTAATCGAACTTGACCCCGACGATGGCGTCCGCGCCGAGGCGGGTTGCTTCTTCGATCATCTCCGCCAGCGCGCCGTCCCGCGTCTCGCGCAGGGTGCTCTCATAGGCGTTTGACCGCCCGCCCACGAGGTTGGTAAAGCCCGCCAGAATATCCTTGCCGAGATGCGCGCCAATCACGACCTCCCCGCACACGACGCCTCTGTATTCCCGGATATCCCGGCCCTGAACCGTGTGGGTGGTGGTGAGGATCATGGTTGTCTCTCCGTTGAAGACTACTCCGCCGCCGTCCGCGCGGGATCATCTTCTCCCAGCAGAAGCTCCAGCATCCGGATGGCGCTGTCGGCGATCACTGTGCCCGGAGGAAAGATCGCTGCGGCGCCTGCGGTGCGCAGGGCATCGAAATCCTGGGGCGGGATAACGCCGCCGACGATGATCTGCGCGTTGGCCGCGCCTTCATTGCCAAGGGCGCGTTTCAGCTCCGGCACCAGCGTCAGATGGCCCGCTGCCAGCGATGAGGCGGCGACAATGTCCACACCCGCCTTGCGCGCGTCGCGCGCGGCTTCTTCCGGCGTCTGGAAGAGGGGACCAATCTCGACTTCCCAGCCAAGGTCCATCAGCGCAGAGGCGACGACCTTCTGTCCACGGTCATGTCCGTCCTGACCCATCTTGGCGATGTAGATCTTCGGCTTGCGGCCGGTTTTTTTGATAAACGCCTGCGCCAGGCTTTCCGCTTCGTTGGCCTTGTCCGTGCCCTTCACGCCGCTGCCATAGACGCCCTTGATGGAGCGGATGACGGCCTGATGGCGGCCCTGGCTGCGCTCGACCGCTTCGGAAATCTCGCCCACGGTGGCCTTGGCGCGGGCTGCGTCCACGGCCAATGCGAGGAGGTTGCCCTTCGTGCCGGCGGCGGCTTCGGCAATGGCGTCCAGCTTGGCGGTGACTTCGGCTTCGTTGCGCTCGGCCTTCAGGCGCGCCAGTTTTTCCAGCTGCATCCGGCGCACAGCGGCGTTGTCCACCTTCAGTACCGGGACGTCTTCTTCTTCGTCCAGCAGGAACTTGTTGACGCCCACGACAGTCTGCGTGCCGCTGTCGATGCGCGCCTGGGTGTTGGCGGCGGCTTCTTCAATGCGCAGTTTCGGCAGGCCTTCTTCGATGGCTTTCGCCATGCCGCCCATCGCTTCGACTTCCTCGATATGCTTCAGCGCCTTGGCCGCAAGATCATGCGTCAGCCGCTCGACGTAATAGCTGCCGCCGAACAGGTCGATGGACTGGCAGGCGCCCGCTTCCTGCTGCAGCAGGATCTGCGTGTTGCGCGCGATGCGGGCGGAGAAGTCTGTCGGCAGGGCCAGGGCTTCGTCGAAGCTGTTGGTGTGCAGGCTCTGCGTCTGCCCACCAGCGGCGGCGATGGCCTCCAGGCAGGTGCGGATGACGTTGTTGTAAACGTCCTGCGCCGTCAGGCTCCAGCCGGAGGTCTGCGAGTGCGTCCGCAGGCTGAGGGATTTGTCAGACTTCGGATTGAAGTTCTCCTTCACGAGCTTTGCCCAGATGAGGCGCGCGGCCCGCATCTTGGCAACTTCCATGAAGGTGTTCATGCCGATTGCCCAGAAGAAGGACAGGCGCGGCGCAAAGGCGTCCACATCCAGCCCGGCGGCGACGCCTGCGCGGATATATTCGATGCCATCGGCCAGCGTATAGGCCAGCTCAAGGTCTGCCGTCGCGCCCGCTTCCTGCATGTGATAGCCGGAAATCGAGATCGAGTTGAACTTCGGCATCTTCTCCGAGGTGAAGGCGAAAATGTCCGAAATGATCCGCATCGAGGGCTTGGGCGGATAGATATAGGTATTCCGCACCATGAACTCTTTCAGAATATCATTCTGAATGGTCCCGGCGAGTTTTTCCGGCGGCACGCCCTGTTCCTCGGCAGCGACAATGTATAGCGCCAGGATCGGCAGAACCGCGCCGTTCATCGTCATGGAGACCGACATCTGATCCAGCGGAATGCCGGAGAACAATGTGCGCATGTCGAGGATGGAGTCGATCGCCACGCCCGCCATGCCCACATCGCCCGTTACGCGCGGGTGGTCAGAATCATAGCCCCGGTGGGTGGCCAGATCGAATGCCACAGAAAGGCCCTTCTGGCCGGCGGCCAGGTTGCGGCGATAGAAGGCGTTGGAATCTTCGGCCGTGGAAAAGCCCGCATACTGACGGATTGTCCAGGGCTGATTGGTATACATCGTGGGGTAGGGGCCCCGGCCAAAGGGCGTGAGGCCCGGATAATCATCCAGGTAATCCAGCCCAGCGCGATCTGCTGCGGTGTAGGCGGATTGAACCGCAATGCCTTCAGGCGTCTCCCAGGCTTCGCCGAGTTTCGGCTTTTCAGCTTTTGCGCCGGGCGTGCCGAGGTCAAGTTTGGTGAAATCGGGGAACTTGGTCATTTGGACACTCCCAGCTCGGCATGAGCAACCTGGAGCGCGTGGAGCACGTCACAGCCTGCGAAAATGTTAAGGTCGATGCCGGGCGCTTCGGCTTTTCCAGCGAGCCAGACGCTTTGCGCGCCGGCTTTCTTCAGAGCATCTGCAGCTTCCGCTGCGCCGGTTTCATACGCCTTGTCCGTGCCGCAGATCACCGCGAGGCGGCAGCCCGAAGCCTTGAACGCGGCCGCGAGTTCGGCGGCGTCACGGGGCGGCACAACGGCCTCCTTCGGCGCGATGCCGCCAGCGGCCAGCATGTTGCGCGCAAAGTCCGCGCGCGGCGTAAATTCGGCCAGCGCGCCGAGCGTCGCGATGAACACTTCCGGCCGCTTGGGCGCGCCGGCTGCCGCGTCACGCAGAGCCTCGAAGGCGGCCGCCAGACGGATAGGCGCAAGCGCTTCGGCGGTGGCGTCCGTCCCGCTGGCCAGCGGCCCTTTGACGAGCGCCTTCAGGCCCGTATCGGATACGCCATCCCGCGCACGGGGCATATCCACATCGGCAACCGGCGCCGCGATCTCGTCCAGCAGCGGATACTCCGAAACGCCCGTCAGCGGTATCTTGCGGCGGGCAATATCCTTGGCGCGGGCGTCGCGCACCGCTTTCACGCGGGCCTGAAAGGCGCCGGAAACGAGTGAGGCGCCATAGCCGCCTTCGCTTTCGATTTTCTGGAACTCTGCCCAGGCTGCTTCGGCGAGGTCATCGGCCAGCGTCTCGGTGAACCAGGCCCCGCCGGTCGGGTCTGCCACGCGGCCAAGCTGGCTTTCTTCCATGGCGATGATCTGGGTGTTGCGTGCAATTCGGCGGCCGAGTTCTTCCGGCCGGCCAAGGGCTTCGTTGAATGCGCGCGAGGTCACAATGTCCGCGCCGCCCGCCGCGCCTGCGAACACGGCGGAGGTAACGCGCAGCATGTTCGTCCACGGATCATACTTTGTCAGCATCCGCGCAGAGGTCACGCCCTGCAGGCGCATCGGCGCCGGCGCAAGGCCAAGCGCGTCCAGGCAGCGCGCCCAGAGGCGGCGCGCCGCGCGCAGCTTGGCGATGCCGATACCATAGTTGGCATCCAGCGCGACGGCGAAGCTCATACGGCTGGTCAGCGCGGCGATGTCTGCCTTCCCATCCAGGCGGCGCAGCGTGTCGATGGCCGAAGCGATCAGCGCGCCCAGTTCCTGCGCTTCTGAGCCGCCCGCTTCATGCACGCTGGTCGCGTCAATGCGGACAAGGCCCGCTTTGGGGAATTTCTGGCCGAGCGGCCCGATCACGGACGTCAGCCGTTCAAACGCCGCGTCGAGGCCGCCGGAGAGCTTGCCGGACCGGGCCAGTGCGCCGAGCGGGTCCATGTTGAAATCGATAGCGAGGTCTGCCGCGTTTTCCTGTTTCTCCGCCCAGAGGGCGAGCAGGGCAGAGGCCGTCACGCCCGAGGCGTTGAGATGGCTGAGCGCCACCCCGGCATAGTCCGCGCGCACGCCGCTGAGCGCCGTCTCAAAGTCTTCCAGCGTGGTGATCTGAACGCCCTGCTGGCCGGTGCAGTCCAGCGCGATCTCAACCGAGGAAACGCCGCGCTCCAGGTCGCGCAGGATCTCGGCATTGGTTTCCTCTGCCGAGGGGTGGGTGAACAATTGGCGGATGTCCCAGGGGCGCCACTTGTCGGGCGCCGCTGTCGGGCCGCGCAGGTAGGGCGCCTCGCCAGGAACGCCCAGCGGGTCGGTCGCGGCAGCAAAGTCGCTTTCGCGATAGAGCGCCTTGATGCCGATACCATCGGCGGTCTTGCGGGTGAGCGTGTCGACGCCCTTGCCCTTGAGCGCCTTTTCAACTGCGCTCAGCCATTCGGCTTCGGTGGCTGCGGGAAATGCGGAACTGAAGGGGAGGATGTCATCGGCCATGCTGCCGGTTTAGGGCAATCCGGGCCGGCTTGTGAACTGCTTCCTTAAGGGTATGTGACCTTCATTCCTGCATGGGCCTTCTGCATTGCAGCAAGTTGCGCAAAGGCCGCGGCGCGCCAGCCCGAATTCCACAGGCCGTCCCCCCCATCTTTGCCGATTGTAATATTTTGAGGCTTGACCCTCCGGGCTCAAAATGCAAATGAGAATTAGTCGCAAGACGGAGACCGAGACCATGCTCAAGGCGTCGCCATTCTACCGCTCCTCCAGCGTTTCCTCCCATGCCGAGGTGCAACCGGCACAGCTTTGCGGCCAACCCGCAAATGATCATGGTCCCGGTCTCTTTCTCGACGCCCTGATCGCCGATGGCGATCCGGATGACCTGATTTCCCTCCTGCACCGGCAGGCGGCCTGGCGGGGCCTCCTGTCGCACGGCCACCCACCCTCTCACGGGTAGCCAAACTTCCGCGTAGTTCTGCTGGTGGATGTCTGCTTTCGTCGCTGACAGCTCATCCACACCCTTCCGGTGCGTGGGAAGGGGCAGGCTCCGGTGCGGGCAGGGAAGCTCAGGTTTGCGCCAACTCTGTATCTGTAGAGCTGCTGAGCTCCGCCTTGACCACTCCTGACCCGAAAGGGCCGGGGGTGGCTTTTTGCCAGGTGCCAGCAATCCAGACGCGCTGCGAATCGCTAGCGCCCTGAACGTGCGTTAAGCTGAGTGCGTCAAACGCATGTGATTTGACCCCGAAAATTGCGTCCCATATCGGATTGATATGGAAATTCGGGCCTGCGGAGCGGATTTTACAGCCGGAAATCAAGGCTCTCCTGGCCTTCCTCAAGGTCATGCTTGCCGCGCCCTTCCGCCCATATAAGTTCCTTCCCAGAACTATCGTGGGAGAAAACAACCGATGACCGTGCCGCCTATTTTCAACAAGATGCGCCTGCCGGTGATCGCATCGCCGCTCTTCATCATTTCCGGACCGGAACTGGTCATCGCCCAGTGCAAGGCCGGCATCGTCGGCAGCTTCCCGGCGCTGAATGCGCGACCCGACCCTGTACTGCATGAATGGCTGGACCAGATCACCAACGAGCTTGGCGAGCACAATATCAAGCATCCGGACCGCCCGGCTGCGCCCTTCGCGGTCAACCAGATCGTCCACAAGACCAACAACCGCCTCGACCACGACATGGAAGCCTGCGTGAAATACAAGGTGCCGTTCGTGATCACCTCGCTGGGCGCGCGTCAGGATGTGAACGACGCCATCCATTCCTATGGCGGCATCGTCATGCATGATGTGATCGACACGCGCTTTGCGAAGAAGGCGTTGGAAAAGGGCGCCGATGGCCTCATCGCCGTCTGCACCGGCGCGGGTGGCCATGCCGGCGTGCTCTCGCCCTTCGCGCTGATTCAGGAAATCCGCGAATTCTTTGATGGCCCGCTGGCACTGTCGGGCTCCATTGCCAATGGCGGGGCCATTGCCGCTGCTCTCGCGATGGGGGCGGACTTTGCCTATATGGGCTCGGCCTTCATCGCCTGCGACGAAGCCAACGCGATGGAAGGCTACAAGGATGCCATCGTGAATTATGGCGCCGAAGACATCGTCTATTCAAACCTCTTCACCGGCGTGCATGGTAACTATCTGCGCCCGTCCATCGTGGCGGCTGGGTTGGATCCGGACAATCTGCCGGAAAGCGATCCCTCCAAGATGAACTTCGGTTCCGGCGGCAACACCGAGGCCAAGGCCTGGAAGGACATCTGGGGCTGTGGCCAGGGTATTGGCGCGGTGAAAAAGCGTGGTCCTGTCAGCGATTATGTCGACCAGCTGGAGCGTGAGTATAACGACGCCCGCGCGGCACTGGCCAAGGGCCTCGCTTTCTCGCGCGCCGCCGAGTAAGCGGCGCCTCACCCCTCTGAAAACACCGGCGCCCTGTCATTCCTATGGCAGGGAGCTTTTCTTTGCGGACACTTCCGGACAAATCCGGACAGGCCCGGACAGATCTGCGCCGCGCCGCTGGGGTACAGCGCTGGCCCTGTCCAACACGCTTCCTGCGACGGTCACAGGAAATCGGCCCCTTCGAATTCGCCGGGGTAGGGCGCAGGGGCAAACTTCGCCCCATGTTGTACGCATCTTACAGAGACGTTTCGCGCGCTGGCTGGCGCTGGCCCCACTTCACCCCTCAGGAGCTTGCCTGCCGGTGCGGCGGGCGCGGCTGCCGGGGCGCTTACTGGCATGACGCAGCCTTTCTCGACGCGCTCGAAGCCCTGCGCGCGGAAATGGGCCGTCCCCTGAAGATCAATTCGGGCCATCGCTGCGCCATCTGGAATGCCGTGGTTGGCGGCGTGCCGAATTCGGAGCATCGCCGCATGGCGGTGGACATTGCCTTCGGCAGGCATGACCGGCGCGCGATGGTGGCGGCGGCAGAACGCCTCGGCTTTACCGGCATCGGCATTGCCAGATCCTTCCTGCATCTTGACCGCCGAGACGGCCGCACGCTGGACCTATCCGAGGGCGGAAGATCTGTCATGAGCGACATTATCGGCCTTGCCGCCAGCGCAGCGGGTGGCGGCGTGTTCGGCCTTGTGGGCACGGTCATCGGCCGCGTGGCAGGGCTGATCGAGCGGCGGCAGGACAACACCCAGGAACGCGCCCGCTGGGCCCATGACGCGGCCATGCAGGAGGCGCGCATGCGCGAGCTGGCAGCGGCCACAGAAGCGCAGATCAAGCTCGCCGACGCTGCCGGCGCCTGGCGCGGCCTCGCCGCCTCGATGGAAGCCGAAGCCGCGATCGGAGACAGCTATCGCTGGGTGAACGCCGTCCGCGCGCTGACCCGGCCGCTGCTCACCCTGCTGCTCTGGATCATCACCGGCCTCGTCTATCTCGGAGCCACCACCGAAGCCCGCATGGGCATCGTCGAAACCGCCACCTTCGCGGCGACCGCAGCCACGCTTTGGTGGTTCGGGGACAGGGGACAGAAGGGAAGGTGAGGGAGATTTCTCCTGCGCCTCCCTTCTATCGTCACACTCGATGGCCAAAGGCCATCTGAGCCCATCTCGCGCTCTCTGCTGTGGTGAACGGGAGAGCGCAGGAGATAGGCTCTCAGACCGGCTGCGCCGGTCGAGAGTGACGAGGTCGGCGTTGTGAGTGTGGCGGGTTACGCCTGCGGCTAACCCATTCTGCGGGCCGCTTCCCTCACCAGATGCGCCTCTTCCGGCCTCAGTGTCAGCACATCAACACCCGTCTCCGTCACAGCCACCGTATGCTCGAACTGCGCCGAAAGTTTTCCGTCTTCGGTGCGCACGGTCCAGCCATCCTCTTCTGTATACGAACTGCGTTTGCCTTCATTGACCATCGGCTCAATCGTAAACGTCATGCCGGGGCGCAGGCGGAGGCCGGTGCCGGGCTTGCCGAAGTGGAGCACCGAGGGCTCCTCATGCATTTCGCGGCCGATGCCGTGGCCGCAATAGTCGCGGACAATCGTGTATCCGGCCTGCTTCGCATGGCGCTCGATGGCGTGGCCAACGTCGCCCAGCGTGGCGCCGGGGCGGACGGCGCGGATGCCCTTCCACATGGCTTCATAAGTGGTGCGCACCAGGCGGCGGGCGGGCGTGGCCACGGTGCCGATCATGTAGGTCTTGCTGGAATCGGCGATATAGCCATTCTTCTCCAGCGTGATGTCGAAATTCACGATGTCGCCCTCGCGCAGGATATCCTTGGCAGAAGGCACACCATGACAGATCACATCGTTCACGGATGAATTGAGGACATATTCAAAGCCATACTGGCCAAGGCTTGCAGGGCGGGATTTGAGATCCTCGCGGATGAAGCGCTCCACCCGGTCGTTCACCTCCAGCGTATTCATGCCAATCAGCGGCATCTGGTCGATCAGCCCGAACACCGAGGCGAGCAGGCGCCCCGACTCCGCCATCAGCGCCAGTTCTTCTGCGCTCTTGATCATGCCGCGTGCGCGCGCAGGGGATCAGGCGTGACGCCGGCAGCCGCCATCTCCCGCTGCACGATCTCGTTGAAGGAAAGGGTGGGGTTCATCTCGGCCAGCTTGCCGATGCGGATCCACCAGGCGGCCTGCGCATTGATCGAGCGGCAGGAAACCGCGCTCGCCTTGCGCACCTGATCATGCAGGTCGTCTTCTATATTCACGATGCCCATGGCGGCCTCACTATCTGAAATATATATGTTTCGTATATGAACCAGATGCGCCGCGCAAGCGGGCATATGCGTTGAGCTTCTCTGCCCCCGTGCTAGGCTCGCCCGCAACAGGGAGGACGATATGGCCGCAAAGACGAGTTCCGATCTCGCAAAGGCCGGCGCGCTGGAAACGGCAGAGGCCGTACGCGCCGGAGAGATTTCCGCGCTGGAGGCGGCCGAGGCGGCCATCGCGCGCATCGAGGCCGTGGACGGGGCCATCAACGCCGTAGTGGTGCGCGATTTCGAGCGGGCGCGGGCGGCGGCAAAAGCGCTGGACGCCAGCCGCAAGCCCGGCGATCCGCGCCGCTTCCTGGGCGTGCCGATGACTGTGAAGGAATCCAATGACGTGGCGGGCCTGCCCTCCACCTGGGGCTTTGAGCAGTTCAAGGATCTGAACGCGGCGCGGGACGCTCTGGTGGTTGAGCGCCTGAAAGCGCAAGGCGCAATCATCCTTGGAAAGACGAATGTGCCCGTGGCCTTGGGAGACTGGCAGAGCGTGAACCCCATCTATGGGCGCACGGTAAACCCGTTTGACCATGCCCGCTCGCCCGGCGGCTCCTCCGGCGGGGCGGCGGCGGCGCTGGCCACCGGAATGGTGCCGCTGGAGATCGGATCGGACATTGGCGGCTCCATCCGCTTTCCGGCGCATATGTGCGGCGTGTTCGGGCACAAGCCCAGCTATGGCATCGTGCCCCAGCGCGGGCATCTTTTCCCCGGGACGGATGGGTGTGATGCGCCCCTCGCCGTGGTCGGGCCGATGGCGCGGAACGTAGGCGATCTTGTGGCGGCGCTTGATGTGATCGCCGGGCCTGAAGAAGGCAGTGGATACCGGCTGGACCTGCCGGAAGCGCGGACCGGAGGGCTCAAGAATTTTCGCGTGCGCGTGATTGCCGAAATGCCGGGCGTGCCGGTAGACGGGGATACGCGCGCGGGGCTTACGGGGCTGGTGAACGCGCTGCGTGCAGAAGGCGTGACCGTGAGCGAGGGAATGGCGGGGGTGCCAGACCTCGCCGAAATGGTGCCTACCTATGTGCGCATGCTGATGACTGTGATTTCGCGCGGAGACCCGGCAGCGGCGCCGATCAGCGCGCATGACTGGATGAACCTTCAGGACTATCAACTCGCCATCACCCGGCAATGGGCCGCCTTCTTCGAGGGTGTGGACATTCTCCTCTCGCCGGCCTTCTCCACGCCCGCCTTTCCGCACAAGGAAGAACCGGACTGGAGCAAGCGGACCATAGAGATTGATAGGGCAGTGCTGCCCTATGGCTCGCAGCTTGCCTGGGCCGCGATTGCTACGTTCGCCGGTCTGCCCTCAACCTGTGTGCCCGTCGCCAAGAGCGCCGGCGGCCTGCCCATCGGTTTCCAGCTGATCGGCGCGCCCTATGGAGACCGCACCACGCTGCAATTCGCGTCGCTGCTGGAAGCGGCGGGGCTGACAGTCTAAACCAGCGCGTGAACAGCAGGGAAACGCGAGACGTCATTCTCGCCCAGAAACGCGTAGCGCTGCGCTATCCGCAGGATGGTTGGGTGTGCTTGGCGAGGGGTCATATCCTGCGCCGTGGGCGTGCCGGTGCCGCAAGCGCTACGCATCAATTTCCAAACAAACGGGCCCAGAAAGATTTCTTTTCCGGTTCTGGAAGAGTGAGGGGAGTGACGACCTCAAGCTTGCTCGCTTCGCAGACTTCCATGAAAAATGGAAGTTTTTCTGGTGGCACGAATGCGTGGTTCCAGCTTTGTGGATCAAAGGCGGGATAGAAGCTCTGAATGGCCATATCCGGTCTCAGGCGGAAATCCAGATAGCCGCTGTCTGCCAGAAACTGTGCAAGCTTTTCGAAATTTGCGATGTGAAGAATCTCGATCAGGATGATAGGCCGATCTTTCTGCACCATCTTCATGGCGCCGGCCAGGAAGGTGGCTTCGTGTCCTTCAATGTCCGCTTTGACGAGGGAAATTTTCGGCAGCTCGATATCGTCGAGTGGTATCCGCTCAATCTGGATTTTGCTCTTGGGGCCATCGCCCCATTCGGGTTCCAGCGAGGCGCTTGTTTCGAGCATTCCATGGCTGGCGTCAGGCAGATACAGCGTGACTTCTCCCCGTTCATCACTCAACGCGACTTCGTGCAGCCGGACACGGTCCTGAATTTGATTGGCGAGTACGTTATCCTCAAATACCCTGATGATGGGCTCGTAAGGTTCAAAGGCGTGGACAATGCAGTCATTTCGCGCGCTGGCCGCGAGCACTGTGTAGAGTCCGGTGTTGGCGCCGACATCCAGAAATGCCCCGTCCAGTCGGGCCATCATTTCAATGACGAGTATAGGCAGGGGCGACTCATACGCGCCAGTGCGAATGGCATTGGCGACCTGATCCCGGCCATCTGCTTCAGCAATGAAGAAGTTTCGTCCGGCAAACTCTACTGCGACCGCGCCCTTATTTTATGCCTCAATTAGATTTTGACAGATGAAATCAGAACTGATTCTCTTTCTGATGGATTTTATAGAGCACAGGCAACCGCACGCTCTCAAGAAAATTCTGCAATCGCAAAGCAGTGCAGCTGTATTCCCGGGCGTTTGTCGTCGGCCGCCAGGTTACTCGTGTGCTGTGTATTAAAAGCGGCACTCAAACGACTCGCTTGCGGGTGGCTGGCTGGGTGCTAGGCTTTGCTCAAAAAAGGCAGGGCGAATGAGCGATTTTATTCTCGTCATGGATGAGGGCACGACCTCTACACGGGCCATCGTGTATGACCGCGATTTCCGCGAGGTGGCCCTCGCCCAGGAAGAGGTGGCGCTCGGCTATCCCCAGGATGGCTGGGTGGAGCAGGATGGCGAGGAGATCTGGACGCGCACGCTGTCGGTCTGCCGCGCGGTGATCGCCAAGGCGGGCGGGGCGGCGCGCATCGCCGCCATCGGCATCACCAATCAGCGGGAAACCACGCTCGTCTGGGACCGGAAGACCGGCAAGCCGCTCGCCCCGGCCATCATCTGGCAGGACCGGCGCACGGCGGCCTTCTGCGACGGGCTGAAAGAGAAAGGCTATGAAGCCGATGTTCAGGCCGAAACCGGCCTGCTGCTGGACCCCTACTTCTCCGGCACCAAGATCAACTGGGTACTGAGCAATGTGCCCGGCGCGCGGGAAAGGGCAGAGGCTGGAGACCTCGCCTTCGGCACAATCGACAGCTTCCTGCTCTGGCGCCTGACGGGCGGAAAGGTCCACGCCACCGATGTCACCAACGCCTCGCGCACGCTGCTTTACCGGCTGGGCCTTGGCGGGGAGGGCGGCTGGAGCCCGGCAATGGCCGCGATGATGGGCGTGCCCCAGTCGCTTCTGCCCGAAGTGAAGCCCAGCGCGGCGGATTTCGGCATGGCCGAGGCGGCGCTGTTTGGCCGGGAGATTCCGGTGGCCTCGATCCTCGGAGACCAGCAATCAGCGCTCGTGGGGCAGGGCTGCCTGAAGCCCGGCCAGGCAAAGATCACCTTCGGCACCGGTGCCTTCCTGGTCGCCAATACCGGCGCGGCGCGGCCCGTCTCGGAAAACCGCCTGCTGGGCACGGTAGGTTATGAGCTGCCGGGGGCAGCAGCGATGGCGCTGGAAGGCTCCATCTTCAATGCGGGCACGGTCATCAAATGGCTGCGCGATGATCTGGGGCTTATTCAGAGGGCGGACGAAAGCGCAGCGGCCGCCGCCAGCCTGAAGGATAATGGCGGGGTCTATATGGTGCCGGCCTTCACGGGCCTCGGCGCGCCGCACTGGAATGCAGAGGCGCGCGGCCTCATCGCGGGGCTGACGCGCGCGGCCACAGCGGCACATCTCGTGCGTGCAGGGCTGGAATCGGTTGCCTACCAGACACACGATCTGCTCGCCGCCTTCGCTGGTGACGGCGCCCCGATTGCGGAACTGCGCGTCGATGGCGGCATGGTGGGGAATGATTGGCTGATGCAGTTCCTGGCCGATATCTGCGCGCTCCCCGTTCTGCGGCCCGACTATCGCGAGATGACGGCGCTCGGCGCAGCGGCAGCGGCGGCGATGCAGATCGGCTGGCTGAGCGCGGCAGACTGGGCCGCCCGCGAAGTGCCAGGCAAACGCTTCGAGCCCCGCATGGACACCGCCGCCCGCGAGAGCCTCCTGAAAGGGTGGCAGGCCGCCCTTCACCGCGCGTTGACCTGAGAATGGCAGCGCCTGCGCCGTCCTCCCCGACCCGCAATCTGACAACGCGGTATATCGTGGTAGTGACCATCGCGATGGTTGTGGGCGCGGGCATATTCAAATCCCCGGCGCTGGTGGCGGCCAATGCGGGGTCGGAAGCGGCGGTCTACCTGCTCTGGATCGCCGGCGGGCTCATCTCTCTGATGGGCGCGCTCTGCTATTCGGAACTTGCCGCCGCCTTTCCCCATGCGGGCGGGGACTATCATTTCCTTGAGCGGGCCTGGGGGCGGCACTTCGCCTTCCTCTTCGCCTGGGCGCGCCTCGCAGTCATCAATACCGGCGCCATAGCGCTGCTCGGTTTCGTGATCGGCGACTATATGAACCGCGTGATCGATCTCGGCCCCCACGGCCCGGCGATCTATGCCTTCGCCAGCGTCATCGGCCTCACAGCCCTGAAATTGCGGCCTGCAGGGGAGGCGAGCGATAGCAGCCTTGTCATTATACTGATCATAGGTCTTCTGGTGCTGGTGGCGGCCGGCGTCAAGATTGCCCTTCAGGGCACTCCGCCGCTTGCGCCGGGATCGCCCTACATGCCCGGCCTGGGCGGCATCGGCTATGGCCTCGTCTTCGTGCTGCTGGCCTTTGGCGGGTGGACGGAATCGGCCACCCTTTCGGCGGAGGTGAAAGATGCCCAGCGCGGCATGGTGCGCGGCCTGGTGATCGCCATTGTCCTCATCACCGGGCTTTATCTGCTGACGGCCTGGGCCATGCTGCGCGGCCTGGGGCTGGATGGTCTTTCCGGCGCGTCTGCCCCCGCAGCAGACCTGATGGCCCTCGCCTTCGGGGAAAAGGCCGGCGTCATCCTCGCCCTCGCCGTTGTCGCGGCGGCGGCCACCTCGGTCAACGCCACCATCCTCGTGGGCGCGCGCACCACCTATGCCGCCGCCGCGCGTTTGCCCGCCCTCTCATGGATCGGCCGCTGGGACGAACAAGCCCGCAGCCCGCGCAACGCCATTCTGGCGCAGGGCATCATCTCCCTTCTGCTCGTCGGCTTTGGCGCGGCCTATCGCGGCTTTGAAACGCTGGTGGATTATACCGCGCCGGTCTACTGGGTGTTCCTGATCGCCAGCGGCGCCGCGCTCATCCGTCTACGCATGAAAGAGCCTGCAGCAGAACGGCCTTTCCGCGTGCCGCTCTATCCGCTGCTGCCGCTGCTGTTCATCCTCACCAGTTCGGCAATGCTGGTTTCGGCGGTGCTCTATGTGCAGGGCGGGGCCTTCTTCGGCCTCGGCGTGCTGATTGTGGGGCTGGCTGTGCTGCCGCTGCTTGGCAGGCAGCGCGTCTGAAGCGTGCGTAACCGCGGGAACCCCGCCGCGCCTCCCGCGTTGCCTTTACAGTGACCGCCACAAGGGCGGCATGACGCCAAAACGGGAGGCACTGCATGAGCAACTCCAGTTCATCCGGAAAAGACGAAAAAACCCAGGCCGATCACGCCCGCCACGCGCTTGAGCTGAAACAGAAGGCTGAGCGCGAGCGCGAAACCCAGACGCCCGAATCCCGCACGGCTGGCGAAGGCCAGATCCACGAAGCGCGCGCCGATGAGCCGCCCATGGGCGCGCTGGACGCGGAAGGCCATCGCCCGGTTCTCGAACGCAGCCGGAAGGTGCGCTGATGGATTTCCAGTTCAATACCGGTAACAAGGTGGACGGTGACGCGCGCATGGAAGCGCATTTCGAAACCCGCTTCCGCGAGCGGCTGGAGCGGTTCAAGCCGCGCCTCTCCCGCATCGAAGTGCATGTCCGCGATACGGACGGCACCCGCCGCGAAGGACCAGACGGCATCGAAGCGGTGATCGAAGCGCGGCCCTATAATGGCGATCCGCTGACCGCCAGCGACCGCGCCGCCACCCCCGAAGAGGCCGTGGGCTCCGCCCTGCAAAAACTGGTCGCCCGCCTGGACGCCACCTTCGGCAAGGCAGACCGCGTGCGGAAGTAAGAATTCCACAGCCCCTGAAAACGCAAATGCCCGGTTCCTGAAGGACCGGGCATTTCGCATTTCAATGTGGAAGGGCTGGTGCCACCTGAGAGAATTGAACTCTCGACCTCATCATTACCAATGATGCGCTCTACCCCTGAGCTAAGGCGGCATTGCCGGTTGGGTTCCGGGGCTTTAGCGTAAGCCTGCCGATATGAAAAGACCATTTTGCCGCTGAATATGACAGACAATTCGAAGAAAACCGAACAGCAGGAGCGCGAGGCCCGCCGGGCCGAGGCGCTGCGGGCGAATCTGCGCCGCCGCAAGGCTGCCGCGCGCAAGGAAGGGGCCGCTGCCCCACCCAAATCCGGCGATTCTGGCGGGTGAGACCCCGGCCCGAACACGCGGCGCCATAAATCTGCGCCTAAAACGCATTTCCCTTCACAATCCGGCCCTTACAAAGCCGCGAAGCACGGTATATCTGCCGCCATGGATCGTCTTCACATCATTGGCGGCAGCCCCCTGAGCGGCCGCATTCCCGTCTCCGGCGCGAAAAACTCGGCGCTGAAGCTCATGGTCGCCTGCCTGCTGACCGATCAGCCGGTGGAATTTACCAATATGCCGAATCTGGCGGACACGCGATTCCTGGCGCAGCTGCTGGAAACGCTGGGGGTGGAGGTTTACTGGCCCAAGGGCTCATCCACCTGCCATCTCAACGCAGCGGAGCTGAAATCCACCATCGCGCCCTATGAACAGGTGCGGAAGATGCGGGCGAGCTTCAATGTGCTCGGGCCGCTGGTGGCGCGCTCGGGCCATGCCACCGTGTCTCTGCCCGGCGGCTGTGCCATCGGCGCGCGTCCGGTGGACCTTCACCTCCAGGCGTTGGAAGCCATGGGCGCAGACCTGCGGGTGGAGCAGGGCTATGTGAAGGCCGCCGCCATCCACGGCCTGAAGGGCGCGCATATCAACTTTTCCACAGTTTCCGTCGGCGCGACCGAACATGCCATGCTCGCCGCCACGCTGGCCAAGGGCGAAACCATCCTGGAGAACGCCGCGCGCGAGCCGGAGATTGAGGATCTCGCCCACTGCCTCAACACTATGGGCGCGCAGATCACCGGGGCAGGCACGCCCATCATCCGTATCAAGGGCGCCGAATCGCTGAAAGGCACCACCTATCCCGTGATGCCGGACAGGATCGAGGCGGGCACCTTCGCCATGGCCGCCGCCGCCGCCGGCGGGGATGTCACGCTGGAAGGCGCGCCCGTGGCGGCCCTCGGCGCCATGATCGCCAAGCTGCGCGAAGCGGGCGTAACGGTCGACGCCGATGAGGCCGCCGCCACCCTCCGCATCCGCCGCAACGGCACGCCGCTGAAAGCTGTCAGCCTGTCCACCCAGCCCCATCCCGGCTTCCCGACAGACCTGCAGGCCCAGTTCATGGCGCTGATGACGCTGGCAAACGGGACGAGCATCATCCGCGAGACGATCTTCGAAAACCGCTTCATGCACGCCCCGGAGCTGGCGCGTCTCGGCGCAGACATCACCGTGCGCGGCCAGGAAGCGGTCGTGAAGGGTGTCGCCCAGCTCACCGGCGCGCCTGTGATGGCGACAGACCTGCGCGCCTCGGTCTCCCTCGTCATCGCCGGCCTCGCCGCCCAGGGCGAAACCATCGTCAACCGCATCTACCACCTCGACCGGGGCTTTGAGCGCCTGGAAGAAAAGCTGGGCAATTGCGGCGCAAGGATTGAGCGGCGGTCCGGGGAAGAAGAGTGATCTTTCCACATGGCACGATGTCCACCCCTCTCCCTTGGGCTTGCGATGAAAAGAAATCGCACTGCGATTTCCCGAGCAAGGGCTGGGGGTGAGGGAGAGCGACCTGTAAGCGTTGCGAGTCGTAGAGGCGTTGCGCCCCCTCATCCCCAACCCCTTCTCCCTCAGGAGAAGGGGCTTCATGGCTTCATCTTTCCGTTGAGGTTCCCCGCCGAATGCGGCAATGAACAAATTCAAGGCCAAAGTTCCGCTGGGAGAACCGATGACCGACCCCAAACCCCTCCGCCTCTTCACCGAAGAAGCCGAAGACCTGAAGATCATCGCGGCCGCTGTGCAGGATTCGGTCGTGAAGGCCGGGAACCTGAAATACGAGCAGAAACACCGCCGCTTCAGCCTGGAGATCAACCGCTACCGCTGGGAAACCGCGCCCACCCGCAAGGGCCAGCCGGGCGAGCGCGTGCGCTCCATCCTTGGCTTTGATGGCGTGATGGCGGTGAAAACGCGCGGCATCACCAAGGCCGATCCCGAGCTGATCCTCTCCTTGCTGAATATCGAGTTCGCGCCCGATGCCGAGCCGCCGGGCGGCAAGGTCACGCTGCTCTTTGCCGGTGATGGCGAGCTTGAGCTGACCGTGGAAGCGGTCGACGCAACGCTGCTCGACAGCGACTATGTGTGGCCCACCCGCAACCTGCCGAGCCACGAGCGCCGCAAACGCTAGGGGCAGGGCACCGCCGCCGCTGGCGTCCCCCCAAAAAAACCGGCCAAGAAAAAGGCGGAAAGCCCAAATGGGTTTTCCGCCTTTTCCGTATCCGGACTATCCGATGAAGGATCAGCCGAAGAGTTCGGCCAGGAACGTCTTCAGATAGGCAAAGCTGCGCCGGTCGGCGTCCGCGTTATACATCGTGCCCATTTCGGCGTTGTTGGCGCCCACAGTCGTGAACGAGTGGTAGGAATGGCCGTGCACATGCGCCTGCCAGTCCGCGCCGGCAAACTCCTTGGAAATCGCCAGGAAATCTTCCGGCGTCGCCATCGGGTCGAGCCAGCCATGCTCGATCAGCACCTTCGCCTTGATCTTCGGCTGCGGAATATTCTCCGCCGGGCGGAAGAGGCCGTGGAAGGACGCCACGCCCAGCACGTCCTGGTTCGCCCGCGCCATGTCCAGCACGCAGAGCCCGCCAAAGCAGAAGCCGATGGCAGCTGCTTTCGAGCCATCCACGCCGTCCTGAGCTTTCGCCGCCGCCAGCCCGCCCGCAAGCCGCTTCTGCAGCTCGGCCCGGTCGCCCACCAGCGGGTTCATCAGCGCCTGGCACTGTTCCACGGTCTCGCCGCGCTTGCCCTTGCCGTAAACATCGATGGCGAAGGCCGCATAGCCGAACTCTTTCGCCACGATGGCGGCCTTCTGCTTCTCATTATCGGTGAGGCCCCCCCAGGCATGGGCGATCACCACCACAGGGGCGTTCGTCTTGCCTTCGGGTTTCACCAGCCAGCCTTCATAGGTCTTGCCGTCCACCTGGTAATCAACTGCGCTCATGGGAGGTCTCCTCTGATTGTCTGCCCCAGTGGATAGAGGGCTTCCCCAGCGGGATTCAAGCGCCGGGCCGCGATTAGTATGCGCTTTCTAGACTTTTTCCCTACATCCGGCGTCATAGACCAAGCCGCCAGGGAGATACTCATGGCCAAGAAGACCACCAAAACTGCCGCCCGCGCCAAAGCTCAGGCCGCTGGCAAGGCAATCGAGGCCCAATCCACCGAGATGGCCTACAAGATCTGGCTCGCCGGCGTCGGCGCCTATGGCAAAGCCTACGACTCCGCTCTTGCCGGCGCGACCGTCGTGAACAAGCAGTCTGCCGAAGTGTTCGAAGACCTCGTCAAACGCGGCGCTGAAATCGAGCACGATGTCCGCGCCCGCCTCGCCGGTAATGAAGGCTTCACCAAAGCCTCCGGCAATGTCGCCAAGGCGGTCGAAACCGCCCGCGAATTCCAGTCGAAAGCTCAGACCCAGTTTGAAGCCCGCATGGAGCGCATGCGCGACCTGCTCGGCGTCAAAGGCCTCGGCACCGCCCGTGAAGCCTTCGCCCGCCGCGTCGACAAGCTGGAAGACGAAGTCGCCAGCGTCACCGCCAAGGCCCGCACCAAGGCCAGCGACCTGCACCTGAAAGAGCGTATCGCCCGTCTCACTGCCGAGATCGAAGCGGTTGCCACCGAAACCGGCGCAGACGTTGCCAAGACTGCCAAACGCGTCGCCACCCGCGCTTCCAAGGCCGTCAAGGCTGCCATGGAGCCGATCGAAGCCGAAGTTGCCGACGATCTGACGCAGATCACCGGTGTCGGCCCGGCCATGGCGAAGAAACTGAACGAAGCCGGCATCACCCGCTTTGCGCAGATCGCCGCCATGAAGAAAGCCGAACTCGAAGCGCTCGACATTCAGATCGGCGCCCGTGGCCGCGTGCTGAAGGGCGACTGGGCGAAACAGGCGAAAGCCCTCGCCAGCTAAACGCTTTTGGGCAAGAGGCGGAGGAGCGCGCCTTCTCCGCCGTCTTCCCGGAATTGCCGCAGGCAATGTCCGGGACCCAGAGCCTCAGGAAAGCTGGATCCCGGTCTTTGTGCCTTCGGCCCAAAACCGGGAAGACGGGAGGATGCTGCCGGGCCATTGGCTGGCAAAGGTCAACCCGTCCGGGTCAGGACTTTGTTTCCTCGAAATGACGGATCATGCCGCTTAGCGCGGCAGGCCCCGCCGCGCCCATATAGGGCACGATGAGGCACATCACCTGGAACACAGTATTGTGGATCAGGGCAGGGCCGTCATGCGCTTCCTTTGCCAGGGCATCACCGGCCAGCCAGAAGGTCAGTGTGGTGATGATCTGCTGGGTCAGGGGCGGCTTCAGGCGCGGATCAATGTCGATCACGCCGAGCCGCGCCAGGTCGTCAAGGATGCGCTGGATGGTGGCCCGTTTCTCCGCACTCAACGCGCGGAAGCGGCCTGCCAGGTCGGGGTAGCGGGACATCATCCCCGCAAGATCCCGGTAGAAGAAACGGAAGTCGTATATCTCTTCCAGCAGGATGTAGATGTAGACCCAGTTGTCCTCGATCGAGGCAACACCCCCGCTGGAGCCGCGCAGGATAACGCGCATCTCCTCTTCAAACCGGTCATAAAGGGCCCGGATGATCGCGTCCTTGCCCTTGAAATGATAATAGAGGTTACCGGGGCTGATCTCCAGCGCATTGGCGACATCTACAGAAGACAGCTGCGCCTCGCCCTCTTCATTGAAGAGAAGCAGGCTCACCTGAAGGATACGGTCGCGCGTTTTCATGGCCAGTGAAGCAGTTTGACAGAGAAAACTGACTGTGAAACGAATTTTATCATAAACTTCACCGTGTTCTCTTTCAGGAAAAGAAAGGGATCATGGTTAAAAACCGGCGGCTGGGCCAGAAACCCGGTGACAGTCCGGAAGATCTTGGGGAGGAATAGACGTGACGTCACCGAAAGACGAAATCGCCCGTAATGCGGCTGAAAATACGGCAGCGTTGAACCCGCTGCTGGGCGGCTTCAACCGCCAGGAACTGCTCGGCGCCGTCGCCATGATGCTGCGCTCGACCATGACCAACCCGGTCACCACCGCAAGGATGGTCAGCAAGATCACCAGCGAGAACACCGAAATCATTCTCGGCAAGTCCAAGCGCGAGGCCGACAAGAAAGACCGCCGCTTCAAGGATCCCGCCTGGGAGCATAACCCCTTCTACAAGCGCGGCATGCAGTCTTACCTCGCCACGCAGGAACACCTCCACAACTGGGTCAACGAGATCCAGATGGGCGAGCTGGAACAGGCCCGTGCCAAATTCGTGATGGGCATGATCACCGATGCCATCGCGCCAACGAACACCCTTGTGGGCAATCCTGCCGCTGCCAAGCGCGTGGTCGATTCCGGCGGCCTGTCGCTGCTCAAGGGCATGAAAAACCTCTATGAGGATCTCACCAAGAATGGCGGCTTGCCCGCGCAGGTCGACAAGCGCCCCTTCAAGGTCGGCGAAAACCTCGCCATTTCGAAAGGGCAGGTGGTCTGGAAGAATGAGATGCTGGAGCTGATCCAGTATGCTCCGCTCACCGAGAAGGTCCACAAGACGCCGATCCTGATCATCCCCCCACAGATCAACAAATTCTACGCGATGGACCTGACGCCGATGACGTCAATGGTCCAGTTCCTGCTGGCCATGGAGCAGCAAACCTTCGTGATCTCCTGGCGCAACCCCACGAAAAAGCACAAGGATTGGGGCCTTGGCGACTATATCGACAGCCTGATCCAGGCCAGCGAAGTCGTCCGCAAGATCACCAAATCGCCAAAGCTCAACGTCTCCGGCGCCTGCTCAGGCGGCATCACCACCGCCACCTTCGCCAGCCTTCTGGCCGCCGCAGGCGACAAGCGCATCAACTCGCTAACCTTCATGGTCTGCGTCCTTAACCCGCAGCGGGATGACAGCGACATCGGCCAGATCGTGTCGGATGGCAGCCTCGAAATCGCGCGGAAATACTCAAAATCGCGCGGCATCCTGAAGGGCGATGATCTTGCCCGCATGTTCGCCTGGATGCGTCCGAACGACCTCATCTGGAACTATGTCGTCAACAACTATCTGATGGGCGAAGATCCTCCGCCCTATGACGTTCTGTTCTGGAATAACGACACCACGAATCTTCCCGCGGCCCTGCATTCGGACTATCTCGACGTGGCCCTGAACCAGCCCTTCGACAATCCGGGCAAGGTGGAAGTGGCCGGCCATATGGCAGACCTCAGCAAGGTCACGGCAGATGCTTTCGTCGTGGCCGGTGTCACAGACCACATCACGCCCTGGAAAGCCTGTTACCGTACGCCCGCGCTGCTCGGCTCGAAAAATGTCGAATTCATCCTCTCCTCCAGCGGACACCTCCAGTCCCTGATCAATCCGCCGGGCAATCCGAAGGCGAAGTATTTCCGTGGCAAGGAAATCAAGCCGACGGCGGATGAATGGGCGGCCAGCGCCGAAGAACAGACCGGTTCCTGGTGGCCGCTCTGGGGCCAGTGGCTGAAAGAGCGCTCCGGCCCGCTGAAAGCTGCACCCAAAGAGCTTGGAAACGAAGCCTTCCCCCCCATCTATGCAGCGCCGGGCCGCTACGTCTTCAACGACTAGAGATAGGCAAAAATGACCCCGCGCCCGTGCATCGGACGGCTCATCCTGAGCGAAGTCGAAGGGGCCGGGGCCCGTCTCAGCCTTCCTTTTACTTCGCTCAGGATGCGCTGCGGTCTACCTTGCGCCGCTGCTGAGCGCCTATGGAAATCAGAAACCGGCAGGAATAGGTAAGTCTGATGGTATCGAACGTCCGCACCCCCCTTATCACGATGGAAGATGTCGATGGCGTCCTCCTGCGGGTCGCCCATTGGCCGGTGGAAGGGCAGGGCGCTGGCCGCCCGCTCGTCTTCTTCAACGGCATCGGCGCCAATCTGGAGCTGGCAAGCGGCCTGGGAGACATGTTCCCGGATCGGGAAATCCTCACGCTGGACGTTCCCGGCGTCGGCGGCAGCCCGGTCACCCAATGGCCCTACCGCCACTGGATGCTCGCCCGCTGGATCCGCAAGCTGGTGGACCGTTACGGCATCGACGAGATGGACGTGATGGGCGTTTCCTGGGGCGGCGCGCTGGCCCAGCAGTTTGCCTTCCAGTATCGCAGCCGCGTCAAGCGCCTCATTCTCTGCGCCACCACGGCCGGCGTCACCATGATCCCCGGCCGCCCGGCCTCCCTGTCGAAGATGGTCGATACGCGCCGCTATTCCGATCCCGAATTCATGCGCGAGAATTTCGCCAAACTCTATGGTGACGCCGCCGATGGCGCCGCTGGTGGCCATATCGACAGTCTCATGCCGCCAGATCCCAAAGGCTATCTCTACCAGATGCTCGCCTTCGCGGGCTGGTCCAGCCTGCCTTTCATCCGTTTCCTGAGGATGCCGGCGCTCGTCATCATGGGCGACGCCGATACCATCGTGCCGCTGGCCAATGGCCACATCCTGAACTTCGCCCTGCCGGATGCGCGCCTTGAAGTGATCGAAGGCGGCGGCCACCTCTTCCTGGTCACCCGCGCAGACGAAACCGCCGCGATCATCCAGGGCTTCCTGGACGAAGGCGAAGCTGCGCTGAGCGACGCGGCGTAGCTCAGTCGTTCATCAACCGCTCGGCCTCGATCCGCACGGCGCCATAATCCACCTTGCCGGTGCCCAGCACCGGAATGGCATCTACACGGAACACCCGGCGCGGCACGGAGATTTCCGGAACGCCGTGGTTCTGCGCCCAGGTGAGGATCGGATCGCGCGTCGCCCCCGGCGCATCGGTCAGCAGGATCACCTGCTCACCCTTCTTCGGGTCGGGCAGGGTCACGGCGGCGTGCATATTGTCCGGCCACACGGCAGCCGCGCAATTCTCCACCACCGCCAGCGACACCATCTCCCCGCCGATCTTGGCAAACCGCTTCACCCGGCCAAGGATACGGATAAACCCGTCTTCATCGATGTTCACGATGTCGCCAGTGTCATGCCAGCCATCGATCAGCCGCTCGATCACGCCGGGATTGGTCGCGCGCACATAGCCCATCATCACATTGGGCCCGCGGATGTGCAGGCGCCCGCCATCGGGAATGCCGTCCACCGGCACCAGCTTGGTTTCCATCTCGGCCATCAGAACACCCACCGTGCCCGGACGGTTATCCTCCCATTTGTTGGCGGCCGCCACAGGCGAGCTTTCCGTCACGCCATAGCCTTCCAGTATCTCGATATTGAACTTCCGGCGCACATAATTGCGCGTCTCGTCCTTCACGCGCTCCGCGCCGCACACCGCCAGGCGAATGCTGTCGAGATCGCCGTCGCCAGCCGTGCGCGCATATTGCGAAATGAAGGTATCCGTCGCCAGCATAAGGGTCGCCTTGCTCTCCCGGATGCGCCGCACGATTTCCTTGGGCTGCAGCGGGGAAGGGTGGAACAGCACCTTGATGCCCGCCACCAGCGGCAACACCGCGCCCACCGTCAGGCCAAAGCAGTGAAACGTCGGCAAGGGATTGAACAGAACATCCGTGTCCGGACCAAGACCGATATGCGCGCGCACCTGCTCAACATTCGCCATCACATTCTCATGGCTCAGCACCACGCCCTTGGGCTCGCCCTCGGTGCCGGAGGTAAAGAGGATCACGCCCGGCTTCTTGTGGCTCGGCCCCGCCGCCACCAGCCCCGGCAGCAGCATCCCCGCCACCGCCGACAGCTTGTTGCTGAGCGACAGGGTCTCCCGCACATCCTCCAGATAGACAATCTCTGCCACCGTGGAGAGATCGGCCACCAGCGCGTCCAGCCCGCCCAGCTCCACGAATTTGTGCGCCGTCACGATCCGCGAAACCTTGGCCGCCTTCAGCGCCGCCTTGAGGTTTTTCGATCCGGCGGTGAAGTTCAGCATCGCGGGCACGCGGCCATAGGCCGACAGGGCATAGAAGGCGATCACCGATCCGGCGCCCGAGGGCAGCATGATGGCCACAGCCTCGCCCTTCTTCGTGCCCTTCTTCAGCGCCGAGCCGAGCGCGAAGGCGCCCTTGATGATGTCCTTGTAGGTCAGCTCCCGCTCGTCCCCGTCAACAAGGATCACCTTGTTCCCGCCAAACTCGCGCGAGGCGCGAATAAGCGCGGAGAATACGTCAGTCCGGGTGCGCTGCGGCTTATAGTCAAGCGGTGCGGGCACCAGTGGCTGGATGGATTGCTGCATAGGTTTCCGCCCTGAATCGCTACGGTCTCTGCCGATTTGTGTAATATTCTGTCATGTTGCGTCATATCTGCAACAGTTATTGCCAGTGTCCAGCCGCCGGTGCATGGGTCGTCTGCACAGGGTTCCGCTTGATGGAATCGAGCAGAAGGGCCATTTTTCGGCCATGGCCAACCTCATCGACACCCGCACCGGCGCCCCGCGTCCCCGCCACCCCGAAAAGCAGGCGCGTCCTGATACGCCCGTGCTGCGCAAGCCGGACTGGATCCGGGTCAAGGCGCCCACCTCCGAGGGCTATGCCGAGACGCGCAATATCGTGAAGTCGAAGGGCCTCGTCACCGTCTGCGAGGAGGCTGGCTGTCCCAATATCGGCGAGTGCTGGGACAAGAAGCACGCCACCATGATGATCCTGGGCGAGGTCTGCACCCGCGCCTGTTCCTTCTGCAACGTCGCCACCGGCAAGCCAAAACCCGGCGTGGATGAGGACGAGCCCCGCCGCGTGGCTGAGGCCGTGGCCGAAATGGGCCTCTCCCATGTCGTCATCACCTCGGTGGACCGGGACGATCTGGAAGACGGCGGCGCCATGCACTTCGTCAACACGATCAACGCCATCCGCGCCGCCGCGCCGAACACGACCATCGAAATCCTCACGCCGGATTTCCTGCGCAAGGATGGCTGGGAAAACCGCGTCATTGATGCAAAGCCGGATGTGTTCAACCACAATCTGGAAACCGTTCCGCGCCTCTATCTCTCCATCCGCCCCGGCGCGCGCTATTTCCATTCCCTCCGTCTGCTGCAGAAAGTGAAGGACCGCGATCCCTCCCAATTCACCAAGTCCGGTCTCATGGTCGGCCTCGGCGAAACCAAGGAAGAGGTGATGCAGGTGATGGACGACATGCGCTCGGCTGGCGTCGATTTCATCACCATCGGCCAGTATCTTCAGCCTACGCGCAAACATGCCGCGATTGACCGCTTCGTGCCGCCCGAAGAATTCAAGGCCTATGAAGAGATCGCCCGCGCCAAGGGCTTCCTCATGGTCTCGGCCAGCCCGCTGACGCGCTCCAGCCACCATGCGGGGGAAGACTTCGCCCAGCTGCGCGCCGCCCGCGAAGCCTGGCTCGCCGCCCGCAAGGCATAAGGCGTGCCGCGTTTCACCAAGACGATGCGGGTGCCTTACGGGCCGGAGCAGTGCTTTGCTCTGGTCTCCGATATTGCCCGCTATCCGGACTTTATAAAGTGGATCACCGCCCTGCGCGTGTCGGACCAGCGCGCCGCCGGGCCCGGCGTGAACGAATGCTTGGGAGAGGTGGTCGTCGGCTTCAAAGGCTTCACCGAGCGCTTCACCACCCGCGTCGTCGCCGATGAGCCTGCCGCCCGCGTCACCGCCTCCCTCGTGCGCGGCCCGTTCCGCAAACTCTTCGCTGAATGGCGCATCACCGAAAGCGTTGCGGGCGCCTCGGACGTGTCCCTCGAAATCAATTACGAGTTCCGAAACCCCGTCATCGCCTTCCTCGCCGCCGCCAATCATGATCTGGCGGTCGACCGTATCCTGAGCGCTTTCCTGGAAGAAGCGAGGCGGCGGTATTCCACCCCATCGGCTTGACACCCCTTAACCCCTCTCCCGCGAAGTAGGAGAGGCTGCGGAGGACCAGCGTTTGCACTGCAAACGCCCGGAGCAGGCCATCGCAAAGCGATTGGAGGTGAGGGTCTTCCACCCCGCCCATCCTTCGACTTCGCTCAGGATGAGCTTCTCTGGCACAGCGTTTTTTGAGCTCATCCTGAGCGAAGTCGAAGGATAGAGTGGGCCCGCAACACCTATCCCCCAAATCCCGCCCCCTCCGCGTCCAAAATCCCCAATCCCCTCAACGCCTTAAAAATAAATCCCGCAAACCTTGTCCACCCCCTCCCGCGCCGGGCGTATCCTCCGTCCCATGATGAGTATCGCCCGTCTCAGCAAGGAACCAGCGCTCGCGGAGTATTTCGCGCTCGTGCATCCGTTCTTCTGGTGGGTGTTCGTCTGGCAGATGTGGATCGCCGCAAAACACGTCCAGGCCGCCGGCCGCACGGGCGCGCTCATCCGCATCAGCTGGTGGGGGAGGGTCCGAATCGAATATCTCGGCGACCAGAGGCCCGATCCTTCCGCCTACAGACCAGCAGAACCCACACGCAAAGCGTGGGATGATCCAAGTTGGTCCTCGGCGATCCCGATCGACCTTCTCCCCAAGGCGCGACTTCTTTTCTGCCCCCGCACGCGCGGGGGAAGTGGCAGGGCGCTCAGCGCCCTGACGAAGGGGGCCTGCGCCCTCTCGGCCACCGCCGACACCTCCTAGCACCCACAATCCCCCGAATTCAGCCCAAAACACCGGCCAGCCCCCGCTGCGTCCGGCCAAAACTGCTGCGTGAAACAAAACCCTGCGCTCTTGTCTTCGTCACACTCGACGGGCGCAGCCCGTCTGAGTGCCCATCTCCAGCCTCATCCCCACGCGCATGCTGAATTTTCAGATGATGGGCCCTCAGATGCGCTTGCGCGCATCGAGGGTGACGAGTGGGGATAGTTCCGGGCACGAAATGGCGGGAAGGAACGCCTTGCGCGATGCGTTAAACCCCAGCATTTCAGCCTACCGCGTCTGCGCCTGAATCAAATTCAGCGCCGCTTCCACCGCCGCCAGCCGGATCGCGTCGCGGCCAATGTCGCCCAGTTGCAACATCTCGTGCAGCACGGCCCGGTTCTCCCGCGCGCAGGCAAGGTGAACGGTGCCCACCGGTTTCATCCGTGTACCGCCTCCCGGCCCGGCCACCCCGGTGATCGAGACGGCAATGTTCGCCCGGCTGTTGGCCAGCGCCCCTTCGGCCATCATCCGCGCCACAGGTTCGGAAACCGCGCCAAAGTCTGCCAGCACATCGCCGGGCACGCCCAGCATCTCTTCCTTGGCCTTGTTGGAATAGGTCACAAAGCCCCGCTCCACCACGGTGGACGAGCCGGGTATCTCCGTCAGCAGCGCGGCGACAAGGCCGCCGGTACAGCTTTCGGCGGTGGCGATTTTCAGGCGGGCGCGCTCGGCATCGTCGAGCACCAGCATGGCGAGGTTGCGAAGGCGATCTGGAAACATGAAACCCTGTCTAGCGCCCGATCAGTTGCCCGTGAAGACCGGCTTTCGCTTCTCGATGAAGGCGGCGGCGCTTTCCTTCGCGTCGGCCGTCTGCATCAGGCGGCGGATTTCGGTGATCGCCCATTTGCCGGTGTCGCGCCAATCGGGGTCCAGCGTCCGGCGCAGACCAGCCTTCAGCGACCGCACCGCCTGAGGCGGGTTCGCCGCAATCTTCTCGGCCAGCGCCAGCGCCGTCGGCATCAGCTCCTCAGGCTTCACCACCCGGCTGACGAGCCCAATCGCCTTCGCCTCGGCCGCGTCGATTACATCCCCGGTAAACAGCAGCTCGCTCGCCTTTTCCCGGCCCACCAGCTGCGCCAGCCGCCCAAGCCCCGGCGCGTCGCAGCAAAGCCCCCGCGTCACGAAAATCTCGCCAAACTTCGCGGTGTCCGCCATCACCCGCATATCCGCCATGATCGCCAGCTCCGCGCCCCAGCCAAGCGCAAAGCCATTGATCGCCGCGATCACCGGAATATCCGTATGCAGAAGGGCGTCTGCCGCGGGGGGCAGCCCGCCGGTCTCCTTCGCCTTGGCCGCCCGCTCCGGCGTCACCGGCGCGCCCTTGGAGAGGATCTTCTTCACATCATCCCCGGCGCAGAAGGCGCGGGTTCCCGACCCCGTAATCACAATCGCCCGCGCATCCGAGGTGCGCACCGCCTGCTCCAGCGCGTCATACAGCTCATAGTCGAGCGAATTCATCGCCTCAGGCCGGTTCAGCGTCAGCACCGTCACATGCCCCCGCTTCTCGGTGATCAGAATATCGTCCATGCCTTCCTCCCGGTCTTCTTTTGGCCGGAAAGCTCTCATGAAGCCGAAGCCTTGAAAATAATGCCGCGAGGTAAGGGCAGGGCGCTTCGCCGGGCGCGACTTCATCCTCCCTGTGAGGCGGACGGAGGGGGATTGAGGCTGGATACAGCCCTTAAAGGTCAGCCCCTCGGCACCAGCAGCGCCACCGCCTCCGCCGCAATCCCCTCGCGCCGCCCGGTGAAGCCCAGCCCCTCGGTCGTCGTCGCCTTCACGCTTACAGCGTCGAGCGGCAGGCCGAGCAGCTCCGCCGTCCGTGCCCGCATCGCTTCGCGGTGGGGCTTCACCTTCGGCGCTTCGCAGATCACCGTGATGTCGCAATTGGCGATCACGTATCCCTTCGCCTCGGCGAGCCTCTGGGCCTCCTTCAGGAAGATGCCGCTCTCGGCGCCCTTCCATTGCGGGTCCGATGGCGGGAAATGGTCGCCAATATCCCCCAGCGCCACCGCGCCGAGGATCGCATCGGTCAGCGCATGCCAGGCCGCGTCGGCGTCCGAATGGCCCTTGAGTTTGGCGATATGCGGAATGGCCACCCCGCACAGGGTCACATGATCCCCCGCCTCGAACTCATGCACGTCATACCCCTTGCCGATACGCGGGGTGCCAGCGGGGGCGAGGAGGCGGGCCAGCATGTCGAAATCCTCCGGATAGGTGATCTTGGAAAGGCGGGCCGAGCCGGGCACCATGGCAACCGTGCCCCCGGCAGCCTCGATGGCGGAGAGGTCGTCCACAAGGTCGGGCCCGGCAGCGGCGAGGGCGGCGCGTATCTCGCCGAGGCGGAATGCTTGCGGTGTCTGGACCCGGAAGAGGCCGGTTCTGTCCACATTTGTCCAGTTTTGTCCGCGATTTGACTTCAACGCGTCCGCCACTGGCAGCGCTGGGGCGGCCCCTGACACGGACGGGTCCTGCAGCCGCGCCAGCAGTTTGGCGATGGTCGCTGCATCGATGCCGGGGCGGGCCGCGTCATGGATCAGCACTGTGGCGCCCTCGCTCACCGTCGCTGCCGCCAGCCCGCTGAGCACCGATTGCGTGCGCGTATCGCCCGGTTTTGCCTGAATAATTTTGCCGTCAGCCGGTAATTCGCCCAGCTCTGGCCCGGCGACGATGACCACCCGCGAGATCTGAGGATGGCTATAGAATGCGTCGATCGACCAGTCGATCACCCGCTTTCCCAGCAGGGTTTGCCACTGTTTCGGGCGCTCGGCCCCTGCGCGCTGGCCAGTGCCTCCGGCCACGATGATTGCTACAGCCTCAGTCATGATCCGGCTTGTAAGCGACCCGCGCGCGGCTGGCTACTCCACGGAATGTCCCGAAAAGGGGAATTATTTGCCCATGATTTGTGCGCTTGCGAAAAAATGAAAAGTGGGAAAGAAAAGGATATGACCAATTTTAAGGCACCTCGGGTCTGGCTGGCGCCAATGTCCGGCGCAACCGACGCCCCCATGCGGCGGCAGGCGGTGCATTTCGGCGCCCCGGCGGTCGTGTCGGAAATGGTCGCCGGGGAAACCTTGGCCCAGGCCCGCCCCGATGTGGTCCGCCGCACCTGCCGCCATGAAGGCGAAGGCCCCTGGATCGTCCAGCTCGCTGCCCGCCGCCCCGAGGATATGCTCGCCGGCGCCGTGCTGATGGCCGAAGCGGGCGTTGATGTGATCGACATCAATATGGGGTGCCCTTCCAAACAGGTGACTGGCGGCCAGTCCGGCTCCGCCCTGATGCGGGATCTGCCGCTGGCGGGGGAGATCATCGACGCCGCCCTTCAGGGCGCAGGCGCCCGCCCGGTCACCCTCAAGATGCGCCTTGGCTGGGACGACGACAACCACAACGCCCCCGAACTCGCCTGCATGGCAGAAGCCAAGGGCGTGCAGATGCTCACCGTCCATGGCCGCACACGCTGCCAATTTTACACAGGCGCGGCCAACTGGGCCGCCGTCCGCCCGGCTGTTGAAGCGGTCAGCCTGCCGGTGATCGTCAATGGCGACATCTGCGATCTGGTCTCGGCGAAAGAGGCGCTGCGCCAGAGCGGCGCGCATGGCGTGATGATCGGGCGCGCGGCCATGGGCCGGCCCTGGCTGCTGGGCTCGGTGGCGGCTGCCCTTGAGGGGCGCGCCTGGCGCAAGCCGGGCCTCGGCGAACAGCTCGCCAGCCTTTGCGAGCAGATCTCTGATTCCCTTGATCTTTATGGGGCCAGCCTTGGCCTCAAGATGGTGCGCAAGCATGTCTCTGCCGCCATCGACGAACTCGAAACCGATCTGCCGGCTGCCGAGCGCCGGCAGTTGCGCGCTGATCTCTGCCGTATTGGGGACGCCGGAGAGCTGATCGCCGCGCTGCGGAAAGTCTATCTCGGCCAGACGCTGGAAAAGGCAGTATAGTTATGAGTACGTTGACAGGTGAGCGGCCCTCAGGCCTCGCCGATCTCTCCCCCATCGCGCTGCTGCACATTGACCAGCGCCGCCGCGTTGCAAATGTGAACCCCGCTGCAGAAGACCTGTTCAAGCTGTCGCGCCGCGCCCTCGTCGGCCGGCCGCTCAGCGAGGTTGTCTTCCACGATTCCATCCTGTTCGAACTGATCGACCGGGCCGAGCGCGACCCCGCCGAAATCACCGCGCCGTCCACGCCGGTCTCCGGCCCGTCTATGCAGATGCGCACGATCTGCGATGTGCGCCTGCGCACGGTCGAAGGCGGCAATTTCATCCTGGCGCTTTCCGAGGCACCCTCGCGCGATTCCGGCGAGGGTGTTGCCGGGGCCGCTGGCTTCGGGCGTATCCTTGGCCATGAGGTGAAAAACCCGTTGGCCGGCATCATCGGCGCCGCCCAGCTGCTGGAGCGTCAGGCCCATCCCGGCCAGTCCGAACTGCTGGATATCATCAAGGACGAAGCCCGGCGGATCGAGCGTCTGGTCAATCGCCTCTCTGCGTTCGAGCTGTTCTCTGCGCCCCGGATGCAGTCCTGCAATGTCCATGCGCTGCTGGACAAGGTGATCGCGTCCGAGCGCGCGGCCATGGGCGCGCGGGTGGAATACCGCCGCGACTTTGACCCCTCGCTTCCGGATATGATGTGTGATCCTGACCATCTTCAGCAGGCCTTCCAGAACATCGTCCGCAATGCCGCCGAAGCTGCCTCCGAAGGGGGCCGCAAGGGCGAGGTGGTGTTGCGCACCGCCTATGCCGCAGGCCTTGCCATGCGGCAGGCGCGCCTCGGTTCGGGCCTGCGCCGCGCCATGCTGATTTCCATCGAGGACAATGGCCAGGGCATCCCGCGCGAGCATCAGGCCACGATCTTTGATGTGTTCCAGTCCACCAAATCCGGCGGGCGGGGCCTCGGCCTCTCCATCGTCAGCGAGGTCATCAATGCCCATGGCGGGCAGATCCGCGTCGACAGCCAGCCCGGCGCTACCCGCTTCACCATCCTGTTGCCGCTTTCGGAGGCTTAAAATCTCATGGCTGACAAGACCGTACTCCTCGCAGAAGACGATGCCAGTATCCGGCTCGTCGTGAACCAGACCCTGGTTTCCGCCGGGTATGAGGTGCGGGCCACCAGCTCGCCCGATGCGCTGCAGCGCTGGGTCCGCAACGGGGAAGGGGATGTCGTCGTCACGGACGTCTATCTCGGCGACACGTCGATCTTCGATCTCCTGCCCTCCATGAAGCTGGCCCGGCCAGACCTGCCCTTCATCGTGATGAGCGGCCAGAACACCATCCTCACTGCGGCCTCGGCTGCCGAGCATGGGGCGTTCGACTATCTTCCCAAGCCGTTCGACATCGATGTCCTCTCCAGCCTTGTCCGCCGCGCGCTGAAGGCGGCCCCGGCGCCGGAGCGGGCAATCCATCCCGACGCCCAGAAGGCGGTCGCCGATGCCGGGCTGCCGCTGATCGGCCGGTCAGACGCGATGCAGGAAGTCTACCGCCTGATCGCCAAGGTGATGAATACCGATCTCACCGTGCTGATCGAGGGCGAAAGCGGCACCGGCAAGGAACTCGCCGCCCGCGCCATCCACCAGCTTGGCCAGTCCAAGCGCGGCCAGTTCGTGGCGCTCGACCTTGCGGCCATGCCGCCTGCCGAAATCAACCGCGAACTCTTCGGCACCGATGGCAATGGCGGCGCCGTCCACATGAAGGGTGGCACACTGTATCTCGATGAGATCGGCGACCTGCCAGCCGAAGCGCAGGCCCAGCTTGTGAAGCTGCTGCGCGAACCCGGCGGCGCCCGCCTGATCGCGTCCACCCGGCGCAACCTTGGCCGGCTCGTGGAAGACGGCAAATTCCGGGAAGACCTTTATTACCGCCTCAATGTGATGCGCCTCTCCATTCCGCCGCTGCGCCAGCGCAAGGAGGATATTCCCGAGCTTGCCCGGGCCTTCCTGATCCGCGCCCAGCGTCAGGGCCTGGCCGCCCGCACCTTCGACAAGTCGGCGCTGGACCTGATGGCCGCCTATGACTGGCCCGGCAACGTCCGCGAACTGGAGAACCTCGTCCTGCGCCTGGCTGTGCTCAGCTCCGATTCGGTCATCACGGTGATGGATGTCGAGCGCGAGATGCGGATGGGCGTGGCCGAGCAGACCGGCGCGAGCCTCGGCTTTGAGGCTGAGATCGAGGGCCTGCTGCACCGCTATGTGATGGGCGATCTCGTCTCTGGCGGTGAGGGTGAAGACTCCAATGTCCACGAATCGGTTGTTAACCGTGTTGAGCGCCCGCTGATCCGGCTCGCTCTGTCAGTTACCTCCGGAAACAAGGTTCGCGCGGCGCAGCTCCTGGGCATGAACCGCAACACATTGCGGGCCAAGATCAACGCCCTCGGCATTGCAGAAGACTGATTGACGACACACCGATCTGTGGCTTTAGTGCACCACTGTTGCGGGCGGGACACTGATAGTGTGTCCCGTTTGCAACGGGGCGGGGCCCCAACAGAACCGGAACTGAGTGTCGACCACAGCTAACTCACAGGCCAACAAGGCAAGCTGGGCCCTGTTTGAAGGGCTTTTCATCATCGCGGCCCTGGTCGCGGTGTTTGCGACGTTCATTGCCATTTCCGGCGTTGTTCCCGACGACCCGACCGCCGGCGCCACCCCCTGGCTGCTGGGGCTGAACTTCATCCTCCTGACCGTCCTCGCCATCATCGTGACGCGGGAATACCTGCAGATCCGTGTCGGCAAGGAAGATGGCAGCGGCAAGCTCGCCCGCCGCTTCGTGCTGCTGTTCGGCTTCTCGGCGCTGATTCCGGCCATGGTGGTTGCGGTCTTCATGGGCACCTTCATCACCCGCGGCCTCGACCGCTGGCTGGGGGAGCGCGTCGATCATCTGATGGAGCAGAATGCGGAAATCTTCCGCACCTATGTGGAAAACTTCCAGGCCACCTTCGATTCCGACATGCGCCTGGCGGCCATGGATGTGGAAAGCTTCGCGCGGCAGGTGGACAAGAGCCTCGAAATCGCCCCGCCCACCGAAGACGGCGACGGGGCGATCTATGATTATGCTTCGGCCACCTTCTTTGACGGGCTGCGCTCGGAACTGGCCAGCCGGGAATTCCTGACCATCGCCATTCTCGGCGCCGACGGGGTAGACCTTGTGGCCGAGGCGAGCGTTCAGGAGCCGATCCTGCTGCTGCCGCCCAAGTCTGCCTATGTCGAGGCCGATCAGGGCTCGGTGGCAACCACGCTTTACGAGGCGCGCGGCATTGCCACCGCGCTGATCCGCATTTCGGCGCCCACGGACGGGTACATCTATGCCGTGAAGGTATTCGACCGGAACGCGGCGCGCTCGCTGCGCGAAGCGGAAGCGGCGCTGGAAGAATACTACGCCGCCAAGCGCAGCGGCGGGCGGCTGCAGCTGATCTTCGTGATCGGCTATGCCCAGATTGCCGGTCTTGTGCTGCTGCTGGCGGGGCGTTTGGGGCTTGAGGCGGCGGGCCGGGTCACCGGGCCCATCGGACGCCTGGCATCGGCGGCGCATACCGTGCGCGACGGCGATCTCAGCGTGCGCGTGCCGGTCACCGGGCCAGTCGATGAACTGCACGCCCTGGCGCATTCCTTCAACGCGATGACCGAACAGCTCGCCACCCAGCGGGAAGACCTCATCCGTGCCCGGAACGATGAGGAAGACCGCCGCCGCTTCGTCGAGACCCTGCTGGCAGAACTGGGCGCCGGGGTCATGCGCGTGGGTCCCGATGGCCTTATCAGCCTGGCCAACCGGTCGGCGGCGGAACTCCTGGGCCTCACGGGGCAGATGGAAGGCGCGCCGCTGTCGGACGTGGCACCGCAATTTGAACGCTATGTGCGCGACACGATCGAGCGGGACGCACCGGTGGACGCCACGCTGGACATCACCGTGGGCGGTGAAACCCGCAATATTCGCCTCAAGACGGCCATGGGGCCGGAGGGCGGCTGCGTAATCACCTTCGACGACACGACCCGCCTCGTGAATGCCCAGCGCCAGCTGGCCTGGCGAGACGTGGCGCGCCGCATTGCCCATGAGATCCGCAATCCGCTGACGCCGATCATGCTGTCTACGGAGCGTCTGAAGCGCCGTTATGGCCCGAAGATCGATGATCCCGATGGCGTGTTTGATCGGTGTATCGAGACGATCCTGCGCAAGGTGGATGACATCGCACACATGGTGGAGGAGTTCTCTTCCTTCGCCCGGATGCCCAAGCCGAGCGTGGCGCCGTTTGACATGCGCCCGCTGCTGCAGGGGGCGATCTTCTCGCAGACCGTCGTGTCGCCCGACATCGAAATCGAGATGGATACAGATCTCGAAACCGCGCCCTTCCTGGGGGATGAGCGCCTGCTGGGCCAGGCTTTCGGAAACCTCCTGAAGAACGCCGCCGAGGCCATCGAAGGCCAGTCGGTGGGAGATGATGTGTCCGGCAATATCCGTATCATCCTGCAGAAGGATGCGCGCGGTCTGGAGATCATCATCGAGGACAACGGCCCCGGCTTCCCGGCCGAGGTGCGCAACCGCCTGCTGGAGCCCTATGTGACGACGCGCGAGAAGGGCACGGGGCTTGGCCTTGCCATCGTGAACCGCATCATCGTCGATCATGGTGGCTCAATTTCCCTGCAGAACCGTCCTGACGGCCTGCGCGGCGCCCGTGTGCGCGTGCTGCTGCCGGAAAATGGCGCGCTGGCGATGCAGTTTGAAGACATGTCGATAGAAGAGGCAGGCGCCGAAGGCCGCGTGCCCTACCCGTTGAATTTGTAGAGGAGAGACGTGCATGGCACTCGACATCCTGGTAGTTGATGATGAGCCCGATATCCGTGAACTGATGGCCGGTGTGCTGGGCGATGAAGGCTATGCCGTCCGCACCGCTGACACGGCCGAACGCGCGCTGGAGGAAGTGCGCTCGCGCACGCCCCGGCTCGTGATCCTTGATGTCTGGCTTCAGGGCAGCGGCATGGATGGTCTTTCCGTGCTGAAATATCTGAAGTCGATCGACCCGATCCTCCCGGTCATCGTCATCAGCGGCCACGGCAATATCGAAACGGCAATCGCCGCCATCCGCCGCGGCGCATTCGACTTCATCGAAAAACCCATCAAGGCTGATCGTCTGATGCTGGTGGTGGAGCGCGCCATTGAGGCCGCCGCCCTGCGCTATGAGAACGCCGCGCTGCGCAACCGCACGGGCGATGAGGAGCGCTGGATCGGCAACAGCCAGGCCGCCGCTGCCCTGCGCGCCTCGCTGGACAAGGTCGCGCCGACCAATTCCCGGGTTCTGATTTCCGGTCCGGCCGGGGTCGGCAAGGAACTCGCCGCCCGTCTCATCCACAAGAACTCCGCCCGGGCCGATGGGCCGTTCGTGGTAGTGAACGCCGCCACGATTGCGCCCGACCAGATGGAGATCGCCCTCTTCGGCGAAGAGGACCAGCAGGGGCGCACCGTCCGTGTCGGCCTGTTCGAGCGCGCGCATACGGGCACGCTGCTGCTGGATGAGGTGGCTGACATGCCCATCGGCACACAGAACAAGATCCTTCGTGTGCTGACCGAGCAGCGTTTCCAGCGTGTGGGCGGCCGGTCTGATGTGACGGTCGATGTCCGCGTGATGGCGGCGACGACGAAAGACCTCAAGGCCGAAATCGACGCCGGCAATTTCCGCGAAGACCTGTTCTACCGCCTCAGCGTCGTGCCGCTGCGCGTGCCCTCCCTGTCGGAGCGGCGGGACGATATCGTGGAACTCGCCAACTATTTCTGCGAGCGCATCGCCGAAACGTCCGGCCTCACCTATCGCAGCTTTACCCAGGAAGCGCTCGCCGTGCTTCAGTCGATGGAATGGCCGGGCAATATCCGCCAGCTGCGCAACCTGGTGGAGCGTATCCTCATCCTGTCGCCCGCCGATTCCGCCCGGCCGATCAGCGTGGACGAATTGCCGCGCGATCAGGGCCGGGGGCCGTCTCCGGCGGCCAAGGCAGGCTCTGCAGAGTTGGTTGGCCTTTCCCTGCGCGACGCGCGCGAGCAGTTCGAGCGGGAATATCTTACCCTGCAGATCACCCGTTTTAACGGAAATATCTCGCGAACTGCCGAGTTCATCGGTATGGAGCGGTCAGCACTGCACCGAAAATTAAAGGCTTTGGGGATATCGACGGGCGTTCGTCAGGATTCCTGAGCCAGACGCTGAAGGCTTGAAGATATGCACGTTCTGATCTGCGGCGCCGGGCGGGTAGGGCAGGGCATTGCCCGCCGCCTTGCTCGGGAAAAGCACGAGATCACCATTATCGACGAAAGCGCCGATCTTGTGGATCAGGTGTCCATTGACCTGGATGTGCGGGGGATTGTCGGTCATGCGGCGCATCCTGATGTGCTCAAGCGCGCCCGCGCGGCAGACTGCGAGATGATCATCGCCGTCACGCATTTCGACGAAATCAACATGGTGATCTGCCAGATCGCCCACACGCTGTTCTCGGTGCCCTTCAAGATCGCCCGCGTGCGCGACCGGTCCTATCTGGAGCCGGCCTGGAAGAACATCTTCTCCCGCGAGGGCCTGCCCATCGACATGGTGATCTCGCCGGAGGCTGAAGTGGGCGACGCCATCCTCCAGCGGTTCCGCACGCCCGGCACGATCATGAGCGCGAATTTCGCCGGCGGGCAGATCAAGCTGCTCGGCTTCGAACTGCGTGCCGACAATCCGCTGATCGATGTGGCGGTTGACCAGTTCAAAGGTCTGTTCCCGGATCTTTCCGCGCGCATCATCGGCATCGGCCGGGGGGACGCGGTTCACGCCCCGCGCGGCAAGGATGTGCTCAAGCCCGGCGACCGCGCCTATATCGCGGTTTTCGATGCCCATGCCAGCCGCCTCACCTCCATCTTCAACACCGAACAGAGCCGTCTCGATCACGTCGTCATTGTGGGCGGCGGCAATGTCGGCCTGCATGTGGCCAAGATGCTGGAGAAGGAAAGCCATATCCGCGTCCGCCTGATCGAGCGGGACGGCGAGCGCGCCAACAAGGCCGTGGCCGCCGTCAAGCGCTCCATCGTCATCCAGGGCGATGGTCTGAACCCGGACATTCTCGCCGAAGGCGGCGTGGACCGGGCGGATTTCGTCATCGCCATTACCGATGATGACAAGGCGAACCTCCTGATCTCCAACCTCGCCAAGCGCGCCGGTGCCAAACGGGCGCTTGCCCTCATCAATTCGCCCGAACTTGCCGGCCTTGCCTCCGACATGCGGGTGGACACCGTGCTCGACCCGCGCGCCCTGACTGTTTCACAGATCCTGATGCGCATGCGCCGGGGCCGTATCCTCAACCTGCAATCGCTGGAAGACGGCATGGCGGAAGTGGCCGAGGGCATCACGCTGGAAACCTCTTCGCTGATCGGCAAGCCGCTCGGCTATGATGATCTTCCCGAAGGCATGACGGCGGCCGCCGTGGTGCGCGGCAACCAGATCATCATGGCCGATGAAGACGTGACCGTGCGCCCGGAAGATCATCTCATCGTCTTCTATGAGGCCGAGATGGTGCGCACGGTCGAAAAGTTCTTCCGGGTTAACCCGGATTATTTCTGATCCATGAATTATTCGTCGGTCGTCCGTGTTCTTGGCCTGCTGATGCTTATCCTGGCAGGCTGCGCGGCTTCGGCGGCCCTGCTGGCCTGGGCGATGGGCGAAACCCAGCAGATCATTTCCTTCGGTGCCACCGCGCTCGGCATTTCGGTTTTCGCGTCCAGCGTTCTGCTGCTGGCGCCAAAACCATCCCGCCGCGCGCGCCCGTCTGATGCCCTGGCCGTTGTGCTGCTCTGGTGGTTTCTCTCGCCGGTGGCAGCAGCCATGCCCTTCGTGTTCGGCGTGGCCAACAATTCCGTTGCGGTCGCGTTGTTCGAGGCAGCTTCCTGTCTCACCACCACGGGGCATTCCATTCTGGGCTTTTCCGAAGCCTCCTGGCCCATCAGCCTGCTTTACTGGCGCGGCATCCTGCACCTGCTGGGCACCTATGCGGCCGTCGTGATGGCAGCCGGCGTGTTCGCGGCGATCAATCTCGGCGGCCCCGGCGTTCACCGCACGGTGCTGTTCACCGTTCCGGACGCCAGCTATTTCGATGCCATGCCCCGCATCTGCGCCGGCGTCGGCCTGATGCTGGGCATTTCGGTCAGCTTCATCCTGCTGCTGCTGTTGATGGCGGGCGTGCCGCCTGTGCGGGCGCTGGCTGATGCGGTCAGTGTCATCTCTACCGGCCTTGTTCTGCCGGATGCGGAAACCTTCCTGCCGCCCAATCCGGTGGCGAGCTTCATATTGGCCGTTGGCCTGGCCATCGGCGCGCTGGGCCTGGCCGTGTGGCTGCCCTTGCGTATCGGCGCTGTGCGTTCCGCGATCACGGACCCCGAAACGGTGGTCTTTTTGCTGTTGATGCTGATCTTTGCGGCCGCAACCCTTCCGCTCGGCGTGTCGATGATGAATGGCCTCGGCTGGTCCCTGTCCAGCCTGTCGACGTCCGGCATCCCGCTCTCGGCCGGGGCGCGCGACGCGGAGATCCCGCTGACGCTTGCCGTGCTGCCCGCGCTGATCGGAGGCTCGGCCCTCTCGGCGGCGGGCGGGATCAAGATTGCGCGCTTCATCGTGCTGGGGCAGCGTGCCGGGCAGGAGTTCCGCCAACTCGGCTATCGCCGCTCAATCCTCAGCTTCCGCTTCCGCGACCGCGAGCTGGACGAGCGCAGCGTCATCGGCGTGTGGGTGTATTTCATCGTCTATGCGGGGGCGGTCTTCTCGGTGATCGCGGTGCTGGCCTTCCTCAACGTGCCTTTCGAGGAGTCGATTCGGCTCTCCATCGGCGCGCTGACCAGCTCTGGCGGGCTGATTGGGCAGGCTACAGACAATCTGGGTCCGGTGGGTCAGATCCTGCTCAGTATTGCCATGGTTTTAGGCAGGGTTGAAATTCTGACCGTGTTACCGGCTCTTTCCCTAAGCTTCTGGCGGGGGTAAAGGGGGAACACCCTTGCGCAGGGTAAACAATGACATTAGCTGCGCAGGATAAGACAACAAAAAACAAGAAAGAAAAAACTGATGTCCGCCGATAAGAAGCAAAACCTCCAGGACACTTTCCTCAACGCCGTCCGCAAATCGCGCACCCCGCTCACCGTCTTCCTCGTCAACGGTGTAAAGCTTCAGGGTGTTGTCACATGGTTTGACAATTTCTGCATCCTCCTCCGGGGTGACGGACGCCCGCCGCAGCTGGTCTACAAGCATGCCATCTCGACCATCGCGCCCAGCGCGCCGGTCCAGCTCTTCGATGAGGAAATGGACGGAGACTGATCCCGTTTGACTGAAAAACTGATTGACCGCCTTCCGGCGCCGGAAATTGCCGGCGTCGTGATCCCGTGGTTCACACCGAGGGACCGGCCGGGTCCGGACCGTTTGTCCGAAACCGCCGGTCTCGTCGAAGCCCTTGGTTGTGAGCTGGGCTTCATCCGGCCTGATCATGTCCGTGAAGTGAATTCTTCCTTCCTGCTATCGGGTGGCCTGCTTGACCGCATGGCGAATGACATTGCCGAGACGAACGCCACGCTCGCCGTCATCGACGCCTCGCTGACCCCCGTTCAGCAGCGCAACCTTGAAAAGCGCCTCGGCGTGAAGGTGATCGACCGGACTGGCCTGATCCTCGAAATCTTCGGTCTGCGCGCGCGCACCAAAGAGGGCCGCCTGCAGGTGGAACTTGCGCGCCTGCTTTACGAGCGCTCACGTCTCGTGCGCACCTGGACCCACCTTGAGCGCCAGCGCGGCGGCGGGGGCTTCCTCTCCGGTCCCGGCGAAAGCCAGCTTGAGGCAGACCGCCGGATGCTGGACGACAAGATCGTCCGTCTGCGGCGTGATCTGGATGACGTAAAGCGCACCCGCGAAGTGCAGAGGGCAGGGCGCCGGCGCTCCGGCAAACCTGTCATTGCGCTCGTCGGGTATACGAACTCTGGCAAGTCTACCCTGTTCAACCGGCTGACCGGGGCCGATGTGTTCGCCAAGGACATGCCCTTCGCCACGCTCGACCCGACCATCCGCCGGCTGGATTTGCCCACCTTGGGCGAAGCCGCGCTGATCGATACCGTCGGCTTCATCACCGATCTGCCCACCCACCTGATCGACAGTTTCCAGGCGACGCTTGAAGAGTCGCTGCAGGCGGACCTGCTGGTGCATGTGCGTGACCGCGCCAGCGCGTCGGATATGGAGCAAGCCGAAGATGTGGCGCTGGTGCTGGAGCGGCTGGAAACCGAATCCGGCCTGCCGTTGCCGCCGATGATTGAAGCCTGGAACAAGATGGATGCGCTCTCGCCGGAGCGGGCCGAATCCCTGTGCGCGCTTGCGGCGATCACGGATGATCCACCTGCAGCCGCTGTTTCCGCGCTCACGGGCGAGGGCGTCGACGGCCTGCTGGAATTGATCGAGAAATCACTTCTCCGGGGGCGGACGGAAATCCGCCTCACGCTCAGCCCTGCAGATGGCAAGGCGCGCGCCTGGCTGCATCAGCATGGCGAAGTCACCGCGGAAAACCAGCTCGACGATGGCGGTACGGAAGTTTCTGTCCGTGTCTCGTCTGAACGCCTCGGCCAGTTCCGCGCAGAGTTTCCCGAACTGGCGGCGAGCGCGTCGCTGGAGCAATCGTAGGCCCGTTTACCCCCGCTCTGCCTTTTTCACGCTCTGCCAGTAAGCTTCCTGTTCCTCCAGGCTGAGCGACGCAAAGTCCACGCTCGCCTCTGCCGCTGCCGCCTCCATGGCACGGAAGCGGCGTTCGAACTTTGCGTTTGCCCGGCGCAGGGCCTGTTCTGGGTCAACCGATAGCCGGCGGGCGAGATTGGCGGCCACGAACAAGAGGTCGCCGATCTCGTCTTCGATGGCGTCTGCGTCCCCGCTGGCCATCGCCTCTTTCACTTCGGCGGTCTCCTCCTCCAGCTTGTCGAAGATGTGGGCGGCCTCTGTCCAGTCAAAGCCTGTCCGCGCCGCCCGCTTCTGCAGCTTTTCGGCGCGCAGCAGGGCGGGTAGGGAAAGCGCCACACCGGCCAGCGCGCTGGTGTCCTCCGCCTTCTTGCCTTTCGCCGCGCGTTCGGCGGCCTTCACCTCTTCCCAGGCCACCGTCTGGCCTTCTGCGTCCCGGCCATCGGCGGCGACGAACACATGCGGGTGGCGGCGAATCATCTTGTCATTGATGGCCCCCACCACATCGGCCAGCGCAAAGGCCCCGGCCTCCTCGGCCATGCGGCTGTGGAAGATCACCTGGAACAGCAGGTCGCCCAGCTCCTCCCGCAGGTCGCTCATGTCGCCGCGCTCGATCGCGTCGGCCACCTCATAGGCTTCCTCGATCGTATAGGGCGCGATGGTCGCGAAGGTCTGTTCCAGATCCCAGGGGCAGCCGGTTTGCGGCGTGCGCAGCCGGGCCATGATGTCCACCAGCTTCAGAAGCGCCTGCGCGGCTTCTGCGGGTCTGGACTCGTTTGAAGACATGGCTGCTGCTCCGCCTGGCTGATCCTGCTACCCCGTGTTTAGGCCGCCGCTGCGCCGCAGCAAGAGCAATAGGGCATCTTGCGTCTTGCGCCGGAGCATTGGCTGGCCCACACCGGATGAGAAACGTCAGATGCGTCGGTCATCGGAAAGCAGTTGAGATGAAAGACAGCCTCGCGCTGATTGGCCTGGACTGGTCAGGCTCCCGGCTCTCGGCCTGGGCCTATGATGAGGAGGGAGAGATCCTGTCCTCTGCCGTGATGCACGAGCCGGAGCGAATCGCTGCGTCCGAATATCTCTCGCGCATCCGCTTCCATGTCAGCGAATGGCTGGGGGCGTGGCCGGACGTGCCGGTCATCGTGTCCGGCGATGTGGGTATTCTGTCCCAATCTGTCACCAACGTGTCCATTCCTGGTCCCCTGATGGCCCTGCCGGGTCACCTGATGGCGCGCGATGGCATCTGGATTGTGCCTTGGCTGCGCCAGCTTTCTCCGCCGGATATCTCGTGCGGCTCCGAGACCATTCTTGCGGGGCTCGGCGAAGATCACGCCGCTGTCTGCATCGCCGGCCGCCACACGCGCCACTATGATCTGGAACATGGCCGCATCCTTGGCCTCTCCACCGAAATCACCTCCGAGCTGCGAGACCTGCTGCTCACGGCCGGCGCTCTGGCGCTGAAGGACAGCCCCGCCCAGATCTTCGATCCGCGCGTCTTCCGCGAATGGGTAGAGCGCGCGCTCGATACCGAGGACGCGCCCCCGGTCTTTGCGGTCGAGGCGGCGATCTTCACCGGTCAGCTTGACCCTGCCTGCAAGGCGGCGGCGATTGTCGGCCTGCTGATCGGCGCCGATGTGGCGGCCCATTACGATCCCGGCGATGAAGTGCTGCTGGTGGCTGATGGTCCGCTGCGGGAGGCCTATGGCCTCGCCCTGGATGCCCTCGGCGCTGACGTTGATGAAATTTCCGCCAGTGAGGCGCTGCGGGAGGGCTTGTTTGAACTTGCCGATCTTGCAGGCCTTCTCGGCGAGGATTAATTCGCCCTTTCCATCCATTGCGACGGTCTCTCCGCCATGATCCTTTCCCCTGAATGCGTTGCGCCAACCGGCTGTATGCAGGGCGAGGCGCCGCTGTGGAGCCCCTCCGAGGGCTTCCTCTGGTGGGTCGATATCCGCCGGGCAAAATTGCACCGCTACAATCCCAAGACCGGCAATACCCGCCGCTATGACCTGCCGGTGAAGGCCAGCAGCCTGGCGCTGTATGGCGGCCATCTGCTGATGGCGGCTGACCGGGAGATCGGGTTCTTTGATCCGGCCAACGAAGCCTATGAGCGGCTTTGCACCCTGCCGGATGAACCGCCCACCAACCGCACCAGTGATGGCGGCGTGGCGCCGGATGGCTCCTTCTGGTTCGGCACGATGGACGAGGCCGAGCGCGACCCGAGCGGGGTCTATTACCGCTATGGCCCCGACAAGACGGTGGCGCCGCTGCGCCTGCCATCGGTGCTGGTCACCAAGACCCTGCAGTTCTCGCCGGACGGGCGCACCTTCTACACCTGCGACAGTGCCGAGGCGGAAATCCTGGCCTTCGACGTGAACCCCGAGACGGGCGCGCTTTCAGGGCGGCGGACCTTTGCGTTTACGCATGAGCTGGGCGGCCTGCCCTATGGCGCGACGGTTGACAGCGAAGGGGGCCTCTGGGTGTGCCTGCATGGCGCGTCCCGCGTGGCACGGTTTGCGCCGGATGGAATGCTCGACAAGGTCATCATCCTCGCCGCGCCGCTGCCTACCGGCTGCGTCATCGGAGGGCAGGACATGCGCACCCTTTTCATCACGACGGCCAGAACCGGGCTCAGCTTCCCGCAGCTGGACGCACGCCCACTCTCTGGCAGTCTGTTTGCTGTGGAAGTCGATGTGCCCGGCCTGCCACCCAGGGCTTTCGGCAAGGTTTAGGGCAGGGCGGGGCTTGTTTCGGAGGGCAACTCACCGCACATCTGCAGCGGGTTGGCGCTCCTGAAGAGGAGTTCCATGCATATTTGCCGTGGACGCGGGCGCCCAAAAGGGCTAATCGCCCGCCTTTCAAGTGAGTGGTGACATGGCCGTTAAGGACCAGAAGGAAAAGAAAAAGCGGGTTGGACCGGTTACATTCCTGCGCCAGGTGCGTGCGGAAGGTAACAAGGTGACGTGGACCTCGCGCCAGGAGACGATCCAGGCGACGATTTTCGTGCTCATCATGTCGATCCTGATCGCGATATTCCTTTTCCTGACCGATACAGTCATAACCCTGTTCGTGAATTTCGTACGCGGCGCCTGATGGCTGCCGTGACGCTAACAGACTTTCCGGAGCGCGTTCGCCCCATGCCTGATGCCAAGTGGTACATTGTCCACGCCTATTCCAACTTCGAAAAGAAGGTGGCCGCCACGATTCGCGAACAGGCGGAGCGCAAGGGCCTGCTGCACCTGATCGAAGAGATCGAAGTGCCGACTGAAGAAGTCGTCGAGGTTGCCCGCGGCAAGAAGAAGACGGTCGAGAAGCGGTTCTTCCCCGGCTATGTGCTGATGAAGGCCCAGCTGACCGACGATATCTATCACCTCGTCAAGGACACGCCGAAGGTTTCCGGCTTCCTCGGTGCTGAAGGCGGGAAAAAGCCGCTGCCGGTCCGTCAGAAGGAAGTTGACCGCATTCTCGGCAAGTCGACCGATACCTCGGCCGAGCGTCCGCGTCCGAAGGTCAGCTTCGAGATCGGTGAGCAGGTTCAGGTCAATGATGGTCCGTTCCAGGGCTTCGAAGGGGCTGTCGAGGAAATCGACGAGGCGCATGGCCGCCTGAAAGTTACCGTTTCGATCTTCGGCCGGGGTACCCCGGTTGATCTTGAGTTCGACCAGGTTGTGAAGATTTGATCATTTTTCGGCAGGGGAGAGGCTTCGGGCCGCTTCTCTCTGCTTGAAACCCTTTTCCGGTAGCTGTATGTCGCCGGAACAGATGCCGCCTTAGCTCAGTTGGTTAGAGCGCTGGTTTGTGGAACCAGAGGTCCTCCGTTCAAGCCGGAGAGGCGGTACCATCTCTCCCCTTCCTTCCAGTTTTGTTGATGTAAGTGCCGGATCGTCTGGCCAGCGCCTTGCTCTGTCGCGGGCAGGGCGGCGAACCATCTGGGGCTCAGCTTTCTCGCTTAGGTTGCCGACCCTGTATGCGGGTTTGGGTTAGCGCTGCGCGGGGTATTTCCCGTCTCTGTTCTGCGGCGAGGCGGCCGATGGTTTTGCCTGATGTGGATCCTCGATCACTGCCGCTTCAGCAGCCTTCTTTCCGGAACAGAAGTCGTGGCTCAGCCGTTAAGCGGCTGCAGGGCTGATTCGGCGGCGAATCTGCTTCTGGCACGAAATCCGGTCTCTCGAGCGGAGGCTGTGGAATGCGGCCGAAAATCAAAAAATTTGTCTCCGGGCTGGAACCAACGCCCGGATCACGGCGTTTGTGATTTGTCGTTCAGCGTACGTTAACAATGCGTTGTTTGACGGCTATGGTGACCTGTTGCAAAAGGGTCTCGGTAAGCGAAAATTTCCACCGCATTCGGGGGTAATCGGACTAAAAATGCTCGCGGACGGCGGAAAAAACGTTTAACACCAAAGCATGCGGTTGATACCCGCTATGAACCTGCGGCCGAGGACAATCCCGTCATTCGGCACACAAAAGGGGATTGAGTATGAAGAAAACTCTGTTGTGCGCGACTGCCGCGGCCGCTTTTGCGACTGCTGGCGCCACGGCGCACGCCGAAGACGGCTGGTATTCGCGCGCCGATATCCAGTATTCCTTCGACGGCACTGTTGATCACGATCCGACGGCAGCCTTCAACGGCTCGATGGTCGGCGACTCGTCGGTTTCCGAAAACCTCGGCCTCAGCGTTGGCCTCGGTTATGGCTTCGCCAATGGTCTGCGCCTTGAGGGCGTGCTCGGCCAGCGCGGCGGTGATCTTGATGTCCCGAACGGCATCAACGGCACGCTGACCGGCGCAACGGCTGCGCCTGCTGGCTACGCCAGCGTCACTGACCTGATGGTCAATGGCCTTTACGACTTCAACAAAGGTGGCTCGATCCAGCCTTACATCGGTCTCGGTGTTGGTGGCGCGCGCGTGGATGCAAAAGCATCCAACCGTACGTTTGCGGCTGGCGCCGCAGCAAACGGCTTCTCCGACAAAGCTTCCGGCATCGCCTATCAGGGCTTGCTGGGCGTCGGCTTCAAGCTGTCTGAGCGTCTCACCATGGACGTCGGCTACAAGTACTTCACTGTTGAAGACCTCAACTTTGATGGCAAAGCAGGGACCGCTGGTTCTTATGACGTAGACTACCAGGATCACACCGCGACCCTGGGCGTGCGTTATTCGTTC
>NZ_ARYM01000009.1 GCF_000685315.1 Hyphomonas polymorpha PS728
ATTAATTTCTGGGAGGATTACCGGGGGATGGTGACCGGGCGGGTGAGCACGCCAGCGTCTTGTAAAAAACGCCCCTCCCTTCAACCTTGGCACACATCTCGCATAGCGTCTGCCATGAACCCGCAGCGCCCCAAACGTCCGTCTGAGAAAACCGCGCAGGATCTGGCGCAGGATGCCGGGTTTCAGCTGCTGGTCGGCCAGATGCGCCAGGCCCGCGCCGCGCAGGCGCGCTTTGCCGGGCGCATGGCGGCGGTCTTCACCGGCGCCGGTATCGCCGCCGTTTACCTTATTGTCTCCAGCCTTTCCGAATAGGCCGCGCGGCCACGCCGCCTTGCCAGGCGCGCCCTTTTCTGGTGCCCTCGAAGCCGCCCCACAACCCTGGCCGGAAACCTCCGCCAGCAACTCCAAAGGCCCGGCGTGAAACGCTTGCCCGCCCTTCTTGCCGCTGCCGCGCTGCTGGCGGCGCTGCCCGCCCCTGCCGGGGCGCAGGGCGCGCTGGTCGCCACGGCGGCTGAGCTCACCGCCCAGGCAGAGACGCTCCAGCCCGGAGACTGGGTGTGGGCGCCCGCCCTCTCCCCCGCCGGCCCGGTCACCCTGTTTGTGGACCTCACCCGGCAAACCGCCACCGTCTATCGCAATGGCGTGCGCATTGGCATCTCCACCATCTCCTCCGGCAAGCCCGGCCATGAAACGCCCACGGGCGTTTTCGTCATCCTGCAGAAGGATGCCGATCACCGGTCAAACCTCTATGACAACGCCCCCATGCCCTATCAGCAGCGCCTCACCTGGGATGGCATCGCGCTGCATGCCGGCGCCCTGCCCGGCTATCCGCAGAGCCATGGCTGCATCCGCCTGCCGCTGGAATTTGCCAAACGCCTCTTCGCCGTCACCGAGATGGGCGGCACGGTCATCGTCTCCGGCGTGGCGGGAGAGCCCGCGATCACGCCCGCCCCCGGCCTCCTGGCGGCCGAAGGCCCCGGCGGCGTGCCGCTGGACCACGCTCCACTGGCAGGCGACGAGCTTTACCGCTGGATGCCGGACAGCGCCCCCGAAGGCCCGCTCACCCTCGTCATCTCGCGCCGCGATCAAACCCTGGTGGCCCTGCGCGGGGCCGCCGAAATCGGCCGCGCCCGCGTCTATGTCCCGCAAGGCGAAACAGCCACGCATGTGCTGATGCTCAGCCAGGCGCCGGGGGGCGCCCTTCACTGGATCCAGTTGGAACTGCCCGAAGGCAAGCCCGGCGCGCCGGTGGCCACGCTGCCGCCCGCCTCGCCCGATGAGCTGGCCGATCAGGCGCTGCTGCCGCCCGCCTTTGCCGCGCTGCTGGAGCCCCTGCTGCTGCCGGGCACCACCATCCTGATCACGCCGGAATCTCTGGAAGAAGGCTCCGGCGGCCTGCCCCTCACCATTGCGGACGCCATCGGCTGAGCGCCTGAAAGTCTTCCTTCAGCGCGCCGATGAAAGCGGCCGACGCAGCCGCCGCCGCATGCGCAGCGCATGGGCCAGATCGCTTTCCCCGCCGCCGGGCGCGCTGCCCACATCCAGCCGGGACAATCCCGCCGCCAGCCGCGCCAGCGTCTCGGCCTCGTCATTCTGTAGTCTCGCGGCGGTTTTCCGCTCTGTCCGTTTCATGTCCATGTCTGTCTCCTGATGCTTACTTTGTCAGTTCGCTCGGTCGAGATCAGCCTCCCGTGGCGTCAATATAGGTCAGCGCGGCGTCCCTTCCCACCCCGCACAACCTTAAGGATTGTTTGCATTCGCCCCGCTTTGGCGGCAAAGGAGCGCCATGCTGAAAACCCGCATCATCCCCTGCCTCGACGTGAAAGACGGGCGCACCGTGAAGGGCGTCAACTTCGTGGACCTGAAAGACGCCGGCGACCCCGTAGCCCTCGCCCGCGTCTATGACGCCGCCGGCGCTGACGAGCTTTGCTTCCTGGATATCACCGCCAGCCATGAAGGCCGCGGCACGCTGCTGGAAACCGTCAGCCGCACGGCAGAGGCCTGTTTCATGCCGCTCACTGTGGGCGGCGGCGTGCGCTCGGTGGAAGATATGGTCGCGCTTCTGAGGGCAGGCGCCGACAAGGTGGCGATCAATTCGGCCGCGGTTGCAGATCCAGCGCTCATCTCCGCCTGCGCCGCCAAGGCCGGCCGCCAATGCGTCGTCGTCGCCATCGATGCGCGCGCCGTGGACGGCCATTGGGAAATCTTCACCCATGGCGGGCGCAAGCCCACCGGGATCAACGCGGTCGAGTTTGCCCGCGAAGCTGCGCGCCGCGGCGCGGGCGAAATCCTGCTCACCTCGATGGACCGGGACGGCACGAAATCGGGCTACGACATCCCGCTCCTGAAAGCGGTCTCCTCCGCCGTCACCATCCCCGTCATCGCCTCTGGCGGCGCGGGCAGCGTGGCAGACTTCGCCCCCGCCGTGCTTGAAGGCGGCGCCAGCGCTGTGCTCGCCGCCTCCATCTTCCATTTCGGCGAAGCGACCCTGGCCGAGGCCCGCGCAGCCCTCGCCGAAGCGGGCGCGCCGGTGCGCTCCCTTTAAGCCCTTCTCCCGAAGGAGAAGGGGCTTGAAACGTTACTCCGAAAACACCGGCTTGCGCTTCTGCATTTCGGCCATCACCGCTTCCATCTGGTTGGGTGTACGGATCACCTTCTTCTGCTCGTCGCTTTCCATTTGCAGCAGTTCGGCGTCGGTGCTGTCGGCCATCGCATTCAGCAGGCGTTTGGCCCCCTGCATCGCGGCGGGGTTCTTGCTCGCCATCAGCTTGGCCAGCCACAGCGCATCTTCCAGCGGCGTCTCGGAAACCTTGGTGGCAAATCCCAGCGCATGGGCCTCGGTACCCTTGAACTCGCGGTTGGTGTAAGTCAGCTCACGGAGCACATCGTCGCGCACATTGCCGCGCCACAGGGGGAAGCCCGCCATGTCCGGCACGAGGCCCCATTTCATTTCCATGATCGCGCAACGCGTTTCCGGATGAATGATGCGGATGTCCGCGCCTGAAAGAATCTGGAAGCCGCCGCCGAAGGCCACGCCATGGGCCGCTGCGATCACTGGCACCGGCAGCTCGCGCCAGCCCCAAGCCACATATTGGGCAAGGTTGGCAATGCCATGGCTGCGGTCGCCCAGATTGGAGGTCACATTCCCCTGCCCCGGCTTCTTGTCCTCGCTCGCGGCGAAGTTCGACAGGTCGAGACCGGCGCAGAAGGCACGGCCCTCGCCGGAAAGCACCACCACACGCAGGCCCTTGGTCGCCTTCAGCGTGTTGATCGCTTCGGCAATGCCGGCGAACATCGCCGGGTCCAGCGCATTCATCTTGTCGGTACGGATCAGGCGCACATCGGCAACGCCATCCTCCAGCATGGTAATCGAAACGCGGTCTTTCATCATGGCATCCTCCGGAACTTTGAGGTGAAGCTGGCGCCCTTCCGCTGGGGACGTCAAGCGGTCTGGAGGGCGGAAGTCCGCGCAAACTTTCCAGGGGGCTGGCCAACATGGCGGCTGAACGCGGTGCTGAACGTGCTGGCCGATCCATAGCCCACCCGGCGGGCGACCTCATCCATCGGCAAGTCCTCCCGCCGCAGCAGATCCTTGGCCAGGGCCATCCGCCAGGCCAGCAGGTATTCCATGGGCCGCAGGCCGACCGTGCGGGTAAACCGGTCAAAAAAAGCAGAGCGGGAGAGGCCCGCCTCCCGGCCGAGTTCATCAATCGTCCAGGGCTTCTGCGGGTCCTCATGCATCTGCCGGAGCGCCTCTGAGATGCGGACATCTGACAGCCCCCGGAGTAGTCCGGGTGCCGCATCGCCACTTTGCGATGCGCGCAGCGCCTCGATCAGCAACACTTCCACAAGGCGCTCCAGCACCAGGTCACGCCCGGCTCTCTCGCTGCTGGCTTCCTGCCCGAACAGATGCACAAGCGCCGAAAGCCGACTGTCGCCATGAATATGGATCAAGCGCGGAAGAAGCGACACAATCAGGGCGGCATCGGGCGAGCCAAAGAGAAAATAGCCGCCCTGCAGCCGCACATCCGGCGGGCCTGACGCACGTCCGTGACGCACCTCCTCACCGGAACGCATCGCTTTCCTTGGATCGATCCGCTTTGCAGGCGCAGGTTCAAAGCCGGACATCGTGAAGGCCGGCGTGGAAGGCAAAAGCACAAAGTCGCCTTCCTCCAGGGTGATTGCGGGCTCGCCGGCAACGGCCAGCCGGCACCGCCCTTCGAGCACTGCACAGAAGCCCGGATGTCCGAACTCGGAATAACTGACCGCCCATCTTCCGGCGCCGCTGATGCCCTTGGAGAACATCGTGCTTGGCCGCAGCAAACGGATCATCTGAGAAAGGGGGTCGATCATTTCGGACTTTTGCAAATGAAATAGAGACTATTGATTGATGATAGTCCTGATCACGCGCCTTAATCTCTTTCCTGTCAAGCATAGACAGGAAAGGAACTCTCACCATGAACACCGTCCTCATCACCGGCTGTTCGTCCGGCTATGGCCTTGAAACGGCCCGCTACTTCCATGCCCAGGGGTGGAACGTAATCGCCACCATGCGCACGCCCCGCGAAGGTATCCTGCCCCCGTCCGCCCGCATGCACGTTCTGCCTCTGGATGTGACCCGGCCGGAGAGCATTGCAGACGCGCTGGAGATGGCGGGCCCGATTGATGTTCTCGTGAACAATGCCGGTATCGGCGTTGTCGGTGCTTTCGAAGCAACGCCCATGGCGCATATCCGCAAGGTGTTTGAAACCAACACGTTCGGCGTGATGGCCGTGTGCCAGGCAGCGATACCGATGTTCCGGGCCCGGAAGTCCGGAGTGATCGTCAATGTCACCTCCAGCGTGACCCTCGCCCCGATGCCGCTGGCTGCGGCCTACACAGCCAGCAAGCAAGCGATTGAAGGCTTCACCGGATCGCTCGCCCATGAGCTGGCCTATTTCGGGGTCCGCGCCAAACTTGTGGAGCCCGGCTACGCACCAACGACACGCTTCTCGCAGAATACCGAAGTGCGCCTCGAAGATCTGATTCCGGAAAGCTATGCCGGCTTTGCTGAGCCCATCCTAGAAGGCTTTGCCACCCCCGCTCTTGTCACAAAGGAGCAGGACGTTGCCGAGGCCATCTGGCGCGCCGCGGGCGATCTCACCGGACAGCTCCGCTTCCCCGCTGGTCTGGATGCCGTGGCCCTCGCCGCAGCCTGACCGGCAATGCGCCTTCCCGCCCCTTCTCCCGGCAGGGAGAAGGGGTTAGAGGAAGACTATGACTGCCAAAGCCCCCCTCGCCTCGCCTGCGCGCCTCGCCGCTGCCCTGACGCATCTTGCCGAAACCATCGACGCGCGCGCGCTTGAGGGCGACGCCGCCTCAAGCTGGACGGCGAAGCTGCTCGCCAAGGGCCCGGATGCTGCCGCCTCGAAAGTGGCCGAGGAAGGCGGGGAGCTGGCAGAGGCCGTTCGCCGCGAGAGTGACGAGCGGGTAGCGAGTGAGGCGGCGGACGTCCTCTACCATGTCTTCGTCGCCCTCCGGTCGCGCGGGGTCGCGCTCGACGCCGTGGCCGCCGCCCTCGAAAAGCGCCAGGGCACCTCTGGCATCTCCGAAAAAGCCGCGCGCCCGCCCAAGGACTGAAAAAACTCCAACGGCGTTGGAGTTTTTGGTCTCGCGGTTGGAGTTTTTTTAGAGCTTCGTTGGAGTTTTTGGCGCCCTTATCCACGGGATAAGCGGGCCCCTGTCCAACCCCTTACATATCTTTCGGGGGCTTGAGGCGGCGCTTGGTCTGGTGGGCTTCGGCCTTCTCGCCATCGGGCTTCTCGCCCCGCATGTAATGGCGCTGCCAGCGCTCTTTCATGGCGTTTTCCTCGCCAGATTTGAGGCGCGTGTTGAAGTCCGCCCGGCTTTCCCGCCAGCCTTCATATTCCTTCACCAGCTCCGGATTGGTTTTCAGCAGCTTGCGTTCCGGCGTGATCTCTTCCAGCCGCTTGTGTTCCATAAGTGTAATGAAAGCAAAGGGTTCCCCCTTTTTGAAGATCACTTCGCCCGGCCGGGTCATCTGCCAGTTCATGGTGAAGGGAAAGGGCAGCCAGTCGGTCTCCACCAGGCCCGTCAGCGGCGCGATCCCGTCCTTCGGCCAGTTGGGCGCCCCGGTCACCCAGACGCCCCAGCCGGGCGGGGTGCGGAAGAGGTGCCCGGTATGGAACGTCACGATGCCGCGCATGAAATGGGCATCCGCAAAGCTCGGAATCGCGCGCGGGTCGCCCGTCGTCAGAAGCTGGATGTCTTCATTCCGCGGCCCGCCATTCCATTTGATCTTGATGTCCATCGGGCAGAGAATTTCCCAGCCCGTGGAGTTCGCCATCGTCAGCGGCAGGCACCGGTAGGGGTGGCGGTCGGTGAAGGCGTCCATCCATTCCCGGTCAGACCGGCCGGGCACGATCTCGGGGGCGACGTCGTAAATCTTATAACATTCAAGGCGCATGAATGGCTTTCCGCTTCCTGGCTGCTTGACGGGCAGGCAAAGTCCTGCCCCAAAGGACACCATGCCTGCAAGCCCTGATGACCTCTTCGCCTATCTCGACAGCCTCGGCATCGCTCACCAGACCACTTGGCATGAGGCCATGTTCACGGTTGAGCAGTCCTCTGCCCTGAAGGCGGACATGCCCGGCGCCCATACCAAAAACCTGTTCCTGAAAGCCGCCGATGGCGATCTCGTCCTGATCGCCGCCGAAGCGCATAATCAGTTGAAGCTCAACCAGCTGCACCGGAAGATCGGCACAAAACGCCTCTCCTTCGGCGCGCCGGATCTGATGACCGAAGTGCTCGGTGTCACGCCCGGTTCGGTCACCGCCTTTGCCCTGATGAACGACCGCCCGGCCCGCGTGCGGTTCCTCGTCGACGCGGTCCTTGCCGGCGCGGATATCGTGAACTTCCACCCGCTGACCAACACCGGAACCACGGCCATCAGCCAGGCAGATTTCCGCCGCTTCGTGGACGCGACCGGGCACGGCTTTGAAATCTTGGATTTTTCCGAGCTCTGAACCGGCCCCGCTTGACCCCATGGCCGCTTGGCGCGCAGGCTGGCGCATACGCCCTGCCTGTTTGAGCCTCGCCATGAAGCCGCAAGAGCCTGCATCCCCGTTCGAAATCGACATTGGCCTGCGGTCGCTGGACGAACTTTTCAACTCGCTCGACCCCTCCCCCCTCGTAGACCGCGATATCGACGATGCCATCGAGGATTTCATCGTGGATTCCGTGCCGGAGGCTCCGCGCGGCGCGCAGATCTCCCTGGTCCTCCATCTGCCCATAGGCCATCTGAGCGGCCTTGACCCGGCCGCGCTGGAGCAGTCGATCACCAACTACTTCTCATTTCTGGAAGCCCGGCAGACGCGGCAGCTCAGGCTATTCCTGAAGGAAAGCCGCCGAGACGCGCTGGTCGGCCTTCTCTTCCTGATCGCCTGCATTGCCGGCAGCCAGCTGGTCCGCGCGCTGGGGCCCAGTATGAGTACGGCCCTCATCAGCGAAGGGCTGATCATCATCGGATGGGTCGCAAACTGGCGCCCCGTCGCGGCGTTCCTGTATGACTGGAGACCGATGCGGGAGAAGGCGCGCATCTATGCCCGCCTCTCCGCCCTCCGGCTTCAGCTGCGCGAAGATGTCAGGAAAGCGCCTTCGCCGTTTCCGGCTTGATGATGCCGCGATTGAGTAGTTCTTCGGCGATCTGCACGGCGTTGAGCGCAGCGCCCTTGCGCAGATTGTCCGACACGCACCAGAAGGCGAGGCCGTTCTCGGTGGTGGGGTCGTTGCGGATGCGGCTGATATAGGTCGCCCACTCGCCCACGCACTCTTTCGGCGTGATGTAGAGGTCTTCCTTGGGATCATCGACCACCATCAGGCCGGGGCTTTCGCGCAGCAGGGCGCGGCACTCATCCGCCGTCATATGGCCGATGGTCTCGATATGAACCGCTTCGGAATGGCCGACGAACACCGGCACGCGCACGCAGGTGGCGACCAGTTCGATGCTCTCGTCGACGATCTTCTTCGTCTCGACGCGCATCTTCCATTCTTCCTTGGTGTAGCCGTCATCCATGAACACATCGATCTGCGGGATCAGGTTGAAGGCGATCTCTTTCGGGAAGACTTCCGGGGTAGGCTCATCGTTCACAAACACGCCGCGCGTCTGGTTCCACAGCTCGTCCATCGCGTCCTTGCCCTTGCCGGAAACCGACTGATAGGTGGCCACAACCACGCGCTTGATGCCGACGGCATCATGAATGGGTTTCAGCGCCACAACCAGCTGGGCCGTCGAGCAGTTGGGGTTTGCGATGATGCCCTTCTTCTCATAGCCGAGCACGGCGTCAGCGTTCACTTCCGGTACGACCAGCGGCACATCCGGGTCCATCCGCCACTGCGAGGAGTTGTCGATCACGATGGCGCCCGCCTTGGCGATCTTGGGCGACCAGACCTTCGAAACAGACCCGCCAGCCGACATCAGGACAACGTCCACCTTGCTGAAGTCGAACTGTTCGAGATCATGGCATTTCAGCGTGCGGTCGCCATAGGAGACTTCCTTGCCGATGGAGCGGCGCGAGGCGACAGCGTAGACTTCATCGGCCGGAAACAGCCGCTCATCGAGAATATTGAGGAGTTCCCGCCCAACATTGCCTGTGGCGCCGACAACCGCGATGCGTGTGCCCATGATAATCTCCTCTTGTGCTTGTTCGCGGGCTATATGGCCCATCTCGACCGCATCTTAAAGCGGCTTGTGCAATTCCCCCGCGTCGGGCAGGACTGCCCCGGGCTTAACAGGGCGGAGCTGGGATCATGCTCGACGAGATAATCCGCAAGTATATCGCCGCGTATAATGAGCGCGATATTGATGGAATGCTGTCCTATGTGACCGAAGATGTGGTGTTCGAGAACATCTCCAACACCGGCCAGTCGATGCGGCTGGAAGGCAAGGACATGATGCGCCAGGTGGCCGAAGTTTCCGGCAATGCCTTCTCCTATCGCCGCCAGCGGCTGATCAATCTTGTCTCCGGCGCGGGCAAGGCAGCCGCCGAAATCGAGTTTGAAGGCCGCGCAGCCGTGGACCTTCCGACCGGCGTGAAAGCCGGCCAGTCGGTCAAGGTGCGCGGGGCAAGCTTCTTCGAATTCCGCGGCCCCCTGCTCTGCCGGATTGCCGATTACAGCTAAGCAGAGAAGCGGCGATCATATTCGCTGCGCAAGCGCACCCAGTTGTCCCAGTGGGGCGCAGCTTTGGTTCCGGCGAGTTTCGCTTCCAGAACATCCACATGCGCATGCCAGCCGGCGGAGACGCTGAGCAGGACATCGCGCGTCGGCGGGCGGCGATGGGTGATGGTCAACAGCGTGTCTTCGCCCTTTTCGGCCAGTTCGAACAGAACGTCCGACTGCACGCCCCAGCTGATGAACAGGCGGCGAGGCGGGTCCACGTCGAGTATTTTGCAGGTCATGCGGTTTTCAGCGCCCATGCCGTCTGGCCGCGCGCCGGGCGGATCGGTCAGCTCATCATTGCGCCAGACAAATTCAAACTCGGTGCCCGGAGAAAGGTCCATAACGCCCGAGGCGAGCCATTGCCGGCGCAGCTCGCTCTGCGTGAGATAGTCCCATACGCGTTCGACCGGGCCCGGCAGCAGACGCTCAAGCTTCAGAACCGTCGGCTCAACGAGTTGGCCGTAGGCGGAGGATTTCGTGGTCTGGGTCATGATTTCTTTCCTTTGGGGGATGAGGCGCTGGCATCTGCCTCGCGCAGCAGGCGTTCGAGCGTGTCGAGGCGGCCAGTCCAGAAGCGTTCATAGAAGGCAAGCCAGGATGAGACGTCCGCGAGCGGGCCGGCCTCAAGATGGCAGACATGGGTGCGCCCGCGCACTTCGCGGCGGATAAGCCCCGCCCCTTCCAGCGCCTTGATGTGTTTCGAGGCTGCGGCAAGCGACATCTCGAAGGGCTCGGCAAGCTGGCTGACGGTGCGGGCACCTTCGGTCAGATCACGGAGCATATGGCGGCGGGTGGCGTCTCCCAAAGCATGGAACACGGCGTCGAGGCGGGGGGCATCTAGTTCAACCATGTGGTTGAATATAGACCGCGCCCCCGAATAGTCAACCATTTGGTTGAATTATTATCAGCCCGCCGCTTTCAGCATGGGCCGGCGCAATTCCGGGCTGAGCCTTTCGCCCATCAGATCGATGAAGTTTTCCGAATAGAAGGCTGTGATCTGCGATGGCGTGCAGCCCTGCAGCGTCTCATCAAACCGCTTTAGGGGATTTCGTCCGCCTTCCACATGCGGATAGTCCGACGAAAAGAGACAGATCTCGTCGCCTGCATTGCGGATGATCCAGCCGGCATCCTCATGCGGATAGGGCGCGGCGCGGAACTGGCGGCGCACAATTTCCGAAGGTTTTGCCGAGAGCTTCTGCAAGCGCTCTTCATTGCGCACGAAGGCATGCGCCGCCGAATCCATCGCGCGCATCCATCCGGGAACCCAGGACGCGCCAAGCTCGATGGCGCCCCATTTCAGCTTCGGAAACCGGTCAAACACGCCATCGAAAATCAGTGTTGCCAGCGTCTGCATCGCAGCATTGGGAATGGGCATATAGGAAACGGACGTGAAATTGTCGTCGCCGCCATGGAAATCCGGCACAGGCGGAAGCCCGTTCTCCTTGTAAACCGGGTTCATCTTCTCCTCGCCGCCGACATGTAAGAGGATCGGCAGACCCGCCTCCTCTGCCATGCGCCAGACCGGATCAAGGCCGATATGGCTCGGCGAATGCTTCTGCGGGCAGAGCGAGGGAACCATCAGCGCCTTTGCGCCCAGCCGAATGGCAAGCCTTGCTGTTTGCTCCGCCCTCTGAAAATCTTCCAGCGGCACATAGGCGACGGCGAGGAGGCGGCGGTCGATGGCGCAGAAATCGGTCATCATCCGGTTATGCGCGTCAGCGGCTGCGTAGCAGAGCTCCATATCGTCTGACTGGTCGAGCCCGAAATTGCCAAGACAGAAGGTGGTGAAGACAAGCTGGCTGGCAAAGCCCAGCCGGTCGAGCGCGGCGGGCCGGTCTTCACGGCGGAAAGCGCCGAGCGCTTCATAATTCTTCTTCAGCAGGATCGCATCGCCCGCCGCCGCGCGATAGGCGGCGTCTTCATGCCGGGCACGTTCCTCATCCATCCAGTGGGCGTGGGACTGTTTCCACTTGTAGACCGGCAGCGCGTGATAGCGCGCCAGCAGGCGGCGCTCGAAATAGGGATCGAGCACATCCGTCATCTCCATCAGATGACTGTCGGCATCATGAATGAGCCGCCCGGCAGCGTATGACATTACTTGTTTCCTCCGCTCTTGTTTTGAGCGGAGGATGTCACAAGGCAGATGGATTGTCCAAATCCGGACGGAAAAGGACGATCAGAGCGCCGCCAGGATCGCGTCTGCCATCTGGCGGGTGGTGAGGTCGCCGCCGAGATCGCGCGTGCGCGCGCCGCGATCAAGCGCCTTGCCAACGGCCGCAAAAAGCGTGTCAGCCGCTTTTTCTTTCCCCAGAGACCAGCGCAGCGCCATTTCCAACGACAGGATCGCGGCACAGGGATTGGCTATTCCCTGCCCGGCAATGTCCGGCGCAGATCCGTGAACCGGCTCATACAGACCCGGCACACCCGGCGCGCCGAGCGAGGCCGATGGCAGCATGCCGATGGACCCTGTCAGCATCGCAGCCTCGTCAGAGAGAATATCGCCGAAGAGATTGTCCGCCAGGATCACGTCAAACTGTTTGGGCGCCCGGACGAGTTCCATGGCGCAAGCATCGGCATACATATGGGATAGCTCGACACCGCCGCCGAGTTCGGCATGGGCGAGCGTCACTTCCTGGCGCCAGAAGAGACCCGACTCCATGACATTCGATTTTTCGACCGAGGTGACACGGGCATCGCGGCCGCGGGCAATCTCGAAGGCCACGCGCGCAACGCGCTCGATCTCCGGATGGGTATAGACAGCCGTGTCATAGCCCCGGCGCAGGCCGCCCTGCTCGTCAATGCCGCGCGGCTGGCCGAAATAGACCCCGCCCGTCAGTTCCCGGACGATCATGATGTCGAGGCCCTCGACGCGGTCTTTCTTCAGGCTGGAGGCTTCCACCAGCGCCGGAAAACAGAAAGCCGGGCGAAGATTTGCAAAAACGTCCAGACCCTTGCGCAAGGCAAGCAGGCCAGCCTCCGGGCGTTTGTCGCGTCCCACGCCGTTCCATTTGGGGCCGCCCACAGCGCCGAGCAGAACTGCGCTCGCCTTGCGGGCGCGCTCCAGCGTCTCATCGGTCAGCGGTGTGCCATGCGCATCGAAGCTGGCGCCGCCAACAAGGCCCTCCTCAATCTGCACATCGGGCACAAGCGCTTCAGCGATACGCCGTGCCTGAGCCACAACTTCGGGGCCAATGCCGTCACCCGGCAGCAGAAGGAGGGTCTGTCTCATGGGAATTCAACGCCTGCAATGTTCCAACACTGCGGCGCGTCTTACTGCCAGGCTGCCGATTAATCAAAAAGAATTCGGATCGACATTCTGCTTTGCCGCTGAGCCGGCGGCTTCGGCCTGAGCGGCTTGATCCTGATCCCGCTTTGCCCAATCGGACACCGTCCGGCATTCACGCTTGGCAATTTTCGAACCGGTTATGTCGAGCGTGCGGCACTCCCGCTCTTCATTTGCTGCCATGCCGGCCGGCGTACCGGCGCAGGCAACCATTGAGAGCATGGCGATGAGTGGCAAACTGCGCAGTATAGAACGAACCATAATTCCCCGCTTTCTGTGTATTTCAATTTCTAGGAAGCGATGTTGTGCAAGGCAACGAATAATCGTTGCCCCACTCGTTTTATTATTTGGGAAATAATACCCACATCATCCGGAGGCCGGGCTGCCGGAATTTTCACCAGCAGAGTGCCAGCTTCCGCTAAACGCCTGATAGGAAAATATCAGCGCGCCCGTTCCAGCCAGGGCGTGGTCAGGCGGCGCTGCTCTTCGAACCGGTCAATATGGGAGCCGGCCGTCAGTGAGGCACCGATTTCATCAAGGCCCGCGATGAGATTCGACTTTCGGCCTGGGTCAACGTCGAAGTGATGCACTTCGCCCGACGGGGTCGTCACGGTCTGGCTTTCCAGGTCCACCGAGAAAACATGGTTCGGCCCGCCAGCTTCTGCAGCGAGCTTTTCACAAACCTCTGCCGGAAGCCGGACGGGAAGAATGCCGTTCTTGTAACAGTTGTTGTGGAAGATATCGGCAAAGGAGGGGGCGATAATGCAGGTGATGCCCTGATCGGCCAGCGCCCAGGGCGCATGCTCCCGTGAGGAGCCGCAGCCAAAGTTTTCGCCTGCGATCAGGATGCTCGCCTTGGCATATTGCGGGCGATTCAACACGAAATTCGGGTCTTCGGAGCCATCAGCGCGCGTTTTCAGCTCATAGAAGAGGCCCTTGGCCAGACCGGTGCGCTCGGTCGTCTTCAGGAACTGTTTCGGGATGATCATGTCGGTGTCGACATTGGACATGGGCTTGCCCTTGTCCATGAGCGGCGCGGCGGTTCCATCAAGGCGTGTGAACGGGGTCATGGGGAGAGCTTCTAAACCGTCTCATGGGCAATGAACAAGGTCGGTACATTCATAGTACCGTTGCGGATGGTGAAGACCCGGCTGCCGGGCTTGCGGCCCTTGCGGATCTCGGAAATGTCAAAGCCGCTGTCGGTGAGGCGCTTGTGCGCCGCCTCGATGTCTTTGACCGCCCAGGTCAGCCCCCAGAAGGTATCGGGCCGGCCGGTATCCTCTGGCTCTGACAGGCGCCGGGCAATCTCGATCGTCAGCCCGCCCGTTCGGAAAAAGATCAGGCGCACGCCCCAGTCCGGGTTGGTCCGGTCCATAGCCAGCCGCAGTCCGAGCTTTGCGCCATAGAAGGCGAGTGCCCGGTCCGGCGCTGCCGTGTTGACCACCGCATGATCGAGCCCGTGGACCGCATCTGCCGCCGCTGGCGCCGGTGCAAGTGCCCCTTCCCCCGGCTCGACGACGAACACCTTGATGCCGCCAGCTTTTTCGTCGGGTAGACGCAGGCTCTGCCAGCGGCGTTCTGCGCCGGTTTCGGCGTGTCTGGACTGTCCGGACTTGATGTCACCGGGCTCGAGCCCCCGGCGAACGAATATCTCGCGGTCTGCCGCCAGGCCGTCGCTGCCAAATGCGAGCGTGGTCAGCCCCGGCCCATTCACCTCAATCAGCTCTGCCAGCCGCTGGCCCAGCGGCCCCTCTCCAGCCGGCGCCAGCAGTTCAAGCGAGGTGTTGCCCAGGCGGAACAATGCCGAAGCGCCCCCGCCTTCAACCTCTGCTCCCCAGTCTGCCTTGCGGCCGAGAAGCCGTTCATACACCGCCACGCCGGAGACGATCTCCGGGCAGAGCAGCACCAGATGGTCGAGCCCGGTGATCACGGCGCTTTCACGCTGGCTTGCGGCAGGCAGTCCTGCGGACCTTTGAACCCGGCCAGATCTTCCACCCGGCCCATCCATTTACGGACATTGCCGAACGCCTGCAGGTCAATCTGCGCCTGACCGGCATAAGCCGCGATGCCATAGATATCGAGGTCAGCGATCGTGGCCCCGCCGCCCACCAGCCAGCCGCGCCCGGTGAGCAGACCGTCGAGCTCCTTCAGCGCGCCAAGAGCCGACTGCAGGTTTGCCGCCTGAACCTCCTCCGGAAATTTGAAGAAACCCAGCTTCACCGCCCGCGTGCGATAAATGCCAGTGGTAAGCGGGCCCGCGGCCCAGAACTGCCATTCCCGCGCGCGCAGGCGTTCTGACCGATCCTTCCCGCCAAACTGGCCTGTTTCATCGGCGAGGTAATCCAGGATCACCGAAGATTGGGAAAGACAAATGTCCTTTTCATGATCGTCCAGAACCGGCACCTGACCGTAGCGGTTCTTCGCCAGGAAGGCATCCGCCTTGTGCGCGCCTGCCCGCAGATCGACATGTTCGTAATCGTGCGGCGTGTTGGTCAGGCGCAGCATCAGGCCGACTTTGTAGGTCGGCCCCGAAGGCCACATTCCATGCAGGGTAAATCGGGCCACTGAATATCCTCCGGACGTCATTATCTGACGGCACTATATCCACCAGCTGCCGGAGATTGGCGAGCCCTGCCTCTGCGGAGACCCGGCCGGATTACACGCCGTCAAACAATGCCGTCGAAAGATACCGCTCGGCAAAGCTCGCCAGGATTACCACAATGGTCTTGCCCGCCATCTCCGGCCGCTTGCCGATGCGAACGGCGGCGGCAGCCGCGGCGCCCGACGAGATGCCGCCGGGAATGCCTTCTGTCTTGGCAAGTTTGCGCGCCGTTTCAAACGCCTCCTCGTTGGAGACCTTCACGATCTCGTCGATCAGGCTCGTATCGGCATTGCCGGGCACAAAGCCCGCGCCGATGCCCTGGATCATGTGCGGTCCGGGCTGGCCCCCCGAGAGCACGGGCGAGGCTTCCGGCTCAATGGCGAACATCTTCAGGCCCGGCTTGCGCGGCTTCAGGATATGGCCCACGCCGGTGAAGGTGCCGCCCGTGCCTATGCCGGAGACGATGGCATCGACTGCGCCGGCCGTATCGGCCCAGATTTCTTCGGCTGTGGTCTTTTCATGGATTGCCGGATTGGCCGGATTGTCGAACTGGCTGGGGCTGACCGCGCCGGGAATTTCGGCCAGCAGTTCCTTGGCCCGCGCGATAGCGCCGCCCATGCCCTTTTCCTTCGGGGTGAGCACCAGTTCCGCGCCGAGATAAGCGAGCATCTTGCGCCGCTCGATCGACATCGATTCCGGCATGGTGAGGATCAGACGATAGCCCCGCGCGGCGGCCACGAAGGCAAGACCGATACCGGTATTGCCGGAGGTCGGTTCGATCAACACGCCGCCCGGCTTCAGCTTGCCCTCCGCCTCCAGGCCAAGCACCATGGCAAGACCGATCCGGTCTTTCACGCTGGCGAGCGGATTGAAGAATTCGAGCTTGAACAGGAGATCGGCGCCGACGCCTTCCGCCTTGGCAAATTTCTCGGCGCGAACCAGAGGCGTGGAGCCAACCGTCTCCAGGATCGAGCCATAGACCCGCCCGCGCGGGCCATCCAGCGTTACGCCGCCATCAAGCTTGACTGTTCCGGTCATGACTTTCTCCCTTCAGATCTTTTCTGAAGGGAGAATATCGGGCCGCGCGGCCGCAATGGCAACCGCGGCAGCGTTTAGCAGACCTAAACCCAGCTCAGCAGGTCGCGCAGCTGCCGCCAACGGATTCCAGCAGGCGGGCGTCCTTGTCCATCGCCGGGTTGGCGGTGGTCAGCAGGCGGTCGCCCACGAAGATCGAGTTGGCGCCGGCGAGAATGCAGAGCGCCTGGCCTTCGGAACTCATGGTTTCGCGCCCTGCGGAGAGGCGCACCCAGCTTTTCGGGAACACGATGCGGCAGACGGCGATGGCCCGGGCGAGTTCCAGCGTATCGAGCTCTTCGCTGTTGGCCAGCGGCGTGCCTTCGATCGGCACCAGCTTGTTGACCGGCACGCTTTCCGGATGCGGGCTGAGCAGGGAGAGCTCATGGATCAGGCCGACCCGGTCAGAGCGCGACTCGCCCATGCCGAGGATGCCGCCGCAGCACAGCTTGATGCCCGCCTGGCGCGCGCGGCCCAGCGTCTCGATCCGGTCATCAAACGTCCGTGTCGTGACGACCGTGCTGTAATACTCGCGCGAGGTGTCGAGGTTGTGATTGTAGTAGTCGAGGCCCGCTTCCTTCAGCGCCTCGGCCTGGCCCTCTTCGAGCATGCCAAGCGTGACGCAGGTTTCGAGGCCCTCTGCCTTCACGGCAGAAATCATCTCGGCCACTTTCGGCAGGTCGCGGTCCTTCAGCGAGCGCCAGGCGGCGCCCATGCAGAAACGGTCCGCGCCATTTGCCTTGGCGCGGCGGGCCGCATCGACCACCTCTTCCACCGGCATCAGCTTTTCCGCCTTGAGACCCGTCTTGAAGCTGGCCGACTGGCTGCAATAGCCGCAATTCTCGGCGCAGCCGCCGGTCTTGATGGAGAGCAGCTGGGATTTCTGCACCTTTCCATCCGGCCAGTTGGCGGCCTTGACGGCCAGGGCGCGCGCAAACAGCTGATCGAGCGGCAGCTCATACAGCGCTGCGATTTCCTCGCGGGTCCAGTTCTGGCGGGGGGTGAGGTCAGCAGAAGTCATGAGGCGATTTCCTGATCAGTTAACGGATTATCCGAGCACGCCATTGATGGCAGCGCGGGCGGCCAGCGTGGGGCTCATCAGGTGAGTACGCCCACCCCTGCCCTGCCGGCCTTCGAAATTGCGGTTGGATGTGGAGGCGCAGCGCTCACCGGGCGAGAGAATGTCCGGGTTCATGCCAAGGCACATGGAGCAGCCCGGCTCCCGCCATTCAAAGCCGGCTTCCATCAGAATGAGGTCGAGACCTTCGGCTTCGGCCTGCGCGCGCACAAGGCCAGAGCCCGGCACGACCATGGCGCGCACACCTGGGGCCACCTTGTTGCCCTTGGCAACGTCTGCGGCGGCGCGCAGGTCTTCGATGCGGCTGTTGGTGCAGGAGCCGATGAACACGCGCTGCACCGGCGTGCCCGCAATCGGTTTGCCGCCTTCAAGGCCCATATATTCCAGCGCCCGCTCGCAGGCGGCGCGCTTGACCGGATCGGCAAAATCTTCCGGCTTCGGAATAAGCCCTGAGAGCGGAATGCCCTGTTCCGGGCTGGTGCCCCAGGTCACGGTCGGCTCAACTTCTTCGCCTTTGATGTGGATCACCGTATCGAACACGGCGCCTTCATCGGTGAACAGCGTGCGCCAGTATTTCTCGGCCACTTCCCAGGCGCCGCCCTTGGGCGAGGACGGGCGGCCCTTCATATAGTCGAACGTCACGTCATCGGGTGCCACGAGACCAGCGCGCGCGCCGCCTTCGATGGAAAGGTTGCAAAGCGTCATGCGGCCTTCCATCGACAGCGCGCGAACAGCCTCGCCGCGATATTCGATCACATGGCCGGTGCCGCCGGCCGTGCCGGTGATGGCGATGACGTGCAGCGCAAGATCCTTGGCCGTCACCCCGTCGCGCAGGCGGCCGGAGACTTCCACCGCCATATTCTTCATCTTGCGCGCGCGCAGGGTCTGCGTGGCCAGCACATGTTCGACTTCCGAGGTGCCGATGCCATGGGCCAGCGCGCCAAAGGCGCCATGGGTGGAGGTATGGCTGTCGCCGCATACGATGGTCATGCCGGGCTGGGTGCGCCCCTGTTCCGGGCCGACGACATGGACGATGCCATTATTGATGTCGCCCATCGGGAAGAATTCGATGCCATGTTCGGCCACGTTCCGCGTCAGCGTTTCCAGCTGGTTGCGCGCTTCGGGGTCTTTCACGCCGGCAAAGCCAAGGGCCTGGTTCTCGGTGGGGGTGTTGTGATCGGCAACCGCCAGCGTCAGCTCCGGCCGGCGCACCTTGCGGCCTGCAGATTTGAGACCGGCAAAAGCCTGAGGCGTGGTAACCTCATGGATGAGGTGAAGGTCGATATAGAGAAGGCTCTCGCCCGACTGCGCGTCGGTGTGAACGACGTGGGATTCCCAGATTTTGTCGTAGAGCGTCTTAGGGGACATTTCGGCCTCTCACTTTCGCGGCGCACAATAACGCTGAAGCGCACATAGGGAAGACTTGCCCATGCGAAAACGCCCTCCGCGAAGGGAGGGCGTTTCACATAGCTGATATGTTTCAGCCAGAAGCTTACGCTTCACCGCCCTCGGCGGGAGCTTCTGCAGCGGCGGCGGCTTCAGCCGCAGCGGCCTCGGCAGCAGCAGCGTCAGCCTTGGCCTTTTCGGCGCGGGCCTGGGCAGCAGCTTCCTTACGGTTTGCTTTCTCGGCGTCTTTCTGGCGGCGGCGCTCGGTTTTCGAGACAGCAACTTCCTGCACCTCGATGCCGTGGCCGGTCGTACGCTCGGCGATACGGGCACCTTTGCCGCGCAGGTCGCGCAGATAGTAGAGCTTCGCGCGGCGCACGCGGCCTTTGCGGAGCACTTCGATCGAGTCGATCAGCGGAGAAACCAGCGGGAAAACGCGCTCAACGCCTTCACCGAAGGAAATCTTGCGGACCGTGAAGCTCTCATTGATGCCACCGCCAGAGCGGGCAATGCACACGCCTTCGTAGCGCTGGACGCGCTCACGGTCGCCTTCCTTGATCTTCACGTTCACGGCGAGGGTGTCGCCGGGGGAAAATTGCGGGATTTTCTTGTCGCCGAGTACGCGCGCGATTTCAGCGGTCTCAAGCTCTTTAATCAGGTTCATCGCCAGTCTCCGGCGCATTAGAGGTCGGGGTTTCGGAGTAAGCGGCGTATAAATCGGGGCGGCGCTCAAAAGTCAACGCCTTTGAGCGGCTGATTCGCCACTCTTCTATACGCCTGTGGTCGCCGGACAGCAAAACTTCCGGCGTCTTGTGGCCCTCCCACTCTCTGGGAAGGGTGTATTGGGGGTATTCGAGGAGGCCGTTCTCGAAAGATTCCCCTGTTATTGAAGCAGAATTTCCTGCCACGCCGGGAAGAAGGCGGATCGCCGCCTCCAGCATGGCCATTGCGGCGACATCCCCGCCGGCCAGAACGAAATCTCCGAGGGACACTTCCTGCATATCCCGCGCTTCGATGGCGCGCTCGTCCAGACCTTCAAACCGGCCGCAGAAAAGGATGACGCCGGGCCCGGCGGCCCAGTCCCGTGCCATTTGCTGGTCAAACCGGCGCCCCCGCGGCGAGAGATAGATGACAGGCCGTTTCAAAGCCGTCTCAGTCTGTTGCATTTCGTTGCAGCTTTGCACCGCATCGATGGCAGCGGCGGCCACATCCGGACGCAAAACCAGCCCTGCCCCGCCCCCGGCGGGCGTGTCATCCACCTTGCGGTGCTTGCCGAGACCGAACTGGCGCAAATCGACCGTTTCCAGATCCCAGATGCCTTCGGCGCGCGCGCGCCCGAGGATCGAGGCGCCGAGTGGCCCCGGCCAGGCTTCCGGGATGAGGGTGATGGCTGTGGCCTTGAACATGGGCGCCCTTTAACGCGGGCCGGGCCCCGCGTCACCCGCCTGCTGGCTCTGGGTCCGTATCTGGCGCCTTGGCATTCAGCGGCACAGCGCCGCCGCCATTGCCGAACATCAGCTCGCGGCCTGCAAAGGTGCCGCCGGTGAGCTGGAGGGCGAAGCGTTCCTCGTCGCGGCGGCGGACTTCTTCGATGGCGTCGGTGATGGCGTCTTCCGGTTCGCCCAGCCGGTCCAGCGCGGCATGGGCGAATTTGAGGGCGGATTCGAAGGTTTCGCGGACGGGATAGTCAGCCCCTGCCCGGACAAGCTGGAGGCCGTGATCCCGGTCATAAGCCCGCGCCAGAAGGAGGGCGCCGGGAAATTCGTGTCGGACGAGCTCCACAATCTTTGTGGCAGCGGCCTGGTCATCGACGCAGACGAGAATGAGACTGGCATGGTGGGCGCCGGCGGCGTGGAGAATGTCCAGTCGCGCGCCATCGCCATACCAGACCTTGAAGCCGAAATCGGCGGCGGCGCGGATCATGTCCGGATCATTATCAATCAGGGTGATGGTGTAGCCACGCGCCAGCAGCGGCTGGCTGACGACCTGGCCGAAGCGGCCAAAGCCGATCAGCAGGGCGGTGCCGCGCGCATCATGCGGGGTTTCAACGCCCGAAGCATCGACCTCCACTTCCGGCATCAGCCGGTCATGCACCAGGACGAAGAGCGGCGTCATCAGCATCGACACGATAATGATGGCCGTGAGCATGGCGCTGCCTTCCGGATCAATGATGCCGACGGCGAGGGCGGCGGCATAGAGAACGAAGGCAAACTCGCCGCCCTGGGTCATCAGCACGGTGCGTTCGATGGCTTCCCGGTGGCCGGCCTTGAACAGGCGGGCAACGCCATAGACGCCGGCGGCCTTGAGCAGGGTGAAGGCGACCACGCTGATGGCGATGACCTGCCAGTTGGCGGCGACCACGTTGAGATCCAGTGACATGCCGACGGCGAGGAAAAAGAGGCCGAGCAGGACGCCCCGGAAGGGCTCGATATCGGCCTCAAGCTCGTGCCGGTAAGACGATTCTGACAGCAGCACGCCGGCCAGGAAGGCGCCCATGGCGGTGGAAAGGCCGCCCAGCTGCATCCACCAGGCGGCGCCCAGGACCAGAAGCAGCGAAGCGGCGGTCATCACTTCGCGGGCGCGGGCCGCCGCCAGCACGCGGAAGATCGGGTTCAGCAGATAGCGCCCGGCCAGGACGAGGCCAAGAATACAGCCAAGGCCGATGACCACGCCCATGAAACGGTCTGTCAGCGTCACCTCTTCCCCACCCGGCGCGAGGAAGGCAACGAGCGCCAGAAGGGGCACAATGGCGAGATCCTCAAACAGCAGGATAGAGACCATCTTCTGGCCGCGCGGCTTGGCGAGGTCTCCCCGCTCCTGCAGCATCTGCATCACGATGGCGGTGGAGGTGAGGACAAAGCCCGTGCCGGCGATCAGGGATGTTTGCGCAGAATAGCCAAGCGCCATCCCGACCCAGGAGAGCAGCAGGATACAGATACCAACCTGGGCAAAGCCGAGGCCGAAGATTTCCTTCCGCATGGACCAGAGCCGTGAGGGCTGCATCTCCAGCCCCACGATGAAGAGGAACATCACCACGCCGAGTTCGGCGACATGCAGGATGGCCGTCGGCTCGGTGAACACCCGGAAGCCGAAGGGGCCAATAATAAGGCCGGCAGCGAGATATCCGAGCACGGACCCGAAGCCGATGCGCTTGAACAGGGGCACGGCCAGCACGGCAGATCCGAGCAAAATGACGACCGGGGCGAGATCCACCGCATGGGCGGCGTGCGTTTCAGTAGCCATCTGGTTCCCCTTGCGGTCAGCCTGAGGCTCAGTCTTAGAGGGATTGGCGGCAGGCGCAACGACTGGCTGGCCCGGCGGCCTGCCCGCGCAGCATGGGTGGCAGACGCCCCGATTTGCGGTTATGAGGCGAGACCTCCACAAGGCTGACCCATGAGCACAGCGCCTCAGCTTACCGTCCTCATCCCCTTCTTCAATGAAGCCGGCAACATCCATCCGGTGATCGATGAGGTGCATTCAGCCCTTGCCGGCATCGATTTCGAGATTGTCTGCGTCAATGATTGCTCAGCCGACGCGACCGGGGCGGAACTGGCCGAAGCCAGGGCGCGCCATCCGGAAACAGTGACCGTGCTGACCCATGTGCAACGCCGGGGAAAATCGGCCGCGCTGTTCACCGGCCTCAAATCAGCGCGCGGACAATGGGTGCAGCTGCTGGACGGGGATGGGCAAAACGACCCGGCCGACACAGCCCGGCTGTGGCAGGAGATCATTGCGCCGGGCGCGCCGCCACGCCTGGGCATCATTGCCGGCAAACGCAACAGCCGGAACGATTCAGGCTTCAAATGGGTACAGTCGCGCATCGCCAATGGCGTGCGCCGGTTTGTGCTTCAGGATGATGCCAAGGATACCGGCTGCGGCTGGAAACTGATCCGCGCTTCGGCGTTCAGAGACCTGCCCTTCTTTGCCTCGATGCACCGTTTCCTCCCGGCCCTGATCAAGCGGGCCGGATGGGAGGTGCGCGAGGAACTGGTAAATGATCGCCCGCGCCTGGCCGGGCAATCCAAATACGGATTCCTCGGCCGCCTGGGCGCGGGCATATTCGACCTGATCGGCATGTTCTGGCTGATCCGGCGCGGCGGATATGGCATTGCCGCCGAGTGGAATGATCCGCGCGCGAACGGTTAGTCCCGGTCGCGGCGCGGGCCGTCGCCTCTGGAGATACCGCCGCCCCGGCCTTCTCCGCCACGGCCGCCCCGCTCGACGCGCGGGGGCGGCGCTGGCCGGGATACCGCTGTCGGCGGAGGTGTGGGAGGCGATGAGACTGACGGCGCGGAAGGGGGCGCAGCGCTGCCACCGCGGCGGCCACTGTCTCCCCGCCACCCGCCATCACCTCCGCCGCCGCCACGGCGCGGTGTATCGGCAGCCGGGCGTGTTCCGCCGCCTCCGGGCGCACCCAGAAGCGCGCCATCACCGCCGGGCCTGCGGCCTTCACCGCGCCCGCCGCCTCGGTCCGGACGGCCCGACGGGGCCGAAGGGCTGACCACCGGGGGTGAGGACGGCGTTACCGATCCGGCGTCACGGTTGCCACTCCAATCGCCTCTTCCGTCTCCGCGACCACGGCTATCGCCGCGCGGGCCTCTATCATCGCGGGGCGGCGTTACGATGGCAGCGCCGCCATCGCGGGCGCCGCCGCTCCAGCTGCCGCTTCTGCCCCGATCGCCGCGACGGGGATCTGTCGGAATTGCACTGGTATCGGCGCGCGGGGGACGCCCGCCTCCCGTCCGCGGACCATCCGTCCTGGGAGTTTCTGCACGGGGGCCATCTCTACGAGACCCGTCCGTACGCGGCCCATCGGGGCGTGAGCCATCGCTCCGCCATCCGTCGCGCCCGCGCCCGTCGCCGCGATCACTGCCGGGGCCACGGCCACCTCCGGTCCAGCCGCTATCGCGGCCTGGTCCCCGTCCGGGGTCTCCCCGCCAATCCGGCTTGCGGCGCCAGTCTTCCCGGTGGCCTCTGCGGTCCCAGTGTTTGTGGCTCTTGCCCCAATGGGTTTTCCAATAGGTGTTGATAATGACCGGGCGCGGATGAACGCGGTAGGTGTAGGAGACATAGCGCGGGCCGCCGACAGGGCGCCAGGCAAAGCCGTAGGGATCGTACCCCCAACGCGGATCGTAATAACCAAAGCGCCAATAATCGGGCGAATAGCCATAATGCTGAACACTGACGCGGACGGTGCTGGAATAGCCGTAATTCCAGGTGTCGTAGCCATAGGACTGGTTGTGCGCGTAGCGGATGTAGCCGTTATTGTCGCGCGTGAACATCAGGCCATGCTGGGCCTCGGTATATTCGAAGATCGGACGGATGGAGGAGACGCGGCCGTTGAGATCAAACCAGCCGAGATCGGGCACATCTTCGCGGATGAATACGCAGCGGCCGGTGAAGTCCGCATGCTCACAGAGTTCCCACTGGCCGGCCAGAACCGCGACCGAGCGAGGGCGGTCGTTGAAGGCCAGGTCGTGCAGAGAGCCGAAGGGGTCGAAAGCTTCGCGCACATCACCCTGGAAATTCTGCGAGGAGAACAGCGCGATGGCTGCCGGGGGCTGGTAGTCATCATAATAGCCATCCTGCGCAAGCGCCGGGAGGGCAGCCGCCGCCGGAAGCGAGAGGACAAGCGCGAAATACCGGATCGAGTCCCGCATGAGGGCTCCTTTCGTCCATTACGCCCTCAGAATGACACGGGCCACCTGAATGGCCCGCAACAAACTGCAATTTTTATGCAGCAGGTATGTCAGGCTTCGTCGTCATCGGGGTTCGCCCAGAGAGCGAGTTCGGGGATGACGATGCGGCGGGCGGCCATGTCGATCACCGGCACATCGGCGCGGGTGAACGGGACATAGACTGTGGCTTGGGCGCCGGGGATCTCGATTTCGAGGAGGTCATCGGAGCCGAAATTCTGAACGGCGCGGACGCGGCCTTCCGGCGTATCGCCAACAGTATAGACGGACATGCCGATCAGGTCTTCGAAGTAGAATTCGTCTTCATCGGCTTCCGGCAGACGGTCGCGGGAGACATGAACGAGGCAGCCGCGCAGCGCGTCCCATTCTTCCTTCTGAAGGTTTTCCTTCGGGCGGACGATGAAATGGTCCTTGCCCGGCCGGGCCGATAGCGGCGTTACCAGCACCTTGCCGGCCTCGTCCATCAGGGGGCCATAGGTGAAGAGGGCGTCCGGGTCAGCGGTGAAGCTTTTCACCCGCACCTCGCCACGAACACCATGGGCGCCCTTCAGGACGCCCATGGGAATAAGTCTGTCAGTCTTTGCTTTTGCGCTCATGCGCGCTTGTTAGCGGCAAACCACGTCGGAGAGAACGGGGCCAGGTGCTTTATAGACCGCTTCATAAAACCCCATGCTCTGGCAGAAGCGGGTGGCAGCGCCTGAGCCGTCATTGATGCGGCGGCCATTGGTGGTCGGCGTGGGGAAAAACACGGTCTGCTCCCCCTGGAAACCGCCGCGCGTATCCTGCACCGGGCCGGTGACCGGCGGGATGGGGCGGCGCCACGGGCCTTCGCGGCGCACATCATAGCGGCGGAAAGAGGTGATCTTGTCGTTGAGGCCGATCGAGGAAAGATTTCCGGTAGACGCCTCCAGCAGTTCGCACTGGCCGCGATAATCGGCATGTTCGCAGACCAGCCAGTCGCCGCGGTTGATCATGATGGAGCTGGCTGTGTCGTTGAAGCGGTATTGGGAGAGGTCTGCCACACCCTCGTCAAAGCCCACAAAAGCGCCGCCATAATTGCCATCCGCGAAGAGGGCGATGTCATAGCTGCGGGGGCCTTTGTCATAGGGCACGCGCTTGGCCGAGGAGATGGCGCCGGAAAGGCCGATCTCTCCGAGATTGCGCACCGAGCGGTCGATATATTCGCAGCGGCCTTTGTAGTTGCCATCGGCGCAGACCATCCAGACGCCGCCGCGCACATCAATGCTGCGGGCCTTGTCGTTGAAGCGGATGGTATTGAAATTCGGCTGGTCGCCGGTGAGTTCCACCGCTTCGCCGCGCAGGTTCGTATCCGAATAGAGCGTGATGCCGGGCGGGCCGGAGGGGGCGCCGCCGCCACGCTGCGCAAGGGCCACGGGGCTGATGGCGGCAGCGGCAAGGCCGGCGGCCAGAAGCAGGCGGGACAGGGCGGACGTGAACATGAAGCCAGGCTCCTTTTGATCTTCGCGTCTAGACTTCGCATGGATGATCTGAACGATCTGTGCAGCCGCTGTTGGCCAACGTTCAGATCAGCACGAAAGAAAAGACCGGCGCCCCAGAGGAACGCCGGCCGTTTCAGGAGATGGCAAAAGCCGGAAGCTTAGCTTTCGGTTGCTTCTTCGGCCGGGGCCTCGGCAGCTGCGGCGCGGGCAGCTGCTTTCTCGGCGCGCTCTTTCGCGCGCTCCTGGGCTTTCTTGCCGGGCTCGGCTTTCTTCGGGTTGTTGCCGTGCGTCCAGGTTGCCACAGGCTTGCCGTCAACTTCGACTTTGGAGAGGAAGCGGGCGACGCGGTCGGTCGGCTGGGCGCCTTTCTTGATCCAGTCGGCGGCTTTTTCAGCGTCAACCTTCACGCGGTCCGGGGAGTCTTTGGCAATACGCGGATCATAGGTGCCGATCTTTTCGATGAAGCGGCCATCACGCGGGGCGCGCGCGTCGGCAACGACGATCGAATAGAAGGGGCGTTTTTTCGAGCCGCCACGGGCGAGCCGGATTTTGAGTGACATGGGGATCTCCTGTAAGTCTTGTCTCTCGGGGTTTCTTATTCGGCCTCTTGGCCGCGGATCTGCTCATGATGGCGGATGACTTCCGCCACGATGAAATTGAGGAACTTTTCGGCAAAGGCCGGATCAAGCCCGGATTCCTTGGCCAGATGGCGCAGGCGCTCGATCTGCTGGGCCTCGCGGGATTTGTCCGCAGGCGGCATATTGTGCAGCGCCTTCAGCTTGCCGACCTGCTGGGTCAGCTTGAAGCGCTCTGCCAGCGTGTGGATGAGGATCGAGTCCAGATTGTCGATGGACGCGCGCAGCTGGCCAAGCTGGAACTGGGCAAGGGCCTGATCAGGATTGGTCATTTCTTCTTGTTCCCTCCAGGAAGACCGGGGAGGCCACCGGGCAGGCCCGGAAGGCCATTGCCGCTGAGGCCGGGAAGACCGCCGGGGGGCAGCGCGCCGCCACCCATCTTGGCGAGGTCAGACTGGGAAATCCCTGCCTGCTGCGCCATGCCGAGCAGGTTTTTCATGCCGCCCTTGGTGCGCATCTTCTTCATCATGGTAGCCATCTGAAGGTGCATCTTCAGCAGCTTGTTGACATCTGACACCTCGACCCCGGCGCCAGCGGCGATGCGCTTGCGGCGGGACGCATTGAGGATGGCCGGCTTGCGGCGCTCCTCGCGCGTCATCGAATAAATGATCGCCTCCTGACGTTTCAGGATACGGTCATCGACATTGGCGCTCGCCATCGCTTCCTTGGCTTTGCGCACGCCGGGCATCATACCCATGATGCCGCCGAGGCCGCCCATACGCTGCATCTGGCGCAGCTGGTCGGCGAGGTCTTCAAGATCGAACTCGCCCTTCTTGAGCTTGGCCGCCATACGCTCGGCCTTCTCGGCGTCGTAATGTTCGGCAGCTTTTTCGACGAGGCTGACAATATCGCCCTGGCCGAGGATACGGCCCGCAACGCGCTTGGCATCGAAGGCATCGAGCCCATCAAGTTTTTCACCAACGCCGAGGAATTTGATCGGCAGGCCGGTGACTGCGCGCATCGACAGCGCGGCGCCGCCCCGGCCATCGCCGTCCATCCGTGTCAGGACAAGGCCGGTGAGCGGCAGGCGCTCATGAAAGCGGCGGGCGGTTTCCACCGCGTCCTGGCCGGTGAGAGCATCGGCCACGAGGAGAACTTCAGACGGGTTGGCAATGGCGGCAATCTCTGCCGCCTCGGCCATCATCTGCTCGTCGATCGAGGTGCGGCCGGCAGTGTCGAGGATCAGGACATCATAGCCGCCGATCTTGGCCGCCTGCATGGCGCGGCGGGCAATGTCAGCGGGAAGTTGGCCGGCAATGATCGGCAGAGAGCTGACGGTTTCGCCCGCCTGCTTTGCCAGGATCGCCAGCTGTTCCATGGCCGCCGGGCGGCGCACGTCGAGCGAGGCGAGGAGAACTTTCTTCTTGCCGCGATCAGCCAGGCGCTTGGCGATCTTGCCGGTGGTGGTGGTTTTACCCGAGCCCTGAAGGCCCGCCATCATCACAACGGCCGGGGGCGTGTCGACGCGGAGGTGGCTTTCTTCCTCATCGGCGCCGAGCATATCGACCAGCGCGTCATAAACGATCTTGATGACCTGCTGGCCCGGCTTCACCGAGCGGATAACCTCTTCGCCAACGGCGCGGGTTTTAACCTTTTCAACGAATTCCTTGACGACGGGCAGCGCCACATCGGCCTCAAGCAGGGCAACGCGGATTTCGCGCAGGGCTTCGCTGACGTCCTTGTCGGACAGCGCGCCACGGCCCGTCAGGCCGTCGAAAATACTGCCAAGGCGTTCGCTTAGAGCGTCGAACATACCGCGTTACTCCTCATTCTGCGCGCAATAGACAAAAGCCCCGCTGAGCGAAACTTCGCCGGGCGGGGGGCCCCGCTGGCCTCCCGTTCCGTCTATATAGGAACATGTGCCGGTCAGGGCGCGCTTATGGACTGCGCGGAATTTGGGGCGCCTAAAGCACGCGGCAATCCACAGGTCAAGCTTCGGCAGCCTCCAGGGCCTCCACATGCTGGCGGAGGCTGGCGATCGTGCGGTCTATTTCCGGGCCAATCAGGGAGAAAGCCGCCACATCGGCCCAGAGGCCGTTGGCGGTGCGCATATAGTGGCGCAGCGTACCTTCGCGGGCCGCGCCAAAGCGCTCAACCGCTGCGATGGCCTCCTTATTGGCGACATTCACCAGGAATTCGATGCGCTGGAAGCGGCAATCCTTTGCCCGCTGCATCAGGGCAAGGGATGTGGCCGCCGAGACGAGGCCGCCACGCATTTGGGGCGGTTGCCAGCGGTATCCGATGCGCAAGCGCCGGTGGAGACGGGCGATGTTCATATAGGAAACCACACCGGCAAACGCGCCGTCGGTGGTCCGCGTGATGGCGAAGGGCACCATCCGGCCTTCCCGGGCATCCTGCAGGGTCTGGTCGAAATAGGCGTTGAAACTGGTGCCGGTGTCCATCAGCGGCATCCAGTTCCACATCGCTTCGATGGCGCCGGAGGCCGCAAGGATTTCCCGGTGCGCCTCGATGACAGGGTCCAGGCGCACGTTTGCCACCACAAGTCCGGGCGCATCGAGCTTCATGACAGGCATTATGCCACAAGTAGCCCTCACCGGCAAAAGAAAGCCAAAAAGAAACGGGCCGGAATGAACCGGCCCGTCCTCACATATCTGCGCGCAGAAGCCTGCGGCCTGCCCGGCTATTCCGCCGCTTTCGGGAAAAGCTGGCGGGAGAGATAGGTGTATTCCAGCGCCGAGCGTTTGGCCCGGGCCGTCTGGTCTGCCGCAGCGGCGTGGCCCCCATCCATGTTTTCGAAATAGAGGAAAGGCAGGCCCGCCTCTTCGAAACGTTTGGCCATCTTGCGGGCATGGCCCGGATGGACCCGGTCGTCCTTCGTCGAGGTGACGAAGAAGGGCACCGGATATGGCTTCGACGCATCGAAATTCTGGTAGGGCGAGATGGTTTCGAGGAAGGCGCGTTCCTCCGGCAAATCCGGCGAACCATATTCATCAACCCAGGAAGCGCCTGCCAGCAGGAGGTGGTAGCGCAGCATGTCTAGCAGTGGCACCTGCACGACCACGGCATTCCAGAGATCCGGACGCTGATTGAGCATCACGCCCATCAAGAGGCCGCCATTCGAGCCGCCCATGATGCCGAGATGTTCGGGGCTCGTGATCTTCCGTTCAGTGAGGTCTTCGCCGACGGCGATGAAGTCGTCATAGATGCGCTGACGGTTCTGTTTGAGGCCCGCCTGGTGCCAGTTGGGGCCGAATTCGCCGCCGCCCCGGATATTGGCGAGGACATACGCCCCGCCCTCTTCCAGCCAGAGACGGCCGCTGACGGGGCTGTAGCCCGGCGTCATCGACACCTGGAAACCACCATAGCCATAGAGCAGGGTCGGCGTGGTGCCATCAAGCGGCATGTCTTCACGGTGGACAATGAAATAGGGCACGCGGGTGCCGTCTTTCGAGGTGGCGAAGAACTGCTCCACCTTGAGGCCAGTGGCATCAAACTTGGCGGGGAGGGATTTGAGCGGCGTGACGGCGCCAGAGGCGACATCATAGTTCAGCAGCGAGCTGGGCGTGAGGAAATCCTCATAGTTGAGGAAGACGGCGGTTTCATCCTCATCAGCAAACGCGATGCCGACCTGACCTGTGCCGGGGAGTTCCACCGGCGATGTGGTCCATCCGCCAGCCGACGGCTCGATGCGAAGCACCTTGCCTACGACATTGTCGCTGATGGAGAGAAGCGCCGCGCCCTTGGCGATGGCCACGCCATTGACCGCCTGGGCTTCCGTCGGGCGGAAGGCAAGCGTGACCGGCGGCAGGGAGCGGGTTTCGAGGAAAGCGCCAAGTTCGAAAGAAAGAAGGTCACCGGCCTTGAAGGCTTCCTGGCCTTCAGGCGTCCAGTCCTGCTCAATGGTGAAGAGGAACTGGCCCTTATAGATGCCATTGGGCGTGGCTTTCAGCGGCAGCGGCCAGCGGACACCCTCGGTCTCCCCTTCCGGGAACCAGAAATACTTCTGGGTAAAGAAGGTTTCTGCCTGCACCGCGCCCTGAAGGACGCGGCCATCTTCCAGCTTCATCGTCATCGGCCAGACGCCGACATCGGTTTCCTTGCCGCGGAAAAGTTCAACGGCTTCTTCCACCGGCGTGCCGCGCTGCCAGCGCTTGACGATGGAGGGATAGCCCGATTCCGTCAGTGTGCCTTCGCCCCAGTCAGTGGCGATCAGCAGCGTATCAGGCCCGGCCCAGGCAAGGCCCTGCTTGGCTTCAGCGGTGACGAAGCCGCCCTCGACGAACTGCTTCGTGGCCAGATTGAATTCGCGATTGATCACCGCGTCCTTGCCGCCATCTGACAGCGAGACCAGGCAGAGCCATTCTCCGCCCGGCGCCGGCCGCAGGCAGTTGGCGCCCTTGTAGACCCAGTTGGCGCCTTCATCGGCGGACAGCTTGTCGAAATCGACAATCGTTTCCCAGGCGGGGGTTTCGGTGGCGTAGCTGGCCAGAGGCGTGCGGCGCCAGAGGCCGCGGACGTTCTTTTCGTCCTGCCAGAAATTATAGACGTAACCATCGCGCACGCTGCCATAGGGGATGCGCTCGGACGAGTTGAGGACTTCAAGGGCCTCCGCCTCAAACCCGGCATAGCGGGGATCGGACTGAAGCTCGGCCAGCGTCCGCTCATTCTGCGCGGTCACCCAGGCAAGCGCCTCTGCGCCCTCCACCTCCTCCAGCCAGAGATGGGAGGTTTCATCAAAGGGTACAGCGGCGGGGGGAGTATCAGCGGTCAAATTGGTCTCCGATGGGGTGCCCGAAGCACAGGCGGCAAGAAGCAAGGCGCTCAGCGACACGAAAACGGTGCGCATGAAATCTCCTATTTCTGAAATCTATGGACCGGCAGCCCAGGCATATGAATGCCCCCGGTCCCTCTCAAAACATGAGGTTTGATACCGGCGGGGAGAAAGCTGTGCAACCGGCTTCGCAGCCTGGCGAAACCTGCTCAAGGCAGACGCTCCAGCACAATGCTCTCCAGAACGATGGCGCGCGACCCTTCCGGAATTGCCGGGCGGATGGCGATGTAATCGACCCCCTGCTCCCCCTGAAGCGGGGGCACATCATATTCAAAGCTCACCTCTGTGAAGCCTTCCCCCAGATCCAGCGTCTGCCAGCCGGAATCCCCCGACCGGCCGGCCGAATAATTCATCTCGACCTGGCTGGCGCCCCTGACATCTGCGGGGCGGACACGGGCGGTCACGCGAATGCGCCGCCCGGCGAACTGCATCTCGACATCTGCTGCGATCCGGAAATGCGGGTTGAGTTCAGGGGCGGCAACCAACCCGTCTGCTGTGCCTTCGATATGGAGGAAATAGGTGCCCCGGTCCCGGATCAGCTGGGCGCTGGCATCGGTGCCCTGCACGATCTTGTTGAGATAGGTGTCGTCAATCACGATGCGCGAATAGTCCACGCCATCCCCTGTTACAGCGCCCGTGGGCAGACGGCCAATGCCCGGCTGGATCGCCAGGAGGATCATCAACACGGTCAGCAGGGCCGCGAGGGGAAAGAAAATCTTGTCGCGCATCGGCGCTCCTGCATTACGGGCCGAATGCCTGTCAGGCGCTGGCCAATCTGTCAGGCTCCTGTTAGCAGGTGGACGCAGATATTGGCGAGCCAATTGCAGCGTTAGTCCGGGGGGAAGGCAACACCTTATGTCGGTATCGGCGCTTCAGAGGCGGGCCCGTGAGGCCAGAAGCTGGCTGTTTGACAGCTGCTTCCCGCTTTGGGCGGATCATGGCGTGAATGAAGCCGGCCTCTTCCCAGAGGCGCTGACGACATCGCTGGATGATGCGACGGTCGATACCACGCGCGTGCGGGTGCAGGCCCGGCAGACCTATGTTTTCGCTGAAGCCTGGCGGATGGGCTGGAAGCGCGACACGGCCGCCCGGCTGGTGAATGCCGGCGTGGCGACGCTGGCTGGCCCGGCCCTCAACCCGCAGGGGCTGACAGGGCGCGCGTTATCCTACACCACCGGCCAGCTGACCGACCCGACCTTTGACCTTTACGATAACGCCTTCACGCTGTTCGCCCTGGCAGAAGCCGCGCGCGGCCCCGGACCTGCAGAACATGCACTCACCGCAGCCAACGGCATCCTCGCGAACCTGGACCGGGAAGCGCACGACCGGGTGAATGGCGGATACGCCGAAGCCCTGCCCCCACCTGCCCAGCGCCAGCAGAACCCGCATATGCACCTGCTGGAAGCGTGCCTGTCGCTGCACACACTCCAGCCAGACGGGGGCCATCTGGCCAGGGCCGATGAGTTGGCCAGCCTGTTCGAAACGAAATTCACCGCCGGGGACCAGGGGCTGCTGGGCGAGTTCTTCGCGCCGGACTGGTCGCCTCTGCCCGGGGACGCCAGCCGGATTGTGGAGCCCGGACATCAGTTCGAATGGGTATGGCTGCTGCATGCCTACGCCCGCGCGCGGGGAGAAGCGGTCTCTGCATCTGCTGAGCGCCTTTACGCGTATGCGCTGACGACACTGGACGTGGAGGGACGGGCGATTCAGACGGCCGCCCGCGGCGGCGCGCCGGTAGACGCATCACGCCGTACCTGGCCGCAGACTGAAGCGCTCAAAGCCCATCTTGCGATGCTGGAAGCACGCCGGGACGAACGCTACGCCGCGGCCGCCTGCCGCAGCTTTGACATCCTGATGGACGAATATCTCACTGAAGACGGTGGCTGGATCGACCATTTCGGCGCTGACGGGGCCATCCTTTCTTCCAGCATGCCTGCCTCCACCGGCTATCATGTGGTGCTCGCCTTTGCAGAGCTGATCCGCGTGATGGGCGCTTGATATTCGGCCAATTTGCAGGAAAGAGAGCGGCCAAACCCGGCAGCCTTGAGCCAGGCCGCCCAGAAATTGAGGAATGCCATGACCAAGCTCGTCCTGATCCGGCACGGCCAGTCTGCCTGGAACCTTGAAAACCGCTTCACCGGCTGGTGGGACGCAGACCTGACGGAGAAAGGCGAAGCCGAAGCCCGCAAGGCCGGGCAGATGCTGGCGGCGCTCGACGCCGATTTCCGCGCCGGCTTTACCAGCGTGCAGACCCGCGCCATCCGCACGCTCTGGCTCGCCCTGACCGAAATGAAGCGTGTTTGGCTGCCGATCGAGAAGGACTGGCACCTCAATGAGCGCCACTATGGCGGCCTCACCGGGCTCGACAAGGCCGAGACCGCCGCCAAGCATGGCGAAGAACAGGTTCACGTCTGGCGCCGCAGCTATGACATTCCCCCCCCGCCCCTGGAAGTGGGCAGCACCTACGACCTCACGCCTGATCCGCGTTACAAAGGCATCGACATTCCGAACACGGAAAGCCTGAAAACGACACTGGAGCGCGTGCTGCCCTATTGGGAACAGCGTATCGCGCCCGAGCTGATTGCCGGCAAGGACACGCTGATCGCTGCGCATGGCAACTCGCTGCGCGCGCTGGTGAAACACCTGTTCCGGGTGCCGGACGACCAGATCACCGGCGTTGAGATCCCCACGGGTAACCCGCTGCTGATCGAACTCGACACCAATCTCAAGCCGGTTTCCGTGCGCTATCTCGACGAAAGCCGGGCCCAGCCGCTGCCACCGCTGCCATGAGCAAACGGCGCGACCGGCGGATGATGGGGCGGGCCTTTCAGCTTGCCCGCCTCAATCAGGGCCTGACCGGAAAGAATCCGTCCGTGGGCTGCATATTGGTGGATGCTGCCGGGCATATCGTGGGCGCCGGGGTTACCGGCACCGGCGGGCGGCCGCACGCTGAAGAGATCGCGCTAGAGGAAGCCGCCGGAAAAGCCAAAGGCGGCACAGCGTATGTGACGCTGGAGCCCTGCCGCGAACGCTCCAGCGGGGCAGCCTCCTGCTCGCGCAAGCTGGTGGATGCCGGGATTGCGCGCGTGGTTGTGGCCATCGAAGACCCCCACCCCACTGCGCGGGACGGGCTGGTGATCCTGCGGGAAGCGGGCGTGCGCGTGGAAACCGGCCTGGGAAAACACGCCGCAGCGCGGCTTTATCGCTGGTTCTTCGCGGCGTCTCAGGACCACTGATCAGCCGGCAAATGGCCCGGCATGGGCGCGGACGCGCTCATAGAAGGCGGCCGAGTCGCGCTGGAAGGCGGCCTTGTTGAACTGCGCCTCATAACTGGCGCGCCCGCCTTCGACCAGCTTTGCGGCGAGCGCCTTGTCGGTGATCACGCGGGAGAGTGCGTTGGCGAGCGCGTCGACATCATTCTTCGGAATGAGAAGACCGTTCACCCCGTCCTTCACATAGGCGGCCGGACCGACCGCGTCGGCAGCGACGAGCGGACGAGAAGCCGCCCAGGCATCGACCGTCACCGTGCCGAAAGGTTCGTAGCGGGAGGGAAAGGCCACCACATCGCACGCTTCCAGCAGAGCGCCGCGATCATTCCGCCAGCCGAGAAAACGGACGCGGTCATCGAGGCCAAGGCGTGTGCAATGCGCTTTGAGTTCTGCCTCGAGCGGCCCCTCCCCCGCAATCCAGACATAAAGGCCGGGCACTTTCGCCGTCGCGTCCAGCAGTGTGTCGAGGCCCTTCTTCTCATGCAGGCGCGCCAGGGCGAGCGCGACGGGCGCATCGGCGGGTGTATTGAGGGCGGCGCGATCTGCCGGGGCTGATCCGGTAAAATCAGCATACGTATGAATGATGGCAGAGCGGTCTTCCGGCACGCCCTGCTCGCGGATATGGCGCAGAAGATCGATGGTGAGGCCCACATGCCATTCGCAATTGGTGAAGCGGGCGAGCTTGTAATAGCCGCCATACCAGGCAACCGACCGGTTGCGGTAAGCCTTGGGCGCAAACTGGCCGGCGCGGCCCATCCAGTATTCGATCACATCCGGCTTGAATGCCTTGATCGCGCGGCCAAGAACGCTGCGCGTCGGGAATGGCCACGCATTGTTGAAGCTGGCGGTATCAACCCCGATGCCGGCGTCCTTGAACTTGCCGATGCGGAACTGATTGTCCGGGCGCGTCACCACATGCTGGGCGTATCCGGCCTCAGCGAGGGCCAGCACCGATTCCAGCATGATGTTCTCTGCGCCGCCTTCAGCCGCGCCCGCCATGACATGCATCACCCGCATTTTCATCTCCCGGAACCGTATTCCTGTTGCAACAGCGCATACCGGGGAACAGCGTTTGCGGCAAACTATGCTTGGCAGCGGGAAGTGAACTGCCTAGAGAGACCCCATGTTTCCCGAGAGATTTTTCTGATGGCCGGCTACAGACTCTTTGGCGCTGACACGTCGCCCTACTCTTTCAAGGTGCGCGCGGCGTTGCGTTACAAGGGGCTCGACTTCGAATGGGTCGCCCGCTGCAGCGCCAATGACGCCGAGTTCCGCGAACTGGCCAAGGCGCCGACGGTGCCGCTGCTGGTTTCGCCCGAAGGCAAGGTGAACCAGGATTCCACGCAGATCCTGTCGATCCTCGACAAGGCCCATCCAGAGCCCGCGATCCAGCCGGAAGATGCCACGCTCGCCCTTATCTCGCTGATCCTTGAGGACTATGCGGACGAATGGCTGAACAAGGCGATGTTCCAGCAGCGCTGGGGCCAGATGCCTGACCGGGACGCGGCCTCCATTCGCGTGCTGGTGCAGCTGAACGGCGGCAAACGCCCGCGCGCGTACAAGACCCCGGCCAAGCAGATTGCCGAGCGGATGCTGGCGCGTCTGCCGCTTGTGGGCGCAGAAGCAGACAATGCCCCGGCGCTGGAGGCGTCTTATCGCAACTTTGCGCTGCGCCTTAACGACCATCTGAAGGAACATCTGTTCCTGCTCGGCGGGCGCCCATCGGCGGCGGACTTCGCGCTGGCCGCGCAGTTCCAGCAGATGCTGACCGACCCGACGCCGGCGGCCTGGCTGAATGACCGGGCGCCTTTCGTGGTAGCGTGGTGCGAGAATATGGCTGATCCCAAGGCAGGCGGGCCGTTTGCCGAGCTGGACGCACTGAAGCCCACGCTGCTGGCGTTGTTCGAGGGCGATGTCGCCCGCGCCTATCTGCCCTGGGCGAATGCCAATGCGGCGAGCGCCGGACGCCAGGCCAAGCGGTTTTCGGTGACGCTGGAAGGCGGCGTGTTCGAACAGGCGACGCAGAATTATGCCGGGCGCTCTTTCCAGAAGCTGCGCGACCGGGTGCGCGGGGCGAAAGAGGCTGAAGGCCTTGCCGCCTTCCTGGCTGAAGCGGGAGCGGACGGCTACTTCGCCGAGCCGCGCACAAAGGAAAAGACCCCCGCAGCCTGAGCTGCGAGGGCCTTCCGTTCCGTCGCCTCACGGCAAACGCTGTAAGCTGATTTAAGCTGCGTTGTCTGTGGCGGACTTCTTGCCGATCAGTTTCGGACCCTTGGCAGAGGTGCCCGTGCCGATTTCGATCTTGCGGGCTTTCTTCTCTTCCGGGATCTCGCGGATGAGGTCGATGCGCAGCACGCCATGCTCAAGGCTGGCGGCGGTCACGAGAACGTGATCGGCCAGCTGGAAGCGGCGGATGAAGCTGCGCTGGGCGATGCCGCGATGGAGGAAATTGCGGCCGTTGCCGTCTTCGGTTTCGCCTTTCTTGCCGGCGACCGTAAGCAGGCCTTCCTTGGTTTCGATTTCGAGGTCAGCCTCGGTAAACCCGGCGACGGCGATTTCGATGGCGAAGGCGTTTTCGTCGACTTTCTCGATATTATAGGGGGGATAGCCCTGCGTCCCGTCGAGGCGGGAGGCCTGATCGATCATGCCAGCGAGACGGTCAAAGCCGACCATGGTGCGATACAGGGGGGTGAGATCGATATTGCTCATTTTACAGTCCTCTCAAAAGCAACTGTGGTTGGAGTTTTTCGGAGGGGAAGCGAAACTCCAGCCCGTTCACATGGCGCTGGCACCTCTTCCGGCCCCGGCCCGCTTTGCGGCACCGTGACAAGCCCTATGTGGGTAGCGTAGGAGGTGTATCAAGACCCCTGGGATGGAGACGTTTTATGAAAAAACTGATGCTGATGGCCGCTTCGGCGGCGATGCTGGCCGCCTGCAACCAGGCAGCCCCGCCGGCCGAAACGCCCGCAGATGGCGCCGCCGAAACCGCAACAACGGAGGCTGCGCCCGCCACCAGCCTGGCCGACATCGTCAATTCCGACCTGCGCTCGCCCGAGGAAAAGGCGCGTGACCAGTGGCGCCACCCGGTGGAGACGCTGGAATTCTTCGGCGTCGAAGCAGGGGACAAGGTGGTCGAGATCTGGCCGGGCGGTGGCTGGTATACCAATATCCTGGCGCCCTGGCTGGCGTCTGGCGGCGGCACGCTGGTGGCCGCCGGCTTTGACATCGCCTCCGTGGACGACGCCGAGCGGCGCGCCCGGATGGAGGAGCGCCTGGCCGAATTCCAGGCCGCCTATGCCGACCCGCGCTTTGGAACCATTGAATATTCAGCGTTTTCCGCTACGTCCGGCCCGCTGACCGAGGCGGGCACGGCCGACGCCGTGCTGACCTTCCGCAACATTCATAACTGGATGGCCGGCGGCTATACCGAGAAATTCTTCACCGACGCCTATGCCGCGCTGAAGCCCGGCGGCACCCTGGGCGTGGTGGAACACCGCCTGGCCACCGCCGCCGGTTTTGAATTCGTGGAAGCGAGCGAAATCAACGCCAACCCGGCCGACACCGCCGACCACCCCTTCGGCGTGTGGACCCTGCCGCCCAACAGCGCCACCTCTGGCCGCGAGGGGGTGACCATCGAGGGCTTTGACCCGGAGAAATACAAGGCCATCGGCGAAAGCGACCGGATGACCCTGAAGTTCCGCAAGCCGGAATAGGGCCCCGCCCTTCCCTGACAAAGCCCGCCCGGACCCCTCCGCGGCGGGCTTTTTCTTTGGGGACAAGCGCGCCGGAAAAACTCCAACGGAAACTCCAAGGAACGGGGCAAAATCTCCAACGGGGCTTCAAACGGGCGCTTTACCCTGCCCCGCCTCGGCGCCATGCTCCGGACATGGACCTGCCCACGCCTGGCCAGATTGAAACCATCATGCGGCGGGCCGCAGACTTGGCAATGGCGCACTCGGCAATGCGCGACACGCTGATCGTCGATGAAAAATCCAGGGGTCAGTTTGTCACCAACGCGGACATCGAAGTCGAAGATCTGCTTCGCGGGGAAATTACAGCGGCCTTCAAGGGCGCCCGTATTCTCGGCGAGGAAAAAGGCGGCGCCCTGGACGAGACCGCAACGGGCTGGGCAATTGACCCGATTGATGGGACCACGAACTATGTGTTGGGCCTGCCCATATGGGGCATTTCAGCCGGGTATCTACAAAATGGCCGCTCTGTGCTGGGCGCGATTGCCCTGCCGGAACTCGGACTCCTGCTTTCGGCAGAAGCCAAAGGCGGGCTGCGTGTGAACGGGCAGCCCGTTGCCCAACGCCGCCCCTTGAGGGCCCCAAAACTCATCGCCCTGGGAGAAAACGATTTTGAGGCGGGCTCCGATACCGATTCAAGAGCCCAGCTCTTTCGAGCGAAAGGGTTTGCCGTCGTGCGCTATCGCTGCGCCGTCTTTTCACTCGCCTCTGCTGCTCTGGGTAGGTTGAGCGGATATATCGAGCATGGTTGCGGCCTTTGGGATGTTGCCGCTGCCGAAATCATCTGCCGCGAAGCCGGCATGACCGTCGCGATCAGACAGGTTGCGCCGGGTCGCTACAGCGTTGATGCGCGCTGGCCTGATCTGATCTGACGCTATTTCCTTCCCGCCTTCCTGAGTATCGGATCACTTCGCGGCTCGTAGGTCGGATAGAGGCTGGGAAGCCGAAATCCGGCGCACACGGGCGCTGTGTTTGGCGATGGCGGATTTCGCTACGCTCTATCCGCCCTACGCGTTGCAAACCGGCGTTGCCGTCCAATTCCCGATCGGCCGGGTTCAAGTCCAGGTCCCTGCCTTCGCGAGGGCGTCTTCGGACAGGGGCGCACGGGTGTCGAGTTGAGCTTGCTTGACAGCAATACCGACTGGTTGGTATGTATTCCTTCAAGGAGCACCCACGCATGGCCCGGAAGGCAAATCCGCAGACGCGCGACAATCTGATGGAGGCTGCATTCGGGCTGGTGCGGCGGCAGGGGCTTTCCGCGACGAGTGTGGATGAGATCTGCGCGGCGGCCGGGGTTTCCAAGGGCGCGTTCTTTCATCATTTCAAGAGCAAGGAGGAGCTGGCCGCCGCCGCCGCAGACCATTGGAGCGCGGTGACCGAGGCCTTCTTCGAGACCGCGCCTTATCATCAGCCTGCTGATCCGCTCGCCCGCCTGCTCGGTTATATCGACTTTCGCCGCGAGATGATGAGCGGGGAGATTGCCGAGTTTACCTGCTTCGTGGGCACCATGGCGCAGGAAGCCTGGGCGACCAGCCCGCCTGTGGCGGCGGCCACCTGGGACAGCATGCGCCGGCATGGCGAGAGGCTGGTGCCAGATATTGAAGCGGCGATGGCCGCACACGGACTTTCCGGGGGCGCGGCGGGCGGCTGGAGCGCGCAGAGCCTGGCACAGCACATTGTGGCAGTAACGCAGGGCGCCTTCATCCTGGCCAAGGCGAGCGGGGACGCCGGCCCCGCGCAGGCCAGCCTTGATCACCTGCGCCGGTATATCTGCCAGCTTTTCGAACCGGCGGCTTAAACCCGCCCCCTCTCCGCAAAAAGGAAGCGCCCATGCTGACCCTCGTTCCCAATCTCTGGTTCGACAATGATGCGCTGGAGGCCGCCGAATTTTACACCGGTCTTTTCCCCGATAGCCGGATTGAGGCTGTCCGGCGCGCGCCGGCGGACAATCCCCACAATCCAGGGGTGCCCAAGGGCGCGGTCATGGTGGTGGAGTTTACCATCCGGGGACAGAAGTTTGCCGCGATCAATGGCGGGCCGGTATTTCCGCAGACGGAAGCCTTCTCCCTGTTGATCGAATGCGAAACGCAGGAAGAGGTGGATTACTATTGGGACGCGCTGATTGCGGGGGGCGGAAGCGCCAGCCAGTGCGGTTGGTGCAAGGACCGGTTCGGGCTTTCCTGGCAGGTATCGCCCCGGCGCCTGGAGGAGCTTGTCTGGTCAGATGATCCAGGCACCGCCGAGCGCGCGATGACCGCGATGCTGGGGATGACGAAGATTGATATTGCCGCGCTGGAAGCCGCCGCGCGCCCAGAGCGACTCAGCCGCTCATGACCCCCACGATCACCGTCTTTGCAAACTCGCCCGACCGCGGCCGGGGCCTTGCGCGGGACATGCCGGTACGCTGGGCGCTGGAAGAAGCGGGGCGGGCTTATGAGGTGCGCTCTGTTTCCTTTGCCGAGATGAAAGGAGCGGCGCACAAGGCGCGCCAGCCTTTCGGGCAGATACCGGCCTATGAGGAAGAGAGGCTGACCCTTTTTGAATCGGGCGCCATCGTTCTTCACATTGCCGGGCACTGCCCTGCCCTTCTGCCTGCGGAAGAAGCCGCGCGGGCACGGGCGATGGCCTGGATGTTTGCCGCGCTCAACACGGTGGAGCCGCCGGTGTTTGATTACAGCCTTGCAGGCGTGCTGGAGAAGGAGAAGCCCTGGCATGACGAGCGGCGGGCCCTTCTGGAAGCGCGCATCCATGACCGGCTGGGTGATCTTTCCCGGCACCTCGGCGAGGCTGACTGGCTGGAGGGGGCGTTCAGCGCGGGCGACCTGATGATGATCAGTGTGCTGCGCCGGCTGAATAGTACGGGCCTGCTTGAGGCCTGGCCGGCGATTGCCGCCTATGTGGCGCGCGGAGAAAGCCGGCCCGCTTTCACCCGGGCCTTTGACGCCCAGCGCGCCCTTTTCACCCAATCCCAGGCTCAACAGGCCCAACCTCTCAAGGAAAGCGACACCGCATGACTTCTCACGAACCGAAATTCGTTCTGACCCATGAGCGGGTGATGGACGCGCCCTTGGAAAAGGTGTGGCGTTGCTGGACCGAGCCTGCCCTGCTGGAGAAATGGTTCTGTCCCAAGCCCTGGTATGTGACCGATGCGCGGATGGACCTGCGGCCCGGCGGGGAAAGCTATAGCGTGATGAACGGCCCGGAGGGGGAGCGGTTTGAGAATCTCGGCGTATTCCTGGACGTGACGCCGATGAAACGGATCGTGACGACCGATGCATTCCTTCCGGGATGGGTGCCTTCCGAGCGGCCGTTCCTGACCTGCGAAACGCTGTTTGCAGACGCCGGCGAGGGCCGCACGCATTACATCTGGCGCGCGCTGCACTGGAGCGAGGAAGCGATGAAGGAACATGAGGTCATGGGCTTTCATGAGGGCTGGCGGATGGCGGCCGATCAGCTTGAAGCCCTCGCCAAGGGATTGTAAGGGCGCGGGAAGCTTTGGAGGCCCCTGCCCATGCGCGTTCTGTTTGCCACCCGGATCGAGGAATTGAAGATTGGCAGTGCGGCCCTGCGCGAGGGGCTGGAGCGGTGCGCCTGGCTGCTGGAAGAGGAAGACGCGGCGGGGAATGCCTGGTGCGAGGCGGAGGGGTATGATGGGTATACGTCCTATGCCTCGCTTGACGACCTGCCCGAGCGCTTTCCCGAATTTGCCGAGCTGAAGAAACATCTGGACAAGGCGGCGGCGAAATTTGCGCGCGATCACTCCTGGGACATGGACGGGCTTTCCCTGACGCTCGACGCGATCTGGGTGAATATCCTGGGCGAAGGCGGGCATCATTCCGGGCACATACATCCCGGGAGTGTGATCTCGGGCACCTATTATGTGGCGGTGCCCGAAGGCGCAGGCCGGATCAAGTATGAAGACCCGCGGCTGGCGATGATGATGGCGGCGCCGCAGCTGCGCGAGGATGCGCCGGAAGAGGCGCGGCGGTTTGTTTATGTGCAGCCGCGCGAAGGCCATTGCCTGTTGTGGGAAAGCTGGCTGCGCCATGAGGTGATGCCGAGCCGGACAGACGAGGCGCGCATCTCCGTCAGCTTCAATTACGGGCTGAAGCGGCGGGGATGAAAATCGCTGCTTGACCTTTTCCATATTTCCACGATATTGGAAATATGGAATCGAAAACCACCCTCTCGCAATCGGCTGCATTGGCGCAGCTTTCCGCCCTGGCTCAGGAAAACCGGCTGGCGCTGTTCCGCCTGCTGATCAAGGCGGGGCCTGACGGCCTGCCCGCCGGGGAGATAGCCGCCGCCCTCGGCGTGCCGCCCAATACGCTTTCGGCGCAGTTGACGCTGCTGTCCAATGCCGGCCTGATCGAAGGCACGCGGCAGGGCCGGTCGATCATCTACAAAGCTCAATATGAGGCCATCAGCGGACTGATTGTGTTCCTGATGGAAGATTGCTGCCAGGGGCGCAGCGAGATTTGCACGCCTGTGCTTGAGGCGGCGCAGTCGCGCTGCTGCTGACTTTCCGGGAAGAAAGGACATCCCATGAAACGCCTGCATGTTCACATTGCGGTGGAAGATCTGCCACGCTCAGTGGCGTTCTATTCGACGCTGTTTGCCGCCCAGCCTACGGTGCTGAAGGAAGATTATGCCAAATGGATGCTGGAGGATCCGCGGGTGAACCTCGCGATCAGCGCGCGGGGCGCATCGCCGGGCGTGGAGCATCTCGGCATCCAGGCGGAAACGGGCGAGGAGCTGACCGAGGTGTATGCCCGGCTGAAAGCGGCCGATGCGCCGGTGCTGGAAGAGGGCGCGACGGTGTGCTGCTATGCGCAGTCCGAAAAGAGCTGGGTGAATGATCCGGCGGGCGTGCCCTGGGAAGTGTTCCACACCGTTGGCGAAAGCGCCGTGTATGGCGGCGGGCCAGAGATTGAAGGCGGGCGCCTGGCCGCAACGCCGACTGGCATGGCGATTCCGGCGACGGCCTGCTGCCCGGCCCCGGCCCCGAAGGCCGAAACCACCCCTGCCGGTTGTTGCGGGTAAGGATCAATGGGGGCGTTTGAAAAATACCTTTCGGTCTGGGTCGGTCTCTGCATCCTTGCAGGGATCGGTCTTGGCCTGCTTGTGCCGGGCGCCTTTCAGGCGTTGGCGGCGCTGGAATATGCCAATGTGAATTTCGCCGTTGCCGTGCTGATCTGGGCGATGGTCTGGCCAATGATGATCGGGGTGGATTTCTCCGCCATGCGGCGCGTGGGCGAGAGGCCAAAGGGCCTGATCATTACCCTGACGGTCAACTGGCTGATCAAGCCGTTCAGCATGGCGCTTCTGGGGGTTGTGTTCTTCCGGCATGTATTTGCCGGGCTGATCCCGCCGGAGGATGCCGAAGGCTATATCGCGGGGCTGATCCTGCTGGGCGCTGCGCCGTGTACGGCGATGGTGTTTGTCTGGTCTCAACTGACGAGAGGCGACCCGAACTATACGCTGGTGCAGGTGAGCGTGAATGATGCCGTGATGGTGTTTGCCTTTGCACCGATCGTTGCGCTGCTGCTCGGCGTGACAGACATCTTCGTTCCCTGGGAAACGCTGATCCTGTCAGTATTGCTCTATGTCGTGATCCCGCTGATTGCCGGAGTGATCATGCGCAGCTGGCTGATGAAGCGGGGCGGGACGGGCGCCGTGGACGGGTTCACGCAAAGGATAAAGCCGCTCTCCGTGATCGGCCTTCTGGCGACGGTGGTGCTTCTGTTCGGATTTCAGAGCGGGACCATTCTCGCCTCACCCCTTGTCATTGTGCTGATCGCCGTGCCGATCCTCATCCAGTCCTACGGCATCTTCGCCCTTGCCTATGCGGCGGCCTGGGCCTGGAAAGTGCCGCACAAAGTGGCCGCGCCCTGCGCGCTGATCGGCACGTCGAACTTTTTCGAGCTGGCTGTGGCCGTCGCGATCAGCCTGTTTGGGCTCAACTCCGGCGCGGCCCTGGCAACGGTGGTCGGGGTGCTGGTTGAAGTACCGGTGATGCTGACGCTTGTCGCCTTCGCCAACCGCACCCGCAGCGCCTTCAAGGAGGAGGAAACGGCATGATCGTCATCCATCACAATCCTGACTGCGGCACCTCGCGCAATGTGCTCGCCATCATCGAGGCGAGCGGCGAGACCCCCGTGGTGGTCGAATATCTGGCAGAAGGCTGGAGCCGGGCTCAGCTGCTCGGTCTTTTCGCCGCGGCGAGCCTCACGCCGCGCGCCGCATTGCGCGAAACAAAGTCTCCGGCAAAGGAGCTGGGCCTGCTGGAGCCCGGCGTCAGCGACGAGACAATCCTGGCGGCAATGCTGAAGCATCCAGTCCTCGTCAACCGGCCCATCGTGTGCAGCCCGAAGGGCGTGCGCCTCTGCCGCCCGAGCGAGCTGGTTCTGGACCTGCTGGAAACGATGCCGCCCGGCCCCATCTACAAGGAAGACGGCGAGATGATCCTTGACGCCGAGGGGCGCAGGATGGGCTGAAACTGCCCCTGTAGGGGGTCTCTCGCCTACCCCGAATGGGCAGTTTAACGATCCGGGCCTTGACCTGAAGCCTTCTGCAGTTCATCGGAGCGCCGAACTTTCCTGCCCTCCCACAGCGAAGGACGCGACGCGCTATGGACCTTTCCAAAATATCCGCCGGCCAAAATCCGCCTGACGACATCAACGTTCTGATCGAAGTGCCCCTTGGCGGCGACGCGATCAAATACGAGATCGACAAGGCCTCCGGCGCGATGTTCGTCGACCGCTTCCTCTACACCGAGATGCGCTATCCCTGTAATTACGGCTTCGTGCCCCACACGCTGAGCCTGGATGGTGATCCGGTGGACGTGATGGTGGTGGGCAACCGCCCGCTGGTGCCCGGTTCTGTCCTGCGCGCGCGCCCCGTGGGCGTGCTGATGATGACCGATGACAAGGGCCAGGACGAGAAGATCCTCGCCGTTCCGCACCCGAAACTGACGGGCTATTACGACAAGATCTCAACCTATCACGACCTGCCGCAGACCCTCTGCGACAAGATCCAGCACTTCTTCGAGCACTACAAAGACCTCGAAAAAGGCAAGTGGACCCGCATCGATGGCTGGCAGGGCATCGAAAAGGCGCGCGAGCTGATCCGCGAAGCCGTGGCCCGCGAGCAGGCAAACTCCAAGTAAGGCTTCGCCTTCCGAAACGAAAACGGCCCGGAGGGATCATCCTTCCGGGCCGTTTTGTTTTTACCGCCTGGCGGGGTTACGGCGCGACGATCTCGAAGCGTTTCGAGCGCGGGTTGCGCCAATGCAGTTCGCCGTGCCGGATGGCAAACCAGGCGCCGTGGATTTCCAGCGTTCCGGCTTCGACCTTTTCACGGACAAATGGGAAGGTCATCAGGTTTTCGATGGAGGTTTCAATGCCTTCCAGCTCGAGGGCAAATTGCGGGTTTACCGGCTGGCTGGCCAGCACGCGCTCCCGCGCTTCATCGAGCAGCTTCACCCAAGGGGCCACAAACTCGCCGATCAGTGGGCTGTCATTCTTGGTAAGGGAGGCGGTGACACCGCCGCAACCGCCATGGCCCATCACCACGATGATCTTCACCTTGAGAATGTTGACGGCAAATTCGAGCGCCGCCGAAACCCCGTGCAGCCCGCCATTGGGCTGATAGGGCGGCACCAGATTGGCCACGTTGCGCACCACGAACATCTGTCCGGGGGCCGCATTGAAAATGTCCGAAGGCTCTGCGCGGCTATCGGCACAGCCGATCAGCATGATGTCCGGGTCCTGACCCTGGCTCAGCTGCTGATAGAGTTCTACCTGCTCGGCATAGGCACCGGAGCGGAAGCGCCGGTAGCCGGTGATCATGTCATCAACGGTTTTCATCCCAGTTCTCCAAGCTGTCGGACGCGCGGATCGCCCAAAAATTGCTGCGGCGCAAGCAAATTTGAAACGAATCCTCGTTAACACGGAACGGTCAGTCTCGCCTGAGGGCCGAATCCGGTTTATCAAGGCAGGCCGCCATGGAGAACCAGAGATGAGCACGCCGACCGAGACCCCGAGCACGCCCTCACGCTCCCGCAAAGGCCCGACGCGCAGCGAAGTGTCGAAAGCGGCCATTCTGGAAGCCGCGCGCGACGAGATGGCGGAGAATGGCTGGCGCGGGTTCAGTGTCGATTCGGTCGCCAAGCGGGCCAGCGCCTCAAAACAGACGATCTATCGCTGGTGGCCCTCCATCGGCGCGATGTGCGTGGACGCCGCCCTTGCCCTGATCCCCGACGCCCCGGATGGCGGGCGCGACCCGCAGGAGCGCATCACCGCGCTGATCATCCCGCTGGAAGCGGCCGCGCGCACCGGCCATGGCCATGCCGTTCTGCGGGTGGCGCTGCTGGCGGCGGCCGATGACAAGGATGCCGGCGAAGTCTGGCGCGCCTGGGTTGGCCGCGACATTCGCCAGCCGCTGCGCATGTTGCTGGCGGAACTGGCGGCCAAACGGGTGATCCGCCGCGATTTCGAACTGGATGATGTGCTTGAACAGCTGCTCGGGCCGATCTTCCACCGCCTGACCATCTCGCGCGCGCCGGTGAAGGAAGGCTTCTGCGCCGAACAGGCAACTGCCTTCCTGCGGACCTACGCGCAATTCTGACAGGCTGAAGGCTGAACGGTTCTGGCGCCGGAACTTACTTGGCGCGGCGCCAGATCATCAGCGGATCAAATGCGCCGGTATCGGCCGCTTTCTGAAGCGCGGCGATCTGCTGGGACACCGGATTGGCTGACGGGGCCCCGTGGCCGGGCTGGTAGAGCGCTTCATCCAGGCGGCAGATCTGTTCGAACAGGGCTTCGGCCCGGCCGACGAGTTCGAGGAAGCGGGGCGGCAGGCCCCTGCCCTCCTGCATTGCCGGATCAAGCGCGGGCTCGTCCCGGCGGATACGATATTTCCGGGCGCTGGCATCTTCGCGGAGCATATCGCCGTCGCGCACGGCCTTCTGCATCACCAGCCAGGAGGCTGCCTGCATCAGACGCGTGGTCAGCTCCATGCTCCAGGCCGAATAAGTGAGGCTGGCTTCCCTCGGCAGGTTTTTGGATTGCTCGCGGCCAGGGCCATCGAGATAGGCGGCCGTTTCCTCAACCAGGGCCATGCCGCGCGTGAACACGGTGTCGAAAAGCTTGCCGCCCGTGAACGGCTCCAGCGACTGCGGGGGAACCAAATCGCGCTCTGCCATCACATCTCTCCACGCATTCTCGCGGCATATCTTTGCAGGTTTAACCCGCAAGCCGTTTCGGCCCGCTTAACTGTTACCACCAAACAGGGCATCTGCGGCGCGTTTCTGCGCTTTCTTTTTTTCAATCTCGGCTTCGCAGGCCAGAATTTCAGCTTTCAACTGACCGATGCGCGTTTCCAGTTCATCGATCGACATCTGATCGAGCGCCTGCGCCTTGCGCACCAGGACGGGCTCTTCATCATTGAGTGCCATGGGGATGCCTCCGTCTCACTGGTTTCATCAAAGCAGAAAGCCGGGCTAGAAGCGACTCCGAGAGCCTTAAAACCTGCGCAAGGAGTTACCCCGATGACCGCAATCATGACCGCCGCCCATGGCGAACCCGGCGGGCCACTGACGCTGATTGAACGGCCCCGGCCCGTGCCCGGCCCCGGCGAAATCCTGATCGAGGTGGCCGCTGCCGGCCTCAACCGCGCAGACCTTGCCCAGCGGGCGGGCCGCTATCCGCCCCCGCCGGGCGCGTCGGACATTCTGGGACTGGAAGTCTCCGGGGTCGTTGCGGCGGCCGGGCCGGGCGCGTCGCGCTTCAAGACGGGAGACCGGGTGTGCGCGCTGCTGGCGGGCGGAGGCTATGCCAGCCATGTAGTGGTGGATGAAGGCTCTGTGCTGCCGGTGCCGGAAAGCATCGACCTTGTGACGGCGGCCTGTTTCCCTGAAGCGATGATGACGGCATGGGCCAATGTGTTTGACCGGGCGGGCCTCAAACCCGGCGAAACCTTCCTCTGCCACGGCGCCACCAGCGGCATCGGCGTGATGGCGATCCAGATGGCGAAGGTTTACGGCGCCTCGAAAATTTTCGGGACGGCCGGATCAGAGGACAAATGCGCGCTGGCCCGGGATCTGGGCGCCGACATTGCCATCAATTACCGCACGCAGGATTTCGAACAGGTGGTGAAGGAAGCGGGCGGCGCAGATGTGACCCTCGACATGGTGGGCGGGGATTACATCCAGAAGAATATCGGCGCGGCCAAGGCCGATGGGCGGATCATCAACATTGCCTATCAGAACGGCATGACGGCGACGGTGAATTTCGGGCTCGTGCTGATGAAGCGGCTCTCCCTCATGGCCACCACCCTGCGGGCGCGGCCGGTGCCGGAGAAATCCCGCATCCGCGCGGCTGTGGAGAAGGATTTCTGGCCGCATGTGGCCAGCGGGAAGCTCCGCCCGGTGCTGGATACGGTCTACTCCCTGGCCGAGGCAGAAGTGGCCCTCGCCCATATGGACAAGGGCGGCCATTCGGGGAAAATCCTGCTGAAGGTATAGACTGCTTCCCAAGGGGGCGCATTTGCCGTATAAACCCGTTCAAGGTTGACAGTTTGCCTGAAACCTCATCCCGCCCGGCACTCGCGTGCCGGGCGGTTGCATTTCAGGCCCCAGATTTGGAAAGATTACAGGAGACTTCCATGGCCGATGTCCTGATGCCCCGCGCCACCGCCGTCTGGCTCCTCGACAACACGACGCTGACCTTCGCGCAGATCGCGAAATTCTGCGGCCTGCACCATCTTGAGGTCAAAGGCATTGCTGATGGCGATGTGGCCGAGAACATGCGCGGCGTTGACCCGATTGCCGGGGGTATGCTGTCGCGCGAAGAGATCGCCAAGGGCGAGGAAAACCCGGACTATGACCTGCAGGTGGCCAAGTCCAAGATTGCCCACATTCCCCAGCCCAAGCGCAAGGGCAGCCGCTATACACCGGTGATCCGCCGCCAGGACAAGCCGGACGCCGTGGCCTGGTTCATCCGCAACCACCCGGAAGTGACCGACGCGCAGATCATCAAGCTGATCGGCACCACCAAGACGACGATCAACAATGTGCGCGACAAGTCTCACTGGAACGCCCAGAATATCCGCCCGGTTGACCCGGTGACGCTGGGCCTCTGCAGCCAGATCGAGCTGGACGAGGTGATCGCCAAGGCATCTGACCGCCGCCGCAAGATGGACGCCGAACGCGCCGCGCGCGGGGAAGGCCCCGGCCTCACCCCGGCCAAGGATACCGCTGACGCCTACGAGGCCGAGGAAGAGGATATCCGCAAGAAGGACGTGTCGGCCGCCGACGTGTTCCGCGACTTCGACTGATCCTCTGGTAACAGACAGTTTTGAGAGCCGGGCCTTTCGGGGCCCGGCTTTTTTATTCCGTCCGCCTCAGGAAGACATAGAAGGCGCCGCTGCCGCCATGCTTGGGATGGGATTCGGCATAGCCGGAGACGAGCGCGCGCGCCTCCGGGCTTTCCAGCCAGAGCAGGAAATTGCGGCGCAGCACGCCCTGCCCTTCCCGCCCCTTGCCGGTGATGACGAGCACGCAGCGCGCGCCATCTGCCTGCTGAGCAATAAGGAAGCCCGGCAGAGCGCGGGCCGCGCTGATCTGGGTATGGCCGTGCAGATCGAAGGTGGCGGCGATGTCTAGCTTGCCGCGCCGCACCCGCTTTTCGCGGCCGCGGTCTGCCGGCGGGACCAGCACTTTGGGGGCTGGGGGCTCTGGCGATAGGGCGCGCGGGGGTGTTTTGCGCGCGGGCTTTTTCTCTTCGCGCAGCTCGGCTTCGCCCGCTTCCAGCGCAGCCTGAAACTCCGGCAGCGACGCTTCGCGCGGGCCGATGCGTTTCACTGTTGAGGCAACTTTCGCCCAGGCGCGGGCCTCCTCTTCGCTGAGCCGGCGGCCTTTCACCGGCTTAACCCATGCCTGGCGCAGTTTCGAGCGCAGCCACGGGACGGGCGCCGAGATTGTGATAGAGCCGCTCGGCCACCTTGCGCGGCAGCAGCACCCAGAGGCGGCCGGGCGCATTCATCGTGCCTGCGCGCTGGCCTGCGTCAAAGCCGGTGCCGAAATAGATGTCGCCGCGCACGGGGCCCTTGATGGCGCCGCCGGTATCCTGCGCGATCAGCAGGCCGGACCAGGCCCCGCCGAGGCCAGGCGCCGTCGTCTGCACAAACATCGGCAAGCCGAGCGCATGGAAGGATGGGTCCACCGCCATAGAACCGAGCGGGGTGAGCGGGACATTGTGCGCGCCGTTGGGGCCCAGCGCGGCGTCCCCTTCAGGCAATGACTGGAAGAAGACAAAACGCGGATTGATGTTCATGGCCTGGCGCACTTCATCCGGGGACGCACGGTCCATCCAGGCGCGGATGCCCTGCATCGACCCCTCCCCCCGCGTGATGCGGCCGGTTTCGATCAGCCAGTTGGCGACAGATTTGAAAGGCTGGCCATTATGCGCGGCATAAGCGGCGCGCATCGTATGGCCATCCGGAAAGACGAGGCGGCCTGAGCCCTGCACCTGCAGGAAGAACACATCCGAGGGATGGGCCCAGGCGATAACCGGCGCAGAGACGTTTGAAGTGATCTCCGCGCGCGGAGGATAAGGCCGGGTGGTGCCATTGGGCAGGCGCTGGAGCGGGCTGTCCCCATTGGCGACAAAATCAGACGGCAGAGCGAGCACAGGTTCGGTGAAACCGGGCTCGGGCGAGCGGCGGGCTTCATACATCGGCTCGAAATAGCCGGTGAAGCGCGGCTTGCCTTCCGGGTCGATGATCTCGACCGGGACGAAGAGGGATTCAAACACTCGCCGGGCGGCCGCGTCATCCAGCGGGGTGGAGAGCGAGGCGCATGCGGGGGCCCAGTCTTCTGCTGTTCCGGCCCAGGCGGCGTTGCGCGAAAGCGGCGCGTCCCAGGCGCGGCGCGAGAACCGGTCACAGGTGCGCCGGAACGCCTCGAGCGAGGCGGCCAGCGGAGCGCCCTGCCAGCCGGGCAGATCGCGGTAGCTTGCCGGGCTGGAGGCCGGCGGGGGCGTAAACAGGCCGGGTACCTGCTGGCCGGGCGGCGGTGCAGGTGGCGGCACGGAACGCGGGGTTGACTGACATCCAGCCAGAAACAGGGCGGCACAAAGAAGGGAGACAAGACGGATCATGGCCCGCCGGTTATGCCGCGAAACCTCTTAACATGTCATCTGAGAGATATGTCAGGCGGCAACATCCACATCGTCCAACAACCAGTTCGGGTCGCTGGAGGACACATTGCGCATGAAGGTCCAGATTTCCTTGGCAATACGCGTGGTCTCGCCATCGCCCAATTCTGCCTCATAGCGTACCATCACCCGGGCCATGCTGCCGTCGAGTTCAGCGCGCTCAATCTCGGCCTTCTTGATGCGCAGCAGTTCGAACGGGCGGGCGCCATTGGCATCCCGCTCTGCAATCGCCGCATCCCAGGCTTCATAAACATCATCATCCAGCAGCGGGCGCAGGGCATTGCGATCGCCTTTGGCATAGGCCGCGACAATCATCTGATAGGCGGCCTTGGCGCCGCGCATGAACTCTTCAGCGCGGAAAGACCGGTCGGCATTATAAATGTCTTCCAGGCCAGCGGCGGCCGGGCCGGTGAAGATCGGACGCTCATTGTCCACGCGGCGCTGCATGGGAACCGGCGCCTCTCCCTGCGGGGCGCGCTTTTCCGGCGTTGGCGCAGGACGCTGCATCGGGCCTTCATCCCCGCCCCTGCCGAGCGCGGAGTACAGGCGCCACAGAACGAACAGGGCGACAGCCGCAAGGATAAGGACTTCAATCAGCGGGTTGGACATTTTAGCGGCGAAATCCTTCAGTGCATTACAAGGTCTCAAGTACAGGCTCTCAGGCACACATAGTGCCAGTACCGTCCCGTTGCCAGCCCATGCGTTGCACCTGACGGGGCTGCATGCTAGGCGCGAGACCCTAACTTCAGAGGTGGATAATGACAGATACGAGCGCCCCCGGAAACCCCACCCCCGGTCAGCAGCCCGCCAATCCGCCGAGCCTTCGCGTGCTCGGCCAGTATGTGAAGGACCTCTCTTTCGAGAATCCAGGCCATGCACCGGTTCAAACCCAGCCGAATATCGATCTGGGGATCGATGTGGGCGCCACGCCGCATGCCGACGGCAACGGCCTGTTCGAGGTTTCCCTGAAACTTTCGGCCAAAGCGACGGCCGGCGACACCGTCCTGTTCATCTCCGAACTCGACTATGCGGGCCTGTTTCAACTGCAGAGCGTTCCGGAAAACCAGGTTGAGCCGATGCTGCTCATCGAATGCCCCCGCCTGCTGTTCCCGTTTGCCCGCCGGATCATCGCCGAGATCACCCGTGAGGGCGGCTTCCCGCCCCTGCTGATCGATCCGGTCGATTTTGTTGCGCTGTATCAGGCGCAATACCGGCGCGCCGCCGAGCGGCAGAATGGGAATGGCGGCGCGAACTGATCGCCCGTCAGGTATACGCCTTCCAGAGCGCGTCCGGCCCAAGCTTTTCCACAAGCGCGGCATGGGCGGCGCGCTCTGCCTCGGTGATCAGAGATCCCAGCGGCTCTGGCCGCTGTTGCGCGGCGGGGCGCTTGTAGTTGCTGCTGTCAAAGGCCGGTTCGAACGCAAAGGCGCGAGCCCGCCCGCCTAGCAGTTCCAGATAGACGCTCGCCAGAAGCTGGCTATCGAGCAGCGCGCCGTGAAAGGTGCGGCTTTCAAGGGAAATGTCAAAGCGCTTGCAGAGCGCGTCCAGGCTGGCCGGGGCGCCGGGATAGCGTTTGCGCGCAATCTGCACCGTATCGACCCAGCGCGCCTCCGGAATGATGTCCCGCCCGCAGCGCTGCAATTCCATATTCAGAAAGCCGCGGTCGAAGCTGGCATTGTGCGCCACGATGGTGGCGTCGCCCAGAAAGTCTAGGAAGGCCTCTATAATGTCTGGATGCTCGAACGGCGGCTTGTCGCGCAGGTGATCATCCGTGATGCCGGTGATGCGGATCGTGGCTTCCGACACCGGTTTGCCCGGATTGATCAGGCGGCGGAACGTCTTGCCCGTCGGGATGTGATTGATCATCTCGACCGCGCCGATCTCGATGATCCGGTCGCCCTCATTCGGATTGAGGCCGGTGGTTTCAGTATCGAACGCGATTTCGCGGATACGGTCAGTCATGGCGCCTCTCCCGATGCGATTCGCTGCATCAGGGCAATGATGGCGCGGACCTGGTCGCGTGCAAAGTCGAAACCATGGGCTGTCGACAGGATAAAGTCGGCGCGGGCGCGCTTGTCGGCGTCCGGCATCTGGCGCGCGAGAATGGCCTCGAACGCCTCTTCCGTCATACCCGGCCGGGCGAGCACGCGGGCCCGCTGCACATCGGCCGGCGCGGTGACCACCAGCGTGTAGGTGCAATGCCGGTTTCCGCCGGTTTCAAACAGCAGCGGAATATCCAGCACGGCGAAGGGCGACCCCTGCTCCTTGGCGCGGCGGCGGAAATCGAGCTGGGCTTCTCCGGCGAGGGGATGGACGATGCCTTCCAGCCGCTTCATCGCGGCGGCATCATCCAGCACGCGGGCGCGCAACTTCTGCCGGTCGATGGCGCCCTTTTCGGCGACGCCGGGAAAGGCTTCCTCAATCGGGGCCACCGCTGCGCCGCCTTCCGCATAGAGCGCATGAACGGCCGCGTCGGCATCATAGACCGGCACGCCGCCATCCCGGAAAAGGCTCGCCGTGGCAGACTTGCCCATGCCGATTGAACCGGTCAGCCCGAGGATGATCATGAAGTGGCCTCCACAAGTTTGCGGCAGCGGGCATGAGCTTCGGCCATGTCCGGCATGATGCCGAACCAGTGATCAAAGCTGATGGCTGCCTGGGCAACCAGCATGCCGAGCCCGTCCAGCGTGCGCCAGCCTTTGGTCTTGGCTTCGGCCAGCGCGGCGGCCGCGCCCTTGCCATAGCTGATGTCATAGAAAATGCCGCCGGCCGCTTCTGGCAGCTCCAGCTTTTCGCCCGAATGACCCAGGCTGAGTGTGTTGACGACGAGGGCGGCAGAGGGAAGCTGGCGCAAGCCTTCTTCCAGCGAGAGGACGCGCGCGCCAGGCGCCAGATCCCGCTTCAGGACTTCTGCCCGGTCGACGGTCCGGTTACAGAGGGTCAGCTTTGCGCCGCGCTCGGTCAGCACCGATGCCACGGCGCGCGCCGAGCCCCCTGCCCCGAGCAGAAATACCGTGCGGCCGGAGACATCTATATCACCATAGTCCAGCGTGAGGCCGAACCCGCCCGCGTCTGTATTATCCCCGATCCAGCCATTGTCTCGGCGGACAAGAAAATTCACCGCGCCGAGCCGCTGCGCCGTTTCGCTGACCGAGGCAGAGAGGCGGAGGGCTTCTTCCTTGTGCGGAAGGGTGACGTTGAGGCCAATCACACCTTGACGGGCGAGACCGTCCAGCCCGGCAGCAAGTTCACCGGCCTTCACCTCGAACGCGGAATAGACCGCATCGATCTGGTGGGCACGCAGCCATCCATTGTGAATGAAGGGCGAGAGTGAATGGGCGATGGGATCACCCACTACGCCGAGAAGATGTGTCATGTAGGGAGCACTTTCCGGATACGGAGGTAATCCAGGAGCGGCAGCAGCGGCAGGCCGAGAATGGAGAAATAATCTCCCTCGATCCGCGCAAACAGCTGCGCGCCCAGACCCTCGAGCTGGTAAGCCCCCACAGTCGAGAGAAGCGCGTCGCCACAGGTCGAGACATAATTCTCGATATATTCTTCCGTGAGCGGGCGCATGGTCAGTTTCGGCCGGGCAAGGTGGCGCCATACCGGCGCGCCATCTTCACAGACCACAATAGCGGTTTCCAGCGTATGGGATTTCCCCGAAAGCTGGCGCAGGTGATTTTTTGCCGCTTCCAGATCAGCCGGTTTATCAAAGGCCTGGTCGCCAAGGGCAAGCATCTGATCGCCGCCAATCACCAGGCCAGAGCGTTTGGAAGACACGCGCATCGCCTTGAGTTCGGCCAGCTGCATGGCCTGTTCGCGCACGGGCAGCTTGTTGGCGCGCATGGTGTTGCGGAAGGCTTCCTCATCCACATTCGGCGCGGCGCTCTCTGCCTCGACGCCAGCAGCAGCAAGCAGCGCGCGCCGGCTCTTGCTGGTGGAAGCAAGCGTGACGGCCAGGCTCATGAATGTCCCCAGCGTTCATGCAGCATGTTGAGAATGCCCGCGGCGGTCTCTTCCACGGAGCGGCGGGAGACATCGATCGTTTTCCAGCCATTGCGCTGAAACAGGCGATTGGCCTGGGTGATCTCGTCGCGCACGGCTTCTTCATCGGCGTATTCGGTGATCTCATCCTGGTTCAACGAGATGAGGCGCTGGCGGCGGATCTGCACGAGGCGTTCGGCGGAGATCTTGAGGCCCACTACCAGCGGGCCCTTGTCGCCGAGCTTTTCCATGAACTCCGGCAGCGGCACGCCGGGCACCAGCGGGATGTTCCCTGCCCTCACTTTCCGGTTAGCCAGATACACGCAGGTTGGCGTCTTCGAGGTACGGCTGACCCCCAGGAGGATAACGTCGGCGCCGATCAGGCTTTCCACATTCTGCCCATCATCATGGGCCAGAGTGAAGTTGATGGCTTCCATCCGCTCGAAATAGTCTTCGTCCAGCGCGTGCTGGCCGGCGACCCGGTTATTCGGCGCCACGCCCAGATGGCGGCTCAGCATGGCGATGGACGGGTCCAGCACCGGCAGGGTCGGAATGCTCCGCTCACGGCAGAAGGCTTCCAACCGGCCGCGCAGGGCGCCATCTGAGATAGTATACCACACCACGCCGGGAGCCGCCTCGATCTCCTTCATCACTCTTTCAAGCTGACGTTCGGAGCGAACCAGATAATAGTTGTGTTCCAGCGGCTGCACATTCTCGAACTGGGCGCAGGCCGCGCGCTGGATGGCGTTGAGCGTCTCGCCCGTACTGTCGGACACGAGATGCACATTGAAATAGATGCTGGGGCGTTGAGGCTGGGTCACGAAAGTCTCTTGCCGGTCTGGCGGCGATTTCACAAGGGGTGTGACTCCCATGTGGAATTTCAAATCACACACACGGATTCACAGGCGACTCACAATTGCAGGATTCTCACCTCTGGAGAGTCACGCTGCGTTCTCCTCTGTGATTCCAACACGGACGTTTACACCCTGTTAACCATTGACTCATTTCGGATTTGAAACGCCAAAGCGTCGCGGACCATTCTGTGACTCGCCTGTGGATTTGCCGGGATAAAGCGTTAACAGACGGGTTATCCCTGAATCCCTCGGGGTTATAATCATAAGCGCCCTGACGGGCATTTAGATGAGATCGGGAAGGGGACTGCGTGGCAACGTCCGTTAAGAAATTGCTGGCTGTGCTGTCAGGCGAGACTGTGAAAGTTCCTCCGGTATGGATGATGCGTCAGGCTGGGCGCCACCTGCCCGAATATCTGGAGACGAGAGCGAGGGCGAAAGACTTCCTCGACTTCTGCTACACGCCTTCTCTTGCCACCGAAGCCACCCTTCAACCCATCCGCCGGTATGGCATGGACGGGGCAATCCTCTTCGCAGACATCCTGCTCATCCTGGATGCGATGGGTCTGAAAGTGGCTTTCGAGAAGGGAGAAGGCCCCCTGGTCGAACAGATATCCGGCCCGTCTGATCTGGGAATGGTGACGCCCCAGAAGGCGGCTGACCGGCTTGCGCCTGTTTATGAAACCGTTTCCCGCGTGAAGGCGTCCCTGCCCCCCTCCACCACGCTGATCGGATTTGCCGGTTCTCCCTGGACGGTCAGCCTCTATGCCGTTGAGGGCCGGGGGAAGACCGACAAGTCCACCGCCTGGCGCTGGGCCCACGGCCGGCCGGAGGACCTGGCCGCAGTGATGGATCAGGTCACCGAAGCGACCGCATATTATCTCTCCCGCCAAGTTGAGGCGGGGGCCGACGCGCTGATGCTGTTCGACAGCTGGGCCGAGGGCCTGCCCGACAACATCTTCCGCGAAGTGGTCATCCAACCGACCAGGAAGCTGGTCGCCCGGCTTCGGGAGATCGGCATTACGGTGCCAGTGATCGGCTTTCCGCGCGGCGCGGGCGTCATGCTACCCGAATATGTGCGCGAAACCGGAGTGACGGCCGTTGGCCTGGACACGGCGGCCTCCCCAGCTTTCATCAATGCCGAGCTGCCGGCAGGCTTTCCGGTTCAGGGCCATCTCGATCCCCTGCTGCTGATCGAAGGGGGTGGGCGACTTGACGCACGGGTCCGGCAATTGCTGGACGCCTACCGGGGCCGGCCCCATATCTTCAATCTCGGTCATGGCATCCGCCCCGAGACCCCGATTGCGCATGTCGAACGCGTGTTGGAACTGATCAGAACCGAATAGAAAGTGAGGGCCGAGATGGGCCGCCGGATCGCTGTTGTGCTGTTCAACCTGGGTGGCCCGGATACTGGCGACGATGTTCAGCCCTTCCTGAAAAATCTATTCCGCGATCCGGCCATCATCCGGGCACCTCTTCCGATCAGATGGCTGGTTGCCAGGATAATTTCTTCCCGGCGCGCCCCTATGGTGAAGCAAAACTATGCCCTGATGGATGCCGGCGGCGGTTCTCCCCTGCTCGGCGAGACGAAGAAACAGTCCGCTGCGCTTGAGGCAGAACTGGCAATGCGGCTTCCGGGGGATGAGGTTCGCTGCTTCATCGCCATGCGCTATTGGCATCCCTTCACAGAGGAAGCCGCAGCCGAAGTTCAGAAATGGGGCGCTGATGAGGTCGTCCTCCTGCCTCTTTATCCTCAATTCTCCACGACCACGACGGGATCTTCCCTCACCGCCTGGAACAAGGCGTATAAGGGCCAGAGCCGCACGGTCTGCTGCTATCCTTTCGAGGAAAATTTCGTTTCCGCGCATGTCGACCGGATCATGGAAGCCTGGGAACGGGCTGGCCGGCCGGACCAGGTAAACCTTCTCCTTTCGGCCCATGGGCTGCCGGAAAGTGTGATCAAAGCGGGCGACCCGTATCAGTGGCAGTGCGAGGCGCTGGCTGAAATGGTGGCCGGGCGCGTGCCTGCCCATTGGGAGGTCAGCGTCTGCTACCAGTCCCGTGTTGGCCCGATGAAATGGATTGGACCGGCCACCGAAGAAGAGATCGCCCGGATTTCCGATCAGGGCGGAAATATCCTGATCGCGCCTATCGCCTTTGTGTCTGAGCATATCGAAACGCTGGTAGAGCTTGGCGAGGAATACCGCCTGGTGGCCGAGAAACACGGCGCAGCAAGTTATACCCGGGTCGAGGCGCTGGGCACCCATCCCGGCTTTATCGCCACCATGGCGGGCGAAGTGACCCAGGCGCTCTCAATGAAGGCAGCTATCCGCTCCTGCGCCGGTGACCGCCTCTGCCCTTCCGGCTGGAGCGGGTGTCCCCATGCGGAAAGGAAACAGAAAGCCGGCGTGCGTATCACGGAAAACGCTGTTTAACGGGGAGCGCAGATATGGACCTCTATAACTGGCTGAAGGCCGGGCACGTGGTGTTCGTCATCGCGCTGATGGCGGGCCTGCTGGTCTATCCGCGCTACAAGATCCACCAGCTCTCCAGCCAGCCCGGGGAAGCCCTCTTCGAAACGATGAAGAAATCCTCCGGCCAGCTCCGGATGATCATCCTCAATCCCAGCCTCGTCCTCGTATGGCTTTTCGGCCTCGCGATGGTCTATGTCGACTGGCAACGCGGCGGGCAGCTTTATCTCGAGGGATGGTTTCACGCGAAACTTCTGCTCGTGCTGATCATTTCCGGCCTGCATGGCTACTTCATCGGCCTAGGCAAGAAAGTTGATCGGGTGACCGGCACCGTTCAGGCCAAGACCCTGCGGATGATGAACGAGGTGCCTTTCCTGCTGATGATCGGCGTTGTGATCCTGGTGATCGTTAAGCCTTTCTGACCGGGCCACGGCCACAATCGCTTGACGGGCGGCGGGTTTGTGACGGATAAGGCACGGGCTGGCCCGCCAAGTCCTTTGGCGCCGCGATGTATATTCGCCCGGCCCCTCCCCTTTTGACTTTTCCAGTCCGGATACTGCCCGAATGGCTTCCACGATGCTCGACAACCTTACCAGTGTGACTCTGCGCGAACTCAAGGCGAAGTCGCCTGAAGAACTCCTCGCTTATGCCGAGGAGCTCGAGATCGAGAACGCTTCCTCGATGCGGACGCAGGACATGCTGTTCGCCATCCTCAAGGAACTGGCAGACAGCGAAGTCGAGATCACCGGTCAGGGCGTGCTGGAAGTGCTCACCGACGGGTTCGGTTTCCTCCGCTCACCGGAATCAAACTACCTGCCCGGCCCGGACGACATTTATGTCAGCCCGGAAGTGCTGAAGAAGGCCAACATCCGCACCGGCGACACCGTCGAAGGTCCGATCGTCGCCCCGCAAGACAGCGAGCGTTACTTCGCGCTGACCGATGTGAGCCGCATCAATTTCGAGGAGCCGGAAAAGGCTAACAAGAAGGTCCACTTCGACAACCTCACCCCGCTCTATCCGGAAAAGCGCCTCAAGATGGAGAGCCGCGATCCGACCAAGAAAGACCGCTCGGGCCGCGTCATCGATATCGTCGCGCCCATCGGCAAAGGCCAGCGCGCCCTGATCGTCGCCCCGCCGCGCACGGGTAAGACCGTTCTGATGCAGAACATCGCGGCCGCCATCGAAGAGAACCATCCCGAATGCTATCTCATTGTTCTGCTGATCGATGAGCGCCCGGAAGAGGTGACCGACATGCGCCGCACCGTGAAGGGAGAAGTTGTTGCCTCCACCTTCGACGAGCCGGCGACCCGCCACGTCCAGGTGGCCGAGATGGTCATCGAGAAAGCCAAACGCCTTGTCGAACACAAGCGCGATGTCGTCATCCTGCTCGACTCGATCACACGCCTTGGCCGGGCGTACAACACTACCGTTCCTTCCTCCGGTAAGGTGCTCACCGGCGGTGTGGACGCCAACGCCCTTCAACGCCCGAAGCGTTTCTTCGGCGCGGCGCGGAATGTCGAGAATGGCGGTTCGCTGACGATTGTCGCCACCGCCCTGATCGATACCGGCAGCCGTATGGACGAGGTTATCTTCGAAGAGTTCAAGGGCACCGGTAACTCCGAAGTCGTCCTCGACCGGAAGATTGCAGACAAGCGCACCTTCCCGGCCATCGACATCATGAAGTCGGGCACGCGGAAAGAAGAACTCATCACGCCGCAGGACCAGCTTTCGAAGATCTACATCCTGCGCCGCATCCTTGGCCCAATGGGCACGACCGATGCGGTCGAGTTCCTGCTCGACAAGCTGAAGCAGACGAAGACCAACGAAGAATTCTTCGAAGCGATGAAGAACTAGGGAGCCTGGCGCGATGGGCGCGCAAGATACAATCTGCGCGCTCGCCTCAGGCCCTCCGCCGTCGGCCATTGCCATCATCCGAATTTCCGGCCCCGCAGTTGCCGAGGTTGGAAAGCGGTTTCTCGCGTCCGGTCTGCCGGAGCCGAAGCGCGCATCGCTCACATATATATATGACGCATCCGGCGAGTTGATCGACCAGGGGATCGCGCTCCACGCCAGGGCGCCGCACTCCTATACCGGTGAAGACACACTTGAGCTCTACCTGCATGGCGGGCCGGCAGTCATCGATCATGCCCTCCGTGCGCTGACGTCCGTGTCCGGAATACGCCTGGCTGAACCCGGAGAGTTTACGCGCCGCGCCTTCGAAAATGGTAAACTGGATCTTACCGAGGCCGAAGGCGTCGCTGACATTATCGAGGCCGAAACCACCGCGCAGAAATCCCAGGCCCTTCGCCAGCTCGGCGGCGGCCTCACCGAAATATATGATACCTGGCGCGAGGAACTGACCGGCGCCCTCGCCCTCATCGAAGTGATGATCGACTTTCCCGATGAGGGAGACGTGCCGGAAGACACCGTCCGGCCAATCCTCGAACGGCTCGCCAAGGTGATCGCGGAAATAGAGACGGGGCTCGGGGACCGGGGCGTCGGTGAACGCATCCGGGACGGGTTCCGGATTGCAATCGTCGGCCCGCCTAATGCCGGCAAGTCCTCCATCCTCAACCGCCTGGCCCGGCGGGAAGCCGCCATCGTCACCGACATCGCCGGCACGACGCGCGACATTGTCGAGGTGAGGATCATCCTCGGCGGACAGGTCGTCTGGATTGCGGACACGGCGGGCCTGCGCGAGACCGAAGACGTGGTCGAGGCGGAAGGCGTGCGCCGCGCGCGCCGGGCAGCGGCCGAAGCGGACCTCCGCATTCATGTGATAGATGGCGCGGCCCCCTCCCCTCCCCCCGGCCCCATCGAGGCGCAAGATATTGTCATCTTCAACAAGGCCGATGCCCGGCCAGCTATTCTCCCGCCGGATGGCGCGCTGCCTGTTTCGGCGGTCACCGGCGAAGGCATTGATACGCTCGAATCCTGGATTGCCGGATTTGTCTCCCAGCGGGCCGCCTCGGTCGAGGCGCCCGTCATCACCCGCGCGCGCCACCGCGAAAAGCTTGCCGCCGGTCTTGCCAGCCTGGTCTCCGCCCGGGAAGCCCTCGCCCAGGATATTGGCGCCGAGCTTGCCGCCGAAGATGTCCGCATGGCGCTGCGCCAGCTTTCTTCCGTCATCGGCAAGGTCGATGTGGAAGACGTTCTCGGGGCCGTGTTCTCCAAGTTCTGCATCGGAAAATGACCCCTAGGGTTTGAGGGCGCCCGGCGTTATATAGCCGCCTCAAGCAGCGCTTAAGGGTTGGTTAATGCCGGACTTCCCGGATTTCGACGTGATTGTGATTGGCGGCGGCCATGCCGGCTGCGAAGCGGCGGCGGCCTCTGCCCGCTTTGGCGCGCGCACGGCGCTCATCACCCACAAGCTCTCCACCATTGGCGAGATGAGCTGCAACCCGGCGATCGGTGGTCTCGGCAAGGGTCACCTCGTTCGAGAGATCGATGCGCTCGACGGCGTCATGGGACGTATGGCTGACAAGGCCGGCATCCAGTTCCGGATGCTCAACCGGTCCAAAGGCCCCGCCGTCTGGGGCCCCCGCTCGCAGATCGACCGGAAGCTTTACCGCGAGGCGATGCAGGCCGAGCTCGCTGACTATCCCAACCTCACCCTCATCGAAGACGGCGCTGAAGATCTGATCGTCGAGGACGGCAAGGTCTGCGGCGTGATTGGCCTCACCGGCAAACGCTATCCGGCGGCCAGGGTCGTCATCACCACTGGTACCTTCCTCAAGGGCGTCATTCATATCGGTGCCAAACGCATTCCCGCGGGCCGGATTGGCGAAGCGCCTGCCCTTGGCTTGTCCGACCGGCTCTATGCCATTGGCCTTCCGATGGGCCGCCTCAAGACCGGAACCCCGGCACGCCTTGACGGCCGCACCATTCATTGGGACCGGCTCGAAATGCAGCCGGCCGATGAGCAGCCGATCCCGTTCTCCTTCCTCAATTCGGAAATCACCGTCCCGCAGGTTCAATGCGGCATCACCTGGACGACACCGGAAACCCATTCGATCATCGAAGCGCATATGGAAGAGTCGGCGGTCTATTCCGGCGCCATTTCCGGACGTGGTCCGCGCTATTGCCCCTCGATCGAAGACAAGGTGAACCGGTTCGGCGACCGCGACCGGCATCAGGTGTTTCTCGAGCCCGAAGGCCTCGATGATCACACCGTCTATCCGAACGGCATCTCCACCTCGCTTCCCGAAGAGGTCCAGGAGAAGTTCATCCGTACGATTCCGGGTCTCGAGGATGTTGCCATCCTCCAGCACGCCTATGCCATCGAATATGATTATGTCGATCCACGCGCGCTCAGCCCCGCGCTGGAAGTCAAACAGATGCCCGGCCTTTATCTCGCCGGACAGATCAATGGGACGACGGGATATGAAGAAGCCGGCGCCCAGGGCCTAATGGCCGGCCTCAACGCCGCGCGCGCCGCTGTCGGGAAAGACCCCATCATCTTCGACCGCGCGGAAGCCTATATCGGCGTTCTGATCGACGACCTGGTGACCCGCGGTGTGACCGAGCCCTATCGGATGTTCACCTCGCGGGCCGAATACCGCCTGGCGCTCCGGGCGGATAATGCCGATCAGCGTCTCACCGGAAAAGGCATCGAAGCGGGTGTCGTGGGCGAGAAACGCGCCGCAATGTTTCACGTGAAACATCGGGCGCTGGAATCGGCCCGGAATCTTCTGAAAAGTCTCAATCTCAGTCCGGCGGCTGCCGCTCGAAATGGGTGGACGGTCAATCAGGATGGCCGCGTCCGCTCTGCCTGGGAATATCTCTCCTATAAGGACATCAGCTTCTCGCATCTGATTGCCGTCTGGCCCGAGCTTTCCGAAGTGCCCGCCGAAATTGTTGCGCAGATCGAGATTGAAGCGCTTTATTCTGCCTATCTCGATCGCCAGGCCGAAGACGTGGCCGCGCTCCGCCGGGATGAGGCGCTGAGCCTTCCGGGTGATCTCGACTATGATCAGATTGGCGGCCTCTCGAACGAAGTGCGCCAGAAACTGAAAGCGGTCCGCCCGGGCACACTTGGTCAGGCCGCCAGGATCGAAGGCGTCACACCGGGGGCGCTGACGGCGCTACTCGGACACGTCCGCCGCATCCGCAAAGCGGGGTGAAAATGAGCGCGCAGGATGACCGCGCGGCCTTTCTGGCCGCCAACGATGTTTCACGTGAAACATTGAATCGGCTCGACCGGATCATTTCGGAACTCGATGTCTGGCGGCAGAAGTCAAATCTGATCGGTCCGAAGGAGTGGCCTCAGATCTGGACGCGCCATGTCGGCGACTCCTGGCAGCTTCTGGATCACATTCCGGAAACGGCCCGCATTGTGGATCTCGGATCGGGCGCTGGCTTTCCCGGGCTCGTCATCGCGGCAGCGCGCCCGAAAGCTCATGTCACAATGATGGAATCGGTCGGCAAGAAATGCGCCTTCCTCCGCGCGGCCATCGAGGCGGCGGGTCTGAACGCGTCTGTCTATCAGAGCCGGATCGAGGCAGCGCCGCCGAGCAAGGCGGAGATCGTCACCGCGCGGGCCTTTGCGCCAATGCCACAACTTCTGGAATACGCGTCTCCCTGGCTCCGAAAAGGCGCAACGGGGGTTTTCCCGAAGGGCGAACGCTGGAAAGAAGAATTGACTGAAGCCCGCCAAAGGTGGAATTTCGCTTATGAAGCGATTCCAAGTCGCAGTGGTGGGTCAGGCGTCATTTTGATTGTCAGGGAGGTCTTACGTCGTCATGACTAGGCCGAGAATCTTCGCTGTGGTGAATCAGAAAGGGGGTGTCGGCAAGACGACGACCTCCATCAATCTCGGGACCGCGCTCGCCGCCGTCGGCCGCCGCGTCCTGATCGTCGATTTCGATGCTCAGGGTAATGCGTCCACCGGCCTTGGCATTTCACGTGCCGAGCGCCTGATGACCTCCTATGATCTGGTGGTCGACCGTGTGCCGCTCGAGGAGGCTGTCCTCTCAACCATCGTTCCGCGCCTCGACATCGTTCCGGGCGACGAGAACCTTTCCGGGGTCGAAACCGAGCTCGCTGGGGATGCCCACCGGTCATACCGGCTGAAGGAGTCGCTGCACTCCTATATCGACCGGGTCGAACAGGGCGGACTGGTTAAGTATGACTATGTGCTGATCGATTGCCCGCCTTCGCTTTCGGCGCTCACGGTCAATGCCATGACGGCTTCGGACGCGCTGCTGGTGCCGCTCCAGTGCGAGTTCCTCGCGCTGGAAGGTCTGACCCAGCTTCTGCGCACCGTCGAGGTTGTCCGCTCCGGCCTCAATCCGACGCTCGAAATCCAGGGCGTGGTGCTCACCATGTATGACCGCCGCAACAGCCTGTCGGACCAGGTGGCCAATGAGGTTCGCGCTTTCTTCGGCTCGAAGGTCTACAACACCGTCATTCCGCGTAACGTCCGCCTGTCGGAGGCGCCATCCTTCGGCAAGCCTGCGCTGCTCTATGATTATCGTTGCCCCGGCAGCGAGGCCTATATCCGTCTCGCTTCTGAAGTGCTGCAGCGTGAAAAGGCGAGGGCGGCATGAGCGACCCGGCAGAAGACAATCGCGGTCGACCCAGCCGGCTTGGCCGGGGTCTCTCGGCCCTGATCGGCGAAGTGGAGGCGATGAATGTCCGGCCCACCGCCCAACCCTCTGCGCCTGCTGCTTCGGGCGAAACAGCCTCGTCAGCAACCGGCGCTCCAGCCGGCAGCCAGGGCGGCGCAACCGAAATTGCCATCGACCATATCCGGCGCAATCCGGCTCAGCCGCGCCGGACGTTCACCGAGGAGAACCTCCGGGAACTCGCCGACTCGCTGAAAGCCAAAGGTGTGCTTCAGGCGATCTTGGTCCGCCCGGATCCGAAGGAAGAGGGCAAGTATCAGATCATCGCCGGCGAACGCCGCTGGCGCGCGGCGCGGATGGCGGGGCTTACTTCCATTCCCGCGGTCGTCCGCAATGTCGATGAACTCGAACTGCTCGAGATCGGCATCATCGAAAACGTCCAGCGGTCCGACCTCAATCCGATTGAAGAGGCCGAAGCCTATGAGGCGCTGATGAAGCGCTTTGGCCGGACACAGGAGAGCCTTGCCTCCAGCGTCGGCAAAAGCCGCGCCCATATCACCAACACGCTTCGGCTGCTTCAGCTTCCCGATGGCGCGCGCACCCATGTCCGTGAAGGCCGCATCAGTGCCGGCCATGCTCGCGCCGCGCTCGGTTCGCCGGATCCTGAAGCGCTGATCGAGATCGCGGTGGAGAAGGGCCTTAGCGTTCGTGAGGTTGAGGCGCGCGCGAGAGAAGCCCGCAGCAACGCCCCGATCGAAACCAAGTCGATGGACAGCCTCACCCCGCAGGTGAAGGACATAAACACCGAAGCCCTCGAAGCGGACATCAGCCGCACGCTGGGCCTGGATGTCGATATTCGCCATGGCAAGAATGGCGGCGAGATCCGCATCAAGTATCGCGATCTGGAACAGCTCGATGAAGTGTGCCGCCGGCTGACGGCCAAGCGCCGCGCGCCGGAGTAATCGCCCGGCTGAATAATCCGTTAACGAACGTTTTCGGCAGCCCTTGCCAGATCGTTAATCAGCAGACGGATCACGGGGTCCCCCGTCGGCCCGGCCAGCTTGGTCTGCCGCTCGGCATCATGGATGCGTTCCATCACCCGCATCAGGCGGCGCGCCGGCCATTTGCCAAGGCGCGCGCGAAAGGCCGGCCATTCATTTGGCCAGACCGGCGGGCGCAGATACTTTCCGGGGTTTCCATCCCCCCCGGCAATCTTTTCATGAGCGCTCAGCATCCGGAGCACTTCCATCTGAAGGGAGCGGAGGATGGAGATGCCGCTCGTTCCGTTCTCGGAAAGCTTGTCGAAAGCGGTCTGCGCTTCGCCCGGCCGGCCGTCGAGCGCCGCGGCCACGATGCCGGAAATCGCCTGTTTCACATCCGTCGCCGAAAGCGCGCGCACATCTTCAAGGGTCAACGGACGGCCGAGCCCGCGCGCGTAGAGGGCGAGCTTTTCGATTTCTGAATTCGCAAGCCCCCGGTTTCCTGGCAAATCACCGACGAAAGCGTCGAGGGCAGGGGGGTCTATCACTGCTCCTTCGGCCAGCAGGGCGGTCTTCACCCGGCTCGCCACATCGGCTTCCTCTTCGGCGAAGAGCTGCAGGCAGGCGGCGCGTTTGGCGCTTTCGGCCGCTGCGCGGAGTTTTGACCGCGCCGGAAGGCTGCCCGCTTCGATGACGAGCTTGGCGGCAAAGCGCCCCGGATCCTTGTCGCCCGCTTCGATGGCTTCGGCCAGCAAAGCGGCGATCTTGTCGCCACTTGTGCGAACCCGAACGGCGCGGGCGTCGCCCAGAAGCGAGACCGCTTCCAGCGCATCGAACAGAAGGGCGGGTTCTTTCTTGATGGCGTCATCATCCAGCACGGTCACATCCATGCCCTGCTTGCCGCCCCAGCTGGCGATGAGTGCCTGGCCGGCATCAAAGGACAACCCTTCATCCTCGCTGAAAGCGAGCACGGCCCAGACTTCCGGATCAGGCCGCCGGGCGAAACCTTCCGCCGCGCGTCCCTTGTGCAACATCAGGGGCTCGCAAACTTCAAACGGATGTCATCGGCGATCTGTTTGGCCAGAACCCGCATTGCGCGATCGCCCGCGTCGGTCTGCGCGGCAATATCACCATAGGGAGAGTCCGGCACAAGGAACCCGGTTTCGACTTCGGACCGTCCCGTAACCCGTACATTCTCGCCTTCAAGGCGGTAGCTGCCGCTCGCCATGATGCTTGAACGGGACGCCGCGCCATCCGGCAGCAAGGCCAACCGCGTGAGATCGCTCTGCAGATTGACTGTCAGCGTAACCGGTTCTGTGAGCCCCGGCATGCCGACGGCGAGCTCCTCCTGCAGAGCCCGGCGCAGCATGTGCCCCTCGCGGCCCTCAATGGGCGAAACAGAGATGAGGCCAGATTCGGCATACTGCCCGTTGACCGGCGCATAGACCGGCTGAAAGCCACACGCACCAGTGGCCAGGAGCAGAAGAGGGGCAAGAAGACGCTTCATGCGACCACGATATTCACAATCCGGCCGGGCACAACAATCGTTTTCTTCACGCTCTTGCCTTCGATAAAGGTGGCCACTTCAGGCAAGGCTTTGGCCGCCGCTTCGACGGCATCACTGGCCATATCCTTTGCCACTACGATTTCGGCGCGGCGCTTTCCGTTCACCTGAACCGCCAGCGTCACCGTATCATCGACCACCAGTGAGCCATCAACTTCCGGCCAGCTTGCCTGTGAAACAAGGCCCGGATTGCCGAGGCGCTCCCAGCAGGCTTCGGCCAGGTGCGGCATGAACGGAACGAGACAGCGAGCCAGCATGTCGGCCCCTTCGGCCCGCGCCCCAACTGTTGCGGGGTCGCTCTCGGCCTTCTTCAGCGTGTTCACCCATTCATGCACGGTAGCGATGGCGGAGTTGAAGCGGAACTCCTCGATGGCCTTGTCGATGCCGGCGACCGCCTTGTGGCTTGCCTTGCGCAGCGCGGTTGAGGCGTCATCACTGCCGGGGGCAGGGAAGGGGCCCGTCTCTGGCAGGGCGTCGACGAAGGACCAGACCCGCTGAACAAAACGCGCGGCGCCTTCGGCGCCAGACTGGGTCCACTCCACATCCCGCTCGGGCGGAGAGTCGGACAGCACGAACCAGCGCGCCACATCCGCCCCATAGGTGGCCACAATCGCGTCAGGGTCGACCGTGTTCTTCTTCGATTTCGACATCTTCTCGATGGCACCGACCTTCACCGGCTGCCCGGTGGCAATCTCGAAGACCTTGCCATCTTTCCGCTCGACGGCGGAGGGTTCGAGCCATGTTCCGGCCTCGGACTTGTAGGTCTCGTGCGTTACCATGCCTTGCGTGAAGAGGCCGGCAAACGGTTCGCCCGTAGGCAGATCAAGTTCGCCCACATCCCGCATCGCGCGGGCAAAGAAGCGGGAATAGAGCAGGTGCAGAACAGCATGTTCCACCCCGCCGATATACTGGTCCACGGGCAGCCAGTAGGCGCGCTCGGCCGGATCGGCCGCGCTGGCAAAGCGCGCGTAATACCAGGAGCTGTCGACGAAAGTGTCCAGCGTATCGGTTTCGCGGCGCGCCGGCTTGCCGCATTTCGGGCAGTTCACATGCTTCCAGGTTGGGTGGCGGTCCAGCGGATTGCCGGGCACGTCAAAGGTCACGTCTTCAGGCAGGCGCACGGGAAGGTCCGCCTGCGGAACGCCCACAACCCCGCAATCGTCGCAATGGATCACCGGAATGGGGCAGCCCCAATAGCGCTGGCGAGACACGCCCCAATCACGCAGGCGATAATTCACCTTGCCTTCGCCCTGGCCGGTTTCTTCGATCTTCGCAATCGCCGCGCGCTTGGCGTCGTCAATGGAAAGTCCGTCGAGGAAGCCTGACTTATATATATGTCCGGGTCCGGCATACGCCTCGGTGCCGACCTCAAAGGTGGCCGCGTCCGCATCCGGCGGCAGCACCACCGGATAGACGTTCAGCCCGAACTTGCGGGCAAAATCGAGATCGCGCTGGTCATGCGCCGGGCAGCCAAAGATGGCGCCGGTACCATATCCCATCAGTACGAAATTCGCGACCCAGACCGGAACCGTCCGTCCGGGCTCGAACGGATGGGCAACCGTCAGGCCGGTATCGAAGCCCAGCTTCTCGGCCTTCTCGATCGCCTCCTCGCTGGTGCCCACCTGCGCGCATTTCGCGCGGAAGGCTTTGAGTTCATCCGACTTCTCTGCCAGTTGGATCGTCAGCGGATGATCCGGGGAAAGTGCGACAAAGCTCGCGCCAAACAGCGTGTCCGGGCGTGTGGTGAAAACGGTGATGCCGTCTTCAAAGCCGGCAGGCGCCGCCCCCTCAAAGGCAAACGTCATCTCCAGCCCTTCGGACCGGCCAATCCAGTTGGCCTGCATCGTGCGGACCTTTTCCGGCCAGCGCTCCAGCTTCTGAACCGCTTCGAGCAGATCATCGGCATACGCCGTGATCTTGAAGAACCATTGGGTCAGCTCGCGCTGCTCGACCAGGGCGCCGGAGCGCCAGCCGCGCCCGTCGATCACCTGCTCATTGGCGAGCACGGTATTGTCCACCGGGTCCCAATTCACCTTCGAGGCCTTGCGATAGACCAGACCCTTTTCCATCAGTTTCAGGAACAGGGCCTGTTGGGCGCCGTAATAGTCCGGGTCGCAGGTCGCAAACTCCCGGCTCCAGTCGAGTGACAGGCCGAGCTTGCGGAACTGTGCCTTCATCGACTCAATGTTGGCATATGTCCATTTGCCAGGGTGAACCTTGCGTTCCATCGCGGCGTTCTCGGCCGGCATCCCGAACGCATCCCACCCCATCGGGTGGAGCACGTTATAACCCTTGGCGCGCTTGTGACGCGCCACCACATCGCCCATCGCATAGTTGCGCACATGGCCCATATGCAGACGCCCGGAAGGGTAGGGGAACATCTCCAGCACGAACGCCTTGGGCGCGCCGGGCGCCTCCTGCGGCGTCTTCGTCCGGAAAATGTCTGCCGTCTCCCAGGCTTCACGCCAGCGGGGCTCCGCGCTCTGCGGATCATAACGGGTGGCCATCCTGGGCTCCCTTGAATGGAATCGAAGTGTTACAGGCTTGTATCGGCGCTTTAGCCGATCTGCGAGGTCCGAAGAAGCCGCGCCCGTTCAAGAATCTTGTTTTCGAGCTGGATCGCCGTTTCCGGGTCGGCGGCGGCATCGGCCCACTGACCTTCGGTATTCACCTGGCGGTGAACGGTTACCTTCACGCCATCGGCGCGCAGGCGCGAATCCAGAATGAACACGGTCGCCTTCACGCGCTCATTCGGGGAATCGGGAAAGCTCTTCCAGTCATAGGAAATGATCCCGCCGATCGGGTCGGTGGACTGAAGCGGCAGCGTGGACAGCGTATCCAGCGTCGCGCGCCACAGATACGGGTTGGATGCGCCGACCGACTGGACCACAAGCGGGCCATCATTGGCTTTACCGCGCGATTGGCAGCCCGAGACGAGCAGCAGGCCGGCAAAGGCGGCGGTGAGGATCGGCTTGATCATGTTCATTTTCCGCATGCAATTCCTTGTTGACCCGGCGTGTATAACAAGCGGGTTCTGGCCTCGCCAGTATTGTTATGCGCTTGGCTGAGTCAGCCGCAGCGCCTGTGATGGAGCCGCACGTGATGATTAATGCCCGCCTGTTTGCCTTCGCCCTTGCCGCGCCGGTGATGGCGCTCGCCCCTGCGGCTTCGGCTCAGGATGTGTGGGACGATCCGGGCGGGGTTGAAAGCGAGGCGAGCGTCGAGATTGCGCTGGTTGCCGCGCCTGACGCCGATGAAGCAGTGCTCGGCCTCGCAAAGGCGCGGATGGCGATCAACTATGTGCTGATGAACGGGGCCGAGATCGGCGCGGTTGGCGGCGTGGAGCTTCAGCGGGATCATCCCGCCCGCGCCGGCTTCAGCGGCGTCTTTCCGCCTGCGGCCGGGGCAGGGGCCTCTTCGGGCGGCGCCTTCAGCGGCCTCGCGCGCGGTGATACTCCGGCAGACCGGGATCTGCGGATCAGCCTCGAGACAGCTTACATCTATATAGACGGGGGCTATGGCGAAGCCCGTCTGGGCGCGGATGAGGGGATCGCCACCCGCTTCTTTGAGGGCGGCCCCGCGCTCTTTGCCCATTCCGGCCTTGTCAATCCGGCGCTCGATCCCACAGGCCAGATCATCGCCCGCACTGATCATGATCTCACCGGCCCCGCAGCAAAGATCAGCTACGCCACTCCGCGTATCCTGGGTCTGAGGGGCGGCGTCTCCTACACCCCCACCGCAGACCGCCGGGGCGTGGACCGGGACACCGAAAGCGCTTTCCCGGGGGCGTCGCGCCCGGAGATCGAAGACGCGTTCGAAGTGGCACTCAATCTCTCCCGCCGCCTGCCGCAAAGCGGGGTGCGCCTGCGCGCGGCGGCGGCCTACAGCCAGGCCGAAGCGCGCTTTGCGCCCGATCCCAGCCTCTATGGCACCGTTGAAACCTGGTCGGCGGGGGCCTCGGCAGAGTTTTCCCGCCTGCGCCTTGGCGGCAGCTATCTGGAATCAAACAATGGCATCGCCGCCGGGCCGGGCGATTATTCGGCCTGGGCCGTTTCGGCGGCTCTGCCTTTCGGCAAGTTCGAGGCGGTGGCGGAAGTCTCCGGCGCGGAAGATGAATTTGCCGGACTCAGTAGTGACAGCTGGCAGATCGGCCTCGTCTGGAAGCCAAGTGCAGACTGGCGGCTTGCCTCAGGCTGGCGGGATGTGGATACTGCATACTTGAATTCCGGCGCGCAGGTTCCCGCCACAGGGGGGAGTCGCAACGGCATTGTGATCGAAATCACACGTTCCTTCTAAATCCTCGCTTTATCAGAAACTTAATCTTTCATTAAGCCGGTCCCCTCACTATCATTAGTGGCTGGGAGTTAACATGCGCGCAGACCTTATTCTTTCTTTTGCCCTTGCGGCCGCAGCCTTCACGCTGCCGGCTGTGGCACAGGAACGTGTGGCAGGCGATGCGATCCGTGTTGAGGCGCCCACCTTGTCGGAAACCAATTCGGCCCGCTCCGAATGGTATCGCCAGTTCTCCGAAGGCAAGCCTGCCGAATCCCGTCTGCAATGGCAGGCTGAACCCAATCAGGACTTCTCGGTCCAGATCGGCAAGGATTCCCGCTGGCAGCTGAACTTCGACAAGGTCACCCGTCCGGGTGAAACCTATCTTCCGCGCGAAGAAGTTCAGGCCGGCGCCACCTTCCGCGTCACCCCCCGCTTCTCTGTCGGCGGCGAAGTGCGCATCGGCGCAGATGAATTTGATTCGTCCAAGCGCTGGGAAAACCAGGATGTCGAAGCCGGCATCCGTCTGAAGTCTGCCTTCAAGTTCTGATAATCTGAAAATAATGAAAGACCGTGCGGCGCCTTTGCAGGCGTTGCCTGCGTTTCTGCGTCTTGGGGTCAGACTTTGAAACAGTTCCAGCCGCCGATGGCCGCCAGCCCGGCTGAATCCGCAATGCAGAGTCCATTATCAGGAGTTATTCCGCCCAAAGCATAGACAGGGAAGGGGAGGGACGTGGCCAGCCGCCGGAACCGCTGCGCGCCGATAGCCTTTCCGGCGCTGGCGCTACGGGACGCAAAAACGGTCGAAAACAGCACCGCCTTGACCGGCAGTGTCCGGAAATGTCCGAAATTGTCCCCTTGGTGTCCGCTCATTGTCTGCAATTTGAACCGCCCGCGCCACTTGCGGGAGGCGCCGGCCATCCGGCCCGGCCAGTGAACCCCGTCCGCCCCGATCTTTGCCGCCAGTTCGGCATCGGCGCCGATCAGCAGACGAAGTTTCCGCGCCCGGCAGAGTTTCAGCAACCGGCGCGCAACGATTTCCCGGTCAGGGGCCCCGAAATGACGATAGATCACCCCCCAGCCCGCCGGAAGCCCCGCCACAATGGCTTCCGGGTCAGGCGTTCGCGCTGGATCGGTGAGGAAAAAAACGGGCGGCAACCCCTCCGGCAGGTGGCGTGCCGCCACGCGCGCGGCCATCCGCGCCTTGCGCCTCGAACTGGATTGGGGTTTCTCGCTCATCATGAGCACTGATAGCCTGAACCAGGACATTGCCAACCGCCGCGCCGAGATCCTCGCTGCGCTGGCTGCCGCGAGTGCGCCCGCGCCGGAGCTGATTGCTGTCTCAAAATCTCAGCCGGACGCCGCCATCGAGGCGATTCTCGCCGCTGGTCAGCGGGTTTTCGGGGAGAACCGCGTTCAGGAAGCGCAGGCGCATTGGGAAAGCCGCCGCGAAGCCTATCCGGATCTTGTGCTGCATCTGATTGGCCCCCTGCAGACGAATAAGGCCGCCGATGCCGTACGCCTGTTCGATGTCATCCAGACGCTCGACCGGGAAAAGCTCGCCGACGCGCTGGCCAATGCGATGGAAAAGGAAGGCCACCGCCCGCAGATCCTCATTCAGGTGAATACGGGCGAAGAACCCCAGAAGGCGGGCGTTATCCCCTCAAAAGTGGGCGATTTGCTGCGATATGCGCGCCAGCAGGCAGGGCTGGAAGTTGCCGGCCTGATGTGCATCCCGCCCGCGGACGAGCCTGCCGGTCCGCATTTTGCTCTGTTGAAGAAGATCGCCCGCGATTACGGGCTCGGCATTATCTCCATGGGCATGAGCAGCGATTACGAACTCGCCGCCCGTTACGGCGCCACGCATGTACGCGTCGGAACAGCCCTGTTTGGCGATCGCAGCGTCCTCTAAGCTCGGATTTCGAGGGTTGAGGCGCCCTGAAGCCGCTTCAACACTTCACGCAGGTCAGCCTCCGCCAACGCTACGCACCCTTCCGTTGGCGCGTATCCTGGCCGTGCCACATGCAGGAAGATCGCGCTGCCTCTGCCCGGCATGGCAGGATCGTCATTATATCCCAGCTCCACAATCAGATCGTAGAGCCCGTCCTCCCGCCACAGCCGCTCGTGACGCGCGGGGTAGGGCAGGGGCACCCATTGATTGTAGCGGACGTCTCCCGGCGCATCGCACCAGCCGTCTGAAGGGCGCAGGGCAATCGCCGGAATGCCTGTTTCCGGCGCCGGCCCTTTGTCTGGCCTGTACCAGACCCGGCGCACCGGCCATACCCCGGCAGGCGAAGCGCCATCGCCTTCGCGTTTCTCCGGCGCCCGGATAACGCCGCCTTTTCCCAGCGCGCAGCGCAGGGAAAGCCCGCCGCCTTCCAGCCGCCCCTCTGAAAACGCAATGAAATGCGTCACCTGGCTGCGCCTCCCGTTCTTGTTATTGGATAAACAGGCGCCACCTTTCTATGCAAGCGGCAGGCGCGAATGGCGCGCGGGTGAAGCGAGACATGCAGATGACGGCCAAGAAGTTCATTCTGATCGTTGATGACGAGGAAGACCTGCGGGAAACCCTCGCCGAGCAGTTCGCCCTGAGCGACGGTTTTACCGCGCTGACTGCCGCTACCGGTGAAGAGGCCCTCTCCCGGCTGGCCGAAGAGCGCGTCGATCTTGTGATCCTGGATGTCGACATGCCCGGCATGAGCGGCCGGGACGTTTCCCGCAAGCTGCGTGAGGCCGGAAACCGCGTCCCCATCATTATGCTCACCGGGCGTTCCGGGGAGAGCGATACGGTGGCGGGCCTGGAGGCCGGCGCGAATGATTACGTCGCCAAACCGTTCAGCTTTGCCGTGTTGCTGGCCCGTGTCCGGGCCCAGCTGCGCAGTTTCGAGCAGACCGAAGACGCCACCTTCGACATTGGCCCCTATGAATTCCGCCCCTCGATGAAAGTGCTTCGCACCAAGGAAGGCCGCCGCATCCGCCTGACAGAGAAGGAAACCGAGATCCTGAAGTTTCTCTACAGGGCAGGGGGCAAGCCGGTCGCCCGCGAGACGCTCCTCTCGGAAGTCTGGGGCTATAACGCCGCCGTCACCACTCACACGCTCGAAACCCACATCTACCGCCTGCGTCAGAAGGTCGAGCCAGATCCTTCCAACGCCCAGCTCTTGCTCACGGATACGGGTGGCTACCGCCTCAGGCCCTGATCTTCAGCGTCACCGGTGCATGGTCTGACGGTTTCCAGCCGCTGCGCCAGGCCGGATGGATACGGAAAGAGCTGACATCCACATCCTCCATCGCCGCCTTGTTGGCCCAGATATGGTCCAGCCGGCGGCCCCGGTTGGAAGCGGCCCAGTCTGCGGCGCGGTAGCTCCACCAGGTATAGAGCTTCTGCTCCTCCGGCACGGCCAGGCGGGCAATATCCTCAAAACCGGCGGATTTGCGCGACTCCTCCAGCCGCTCGGTCTCTTGCGGTGTGTGCGAGACGATCCCCAGGAGCTGCTTGTGGGACCAGACGTCATTTTCATGCGGCGCGACATTGAGATCGCCGACGAGAATGCGTTTCGCGCCCTTTTTCAGTTTCTTGTAGCCAGGCCCGAGCCGCTCCAGGAAATCCAGCTTGTGATCAAACTTGGCGTTCACATGCGGGTCGGGAACGTCTCCGCCCGCAGGCAGGTAGATATTGTGGATCTCCAGGCCGGAGGGGAGGCGGGCGGCAATCACGCGCGCATGATTTTCCCGGCAGAGGTCGGGCACGTCCACCTGTTCCAGCGGCAGGCGTGAGGCAATCGCCACGCCGGCATGGCCGCCGCGCTGGCCGCGGATCACCAGATGCGGCAGGCCCATCTCCTTGAAGGCTTTTAGCGGAAACTCACCGTCCTGGCATTTGGTCTCCTGCAGACACACGACGTCGGGCTTTTCAGCGGCCACGAAGGCTTCGACATTCGGCGCACGCAGGCGGACGGAGTTGATATTCCAGGTGGTAATCTTGATGGGGCGGGTCATGCGCCTCTGGCTAACACCTCGCCCTTAAACGTCAACGCGCCCGAACGCGGGGAGTTCGGGCGCGCCGGACGCTGTTCAGCGTCGTGATGTCCGGACATCGTGTATCCGGTGTCGAGCGGGCGGAAGGTATCGCAGCGGGGGGTCGGTGCTACGCGGCTTCCTGTCCGTCGATGTGTCATTTATGTCACGCCGAGTTGGAAATCTCAAATTAACTCGACGTAACGGCAATCACGCTTTTGTGTGTCAGTTGTTGTCGAAGTCCCGCAGGATGAACAGGCGCGGGTTGAGGCGCGCGCCGGTCTCTACATCGCTCAGCAGAACCGACGTATTGCCGCCATTGGCATCGGTGGTGCGCCAGCCGACCAGCGAATTATCTGCCGAGGCGAGCACCAGTGTCAGCGTGCCTTCCATATCCCCGCTCTTGTCCTGAACGGTGATGTTGGTCCGGCCATCGGCGCGGCGCACATCGATCACGCTCGCCTGGCTCTCGAAATCCAGCCGGTCGCTCAGCAGCAGCGAGAGAGGGGTCGATTTCAGCGGCACGCGGTCAGTGGTTTCGAGATCGCTGTCCTGAAGGGCGACGGTTGTGCCATCACTCACCATCAACAGCGGCACAGGGTCATCATAGTCAAACCGCACCTTGCCAGGCCGCTGCATGGCGAACTGGCCGGTGGAGAAAGACCCGTCCGGCGAATACTGCTCGAACCGGCCCCGCGCGGTTTTCACCGTGGCGAGCGCTTTGGACGCTTCCTTCAGCAAGGCGGCGCGCTCGGCGCCGGTCAGCTGGGCTGCGGTGGCCGGGGCGGCAATCGAGGGGCTCACAGGGGCCTGCTTCAGGGCGGGCAGCAGGGGAGAGGCCCCGGCAATCATCGCGGCAGCAGCAAGCGGAGCAAAGAAATTCATCATCGTTCTGGCCTCCTTTATATGACCATACGGGATCACGCCTACACTTAGGGGGCTGAACCGGGCCTAAACAGGGCGCATGGCAGATTTTCATCAACCGGCTGCGGCGCGCATGGCGTGCCCGCTTGCGCTCGTCTTTCCGCAGTCCCATCTTTGCGCCCGAAACAAAGGGATTCTTGCAATGAGCAACGCTGAACTCCAGCACGTAAAGGAAGGCACCGACCAGGGCTTCATGGCCGATGTCGTGGAAGCCTCCATGACCCAGCCGGTGATCGTCGATTTCTGGGCCCCTTGGTGCGGTCCCTGCCGTACGCTCGGTCCGATCATCGAGAAGGTGGTCGAAAGCAAGAAGGGCGCGGTGAAGCTGGTGAAGATCAACACCGAGGAGCACCAGGCCTATGCCGGTCAGCTCGGGGTGCGCTCCATTCCCGCCGTCTATGCCTTTGACAAGGGCCGCCCGGTCGATGGCTTCCTCGGCGCGCTGCCGGAAAGCCAGGTCCGCGCCTTCGTCGAAAAGCTGCTCTCGGGCACCGATGACGCGCAGATGATTGCCGAAGCGCTCAGCCAGGCAGAAGCGGCCATTCAGCAGGGCGATATTGCGCTCGCCGCTGAAATCTATGCCGCTGTCCTTCAGCAGGAGCCGGAGAACATTGCCGCGATTGCCGGTCTTGCCCGGTGTCACCTTGCCAATGGCGACAAGGAGGCGGCTGAGGCGACGCTCGCCATGGTGCCGGAAACAAAGAAGAATGACAGCGCCATCAAGGGCGTCCGCATGGCGATCGAGATGATGGCCGACGCGCCCCCGCCCAGCGAGCTGGATGCGGCGCTCTCGGCCGTCATGGCTGCGCCCGGCGATCATGAGAAGCGCTTCGAACTCGCCGAGCAGTATGCTGCGCTCGGCAAGTACCAGGATGCGGCTGATCATCTTCTGATCATCCTCTCCGCCAAGCTCGATTGGGAAGGCGGCAAGGCAAAAGACAAGCTGCTGAAGATTTTCGAAGCGGCTGGTCCGACCGAGCCGGTCACCATCGAAGGCCGCCGCCGCCTCTCATCCCTGATGTTTGCCTGACCTTCTGATGGCCTGCCCGCGCCGGGCGAAAGGAAAAAGATCATGGCGCCGTATCGCAAGACAGCTGATCTGCCTGCGACGCTCGCCGTGTTTCCGCTCCCCGGCGCGTTGGTCTTCCCCCGCTGGCAGCTGCCGCTCAACATTTTCGAGCCGCGCTATCTCAACATGATTGATGACGCGATGAGCGGTTCGCGCCTTATCGGCATGGTGCAGACCATTGGCGGCCCGCGCCATCAGCCGCTGATTGCGGAGGTTGGCTGCGCGGGCCGCATCACCAGCTATACCGAAACTCCCGATGGCCGGTATCTGATCTCGCTGACCGGCGTGTGCCGCTTCGGCGTCGTGCGCGAACTTGATGTCACCACGCCTTACCGGCAGGTGCAGCCGGATTGGGAACGCTTCGCTGGCGATCTTGTCCCCCCGCCGGAAGGGGAGGGGAGGGAGCGAGAAGCGCTGATCGCTGCCTTCCGGCATTATGCGACCGCCAATGGCCTAGAGACGGACTGGTCTGCCCTGGAGGAGGCCTCGCTCGAAACGCTGGTCCATGCGCTGTCGTCCGGCTGCCCGTTCGGACCGATGGAAAAGCAGGCCCTGCTTGAAGCGCCGACCCTCGCCGAACGTGCCAGCGCCTTGACGGCGCTTCTCGAGTTCGGCAGTGCCCCCGGCGGGGCAGGCCCTGTCCAATAGGAGTAGACATGAGCGAGTTGCCCGGCGGCGCGCCAAAAGATGAGATCGTCCCCTTCGAGCATAATGGCGTCGACCCCCGCCTGCTCGAAACCCTGATCTGCCCGCTGACGCGCCAGCCGCTCGCCTATGACCGCGCCCGGAATGAGCTGGTCTCGAAGAATGCGCGCCTCGCTTATCCCATTCGCGGCGGCATCCCGATTATGCTGCCGGAAGAGGCCCGCGATCTGGATGAGGCCGAAGAGGCAGCCGAGCCATGAGCGCCCAGCCTTGGCCGGTCAAACTCACCTTTCGCGCCGGCGCCCAGGAACTGGTTGCCGAGTTCGAGGATGGCCGCGCTGGCCGGGTGGATTATCGCACCCTGCGGCTGGAAAGTCCGTCGGCGGAAGTGCAAGGCCATGGCCGGGGCCCGAAACCGCCGCCGCCCGTCGTGCCGGAAGATATCCGTGTCCTGAAGGCAGAGCCGGTGGGGCGCTATGCCGTGCGCCTCTTCTTTTCCGATGGCCACTCCAGCGGGCTCTACACCTGGAATATTCTCCGGTCCCTGACGGTCGGAGATTAAAAATTGCGCGATTAGCGCATCAAGCTGGGCAGGCTTTCCTGATCGGAGCTCGCCTGCCGGGCAAGGGCTTGCCGGATGGGCGCCACCTTGTTGGCCGCCGTCAGCGCGAGGGTGCGCAGCGGCTTCAGCAGCAGATTGTCGTTTGAGAAGGTCCGGTCCACAGCGTCCATGAACAGGGCCGTCGCCGCGGAATCAAAGCGCCGCCATTCGCGGTAGCGCGCCAGCACGGTTTCGCTGCCCGGATCAAGGCCCACTTCGCGCGCCTCGAGGATTACGTCATAGAGCGCGGCGGCATCCTTGAAGCCAAGATTGAGGCCTTGTCCTGCCAGCGGGTTGATCCGCCGGGCGGCGTCCCCCAAGAGCGCGGCGCGCGGGCCGGTCATGTCGCGCGCAATCTGCATCACTAGCGGATAGGCCAGCGGTGGCCCGTCCAGCGTCATCGGCCCGGCAAACTCGGCAAAGCGCGCATTGAGTTCGGCCTCGATCGCTTCCTTCGGCATCTTCGCCAGCGTCTCGGCCGCGCCGCTTTTCATATACCAGGCGAGGTTTGCCCGGTTATCAGGCAGGGGCAGGGTGGCAAACGGGCCTTCCGGCGTGAAAAGCTGGCGGGCAATGCCGCCATGCGGGCGGGAGAGTTTGACGTCCGCCGCAAAGACAGACTTGCCATAGCTGCGCCCCTCCGTGCCGATCCCCGCTGCCTGGCGCACGGCCGAATGAATGCCGTCGCAGGCGGCAATCACCGCGCAGCGGAAGCTCTCTCCGCTTTCCAGATGCACCCGCGCGCCCGAAGGGCCCGCTTCATAGCCTGAAAAACGGGCGCCCCGCTTCCAGACAAGACCTTCGGTCTCGCCCGCTTTCCGGTCGAGCGCGGCCTGCAGCGCCCCGGCTGGCACCAATTCGCCCAGCGCTTCGCGGTCGCCTTCGGGCAGATCGTCATTGGAAAACGCCGCCCACGGCGCACCAAACCAGTGAGTGCCGCCGTCGACAGCCTCAAGCCCGTTGAGGGGTTCGGTCAGGCCCTTGAGATCGCCGTGAACCCCCGCCGCGCCGAGCAATCGCCAGCTGCCGAGCACGATCGCGAAACTCCGCGTATCTGCTGCAGGGGCTGCACTTTCGGAGCGCACGTCCACCAGTACGGTGCGCAGGCCGGCCTTGGCGGCCAGCACGGCGAGCGCGGTGCCGACAGGGCCGGCGCCGATCACCGCAAGGTCTGCGTCCAAGGGAGCGGAAAACACGGTTTCAACCATGTGACTGAGGTAGCCCTGAGAGGCCGTCTGGTCCAGCGATGGCGCCCGTTTGGGCGATTGGCCGCATCTCTGCACAAGTTCTGACCACGCCAGGGCAGAATCGAAGCCCGCCTTTGCGTCATGTGCGACTTTTCCGGGCAGGCACAATCATATCGCGGTGGGAGAGCGCTGGGGGTCACCGGGCTCTGCGTGATGAAGATGGCAAGTAAGGAGGGGCCAATGGGCCAACTGATTGGACGATGGATCCGCGGGGCGACACTCGCGCCGCTGGCACTGCTCACGGCAGGCATTGCATATGCGCAGGAAGACGATGTGGCGGCACGTCTGGCCGCGCTTGAAGAAGCGGTGAGCGGCAGCGCCAGCGCTTATGTGGACAACAGCTACCTGTTCCTCATCGGGGGCCTGATCGTCATGTTCATGGCGGCCGGTTTCTGCATGCTGGAAGCGGGTCTCGTGCGGTCCAAGAACGCCGCCATGCAGGCCACCAAGAACGTTACCCTGTTTGCCGTTGCCGGTCTTATGTTCTGGGTCGTCGGCTACAACATGGCTTATCCTGCCGAAACCACCCTGATGGGCCTTCTGGGCAAAACTCCTGGCCCCTGGAGCGGCGGCGATCTCTCCGTTGAATCCGATGGCGGCTACGCCCCGGCATCTGACTGGTTCTTCCAGATGGTGTTTGTTGCCACCGCAGCCTCGATCGTCTCGGGCACCGTGGCCGAACGTATCAAGATCTGGCCGTTCCTGATCTTCACCGCCGTTCTGACCGCGTTCATCTACCCGATCGTGGCCAGCTGGGAGTGGGGCGGCGGCTATCTCGACAGCGAGTGGGGCTTCTCCGACTTTGCCGGCTCGACACTGGTTCACTCCACCGGCGGCTGGGCAGCTCTCACCGGCGCGATCATCATCGGCGCCCGTAAAGGCAAATACTCCGGCGGACATGTGAACCCGATGCCGGGCTCCAACATTCCGCTCGCCGCCCTGGGTACGTTCATCCTGTGGTTCGGCTGGTTCGGCTTCAACGGCGCCTCGCAGCTTGCTGCCGGCACCGCCGCCGACATCAATTCGGTCGCCCAGATCTTCGCCAACACCAACATGGCTGCCGTCGGTGGCGTGCTGGCGGCGATGGTGACGACGGCTATCCTTTATAAGGGCAAGCTCGATGCCACGATGATCTTCAACGGCGCCATCGGTGGCCTCGTCTCGATCACCGCTGAGCCGCTCGCGCCGTCGATGGGCCTCTCGGTTCTGATCGGCGCCGTCGGGGGTGTCCTGGTCGTGGTCTCTGTCCCGCTGCTCGACAAGTTCAAGATCGATGACGTGGTCGGCGCCATCCCGGCTCACCTTGTCTGCGGCATCTGGGGCACGATGATCGTTCCGCTCTCCAACGGCGATGCCAGCTATCTCGGCCAGCTCGTCGGCGTGGCGCTTACCGGTGTGTTCGTGGTTGTTGCCTCGTCCGTCATCTGGCTGGCCCTCAAATTCACGCTCGGTGTACGTCCGAGCGAGGAAGACGAGGAAATGGGTCTCGACCGGGCAGAAATCGGCCTCGAAGCCTACCCGGAATTCTCGAACCGGTAATCGGTCGCTAATCAGGATAGAATTCCACAGACCTTGGGCCCCGGCGGAGTGATCCGCCGGGGTCTTTCACATTCCACCCCCCGGAGAAACCCCTGCTTGAATTGCAGATTCTTTGAAATTTCAGGCGATCCGTTTGCAGGGCGTTAAGCCTAACGGAGGCATGGTGAAGGCCCGCACCAGAGTCCAATACGGAGCGTCCTCCCCGATGACAGATTACGCCAGCCGCGATTCAGAACTCCGCACGGTAAGTGACCCCGTCTGGAGGATTCTGACAGGCGCTGCCGCCTTTGGGGCAGGGGTCTTCGTGTGCGGCGCTGTGGGTTCCTACACGCCTACTGATCCCAGCTGGAACGCCGCTACGGGCGCCGCTGTACAAAACCTCTTCGGCTCTGCCGGCGCTGTCTTCGCAGACCTGGCGCGCCAGACGCTGGGCTGGTCAGGCTGGATCGCCGGTCTTGCCCTGATGATCGGCGGCGCGATGCGCGCCGTGCTGGTCGGGAAGCCGCGTGTGCGCCGCTGGATAATGGGAGCCATCTCCGTTCCGCTGTCGGCAGCCTGCTTTGCGTCCTGGCCTGTCCCGGAATCCTGGCCGCTCAGCGCCGGGCTCGGTGGCATGATGGGCGATGGTCTGTTTAATCTCACTGTACTGCCCTTCCGCGTGCTGATGCTGCCCTCGCCGCAAGTCTGGGCGGGCTTCCTGATGGGCGGGCTTGCCCTCTGGACCGCACTTTCCGCGCTCGGCTTCGGCCGCCGGGATGCCCAGCTGCTTCAGGAAACCGCCACCCGCAGTGGCCGGCATGCTGCCATCCAGGCGCGGGGGGCAGGGGGCATGCTGCTGCGCATCGGCCAGAAGCTCGTCACCCGCGAACCCGGCCTGCCGCACGAAACGGCCGCGCCTGCCGCCACACGCGAAGAGCGCACCCTCATCATCAAGTCGGACGAGGATTACGTCCCCACCTCGCGCTATCTGCGCGACCTTGATGACGAGGATGAAGACTACGCCCGCAACGAGGACGACGACCGTTGGGAAGATGAAGACGAAGACGACGGCTATGAAGCCGCCAATGACGAGGATGAAGATGCCTCCCGTCCGCCGCGCTTCACCTTCTCAAAGCCGGCCCAGGCGCCGCGCTCGGCCTCTGTGCCGAAAGTCTCCCAGCCTGAGCGCCGCCGCGCCGCCGCCACCCGCCTGCCGTCGATCGATCTGCTGCAGGAGCCGGAAGCCCGCCGCGAGACCATTGATGAGGACGCCCTCATCGCCAAGGCCGCGCGCCTGTCCGAAGTTCTCAAGGAATTCGGCATCCGCGGCCGCATCAAGGAAGTGCGCCCCGGCCCGGTGATCACCCTGTTCGAAATGGAACCGGCCCCCGGCGTGAAATCCTCCCGCGTCATCTCGCTGGCAGACGACATTGCCCGCTCGATGAGCGCTGTCTCTGCCCGCGTGGCCGTTGTGCCCGGCAAGAACGCCATCGGTATCGAGCTGCCCAATGAAGAGCGCGACACCGTCTGGCTGCGCTCGCTGCTGGAGTCCGAAGCCTACACCGCCAACCGCGCCAGCCTGCCCATGGCGCTCGGCGAAGACATTGGCGGCGTGCCCACCGTGGTCGACCTTGCCAAGATGCCTCACCTGCTGATCGCCGGTACCACCGGCTCGGGCAAGTCGGTCGGCGTCAACGCCATGATCCTGTCGCTGCTCTACCGTCATACGCCGGAACAGTGCCGCTTCATCATGATCGATCCGAAGAAGCTTGAACTCTCCGTATACGAAGGGATCCCGCACCTCCTCGCGCCGGTCGTCACCGAGGCGGACAAAGCCGTCAACGCGCTGAAATGGACCGTGCGCGAAATGGAAAGCCGCTACGAGCTGATGTCGAAGGCCGGCGTCCGCAACCTGGCCGGCTATAACGAGAAGGCCGCGAAGTATCGCACCGCCGGTGAAGAAATGACCCGTAAGGTGCAGACCGCTTTCGATGATCGCGGCAAGCCGGTCTATGAAACTGAAGTTCTGCCCGTGGACCATATCCCCAACATCGTCGTCGTGATCGACGAGATGGCGGACCTGATGCTGGTTGCCGGCAAGGAAGTGGAAAGCTGCGTCCAGCGTCTCGCCCAGATGGCGCGTGCTGCCGGCATCCACCTGATCACCGCCACGCAGCGTCCGTCCGTGGACGTCATCACCGGCACGATCAAGGCAAACTTCCCGACCCGTATTTCCTATATGGTCACCAACAAGGTCGACAGCCGCACGATCCTCAACGAGCAGGGCGCCGAACAGCTCCTCGGCATGGGCGACCTCCTGTACCAGGCCCCCGGCAAGAAATCCCAGCGTCTGCACGGCCCCTTTGTGGCGGACGAGGATGTGGGCGCCGTGGCAGACTGGCTGCGCGAGCAGGGCGAGCCTGACTATGTGATGGACATTCTGGAATCGCCTGATGACGGCTCCACCGGCTCGGCCGTCATGGATGCAATCCTTGGCACCGGCGGTGGCGGCGATGATGATGAAGGCCTCTTCTCTCAGGCTGTCCAGATCGTGGTGCGCGATCAGCGGGCTTCCACATCCTATCTCCAGCGCCGTCTGAAGGTTGGCTATAACAAAGCCGCCGGTCTGATCGACCGACTGGAAGAGGAAGGCGTCATCTCGGCCCCCAACCATGCCGGCAAGCGCGAAGTCCTCGCCGGTGGCGGGGGCGGTGGCAAGGCCAGCGCCGCCTGACAGTATTCCCAGCCATGGTGGGCCCCCAAGGGCGGCCCCCGGCCTTCCATAGAAGGAGGCGGGGGCCATTTTGGTTTTAAGGCTTGTCGATCAACTCGTCTCTCTCAGGGAGAGGCCCGGCCAGCGGGAAGGCCTCATCCCATCGGATAGAGGATTTCCCGGGAAACCTTGTCGCACGCTTTCATGACGTCGTCGGGCAACACAAGGTCCGCCGCTGCCAGAATATCTGACAGCTGATCAAAGCGCGACGCGCCGACAATCGTGGAAGCCACAAAGCTGTGCTGCTTCGACCAGGCCGTCGCCAGCGTCACCGGGCTCATGCCGGCCTGTTTGGCAATTTCCATATAGCGGGCTGTAGCTGCCAGGCTCTTCTCATTGACGAAACGCTGCGTCATGGCCGTGTGGCGCCCGCCCCTGTTGGCATAGGCGGAGAAGCGCGCGCCCTCGGGGAAGGCGCCGTCCTGATACTTGCCAGACAGCACGCCGCCCCCCAGCGGGGAATAGGGAATAAGGCTTACCCCTTCGCGCTCACAAATCTTTGAAAGCGCATCCTCGAAGCGGCGATTGTTCAGCGAGAAATTGTTCTGGATCGTCTGATAGCGGACTGTTCCGAGACGGCTGGATGTCTCAATCGACTTCATCAGCCCCCAGGCGTCTTCGTTGGAGCAGCCCACGATGCGGACATAACCTTCGCGCACCAGCTCATCGAGCGTTTCCATCGTCTCGTCGAAACCGGTGCCATGGTCGGGCCAGTGGGTCTGGTAAAGGTCGATATAGTCGGTCTGCAGGCGGGTCAGGCTCGCCTCCACCGCGCGGCGGATATTGTGCCGGTCCAGCGCCGTCATGCCGGCCCGCTGCGATCCCTTGATCCAGCCATGCGAAGGCCCACACACTTTTGTGGCGAGGATGATCGCGTCCCGGTCCTTGGTTTTCATCCAGCGCCCGAAGATTTCCTCGGTCAGCCCGCCATATTTGAGATCCGGCGGCACCGGATAGTTCTCGGCCGTGTCGAAGAAGTTGATCCCCGCATCAAGGCTCGCGTCCAGAATACGGAAGGCTTCCTTCTCGTCGGTCTGGGTGCCGAAAGTCATCGTGCCCATGCAGATGTCGGAAACATAGATGGCGCTTTTGCCAAGACGGCGGTGTTGCATGGCGTTTCTCCATAAGGCTTGTCGCCGGACACCCTAACGCCGCCCGCGCCAAGCGCCAGTCACCCCCGCCTGCGCTCTCCCGGCGTAAGGCAGCCTTCAGCTTCCAATATGTCCAGCGCGGGCTGGAGGCCCGCCTCATACCGGCGCCAGCGGCCAAGCGCGGAGGTGTAAAGGGGCTCACGCACCTGCGCCGAGGAAGCCGTCGCCACGGGCGCAGCATTCTGGTGGAAGGCCAGGCATCCCTCTTCGAAGGGCAGGCCACAGAACGCCAGAACCCGCCGCGTCTCCGCTTCCTGATCGGTCACTATCTTCTCGTAATGCACAACCGTGAAACGATCTGCGGGCAACACCTCTTCATAACGCCGTACCAGCCGGTCAAACCCGGCATAGTAACGGGCCGTGTCTTCCAGAGTGTAGGCATAGTTGTAATAGGAAAAGCTGGTGGCAAACATCTGCCGGTAGTTCGACAGCACCGTATCTGCCGGATGCCGCCGCAGGCATATGATCCGCGCGCCCGGCAGCGCCGCCAGGATGACCGGTGCCAAAAGGATGTTGAGTGGCATCTTGTCGGTAAACAGCTCGGCGAGGCCAAGAGACGTGCGCACGCTATGCAGATAGGCTGTTCCGAGGGCGGAGAGATCCATGCCGCGCGCGGCCCCCAGGGTCTCCGGGTCCAGCACCAGATTGGAGGGCGTTTTTGCAAGCCGCTTCAGGCAAAGCGCAAAGTCTGACAGCTCGCCAGCCGGGGTAACGGCGCTGTGGCTTGTCAGGATACGGTCCACCAGCGTTGTTCCCGTCCGGGGCATCCCGCAAATGAATACCGGGCCTTCGCCCGATGGGGCAGGGGCCACCGGCAAGGTCTCTGCCAGCGCGCCGGCGGCGGCGAAGAGAGCGCTGTCCACATCAGGGGTATGCCGGATCAGGCGGCGCTTCCCGGCCTTGGCGCGGGCGAGCCAGGCGAGGGCGTCTCCGGGTTGCTTCAAGTCCTCATGGGTCTTCGCCAGGGCATGGCCGATACGCAGGGCCGCGTCGGCATCCTCCTGATGCCGGATAAACATCGCCTCCAGCGCAGGAATGTAATTTTCCTCCGGCGTCTGACGGGTGATCTGCACCAAGGATGGCAAGCCGCGGGTGTCATCGGGGTCGGCGGCGGCGCAGCGCAGATAGGCGTCCCGCGCCCGGTCCATATCTCCGGCAAACTGCAGAGCCGCGGCAAAGTTATACTGATAGTTGGCGTTCCCCGGCTCTGCTTCGGTCGCCCGGGCATAATAGGGCAGGGCGTCTTCATGAAGGCCAGCCCGGCTCATCACCACCCCAATTGTATCACATGTAAAGGCGTCTTCCGGCGCCGATGCGGCAGCTGCGCGGACGGTAGCCACCGCGTCGCTGCGGCGGCTGAGCGCCAAAAGGCAGCGCGCCTGTTGGGCAAGGGCGCCGGCATGGCGCGGATCAAGTTGAACGGTCACTGCGAAGAGCTCCTCCGCCTTGCCGATGTTGCCGTGGTCAAGCGCCAGCTGGCCCAGCAGATAATAGGCCTGCGCCGTCCGGGGCGCTTCTTTCAGCACGGCCAGGCACAAGCCATGGGCTTGCTCATAGGCGCCCGCTCGCAAAAGGCGAGTGGCCTCAGCCAGCCTCTCGCCGGCCAAACCTGTCTCTGAAAGGGTCTTTTGCAGGGCGCTATTCTCCGGCTGCTTCAGAATTGAGCAGATCAGGCGCACTTTGCTGCACGCATGCGGAAAATCCAACCGGCCATTGTTGCTTCTCTTGCTGCAGGTTGGTTCTGCACAGCTTCTGAGCATGTCGAGGGGACTTTTAACGACATAGCAGAGGTACACATATGATCCGGAAATACCTGCTCCTGTCCGCAAGTGCGGCGGTGATGACCAGTGCCTTAACCCTGTCAGCTCAGGCTCAGGAGACCGCAGATGGCGAACTCCGTGTCGAAGCGGTAACGGTGACCGCCACCCGCCGGGCAGAAAGTGTGCAGGACATCCCGATCAACATTTCCGCCATTGGCGATCAACAGATCACGGAGCAGGGGTTTGACGAACTCGCAGACATGCTCGCCTATGTGCCCGGTATCAATGTGGTGGACCGGGGCGGGCGCCAGGGAAACCCCCTGATCGTACGCGGCCTTAACGCGGATGGTCTTGGCTCGGGCGATGGTAATAACAACGGCGGCGGCACCGTTGCCACCTATATCGGCGAAATTCCCGTCTATCTGGATCTGAAGCTCAACGATCTGGAGCGGGTGGAGGTCCTGCTTGGCCCTCAGGGCACGCTCTATGGAGCCGGCACGTTGGGCGGAGCGATCCGCTATATTCCGAAGAAACCGGACTTCGCAGGCGATACGCTCGATGTGCGTACGGAGATTTATCAGTATTCGGAAGCTGATGATCTTTCCTATGATGCCGGCCTCACCATCAACAAGGCGCTCGCGCCGAACTTCGCCATCCGCGCCTCGGTGGATTACGAGAATGATTCCGGCTTCATCGACTATCCCTATGTTGTTCGTGAAATTGGCGTTTCCAATCCGGATCCGGACTTCACGGACCCTGCCGACGTTGCGGCCAATCTGCGCCGCATCACCGATGCCGACAGCGAGGAAACCATCTCCGCCCGCATTGCGGCCCGTTGGGAACCGTTGCCATGGCTCGACACCACGCTCACCTATTATCTTCAAAAGTCGGACATTGGAGGCCGCCGCGGTTCCAGCGCCCGCTCCACGGTTCCGGCTGGAGACTATGAGCTCGCCAAGCGGGTCGAGGAGCCCAACGAAATCACCAACCAGCTCCTGGCGCTGGAAATGGTTGCAGATCTCGGTTTTGCAGAGCTGACCTCGGCCACCGGCTATTCCCGGTTTAACGACAATGGCCAGCGCGACCAGACAGACCTTCTGATAACGCTGGAGTACAGCTACGAGGCGTTCCCCACCTTCACCTCCTTTACCCATGAAAAGGGCAAGGAAAGCCGGATCAATCAGGAACTCCGCCTTGTGTCGACCACGGACGGTCCGCTGAACTGGATCGTCGGGGCCTTCTACAACCAGTATGAAGGGGCCAGCTATTCGGCAGAGTATACGCCTGGCTACGCAGACTTCGCTGGTTTCAACCGGCCGGACGATCTTGAGTATTTCTCCCAGGGTTTTTCAAAGCTGGAAGAGTCCGCCTTCTTCGGAGAGATCGGCTACGATATCACGGACAAGTGGACCGTAACGGTCGGTGGGCGGTACTATCAGTATGATCTTGAATCGTTCAGCGATGTCGACTTCCCGCTGTTTGATCCGGGTTTTGCCCGGGTCGGGGTCAGCGCGCTGGAATCCAGTCTGCGGTCAGACTTTGCCGCTGGCAGCCCGAACGGCACGGAGCGCACCAGCCAGTCGGATGAAGGCACTCTGTTCAAGATCAACACGTCCTATCAGGTGACGGACGATATTCTCGGCTATTTCACAATTTCCGAAGGCTACCGGATCGGGAACCAGAACGGCATTGCGGTCTGTCCGGACTATGATCCCACCAATACTCAGCAGGGCGCCTGCGCGCTGCTTCCCGGCCAGCAATACGGGCCCGGCGCGGGGGATATTTCCACACGGGATGAGAGCCAGTACCTGCCGGACAAGACGATCAATTATGAGCTGGGTTTCAAGTCCACACTGGCCAATGGGCGGCTCATCCTCAACGGCGCGGTCTATTATATCGAGTGGAAAGATCCGCAGCTGACCTCGGCCACCATCAACGCGTCAATTCCAATCACCGTCAACGCCGAGGGCGCTGAAACCAAAGGCTTTGAAGTTTCCGGCAACTGGCTGGTCACAGATGCGTTCTCCGTACGCGGAAGCTACAGCCACACCGAAGCGTCATTGACCGCGGTTGCGCCTGGGCTTGTGGGCACGATCTCTCCGCCAGGCTTCAGCACGATCCTACTCGATGGCCAGGACGGAGACCGGCTGCCAGGGTCTCCGGAAGACCAGTTCTCGGTCTTCGGCTCATATGTTCACCAGCTTGCCTCTGGCCGGACGCTCACCTTCAATGGCAGCTATTCCTGGCAGGGCGACGTGCTCAGCCGGACCGGCGGCCGGGGCGGCGGGCTGACATTGGACAGCTACGGGGTGGCCAATGCGTCGGCGGTTTATGACGCGGGCAAGTGGCAGGCGACCCTGTTCGTCAACAATCTGTTCGACGAGTATTACGAGACCGGCGTGGTCTCCTCACCACTGTCCAACCAGATCGTGGCGGATGCCAACGGAGACCCGGTCTATATCCGCTCCTTCTACACCTATGTCGGCGCCCCGCGGGCCATTGGCATCCGGGCCAGTTACAAGTTCGGCCAGTAAGGGCAGGGCACTCTTGATCGGAAGGGCCGCGCTTCAAGGGCGCGGCCTTTCTTGTTGAGCTTTGCTCCGGGGCGGCTGAGCAAAATCCGGGTGGCGAAAGGCAGCGGCCAGGCCTATAGCACGCCGCCATGAGCCCCGCCCTCCGTCTTGGTTTTCCCGCTGCGCTTCTCTCCTACCTGATCTGGGGGAGCCTGCCGCTCTATATCCGCGCCATGCAGCATACCGGCGCGCTGGAACTGCTCGCGCACCGGGTGCTCTGGTCGGTGCCCACCGCCATCCTGTTCATTGCGGTGGCCGCCAACTGGCGGGATGTTCGCGCCGCCTTCACCGGCAGCAATCTCAAATGGCTCACCGTGTCCGGCCTGCTGATCGGGGCGAACTGGGCCATCTATATCTGGGCCGTCAATGCCGGGCGCACGATGGAAGCGTCTCTGGGCTATTACATCAACCCGCTGGTCAATGTGCTGTTCGGTATGCTGATCTTCTCGGAGAAGCTGCGTCCGGCCCAATGGGTTGCCGTTGCCATCGCCGCCATCGGCGTGGGCGTGATGACCTTCGCCTTCGGCCGTGTGCCCTGGGTCGCGCTGATCCTCTGCATCACCTTTGCCTGCTATTCGGTGATCCGGAAGAAGGTCGCCATCGACAGCCGCGCCGGCTTCCTGGTGGAAGTCGCGCTGCTCGCGCCCGTCGCCCTGGCCTGGCTCACCTGGTTTGCCACCACCCAGCCGGGTGGCCGCTGGCTCGGGGAAGGGGGGTGGGATATTCCGCTGCTGATGGCGGCCGGGCCGATCACGGCCATTCCGCTGATCCTCTATGCTCTTGCTGCCAAGCGGCTGCGTTTCTCCACCATCGGCATGATGCAGTATATCGGGCCCACGATTCAGTTCCTGATCGCCGTGCTGGTCTTCAAGGAGGGCTTCGGGATGACCCACGCCGTCGCCTTCGGTTTCATCTGGACGGCTCTGGTCGTGTTTACCGCCGACAGCCTGATGGGGGATGCCAAGGCCCGGCGCCTCGCGCGCACCGCCCGGCCGGCCTGATACCCGCACAAGAAAACAGCGGCCTCCGTCGGGAGACCGCTGCAAGGTCAAGTGCATGACGGAAATGGAGCCTTCCAGTTCCAAACCTGGCGTTGCAACTGCCGTGCCAGTCTTCGCTCAGAGGCAGCCGTAAGCCGCTTCCACCAGCGCTACCGCGCGCGGATCGCCCACCAGCGAGGCCGATTGACGGTTCATCACATAGGCCGCAGACAGCTCCCGCGCCGGATCGGCAATCGCCATCGACCCGCCCCAGCCCGAATGGCCCAGCGTTTCCGGGTTGGGCCCGAATTTGCCATGGCAATTGATCATGATGCCGGCGCCAAACATGGTATGCATCGGCAACACCAGGTCGGGCCCGTCCACGCGCGGCCGCGTCAGCGCCTCCAGCGTTTCCCGCCGCATCAGCGTCTTGCCCCCGGCGATCTGTCCGCCCCGCGCATAGGCTTCGTAAAGGCTCGCGACTGCCAGGGCCGCCCCATGCCCGTTGGCGGAGGGGATTTCGATCTCCCGCCACGCCCGGCCCGCCCGGTCCGGCGAAGCCCATTTGTAGACAAAGGCCGCTTTGCGCTCCGGCGTCAGGTTGCCCAGCGGCGCCAGCGCCTTGGGCCGCAGCATGTCGCCCACGCGCGGCTCGTCGGCTTGCGGAAGGCCGATCTGGAAATCGATGCCCGCCGGCCCGCAGATGTCTTCCTTCAGGATCGTGCCCACGCTGCGCCCGGTGATGCGTTTGACCACCTCGCCCAGCATGTAGCCCCAGGTCAGCGGGTGATAGCCATGCGCGCTGCCCGGCGGCCACATCGGGGGCAGGGCGGCAATCGCGGCGGCGCAGGCGGGCGGGTCCAGCCACAGCGCGGGGTCGATTTCCTTCTCAAAGCCCGGCAGGCCTGCCTGATGGCTCACCATCTGGCCAATCGTGACCTCGCCTTTACCTTCAGCCGCAAATTCCGGCCACACATCGGCAACGGGCGTCTCATAGCCTGCGGGCAGGTCTTCCACCGCCATCGCCAGCACCAGCGCGGAGATGCCCTTGGAGGCCGAATAGATCGGCACAATCGTTGTCTCGTCCCAGATGCGTTCCTTGCCCCGGTCAGCCCAGCCCCCGCGCAGGTCCACCAGCGTCTCCCCGCCCATGCGCAGGGCAAAGCTCGCCCCATGCTCCTCGCCGCCGGCAAAATTCGCCTCGAATGCCTCGCGCACCGGCTCAAAGCCGGGGGCAACATGGCCGGAAATGGGCGTATCAGTCATGCGTCGGGCTCCCTGTCACATTGATTTCGGCCCGGAAACAGGCCACCCCTTCGACCGCAAGAGACCCCATACCGTCAAGGAGGCAACGCCCCATGTCCACCCCCCACCGCCCGCGCCGTTCCTGCCTCTATATGCCCGGCGCCAACACCCGCGCGCTGGAAAAGGCCCGCGAGATTCCGGCCGATACGCTGATCCTGGACCTGGAAGACGCCGTTGCCCCGGAAGCCAAGGAAGAGGCCCGCGCCGCCATCCTCGCGGCCGTCACCCAGGGCGGCTATGGCAAGCGCGAGATCGTCATCCGCATGAACGGCCTCGACACGCCCTGGGGCCATGAGGATCTCAAGGCCATCGCCACATCCGGCGCCCATGCCGTCCTCGCCCCGAAGGTCACCGGCCACCGCGACATTGAGCGTCTCAGCCAGCTCCTGAAGGATGCCGGCGCGCCCGAGGCAATGGCCCTCTGGGTGATGATCGAAACCCCGCTCGCCATCCTCAACATCAAGGACATCGCCGCCGCCGCCATCGGCACCCACCTCTCCACCTTTGTCATGGGCACGAATGATCTGGCCAAGGAATACCGTGCCCGGATGACCGCTGACCGGCTCGCCTTCCAGACGGCGCTGCAACTCTCCATCGCGGCGGCCCGCGCCTATGGCCTCACCGCGATTGATGGCGTCTATAACGACATCAAGAACGAATCCGGTTTCCGCGACGAGTGCGAGCAAGGCCGCGACCTTGGCTTCGATGGCAAGACCCTGATCCATCCCAGCCAGGTGGACGAAGCCAACCGCATCTTCGCCCCCAGCCCGCATGATGTCGAACAGGCCAAAGCCGTCATCGAAGCCTTTGCCGACCCCGCCAATGCCGGCAAGGGCGTCCTGAAAGTGAACGGCAAGATGACCGAGCTGCTCCACCTGGAAGAGGCCCGCCGCGTGGTGGAGATGGACGAGGCGATCCGCGCCCTCGCCTGAGAGCGCCGGGTGGGGGAGGGGCGTCCGTAAGGCCGCCTTGTCCCCCGTTTTTCCGCAGTAAAAACGCCGCTTCACCAGAGGGTTATCAGAAAAACAGGGCCATCTTATCCACCCCCTGTGCGCCCATGGTATTTTCTGCGCCATGGACACCGAAGATCAGATCCCGGCAGAAGATGCCTTGAGCTACCTGCTCGGCCGGGCGCGGTGGTTCATCCTTAATCTGATCGATTTCATGGATACCGCGCTTGCCCGGCAGCCGGCCTCTCCTTCGCGCCAGGTCATCGCCTATCTCACCCGCCGCGCGCTGCTTCCGGCTGAGACTGCCCTGCGCCGCGCCATCCTGCTGATCGCCAGTGAGATGGAGTTGCCGGTCCCCCGCGCCCCGCAGGCAAAATCGACGCGCCCGGCTGCGCCGCCGCTCCGCAAGGAAGCCCCCGGCGGCCGCGCGCCCGTTTTCCGGATGAACGAACCCCCGCCGCGCGCGGCAAAGACAGAAGGTGCCCCTCCGAAGGCGGAATATCTGCCTGAACATCTTTTCCCCCGTATCCGTACGCTGACCGATGACGTGCTGAGCGCTCCGCCGCCGCCGCTGCCCGCGCCTGCTGCCCGCGATCCGGGCGCGCGTTTTTTCCGGCGGCTTGCCGCGCTGCGCCAGGCTTATGACGATCCCCGGCGCGAAGCCCGCCGCTGGCTGCGCCGCAACGCAGCCCCCGCTCAGCGCCCTGCGCCGATCATCTCGGGGAAAATCCCCGGCACGCGCCGCGCCCTCGGGCCGGACGCGCAGGCGCTCCTCCGGGAGCTGACAGAAGCCGCCCTGCGCACCCTCACCCCCAACACCTCCTGACCCGCCGGAAACTGCCCGCCAGGCTGGAAACCGCCTCCCCCGCACAGAGCAGGGGAGGATAAGGGCGTTTCGCCGCCGTCAACCGCAAGTGCGCCCCCCCCTCGACACGCCGCCAAAGCCCCCTAAGTCAAACCCCAGACAAGCTCAGGAGGCCCCCATGACCTACATCCTCATCCACAATCCCGGCTGCGGCTCCTCGAAGAAGGGGCTCGAACTGCTTCAGGCGAACGGCATCGAGCCGAAGGTGCGCAAGTATATGAATGCGGCAGAGCGGCTGTCGGCGGAGGAGTTGAAGGACGTCGCCAAAAAGATGGGCGTCAAATCCCCCCGCGCCTTCCTGCGCGAGAAGGACGCGGCCGCCGCCGGTCTGCCTGAAACCGCCTCCGATGAAGAGGTCTATGCCGCCATGGCGGAAAACCCGAAGCTCATCCAGCGGCCCATCGGCATCAATGGCAAGAAGGCTGTCCTCGGCCGCCCGAATGAGAAACTGCTCGAGATTGTGTGATTTGGCTGCCGTTCGGCCCGGATTCGTTAAAATTTGATCGATTGGCTTCGCGGTTTCTCAGCCCTGATGGGCGATAACGGCCCCATGTTGTTTATCGCCCTCTCAACTGCCGGTCTCCTCCTTGCCTTTTCGGCCTTCGCTGCCTTCGGGCTGCCCTGGCTTGTCATGGGGAACCGGGCTTTTGAGGAGTTCCCCGAGCGGCGCGATCAACAAGTGATGGCCGGAATGCTGGCCACCACGGCCATCTGCCTCGCGTGCATGCCGCTCCTCGGCTCGGCCCTTGCCGCCGCCAGCCCGCAGCTGCAACTCTTTGCCGAGACGGTGCTGGCTGTGCCGGAACGCTTCTGGAGTTAACCGCCGGAAGCGGCTAAAGCCTCGCCCATCAGAAGATGAGGGCAAGCCATGGCGACCAGCACGAAATCCAATCCGGGCAACTTCTTTGAAGATTTCAAACCCGGCGAAACGCTGATCCACGCCACCCCGCAAACCGTCACCGAAGGCGACATCGCCCTCTACCGCGCGCTGACGGGCAATCGCTATGCCCAGTATTCCTCCGCCGAATTTGCCAAGGCGGCTGGCCTGCCGGGCCTTTGCGTAGACCCGCTGCACGCCTTCCACATCGTCTTCGGCAAGACCGTGCCGGATATTTCCCTCAATGCCGTCGCCAATCTCGGCTATGCTGATGGCCGCATCCTGCGCCCGGTTGAACCTGGCGATACCCTCCGCGCCAGTTCCGAGGTGATCGGGGTGAAGGAAAATTCCAACGGCAAGACGGGCGTGGTCTGGGTGCGCACCAAGGGCGTCAACCAGCGGGCCGAGGAAGTCATCACCTATGTCCGCTGGGTGATGATCAACAAGCGCGATGCGGCCTCGCCTGCGCCTGAAGAAATCGTCCCCAGCCTGCCATCGGCGGTCGCTCCGGCAGACCTCACCGGCTTCCCGGAAATGAAATCCTGGCCCTTTGCCCAATCGGGCAGCCGCCATGTCTTTGAGGATTATGAAGTCGGCGAGAAGATCAACCATGTTGACGGCATGACGGTTGAAGAAGCCGAACACCAGATCGCCACCCGCCTTTATCAGAACACCGCCAAGGTGCATTTCGATGCCCATGGCCAGAAGGCCAGCCGTTTTGGCAAACGGCTCATCTATGGCGGCGTGGTCATCTCGATTGCCCGCTCGCTCGCCTTCAACGGCCTTGAGAATGCCGGTCAGATCCTCGCCATCAACGCGGGAACGCATGTGAACCCGCTCTTTGCCGGCGATACGATCTATGCCTGGAGCGAAGTGCTGGCCAAAACAGAGCTGTCAGACACCTGCGGCGCCCTGCGCCTGCGCCTGGTGGCCGTGAAGGATGCAGACCCCGGCGCCTTTATCTACAAGGACGAAGCCGGCAAGCACGACCCGCGCGTCCTCCTCGATTTCGACTATTGGGCCGCCATTCCCCGCGCCCGCTAGCGGATAGGTTCTGCCACCCTATATCCATGCGATGGGCGGCTATCCTCCATATGCGGGCTTCACCGAATTTGCGATTGCGCTCGGCGTGATCCTCTCGGCCATTGTCAGCCTGCTCGGCACCTCCAGCCGCAAGCGCATGATTGCGCAAGGGGAGGCGCGCCTGCAGGATCTCTCCGAAATGACGGGGATTCTCGACCCCAAGCAGCTCTTTGCCGTGTTTGGGCCGCCGGATATGGGCCGGGTCTGGCGCAGTGTCACCCTGCTGGACATTCGCCGCGCCCGGACCCCTGCCGGCTGGCTGATGTCGAGCGACCTTGTGGATTATGCCTGCATTCTGGCGGCGTTCATCGGCATCGCCATAAACTACTGGCTCGTTCCACTGCTTTTGCTCGGGGCATTGGGGGTACAGGCGGCTGGCTGGATTGTGTCGGCCCGCGTTCCGAAATAAGGGGCAGGGGGGAGCGCGGTTTCGCGCATGTGGGGAAATCTAGGAAGCGGTCCATGAAGCTCTGGAAGATGAACGGTGCGGGCAATGCCTTTGCCATTTTCGATGCCCGCTCGACGGCATTTACGCCAACTGTGGAGCAGATCCGCAAAATCGCGGCGGATCTGAAGGCCGATCAGGTGATCGCGATGGAGCGCGATGCCACCAAGGACGTCTTCATGCGCATCTGGAACTCCGACGGTTCGGAAGTCTCCGCCTGCGGCAACGCCACCCGCTGTGTAGGCCTTTTGATGCTGGACGAGACGGGGAAAGACCGCGTGACCATCCAGACCGAGGCCGACATGCTGCGCGCCTCCCGTGCCGAAGGCGGCCTGATCACGGTCGATATGGGCTCCCCCCAGATGGGCTGGGAAGACATTCCGCTGTCCGAGAAGATGGATGTGCGCGGCGTGGACCTGAAGATCGGTCCAATCGACGCGCCGATCCTGTCGCGCCCGGCCGTTGTCTCGATGGGCAATCCTCACGCTGTCTTCTTCGTGAAGGATGTGGACGCGTATGATATCCCGGCCATCGGCCCGCTGGTCGAATGGCATCCTCTGTTTCCCGAAGGCACGAATGTCGGCTTTGCACAGGTGATTGACCGGGAAACCATCCGCCTGCGCGTCTGGGAGCGGGCCGCCGGCCTGACGAAAGCCTGCGGCACCGGCGCCTGCGCCGCTTTGGTTTGCGCCGCCCGCGCCGGGCTGACGGGCCGCAAGGCAAGGATGATCCTTGATGGCGGGGATCTCTTCATCGACTGGCGCGAAACCGATGACCATGTCTACATGACCGGTCCGGTCGAGCTGGAATTTGAAGCCGAAATCTGAACCCCCGGCTCAGGGTATTGCGCGGGATCGTTATCGCGCTCAATCTGGACGACACTTATCAGAGGAACTACCCCCATGCGGCCCGCCTTGACCCTTGCGACCCTCCTTCTCGCGGCAGCGGCCGCTCAGGCCCAATCCATCTCGGTGAACAAGGGACAATGGTCCGTCACCCAGGATATGTATTACGAAGTCAGCGCCGGGGGTGAAGTGATTGATATCCCGGCCGAGCATACCGCCATCGAGGAATGCTGGTCGCTGGACGAGGAAGTCCTGATCGATGAAAGCATGGTCGAAATGTTCGAAGGCTGCGTCTCCACCGGGGTAAACGCAAAGCAGTTCGGGCTCGATATCGGTCTTTCGTGCAATTTTGACGGCATCAATGTCGACGGCGCCGCGCTGTTCTCAGTCTCCCATGGACGGGACAGCTTCGCCGCCCAGATTTACCTCGCAAGCCCCAGCGGCGATGAAATCGATTTCCAGAGCCATATCCTGATGATCGGCCACCGCACCGGCACCTGCCAGGCCCCCGGCTGAGGTCCAGCAGGCCTATCTGCTTGCAATTTGGCCCCATCGGCGCGATCTGACGGGCTCATGGCTGACACCGCCCCACCTTCCGGCCCGACCGTCATCACGCTCGGATGCCGCCTCAACACCTACGAGTCCGAGGTGATGCGCCGCCATGCGCAGGAGGCGGGTCTCGGTGATGCGGTGATCGTCAACACCTGCGCGGTCACCTCCGAAGCCGTGCGCGGCGCCCGCCAGGCCATCCGCCGGGCCGCCCGCGAGAACCCCGGCGCGCCGATCCTGGTCACCGGCTGCGCCGCCCAGACAGACCCCGGCGCCTTCGCCGCCATGCCGGAAGTCACCCGCGTCATCGGCAATCATGACAAGATGAAAGCCGAAACCTGGAAACCGGCAGACCTGCTCGGCGGGGAAGAGAAGGTCCGGGTGAACGACATCATGAGCGTGCGCGAAACCGCCGCCCATCTGATCGACGGCATGGAAGGCCGCGCGCGCGCCTATGTGCAGGTCCAGAATGGCTGCGACCATCGCTGCACCTTCTGCATCATCCCCTATGGCCGCGGAAACTCCCGCTCGGTTCCGGCAGGGGAGGTGGTGGCCCAGGTGCGCGCCCTCGTCGCCAGCGGGCATCATGAAGTGGTGCTGACCGGCGTGGACCTCACCAGCTGGGGCGCAGACCTTCCGGGCACGCCGCAGCTCGGCAATCTGGTTCAGCGCCTCCTGAAGCTCGTGCCAGACCTCCGCCAGCTGCGCATATCCTCCATCGACGCCATCGAGATGGACGAAGCCCTGCTTGAGGCGATGACAGATCCGCGCCTTGCGCCCTATTTTCACCTTTCGCTCCAGCATGGCGACAATCTCATCCTGAAGCGGATGAAGCGCCGCCATAGCCGCGAAGACGCCATTCAGCTTACAGAACGTCTGCGGACCTTACGGCCAGATATTGCTCTGGGAGCGGACATCATCGCCGGATTCCCGACGGAAACCGAAGCGCATTTTGAAAACTCCCTCCGTCTTGTCGAAGAATGCGGCCTCTCGTTCCTGCATGCCTTCCCCTACAGCCCGCGCCCCGGAACGCCGGCGGCAAGGATGCCCCAACTCGCCAAGCCGCTGGTCAAGGAGCGCGCCGCCCGCCTGCGTGAGGCCGGAGAGGCAGCGCTGCGGCGCCACTTCGCCCGCCATGCAGACCAGGTGCGCGAAGCCCTTGTCGAGCGCGGCAGCATGGCCCGCCTTTCAGACTTCACCCAGGTAAAACTCATCTGGCCGGATGGGGCAGGGAGCGACACGGCAGGGCGCGTTCTCCGTGTACAGATAACCGGCCATGACGATAAACAGCTATTTGGAACACCCCTCTCATGATCCTCTGGTTCGGCAAGAAAAAGAAACTCGAAGAGGCCAAGGCTGCCGGCGAAGCGATGAAGGCGCCGGAGCTGACGGCGGAGGAAATCGCCGCGCAGGAAGCGGCCGCGCGCGAGAAGGAAGAGATCGAGCGCAAGGTCGCCGAGGCCAACCGCGCCTGGGAAGAACGCCAGCGCCGGGAAGCTCAGGAGGCGGAGGATGAAGCCGTCCGCGCCAAGGCGGCGGCGGAACTCAAACTTCTCGAAGAGCGCCGCGAGCATGAACGCCTGCGCGCGGAAGCTGCCGAGGCTGCGCGCCTTGCTGCGGAGGCGGAAGCCAATGATCCGGGCCTCTTCGGGCGTCTGGGCGAAGGCCTGGCCCGCTCCACAGCCAAGCTCAGCGAGGGCATTGCCGCCCTCGGCCGCCGCAAGCTGGATGAGGATACGCTGGAGGAGCTGCAGGACCTTCTCATCACTTCCGATATGGGCACCAGGGTCGCCGCCCGCGTCACCAAAGGGCTCGCCAAGGGCAGGTTCGACAAGGAAATCTCCGGCGACGAGATCCGGCTCGCCCTGGCTGAAGAGATCGAAGAGATTCTGAAACCGCGCGAAAAAGTGGTCGACTTTTCAGATGGCCCCCGCCCGCGCATCGTGCTCTTCGTCGGCGTCAATGGCTCAGGCAAGACGACCACCATCGGCAAGATTGCGTCAAAGCTGAAGGATCAGGGCGCCAAGGCGCTGCTGGTGGCAGGCGACACCTTCCGCGCGGCCGCCGTGGAACAACTAAAAGTTTGGGGCGCGCGCGCCGATATTCCGGTGCTTGCCAAAGATACCGGCGCGGATGCCGCCGGCCTCGTTTATGAAGCCGTGGAGCGGGCCAAAGCGCAGGATCTCGATCTTGTGCTGGTGGATACGGCAGGCCGCCTCCAGAACAAGGCGGAGCTGATGTCGGAGCTTGCCAAGGTCGTCCGTGTCGTGAGGAAAATTGATCCCGATGCCCCGCATGACGTGATCCTGGTACTTGATGCCACGGTCGGCCAGAACGCGCTCTCCCAGGTCGAGGCGTTCCGGCATACGGCCGGCGTCACCGGTCTCGTGATGACCAAGCTCGACGGCACCGCAAAGGGCGGCGTGCTGGTCGCCATCGCCGAAGCGTATGATCTGCCGATCCATTTCATCGGCATCGGCGAAAAAGCAGAAGACCTCCGCCCGTTCAGCGCGGAGGCCTTTGCAAAGGCGCTGGTGGGCATCAAGGCGCCCTAGGTTTACTCGGCGGCCTTTGCCACGCTCCGGCCATCGTCAAATATCTCTTCGATATGCCGCTCGAACAAGCGGGCAATGGCGAAGGCCAGTGGCAGGGAAGGGTCATACTTGCCGGTCTCGATGGCGTTGACCGATTGGCGGGATACGTCCAGCAGGTCAGCCAGTTGCTGCTGGCTCCAGCCGCGTTCAGCCCTCAGGGCACGGATATTGTTTTCCATGGCCCGGCCCCTCAGACCGTCTTGCCAAGAGATTGGCGAAGATGCGCAAGGCCATAGAAGAAGAAAAAGCCCGGTCCAAACAGGAAGAGGGGAATGTCGGGGATCACGTTGAACCGCTCAAGGAAGCCCAGAATGAAGATGGCCCCGGTCAGCATTACGCCGCCTTCCGACAGGGCCTGCAATTGCCGCATCCGTGTGTACTCGTCCGTCTCCCGGACCAGCCGCAGGATGGCCATCAGAATGGCGATCAGCGGAAGGGCGATCGCCACCGCTGCGCCCATGCGCACGCCGGTGGAGGCTGTGTCGAGGTCGATGAAGGTGAGGGCAACGGAGATGGCCACACAATAGAGCGCCATCATCGGGACGAAGATCCGCATGTAGCGCTTATTGGCGGTACGAAAGCCTTTGGGTTGGGTCACGGGAAAGCTCCATGTCAAGTTTCCTTGTCTATATGACAAGGAAACTTGTCTTGTAAAGGACCCTTTACAGACATTTTTTGAGCTCCGCGCATAACAAATCCCGGCGCGGCGAGGCCGGCCGGGACATGCAGAATGCTGAAAGGACGAGGAGGCCTATTCTGCCGCCATGGCGCTCGCCGGCGCGGCCCGCGCGCCGCGCATGAGGCGGCCGGGCAGCTTGCCGGTCGGGTCGCCGTCGCGGTGGGTGATCTCGCCCTGAAGGATGGTCGCGGTATAGCCCGAGGCGCGCTGCATCAGGCGGCGCCCGCCCGCCGGCAGGTCGCGTACCACGTTGGGCAGGTGCAGCTTCATATTGGCTAGATCAATCACATTGAGGTCCGCGCGGTATCCCGGCGCAATCAGGCCCCGGTCCCAGAGGCCGATCCATTCGGCGGTCTTTCGCGCCTGGCGATGTACGATGCTCTCGACACTGAGTTTCTGACCCTTCGTCCGGTCACGCACCCAATGGGTCAGCATGGTGGAGGTGAACGAGCCGTCACAAATCATGCCGACATGCGCGCCGCCATCGGAGAGGCCGGGCAGGGTGGCCGGGCTCTGCATCATCTCCAGGATCGGATCGAGGCTGCCTTGGGCGTAGTTGAGGAAAGGCAGGTAGAGCACGCCGCTGCCCTCCCGCTCCAGCATCAGGTCCAGCGCCACGGCTTCAGGTGAAACCCCGCGCGCCTCGGCCATCGCGGCCAGCGTGCTTTCCGGGCCCGGCTCATAGTTTACCGGATCGGTGAGCTGGAAGATCTTGCCGAAATTGCGGACCATGGATTTCAGGAACGGATTGTCCGTCTGCGGCGCATCGGCCAGAAGGCGTGCGCGGAATTCCGGGTCGCGCAGACGGGCCACACGCGCTGCCAGCGGAAGATCGGCAATCTCCCGATAGGTCGGGTGAGCGCTGAACGGGTTCAGCGTCAGCTCCAGCCCCAGCAGCACGCCCACCGGGCGCGGCGCCACCTGCGCGCGAATCGGCACGCCGTCTGCGGCCGCCGCCTCAATCGCGCCGAGCAGGTGTCGCCAGCCATTGGGTGCCACATCCGATTGGGCCAGGGACACAGACAATGGCCGCCCGGTCTTCTCGACGATCCGGCGCAGCATCGCCGCTTCCTTCTGCGGGTCGTCAAAGTCTGAGACGAACTGCAGCACGCCGCGGCCTGCCTCGGCCAGGCCCATGCCGATGCCGGTGAGTTCGGCTTCAGAGGCTGTCAGCGTCGGGGTCGGCTGGCCGTCGGAGGTGCGGTGGTTCAGCGTGCGCGAGGTGGAAAAGCCCATCGCGCCGGCCATCACGGCCTCCTTGGCGAGCTTTGCCATGGCGGCAATATCGTCCGGGGTCGCATCTTCCCGGTTTGCGCCCCGGTCGCCCATCACGAATACGCGCAGCGCAGCATGGGGCAGCTGCGCGCACACGTCTGTGTCGAAGCGGCGGGCGGAGAGGAATTCTAGATAGTCCGGAAAGCTTTCCCAGGTCCAGGGAAGGCCCTGTGCCAGAACGGGGAAGGGGATGTCTTCCACGCCTTCCATCAGGCGGATCAGCCGGTCATGATCCTCGCTCTTGCAGGGCGCAAAGCCCACGCCGCAATTGCCCATCACAACGGTGGTAACCCCGTGCAGGGAAGACGGGCTGATCGCCTCGCCCCAAGTCACCTGGCCATCATAATGGGTGTGCAGGTCCACAAAGCCCGGGGTGACGATCTGGCCTTTCGCATCAATCTCTTCGATGCCCTTGCCGCTGACCTTGCCCACCTGCGTGATAACACCGCCGGAAACGGCCACATCGCCCTCGAAGGCTGCCCCGCCACTGCCATCAATGATGGTGCCGCCGCGAATGATCAGATCGTGGGTTGCCATGTGCGTAGTCCTCCGGTGGCCTTTATCTTCATTCAGGATGCCTCAAGGACAGGGGGTGTCAAACCCTGACGCCGCGACCCCCTCTGTCAAAACAGGCGCGGGAAAAAGAAAGAGCGGAGCGGCTTTGACGCCGCTCCGCTCGGTATGTGCCTCATTTTGCGCGGTCTCAGGGCGCGCTGATCAGCCGGTCTTCCAGACCGTCCCGCTCGCGGCCACCGAACACGGCTGCGCCCGCGGCCACAAAGGCGCCGATCATCATCGCCAGCGCGGTGGCAATGGCCAATGTTGCACTCGCCGCGCGGGCCGCGTCGGCCTCGTCCTTGGCGGCTTCACGGGCTTCGGCGATTTCGGTGAAAGCCAGCTGCACGCGGGCTTCAGCCTCGCTGTCGCTCATGCCGGTCCACTCGATCACGTCGGCAGTAAGCCAGGCGCGGTCTTCAGCGGTCACGGCTTCTTCGTCTGCAATCGCGCGGATCACCAGACGGCCAGCCTGCTCGCGGGCCCCGTCCAGCGTGATCGGATTGCCACCAGGGATGCGGTAAAGCCGGTCGGTGATGACATTCGGGGGCGCGAGGGCGTCCTCCTCGGAGGCAACGGCCGCTGTAGTCACGGCAGCGGCTGCCGCCGATCCACCTGCAGCGGCAACGCCTGCAATGGCAAACATGAACGCGCTTGCCACGGCCCAGGTGAGAAAGCCGTGTACACTGTCCCGAAAGAAAACCTCATCCCGGTGGATGGCCCAGCGGCGGCGCACGCGGCCGGCGAGATAACCCCCGGCAATCGAAGCGAAGATCTGGATGAAGATCAGCCAGATGATGGTGACCACGCCGATTGTCGTCAGCGATAGCCCATCATCGGCAAAGGGCGACATGGCGCCAAAGCCAAAGGCAGAGCCGAGGACAACGAGAACAATCGTCAGCCCAAGCGCGGCAAAGGCGCCGGCAAAGACGGCGGACCAGCTAATCGCCGGGCCTTCCCAGCGCGAAGGGGACGCGCCCGCAGGCGCGTGAATAGGTGCATCAGTCATGATGAGCGCCTCCTTAGAAGATGAGAAGAATGAGAAGGATCAGCGGGATCGGAACCCCGAGAAACCAGAGTAAAATGCCCTTGCCCATGATGGGTGTTTCCTCCTGTGAATGACCCACGCCCGCCACGTATCGTCGAAGGGTAACGCTCCGCTCTCCGTTAGGTTCCCGCTCTGCTTGTTTGGGAGCGCTTGCTGCACAATCGAACGGGTTCCTCCGCCAAAGGAGGAAAGCCCGGGGCGGCCCGCAAAAGAACGCCTCGCGCGTCCCTGCGGCACGGCTTCCCTCGGTCCGCAAACCCGCCTAATCGGGGCGCGCATGTCTGCTTCGCTCCTCCCGGTTGTTCTCTGTCTTCTCTCTGCGCTGACGGTCGCGATCACCAATGTCATGGTGAAGCGCGGCGGCGACGTACTGACCGCGCGGGCCATCGTTGCCATCGTCATGGGGCTCAGCGTCCTGCCGCTCCTGCCATTTGCGCCGCTGCCGCCGCCGGAAACCTGGCCGCTGATCGCCGTGTCAGTCGTCGTGCACTGGTTCTATCAGTTCTCCGCCATCCGGGCGCTGCACCGGGGCGCGCTCTCGCTCGTCTTTCCGGTGATGCGCGGGCTCGGGCCCCTGGCCACCGCCGTGCTTGCCGCCATCTGGCTGCGCGAAAGCCTCTCGCCCATCCAGATTGCGGGCCTGATGGTGGCTTCGCTCTCGATCCTTGTCTTTGCCCTGCCGACGGGCCTGACCGAAGCGGCGCGCCGTCTTGACCGGGCCGCGCTCTTCTGGGCGCTGATGACCGCGATCGGGGTAGGTCTTTATGCGGTGGCCGATACGCGCGCCGCCCGCGCCATGGAAACGCCGCTGACTTTTGTTGTCTGGCTGTTCCTGCTCGACTGGATCGGCGTCACGCTGGTCCTCCTCTGGCAGCGGAAGGGCAGGGTGGTCGCCTGCTTGCGCAAGGAGGCGCGCGCGGGCGCCATCGGCGGCATAGCGGGCTCGCTCTCCTATGGCATGGCGATCTATGCCTACACGCTGACAGACGCCGCCATGGTGACGGCGCTGCGCGAAACATCCGTGGTCTTCGCCGCCGCGTTTGGCGCCTGGCTGCTGAAGGAGGGTTTTGGCAAACGGCGCATCTTCGCTGCGGCAACGCTCGCTGCCGGGCTTGTGCTGATGCAGGCGGCAGGCTGACGGAACCTTTCATTCATGAGAAGACGGTAGCGAGCTGAACCGGAAGCTGCTCCCGCGCGTAAGGAATGCCATGACCGAGATGACCCCGCCCCCTTCGCCCGCCAATGGCATCGGCACCGCTGCCGGCAAGGCAAATCAGATCTGGGGCGATTTCATCCCCGTGATCGGCTTCATCCTCACATACAATGTGTTTCGCCGCGTGGAGCTGCTCGGCGGGCTGATCAACAAGGATACAGCCATCTACTGGGCCACCGGTGTGTTGATCGTCCTGATGCTTGGTTTCCTCGGCAAGCAGATCATCGAGCGCAAACCCGTTTCGCAGATGATGGTGTTTTCCTCCGCCATTGTCGGCGGCTTTGGTCTCATCGGCATCCTGCTTCAGGAGAAGGCCTTCATCTATGTGAAGCCGACAATCCAGCAGATCTTCATGGCCGGCATGATCTTCATTCCGCTGCTGTTCGGGAAGAACCTCTGGAAGACGCTCTTTTCAAAAGTATTCGATCTTCCGGATTTCGCCTGGCGCACGCTGGCCATTCGCTGGGGCCTCTTCTTCATCGCCATGGCCTTCTGGAATGAATATCTCTGGCGCACCTATGCGCCCGGTTTTGAAAGTCCGCTTGTGCTCGCCGGCATTCCGGTGGCGCCTGCTGGGACCTATGAATTCCTTGGCCTGACATTCGGCGCGAAGAATGCCGAAGATGTCTGGGCAAACTGGAAGCTCGGCAACATGGTGATCGTCTTCCTCTTCGGCGCACTGAATACGCCTTACACGCTGAAGCACCTGCGCACCGACGAAGCGCCCCCCGAAACGGCCTGACGCTTTGCAGCAGTGAACCCGCCTGAGACAGGCTGCCGCAGTCTACCGCGTCACCTTATCCGTACCCGGCGGGTTACCAAATGGCGGGAATATCTTCATATGCCGGGTCTGGGCAAAATGCGTCAGAGCCCATACAGCGGTCGGAAAGGCCATCTGCGACCAGGGGATCTCGGACCATCGGACGAGTTTCACCTCTTCGCTTTCCGGTCCTGGCGCGATGTCTGACAATAGTTTCGCGCGGAACATGATCTGAACCTGCGAAATGCGGGGCACGGAATAGACGCCGAGAATGCCTTCAAGCTCGATTTCGGCCATCGCCTCCTCGCGGGCTTCGCGCCGCGCGGCGTCTTCCACGCTCTCTCCTTCTTCCATGAATCCGGCCGGAAGGGTCCAGAAGCCCTTGCGGGGTTCGATTGCACGCCTACAGATGAGGATAAGGTCGTCCTTGATTACGACCGATCCGGCTACAATCTTAGGATTCACGTAATCAATAAAATTACAGCGATTGCAGATTCTCCGCTCTCGATCGTCCCCATCTGGCACATCAAGGCGAAAATCTGTGTTCTGGAAAGGAGTTGGCAATTGATCAGTCATCCAATCTTTATCCTGTCGCCTATATGGAGAATGTGTTTGATCCGCCTACGGGGCTCTTGTTAACGCCCCGGAACACGGATCGGCCCCTTTCCCAGTCCCGTCCTCCCCGGACACCTAACAATACACTAACCAATCAAGGAACCCAGTCATGAGCTTCAATCTCAACGCTTCGCCCAGCCACCTCCTGCACCGTGCCCAGCAGATCGCCGCCAACCATTCGGCAGCTGCTCTGAAATCGGCAGGCGTCACGCTGCGTCAGTTTTCTGTCCTCGCTGCCCTGTCGGGCAATGAAGGTGTCAGCCAGTCTGATCTTGTCAATGCCACCGGCATCGACCGCTCCACCCTCGCCGACATGGTTGCCCGTATGGAAACCGCTGGCCTCATCAAGCGCGCCGATTCCAAAACCGACGCCCGCGCCAAATCCGTCAGCCTGACGGCAAAAGGCAAGAAGGCCTATGACAAGGCTCTCCCGGCTGTCACCAAAGCTGACGACGCACTCTTCTCCACCCTGGCCAAAGCCAAGCAGGACGCCCTGCTGCAAGGTCTGACCGGCCTCGTCGACGACGCCGAGAAGAAAGAAGCTGCTCCGGTCGCGCCGAAGGCACCGAAAGCTCCGAAGGCTGCCAAAGCCCCGAAAGCTGTCAAAGCCGCTGCGCCGAAAGCCAAGAAAGCGCCTGCCAAGAAAAAGGCTGCCAAGGCTGAAGTGAAAAAAGCTCCGGTCGCCGTGAAGAAGGCCCCGGTTGCCAAGAAAGCTGCTGCGAAGAAGAAGTAAGCCTTCTTCCTTCGTCAGAAGGTCATGAGCGGGGCGCCCCAAGCGCCCCGCTTACTTTTTGGGTCAGCGCTTCGTCCAGCGGCCCGCCGATATGCAGGATGATCTCGCCCTCGGCAGAGATCACGAACGTCTCCGGAACGCCCGTCAGGCCGAAATCCAGCCCGCCGCGTCCCTCCGGGTCCAGCGCCACCTGGGTGTAGGGATTGCCCAGCCGCTCCAGGAATTTCGCCCCGTCAGCCACCTTGTCCTTGTAGAGAACGCCGTAAACTTGGCCGGGATGCTTCTCGCCCAGCGCCACAAGGTACTTGTGCTCGGCCTCGCAGGGGGCGCACCAGCTGGCAAACAGGTTCACCACCACCGGCTGCCCGCCGGGGGGAGGGGCAAAGGAAATCTCGCCGCTTTCATTCATCAGCGGAAAGACATGTTCAGGCGCGGCCCGTGAAATCCGCTCGAACTCACCCTTGGAGGGCCGCATCATCTGCCAGCCGCCAAACCCGGCCACCACCACCAGAGCCGCCACCGGCAGGGCGTAGAGCCAGCGGTTCATGCCCGCAGATCCTCGTCATTGGCCACCAGGGCGTCGAGGCGTTTCCTGGCCGCCCGCGCCGCCAGCCAGGCCTGAAGGCAGGCTGCGCCAATCATCAGCGCGCCGATCAGATAGCAGGCCCAGATATAAGCGGCGTTCTTGTCAAATTCCGGCATCTGTTCAGCCCTCCAATGCGCTGGCGGTGAGCCGCGCAATCCGCCGCTGACGGATCTCCGTCCGCATATGCGTCATCACCAGCCCGCCAAACAGCAGGGCATGGCCAAGGCCGGATACCAGAAGCGGGGTAAGGTAAACCGCTGCCATCTTCGGCCCGTCGGCCGTGATCACGCTGGCAGGCTGGTGCAGCGAGGTGAAGAGGTCCACGGAGAATTTGATCAACGGCACATTGATGGCGCCCACCATGGCCAGGATTGCCCCGGCGCGGGCTGCCTTCTGGCGCGAATCCATCGAGGCGCGCAGGGCCATGTATCCCAGAAACAGGAACAGCAGGAACAGGACGGACATCATCCGTGCGTCGTCCCATTGCCACCAGGTTCCCCAAGTTGGTTTGCCCCAGACAGAGCCGGTGGCCAGGCACAGCGCCGTCCACACCGCGCCGAGCGGGGCCATCGCCTTGGCGGCAATGTCGGCCAGCTCATGGCGCCAGATGAACCAGATGAAGCTGGCCACCGCGAGGCCCGAATAGCTCGCCATCGACAGCCAGGCGGCGGGCACATGGATGAACATCACGCGCATGATGTCGCCGCCCTGATATTCGTCTTTCGGCACGATCCACAGGCCCTGCCACAGGCCCCACAGGATGCAGAGCGCGCCCGCGCCATAGAAGAGGGGCGCCGCCACGGCGGAGAATTTCAGAAACTTGTGCGGGTTGGCGAAGGCAGACCACATGGGACTAACGCAATAACCTCCCCTCAGTCCGCCGCCAAGCGCAGGGCGGCTGCCATGGCATAGGGCGCAATGGCGCAGGCAAAGAGGGTGGAGGCGGCCAGCAGCATCGGCGCGCCGTCCGATCCGATGCCCCCGGTCATGGCGAGCGCCCCGAAGATGGCGGTCGGCACATAGAGGGGCAGGGCGATGATCGAGATCAGCAGCCCGCCCCGGCGCACCGTGGCTGAAAGCGCCGCGCCCACCCCGCCCCAGAAGAAAAAGGCAAGTCCGCCAAGGGTGTAAAAGCCAAGGTGGACCAACAGATCCATGCTCGCCTGGGCCTGAAACATCAGCGCCAGCAGGGGAGAGGCCAGCGCCAGCGGCAAGCCCGCCGCCAGCCAGTGGGCCAGCGTCTTGGCCGCCGCAATCGCCGCCATCGGCGCCCCGGTCTGCAGCCAGAGGTCCAGCGTGCCGTCCTCGGCATCGGCCTGGAAGATCCGCTCCAGCGTCACCAGGCTCGCCAGGGCAAGGGCTACCCAGATAATGCCGGGGCCAACCGCCTTGAGGGTCTGCGTATCACTTCCGATACCCAGGGGCACCAGCACAGCTGCGCCCCCGAGAAAGGCAAGGGGCAGCAGCGCGCCCGCGCCCCCGGCCCAGGCTTCGGCGAATGCCTGCCGGAAAGCGGCAAGGATGGGGGCGGCGCTCAAAGCGTTACCTCGGCTGTCACCGGAAAGCCGGCGGTGTCGTGCATGGATGCAATGAGGGCACCTTTTGTCCGTAAATGTCCGGAAATGACCGCGTCGAGCATCGCTCTGCCGGCCGCGTCGAGCGCGGTGTAAGGCTCATCCAGCAGCCAGATGGGCCGGTCCTCCAGCAGCAGGCGGCCAAATGCCGTGCGCCGCCGCTGCCCGGCGGAGAGATAGCGTCCCGGCACATCAGCGGCCCGTGTCAGCGCCATTTTCTCAAGGATTTCAGGGATGTCGGCTTTCGATCCCCAGGCCTGCGCCCAGAGGGCAAGGTGGCCGCGCGGGGTTTCCTGCGGCTTGATGCCTTCCTTGTGGCCGATCCAGTGATGGGGCGCTGCCCGCGCAATATCCCCCGCTTCGGGCCGGGTCAGCCCCGCGAGCATCCGCAGCAGTGTAGTTTTGCCCGCCCCGTTGGCGCCGCGCAGCACGATGGCCTCGCCGGGGGATAGGGTCAGGCCAACGCCGCGGAACAGCGCCCGCTCCCCCCGCAGGATAGCGAGGCCGCTGGCTTGAATCAGGGGCGCGGTCGAGCTTGTCACCGGCGCAGGCTTAGCCTGTTCGCCTCCGCCTGAAAACGGGGCCTTGCGCCGCTATTAACGCATTGACCCTTTGTCCCAATTGCGCCGGAAGGGCAGGGCCTATATGAGGGCCGCAGCGACGAAAGCGGGCCTCCAGCCGTGAGGCCCTTTACCAGGAGGCAAGGGTCGGACATGCCGTCAAAGGACAGCTTTAAATCGAAAAGCACGCTCACAGCAGCTGGCAAGACGTACACTTACTACTCACTGGAAGCGGCGGCGAAGAATGCAGGCCTGGGCGATGTTTCGCGCCTGCCCGCCTCGCTGAAGGTTCTCTTGGAGAACATGCTGCGGTTTGAAGACGGCCTGACGGTTGTTGAAGACGACATCCGCGCCTTCGGCGAATGGGCCGACAAGGGCGGCCAGAACCCCCGCGAGATCGCCTATCGCCCGGCCCGCGTGCTGATGCAGGACTTCACCGGCGTTCCCGCCGTGGTCGACCTGGCGGCGATGCGCGACGGCATCATGGGCCTCGGCGGCAGCGCCAAGAAGATCAACCCGCTGGTCCCGGTGGATCTCGTGATCGACCACTCGGTGATGATCGACGAGTTCGGCACCCCGCGCGCCTTCCAGGCCAACGTCGATCTGGAATATGAGCGCAACATGGAGCGCTACACCTTCCTCAAATGGGGTCAGAAGGCGTTCAACAATTTCCGCGTTGTTCCGCCCGGCACCGGCATCTGCCACCAGGTGAACCTCGAATACCTCGCCCAGACAGTGTGGACCGATACCGACACCGACGGCTCCATCCTCGCCTATCCCGATACGCTGGTGGGCACCGACAGCCACACCACGATGGTCAACGGCCTCGCCGTTCTCGGCTGGGGCGTCGGCGGGATCGAAGCTGAGGCGGCCATGCTCGGCCAGCCGGTTTCGATGCTGATCCCGGAAGTCGTCGGTTTCAAGATCACCGGCGCGCTGAAAGAAGGCGTCACGGCGACCGACCTCGTGCTGAAAGTGGTGCAGATGCTCCGCAAGCACGGCGTTGTGAACAAGTTCGTCGAATTCTACGGCGCCGGCCTCGACAACATGCCGCTCGCTGACCGCGCCACCATCGCCAACATGGCCCCGGAATATGGCGCCACCTGCGGCTTCTTCCCGATTGATGACGAAACGATCCGCTATCTCCGCCAGACCGGCCGCGAGGAAGACCGTATCGCCCTCGTGGAAGCTTACGCCAAACAGAACGGCTTCTGGCGCGGCGCCGATTATGCGCCGGTCTACACCTCGACGCTGCACCTCGATCTCGGCGATGTCGTGCCGGCCATTTCCGGCCCGAAACGCCCGCAGGATCACGTCGCGCTCGACGCGGCTGCCAAGGTCTTCGGCGAATATATCGAAGGCATCCGCAAGCCTGCCGTCGCCCCGCAGCAGCAGAAGTCGGACATGACGGAAGAAGGCGGCGCGCCTGCCCCGAAAACCATCCCCGGCGACGCGCCCGGCGCCAATGAAGGCGCCGTCGAAGGGCAGGACTACAAGCTGCGCGACGGCTCTGTGGTCATCGCCTCGATCACCTCCTGCACCAACACGTCGAACCCCTATGTGCTGATCGGCGCTGGCCTCGTCGCCCGGAAGGCCCGCGCGCTGGGTCTTACCCGCAAGCCCTGGGTGAAAACCTCGCTGGCGCCCGGATCGCAGGTCGTTTCCGAATACCTCAACGCCGCTGGCCTGCAGGAAGATCTCGACGCCATCGGGTTCAACCTGGTCGGCTATGGCTGCACCACCTGTATCGGCAACTCCGGCCCGCTGGCCCCGGAAATCTCCAAATCGATCAACGAGAATGATCTCGTGGCGGTTTCGGTGCTGTCGGGTAACCGCAACTTCGAGGGCCGTATCAGCCCCGACGTGCGCGCCAACTATCTCGCCTCGCCGCCGCTGGTCGTCGCCTATGCCATCGCCGGTGACATGAACATCGACATCACCAGGGATCCGATCGGTACGTCGAAAGACGGCCAGCCGGTCTATCTCAAGGACATCTGGCCGACGACCAAAGAGATCGCCGACATGGTCCATGCTGTCGTCACCCGCGAGATGTTCATCTCCAAATATGCTGACGTGTTCAAAGGCGACACGAAATGGCAGGGCGTCAAAACCACCGACGCGGAAACCTATGACTGGCCGGTCAGCTCGACCTATATCCAGAACCCGCCTTACTTCCGCGGCATGTCGCCAGAGAAGGGCGACATCAACCCGATCAAGGGTGCCCGCGTGCTGGCGCTTCTGGGCGACATGATCACCACCGACCACATCTCTCCGGCCGGTTCGTTCAAGGCCAACAGCCCGGCAGGCAAATACCTCACCGAGCGTCAGGTTCCGGTGAAGGATTTCAACTCCTACGGCTCGCGCCGCGGCAACCATGAAATCATGATGCGCGGCACCTTTGCCAACATCCGTATCAAGAACGAGATGCTCGACGGCGTTGAGGGTGGCTACACTCTCGGCCCGGATGGCGAGCAGACTTCAATCTATGACGCGGCCATGGCCTGGATCGACCGGGGCGTTCCGCTGGTCGTCATCGGCGGCATCGAATACGGCGCCGGCTCCAGCCGTGACTGGGCGGCCAAGGGCACAAACCTGCTTGGCGTCAAAGCCGTGATCGCCGAGAGCTTCGAGCGGATCCACCGCTCCAACCTCGTCGGCATGGGCGTCATCCCGTTCGAGTTCACCGGCGGCGACAACCGCAAGTCGCTCGGCCTCAAGGGCACCGAAGTCTTCGACATCGAAGGCCTCGGCAACGACATCCGCCCGCTTTCCATGGTGCCCTGCCAGATCACCTATGCCGACGGCACGGTGAAGACGATCCAGATCAAATGCCGGATCGATACCGAGATCGAGGTCGATTACGTCAAGCATGGCGGCGTGCTGCACTATGTGCTGCGCAACCTTGCCCGCGCCTCGTAAGACTTTGAAAATCCCGCCACAGATCGCCTGTGGCGGGGTTTTTGCAGCCTCTCACGCGGCTGTGACTGTCGGCATTTTGCCCCAGAGCATATAAGCGAGTTGTGATGAAGCGACTGGCTATCCTGTTTTCCTCCCTTGCCGCTGCCTTTGCAGCGCCGCTGGCTTATGCTGAGGGCCCGGTTCTGGTGGAGCTTTTTGCCTCCAAGAACTGCCGCTCCTGCCCGGCGGCCTACAAGGCGATGGACGAGCTGGAAGCTCAGCGCGACGATGTTGGCGTGCTGACCTGGCCGGTCGACTACTGGGATTATCTCGGCAGCAAGGAAAAGATGGCGCTGCCGGAATCGAAAGACCGTCAGCGCGGCTATGTCGAACGCTTTTCGCTGCGCGGGCCCTATACGCCTCAGGCGGTGTTCAACGGCGTGAAACAGGCGCCGGGCAACAAGTCCAGCAAGGTCGACGCGGCTCTGGAAGAGGCGCTCGCCCAGCCCGAATCCGGCATCCGTATCGTTCGCAAGACCGGTAAGGTGTCCCTGAAGGGTGAAACCACCAGCCTCACTGATCTCTGGTGGGTCGCCTACCTCAAGGATGAGGACAACGAGACCAAGATGCCCAACCCGGTCACATCCGTCCGGCAGATCGGGCCCTGGCTCGGCGGGCGCGCGGATATCGAGCTGCCAGCCTGCGAATCCGGCTGTATGCTGATCGTTCAGGAGGCCGGTTTCGGCCCTGTTCTCGCCGTCATGGACGTGCGCTGATCAGTCTTCTTCAGGCGCCGCTTCGTCCGGCGCTTCTCCGCCGGGCGGCTGCGCGATGGACGCAATGGCGGGCGCAAAATCCATCCAGTCGATCTGAGAAATCTGGAAAGCCCAGCCTCTGGCGCGTTCATTGATGGCGGCTGCGCGATGGGCTCCTTCGCCCGCTTCTATGGCGCGCAGGGTGATGAAGAAGCCGTCTGCTTCCCGATAGGGGCGCACTTCCACCTCCAGCCCGTCATGCGTCTGGGTAATATGCGTGCCCACGGGCCGCGTCCGCAGGGCGCTTGCCGGACGCACGCCCACCGGCTGCAGCCGTGTCAGCGCCAGGGCGGGGCCGGTCGTCACCAGGCGATTGACCAGCTGATAATCCTGATAGGGCGGCGCGGGAACGAACGCCCGGTCGCTCGATCCGATCGTGCGCTGAAGATAAAGGGAGGCGCCCGTCGCGTCGGTCAGGCGCACGGCGGCGACAGCATCGCCGTTCAGGTCGATGATGTCGAGGTCCAGCCAGGCCTGCGCGGAATAGAGCGGGGGCAGGGTGCCGGTTACGCGATAGGCCTGCATCTCGCCGGGGCGGCGCACATAGATATGCTCGTCCTTGCGCCCGGTCAGCAGGGAGGCTTCAACCTCCCCATCCGGGCCGATCACTTCCACCAGCGCGCCATTCCCGCCGTCGCGCGGATCGCCCAGGCCGATGGCGTTCATCTTGGCCGGATCGCGCGTGCGCGGCGCGTCCCATACCAGCGTTTCCAGCCCGCCTGCCAGCTCGTTCAGCCGGTCGGCGCGGATGGGGTATCCGTCCGTACCCGACAGGCGCCAGCCGCCCGGCGTGGCAAACAGGGTGTAGCTTTCATCCGCCAGGGTCACGCGAATCTCTCTTGCGTCTGCGCGCACCTGGGCAAAGCCGGGCAGAACAGGCTGGCCCTGCAGATCGCTGCGGGGCGCAGGGGCGCTGCCGATAAACTGGCTGGCGATTGCCGCCACAGCCAGCCCGCCCGCCAGAGCGGCCATGATCCTGACGCGGAAGGTGCGTTGCTGGCTGCGCCCGGCGGTCATGCCTTGCCCCTCCGCCGCTTGGTCTGCCGCCGCCAGACGAGAATGCCGGCCAGCGTTACCAGCAGCGGCCCGCCCCAGATATTGATGGCCTTGAGCGTTGATTCCAGCTGGTCGATGTCGCGGCGATAATCCCGTTCAATATCGCGCAGGCTTGCCCGGATGGAGAGGATATCCTCGCGCAGGGTGGCCAGCTCGCGGCGTTCGTCCTCGGTCAGCTCCGCTTCCGGATCGCCCGCAAAGAAGCCGTCTCCGGAGGCAGCGGACTGAAGCTCCGCCAGGCGTGCCTGCGCCGTGGAGAGGCGCGATTCCAGGGCAGACTGCTGGCGGAAATATTGCGCTTCGGCAGCGTCCCGCATCGTATCTATACGGTCCATCGGCCGCAGGCTCGCTGCGCGGGACCGCAGCCGGGAAAGCTCGCCCCGCCCAGCCAGCGCGTCGAGCGCATTGAGCAGCAGGGCGCCATTGTCCGCCACCACCATGCCACTGCCCGGCACAACATAGAAATCATCTGCCAGGAAATCCGCGTCGGCGATCAGCACCATCTCGGCCGGCGTCTGGCTGGCGGCGATGTGGGGCGGCAGGTTTGCCGCCTCGGCGCGGGCGGCTTCCGCCTCGGCCGGGTCAGCAGGCTGATCCATCGGCGGCGGGCCATCGGGAAAGGCAGTGGAGAGGTTTCCCGAAAGGCGCGCGGCAATCACCAGCGGCGCGGGCTCGGTCATATAGCTCTGCAACACTTCGTTCGGGCCCATATCGCGCGCCGCGCGGGCGGGATCGATATAGGAAGGGCTGGGCCCCGTAGTGATCAGCGGCGCGAAGGTCTCGCCTGCCGGCAAGTCATTCACGATCAACGCGCCGGGGGCGCCGAAATTGATCACGCGCATCAGGTCTGCCGTGATCGGATCTTCCCGGCTCATCGTTTCAGCTGGCACGCCCACGAACAGGGGGTGGGCCATCTCCTCGATACGCCCGCCGAAGGAGTCCACCGGTACGGTCAGCGCATTGGCCGCATCGGCCACCGCTTGCGGCGCCAGTTCCACGCCCCAGGCCGCCCCCAGCCGCCCGAGGCCGGAGCGGGCGAGGGAGTCTGTCGCCGAAAACATGGCTCCGGAAAGCGCCGTCTTGGCGGCGGGATCCACCACGAAAATGGCGCGCCCGTTGCGCAGCACGAACTGGTCGATCAGCCATTCCTGCCGGACCGTCAGCGGCCCCGGATGGGCCACCAGCAGCACGTCCATCTCCGGCAGGGAGTGGAAATCCTCCGGGATCTGCTCCACCGTGAAGCTGCGCCCGATATCCTGTAACACCACATAGCCGCTTTCAGCGTTCAGCGCGCGCATGCCAGGCAGCGAGCTGAGGATGCCGACTTTCGGCGGCGTGGGATTGTCCAGCCGGGCAATCATCCGGGTAAGGTCATATTCCAGCGTCGTCTCGCGCTCGGGCGCGAGGAAAGGGATGAGGCGCAGGTCGTCGATCGTGTTGCGGCCTATGATGCCGAAATAGAGCGGATCGCTCCCCGCGGCAGGAATGGCGCTGATGCCGGCGGCGAGGGCTTCATCCTCGGCCTCGGAGAAGGGTTTGGGGTCAATCTCCCGCACGCGGACATTGCCGCCCGATTCGGCGGCGTAGGTTGCCAGCAGCTCGCGTACACGGGCCGCATGGGCCTGGATCGCCGGATAATCCTGCCCCACGCGGCGGGAATAGACGTAAGTAAGCTCCACCGGCTCGGCCAGATCGCGCAGCGTCACCCGCGTGGCATCCGACAGCGTGTAGAGCTTGCCTTCGGTAAAATCGAGGCGCGCGCCGGCCAGCAGCTTCTGCGCGGCAATGTTCCCCGCCAGCAGGATCACGCCTGCCAGCAGCGTCATGACCAGAATATAGCGCCGCGCCTGCATACCTAGCCAAGCCTCCGGCGCGACGCCCAGAGGCCGTTAAGGAAGGCAAAGGTGGCAGTAAAGCCCAGGAAATAGGCCACGACGCGCAGTTCCAGCACGCCGCGCTGGGCGCTTTCAAACTGGGTGATGAAGGAAAAGCGCGCGATGAGATCGGCAAAGCCGGTGCCGAATAGCGTTTGCACGGTTGAGAGCACCAGCGGCCAGCCCGCCGCCGTAAAGATGAAAGCGACGACCACGGAAATCACGAACGCCGTCACCTGGCTGCCCGTCAGCGCGGAGACCGCCGCGCCGATGGAAAGATACGCCCCAGCCATCAGGAAGCTGACGAAATAGGTGAGCGCGATGGCGGCATTGTCCGGATTGCCGAGATAGTTCACGGAGATCCACATCGGCAGGGTGAGCAAAAGGCCCGTGCCCGCCACCGTCCAGGCCGCGCAGAGTTTCCCCAGAACCAGCCCCGGCAGGCCGAGTGGCAGGGAGAGAAGCAGTTCATCCGTGCCCGCCGCGCGCTCATCGGCCCAGAGGCGCATGGCAAGGGCGGGCAGGAAGATCATGTAGAGCCAGGGGTGCCAGGCAAAGAAGGGCTGAAGATCGGCCACCCCGGAATCGAAGAAGCGCGCGGCTTCCCAGGTGAAAAGGCCCAGTGCCAGCAGGAACACGGCGAGAAACACATAGGCCATGGGCGTTGCGAAATACGCATTCAGCTCACGGCGATATGTTGCGGTAAACCCGCTCATCTGTTGGCGGACGGCGCTGATCACAGCGTTTCCTCCTCCACCTGATCGGTCAGGCGGGCAAAGGCGCTTTCCAGCGTGCCGTCATCGCTGCGCTTGGCCAGGCCTGCGGGCGTGTCATCGGCCACGATCCGCCCCCGGCTGACCAGCACCGCGCGGTGACACATCGCGGGCACTTCGGTCAGTGTGTGGGTGGAGATGATGATCGCCTTGGTGGGCGCCATCCGGGCGATCAGCGCGCGCACGGCGCGTTTCTGGTTGGGGTCGAGGCCATCGGTCGGCTCGTCCAGCACCAGCACGGGCGGGTCGTGCAGAATGGCGCCTGCAAGGCCCACCCGGCGGCGATAGCCTTTGGAGAGCGCGCCGATCCGCTGGCCCAGAACGCCGGAAATCCGCGCATCGGCAATCGTGCGCTCAATGGCGTCCTTGCGCTGCGCTTTTGGGAGCTGCCGGGCGCTGGCGAGGAAAGCGAGAAACTCCGGCGGCGTCATGTCATTATAGAGCGGCGCGCCCTCGGGCAGGTATCCGAGGGCGGCCTGCGCGGCGCGGCGCTCGGAAATGATGGATTTCCCGTCGATCAGCACATCGCCCACATCCGGCTCCAGCACCCCGGCAATCATCCGCATCGTGGTGGATTTGCCCGCCCCGTTCGGCCCCAGAAAGCCCAGCACGGTGCCCTTCTCCACGGCAAAGGATATGCCGCGCACGGCCTGCTTGGTCCCATAGGCTTTTTCGAGCGATCTGACGTCCAGCATGAATGTCCCGCGCTTCAGCGTGCCCCCGTGATAGCGGGCGTCGCTCCAAGGTCAAAGCCGAACCCTCAGAGATTACGGGCGTTTCATGTCAGAAGGGTCAGGCAGAAAACCGCGCGACCTCTTCGATCACGCATTTGGCCGCCACCGCGACAATCTTTCCGCCATCTTCGACGCTCGATTGCGTGGGGTCCGAGCCGATCCGGCCATCGGGGAAGTCGCGGCGATACTGGATGGCGTCGCCAATCGTGCCCGAGGGCGCAATCTTCGGGCTCATCGCGGTCTTGCTGCGCTCGCGCTCGGGGTATCCCCAATAGGTGACGGAGACCTCAGACGGCGTGGCGTGGCTGCCATGACCCACGGGGTAAAGCTCGTTGCAGATGCCCATCACTTCCTTGAAGTCCCACCAGTCGCGGCGTTTCAGGCTGAGGCCGGGGCGGTTGGTCTCCCCGCGCGGGTCAAAGCTGCGGCGGGCATGGATTTCGGAGAAGGCCGCCTCGATGGTGGCAATGTTGCCGCCATGCCCGTTCAGCCAGTAGATCCGCTCAAAGCCATGCCGCATCAGGCTCTCGGTCCAATCCGTCATCACGGCGATCATGGTTGAAGGGCGCAGGGTGATCGTGCCGGTAAAGCCAAGGTGATGCTGCGCGCAGCCGACATTGAAGGTCGGCCCCACAAGAATATCGTCCGGCGCCAGGCTCTCGGCATGGTTGGCGATGATTTCCGGGCACAGAGCATCGGTGCCGATAAAGCCGTTGGGCCCATGCTGCTCGAACGAGCCGATGGGGATGACGATGGTTTTCGATTTCTTCAGCCAGGCTTCGATGTCGGGCCAGGTGGAAACGGGAAGGCGCATGAGACTAGTCCTTTCGCGGGGCAAGCCGGCGGGTGATATGGCCCATCTTGCGTCCGGGCCGGGCCTCACGCTTGCCGTAGAGGGTCAGAATATCATTCTTTCCGAGCGTTTGCGGGTCCACAAGGCCTGCGTCCCCGATCAGGTTCAGCATTTCCGCATCAAACAGGCGCCTTGTATCGCCCAGCGGCCAGCCGGCCACGGCGCGGATATGCTGCTCGAACTGGCCAGTCTGGCAGGCTTCCGGCGTCCAGTGGCCGGAATTGTGCACGCGCGGGGCAAATTCGTTGGCCAGCAGCGTGCCATCCGGCAGCACAAAGAATTCCAGCGCCAGCACGCCCACATGGCCCAGCGCTTCGGCCAGATGCATCGCCTTGGCGCGCGCTTCGTCCTCCACAGACCGCGCGAGGCCAGAAGGTACGGTGGAGCGGGAAAGGATGCCGTTCTCATGTTCATTGCGCGGCGGCGCCCAGCTCGTCGTCTCGCCGGTCAGGCTGCGCGCCACCAGCACGGAGATTTCACACTGGAAGGCAATGGCGCCTTCCAGAATCGCAGGCGCCCCGCCGATCTTCTGCCAGGCGGCGTCCGCTTCGGCAGCGTCATGTACCCACGCCTGCCCCTTGCCGTCATAGCCTTCGCGGCGCGTCTTCAGCACGCCTTTGCCGCCGAGCTCCGCCAGCGCGGCGGGAATGTCGCCCGCCGCATCAATCTGCCGGAAGGGCGCGGTCGGGATGCCATGCGCGTTGAGAAAGGTCTTCTCGGTGAGGCGATCCTGCGACACCGACAGCGATTTTGCCCCCGGCAGTACGCGCTTGCCCGCCCGCTCGATGATCTCGGCGCTCGCCACTGGCACATTCTCGAATTCCAGCGTGACGACATCACAGGCGGCGGCAAATTCGGTGAGCGCGTCGGCGTCATCCCAGTCTGCCTGCAAGGCGCCGGCCGCCACCCGGCCGGCCGGCGGGTCATCCTCGGGAGAATAGATCAGAACATCGAAACCGAGTTGCGCTGCGGCGCTCGCCATCATCCGGCCAAGCTGCCCGCCGCCCAATATCCCGATCGTCGCGCCGGGGCGAAGCGGGCTCATTCCTCGGGAACCTCTTTCACCGCTGCCGTCTGCGCCGCGCGGAAAGCGTCGAGCTTTGCCGCCACGCCCGTGTCTTCCAGAGCAATGATCGAGGCTGCGAGAATCCCGGCATTGGCCGCCCCGGCCTCGCCAATCGCCAGCGTCCCCACCGGAACGCCCTTGGGCATTTGCACGATGGAAAGCAGGCTATCGAGACCTTTGAGGGCTTTGGATTGAACCGGCACGCCCAGCACCGGCAGCGGCGTCATCGAGGCGGCCATGCCGGGCAGGTGGGCCGCCCCGCCTGCGCCGGCGATGATCACCTTCAGGCCGCGCTCTTTCGCCGTGGTGGCATACTCGACCAGCCTCTGGGGGGTGCGGTGCGCCGAAACGATCTTCGCCTCGAAGGCGACGCCCATATCCTCGAGAATCTTCGCGGCCTCGCGCATCACTGGCCAGTCAGACTGGCTGCCCATGATGATGCCCACAACCGGGGAGCGCGCCTTGTCCATGCCTGCCTCGCCGCTGGAAAGCGCGCACCATAAGTATGCGCGGCCTCTGGTCAACCGGTCCTGTGAGGGGAAACCAGCGGCGGGGAATACAGATCTCCTCTACAAGCGCTGCGAACAGGGTTAGTGTTAACAGATGCCGACAGAGCTGCCCCCGCTGACTGATGCCGAAAAGCGTGCCCTGATCGATGCACTCGGGGTTGATCTGGCGCGGCTGGACCTGCGCGCCCGCGCCGCCATCGAGGCGCTTGCCGAAGAAGTGATCGCCCTGCGCGAAGAGGCCGATACGCTGCGGGCAAGCCTGGCCGACGCCGCCCTGCTGGCCGACAATGACGCGCTCTGCCCGGTCTTCAACCGCCGCGCCTTCGAGCGGGAAGTGCGCCGCGAAATCGCGCTTTCCGGCCGGTTCCAGACGCCGCTGACCCTGATTTTCATCGATCTGGACAACTTCAAGACGGTTAACGATGTCTATGGCCATGCCGCTGGGGACAGCGTGCTTCTGAAAGTGTCTGACATTCTGCTGGCCCGCACACGGGAGACAGACATTGTCGGCCGCCTCGGCGGAGATGAGTTCGGCATCGTGCTGGCCCATGCCAGCCTTGAGGACAGCCGCCGCAAGGCCGCCCAGCTCGCCGGCGCAATCGATGCGCTGGAAGTGCGGGGGGAGGAGGGCTCGTCTCTGCCTCCGGTCCAGATCGGAGCGTCCTGCGGCGCGGTCGAATGGAGCGCGGGCCAAAGCCCGGCGGCGCTCATTGCGCGAGCAGATCAGGCAATGTTTGCCGAAAAAGCGCGCCGGAAGGGCGAAGGGCGCACATTAAGGTGAAAATGCGGCAAGATACGTGGTTCTACCCATGACTCACCTACACGTGTGTGGCATTCTTGCATCACCGGTCAAACCGGACCGGAGACGTAAAGGAGACTGCCTATGTCGCTCAACGGTCGCATCAGTGAACTTGCTGCAAAGCACCGCAATCTGGACGAACAGATTTCCACCGAACAGAAACGCCCCTCTGCCGATGGCCTGGTCCTCAAGGATTTGAAGCGACAGAAACTCAGGATTAAGGAGCAGCTGCGACACCTCAAAGTCAGCTAGCCCTATCCCGGCAGTCCCGTTCCTGGGGGGCCGCAGGGCCTCAAAAGGAACGGGACACATGCCCTCCACCCAATCCAGCCTTTCTATCCCCATGGCCGCCTGAACCATGGCTCAGCCTGTAACCCTTGTTCTTGGCCTTGGCCGTGAAACCGGAGAGGCAATCGCCCGCCGCTTCGAAGATGAAGGCCACCGGGTTCTGGTCGCAGATCCGTCACTGGAGCGGATCGAGGCCGCCCGCGACACGCTCGATGAAGCGATCGAGTTCTATCATGGCGATCTGTCGACCAAGCTCGGCCTGCGCAACGCCGTCACCGCCGCAATCGAGGCGTTCGGCCGGATAGATCATGCCGTCATCGTGCCCCCCTATGAAGACCCCGACACGTTGCTCGATCTTGCCCAGGAGAAGTTCGAAAAAGCGCTCGGCAGGTCCGCCCGTGGCGCGGCGCTGGCCCTGCGGGTCGTGGCAGAGCGCCTGCTGGAACAGGAAGATCTCCCTGAAACCGGGGTCGAGCGCAAACGCCAGAAGGGCTCGGTCACCTTCGTTCTGCGCTATGCCGCGCAGGCCTCCATGCCGGGCCGTTTCACCGATACGGTCGCCCAGGCTGCCGTGCAGGGCGTCATGCGGGCCGGCGCGCTGGAGCTTGCCGAACATGCCATCCGCGTGAATGCGATTGTGTCCCTCCGCCCCAGCGAGGAGCGGGCAACGCCCTGGTCGCTCGGGCGTGTGCCGCTTGGCCGCGCGGTGCTCGCCGATGAGATCGCCGGCGCGGCCTTTTTCCTCGCCTCGCGGGACGCGGCCTTCATGACCGGGCAAAGCCTGATCATGGATGGCGGCCGCGCCACGCTTTCGGGCGTGCTGGACTAGCGCTAGAGAGTTTTCAGCGGCGAGACGCCGCCGGCCTCTGCCACGGCCTCAAAGCTCGCAACCGTCTCTGTGCTGAAGGTCTCGGTATAGATGTCCGACACCTTGCGGAACACCGCCCGCGCCGTAGACGGCGTCAGCGTCACCAGCGTGTAGCCATGGCCGAAGGGATCATGCCACACCACTTCCTGGTTGGCATCGGCAATCTGCTGGCCGAGGTCTGGCACGTTCTTCACATACGCGCCCATGCCGGGGGAGGAGATGGATGTGCAGCCAAACTCTACCCCGCGCCGCGCGCCGGATGCATCGTAAAGTTCGTTGGCATAGGCCGTATGCGTATCACCTGCCAGCGTCACGAGCCGGGCATTGGCCGCTGCTGCGCTCTGGTAAAGACGCTCGCGCGCAGCCGGGTAGCCGTCCCACGCATCCAGGTTCCAGGGCAGGCCCAGCGCGGTAAAGGCGAGGAAAGCGCGCACCTCGGGCATGTCCTGTGCGGCCACCTGTTCGGGTGTCAGCGTTTGGGTGAAATTGGGCAATGCCACGCGCGCCATGATCACCTGATTGGCAAGAACCTGCCAGGCAGCGCCGGATGAAACGGATTTGGAAAGCTCCGTATCCAGCCAGCTTTCCTGCTCGGCGCCCAGCATCGTGCGGGCCGGATCGGCGGCGGTCTGCAGCAGTTCGCGTGCCTTGCCGCCCGCTTCCAGCGGCGAAGCGGCGTTGCCCAGTGCGCTCGCCCAGCTCAGGCTTTCCGAACGCCCCGTCAGGCGCGTTTCCAGGGCGTGCATCGTTGCCACATCGCCAAAGCGGAAGCTGCGCCAGGCTGCCGATGTGATCTCTCCGGGCTTGATGTCGCGGATAGGCATCCATTCGAAATAGGCCTGCACCGCGGCCATTTTCCGGTCGCTCCACTCGCCTTCGCCATCCTCCGGGTTATGGTTCTGCGCGCCGGTGCGGTAGGCGTCATTGGCGCTTTCATGGTCGTCCCAGGTGCAGATCCAGGGCACAGCGGCATGGGCCGCCTGCAGGTTGGGATCGGTCTTGTACTGAGCATGACGCTGGCGATAGTCGGCCAGGGTCACAATCTCCGTGGACGGTTCATGCATCCGGTCCAGCTTGGCAGCAATATCGCCGCCATATCCGTCGATACCGTATTCGTAGATATAATCGCCCAGATGCACGATCACGTCGAGGTTGGGTTCGGCGGCCAGTGCCTTGTAGGCGTTGAACAGGCCGAACTGCCAGTTGGAACAGGAAACCACGGCAAGGTTCACCGCGCTTGTTCCGCTGGCGGCCGGTGTGCGCAGACGCCCGGTGGGGGAAACCACATCGCCATGATCGGTCAGTGCGGTGAAGCGGTAGGTATAGTCCGACCCCGGCTGCAGGCCGGCGGCGTCCACCTTCACGCAATAGTCGCGCGCTTCGCTTGCTTCGGTGACACCGGCGGCAACCGGGCTTTCCTGGCCCGCACGCAGCACTTCCCAGCGCACGGGGATGGCGCCGGCGCCCGAAAGGGGCGTCACGCGCGTCCAGAGGATGATCCTGTCGGGCAGGGGATCGCCAGAGGCAACCCCGTGCTGGAAGGCCACCTCGCCCTTATACGTTTGCGGGCCCGTCTGGCCGCAGGCGGCCAAAGCCACCGTACCCAATGCTGCGCCGCCCAGCAGGCCGCGCCGTGTAACCTGTGTCATCTTGTCTGGAACTCCCCAGTTGCGTGGCGCTCTCATGGCGCGAATTTGCGACACCAGCATGACGCGCGCTGAAAGCTTCGTCTATAAGGCGGCGATGAGCACGATTGTGATTACTTCTGAGGCAGCCGATGCCGGCCAGCGCCTCGATGCGTTCCTGGGCGCCCGCGCCGAGGGCATTTCCCGTTCCCGGGCCAAAGCCCTGATCGAGGAAGGCGCGGTCTCGGTTGGCGGCGTCGTGGAAACAAATCCCCGCGCGCCGGTAAAGGCGGGCCTGGTCTATGCCGTGGCGCTGCCCCCGCCGGTGCCCGCGACGCCCCAGCCGGAAAATATCCCGCTGGACATCCTGTTCGAGGACGCTCACCTGCTGATCCTCAACAAGCCGGCGGGCCTCGCCGTTCATCCCGCGCCCGGCAGCGAAAGCGGCACGCTGGTCAACGCCCTTCTTTATCATTGCAAAGGTCAGCTTTCCGGCATTGGCGGGGTGGAGCGGCCCGGCATTGTCCACCGGCTCGACAAGCTGACCAGCGGCGTCATGGTCGCTGCCAAGACAGAAGCGGCCCATACCGGCCTTGCCGCCCTGTTCGAGCGGCACGACATCGACCGGCTCTACCGCGCCATCACGCGCGGCGCTCCGCGGCCCCTGTCGGGCACCATCGATGCCCCCATCGCGCGCTCTGAAAATGACCGCAAGAAAATGTCGGTTCACAAGAACCCCGACAGCCCCGCCGCCCGCCATGCGGTCACCCATTACCGGGCCATCGAAACCTATGGCTATAAAGACCGCGCCACGCGCCTTCCCGCCGCCGCGATGATTGAGTGCCGCCTCGAAACCGGGCGCACGCATCAGATCCGGGTCCACATGACGCATGTCGGCGCCCCGCTCATCGGTGATCCGGTCTATGGCCGCCAGTCCGGCATCATGGCGTGGAAATCACCTGCGGCGCCTGAGGCAGACTATGACGCCGCGCTTGCGGCGGCGCGGGCCTTTCCGCGCCAGGCGCTGCACGCCGCCGTGCTCGGCTTCGTCCACCCGATCACGGGCGAAACCCTCCGCTTTGAGCAGCCCCTTCCGGAAGACATGGCCGGGCTGGTCAGCGCGCTAAGAAAGCTGCCGGTGGATTAAGGCAGGCGGAGAGCCTATGGCGCGCCGCCTGCGCCGGCCTGCGCAGAGGCCGTCTGCAGCGGTTCAAACCGCAGCGTGCGGGCCTGCAGGGTCACCTTGCCGATCCTGTCGGTGTCGGCAACGATCCGCACCGGCACATGGCTGCCGTTTTCCAGCGGCGCCAGATACATGCGCAGCGGGCCATCAATACCGGTCAGCGTGTCCTTGTTCACTTCGCCCGCCTTGTAGCCGGCGATCTTGTCCATGGTCACATGGCATTCAATGGCCTGGCCGCTCCAGGCCGGGCTTTTCACGTTCGCGGTGCCCTTGTTCTCCAGATGCAGATAGGTCAGCTGCTTGCCGTCGAACACGCGGATCGGCCCGCCGCACGGATCGGCGCCCTTGGCGCGCGGCTCCAGCGCGAAGGTGATCAGCGCGGTCAGCGGGTCATTCGCCAGGATCGCCTGTTCCTGCGTCGCGGCCGGGTCGCCCAGATCGCCAAAGCGCGGATTGGCCGTCATGGTGAAGCCGTCCTTCTTCATCGACAGTTCCACGCGGCGGTTCTTTTTCCCGTCGCGGTTCTGCGAGACATAGCCGGAGGTCTTCAATTCCTTGGCGCGGACAAAGCCGGAAGAAGCCAGCTCCATGTTATAATTGACGAACACATCGGCCAGGCCCGTCGTGCGCACCTTGGATTTGATCGTGTAGGTGTTCGGCTTCAGTTCCACATCGAAACTCGCCCGGCCGGTGGCGGGGATGATCAGGATCATTGCCCGAGCGTCCAGCTCATACACCATGCGCATGGGCTCGCCCGCCTTCACATTGGCCAGGAGATTGGTTTTCGGCGCGGCGGGGGCCGTATCGGCTGTGGAGAGGCCGGCAAGGGCAAATGTCGCAGCGGCGGCAAGGAGGAGGCGCTTCATGGGAGGGTCGATCCTTCTGGTCGGGCGGGCGCAAACGCCTGCTGAGCGGGTATATATAGTCGCCTTGTCCCAACGCCGCCTGAACGAACCGGCCCCCAAGATGCCGCATTCTTCAGGCCTCGCCCACTGACATAAAGTGACAGAGCGTGACATGGGAGCGCAATTCTCCGCCCGCAAGCCTGATTGCGCGGTTGACAGGGCGCCCCCGCAGACTGTAGACGCGCGCCTTCAGATCAAAGAACACCTCTTTTTCGGAGCGAGGCCCATGTCCCGCGAATGTGAACTCACTGGCACCAAGCCGATGGTTGGCCATATCGTCAGCCACTCGCAGATCAAGACCAAGCGTCGTTATCTGCCCAACCTCGTGCAGGTTACGCTGCACTCTGAAGCCCTGAACCAGGACTTCAAACTGCGCATCGCGGCGAAAGCCCTGCGCACGGTCGACAAGCTCGGCGGCCTCGACGCTTTCCTCGCCAAGGCGAAGGAAGACGGCCTCTCCGACAAGGCCCTCAAGATCAAGCGCGACATCGCGAAGAAAGCTGTCGCTTAAGCGGCCTCTTTCTCCGGCTTCCGCTGCTGACAAAAGTTCACGCCGGGCCTCCTCGCAGGCCCGGTGTTTTTGTTTGGGCTGTCCCTGGGTTGTGGAATTCAGGGTAGCTAAAATTTTTTCTTAGGGTTTCACGCTTATCCACCTTCGGAACATCGGTTTTCCGTCTGGGGGAGAAACATGAAGAGACTTGTTCTGGCCGCTACCCTGATTGGTCTTGGCGCCTGCGCCAATCACGCGCCTGGCAAACAGGGCGTGATGGGCCTGCCCGGCTTCATGAATGAAACCCAGACCATCGCGCGTCAGCGCCCGGCGCTCCCCGTCACCCACTATATCCGCTGGAACCCCGGCGACCGTCTGATGCATGGTCTGGAACTCGACTATATCAGCGGCATGTCCCAGCGGGACTATCTTTTCGAGGAACCCAATCAGGGCCTCTTCCGCCCGATGGTCGACAGTTCTCTCAAGGGATCCGGCCTCGAGGCAAAAACAGCGGCGGGGGCGCGCTATGCGCTGCAGATCGAATTCCATGAGTTGAAATCGGACGCGTTTGGCCGCCACTTTGCCGGAACCACCAGCGCTACCTACCGCGTCGTTGACCGTCGCACGGGGCAGCCGGTTTATGAAAATCTGATCCGCTCCAGCTTCCTTGCCGAATATCCCGGTCTCAATGAAGATGATGCCAGCTTCGCCTATAACGTCTCCGCCCCCGGCGTGATTGCCTCGACAGCCGTCTTTGGCGCCTTCACCCTTTACGAAGGCGGGCTGGTCGAAGTCTGGAACAATAACCGCAAGCTTCAGAACTTCTTCGGCGGCAGTTCGATTGACGAGTTGTCGCAAGCCGAATGGAACGATGTCTATCAAGGCTATGTCTGGACAGCCGGCATTTCCGCCCTTTCCGGCCCCGCGCTGGTGCTGCTCGGCCAGATGAATCCCTTGAACTATGCGGCTCTGCAGACCGACCCGGCAAATTATCTCCCCCTCGGTCTATCGAGCGCCGATGAGAAGCAGAAAGCCGCTGCCGCCACCCGTCACGGTAACCTCTCGACCGTCGGCGAAGGGTCACGCAATGCACGCACGCGCGCCCAGCAGCTCAATACGCACATCCTCGCCCAGAGCCTCACCTACTTCCTGCTCGATCTGGCCCAGTCCGAAGATGTCCGCCTCACCCAGCTCGTTTCCTGCCAAAGCGATGAATACACCGCAGACGCAATGATCCAGGCCGTGCGCATGAAATCGAAGATCATTACGGACAACTGCCTGGACTATGTGAAGAAGGACCAGCGCCGCGGCGTGCCGATCACCGCTTACCGGTAACCTGCTCCCAGCCGCTGACAAAAGTTCACGCCGGGCCTCCTCGCAGGCCCGGCGTTTTCGTTTGTCCGGAAGTGTCCACCTTCTCTCGCCCGATTTGCCTGCGATGACTGGCCACCGCGCGGGAACCAGTCCAAGACAAGGCGCAACAAAGGGAAGGGGAATCCCATGCGTCTCATCACCATCGCTGCCCTGGCCATTGCCGCCCTGACGGCCTGCACTGACCCGGCGCCCGCTGCGCCGCCTGCGCCGGAAGGCAATATCCGCGTCTTCACCGGCGGCACCATCTATACGGGCCTGGCTGACCCCGCCACGGTCGAGGCGGTGATCGTTGGCCCCGATGGCCGGATCATCGGCACAGCCCCGCCCCTGTCGCAGGACTGGAGCGAGGATGAGGTGGAGATCATAGACCTCGCCGGCGCGGTCATGTTCCCCGGCTTCACAGACGCCCACGCCCACCTCCAGGGCATTGGCGAGCGGGAGCTGATCCTCAACCTGGAAGGCACTGCCTCCATCGACGAGCTTGTCACCCGCACCGAAGCCGAGCTGCAGGGCCTGGCCCCCGGCGCCATCCTGTTTGGCCGGGGCTGGATCGAAACCGGCTGGCCGGAAGGACGTATGCCCTCGGCGGCAGATCTGGACGCGGTCAGCCCGGAAAACCCCGTCATCCTGGTGCGCTCTGACGGCCATGCGCTGGTCGCCAATACGGCGGCGCTGAAAGCCGCCGGGATCTACGACATGGCCGCAGATCCGCCGGGCGGACGCACGGAGCGCGACGAGAATTTCAAGGCAACCGGCATCGTCATCGACAATGCCATGATGCCCGTCCTCGCCCTGATCGAGAACCCGACCTATGACGATATGAGCAAAGCGCTTGAGGTTGGCGCGCAGACCTATGCCCGCCGCGGCTGGACCGGCATCCACAATATGAGCGCGGCCACCGATCATGCCCGCCTTCTGAAGGCGCTGGATGATGAGGGCCGCTTGCCGCTGCGCGTCTATAACGCTTTTGACGAGCGCGGTTTCGACATTGCCAAACGCCGCGAATTTGAAACCGCGCGCATCACCAATCGCGCCGTGAAGCTTTATATGGATGGCGCCCTCGGCAGCCGGGGAGCGCTGCTGATTGCGCCCTATGCCGACCAGCCCGAAACATCCGGTCTCGCCCTGCTGGAGCCTGAACAGCTGCACAATCTGATGATGGACGCTCAGAAAGAGGGCGTGCAGCTGACAATCCATGCCATCGGCGACCTTGCCAACCGCCGCATCCTCGAGAAGTTCGAGGAGCTGAGCTATGGCGCAGACCTGCGCTGGCGCATCGAACACACCCAGATGCTGCACCCCGATGATATCGACCGCGTCGCCAGAAGCGGCCTCATCGCCTCCATGCAGCCCAGCCATGCCATCGGTGACCTGCATTTTGCCCCGGCCCGTGTGGGCATCGACCGCTTGCGCGGCGCCTATGCCTGGGCAAGCCTCCTGAAGGCGGGCGCGATGATTGCCGGGGGCTCCGACGCGCCGGTGGAAGTCGGCTCGCCAACAATCGAATTCTATGCCGCCGTGGCGCGCAAGGATCTGGCAGGTTTTTCCGGCGAAGGCTGGCATCCTGAAGAAGCCCTCACCCGCCAGCAGGCGCTTGCCCTCTTCACCACAGGCCCCGCCTATGCTGCCTTCCAGGAAAACGACCTCGGCACCATCGAGGCCGGGAAAATCGCCGATTTCACCGTGTTTGACGCCGATCTGATGACGATCCCCGAACAGCAGATCCTGAAAGCCCGGCCGGTGATGACTGTTGTGGGCGGAGAGGTGGTCTGGCAGGCGGAGTGGTAGCCGCCGCAGGCCTCTCCGCATTGTGACAGCGGGGAGGGTGGACCTTCGCCGGCGCGCCCATACCTTTCCTCCGTAAACCGGAAGGAAGACCCCCGATGCGCCTTGCCCTGACCGCCGCCCTCGCCCTGGGCCTCGCCGCCTGCAGCAACGCGGCCCTGCCGGCCAGTGCCAAAGCTGCCCCGATCGAGCGGCCAGAGGCCGCCGCGCATGAAGAGATCGCGATCTTCGCCGGCGGCTGCTTCTGGTGCATCGAGGCAGAGCTTGAAGAAGTGCCCGGCGTGCGCACCGTCCTCTCCGGCTATACCGGCGGCACCACGCCCGACCCCACCTACCGCAATATGGGCGACCATGCCGAAGCCGTCGAAGTGATCTTTGATCCGGCCAAGGTCAGCTATGAGCAGCTTCTGGAAGTCTTCTGGTCGAATATCGACCCCACCGATGAGGGCGGCCAGTTCTTTGACCGGGGCAGCCAGTATCGCACGGCGATCTTCGTGCTGGATGAGGCTCAGAAATCGGCGGCCACACAGTCGCTCGAGGCCAATGCCAAGCGCCTCAAACAGCTCATCGTCACAGCGGTCCTGCCCGCTACCGCCTTCTATCCGGCAGAAGAGTATCATCAGGACTATTACCTGAAGGAGCCCGAGCGCTACGAGGCCTACAAGAAAGGCAGCCGGCGCGAGGAGACGCTGAAGAAGGTCTGGCAGGAATAGGCCGGGCCTCATCCAGCAAAGCCCCTGCCCCCGGCAGGGGAGGGCTGCAGACTTTACGTTGCGTCGCACTAGGCGCGCGGCCATCCCGTGCTAGAACCCAGAGTCTGACCTGATTTCTCCCGATGGCGAGCTGATACCCCATGACCGTTATGTCCGACACCGATGCCCTCGAAGGCCTGAAGCCGACCGAAAAAGTGAATGTCAAAAAGGTGTTCGGCCTCGACACCAACATGATCGTCCACGGCTTCAAGACGCGCACCGAATATGTGCCGGAGATTGACCCGTCCTACCGCTTCGATCCGCAGACGACGCTCGCCATTCTCGCCGGCTTCGAGCACAACCGCCGCGTCATGGTCCAGGGCTATCACGGCACGGGTAAGTCCACCCATATCGAGCAGGTCGCCGCCCGCCTCAACTGGCCGATGATCCGCGTCAACCTCGACAGCCATGTCAGCCGGATCGACATGGTCGGAAAGGACGCCATCGTCCTGAAGGATGGCGTGCAGGTCACCGAATTCCGCGAAGGCATTCTCCCCTGGGCGCTGCAGCGCCCCGTCGCCATCGTGTTCGACGAGTATGACGCCGGCCGCCCGGATGTGATGTTCGTGATCCAGCGCGTGCTGGAAGCCAGCGGCAAGCTGACGTTGCTCGACCAGAACCGCGTCATCGCGCCCCATCCGCAGTTCCGCCTGTTCGCCACCACCAACACGGTCGGCCTTGGCGATACGACCGGCCTCTATCACGGCACCCAGCAGCTCAACCAGGGCCAGATGGACCGCTGGAGCATCGTCACCACACTGAATTATCTCACCCATGACGCGGAAGTCGAAATCATCAAGGCGAAGGCCACGGGCGTGGACGAAGCCACCATCGCCAAGATGGTCACCCTGGCAGACCTCACCCGCAACGCCTTCATGGCCGGCGACCTCTCCACCGTGATGAGCCCGCGGACCGTCATCACCTGGGCGGAAAACTTCGCCATCTTCGGCGATCTCGGCCATGCCTTCCGCATGACCTTCCTCAACAAGTGCGACGAGCTGGAGCGCCCGCTGGTCGCGGAAATGTATCAGCGCTGCTTCGGCGTCGAACTGCCCGAAAGCCCGCTGATGGTGAAGGTCGCATAGGAAAGGCGCGGCCCGCGCGGTCGACGGATGGCAAAGGACACGACCCCTCAGGAACTCTTCAAGGCCGCGCTCGCCGCGACCACCAAGGCGATGAGCGGTGAGCGCGAGATCGAGGTCGGTTTCGGCCCCGATGTTGGCGATCAGGGCACGCGCCTGGTACTTCGTCCGCCCCCGGTGGAAGTCTCCGCCGAGCTTGCCGCCCGCATCCGGGGCGAGGCGGACGCGCTCGCCCTGCGCCGCGCCCATCATGACGCCGCCGCGCATATCGCCAACCGTCCGCAGGGGGATCTTCCCCGCCGCGTCTATGAGGCCGCTGAAACCGCCCGCATCGAAAGCCTCGGCGCCAATGCGATGCAGGGTACCGCCGGAAACCTCGAAGCCGTGCTCGATTTCCGCTGCCGGTCCACCAATTTCGGCCTCGGCTCGGAAGATCCCGAGGCCGTGCTTGCCCCGGCGCTGGAATTCCTGCTGCGCGAGAAGCTGACCGGCCGCCCGCTGCCCGAAAGCGCAAAGCGCGTTGCCGATGTCTGGCGCGAGAAGGTCGAGAAAAACGCCGGCGACGCGCTCGAAATGCTCACCGGCCAGCTCCACGATCAGGCCGGCTTTGCCCGCACCATCCGCTCGATCATCCGGGATCTGACAGCCTCAGACCTGCCGGGAGACGAGGCTGAGGCCGAAGACGAAGCCCCTACCGAGGAGCAGGAAGAGCAGCAGAACCAGACCGGTGAGGACGACACCTCCACCGAAGAGGAAATGGGCGCCTCTGCCGATCAGATGGAAGCGGGCGACACCGAAGACCTGGAAGGGGAGGAGGCCAATGTCTCCGTCGACCAGGACGCCGATCTGGATGCGGACGATACGCCGGATGAAGAGGACGAAGGCACCAAGCCGCTGCGCCCCAATTTCCAGGCGGGCGACGACAAGGACCGCTTCAACTACCAGATCTTCACTCGCGCGCATGATGAGGTCGCCAATGCGCCGGACCTGTGCGACGCCGAAGAGCTGACGCGCCTGCGCGCCTATCTCGACCACCAGCTTCAGGGCCTGCAAGGCGCGGTTGCCAAGCTTGCCAACAAGCTGCAGCGCCGCCTGATGGCCCAGCAGAACCGCACCTGGAGCTTCGATCTGGAAGAGGGCGTGCTCGATACCGCCCGCCTCACCCGCGTCATCACAGACCCCACCTCGCCGCTCTCCTTCAAGCAGGAAGACGATACCAAGTTCCGGGATACGGTCGTCACCCTGCTTCTGGATAATTCCGGCTCCATGCGCGGGCGGCCCATCATGGTGGCTGCTCTGTGCGCGGATATTCTCGCCCGCACGCTGGAGCGCTGCGCGGTGAAAACCGAAATCCTCGGCTTCACCACCAAGGCGTGGAAAGGCGGCCTCTCCCGCGAAGACTGGATGAAGGCCGGCAAGCCTCAGGCGCCCGGCCGCCTGAACGACATCCGCCACATCATCTACAAGCAGGCCGACGCGCCGTATCGCCGCGCGCGCCGCAATCTCGGCCTGATGATGCGCGAAGGTCTGCTCAAGGAGAATATCGACGGCGAAGCGCTCCTCTGGGCGCACGACCGGCTGCTCGGCCGGCCGGAGCAGCGCAAGATCCTGATGGTAATCTCAGATGGCGCCCCGGTCGACGATTCCACGCTGAATGTGAACGTCGGCAACTACCTCGAACGCCACCTGCGCCAGGTGATCGACGAGATCGAAAACCGCTCACCGGTCGAACTCATCGCCATCGGCATCGGCCATGATGTGACGCGCTATTACAAGCGCGCCGTCACCATCGTGGACGCCGAACAGCTCGGCGGCGCGATGACCGAACAACTCGCCTCCCTCTTCGACGAGAACGAGCCCAACCCCAAAGCCATGGCCATCCCTCCGCTCACGGACCGCACGGTGCGCGGCGCCGTCAGCGGCGCCTCCGCCGGCGCCCCCAGCTATGGAAAGAAAGTCGGAACGGGCAGGTACGTGAAAACGACCAAATACTGAATATCAGAAGAGATTATGCGCACTTTCATGAGAAGGTCTGCAAGGTGTAATTTTCTTTTATTCCGTAGCGCCTCTGCTCATCGGAAGATTCAACCCGAGCTCCTTATTTGCATCTGCGTAGTTTCCTTTGGCTACATGGTACAGAAACCATAGCCAGCCTAGGTCCAAGGATCCCTTTGAACCATGCTCATAGAAATGCCGATCTACGAAATTATGTGTAGTCACCAAGCAGTGCTCAAATAGTCGCAACTCACCAGCCGTAGCCACCTTTTTTGCAATTATAACGCGAAGCATGAAGTCGACGTTTGATCTTGTTGGAGGAGCACAATCTTGAAGAACTGTATGCAAGGTGGATCTGAGGATATCGACGGGTAAATCTCTTGCGCTAAGCATTTTGCTACCCGACAAAACAGAAATCCTGTCTATGCGATCAAGGTCGTATTGAGCGTCTTGAATACAATAATCCATCAACATTAACAAAAATGCCAACCATAGTATTTGGCACTCTCTATACTGAGCGCTCTTTTGTTCGATATCGTACAAATCTTCTTGTATTACTTCTGAGAACAGGACCCGTGTTCGGCTAAGTAATCCGTATGCTTTGGTTGTTGCTAATAAGAGCAATTGATTATCAACTTTTTTCTTGCCAATTCCGAACATGTTATCCCCCAATCTCGCCAAACAGACCTTTAGTATATGTAGCCTAGTTTCAATAGTAGGTTTTAAGGTGAGTTGAGCGCAGCGATACCCGCCATCTGCCGTATGCGGTGGGTATCCGCCCTTTTGGCGTCAACCCACCCTACGGGTTGCGTGGATAAAGCCTGCCCTATCCCCCAACCGCAGCGAACCGGGTTCGTCTTCCCGGAATTTGGGTCAGCAAATATCCGGAACCCAGAAAGCCCAGCAAAACAAAACTCTATCTGGATCCCGGTCTTTGCCTCCGGCAAAACCGGGAAGACGGCCGAGAAGTTTTTTTTGGAAACTTATCCGCCCGGCTTCCCCGCGCCCCCATCCTCTGCGCCATGGACATCACCGCGCCCCGCCCGGAACTCTGGACCCGCATTGCCGCCCTGCTCGGCGCGCTGCGGGCCCTGCTGCGTCAGGCGGTGCCGGAACACTTCGCCAGCATTGCCGCCGAGGCCCGCCTCCAGCTCATCACCGCCACAGCGCTCGTGCGCCGCTATATCCATGCGCTCGCCGGCGAAATTACCCTGCCCGAGCCGCGCCCCGTTGGAATTTCTCGCAAGCCCTCCAACGAAACTCCAGGAAAACTCCAACGCCGCCGCGAGGCCCTCTTCTGCCTTATCGAGGAGACATGCCCCGCCCGCCACGCCGCAAAATCAGACGGGGCCGACACGCCCTTCGTGCAATGGGCACTGATGATGGAAGTGGCTAGGCGGCTCGTCCTCGTGCTCAACCATCCGGAAAAACACGCCCTGCGTCTCGCCCGCATGCTCCGCAGGCGGAAAGGCCGTGTCCTGAAGGATCTGCCTGTTCCCAGCCACATCCTCCGCCGCCTGCCGCCCTGGATCGACGCGCTGCTCTGCCGCCTCGATGAATCCGCCCGGCCAGAGGCCTGGGCCGCGATCACCGCGCAGGGCCCACCCGTTCTCTGTGGTTGACACGGGCCTGCGCCTCCCCCGCTGATGCCGGGGGAGGATAGGGGCGCTTGCGTCAGTTCTTCCCGAACTTCCGGTCCCGGCCAGCCAAAAGGCGCAGGCGCAGCGCGTTCAGCTTGATGAAGCCGGCGGCGTCTTTCTGGTCGTAGGCGCCGTGATCGTCCTCGAAGGTCACGATCTTCTCCGAGTACAGAGAATAGGGGCTCGAGCGGCCGATCAGATAGGCGTTGCCCTTATAGAGCTTGATCGTCACTTCGCCGGTCACAAAGCGCTGCGAATGGTCGATGGCGGCCTGCAGCATCTCGCGCTCCGGGCTCCACCAGAAGCCGTTATAGATGAGCTCGGCATAGCGCGGCATCAGCTCGTCTTTCAGGTGCGCGGCGCCGCGGTCAAGCGTTGCCTGCTCAACGCCGCGGTGGGCCACCAGCAGGATCGTGCCGCCCGGCGTCTCGTAAATGCCGCGCGATTTCATGCCGACGAAGCGGTTTTCCAGAAGGTCGAGCCGGCCAATGCCATGCTTCTTGCCGTATTCGTTGAGCTTGGTCAGCAGCGTTGCCGGGGACAGCGCCTCGCCATTGATCGAGACGGCATCACCCTTTTCAAAGCCGATGGTGATCACTTCGGCCTGGTCGGGCGCCTCTTCCGGGCTGATCGTCCGCATATGGACGAATTCGGGCGCCGGCTCGGCCGGGTTTTCCAGAACCTTGCCCTCGGAGGAGGAGTGGAGCAGGTTCGCATCGACCGAGAAAGGCGCGTCGCCGCGCTTGTCCTTGGCGATCTCGATGCCGTGTTCCTCGGCGAACTTCAGAAGGTCGGTCCGGCTCTTGAACGCCCAGTCGCGCCAGGGCGCGATCACCTTGATGTCGGGGTTCAGGCCATAATAGCCCAGCTCAAAGCGGACCTGATCATTGCCCTTGCCGGTGGCGCCATGGCAGACGGCGTCGGCGCCGACCATGTCGGCAATCTCGATCTGGCGCTTGGCGATCAGCGGCCGGGCAATCGAGGTGCCGAGCAGATAGACGCCCTCATAAACGGCGTTCGCCCGGAACATCGGGAAGACGAAATCGCGGACGAACTCTTCGCGCACATCTTCGATGAAGATGTTCTCGGGCTTCACGCCTGCGGCCAGCGCCTTCTTGCGCGCCGGCTCCAGCTCCTCGCCCTGGCCGAGGTCGGCGGTGAAGGTGACAACCTCGCAGCCGAATTCAACCTGCAGCCATTTTAGGATGATCGAGGTGTCGAGGCCGCCGGAATAGGCAAGAACAACCTTTTTCGGGGCAGAAGCAGCTTTGGACATGGGATTTACGTCGTCTTTCTGGGGCGCAAACGGGAAACTGTTGCCTTAAAGTCCCGCACCCGCCCTGACAAGGCGGCGCCTTACAGGGAATTTTATGGTTTCCGCCGCATAGGTTGGTTATAGTAAACGCTGGATAGGGCGCTTGTTAACCTTTTGCGCTCAGGAGAATGGGCTGATGCTGCAGGAGCCGCTGAAACCGACCGAGGCTGCCGACGCGCCTTTCCGTGCCCGCCTGCGCGCGCGCGATGGCCGCCGGCCGCAATCGACGCTGGCGATCCTGGCGGGGTATGAGCCCAAGGATGGCGAAACGGCTGAACTGGCCGCCATCGCGCCGCGCCGCCCGCGCCCTGTCGCGGTGACCGCCCCAGTCGCGCAAACCCGGCCTGAACCGCGCCGTGTTCCGCCGGCTGGCCGGCCGGAAGCCTGGGCCCCGCCCGCGCGGCCTGAGCCCGCGCCTCCGCGCCAGGAAATCCGCCGCCCGCCGCTGGTCATCGTGCCGCCGGCCGAAGAGGCAGCAGAGCCCGCCACCGATACAGATAAAAAGGAAGAGCGCGCCACCCGCCTCGGCTGGCTGAGCGAATATTCGCAGCTCGCCTTTGCCGGTCTCGCCGTGCTTGGCTTGGCGGGCTTGTCGCTGCTGGCGATCGACCATTCGCTGAAGGGCAAGCCTGGCGCCGCGCCGGAAGAGGGCGATGACGCCGCCCGCCGGTCTGCGGCTGATACAGGCACGGCCGTATTGCCTGCCTCCGTCTCTGCCGTTGCGGTGCAGGAAGCGGCCACCCCGCTTGGCGCTGAGCCCCAGCCCTGGTTCGACTATCGCGGCGTTGCCGATTATCTGAAAACACGTGTCGATGCGTTTGAAACCTCCGAGCGCGACGCCGCCCGCCGCCAGCAGGAAGAAGCCCAGCGCCTTGCCTCTGCTGCGATTGCGGACGCCGAAGCCGGCCGTCTGGCGGCTGCGGCTCAGGCTGAGGCCGACGCGCTGGCCGCCCGGGACGCTGCCATCGATGCAGAACGCCAGCGCCTGGCGCGCGAAGAGGCCGAGCGGATCGCAAATGAGGAAGCCGCCCGTCTGGCCGCCCAGGCAGAGGCTGAAGCCGCCGCTAGGGCTGAGGCGGACCGTCTGGCAAAGCTGGAGGCTGAGCGGGCCGCTGCTGCTCTGGCCGAGCAGCGCCGCGTCGCTGAGCTGGAGGCCGAACGCGCCGCCGCTGCCGAGGCAAAGCGCCTTGCCGAAATCGAATCCCGCCGGATGGCCGCTGAAGCGGAAGCCAAGCGCCTGGCCGAGTTGGAGGCGCAGCGCGCCGCCGCGCAGGCCGAACAACAGCGCCTTGCCGATCTGGCAGCAAGACGCGCGGCCGAAGAGGAAGCGCGCCGTCTGGCGGCGCTGGACGCCAAACGGGCAGCGGATGCTGCCGAGGCCCGCCGCCTGGCGGATCTGGAAGCCCAGCGTCTGGCAGATATCGAAGCCCAGAGACTCGCGGCGCGCAATGCCGAAGAATCGGCCATCACGCTGGCTGCCGCAGGTGTTGCGCCGCGTGCACCGGCCGTTGTCAAACCGGTGGCGCCGCCCCGGCCGGCTTCGCTGAAACCCGATCGTGCCAGCATCCAGCCTTTGGCGACGCCGGAACCAGCCCCCGTCACCCGTCCGGCGCCTGCAATCCTTACGGCGCGCGCCCCGGAAGTCCGCCCGTTCATTGCCGGCCCTGCAGACGCGCGGCGCGGCGCAGACGTGTTCGTCGCCGAACGTGTGGCGCTGACAACCGGAGAGACGATCAGTGTCGACGCCATGTCCGGCCTTCAGACAGAATTTGTGCGCCTTGTCGCCGTCAGCCCGGATGGCGCCGCCCATCAGATGGCAGCGCCGGATGGGCGCCAGATCGAGATCACATTTGAGCGTACCCAGCTGGTGGAAGCTGGCGCCGCAAACCTGCGCACGATTGGTTACTCGGCCGATGACGCGGCGCCTGTAACGCGCGGTTATGCCGAACAGCCGGTGGTGAATGTCTCGGTCATGTGCCGGGATGTGGCGTATGCCATTCCGGGTCAGGAGCGCGGCCGCTTCTCTGCCTGCCGGGGCGCGGACGGGCATTGGATGCTGGCCCGCACAGCTGATCCCTCTGTTGGACAGGGCGTCTGACGGGGCGGTTGCCTGCCGGCGGAAAGCCTGCAAAAGCAGACATCATGCAAAATGTCCCGGTCTATAAATTACTGACGGAAGAAGAGTGGCGTGCCGCCGAAGCGGCCGGCCATACCGTCAGCGCGATTGATATTGCCGATGGCTATGTGCATCTTTCCACGCGCGCGCAGCTGCCGGAAACGGCAGCGCGGCATTTTTCAGGGAAGGGACGTGTCAAGCTGCTGGAGTTTGAAAGCGCGGCGCTTGCGCCGCTGCGCTGGGAGCCGAGCCGGGGCGGTGATCTCTTTCCGCATCTCTATGCACCCCTCGAAATTGCGCGCGCGCAGGCGGCCTGGTGGCTTGAGCCTGGCCCAGACGGCGCGCTGCTTCTGCCGGAGGACATCTGAATGATTGCATCAGCCGGTGCCCGCATCGCCCGCATGTTGCCGCCGGAAACGGCGCACACGCTGACCCTCCGGATGCTGACTTATGGCGCAGGCGTTCCGCTGCATGCGCCCCAGCTGCCGGTCTCCACGCGGGTGGAGTTGCCGAAGTCGGGCCTGCGGCTCTGCTCGCCAGTAGGGCTGGCGGCAGGCTTTGACAAGAATTGCGAAGTTCCAGAGGCGATGGCGAAGTTTGGCTTCGGCTTTGTCGAATGCGGAACGGTCACCCCAAAGCCCCAACCGGGAAATCCGAAGCCGCGGCTTTTCCGCCTCAGTGAAGACCGCGCCGTGATCAACCGGATGGGGTTCAACAATTTCGGTCTCGATTATTTCGTCCGTAGGCTTCAGAAATATTCCCATGCCGTGCCGATTGGCGCCAATGTCGGCGCCAACAAGGACAGTGACGACCGGATTGGCGACTATGTGACCGGCATCGAGGCGGTTGCGCCGCATGCCGACTATATCACCATCAACATCTCCTCACCCAACACGCCGGGCCTGCGCGGCCTGCAGGACCGGGCTTCTCTGACCCAGCTATTGACGCGATGTGGCGCGGCGGACCGGAAGGAACTGCCGGTTTTCCTGAAGGTGGCGCCGGATCTGGACGCAGAAGCAATCGCAGATATCTGCAACGTGCTGCACGCTGAAGGGGGCTGGCTATCCGGCCTCATCATCTCCAACACTACCCTGGCGCGGCCGCCGAGCCTGCGCAGTGAAGACAAGTCCGAAGCGGGCGGCCTTTCCGGCGCGCCCCTGCTTCAGCCGTCTACGGAAGTTTTGTTGCAGTTTGCCCGCAAGCTAGAAGGCGCGTTCGATCTGATCGGCGCGGGCGGTATCGCCACGGGGCGGGACGCCTATGCCAAAATCCGCGCTGGCGCGTCAGCGGTGCAGCTTTATTCCCTGATGGTGTATGATGGTCCCGGCATTGCGTCCCGCGTTGCGCGGGAGCTTTCCCATTGCCTGGCCGAGGATGGGTTCTCCGCGATTGCCGACGCTGTGGGGAAAGATCTCTAGCCGATAGAGTCGATCCGGACTGCCACGCAACCATCCATCGCGGTGAAGGCGATGTAAGTATACTTCACGTTCCGGCTGCTGACGAATTCCTGCCAGGCCTTGTATTCGTGGTGTCGCCAGCTCGGATAGTTGAAATATTCGTCAAACATCACGATGGAGCCAGGCTTCAGCCGGTCTCCGGCCGTGTCCAGAATGTATTTGGTGCCGCCGTAGAGATCGCAATCGATATGCAGCAGGCTGATGGGTTCCGAATTAGAGGACAAGACGCCGGGCAGGGTGGCATCAAACCAGCCGACATGCAGCTTCACATTCGCCGGCACCTGCGGCAGCCGCTGTTTCTGGGTGAACGCGCCGCGGCGTTCCAGATGGCCGGACCAGTCTTCCGGCAGGCCTTCGAAACTGTCGAAGCCGTGGACCATTTTCTGGGTTCGGCCTGCGATCTGACGGATGGAATTGCCGCCCGCGACACCGAACTCCATCATCAGGCCCTCGGCCGGTGACTTGTCAACGAGGAAGCCGATATAGGCAGCATGGCTCTCGAAGATCATCGCTTCGGGCATGTTGGCCTGGACGTAGTCTGCCGCTTCGTTCAGCGCGCGAAGCTGGAGCTGGTAAAGCAGGTTCCGCCCGTAATTCTTGTAGATGACACGCCGGAGCAAACGCTGAACGAAGGAACGTTTTGGTTTTGCAGGCGAAAGGGTGGCCATACGGCGCTCCGTGTTGATGGGGAGCGTTCTGTGTAGCGGCGGACGGGCAGCGCAGCAATCTGGGGACGTGCAAAAGCTTTCCGGTGCTCAATTGCCAGTCAAAATGCGCCGCCGCTCGCCGGCCGGGTTGGCGGGAGCGGCGGCGCCATGAGTGTACGGATCAGTTCAGGACAACCACCTGCCGCGCGACCGAACCCTTGTTGTCCAGAAGGTTCTGCATCGCCCCGGTGATGCCCTCAAGGCCGATGCGGTCGGAGATCAGGTCATCGAGGTGGAGCTTGCCCTGCTTGTAAAGGTCGATGAGGCGCGGGAAGTCCACCCGGAAACGGTTGGACCCCATCACGGCGCCCTGAATGCGTTTCTCGGTGACCAGCAGTTCGATACCGGGGATCTCGATGTTCACGCCGGGCTGGATCATGCCGATGACGGTGGCCACACCGCGCGGGCGGAGCATGTGGTAGGCCATCTCGGCGGTCTGCTTGGCGCCGACGCATTCGAAGGAATAGTGGACGCCGCCCTTGGTCAGCTCCTTCACCGCCTCAATGGCATTGACCTTGGACGGATTGACGACATCCGTTGCCCCGAAGCGGGTGGCGAGCTGGAGTTTCTGGTCCGACAGGTCGACCGCGATGATGCGGCTGGCCCCGGCGATGGCGGCGCCGTTGATGGCGGCGAGGCCAACCCCGCCGCAACCGATCACGGCAACCGTGGAGCCGGGCTCCACCTGGGCCGAATGGAAGACCGAGCCCACCCCGGTGATGACGCCGCAGCCGATCAGGCAGGCGCGGTCCATCGGCATGTCCTTGTCGATGGCGCACAGGGTGTTCTCATGCACCAGGATTTGTTCGGCGAAGGAGGAGAGGTTCAGGAACTGGCCGACCTTTTCCTTGCCGATGGAGAGGCGCGGATGTTCGGTGACGCTGCGCTGGAACAGCTCACGGTTCACCGTGTGGCAGACGGACATATGGCCGGTGAGGCAATACTCGCAGGTGCCGCAGAAAGGCGAGAGGATCGAGATCACATGGTCGCCCGGTTTGACGGCTGTGACCATCGAGCCGACCTGCTCGACCACGCCGGCGCTTTCATGGCCGAGGATCACGGGCAGCTCAGCGGGGAAGGCGCCGTCCCAGAAGTGAACGTCGGAGTGGCAAACGCCGATGGCCTTCAGGCGGACCAGCACTTCGCGCGGTCCCGGCTTGGAGATCGTCACGTCTTCAATCGACAACGGCGCTTTCGGCGCCCGCATCACGGCGGCTTTCATGGTCTGGTTTCCTCCCGGTCTTCTTGTTTGCGCCAAGTGTCGCGCAAGGCAGGCGTTTTGGCCAGAGTGACGCGAGGGGAGGGGATCAACCGGAAAGGCTTGCGGCCAGCGCGGTTACAGCGATGCGGGTGGCGTCATCGGCGGGGAAGAGCAGCTCCAGCCGCAGGTCGCGAATGGTGACGTCTTCGCTGGTGCCGAAATGGGCAATGGTGGAGAGGAAGCGCAGCGCGCCGGAGGGCGAAGCGAGGGTAAGCGGGACGATAGGGCTGCGCCGGGGCAGGCTATGAGACAGGGGATGGCGGAGCGCCGCTGCCTGAAGGCGCGCGGCGAGCCCGGCGAGCACCGGGTCATCTGCCGCTTCGAACGCTTCAAGCTGAATGCGGCTTTGCATCTCGGCGATCATTTCGGCCAGGTTGACGATCACGCCGCTGGCGGCAGCGTCACTGGTGAGCAGGTGGATGAGATTGGTTTCATCCGCGCTTCCCCCGGCTCGAAGCCCGGCCAGCAGCGCGGTGGCCACCGGGCTTGCTTCCAGCACATTCCAGTGCCGGTCGCAGAGCAGCGAGGGCCAGGGCGCGTGCCGGGCCATCATTTCGGAGAGGATCTGCCGGAACGGGCCAAGCGCTTCGGAGGTGAGCGGGGAGGCGGGATAGATGGCGGCATAGCCGGCGGCCTGAAGCAGGGCGTTCTGCGCGCTCAGCGGCAGGAGCAGGCCTTCGGCCAGCTGCAGCACCATCTCCCGGCTGGGATTGGCGCGGCCGGTTTCCAGGAAGGAAAGGTGCCGGGCAGAGATGTCACATGCCAGCGCAAGGTCGAGCTGGCTGAGCCGCCGAGCGGCGCGGAAGCGGCGCAGCTGGCCGGCAAAGCTTGCAGCATCGGGCAGGGGTGTTGGGGCGCGGTCCGGCATCGGCCTGTGATGCCACTGCCCGGAAACGGCGTCCATGACCTGCGAGGTAATTGCGGCGGCTACGCTCGCCGTCGCAATCTGGCGCCATCAAAAATGTCGTCAGGGAGCAGACAATGAACGGAGCATGGAAAAGCTGGATGGTAGCCTGGTGCGGCGGGGTGATCCTCTTTGGCGCGGTGCTGGCCGGCGGCGGCTTGCCCGCAACCGATGGCGCCGTGACCTTTCTCTACAACCTTCTGGGCGGGCTAGCCCCCGGCGCGCTGAACCTTGACGCGCCCGGCATGCGCTTTTCCGTCGCCCTGATGGGGGCGGTCACCCTCGGCTGGGGGCTGACGATCCTGCTGCTGCTGCCCGCGATCCACGCAGCGGGCGCGCCGGCCTGGCGCGGCCTGACCCTCGCGCTGGCCGTCTGGTATGTGATCGACGGCGCCTTGTCAGTGGCAACCGGTTTTGCGCTCAACATCGTGCCGAATACAGCGCTGGCCGTCGCCTATCTGGTGCCCGTCCTGGCCAGCGGCGCTCTGCGCCCCGCTCGCCGTTGAGGGGCGGGGCTTATTCGTCTGCCGGCGCCGGGATCAGGCCGATGGCGCGGCCCATGATGTGGAAGAGTTCGTTCTGCTCGATCACGCCGGAGACGAGGTTTGCGCCGGGGCCGGAGGCAAAGGCGGCAACGTCTTCCCCGCCATGGGTTTCCGAATAGAGGGGCACGAGGGATTGCTGGCGGAAGTCAGCGGCCATCGTGTCGACATTGGTGAGGTCGTAGCGCTTGCAGTCATAGACCGGCTTGCCCTCGGCATCGGTGCCGGTTTCGCGGCAGGCGCCGGGGCCGTTGGCGTAGGAGAGGGTGGTGTAGGGCATCCCGTCTGCGCCGAGCGATCCGCCTTCGGCCGATGTGCCTGCGGTGACGAGCCCGAGGATCGGATTGCCGCGCTGGGGATAGCCGTTGATCGTCAGCGTGTGGGAATGGTCAGCGGTGACGATGATAAGCGTATCTTCGCGGCTGGTCATCTCCAGCGCGGCGGCGACAGCTGCGTCAAAGGCGAGGGTATCTTCCAGCGCGCGGATGGCGTTGCCCGCATGGTGGGCATGGTCGATGCGGCCGCCTTCCACCATCATCACGAAACCGTCCGGGTTCTGAGAAAGGCGGGTGATGGCGGCGCGGGTCATTTCTTCCAGCGAAGGCTCGCCGGCCTTGTCCTGCTCGCGGTCGAGTTCGTATTGCATGTGGGAGGGCTCGAACAGGCCAAGCACTTTCACATCGGAGGTGAAGTCCGCCGCGTCAAAGCCGGCGCGGTCAACCATTGTCACGCGCGCGCCGCCTTTGGCGGCCCATTCTTCCATAAGATTGCGGCCATCGGCGCGGTCGCCGGTCTGGTCGGCATATTCCGGGTCCGGCGTTTCCTTCGGCAGGAATTTCGAGCGGCCGCCGCCGAGGATCACGTCAAAGTCGCTGGCGGCACCTTCGATAAGTTGGCGGGCAATGTCCTTGCAGGTGTCAGAAGAGGCCCCGCGCATGTCGCTGTCGGCTTCCCAGTTGCGGTGGGGCACCTTGGCATAGGTAGAGCCCGGCGTGGCATGGGTGATGCGGGCGGTAGAGATAACGCCGGTGGCCAGGCCAGAGCGCTGGGCGATCTCGAACAGCGTATCGGCTTCCGTGCCCGGCACGCTGGCGCAATTGCCGAAATTGGCGGCGCTGGAAACGCCCAGGAAACCGGATTTGGTTTTCAGGCCGGAGCTCATCGCGGTGGCGGTCGCTGCCGAGTCCGACACCTGATAGTCGTGGCTGTAGGTCTTCGAGAGCGCCGACCAGGGCAGGGTCTCCATCGCGAGGTGGAAGCTTTCCCCGTCCACGCCGGCAGACTGGCCGGCATAGATGCGCGCAGCCGTGATGGTGGAGATGCCCATGCCATCGCCAATGAAAAGGATCACATTCCTGGCCGGTTTGAGGCCGCGTTCGGCGATGCGGGTGTCGACGGTAGTGGCGGCGGATTTGTAGTAGCTGTCATCGGCCTGGATGGGCAGGATCGGCTTGTTTCCGGAAGAGGCGCGGGTGGAGGGCGCGGTGCTGGTGGCGACCGCAGCGGCGCAGGCGGCAGCCAGAGCAAGCGTGGAGACAAGGGCAACAACGGCGAGGCGCATGAGCGGCTCCTTCAGGCGATGATCACATTCCCCGCGCTTAGCCCAATCATGTGACAGTTGCGAGATGTTATGCCGGGCGCGGCGTTCTTTCGCGCTGCGCCAGCCAGACAGCGACCAGGATCGTGGCAGCGCCTGCCGCCTGCAGAGCGGTCAGCGGCTCATCAAACAGCTTCCATGCGATCGCCGCGGCGACCACGGGCTGGGCCAGAACGAGGATGCCGGCAACGGCCGTGTTGGTCCAGCCGAGCCCGGACACGATCAGGCCCTGACCCATGACATGCGCGACGAGGGCGAGGACCAGCGGCACGATGAAGCCATTTGCGGTCACCGGCAGAACGCGTTCACCCGCCAGGTTCACGATGATGAAAGCAACCACCGATTCCACCACGCTGAGCCAGAAGATGGCTTCGATGCCGCTGAGATTGCGGCGGCCAAGCTTGGAGAACATCATGTAGCCTGCGACGAAACAGGCTGCGCCGAGCGCAAAAAGATCGCCCTTGAGGCCGCCGGTGTGCAGCGCCTTGCCGCCAAGCGACAGGGCGGCGGCTCCGGCGATGGCAAGGCTGGCAGCAAAGAACCAGTGCATGCCCGGGCGCTCCTTCAGGAACAGCCAGGCGACCACGCCGACGCCGATATTGCCCAGATTGACGATGAAGGTGGCGTTGGAAACGCTCGTCATCGTCAGGGCCCAGTGCCACAGGGCAATGTCGATGGCGAAGAAGGTGCCCGCCAGGATGATGAACTTGTTGGGTGGCCGGGGCAGGCGGCGGTGGATCAGCAGCACCAGGCCGAACAGGATGGGCGTGGCAAAGATATAGCGCCACATGGCGATGGCCTGAGGGCCAAGTTCGTTGCCGAACTCCTGAATCCCGATGCGCAGGCCGATGGGCGCAAAGCCGATGGCAACGCCTCCGCCAAGCACCATAAGCGGGCCAAGCCAGCTGCGCGCGGGGGGCAGGGAACCGGAAGGGGGCGCGGCGGCCAGGGGAGTTTGTGTCATGCGGGCGCTGTCATGGCCCGAATATCTTCCGGCGTCATCCCCTCGGCGCGGTACTCGGCCAGACTTTTGTCAGCATTGCGCTTGGAAAGCTTCTTTCCGTCTGCGCCCAGAAGCAGCGGGTGGAAGCGGTAGACCGGTTGGGGCCAGCCCATCAGCGCCTGCAACATGGCGTGAATGGCGGTTACCGCGCGCAGATCTTCCCCCCGGACAACATGGCTGATGCTCTGCAAGGCGTCATCATGGCAGCAGGCGAGGTGGTAGCTGGCGGGAGTATCCTTGCGGGCGAGCACGACATCTCCGAAACGCGACGGGTCGGCAGGCACGCGCCTCACGCCTCCGGCGGTCTGTTCCTGGTAAGAGAGGGTCTCCCAGCGCGCGCCGAGGGCAGACCGCGCCGCTTCCAGAGACAGGCGCCAGGCGAAGGCCGCGTTATGGGAGAGGCGTTCGGCTTCATCAAACGGCGACAGCGGGCGGCTGACAAAGCCCGCCTCGTCCGGGTCCGCCCCGGCGGGCAGGCTGGCGGCAATTTCGCGCCGGGTGCGGAAGCAGCGATAGATAAGGCCGCGGGCCTGAAGTGTGTCCAGAGCGGCACGGTAGTCGGAAAAATGATCCGATTGCCGCCGCACCAGCCCTTCCCAGGAAAGACCCAGCCAGCAGAGGTCTTCCACAATGCCGGCTTCATATTCGGGCCGGCAGCGGGTTTGGTCGATGTCCTCAATTCTCAGGTAAACCCTGCCGCCTGCCTCGGCTGCAGCAGCCCAGACATTGAAAGCCGACACGGCATGCCCAAGATGAAGGCGGCCAGTGGGCGAGGGGGCAAATCGCGTGATATAGTCGGGCATCGGCGGCTTGTAGCGGTGTTTCCCTGTTGCAAGAAACTGGCAGGAAACGTATCGCCTTGAACCAGATGAGGTAAACTCTGATGTCGATCTCAGCGTGGGCGAAATCTGCAGAAACCTGGCTCATGACGCATGTGCCGGGCGCCGACTGGTTAATGCTGTTTGGCGCGGTCATGGCTGTTGTGACTGCCTTGCTGGTGCTGGTCTGGGTATTGCGGCTGGCAAACCGCGCCATCAATACGCTCTCGAATGAAGGCAAGGCCCGCGCCGCCCGCCTCAGCAAGGCGCCGGGTTTCCGCATCCTGATCGCCCCGCCCGTCAAGGACCGCCCTGCCGGCAAATGGTTGCAGGCGGCCCTGTCGCAATATCTGCCCACTTTCAGTTTTGGGGCGCCGTTCAGCCTGGTGGCGATGGGCCCGATCAAGGGCGGCCTTGAAAGCCGGTCGGTTGCCCGCGCCCGCAAGCGTATGGCCACCGCGGACGCTGACATGTTCCTCTGGGCCAGCCGCGCCGGGAATGGCGAGCGGGGGCTGGAACTGCATGGCCTCAGCCGTGGCGGCGGTCTCTCTCCGGCAGAAGCGCGCCTCTTTACCATTGCCCTGCCGGGCGCCCGCAAGGTTCGCGACGATGATCTCGCCCGCGCGGCCGCCTATCTGATTGCCAAGCAATTGCAACCTGCGCTGAGTGATCCGCAGGCCTTCCGGGCCGAGAAGATCCGCCAGCTTGCGAATGACCTGGACAGCCTGCTTGCTGGCGAGCCGCCGATTTCAGCCACGCTGCGGGCCGAGATCGAGGCAGATTTCTGCGCCTCCGGCGTGCGCGTGGCCGAGGAGCTGGGCGATGTGACGGCCCTCGACAAGGTGATCGTCATGCGCCGCAAGCATCTGGAAGCGGCCAGCGAGACGGCTGATACCGGCCGGGTGATCCAGGCGCGGCTGGAGCTGGGCCGCGCCCTGATCGTGCGGGCCGAGAAGCAGTTCGACCAGAACATCGTGCGCGAAGCGATCGCCCAGCTGTCTCAGGCGGTTGAGGGCCTGCGGGCAGACCCCATGATCCTGCGCGCCCAGTCAGCGTCTGACGCCCTGTTCAAGGCCCAGTCGATGATCGAGTCGCGCAAGCGTTTCTCGCTGAACTTCGGTTCCTGATCTGAAGCTTCAAAGGCGCAGGGTCAGGCCCTCTGGGGCAGGGGACAGCTAACGCCGGTGCCGCCGATGCCGCAATAACCGTTGGGGTTCTTCGCCAGATATTGCTGGTGATAGTCCTCGGCCAGATAGACCTTATCGAGCGGTTTGATCTCGCTGGTGACCTTTTCCCGGTGGCCGGCGGCGGCGAGCGCCTTTTCGTAGTCGGCGATCATCTCCCTGGCGGTCGCCTCCTGCTCGGGGGACAGAACGTAGATGGCCGAGCGGTATTGCGTGCCGATGTCATTGCCCTGGCGCATGCCCTGGGTGGGGTCGTGGCTTTCCAGGAAGAGTTTGACGAGGGCGGCAAAGCTGACCTCTTTGGGGTCGAACTGCACTTCCACGATCTCGGTATGCCCGGTGCGGCCGGAGCAGACTTCTTCATAGGTGGGGTTGGGCGTGATGCCGCCCGCATAGCCCACGCGGGTCAGCCAGACGCCGGGGGTTTTCCAGAAGATGCGCTCGGCGCCCCAGAAGCAGCCCAGCCCGAAGATGGCCGTTTCAAAGCCTTCGGGCGGCGCAGCCGTCAGCGGGCGGCCGAACACGAAATGCGTCTCCGCCGTGGGAATGGCGGCCGCGCGGCCCTTCAGGGCAGTTTCGGCAGTCGGCAGGTCGAGGTTTTTCTTCATGAAGAACATGGGCCGGGTTCCTTCTCTGGCCCCGGATATGGGGATTGATGCGTTTTCTGGCAATCACACGCTTGCGGGGCGGCGGGTCATCCGTTATCTGGCTCGCTTCCAGCTTACGGGCCGGAATGGAGAGGTGGCCGAGTGGTCGAAGGCGCACGCCTGGAAAGTGTGTAGACGGCAACGTCTCCAGGGTTCGAATCCCTGTCTCTCCGCCAGCCATTTTCCCACCCGGAGCAGAGGTCAGCTTTCCCGCCAGAACCCCCGCAGTGTGCGGGCTTTCGCGGCCGCTGCGCGTCTCCGATTCCAGGAACAGCCTTATACAGCCGCCGGATTCCGGCAAAGTCTCTGCGGGCGATTTGCAAGGGGTCAAGTTTGGCCGATTTCCCTGTTCCGGCCCGATTTACAGGGAATTCCAGAAAAAGATCAGGGAATCGCTGGATCGGGCCCTGTAGATCTAACTGAAATCATTGAAGAAAATTGGCAAATTCCCTACTCGCAGAACAGGGAATTTTTCCAGCCGTATCAGGGAATTCAAATCCCGGAACAGGGAACCGTTTCGCTGCTATCAGGCAGCGTCCTCGAACCCCAGAATCTGCCATTGCGCATCCCATTCAGACGGGATGTCCATCCGCATCAGACGCGAGAATGTCAGAGCCGCAGGCTGGCGGCCGTCCAGGATCGCTTCGACAATCGGAGGTGAGAGGAAGGCAAGGCGCATCCGCCGTGCGAGCTTTGCGGGCGGCCGGCCAACACGCTCGGCGATCACCGTGACCGGCGTTCCACTGCGGATTTCCTCCAGCCAGACATGGGCATCGGCGATCGCACGAACGAGCGTCTGATCAGGACAGGCAACATCAGATCCGAAGACGAGCTTCGACTCCACACCGCGGCGGCGGAGCTGGAAGGGAGCTTCGATGGTGAGGTGTTTGGGCGCGGTGATTTGGAAGTCTGCGCCAAGGAATTCCGCCAGCTCTTTCGCGTCCAGACGGATTGTCATCTGGCCTGGCGACACATCCACCCGCTCGATGACGCTGCACACATCGCTGCGGCCAATATCGGTGAGCCGCATGTCGATACGATCCATATCGGACCGTGATGGCCTGGCGACCATCTGCGCTGCCTTTGATCGCAGATGTTCCGTGGTCGCCCTGACCACGGCATCCTCGACCTGCCTTGCTGGCAGGCGCCATGCATCCGCGCAGTTCGGCTCACCCGCCAGCAGTCGCGCCGAGCTGTAATAGTGATACCGGCGGCCACCCTTCTGCGCATGTGTCGGTGTCAGGAAGTCGTCGGTCTCATCAAAGATCCGTCCGGTCAGCAGCGCGCCGGATTTCGATGGGCGGCGTGCCTTCTTCGGGGAGTTCCGGTCGAGCCGCCCCTGAACCGCGTCCCAGAGTTCCGGGTCGATGATCGCCTCATGCAGGCCGTCATGGATCTCCAGCTTGTGGCGGATGCGGCCGGTATAGACCGGGTTGCGCAGGATGAAGTTGATCTGTCCGCGGTTCAGCGACCTGCCACCGGTTGTCCTGCCATTGCTGAACGTCCGGCGTTTGGATGTGTAGCCGCGGGCAGCGACCTGCTGCTCCGCAAGCCGGAGGCAGCCAAGATCCCGGTAGAGCCGGAATATCTCCCGGACCCTCTCCGCTTCCAGCTCATTGATCACCAGCGTCCGCATCTTCGGATCGGGATGCTGGTCATAGCCAAGCGGCAGCAGGCCGCCCATCCAGTAGCCCTTTTTCTTGGACGCGGCGATCTTGTCCCGGATACGTTCGGCGGTGACCTCGCGCTCGAACTGGGCGAAGGAGAGCAGCACGTTGAGGGTGAGCCGGCCCATGCTCGTCGAGGTGTTGAACGACTGGGTGACGGAGACGAAGGAGCAGCTGGCCGCATCAAACCGTTCGACCAGCTTGGCGAAGTCGGCGAGCGATCGGGTCAGGCGGTCGATCTTGTAGACGACCACCAGATCGATCCTGCCGGCGGCAATGTCCGAGAGGAGGGCCTGGAGGGCAGGGCGGTCGAGGTTGCCGCCGGATAGTCCCCCATCATCATACCGGGCGGGGATCAGCTTCCAGCCTTCATGGCGCTGGCTGGCGATGTAGCTTTCGCAAGCCTCGCGCTGGGCATCGAGCGAGTTGAAGGTCTGGTCGAGGCCCTCATCGCTCGATTTGCGGGTGTAGATCGCGCAGCGGATTGTCCGGCGGTCGGTGGCGGTCATGCTGATGCCTTCAGGCCGAAGAAGCGGGGCCCGGACCACCTCGCGCCCGTGATCTCGCGCGCGATGGCCGACAGGGAGTTGTAGGTCCGACCGCGATATACGAACCCATCTTCCATGCGATCGACGACATGCGAGACCCCGTTCCATTCCCGCACCAGTCGGGCGTCGGACTTGAGACGGGTGTTGGGCGTCACCGCCCGGTCCTCGCTGGCGATGGCGCGAAGTTGTCTGCGAAGCCGGAGAGACAGGCCGCCGGTTCCGGCCGCCTGACGTTCGTAGGCGATAATGTGCGCGATCACCTCGCGACTTAGCGACCGGGGTGGATCAGTTCCCGCAAGCGCCACATAGTGTCGGATCAGATCCTTACGGGGCAGCGTCTGAAGATCAGCGATGCTCACTTCTTCGCTCCAGCGATTCTGTAACGGCACTGCCGCGAGCCTTCCGCCGGCTCCAGCTTTTCCAGCGCGATCCCGGCTTGCCTCATCCTGGTAAGCGCAGCCCGGGTTGTATGGTGCAGCCAGCCGAGCTTCGCGGACAGCTCCTCTACCGTGATGCCGGCGGGGCCGGAAACGAGCGTTCTGAGTTGTTCAGTTTTGGAGGCACTGGGCTTCGCGGGCGCCTTCGTGGACTTGGTTCTGGTCATCGGTTTGCCTTTCGGGTTTGCGGAAGCGGAGATGCTTCCACGACCTCAAGGCCCGGGGATCAGGCGGGCGTGCGCGGCGGTGGTCCGCGGCAGGAACACCAATGCTTGGAGTGAAGTAACAGTCCAGCATTTTTGGTCTGACAACGGATAATACTGAGCGACTCAGCGATGTTTTAGGCGGCCATTCGAGGGCGCCCTTGCCAGCAACCTCGTGCTGAATCCGTCCGGGGTTGTCAGGTAGAGTTCCTCGGCCATGCGAAGCGTGGGAGCTAAGGTGATAAGCACCAGTCGCAGCGCATTCGCGATCGCTGATGGACAGGGCTGAATACGAGTTGTCCCGAACCCAGAATCGGTGTTGAATTTTCTCCTTATGATAGATGAATCGCCGATGTTCTTTGCCCGATCAACGTCAGACGCGTCGCAGAGAGACTGGCAGCTCCTGTGGGAGCATCTTCTGGGAGCTTCAGAACGGGCGGGAGTGTTTGGGGAGACCATCGGCATCCGACGCGCCGCCGAACAGGCCGGGCTTCTTCACGACCTTGGAAAGTATTCGGCGGACTTCCAGAAGCGACTGACAGACCCCCGAGTGCGGGCTGAGCACAGCACAGCGGGTGCCTGGCTTGCCTGGAATGACACAACGCCGGGTACGCTGATCTTTCGCCAGCTGATCGCCTACGCCATCGCCGGACACCATGCCGGACTTGCCGATCGGATCGGCGAGCCCGCAGCCGGAGCGAGTCTTGAAGACCGAATACGGCGATTTGGTCCGGGTACGCTTGATCCGGCCTGGCGATCCGAAATCAATCCGGACTTTGAGGGGATCACACCTGCCATCAAGCCAAATCCTGATCCGTCCACCAGAGGCTTCCAGCTTGCACTCCTCGGACGAATGCTATTTTCATGTCTTATCGACGCTGACCGCAAGGATGCTGAGGCGTTTTGCGTCCGCACCGGTAGTCAGGATGCAGACAGAGGCTGGCTCGCGCTTCAAGACATACTTCCGACTGTCATTGCAGTCTTCGAGAGCCGTATCGCTGGCTTCCAGCAGGACACTCCCGTCAACGAACTGAGGGCCGAAATCCTCACGCACACACGCGCACAGGCCGGGCGCGGGCCGGGGCTTTACACGTTCACGGTTCCGACCGGTGGCGGCAAGACGCTGGCATCTCTTGGCTTCGCGCTTGATCATGCGCGGGCGCATGGGTTGCGCCGGATCATCTATGTAGCGCCGTTCACAGCCATTATCGATCAGACCGCTGCGATCTATCGCGACATTTTTGGTGAGGATGGCGTGCTGGAGCATCATTCAGCTGTCGATGAGGAGGGCGCCCGCCCGGCGGACGCAAGTGAGAATGAGAATATCCGCCGAGTTCAGCATGCGATGCAGGACTGGGTCGCGCCGGTTATCGTCACGACGAATGTTCAGTTGTTTGAAAGCCTATTTGCGGCGCTTCCGTCCAGATGCCGGAAACTGCACAGCATTGCGCACAGCGTGATCATTCTGGATGAAGCGCAGACCCTGCCGCGCCATCTGCTCGCGCCGTGCATGCGTGCGATCGACGAACTGACGCGCAATTATGGCTGCACAATCATCCTGTGTACGGCGACACAGCCTGCGCTCGACGTCCGGAATTTTCCGAAGCCCAAATCGGAAAAGCAGATGCAGCTGGGATTGGAGCTTGAGGGGCGGGAACTCGCTCCCGATCCAGCCCGGCTCGGGTGTGCGCTCCGCCGTGTCACGCTCCAGTTCGATGGCGACCGGACGAATGGTGACCTTATCAAGGAGCTTCGCGATCGCGATCAGGGTCTGATCATCGTCAATTCCCGCAAGCATGCGCTGGCGCTGTATCGGGAGGCTGTCTCGGCGGGGCTTGATGGCCTCGTTCACCTCTCAACGCGGCAGTGCGGGCTGGATCGCAAGGCGATCCTGACTCGGGTCAGGTCGTGTCTCAGTGAGACACTACCCTGCCGTGTGATCGCAACATCGCTGGTGGAAGCGGGTGTCGATCTTGATTTCCCGCGTGTCTGGCGCGCGGCGGCGGGTCTCGACCAGATCGCGCAGGCAGCGGGCCGCTGCAATCGGGAGGGTAGGCGCGCTCCAGGGGACAGTGTCGTTTCCGTATTCGAGGCGCCGGACTTTCCTCCACCACCCGAGATCAGGAATCTCACTGGTGACCTGTCCCGCATTCTCAGCAAGCACCCTGACCTCTTTTCGCCTGAAGCGATGGAGGACTATTTCGGCGAGGTCTACTGGCGTGTCGGCCCGGAGGGGCTCGACCGGGAAGGCATTCTTGACATGCTTGGCCCTGTGGACCGCAGCGGCGTGCACTTTGCTTACCGCACGGCCGCGGAGAAATTCCGTATGATCGAAAGCGGCATGGTGCCGGTGATCATCGAGCGCGATGATAAGTCGGCCGAAGCGATCAGGCTGCTCGGGGTCGAAGCCATATCTTCCGGCAGGCTCGCGCGCGATCTCCAGCCATACATTGTGCAGGTTCCGCCCCGTGCCCGCGCCCGCCTTGTCTCCAATGGGCGCGCCGGCTTCGCACATCCTGCCCTTCGCGGCGATCAGTTTTGCGTCCTGACGGACTCAGGCCTCTATACAGCGGAGACGGGTCTGCTCTGGGAGGATGCGGATTTCCTTTCAACCGAAAGCCTGATGTGGAGCTGAGATCGACATGACATACGGTGTGAAACTGCTCGTGTCAGGCCCGAGGGCCTGTTTCACGCGGCCGGAAATGAAGGTCGAACGCGTATCTTATGACGTGATGACGCCTTCCGCCGCGCGCGGCATCCTCGAGGCGATCCACTGGAAGCCGGCGATCAGCTGGGTCGTCGACGCAATCCACGTTTTGAAGCCGATCCGGTTTCAGTCTCTCCGGCGCAACGAAGTTGGCTCCAAGGCGCCTGCCGGTTCAGTGAAGCAGGCGATGAATCGTGGCAACCTTGAGGGCCTCCAACTGATCGCCGACGAAGACCGCCAGCAGCGCGCGGCCACGATCCTGACTGATGTGGCCTATGTCATCGCGGCACATTTCGTCATGACGCCCAGGGCTGGTCCGGATGACAATGAAGGCAAGCACCTCGACACGTTCAACCGCCGCGCCGTGCGGGGGCAGTGTTTTCACCAGCCCTGCCTTGGCACGCGGGAGTTCGATGCGCGGTTTGAGCTGTTGGATTCCTCTGCGCCCCTGCCGCAGGCGGAGCCCACGCATCGCACGCCCGAGCTTGGGTTCGGCGTGCCACGCGATCTGGGCATAATGCTGTGGGATATCGCCCATCAGGAGAAGGGCAAGCCGTCCATGTTTTTCCGTGCCCGGCTGGAAGATGGCGTAATGCGTGTGCCGCAGCCGGGCTCCGCGGAGGTGTTGAAATGACAATCCTTGCTTCGCTCGCCCGTGCTTATGAGCGCCTGCCGGACGCGCCTCCATTCGGGTATGCGACCGAGAAGATTGGCTTCTGCGTCATTCTGACGCCCAACGGCGACGTAGCTCACGTCGTCGACCACCGCTCTATAGATGGGAAGCGCAATCCTGAATCCATGATTGTACCCGCTTGCCCGAAGAGGTCAGGGCAGACTCCGCGTCCGAATTTTTTGTGGGACAACATCAATTATTCGCTCGGCGCCGGAAAGCTCTCCGACAAGAACGACAAGCGGTTTGATGCCTTCCGCGACAAGCACCTGGCCTATCTATCCGATCTGAAAGACTCTGAGATCGAAGCCTTCTGTGCCTTTTTGCGCAAATGGGATCCGCCTGATGTGCTTCGACACTTCCCAGCTGGCGACCTGCCAACGAGCGGAATCGTGTTCGCCTCTTCCGGCAGCTATCGGGATCACTTCCTGCACCAAAACCCCGCTGCCAGGTCGGTCTGGGAACGCGTGAGGCTCTCGTGGGTTACCGTTGAGGGTAAGAGCGCGGCACCCGCGATTTGTCTGGTGAGCGGCGCTTCTTCAGAAATTGCCCGCACTCACCCGCCGATCAAGGGTATGTCCGGTTTTGGCGGGAAGAGTGAAATGGCGCTTGTCTCCTTCAACGACGATTCCTACGAATCCTATGGCCACTCACAGGGCGACAATGCTCCCGTCTCGGAAGCCGCTGCGTTTGCCTACACGACTGCGCTGAACACCTTCCTCGCGAAGGGCAGCCGGAATCGCATCCAGATCGGCGATGCCTCCACGGTCTTCTGGGCGGATGCGTCGGATGCGGAGACGGCAGAAGCGGCTGTCGAGACATATGGCGGCTGGTTCGACACTTCGATTGACGAAGGGATTCAGTCCGAAAGGGTCCGCGCCGTGCTGGAAGGCCTGCGTAAGGGCCGCCCATTGGGAGAACTCGACCCGCAGCTTGAAGCCGGAGTTCGTTTCTACGTCCTTGGCCTCGCGCCGAATGCGGCGCGGATTTCGATCCGCTTCTGGTTTGAGAGCGACTTTGCGGACCTTGCACGGAATTACCAGCGCTTCACGGCGGACATGGATATCGAGCCACCGCCGAGAAATCCGTTTCCGCCCATCTGGCAGTACCTAGTTGAAACAGCCGTCCTGAAGAAGCGCGAAAACGTACCTCCCTATCTCGCTGGGGAATGGATGCGCGCAATCCTGACCGGCAACCGCTATCCGCTCACTTTGCTCACCACCGTGCTGATGCGCATCCGCGCCGACGGAGAGGTCAATGCGCTCCGCGCGGCCTTGCTCAAGGCCGTTCTCACCCGGAACTTTGAACGAAAGGACACACCCGTGGCACTGGACCCGGACTTCAAGGACAAAGGCTACCTTCTGGGACGCCTGTTCGCCGTCTATGAACGCATACAGGAAGCCGCGCTCGGACGCAGCGTGAATGCGACGATCAAGGACAAGTTCTATGGCTCGGCATCGGCGCAGCCGCGAAAGGTATTCTCCGCCATCGACCGAAATTCGGCCAATCACCTGTCAAAGGTAGCCAAACAGGCACCCGGTTACAAAGTGACGCTTGAGCGTACCCTGTCCGACATCATGGGGAGCCTCAGCCCGGCCGATGATCCATTTCCAGCTTCGCTGTCTGCGCAGGAACAGGCCCTGTTCGGCCTCGGTTACTACCACCAGAGAAGCGCATTCTTCCAATCAAGTGACAAGGACGCATCGGAGACCGCTCAATGACCACCATCACCAACCGCTACGATTTCGTGCTCCTGTTCGACGTCACCAATGGAAATCCGAACGGTGATCCCGACGCTGGAAATCTGCCGCGCCTTGATCCGGAGACCAATCATGGCCTCGTTTCGGATGTCTGCCTGAAGCGTAAGGTAAGGAACTATGTCGAGCTCGCACATGCCGGTGCAGACGGGCGCCACATCTACGTCCAGGACGGCTCGATCCTCAACGATAGGCACCGTATGGGTTATCGGGCGATCCGTCCGGGCGACGACAAGGTCGATAAGGACGCAAAGCTCAATCCGAAAGACGATACGGAGGCGGACAAGCTCCGTGGCTGGATGTGCGCCAATTTCTATGACGTTCGTTCGTTCGGGGCTGTCATGTCGACGGGCGTTAACTGCGGACAGGTGCGCGGACCTGTGCAGATGACCTTTGCCTCATCCATTGAGCCCATCGTACCTTCCGAAGTCTCGATTACCCGCATGGCGGCCACTAACGAGAAGGAAAAGAAGGAGCGTCAGGAGGGCGATGATGGCGACGCCCGCAGCGACAACCGCACCATGGGCCGCAAGCACATCGTGCCTTACGGTCTCTACCGGGCGCATGGCTTCATTTCGGCCAAGCTCGCTGAGCGCACCGGCTTTTGCGATGACGATCTTGGCCTTCTGATGGAAGCGCTGGAGAATATGTTTGAGCATGACCGATCCGCCGCGCGCGGCGAGATGGCAACGCGCAAGCTGATCGTATTCAAGCATGACAGTGCGCTGGGCAATGCAAAGGCGCACGACCTGTTCGACCGTGTCCATGTCGGGCGCAATGTTGGCGGGGAGTTCCGTAACCCGGATGATGCAGGGCTCGGCAATCTGCCGCCTGCACGGAAGTATGCGGACTATCTGGTGCAGATTCACCGCGAAGGCATGCCCGAGGGTGTCGAGATCATCGAGCGGCTGTGATTGTGGGCATAGGTTCGCCTTCTCCCGAAGCCGGCGCACTTGCCGGCAGCGAGGCAGATGGCGAGCCCATTCCCATCTCCGCAATCCAGCACGCAGTCTATTGCCTGCGGCAAGCCGCCCTGATCCATCTGGAGCGGCTCTGGGCGGAAAACCGCCTGACCGCCGAAGGGCATGTCCTGCATCTGGCCTCAGACGAAGCTGGAAGCCGGAAGGTCAGGGGTGTCAGACGTGTGTCTGCCCTGCACCTGGCGTCCCGCCGTCTCGGCATCGCCGGTGTGGCAGACCTCGTAGAGTTTCGCGCGGCGCCTGACGGCCGCGAGACGCCCTATCCCGTCGAGATCAAGCGCGGCAGGCCCAAGCTGTACAGGGCAGATGAAGCCCAGCTTTGCGCGCAGGCGCTGTGCCTGGAGGAGATGACGGGTCGCCCCGTGCCGGAAGGCGCGCTTTTCTACGCCGAGACGCGGCGGCGGACGGTTGTGCCTTTTGATGCTGAACTCCGGACTCTGACAGAAGGCACGATCTGCAAACTCCAGGAAGTCTTTGCGAGTGCGCGGACGCCGCCCGCCGTCTATAGCGCTGCGCTCTGCCGCGCCTGTTCCCTCAGCGCGCTTTGCCGTCCGAGGCTGGTGGCAAAATCCGCCCTCGGATGGCGCGCGCGTGCACTGGCGGCGGCGCTGGGTGGGGAAAGCGGCGGTGAGGGGGGTGCATGAAGAAACTGCTGAATACCCTGTATGTCACCACGGAATGGGCGAGCCTGCACAAAGAAGGCGAGAATGTCGTTGCGCGCATCGATGACGAGCCGGACCGCCGGGCCCCGCTTCATCTGCTCTCCTCGATCGTCACTTTCGGCTCAATTTCCATATCGCCCGCTCTTATCGGCGCTTGTGCGGGCGCGGGCATATCTATCGCGCTGCTCGACCGCGTTGGCCGGTTTCAGGCACGGATCGAAGGCCCCTCGGCTGGAAATGTGCTGCTGCGTCGCGCGCAGTATCGCGCCGCGGAATCGGAAGCAGGTGTCGAGATCGTCCGAAGCATCCTGCTCGGAAAGCTTGCCAATCAGAGAGGTGTGTTGTTGCGCGCATTGCGCGATCATGGCGGCAGTATGCAGACTGAGGCACGCGACGCGGTTGCTGCAGCGGCCCGCCGGCTGGAACTCATGCTGCGGGGCGCGATCCTTCAGGCTACGTGCATTGACACCCTTCGCGGCCATGAGGGCGACGCAAGCCGGCTGTATTTCAGCGTTTTCAACAAGCTGATCCGCTCGCCGGATGGTGAGATGACATTCAAAGGACGGTCGAGACGCCCGCCGCTCGACCCGGTCAATGCGCTGCTGTCATTTCTGTATGTGTTACTGACGCATGATTGCCGCAGCGCGCTGGAAGGTGTTGGGCTGGATCCTGCAGTTGGGTTTCTGCACCGGGATCGGCCGGGCCGGCCTAGCCTCGCCCTTGACCTCGTGGAAGAATTGCGCCCGGCGCTCGCAGACCGGCTTGCCCTGTCGCTTATCAACCGTCGGCAGCTGCGGGCAAGCGACTTCACGACAAGCGACAGCGGAGCTGTCTTTCTATCCGATGACGCTCGCAAGACAGTCCTGACTGCCTGGCAGGAACGCAAACGGGAGGAGCGATTGCACGATTTTGTCGGGGAACGCGCGCCGATCGGTTTGATGCCGCACCTGCAGGCGCTTCTCCTCGCGCGACACCTGCGCGGCGATATTGACGGCTACCCACCCCTGTTCTGGAAATGAGGCTGTGTCATGATGGTGCTGGTAACCTATGATGTGCGTAGTTCGACGCCGGGGGGCGCACGGCGGCTGAGGCGGATCGCAAAGTCATGCCAGGACTTCGGGCAGCGGGTGCAGTATTCGGTGTTTGAGATCGAGGTGGATCCTCACCAATGGGTCCGGCTGAAAACCAGACTGGAGGCGCAAATTGATTCGGCAGAGGACAGTCTGCGGTATTACTATCTCGGATCAAACTGGGAGCGGCGCGTCGAGCATGTCGGGGCCAAGCCCGCGCAGGATTTGAATGGTCCGCTGATCTTCTGACTACCATTTAATGGGAGTGGCGCGAACCATAAGCGTGCCGCATTCGGCCGGCAGGTTCGCGCTTGGTTCAACCTGCTGAAAACTAGCGGAAAGTTATGAGATTCACGGCGTTCTGCCGCGGCGAATGCCGGCAAAGCGACGCGGTTCGCGCACGACTTGGCTATTGTTGTTTGTTTTCTTGGAGGTAATGTTGATTTCTGCTGAGAACTGACCCGGGATTTCCATCGAGAACTGACCCGCCTTTTCACTATCTTTCGGGTTTCATTTCCGGGTCAAGATGATGCCTTCTCCTTTTTCGATTTCGGTTTCTGCGCCGAGCTGTTCTTGAACCGGAAGCTATCATTCCCGGTTTCGAGGATGTGGCAGTGATGGGTGAGGCGATCGAGCAGCGCGGTTGTCATTTTCGCATCGCCGAACACGCTGGCCCACTCGCTGAAGCTCAGATTGGTCGTGATGACGACGCTGGTGCGCTCGTAGAGTTTGCTCAGCAGATGGAACAGGAGCGCGCCGCCTGATGCGCTGAACGGCAGGTAGCCAAGCTCGTCGAGGATTACGAGATCGGAGTGGATCAGACGGTTCGCGATCTGACCGGTTCGCCCTTGAGCCTTTTCCTGCTCGAGTGCGTTGACCAGCTCGACGGTTGAGAAGAACCGGACACGGCGTCGATAGTGCTCGATCGCATGTACGCCGAGCGCCGTTGCGATATGCGTCTTGCCGGTGCCCGGACCGCCGACCAGGACGATATTGTCGGCCACATCGATAAAGTCACAGCGATGAAGCTGGCGGACGAGGGCTTCATTGATTTCGCTGCTGGCAAAGTCGAAGCCCGCAAGGTCGCGGTAAGCGGGGAACCGGGCGCTCTTAAGCTGGTAGGCCACAGACCGCACTTCCCGTTCTGCGGTTTCGGCTTTCAGGAGCTGGGACAGCATCGGGATTGCCGACTCGAACGCGGGCGAGCCCTGAGCCATGAGATCAGTGACGGCCTGCGCCATCCCGTGCATCTTCAGGCCGCGCAACATGACGACGATCGCGCCGCTTGCTGGGTCATGACGCATGACGGGTCTCCCCGGCTGCACGCAACGTGTCGTAGCGATCAACATTGGCCTGTGGCTCACTGGCCAGGCGCAACGCCTGCGGCGCCGTCACAGGCGGTGTACTGATGGGTTTGCCATCGACCAGCCGGTGCAGCAGGTTCAGGATATGGGTCTTGGTCGCAACGCCTGCTTCCAGCGCCATCGACACGGCCGTCAGAACCGCGTCCTCATCGTGCTGCAACACCAGCGCCAGGATCTCGACCATTTCCCGGTCACCGCCCGGCGTA
>NZ_ARYM01000010.1 GCF_000685315.1 Hyphomonas polymorpha PS728
TCCGGCAAACCCGGCGTGGTTCAGTTCGAATCCAAACGGTTCTTCAATTGATTGAGTTCGTCATTGGGGTCAGGATCAGTGTTCTGATAGTCGCCAGAAATATACAACACGTCTAAATCGTGCAGTGGCCGAATCGCCGTAAATCTAGCAAATGATCCGATCTGAATTGTTGACTGTGACCCAAGTACGTCTCTGATCGAATTGTAGAGATTGGATACTAGCGATCGATCATCTGCTGTTGGCGAAAGACTGTCGCGTGAATAATTGCGTAGCGCTATGTTGAGCTCATTTTTTTTCATATGCTGTTGCCATCATTGCGACGATTAAATCGTTTAACATCCGTCCCCGGAAATTAGAAATGACAACATTTCTTTCGAGCTCTAGCTTCTCAATGGCCTCCTTGGGGATATAGCCATCAACCTGTGGGGCGTATATCAGTAGAGCGGTGCTATCCTTCTTTAGACGGATTATATCGTCTATATGATCTTTCCAGGCAGCCCAATATACAACGAAGACTGATGCAGTTTCAGCGCGACCTAATTCGCTTCGGCTGTTTACGACAACGATATTTTTGGCTTTGAATAGTCGAGAATCCGTTAGAACGTTCTCCAAGGCAGCCAGGTTGGGGCCTGTTGCAAAGATCGCGACCTTTCTGGCATTAAGACCTCGCCCCAATCTGAGAAGAACAGGGATCAAGCCCGAAGCAATTCCAACGACTAAGCCTACTGCCGCTATTATAGCGACGATAGCTGGTACAATTCGGACAAGCGAAACTAGATCGATGCTCATTCAATCTCCGATTCCAAGGCAACCAACTGCCTGAAATCAAAAATAGAATGCCGATTCTGTAGTTTTGGAAAGAGCCTAGCCCGCCACCCCAATCGCCTCACTCGCCACAATATCCCCGTCATAGAGCGCGCGGCCCAGGATTGTGCCGGCGATGGGGGCGCCGCTGGCCTTCAGGGCACGGATGTCGTCTACGCTTTTGACGCCGCCCGACGCGATGACGGGGATGGAGACAGTGTTGGCCAGGTCTGCCGTGAACGGAACATTGACGCCGGTTTTGAGGCCGTCGCGGCCGATGTCTGTCGCCACGATGGCGGCGACGCCGCAGCCTTCGAAAGCCTTGGCGAGCTCTGTGGCGCGCATGTCGCTGGTTTCGGCCCAGCCTTCCACGGCGACCATGCCGTCCTTCGCGTCGATGCCCACCACGATGCGGCCGGGCAGGGCGCGGGCAGCGTCTTTCACCAGTTGAGGATCGCGCAGGGCAATCGTGCCGAGGATGACGCGGGAGATGCCGGCCTCCAGCCAGGCATCAATCTGGGCGCGCGTGCGGATGCCGCCGCCGAGCTGAACCGGGGCGGGGGTGGATTTGAGGATGCTTTCCACGGCGGCCTTGTTCACCGGTTCGCCGGCGAAGGCGCCGTTCAGGTCCACCACATGCAGATGGGTGAAGCCCATCTCGTGGAAGGCGCGGGCCTGGGCGCCGGGATCGGTGTTGAACACGGTGGCTGCGTCCATCTCCCCGCGCAGCAGGCGCACGCAGGCGCCGTCTTTCAGGTCAATGGCGGGGTAGAGGGTGAAGGTCATGGTGTCGTCTTTTGTTTGAACCCCTCTCCCTCGGGAGAGGGGCAGGGGTGAGGGGGTGGTACAGTCTGGCCGGGGGCGGCGGGGAGGTGTTGCGCTCCCTCACCCCCAACCCCCTCTCCCAGGGGAGAGGGGGCTAGAAGGTCAAGGGGTCCACTCCAGGAAGTTGGCGAGCAGGGTGAGGCCGAGGCGCTGGCTTTTTTCGGGGTGGAATTGCGTGCCGAAGAGGTTGTCGCGGGCGATGGCGGCGGCCAGCGGAGCGCCATAATCGGTCCAGGCGGAAACCTCGCCCTGGTCTTCCGGGCGGAAGGCGTAGGAATGGGTGAAATAGGCGTGGGGCTTGTCGCCGAGGCCCGCCAGAACGGGATGGGGCGCGGGGATCATCAGCTCGTTCCAGCCGACATGTGGCACGGGCAGGCCGGGGGCAGGGACGAGCGCTTCGACGATGCCATGCACCCAGCCAAGGCCGGGGGTTTCGCCGTCTTCCAGCCCGATGTCTGCCATCAGCTGCATGCCCACGCAGATGCCCAGGAAAGGCCGGCCCTTGCGCAGCACGGCCTCTTCGAGGGCGTCGACCATGCCGGGAATGGCGCGCAGGGCGCCGGCGCAGTCGGCAAAGTGGCCCACGCCCGGCAGCACGATGCGCCCGGCCGCGAGGATGTCTTCAGGGCGCGCGGTGACGTGGATGGCGGCGGCGTCCCCTGCCGCGGCGGCGAGGGCGCGCGCGCAGGAATGCAGGTTGCCGGAACCGTAATCGATGAGGGCCACGCGGGTCATGGCCGCGCTCTTAGCGGGGGCGCGGGGCCATGGCAATCAAGCGCGTTTGCGACACAGGCGCCGGGCCCTGTCAGCCGAGCGGCACCCAGTTGCCATGGAAGCCGGGCGGAATCCGGTGGGGCAGGGCGATGCTGGCCACCGGCGGGCCGGTGAAATCCTGCGCATTGAGGATCACGAGGCCGGTGGTGTCGGAGGCTGTGTCGATGACATAGCCGATCAGCCAGCCTTCATCCTCGGCGGCGGTTTCATGGGCCGGCACGAAGACAAACTCGCCGGGCATGCGGCCGGGGCCGAAATCGTGCACCTGGCGCGTGCCGGCGCCGAGGTCATGCTTGAAGAGGCGCGGGTCGCCCAGGAAGCTCGGGTCTCCCTGCGCGGGCAGGGCCACGGTGTAGGCATAGCGGTAGGGTTGGCCGATGCGGCGTTCGTCCGGACGCGGAAATTCCTGTGGGGCGTCGTCGATGATGCGGCGGGTCACGGCGCGGGCGGCGGGGTCTATCTCCAGGCTCTCGAAGGCGCAGATGCTGCCATTGGGGCCCGTGTTTCCGTCCACGAACATGTCCTGATGCACGCAGGCATCCATGATCACCTTGCCGTCTTCGGTTTCATAGGCATTGGCGGGGTGGAAGATGTAGCAGGGCTCGACATCGCACCAGAGGATGTCGCTGCCCTTGCCCTCACGGGGGAGGAGGCCGATGCGGGCGGTGTGTTTCGGGTTCCAGCGATAGGGGAAGGATGCCCCGCCGATCAGCGCGGCCATGGAGAAGGTGACGGGCAGATCCATCACGATCACATAGTTGCGGGTGATCATGCAGTCATGGATGGAGGGGCCGTTCTGCACGGCGATGGGCTCGTGGCGGCGCACGGCGCCCTCGGCGGTGATCACGGTGTGCCAGATGGTGGTCTGGTTCTGGCCGGTATAGCAGATGGCGTGGGTCTCGCCGGTCAGCGGATCAAGGTGGGGGTGCGCGGTATAGCCCTGGCGCAGGAGGCCGCCGAAATCGCTGCGGGCGCGGGTTTCCAGCGTATCGGAAACTTCCACCGGCAGGCCGCCCGCCTCGACCAACGCCCATATACGCCCGGCCATGGCGACAACATTCGTGTTCGGACTTTCCGACCCCGCCGGAGTGCGCGGGCCGGGGGCGGGGGGCTCGCCCAGGGCCTGGCTGATCTGCGGCGAGCGGACCCAGCGGTTGCGATACCAGAGCGCCTTGCCGCCCTCCAGGCGCACACCATGCAGCATCCCGTCGCCGACGAACCAGTGATGGGTGGCGGGGTTGGGCGGGCTGAAGGGGTTGGGGCCGTTGCGCAGGTAGAGACCATTCAGCGCAGGCGGGATGGTGCCGGTCACTTTCAGGTCCGTCAGGGTGTATTCAGCTTCCATCGGCTGATGGATGCCGGTGAGGTAAGGATTGGGCGCGCTGGACTTGCGGTGCGCGCGGTTGAAGCCCGCCACACCCATGATGCCTTTGGTAACAACGCTGCGAATGGCAGTTTCGACGGGGCTGGGCATGGTGGGGTCCTTTGAAGCAGCCAGGTTGCGGAGGATGAGAACAATGTTTACGGTGATAACATGATCGAGAATGATAACACTGTCAACATGGGCGGGGAGAAAAACCGCTATCATCATGGCGACCTGCGCGCGGCTTTGATCGCGGAGGGGCTGAAGCTCATCGGCTCAGGCCCGGCAGAGACGCTGAGCCTGCGAGAGATTGCGCGCAATGCCGGGGTGTCGGCCACGGCGGTCTACCGCCACTTTCCGGACAAGGCGGCGCTGCTCAGCGCGCTGTGCACCGAAGGTCACGCCATGATGGCGGCTGCTTTTGAGAAGGCCATGGCGGGGAAGGGGGACCGTATGGCCGCCTTCATCTCCATGGGCCGGGCCTATGTTCAGTTTGCCCTCGCTCATCCGGCGCTGTTCCGGCTGATGATGGCGCAGCCGGGCGCAGGCCCTGCCCACGCGCCGCAGCCCTGCGCCGAAGACAGGCCGGAGGATGGCATGACCCTGCTGGTGCGGGCGCTGGATGATCTCTATGGGCGGGATATGCCTGCCGGGCTGCGGGAGGCGCGGCGGCTGAAATCCTGGGCGCTGGTGCATGGCCTCGCCATGCTGATGCTGGACGGGCAGGTGCCCGCCGAGCCGGCACTGATCGATGCGGTGATCGACGCCCACGCCATTTAGGCGCGGGCTTTGGGCCGGATCAGAGGCTGCCCTTGGTGCTGGCAGGCTTGCCGCCGAGGCGCGGGTCTACGGTGATGGCCGTGCGCAGGGCGCGGGCGGTGGCCTTGAAACAGCTTTCGGCGATGTGGTGGTTGTTCTCGCCATAGATGTTCTCGACATGCAGGCACATGCCGCCATTGCCCGCGAGGGCATGGAAGAACTCCTTGAAGAGTTCGGTGTCCATCTCGCCGATCTTGTCGCGGCGGAATTCCACTTTCCAGATCAGATAGGGGCGCTTGCAAAGGTCGATGGAGGCGCGGGTCAGCGTTTCGTCCATCGGGATATAGGCATGGCCAAAGCGCGTGATGCCGCCAAAATCGCCCAGCGCCTGGGCAATCGCCTGGCCGATCACGATGCCGGTATCTTCGACCGAATGGTGGAAGTCGATATGGGTGTCGCCCTTGCAGCTCACTTTCAGGTCGATCAGCGAATGGCGGGCCAGACTGTCCAGCATGTGATCGAAAAAGCCGATTCCCGTCTCAATGTCGGCTTTGCCGGTGCCATCCAGGTTAACGGAAACCAAGATTTCGGTTTCCTTTGTCTTGCGGGTGACGTCTGCGGTGCGGTTCTTTGTCATGAGAGGCCATATAAACTGCCGGAGGCGCTACAGCTAGCGCATCTGTGTTCACGGATTCCTAAACATCTATAGGGCAGTTTCTGCGGGAATTACTTAGTTGGGCACCCGTGGTGGGCAATGGATTGAAACAGGGAAGCCTTATCGGCCGTCTGACCGGCAGCCTCACCATTCCGGCATTTGCCGGGATCTCCGGCGGGCTTTTATCAATTTTCCTGTTTGCCCTGATCGTTGCCGCCGAGGTGATTTTCCGCACCAACAGCCAGAATGCGCCGATCGGGTTTTCCGTTCCCCTGCCGGTGATCGTGGGCATGTTGCTGTTCACGATCATCACCTCCGCCACCGTCTGCTACCTGCTGGCGCGCCCGCTGCAGGACGTGTTCCTGCGCTTTACCACTTACATGATGTCGACCCGCGGGGACGTGGACGCGGACCTTTACTCCCTGCAGTTTCCGGAGCTGCGGCGCCTGCGCGTGGCCACCACGCGCACCGTGCGAAAGCTGAAACGGGAGAATGATCACCTCCGCAAGATCGCCTATCGTGACAGCCGCACCGGCCTGCCCAATGCCATTGCTGCCGAGAAGCGCATCTTCGAGATCCTTCCCAGCGCCAGCTTTGAGCGCCCCGCCGCCTTTATCCTGCTCGACATCGACCGGTTTGCGCATCTGGTTGAGCAGGTGGGGGCAGGGCATGGCGACATGATGATCCATGCCGCCGCCCAGCGGATTTCAAAAGCGCTGAGCGATGTGCCCGACCCCTCGGCCTCGGCGCTGCGGGGCTCCATGCTGGCGGCATTGACGGCGGATCAGTTCACCCTGTTCATGCCGAACGCCGGCAGCCGGGAACATGTGATCGCGATCGCCCGGGCTATCCGGAATGCTTTCAACGAGCCGTTCACCATCCTTGGCCGGCCAGTGACGATGTCGCTGTCGGGCGGCATCGTGATGGCGCCGGAAGACGCCGATTCGCCGCAGAAGCTGATGCAGAATGCCAAGCTGGCATTGCGCCTTGTACGGAACGAATCCCAGTCCGGCTTCCGCTTCTTCACCCCGCGTCTGACGCGCATCGTGCAGGGGCGTTACCGGTTTGAGGCAGAGCTGCGCGACGCGGTGGAGAACCGCGAGTTCAAGGCCGTGTTCCAGCCGAAGATCGATTTTGCCACGGGCCGTATCGTCGGCGCCGAGGCGCTGGCGCGCTGGCGCCGCTCCAACGGCAAGCTGATCTCACCAGCGGCGTTTATTCCGGTGGCGGAGGAAGCTGGCCTGATTGAGGAGATAGGCAAGCAGATCCTGGAAGCGGCCTGTGAGGCTGCGCGCACCTGGGAACTTGAAGGCCATGACGTGACTGTTGCCGTCAACGTCTCCCCCAGCCAGTTCCAGCGCAATGATCTGACCGAAACGGTGATGGGCGCTCTGCGCCGCTCCGGCCTTCATCCGCGCCGGCTGGAGCTGGAGATCACCGAAAGCATGGCGGTGTCGGATCCGGGGCGCGTGGCCGAGTTCATCTCGCCGCTGCGGGCGATGGGCACCAAGCTTGCCATCGACGATTTCGGAACGGGCCATTCAAACCTTGCGACCCTCACCCAGCGGCCCTTCGATGTATTCAAGATCGACCGGCAGTTTGTCTCTGCGCTGGAGACAGATCGTCAGGCCCCGGCCATTGTCGAGATGATCCTCGCCATGGCCGAAACCCTTGGCCTGAAGACGGTTGCCGAAGGGGTGGAGACCACCAAGCAGGCAGATTTCCTGCGCCGCCGGGGATGCACCATGGCGCAGGGTTTTCTTTACAGCCCCGGCTTGCCGGATCAGGCGTTCCTGGAACTTCTGCGCGCGTGGAGACCGCTCGGCGCCAATGATGAGACCGGAAGTCCGGAAGCCTATCAGGCCCCGCGCCGGTAAGTGTAGACGGGCACGCCGCCCAGCAGTGTTTCGCCGGTATGACTGTAGCCGAGCTTTTCGGCGACGCGCCGTGATCCGGAATTTTCCGGCTCGATCACGCAGCAGCTGCTGGCGAACTCTGTTCCATCCAGCCAGTCATGGATCGCGCGCACGGCTTCTGTGCCATAGCCCTTGCCCCAGGCCTGTGGGCCAAAGGCCCAGCCCGCTTCGGGGCCCCAGATCAGCTCCTTGGGCAGGCCCCTTTCGAAGTCAGCAAAGCCGGCTTCGCCGAGATAGGCGCCGTTCGCTTTGTCGGTGACCACCCAATAGCCGAACCCCTTCATTTCCCAGAGGCCGATGCCGCGCAAAAGGCCAAACCAGGCATCCTGGCGCGAGCGCGGTTTGCCGCCGATGAAACGGGTGACTTCATCAGAGCCCCACATGGCCGCTGACGCGTCAATGTCTCGGGGTTCGGCGGCCCGCAGAACCAGGCGTTCGGTTTCCAGAACCGGCGCCTTCACGCACCAGCCTTCATTTTCGCCAGCATCGCGCCCATGGCGGCGTGAACCGTCTGGATGGCTTTCAGGGGACGGACCATCACCTTGAAATCCGTGATCTGACCATCCGCGTTCCATTCCATCATGTCCACGCCGTTGACGAGGATGCCGTCCATCATCGTCTCGAATTCCAGAACGGCGCGGTCGCCGCAATCGAATACGCGGGTGTAGCGGAAATCGTCATTGCCGAGCGTCTCACCGGCAGCCAGCAGATAGGCCATGGTGATTGCCTTGCCTTCCTGCGGGGTGTGAACGACGGGGCTCTTGAACACGACGTTTTCGGCGAGGATAGCGGACAGGCCCTCGGCGGAGTGGTCACGGGTCATCCAGTCGAACCAGGCCTGCAGGTTCGGGCTGTGCCCGGTTTCGGGGATCAGATGCTTTGCCATGGGGTTTCCTTGAAAAGAGGAGGGCGATGAGCGCAGGCGGGGGAGGGGTTATTCGCCCACCACCGGTTCGGCGATCAGATAGTCGGTGGCCTGATCGAAGCAGGTTCCCTTCATCACCACGAAGCCGCCCGGAAAGTCCGGCTTGGTGAAGATGATGTCCATCCGGCCCCAGGTATAGGCTTTGCCCCCGCCCAGCGGATCGGTCATCGCGGCGGGGCAGAGGCCGTCCGTGGCGGTGTCAGGATCAACCCAGACGCCGGCGTAGAAGCCGCGCCCCTCGCTCACCCCGGCAAGGCCCGGAAAGATGCCGATCAGGCGCTGGCCGGTCTCGCCGGGAAAGGAGAGGATCGCCTCGCCAGATTCGAGATCCGCCTCGTAGACGATCTCGCCCACATTTGTGGTCCACACTTCATCTGCCGCTGCGTGGCCGGAAATGGCCAGAATTGTCCCGAATAGTCCTGCGATTGTCCTCAACATGGCTAGCTCCTGCCGGTTCCTGACCGGCGCAGGCTAGGCCTGTCTCGGGATTTTGGCGAGGGCCAATTCAACCGGCATAGGCGGCGGCAAGATCGGGATCTTTCGAGGCGACGAGGTCTGCCAGATCGGAAATCACCTTTGCCTGTTTCCAGGTGGCGTCGTCCTGCATCTTGCCATCGATCATGGCGACGCCGGAGCCATCGGGCATGGCGGCGAGAATCTTGCGGGCAAACTTCACCTCATCCGGATCGGGCGAGAAGACGCGCTTGGCAATCGCGATCTGGTTGGGGTGCAGGCTCCAGGTGCCCGCGCAGCCGAGCAGGAAGGCGTTGCGGAACTGCTGCTCGCAGGCGTCAAGGTCGGCAATGTCGCCGAAGGGGCCGTAGAAGGCGTTGATGCCGGCCATGCGGCACGCATCGACCAGGCGGGCGATGGTGTAGTGCCACGGGTCCTGCTGGGCGCTGGCGCGCGGACTGCCATCGGATTTCGGGTCTTCGATCACGCGGTAGAAGGGGTGGCCGCCGCCAACGCGGGTGGTCTTCATCTTGCGGCTGGCGGCAAGGTCTGCCGGGCCAAGGCTGATACCCTGCATTCTCGGGGAGGCGAGGGCGATCTCCTCGACACGGGCCACGCCCTCGGCCGTCTCCAGGATGGCGTGGAAGAGGATGGGGCGCTTGAGGCCGGCCTTGGCTTCCAGCTGGGCGACATATTGATCGGCAAAGTGAATGTCCCACGGTCCCTCGACCTTGGGCAGCATGATCACGTCGAGCTGGTGGCCGGCTTTCAACACCAGCTCCGATACGTCCTCCTGAAACCAGGGGGAGTTGAGACAGTTCACGCGGCTCCAGAAGCCGGTGCCCTTGGCCTGCCAGTCGTACATGTTGGCCATCTCGATGGCGCCGGCGCGGGCGGCGTCCTTGGCGTCTGCAGGGATCGCGTCTTCCAAGTTTGCCAGCATCACGTCCACCGTCGGGGCCATTTCGGGCACCTTGGCGCGCACTTTCTCCAGATGCGGCGGCACGAAATGGATCATGCGCTCCAGCTTCACCGGCAGTTCGCGATAGGGCTCAGGCGCGCCGATGGCGAGCGGCTTGAAGAAATTGCGCGGCGTTTTCTGGCTCATCTGGGGCTCCCTCTTGCCGGGGAAGGATTAAGGGCGGTGCTGCACCGCGTCAAACCGGCAGGGTGTGACGGAACGCCCGGCACTCTGATGCGTTTTCCTCACAGACGAGACGGAAAGGGACTCCCATGTCGCTATTGATGATCCTGCTGACGATTTTCCTGCCGCCGGTCGCGGTGTTGATCAAGGAAGGTCTTGGCCTGCAATTCCTGCTCAACGTGCTGCTGACGCTGATCGGCTGGCTGCCCGGCGTTGTTCACGCTTTCTGGGTCAATAGCCGCGGCTCGGCGATCGCCTGAGATTAGCGGCGGCTGCGGCCTGCCAACGCCAGGGGGTGGGCTGTTTCCAGCAGTTCGGCGAGTTCATCAGTCAGGACGTGGGTGTAGATCTGCGTCGTGGCGATGTCGGCGTGACCGAGAAGGGTCTGCACAACCCGGAGGTCCGCCCCGCCTTGCAGAAGGTGGGTCGCGTAGGCATGCCTGAGAGCATGTGGGTAGACCCGCTCTGACCTGATCCCCGCTTTCATGGCGAGGTCTTCCAGCATCTGCCCCAGACGCCGGCGCGTGAGGTGGCCTTCCTTGCCGCGCGAAGGAAAGACGAACCCTTCCGCCTTGCCGCGCAGCAGCGGGTTGTCCGGCAGGCTTTGCTCGCGCACGTCCAGCCATTCGGCCAGCGCGATCAGGGCTGCCCGGCCAAGTGGGCACAGCCGGTCCTTGCCGCCCTTGCCGCGGATGATGATGTCGGCGCTCATCCATTGCCCGGCCTTGCGGCGGGGCAGGTTGCCCACCCGCAGCGTCACCAGTTCCGAGGCCCGCAGGCCCGCGCCATAGAGCAGCTCCACCAGACATTTCAGGCGTTTGTCCGGTTCGCAGGCGGCGATCAGCCGGGATACTTCCTCGCGGGAGAGCACATCGGGTACTTCGCGTTCGGGGGAGGGGCCGTCCAGGCGGGCGGTCGGGTCGTCCTTCCGGTCGCCTTCCTGAAAGAGGAACCGGAAGAAACGCCGCACGGCGGACAGTTTCCGGGCCTGGGTGGAGGGCGCCATGCCGCGCGCGGCCAGGTCTGCCAGCCAGTTAGACAGGTCTGCCGAGGAGGCAGTCACCAGACGCAGGCCGCAGAATTCGGAGGCGTCCAGCAGGTCGCGCCCATAGGCGTCGAGCGTATTGGGGCTTGCGCCCCGCTCGGCCGACATCATTTCAAGAAAGGCGCCAATACGCGAACGGTCATCCATCCGCCAACGCTAGGGAAACGCGGTTAAGGGGGCGTTTCAGCCTATTCGAGAGCGCCTTCAACAGGTATGCGGATTTCGCCTTCTGGCGGCGCGTTCTTGACGGCACGCTGGCCTAACCACCACATACCCCCGGCAATGGCGACCGCGAGAATAACGAACAGGATGAGATATTTGCGCATGAAACCGGCCCAGAAAACGAGTGTGGCAGGGCGAATCTGCCTGCCGATTGCGCCGTCTATGTGGCACCACTAGGACATATGCGCAACGCCGGGTAATACGAACAGATGCCTTCCGACTCAGACCCTTCAAGTACGCAGCTGCCCTTCCACGGGCGCACGATTGCGCTTGTCGGTCTTATGGGCGCGGGCAAATCGACGGTTGGGCGGCGGCTGGCCGACAAGCTGGGCCGGGATTTTTACGACAGCGACCATGAAATCGAGAAGGCCGCCGGCCTGTCGATTTCCGACATCTTTGCCAAACATGGCGAGGCCGATTTCCGGCGCGGCGAGAAACAGGTGATCCGCCGCCTGCTGGATATGCCCCCGCATGTGCTTGCGACCGGGGGAGGGGCCTACCTTGATCCTGACACTCGCGCGATCCTGCGCGAGCGGGCGATCACGGTCTGGCTGAATGCAGATATCGAAACGCTCTGGCGGCGGGTGCAGAAGCGCGACACCCGCCCGTTGCTGCAGCGGGCCGACGCCAAGGAACACCTCGCCCATCTCGTGATGGAGCGCCAGCCTTTCTATTCGCAGGCCGATCTGGTGGTCCATTCCAAGGACGGCCCTCACACGCATACAGTCAATGCGATCCTGAAAGCTCTTCAGACTTGGAAACCGAAATGAACACTATCTCTTCGCTGGAAACGGTGCGCGTCGATCTGGGCGCGCGGGCGTATGATATTCTGGTGGGGCATGGCGCGCTGGCGGAGCTCGGCCCGCGCCTGTCGGTCATGCTCAAGCGCCCCCGCGCCTTTGTGCTGACAGATGAAACGGTGATGCGTCACCACAAGACCGCGCTGGAGGCGGCAGTGAAGACTGCCGGCATCCAGCTTGACTGGTACAGTCTGCCGCCGGGCGAGAAGACCAAGAGCTTTTCCAATCTCGAAGGCGTGCTCGACTGGCTGTTGGCGGGCGGGGCAGACCGGGGCGATACGCTGATCGCTTTCGGCGGCGGCGTGATCGGAGACATGGGCGGGTTGGCCGCCAGCCTGATGAAACGCGGCATGGGGTTCGTGCAGGTGCCCACCACGCTGCTGGCGCAAGTGGATTCGTCTGTGGGCGGAAAGACGGCGGTGAACACCCCGCGCGGCAAGAACCTCATCGGCGCTTTCTATCAGCCGCGCCTCGTGATCGCCGATACGGCGCTGCTGGCGACCCTGCCGGAGCGGGAGCTGAAAGCCGGCTATGCGGAGATCGTGAAATACGGCCTCATCAATGACGCGCCTTTCTTCAACTGGCTGGCAGAGCATAGCCAGAAGGTTCTGGCGCTGGAACCGGAAGCGGCTCGCTATGCGGTTGCGCGTTCCTGCGCTGCGAAGGCGGCCATTGTGGTTGAGGACGAAACTGAAACGGGTGTGCGTCAGCTGCTCAATCTTGGCCACACATTCGGGCACGCCTTCGAGGCTGCCAATGAATACCGTGAAGACCTGCTGCACGGCGAAGCCGTTGCGCTCGGCATGGCGCTGGCCTTCCGCTATGGCGCCGCAAGCGGCATCACGCCAGCGGCAGACGCTGCGCGCGTGAAGGATGTGCTTGGCGCTTCGGGGCTCCCCGTTTCGCTGGAAGGCTTTGACCGGGAACGCTTCACCGCAAACCGCCTTGCAACGCTGATGCAGCAGGACAAGAAGGCACGCGCCGGGCGCGTGCCGCTGATCCTCGCGCGCGGTATCGGGGCAGCCTATGTTCATCCGGATGCTGACCTTGCCTCGGTTGAACGCTTTCTTGCCACCGAACTTGCCGAATTCACCTGACAGGAGCTGGGTCTTGCCATGATTGCCGGATATGCATTTGCGATCGTCATTTTGCTGATGATATCTGCATTCTTCTCAGGATCGGAGACATCCCTCACAGCCGCGTCCCGCGCTCGGATGCATGCGCTGGAGAAAGACGGCGACAAGCGGGCCCGGACGGTGAACAAGCTGCTCGCCAATCGCGAGAATTTCATCGGCGCCATCCTGCTCGGCAACAATGTCGTCAATATTCTGGCATCGGTCCTGGCGACTTCGATGTTCACGGCTCTTTTCGGGCAAGGCGGCCTTGCGCTTGCTGCGGCGACGGCGGTCATGACCGTGCTCGTTCTGATCTTCTCAGAGGTCATGCCGAAGACCTATGCCATCACGCGGCCAGATTCCGTAGCGCTGGTCGTGGCCGGCCCGATCTCCCTGGTAGTGAAATCCACTTCCTGGATCATCAGGGTCATCCAGCTGATCGTGAACGGCGTGCTTCGCCTTGTCGGCGTCGGTGCGCCGGCGAGCCCGCTTTCGGCTGAAGAGGAAATTCGGGGTGCAATTGATCTGCATGCGGCAGAAGGCGGCGTGGGCAAGGATGATCACCTGCGCCTTGTTGGAGCGCTGGACCTGAAAGATCTCACCGTCGAAGACGTGATGATCCACCGCAAGAACATCTATATGCTGGATGCGGATCTCGAGCCCCGCCAGCTGATCATGAAGGCGTTGTCGAGCCCGCATACGCGCCTGCCGCTCTATCGCGGTGAGAAAGAAGAGATCATCGGTATTCTGCATGCCAAGGACCTGCTGCGGGCTGCGCTGCCGCTGGGCGGCGATGTTTCCAAGCTCGATCTGGATTCGATTCTGCGCAAACCCTGGTTCGTTCCGGAGACCACGCCGGTGCAGGAGCAGCTCAACCAGTTCCTCTCACGAGGCCAGCATTTTGCCCTCGTTATTGACGAGTATGGCGAGTTGCAGGGCCTGATCACGCTGGAAGATATTCTCGAGGAGATCGTTGGCGCGATCCATGACGAGCATGACGTGCAGGTGCAGGGCGTGCGCCCGCAGCCCGATGGCTCGGTCAATGTCGATGGCTGGGTGCCGATCCGCGATCTCAACCGCGCCACCGGCTGGGACCTTCCTGATGAGGAGGCTGTCACGGTCGCGGGCCTGGTGATCCATGAGTCCCAGACTATCCCCGAGCCTGGCCAGAGCTTTGTGTTCCATGGCTACCGGTTCAATGTGCTGCGCCGCCAGCGCAATCAGGTGACCGGGGTGAACGTGTCGCGCGCTGTGGCCGAAATAGAAGCGGATTGAACGCCCGGACTAACTCGCCTCGGGCGCCCGCGCCTTCAGGGCGAGGGCATGCAGGCCGGTGTCGAATTCCCGTTGCAGCACCATCATCACGGCGCGCTGAACCTGCACGCGGGAGAGCCCGGCAAAAGCCTCGGCAACAATTTCAACAGAATAATGCGTCTCGCCGCCCGGCGCAGCGCCGGCATGGCCCGCATGCTTGTGGCTATCGTCGATCACGCTGAGCGAGACGGGCTCAAATGCTGCCGCAAGCGCTGCTTCAATCCGCGTCTGTCTGTCGTTTGGTTGTGGCATGTTTAACCGGCGCTCCCTATTATATGGCCCCATGTCAGACGGCGAACCGTTCAGATACCGAGTCAAGTTCACGGATATACGCGTGAAGCCCCCCGCCGACGAGACGTCGCGCGCACGGGCAAAGCGTACGCGCGTGTGCGAGGAGCCTGGTTGTGATCTGGAAGGGTCTCATCCGGCGCCGCGCCCGGGCGGCAAGGGACGCCACTGGTTCTGCGAGGCACATGCGGCCGCCTATAATCGCAGCTTCAATTTCTTTGAAGGCATGACCGATGCCGAAGCGGCTGCTTTCCTGCGCGCCGAGCAGTATGGCCACAAGCGCACCTGGCGCATGGGCGCAGGGCCGCTGGGCGGGCGCAAGGCCACCGATCCGCATGATCCGCGCCGGTGGGCCGGCCGCAGCTTCTTCGATATGGACGACACGCCCGCGGCCGAGGAGCGGATGCACAGCCATCGCTCAAGCCTGCAGATCCGCGCGCTCCGGGAACTCGACCTGGAGACGGACGCGACGCCGGCGCAGATCCGCGCGCGCTATGCCGAATATGTGCGCCGGTTCCATCCCGATTCCAATAAGGGCGACCGCTCCAGCGAGCATAAGCTCGACCGGGTTCTGCGCGCGGGCAAGCTGCTGAAGGCCTCAGGCCTGATGAAAGGCTGAAGGACCGCCTTCAATCAACCGTAAGACATCATACCCCGCGCCGCGCGCGCTGGCGCACGCGCGTTCATATGCCGGGCCGCTACCCGTCTTGCGGGAAAATCGCACAAAGATAGAATGTAGCTTGTGCCGCGCGCCTCCCGTTTCAGCCGATGATCTGTCAGCGGAAAATATCGGAAGCAGCGCCAAGGCTGACCGGCGACTCCCCAAGATAAAAACTGATCATCCGGCAAATCCCCTGATAATGCGCCGCAACAAACCGAACAGCCGTTTTTGAAATCGGCCGGATTATGATCCGTACAAAAACATAATCCGCGTAAACCAATCAGAGACTCTTCTGAAAGCTTCGAGCAACGAAGTTGCGCTAGGGTGGAATCCAAGAAAATGAAAAAACGGCAATCACAAGACTGGATAGGTGGAATAATGATCAGGAAACTCATGGCGGCAGCGGCGCTGACTGCCTGTTCTCAAGCGGCCTATGCGGCCACGGCGAACGGAACCCTCGATGTTCAGGCAACCGTGGTGAACACCTGCGTTGTGCAGACAACGCCGGTGGTGTTTGCTTCTGTCGGTCTCGATGAAGCTACGGCTAACGGCTCCATCACCGTCAACTGCACGAACTCAAGCGCGTTCACGGTGGCTCTGGATGGCGGTGAGGCAGGCGATATCAGCGCGCGGACGCTGAGCCATGCGAGCTTGCCGGCGAGTTTCACTTATCAGCTCTATACCAATCCAGGACTTACGACTGTCTGGGGAGATGGTGTCACCGGTTCTGTCGCCAACGGGGCAGGGCCCTCCCAGACCCTCACCGTCTATGGCCGCACAACCAGCACACCCGACACGGCCGGCGCCTACTCTGATGAAGTTCAGGTGACGGTCACCTACTGAGGTAAGTAGAGATGAGACCCCTGGCCCTGCTCCTTCTGGGAGCTGTATGGTTCCTGTTGCCCGCACATCCGCAAGGGCTGGCGATCGCGCCGATCATGATCGACGCGCCAGCGCAGGGCGGGGCGGCCTCGCTCACCATAAGCTCCGGTCTCAAGCAGGATGTCACCGTTCAGGTCCGCATCTATGACTGGAGCCAGCAGAACGGCGAGGATGTTCTGCAACCGGCCAGGGGGCTCCGTTTTGCGCCGGAGATTTTCACGCTTCGTCCCGGCACCTCGCAGATTGTCCGCATGTCGGTGCCCGATACGGGCGGCGCGGGCGCCTGGCGGGTGATTGTCGACGAATTGCCCACCCCGGGGCAGGCACCGGAAAAGCAGGCCTCGCAGCTGGCCATCCGGCTGCGCTATGTGCTGGCGATGTTTGCCGGCGCTCCGGCGGCGCCGGAGGATCTGCAAGCAAATCTACGCCAGGACGTGCTCGCCCTGCGCAATCCGGGGCCGGGCTGGCTGCGCCTGCATGATCTTTCGCTTCAAACCGATGCCGGCGATGCGGTGTCCGCCGGGCCTGGCGTTGTCTATCTGCTTCCCGGGGCCGAGATCCTTCTGCCGCCACCGGAAGAGGCGCGCGTCCAGACCCTGAACTACTCCGTCAACGGCCAATCCTTCTCCGCTCAGCTTACATCAGGCAGGTGAGGAGCTGGTTGAGATACGCTCTCGCGGCGCTTGCTTTCGTGCAGGGCGGCGCGATGACGGCCCGGGCCGTGCCCGCGGCCGAAGCACCCGGAGCGATCTCGCTGCTGGTGGAGGTTCGCATCAATGGAACGCTGGTAGACGGGCTGGCCCAGCTCGATGTGCTTGCTGAAGACTGTACGCGGATAGAGACGGCGCCGCTTGCCGCAGCGGGTCTTTATGCCGGCAGCGCAGAGGCTGTCTGCCTCCAGTCGATGGCCGGCCTGCAATACCGGCTGGATCAGAGCGCGGCCCAGCTTGACCTTTTTGCCGCCACACCGCCGCGGCGCCCGGCGGCGCGCGTGCAACAGAGTTTTGCAAAGCCGCTTTCCGGTCTGATCGGTGGATATGGCCTGTCGGGCCAGCGTGTCCATGATGGTACCGATGAGCTGATCAATGCCTTTGGCGATCTTTCTCTTACGCTGCATACGCCCTATGGCCGCCTGCAGAATAACATGGTCGCCTCCTATACAGCGAACGAAGGACAGGCGCGGCGCCTGCAGACGGTCTACGAGCAGGATTTTCCCGATACATTCACACGCCTGAGTATCGGCGACAGCTTTACCGCCGCACCTCGCTGGGGGCGGATCACACCCTTCGCCGGCGTCCAGTATGGCACCGATTTCTCCATGGATCCGCGCGATAGCTGGCGCCCCTACAGCGCCTTTCAGGCTCTGCTGCGCGAGCGGTCGGAAGTTGATGTGAGGGTGAACGGCGTTGTCCGGCAGAAGCAGAGCGTAGACCCCGGTTTCAGCCATTTCGAGATTACGCCGGAAACCGGCCTCAATGAGGTGGAGGTCATCATCCGCGAAGCGAGCGGCCTCACCCGGATCGAAGACTACAGCTTCTTTGCCTCGGAGGAATCCCTGGCCGAAGGCGTGATGGATTATTCGGTGAGCCTTGGCCTGCCGCGCCGTTTCAGCGGAATCGCATCTGAATATGACGACACGCTGATTGCCAATGGCCGGGTGCGGCGCGGGCTCACCAATGCGCTGACAGCCGAGGCCTATTCGGAGTTTGGCGCGGGCGGTGGCGTGCTGGGCGGGGGCGGTCAGGTCACCGCCGGGAAACTCGGTATCGTGAGCCTTTCGGGCGGGGTGAGCCGGGCAGAGGATGGCCATACCGGCCACATCATTTCCGCTGGTTTCGAGCGCGATACCCGGCGCGGTTCGCTGCAGCTGCAGGCGCGCTTTGCAGATCCGCGCTATTCCGACACCGTCTCCACACTGGGCCTGGAGTTTCCAGACCGGTCCATCCGCGCCAGCGCCGGCATATTCACGCCCGCCGGCTCCTTCCGCGCAGCCTATATCGAGGAAGAGGACAAGGTGCTCCGTGACCGGCGCTTCCTGTCGTTTGGCTGGGAAAAGCCCCTGCGGGGTGACCGGGTGTCTTTCTCGGCGAGCGCTTATCAGGATTTCGCCCGCGACGAGACGGGATTTGCCATCGGCCTGCGCGCGAGTTTTGGCCCTTACAATGCGGGGGGCGGCTATCAATCGGCAGGCGGGCGGGAGGCGTCCAGCGTCCAGGTCAGCCGATCGCGAATGCCGGGCGAGCGGGTGCAATGGTCGCTCGGCGCTGCGGAGGGCGGGGCAGGGGCCGTTTATCAAGGCGATCTGACGGCTGATCTGGGCGCTGCTGATCTTTTCCTCAATGGCGGCGTCTATGGCGAGACCAACCAGATTACGGCCGGCCTGCGCGGGGGCTTCGCTGTGATGCCTGGGGCCGCTGCGCTTCAGCGGCAGACCACTGGGGCAACAGCCATCGTGCGGATGCCCGATCTCAAGGGGATGCCGATCTACAAGGACAATCGCATCATCGCGGTAACCGGAGAAAACGGTCTCGCCGTCATTCCGGATGTGCGCCCCTACGAGATCAACACGCTGAGCCTTCGCCCCGAAGACGTGCCCCTCGATTATGACGTGGCCGATTTCACCACCCGGTTCATCCCCCGGCGGGGGCTGTCGGAGGTCCGCTTCGATGTCCGCCGCGAAACTGCGCTCGCCTTCACGGCTGTGTTCCCCACTGGAGAGCATCTGCCGCCGGGAAGCCGGGTGGAGCTGCTCAGGTCCGGGCTGGTCTGTCCGGTGGGGCTGGAGGGGCGCGTTTACTGTTCGGTCGCCGAAGACGGCGATACTGTTGCGGTGACCACTCCGGTGGGCCGCTTTGTGGACGTCGTTTCTTCCGTCCGCTCGCGGGGAGAGATGCAGCTCCGGCCCGAAGGCCGGGTCAAGATGGCAGGAATTGACTGAATGTGGCGCCTGATTGTCCTTTCCTTGTCCCTGTTTGTCCCGATTTGTCCGGCTTTGGCGCAGTCCTGCTCGGTCGTCTCCACGCCGCTCAGCTTTCCGGCCTACCACGCCTTCTCCGGCAATACGGCGACAGCCACGGCAGATGTCACCGTCACCTGCACGGGCCTGTTATTTGTCGGCGCGTCGTATGACGTGCGCCTGGGCGGGGGCCAATCCGGCAGCATCCCCTCCCGGAAAATGCGCCAGGCCAGCAGCGGCAGCGAGCTTGGCTATCAGGTTTATACCCAATCAGGTCAGGTCTGGGGCAATGGGGTCCAGGGCTCGGTGCTGCAGGGATCCTTTCTGCTCGGTCTGCTGACGCGCAGCCGGGTTCATCCCATCAGCGCCACCATTCCGGCAAACCAGCAGGTGAACGCCGGTGCCTATAGCGACGCTGTCACCATGACGGTCATCTGGTAGGCGCGGGCCCACCAGAAACGCGTCGAGCGTCAAGGCCGCATGGACATCAGCGCCGCAAAATGGTGAAAGGCGCGAGGAACAGCTGAATCGGGCGGCATCGGCGCCCAAACAGGAAGACAGGACAATGAGCAAAGGCTTGGTGACTCTGGTTGGCGGCTCAGGCTTCATCGGGCGCTATGCCGCGCGCGCGCTGGTGGAGAAGGGCTGGCGTGTCCGCGTTGCCTGCCGCCGGGTGCATACCGCGATTGATGTGCGCCTTGCCGGCCCTCCGGGCTGGGTTGATGTTGTCCAGGCCAATATCCGCGACCGGGCCTCGCTGGAGCGGGCGCTCGATGGCGCCGATGCGGTGGTGAACCTTGTTGGTATTCTCTTCGAACATGCCCGCCAGACATTCCAGGGCGAGCAGGCCGATGGCGCCGGGCTGCTGGCGGAAATCGCCAGGGAAAAAGGTATCACGCGTTTTGTTCAGGTCTCGGCCATCGGGGCGGATATCAATTCGCGCTCCCCTTATGGCCGCAGCAAGGCTGCCGCCGAAGAGGCCGTGCGCGACGCCATTCCAACGGCGGTGATCCTGCGGCCTTCCATCGTGTTTGGCCCTGAAGACAAGTTCTTCAACCGCTTTGCCAACATGGCCCGGTTTGCCCCGATGATGCCTGCGATTGGTGGCGGCAAGACGAAGTTCCAGCCGGTCTATGCCGGGGACGTGGCCGCGGCGATTGCAGAAGCGGTGGAGCGCGAAGACGCTGCCGGCAAGACCTTCGAACTGGGCGGCCCGCGCAGCTACAGTTTCAACGAGCTTTACGACTTCATCCTGAAGACGGTGGACCGCCCGCGCTTCAAGATCCCGCTGCCTTTCTTCATTGTCCGTCCTGTTGCCTACATCACAGGCGCTGTGTGGCGGTTCGTGCCGCCGTTTTCCTGGAACTTCTTCGGTGATCCGCCGCTGACTGGCTCACAGGTCGAGATGCTGACGAAAGACAATGTCGTGGCCGAAGGCGCCCTTGGGATGGGGGATCTGGGCATCACGCAGCTGGAATCGGTCGAAGCAATTGTGCCATCCTATCTATGGCGCTTCCGTCCCTATGGCGAGTTCCACAAGGCGCGCGAAGCCTGAGGCTTAGCCGATTGCTCCTGCCACGATAGGGGAGGTCGCCAGCAGCGCTATCCCCAGGGCAAAGCGATAGAGCACGAAGGGCAGGAAGCTCATCTTGCGGACCAGCGTCATCAGAAGGCCGATGGACGCATAGCCTGAGACAAAGGCGATTGCCGCAACAATCAGGCCGTCGGCAATAGTCGCGCCTTCGCCGCCTGCGGGCGCGCCGGCGAGGCCCATGAGTCCATAAAGGCTGACGGCAGCAAGGATGGGCGCGCCGATCAGCATGGCAAAGCGGGCCGCCTCGACACGTTCATATCCCAGCGCGCGGGCCGCGGTCATGGTGATGCCAGAGCGGCTGGTGCCGGGGATGATGACGGCGACGAGCTGGCTGGCGCCGATCAGGAACGCGTCGCGAAGGGTCATGTCGCCTTCCGAGCGGGACTGGCCCCCGCGCGCATCCGCCCACCAGAGCAGGGCGCCGAACAGGATGGTGGAAGCAGCAACGGCGTAAACGCTGCGCAAGGCTGTCCAGAGCGTCTCGGGCGCTATGCTCTCATAGATCACAGCGCCGATCAGGGCGAACGGTGTGGCGACTATGATGCACCGGGCAAGGCGCGCGCCTGCAGACAAGGGCCGTTTCGTAACCGGGGTGGCGGCCAACTCGAAACCGCCGAGGATCGCAGCGCCGACATCCTTCCGGAAATAGAGCAGCATGGCGATCAGGGTGCCGGTGTTTGAGGCGGCATTGATCAGCACTTCATCCCGGCCCACCAGGCCCATGAAGTCTGATGCCAGGAGGACGTGCGCCGAGGAAGAGATCGGCAGCCATTCGGTGAGGCCCTGGACGACTGCGATCAGAAAAAGCTGAAGAAACGACATGCCGTCCGGTACCATCAAACCCTTGAGACATTGCTACCGTTGTTTCAAAGGGAAGGAGAGGAGAAAAATATATATCGAAAAGATACATTACGGCGCAGAACGATTCTCAAACAAGGACTGGGGGCAAGAAATCTCAGATCATGTCTATCATAATGATATATATGTGCCGAAGTGCCACTTGCTCCCGCAAAAACGCCGCTTATAGAGATCGCTCGAGTAATTTTGGGATAAGCCTATGGCCGAGCGTATGCTGCAATTCACCAAGGTTTCGCGGGCAATGCCCCAGAAGCGGAGCGCCAAGGAGCGCGCCGCAGACTTTCGTGAGATTTATGGCGAGTTTTCGCCCGATGCTGCCCAGGCGCAGGCCAGCCGCTGCTCGCAATGCGGCGTGCCGTTCTGCCAGCAGGGCTGTCCGTTGCAGAACAACATTCCCGACTGGCTGAAGCTGGCCGCCGAGGGCCGGCTGGAAGAAGCCTGGCGCGTTTCCTCGGCCACCAACAACATGCCCGAAATCTGTGGGCGCATCTGCCCGCAGGACCGCCTCTGTGAAGGTATCTGCACGATCGAACAGTCCGGCCACGGCACCGTGACGATCGGCTCAGTCGAGAAATACATCACCGACACCGCCTGGGCCGAAGGCTGGATCCAGCCGATCAAGCCGCCGCGTGAACGCAGCCAGTCAGCCGGCATTATCGGCGCAGGCCCCGGCGGTCTTGCCGCCGCCGAACAGCTGCGCCGCAAGGGATACCAGGTCACCGTCTATGACGCTTATGATCGCGGCGGCGGCCTGCTGATCTATGGCATTCCGGGCTTCAAGCTGGAAAAGGATGTGGTGGAGCGCCGTATCCGCCATCTGGAAGCTTCGGGGGTTGCCTTCCGCTTCAACACGCGCGTTGGCAGCGATGTGTCGCTGGGCGACCTGCGCAGCGCGCATGACACTGTGCTGATTGCCACCGGCGTTTATGCCGCCAAGGATCTCAAATGTCCCGGCAGCGGCTCGGAAGGCGTTCTGCCGGCCCTCGACTATCTCACCGCATCCAACAAGGTCAGCCTGGGGGATAAGGTTGAGGCCTATGAAAGTGGCGCGCTTAACGCCGAGGGCAAGCGCGTGGTCGTTATCGGGGGCGGCGATACGGCGATGGATTGTGTGCGGACGGCGATCCGTCAGGGCGCAAAATCCGTTACATGCCTTTATCGCCGCGACCGTGCTAATATGCCGGGTTCTCAGCGCGAAGTTCAGAATGCGGAAGAGGAGGGCGTCGTCTTCGAATGGCTCGCCAATCCCGAAGCGATCATCGACACCAAGGGTGGTAAGGTCAAAGCCGTTCGGGCCAGCCGCATGAAGCTGGGTGAGCCTGACGCTTCGGGGCGTCAGTCTCCGGTGAAGACCGGCGAGACCTTTGATGTGAAGGCAGACATGGTGATCAAGGCGCTGGGCTTTGATCCGGAAGACCTGCCGGCGCTGTTCAATGAGCCATCGCTGACCGTGAACCGCTGGGGCGCGGTGCGGGTGGATTATGCAACCATGGAAACCAGCCTGCCGGGCGTTTATGCGGCGGGCGATATCGTGCGCGGCGCTTCGCTGGTTGTGTGGGCAATCAAGGATGGCCGCGACGCGGCAGAAGCAATGCATAAGGCAATGAGAGCGGCTGAGCAGGCCGCAAAAGTGGCGGCGGAGTAAATCAGATGTCGGATTATGTGACAAAGTATGAGCAGAACCGCCAGCGTCTCATTGATGCGGGGGCTTATAACCCTGAGGATGAACGCGATGCCTGCGGCGTCGGTCTCGTTGTGGCGCTTGATGGCAAGCCGCGCCGCGAAATCGTCGAAATGGGCATCAGCGCGCTAAAGAATGTGTGGCACCGCGGTGCCGTCGATGCGGACGGCAAGACCGGCGATGGAGCCGGCATCCGCCTTGATGTGCCGCAGGACTTTTTCCGCGAGCATGTGAGCCGCACCGGCCACAGCCCGACCGATGACCGGATTTGCGTTGGCCAGATCTTCATGCCGCGCACGGACTTTGGCGCGCAGGAAGCGGCGCGGACCCTGGTTGAACGGGAAGTGCTGCATTTCGGGTTCTACATCTATGGCTGGCGCCAGCCGCCGGTTGATGTGTCCGTGATCGGACAAAAGGCAAAGGATACGCGCCCCGCCATTGAGCAGATCATGTTCCGCGATGCGCGTGGCCGCTCACCGGAGGAGCTTGAGCGCGCCCTGTACATCTGCCGCCGGCGGATTGAGCGGCGGGCCCGGGAAGCGGCGATCCCGTCTTTCTATATCTGCTCGCTCAGTCATAAATCGCTGATCTACAAGGGTATGTTCCTCGCCCAAGACATCGACAATTTCTTCCTTGATCTGCGCGATGAGCGTTTTGTCTCGGCCTTCGCAATCTATCACCAGCGCTATTCCACCAACACGTTCCCGCAATGGGCGCTGGCCCAGCCCTTCCGTACGATTGCGCACAATGGCGAGATCAACACGCTGCGCGGCAATCGCAACTGGATGAAAAGCCACGAGATCCGCATGGTGTCCGAAACTTTCGGCGACCATACGCAGGATGTGAAACCGGTGATCCCGGATGGCACATCGGACTCAGGCGCGCTGGACGCGGTGTGGGAGCTGCTCTGCAAATCGGGGCGGCCCGCGCCGATGGCCAAAGCGATGCTGATCCCGGAAGCCTGGTCGAAGCGGGATTCGGTGATGCCTATGGCCCACCGCGCGCTTTATGACTACTGCAACTCCGTTATGGAGCCATGGGACGGGCCGGCTGCCATTGCCGCCTATGATGGCCGCTGGGCCGTGGCCGGCCTTGACCGGAACGGCCTGCGCCCGCTGCGTTATGCCCTGACAACGGACGGAATTCTTGCGGTTGGCTCCGAAACGGGTATGTGCCCGCTTGGCAATCACGAGATCACCCGGAGGGGGTCCATCCCGGCAGGCGGCATGATTGCCGCTGATCTCGGCACCGGAAAATTCTACGATCACCGCGAGATTGTCGATTTCCTCGCCGCCCAGGCGCCTTATGAGGAATGGCTGCAGGCTGTGACAGAGCTGGAGCCGGAAATCGGCCCTGGTGCGGAGCCTGTGCTGTTCAACAAGGAAGAGTTGCTGCGGCGGGAAACGGCGGCCGGTTATACGCTCGAAACGCTGGAGCTGATCCTTGCGCCGATGGCGGAAGGCGGCAAGGAAGCCATCGGTTCGATGGGTGACGATACCGCGCCCGCCGTTCTGACGATGGCCTACCGGCCGATGAGCCATTTCTTCCGCCAGAACTTCAGTCAGGTTACCAATCCGCCGATCGACCCGCTGCGCGAAGGCCGGGTGATGAGCCTGCGCACACGGTTCAAGAACCTGGGCAACGTGCTGGATACGGACAAATCGCAGCAGGAAGTGTTCGTGCTGGAAAGCCCTGTGCTGACCACGGGCATGTATGAGCGCCTGATCGAGCGCCTTGGCCTTGGCACCGAGATCATCGACTGTACGTTTGATGCCGCTGATGTGACATCCGAAGGCGCCGCGCTCAAGGACGCGCTCGAGCGTATCCGCCGCGAAGCCGAAGAGGCAGTGCGCGCGGGCCGCGAGCACATCATCCTCACTGATGAACATCAGTCGGCAAGCCGCATCGCAGTACCGATGGTTCTGGCAACCGGCGCGGTTCACTCGCATCTCGTGGCCCAGGGCCTGCGCACCTTCTGTTCGATCACCGTGCGTTCGGCCGAATGTCTCGATACGCATTATTTTGCCGTTCTGGTTGGTGTCGGCGCTACCTGCGTCAACGCTTATCTGGCGCAGGACGCCATCGCAGATCGCCATGCGCGCGGCCTGCTGGGCGACATTTCCCTCGGCAAGGCGGTGCAGAATTTCAAGGAAGCCGTTGAAGCAGGCCTCCTGAAGATCATCTCCAAGATGGGTATCTCGGTGATCTCCTCCTATCGGGGCGGTTACAATTTCGAGGCGCTGGGCCTCTCCCGCGCGCTCGTCGCGGACTATTTTCCTGGCATGTCGAGCCGGATTTCGGGTCTTGGTCTTGCTGGCCTGGAGGAGAATGCCCTCGTCCGTCATCAGAAGGCATTTGATGAAGATGTCATCTCGCTTCCGGTGGGCGGCTTCTATCGCCTGCGCGCTTCGGATGAGCCCCACGCCCTTGATGGCAATCTGATCCACACGCTTCAGGCGGCCTGTGACCGCGGCGATTATTCGATCTACCGAAAATATGTTGACGCCGTGCACGCGCGCGACCCGCTGCAACTGCGTGATCTGCTCGACTTCAAGGCCGCGGGGCCGAAGGTTCCGCTCAGCCAGGTCCAGTCGATCAACGAGATCCGCAAGCGGTTCGTCACGCCCGGCATGTCGCTCGGCGCGCTGTCGCCGGAAGCCCACGGCACGCTGAATGTGGCAATGAACCGGATCGGGGCAAAGTCCGTATCCGGGGAGGGCGGGGAAGACCGTGCCCGCTACCGGCCACTGCCGAACGGCGACAACATGAATTCGGCCGTCAAGCAGATCGCGTCGGGCCGGTTCGGTGTGACGGCGGAGTATCTCAACGAATGCCGGGAAATCGAGATCAAGGTAGCCCAAGGCGCCAAGCCCGGGGAAGGCGGCCAGCTGCCGGGCTTCAAGGTGACCGAGCTGATCGCGAAGCTGCGTCATGCGACGCCTGGCGTAACATTGATCTCACCGCCGCCCCACCATGACATCTACTCGATCGAAGACCTTGCGCAGCTGATCTATGACCTGAAGCAGATCAATCCGGATGCGCGCGTTTGCGTGAAACTTGTGGCGCAATCCGGCGTCGGCACGGTGGCCGCTGGCGTTGCCAAGGCCAAGGCGGACATCATCCTGATCGCAGGCGGCGTGGGCGGCACAGGCGCCTCGCCGCAAACTTCGATCAAGTATGCGGGCCTCCCCTGGGAGATCGGTCTGGCTGAAGCCCATCAGGTGCTCTCGCTGAATAACCTCCGTGAAAAGATTACCCTCCGGACGGATGGCGGGCTGCGCACGGGGCGGGATATCGTGATTGCGGCTATGCTCGGCGCTGAAGAGTATGGCATCGGTACGGCGTCGCTCGTCGCGATGGGGTGCATCATGGTGCGCCAGTGCCATTCCAACACATGCCCCGTCGGTGTGTGTACGCAGGACGAAGCACTGCGCGCGCACTTCACCGGCAATCCGGATAAGGTCGTCAACCTGATGAGCTTCATTGCCGAAGATGTGCGCGAAATCCTCGCCTCGCTCGGCCTGAAATCTCTGGACGAAGCCATCGGCCGCACCGACCTGCTCAAGCAAGTCAGCCGCGGTGCAACGCATCTTGATGACCTCGATCTCAACCCGCTTCTGGTTCAGGTCGATACTGATAGCCCCATCGTCTACAAACCAAACCGCCGTGAAGCGGTGCCCGATACGCTCGACGCTCAGATCCTGCGCGACGCTGAGCCGTTCTTCGAGCGCGGCGAGAAGATGCAGCTGGAATATGGCGTGCAGAACACGATGCGAGCCATTGGTTCGCGCGCCAGTTCCCGCATCACCCGCAAGTTCGGGATGCATGCCCTTCCTGAAGGCCGTCTGCATATCCGCCTGGAAGGATCGGCCGGTCAGTCGCTCGGAGCGTTCAGCGTACAGGGGCTTCTTCTGGAAGTCCTCGGCGATGCGAACGACTATGTCGGCAAAGGGCTTTCGGGGGCGAGCATCGTTGTGACGCCGCGCCCGAGGGACCGCCGCTCGGCCGTGGGCGATGCGATCATTGGCAACACCTGCCTTTATGGGGCAACCTCCGGCAAGCTGTTTGCGGCGGGCACCGCCGGCGTACGTTTCGCCGTGCGCAACTCGGGCGCCAAAGCGGTGGTTGAAGGGTGCGGCGCCAATGGCTGCGAATACATGACTGGCGGGCGCGCTGTCATCCTCGGGCCGGTTGGCGACAATTTCGGCGCCGGGATGACCGGAGGGGCCGCCTTTATCTGGGACCCGCAACAACGGTTCGAGCGCGTGGCCAATCCGGACTCGATCGACTGGTATCCGCTGGCCGATATGCCGGAGGAATATGTCGGCGAAACGAAAGCTCTGCTTGAGGAGCATGTGCGCCGGACGGGCTCGGTGCGGGGCAAGGAATTGCTCGACACCTGGGAGACGACCCTCAGCCAGATGCTGATGATCGTCCCCAAGGAAGTGGCTGGCATCCTCCTGGCCCGCAAGGGTGACAGCGCCAAGCGCAAGCAGCCGGAAAGAGCCTGAAGGATTGCCTGATTCGGAGGCGGATCAGGTAACCGGTTTCTTCTTGCGGATGCGGGGCCAGATGAGCCGCAGCCAGATCCAGAGCAATGCGCCCAGCAGCAAAAGCCAGGGCAGGCCGATGGCAAAGGCTGTCACCACAGCGGCAACGGCGCTGGCGAGATTGTAGAAGAAGCTACCGAAAGCCTCGCCCAGCGGCTGAAGCGCGCCTTGGGACACAGGATTGATCTTTGTCTCATAGCTGACGGAAAGCTGACTCATGTCTACCCGCTGGCGTAGCGCGGCGAGGGTGGATTTGAGCGAGTCGATCTCGCCATTGACGCGGGCAAGTTCCCGTTCGGTTTCCAGAAGATCTCCCAACTCACCAGGGCGGTCAGCCAGAAGTTTCTGGAGCCGCTCCTGAAGGGTTTGCTGTGCCTTAAGACGCGCGCCGGTATCTATGATCGAGACGGTCAGGTCCTCGGCGGTTGTCTGGCGATTGGTGATCTCGCCTTTTGCGGCGGTCGCCTCGGCCTCCACGCCGGAAAGGAATGTGTCGATCCAGGCGGGCGTCGCCCGAAGGTTCAGCGAAGCGGAGGCTGAATCTTCCGAATAGGCATTGAGCCAGGAATTGGTCACGATACAGACGGAAGGCCCGGCCGCGTTGCAGGCGGCGATGTGGCCTTGCATGGTGGGTTCAATGGCTTTCACCGGCAGGCGCATCCCGACGCTGTGGGCGTAGGCGATATACTGCTCGGCCACCGGCGCGCCGCCGCCGGCCGTGTCTTGAGCGGCCTCATAAGACGGCTCCGCCATTTTCATCATCATTTCGGCTGGTGCGGGCGCGCCGGGCGAAGAATAACTTCTATCCCCGGGCGCGCCGCACGCGGCCATCATGGCAAGCGGCAATGCCGCCAAAGCAGATTTCCAAAGCATGAGTGATGTCCCTCCCCGATCATCGGGCGTCAGGAGGCATCATCTCCCCGAAAATGGCAAGAGCATGCCCGAAGCAGGGTAGGTTCAGGGGCGGAAACCGGTCCGGGTCTCGCCGGCTTCCAGAACGCGCTGGGCATGCTGCATGAAGTCAACCAGCAGGGGTCGGGTCTCGCGCGGATCGATGATTTCCTCCGCAAAGAAACTTTCCGCCGTCCGGAAGGGAGACCGGATGGCGTCGAACTTCCTGTAAAGCTGAGCCTTCAGGGCTTCGGGATCCTCAGCTTCTGACAGTTCCTTACGGAAGGCAGCTTCAATGCCGCCCGCCATAGGCAGGGAGCCCCAATCGCCGCTTGGCCAGCAATAGCGCCATTTGGTCCGGGACTGGTTCATCATGGCTGACCCGGCGAGCCCGTAAGCCTTGCGGATGACCACCGAGCAGACAGGTACGGTGGCTTGATAAACGGCTGTCATCGCGCGCACGCCTGCGCGGGTGACGCCGGCGGTCTCCGCCTTCACGCCGACGGCAAAGCCGGGGCAGTCCACAAAGTGAATAACAGGAAGGTGGAAGGTGGAGCAGAGGTCAATGTGACGGGTGACCTTGTCACACACATCTGCCGTCCAGGCGCCGTCGAGGAAGAAGGGATCGCCCGCCATGATGCCAACGGCGTGACCGTCAATTCGGGCAAGTCCGGTCACGATGCCCCGGCCCCAATAGGAACCCATCTCGAAAAAGCTGCCCTTATCGACCACGGCCTCGACGATGCGGCGCGGCTTGTAGGGTGTGCGGCCATCGTCCGGGACGATGGAAAGAAGGCTTTCTTCCTTCCGCTTGGGATCGTCTGCTGGCTGAATACGTTCAGGCAGGTGATGCACCGAAGGCGGGAGGTAGGACAGGAATTTCCGGGCCGCGATGAAAGCATCAGCTTCGGTATCGACGACATTGTCGACCGTGCCGTTCTGCCCTTGAATCTTCCAGCCGCCGAGTTCCTCCTTGGCGACATTTTCTCCCAGCGCGATGGCGACGGGCGGACCGGCTACGAAAACCTGGCTGAGTTCCTTTACCATGACGCTGAAGTGGCTGGCGGCGACCCGGCCGGCGCCCATGCCCGCACAAGGGCCGAGGGCCAGGGAAACGAACGGCACCTGCGTCAGGCCGTGAACGATCTCGTTCCAGCCGGGTGTTTCGGGAATGTAGGTGCGGGGATCTTTCTCCAGCATCTTGACCGAGCCGCCCCCGCCGGTGCCATCGATCATCTGGACAAGCGGCATCCGGTATTCGGCGGCCATCTTGATCGCCTGAACCATCTTTTGCCAGATGGAGGCGTCCGCCGCGCCGCCCCGCACGGTGAAGTCATCAGCCAGAATAACCGTTGGACGACCATCCAGCCGCGCCCGCCCCATGACGGAATTCGAGGGCATGAAGCCTGCCAACTCTTCATCCGCGCCGTAACTCGCCTTTCCGGCGATCTTGCCGATTTCATGGAAGCTGCCGGGGTCTGCCAGGAAGGCGACCCGCTCCCGAACCGTGAGTTTGCCGCGTCCGCGCTGGCGCGAAACCGGCTCCTCTCCCCCCATCTCCTCGGCCAGGCGTTCCCGGCGGCGGAGCTCTTCAATCGCTTTTTGCCAACTCATGCATGCCAGTTGATCGATGTGCCGCAAGGCGCGTCAAGGGATTCTTCTTGCCGCGTCCCGCCCGGTTTGCTTTATCCGCTACAGGTATCAATCCAAGGAGGAAGCCTGATGGATCTCGCCCAACTTACTGAGCGCGCAGCAGCAGCGGTTGCTGGCGGCAGCGATTTCAAGAAAAAAGTTAAATTCGACTTCGGCGGCGCCGGCAAGCTGTTCATCGACGGCGCCGCAGGCGTGGCCGACAATTCCGACAGCGCAGCTGACGCTACCATCTCGGTCAGCTGGGATGATTTCACCAAGCTCGCCGCCGGCGCGCTGGACCCGACCATGGCCTTCATGCAGGGCAAACTGAAAGTTGCCGGTGACATGTCCGTCGCCATGCAGCTCCAGTCCCTTATGAAGAAGCTCGCTGGCTGAGCCATCTGATCGAGATCGCTTGACGCATTGGGCCGCCCCGGGGAGACCTGCGGGCGGCTCATTTTTATGGCCCCTGGAGACCGTGGCATGGTGACATCCTCAAGCGACAGAAGCCGTCGGTTTGTCGAAGTGCCGGGGAACCCGGCGCCCCAGGGCGCGGAGATCGTCTGGTTTGAAGGGTCAGAAGGCCGGCGGCTGAGGGCCTGCATTGCCCCGGCGCTTGCGCCGACCAAGGTGCGCGGCACGGTTATCGTCTGTCCGGGGCGGACCGAGTTCATCGAGAAGTATTTCGAGGTTGGCCGAGAACTGCAGCAGATGGGCTTTGCGCTCGTCATTCTGGATTGGCCGGGGCAGGGCCTGTCTGACCGCCTGCTGCCGGACAGCAAGAAGGGTCATATTGACCGGTTCGAAACTTTCATGACGGCGTTGGCAAAGGGCCTTGAGGCGCTCGAAAGCCGGCTTCCCCGGCCTTACGTATCGCTCGCCCATTCGATGGGCGGGGCGATTGCGCTGGCCGCGATTGCCAAAGGCTTGGTGAAGGTGGAGGCCGCCGCCTTCTGCGCCCCCATGTGGGGACTGAAATCACCGTTCCTTGGAATGCGCTACCTTGTCTGGGCCATGCGGGCGACCGGCCGGTCTGGCGACTATGCCATGCAGCCCGGCCCGCCCGAGCGGTTTGAGACAAACATCGTGACCCATGACAAGCGCCGCTGGGATCTGCAACGGGCGTTGATTGATGCGCATCCAGATCTCGAGCTTGGCCCGATCACCTGGGGATGGCTTGGCGCGTCGCTCGACATCTTCTCGACCTTCTCCAAACCCAAGACACTGGCGACGGTGACGGTGCCTGTTTTCGTTGCCTCGGCGGGCGACGAAAAGCTGATCGACAATGCCGCTCATGCGCGCATCGCGGCGCGGCTCAAGGACTGCGAACACATTACCGTGGAGGGCGCCATGCACGAAATCCTGATGGAAACGGATGATCGCAGGGCGGAGTTCTGGGCCGGCTTTCAGAGACTATTGAAACGCGCGGGCATCTGACTTGGCGCAAGAAAAAGATAATGGGAGGAAACATTCATGGCGATCATTTCACTGTCGCGCATCATTGCTCACTGGGCCGCCCAGCAGCCGGCCAGAACAATTCTCAGCCATGAGGGCAGAGAGGTCAGCTGGTCCGAATTTGAGGCGCGCACCAATCGGCTTGCCCGCGCCTATCAGAAGCTCGGTGTGAAGCAGGATGATTTCGTCACGATTTCCCTGCCGAACGGGATCGAGTTCTTCGAGGCTTGTTTTGCAACATGGAAAGCCGGCGCAACACCTCAGCCGATATCCGCGCGCCTTCCGAAACTGGAACGCGATCAGATCGTGGAGATTGGCGCGCCAAGCCTCGTGGTTGGTGTTCCCGATGGGGAATATCCGCAGACGGCATGTGTTCTGCAGGGCTATCAGCCCGATGCAGACTTGTCAGACGCGCCGCTGCCGGAAGTGACCGCTGCCAGCTTCAAGGCGATGACGTCGGGCGGCTCGACCGGACGCCCAAAGCTGATCGTCTCCAAACAGCCTGCCGCATCCGATCCAGACGTACCCCTGCTGGAGATCCCCCAGCAGGGCAGCATGCTGATCCCCGGACCGCTCTATCATAACGGCCCGTTCCTCTGGGCCATGACGGCCCTGTTCAAGGGATGCACGATTGTCGTCACCACGCGGTTTGATGCCGAAGAAACCCTGAGGCTGATCGAGAAGCACAAGATCGATGTCGTCTACACCGTGCCGACCATGATGCGCCGCATCTGGGCCCTGCCCGAGGACGTGCGGTCGGCCTATGATCTTTCCAGTCTGAAATCCCTTTGGCATCTGGCGGCCCCGTGCCCGGCCTGGCTGAAGGAATGCTTCATCGAATGGCTCGGTGCGGAGGTGATCTGGGAACTCTATGGCGGCACGGAAGGGCAGGGGTCGACAACCATTCAGGGTACGGAATGGCTGAAGCATAAAGGGTCGGTCGGCAAGCCGGTGGAGACCTGCGAGATGAAGATCGTCGGCGAGGATGGCCAGACCTTACCGCCACGCGAGGTGGGCGAGGTATTCATTCGCCCGCTAGCGGGCGCCGGCACCACCTATCGCTATATCGGCGCGGACGCGAAGGCCATCGATGGTGGCTGGGAAAGCCTGGGAGACCTCGGCTGGATGGACGAGGACGGCTACCTTTACCTCTCCGACCGGCTGTCTGACATGGTGATCGTTGGCGGCGCCAATATCTATCCGGCAGAGGTGGAAGCCGCGATCGAGGCTTATCCCGGGGTCAGATCGTCAGCCGTCATCGGATTGCCGGATGAGGACATGGGCGCGCGGCTCCACGCCGTGATCGACCGGCCGGAGGGGCCGGTGGAGGAGGTCGTCATGCTTGCGCATCTCGCCGAGCGCCTGGTCCGTTACAAGATCCCGAAAAGCTTCGAATACACCGCCGAAGCGGTGCGGGATGATGCCGGCAAGGTCCGCCGCAAGGCTTTACGCGAGGCAAGGCTCGCCGCTTCCTCTTGACTTCCCCAAGGGCGCTATAGGTCCCGTCCTGCCACATCCAGGGAGGACAAGACATGAAAGTAGCAGCCGTAAAGAAGCCCGGCGGGCTTCAGAACCTCGTGATCGAGACGCGGGACGACCCGAAGCCGAAGGCTGGAGAAGTTCTGGTCCGCGTACGCGCGAGCTCACTCAACTATCACGACTTCGCCGTCGTGCTGGGCGGCATCCCGACGCCGGATGGCCGCATTCCGATGTCGGATGGCGCCTGCGAAGTCGTCGCTGTTGGCGAAGGTGTCACCAAATGGAAAGTGGGTGACAAGGTCATCTCGCTTTTCTTCCCCGGCTGGCAGTCAGGCCAGATCGAAGCAGCGGGATTTGCCAGCGTTCCTGGCGACGGCGCTGACGGCTTTGGCGCCGAACTCGTCGCCGCGCCTGAGACCGCGTTCACGCGCATGCCGGCTGGCTGGAGCTTTGAGGAAGCAGCCACACTTCCCTGCGCGGCGCTGACCGCCTGGCGCGGCATGTTCGTGGAGACCAAGACCAAGCCAGGTGACTGGGTGCTGGTTCAGGGCACGGGCGGGGTTTCCATCTTCGCGCTGCAATTTGCCAAGATGGCCGGGGCCCGCGTAATTGCGACGTCCTCGTCCAATGAGAAGATGGAACGTCTGAAAGCGCTCGGCGCCGATCACGTCATCAATTACAAGGAAACCCCGGAATGGGGCCGCAAGGCCTTCGAGTTGACCGGTGGCCGCGGCGTTGACGAAGTGGTCGAGATCGGCGGACCGGGCACCATGGCCCAGTCCATCAATGCGTGCCGTCCGGGCGGGCATATCTCGCTGATCGGTGTGCTCACCGGCGTGTCGGGGGAGGTGCCAACCGCCGCTCTGTTCTCCCGCAACATCACGGTGTCCGGCATCACGGTCGGTTCACGCCGCCATCAGGAAGACATGGTGGATGCCATCGAAGCCTCGAACATGCGTCCAATTATCGACAGCAAGTTCCCGCTGGATCAGATCGCCGCCGCCTTTGCCCATCAGGCAAGCCAGAAGCATTTCGGCAAGATCGTCCTGACGATCTGACCTTCAGCGAAAACGTGACGCGCAGAACGCCCGCCTATTCGGCGGGCGTTTCTTTTATGCGCAGGTCCTCAATGAGGCTGTCACCGTCTGCGGTTTCGGGATCCCCGTTTGCCTTGTGGATGCCATACACCACACCCGACAGCAGCAGGATGGCAAGCAGATTGGGCAGGGCCATGGAGGCGTTGGCAATATCGCCAAACAACCAGACGATGTTCACCTCGGCCATCGCGCCGATGAAAATGATGATCACCCAGATGTAGCGGAAGGGCTTCGTCGCCCATTCGCCGACGAGAAAAGTCACGGCCTGTTCGGCATAGTAGGACCATCCGATGATCGTGGTGAATGCAAAGAGGGCAAGACACAGGGTCACGAGCCATCCGCCGACCGGTCCGGGAACGGCGTCGGTGAAGGCCTGATTGGTCAGCGTCGCCGGGTTGTGGCCCTCCGCCATCCACATATGGGTCGTGGTTTCACCTGCCCATTCCTTGAACTGCGCCGCCGTGGCCCAGCTGCCCTCGGCGGTCAGGATGACGAGCGCGGTCATGGTGCAGAGGACCATCGTATCAATGAAGACACCGATCATGGCGATCTCGCCCTGCTTGGCGGGGTTTTTCATCTGCGAGGCAGCGTGCGCGATCGGGGCGGAGCCCTGGCCGGCTTCGTTCGAGAACAGGCCGCGCGCCACACCAAAGCGAATCGCAGAGAGAACGGCGTAGCCTGCGAGGCCGCCGGCGGCCTGGTTCAGGCCAAAGGCGGAAGAGAAGATCATCCCGAAAGCGCCGGGAATGTATTGCAAGTTGAGAAGCAGGATAACGATACAGGCGATAATGTAGAGGGCGGCCATCGTCGGCACGAGGCTGCCCGCCACGCGGCCAATGGATTTGATGCCGCCCACGATCACGGCGAAGACCAGGCCCGCCAGAATGAGGCCCAGCACCCAGAGCGGAATGCCGATACCGCCATCCGAAAACGCCGAATGAATGTTCGCTGTCAGGCTGTTGGCCTGGATCATGCCGCCGGTGGCCGTAGTGGAGAACAATGTGCCGACGCAGAAAATCGCGGCCAGCCAGGTCCAGTTCTTTCCGAGGCCTTTCTTGATGTAATACATCGGGCCGCCATTGATGCGGCCGTATTCATCAATCTCGCGGTATTTGATTGCCAGCGAGCTTTCGGCGAAGGCGAGCGCCATGCCGAAGATTGCCGTTACCCACATCCAGAAGATTGCCCCGGGGCCGCCCAGCGTCAGGGCGGTGGCCACGCCAACGATGTTACCTGTGCCAACCTGGCCGGAAAGAGCTGTGGAGAGTGCCTGGAAGGGCGTGATGGCGGCAGGATCGCCATTGCCCTTGCGGCCTTTCCAGACCTCAACGAGGGCTGGGATAAACCGGAGCAGGGGCCGGCCGCCAAGGCGAAGCATGAAATAAAGGCCAGTCCCGAGCAGAATAACGGCGATAGGGCCGACAGGCAGAACCTGTTCCCCGCCCCATTCTCCGCCCCAGATGAAGCCGCTGACATTGTGTACGCCAGTCTCTAGGCTGGCATAGAAATTTTCGAACATGAACAGAGGGCCTCCCCGGCGCCAAAGGTGTCAATTTGGGGGCACACTAGCCCGCTTCTCTCACCTGTGAAGCCTAAAGCTGCTGTAGGTCGTGCCGCGTGGAGGAAGGTTCTTTCAGCTTGCCCGCTTTTGAGGCATAAGCCGCCAGATGACCGGCACCCCCGAAGAAAAGAGCCTGAAGGGCCTGTTTATCAGGACCTATGGCTGCCAGATGAATGTGTATGATTCCGAGCGCATCCGCGATGTGCTGCGGCCCTTGGGCTATGCGCCCGTGGAAGCCCCGGAAGCGGCCGATCTCGTGGTCGTTAACACCTGCCATATCCGCGAGAAGGCGACCGAGAAGGTCTATTCCGAACTTGGCCAGCTCAAGCGCATGAAGGAAGCCTCCGGCGGGCGCATGACGATTGCCGTGGCCGGATGCGTTGCCCAGGCCGAAGGCGAGGAGCTTATCCGCCGCCAGCCCGCCGTGGACCTGGTGCTTGGCCCGCAGGCCTATCACAAGCTGCCGGAAATGATCGCCCGCGCCAGCCGCGCCATCGGCGACCGTCTGGAAACCGAATTCGACACCATCGAGAAGTTCGATGCCCTGCCCAAGACCCGTGAGGCCGATGGGCCCACAGCGTTCGTCTCGGTGCAGGAAGGCTGTGACAAGTTCTGCACCTTCTGTGTGGTGCCCTATACGCGCGGCGCTGAAATCTCCCGCCGCGTGGACGATATCGTCTTCGAAACCCGCAGCCTTGCCTCGCAGGGCGTGCGTGAGATCACCCTGCTTGGCCAGAACGTGAATGCGTTCCATGGCCCGGCACCGGTGATCGAGGGCGGGGATGATTGGACGCTTGGCCAGCTTTGCCGGCATTTGTCCAAAATCGGCGGCATTGAGCGCATCCGCTACACCACCAGCCATCCGCGCGACATGGATGATGACCTGATCTCCGCTCATGGAGATACACCGGCGCTGATGCCGTTCCTGCATCTGCCGGTTCAGTCAGGCTCTGACCGCATTCTCAAGGCCATGAACCGAGGGCACACCGCCGACCACTACCGGGACATCATTGCCCGTGTGCGCCAGGCGCGGCCCGACATCGCCATCGCCTCAGATTTCATCATCGGCTTCCCAGGCGAGAGCGACGCAGACTTCGAGGCGACGATGCAGCTTGTCCGGGATATTGGCTACGCCATTGCCTATTCCTTCAAATACTCCTCTCGCCCCGGCACACCGGCCGCCGAAATGCATGGGCATCTCTCCGAAGTGGTAAAGGACGAGCGGCTTCAAGCCCTGCAGGGTCTGCTGCGGGAGCAGCAGACCGAGTTCAATGCGTCGCAGATCGGCAAATCGCTGCCTGTTCTGGTAACCGGCAAAGGCCGCAACCCGGGGCAGATGCATGGCCGCTCGCCTTATCTGCAAGCGGTGCATTTCGAGGGACCGGAAAGCCTCAATGGGAAGATCGTGGACGTGAAAGTTGTCGGCGCCAGCCTCAATTCGCTTACCGGTGAACTGATGCGCGTGCGTGAGGCGGTCCTGTGACCGGGAAACGCCGATCCCCTTCAGAGCCCGAAGCGAAAACCGTCAGCCGTCTCTATGAGGTGCGCGAGGCCGAACGTCTGCGCGATCTCTGTGGGCCGCATCACCGGCATCTGACCCTTCTGGAAACCCGGCTCAAAGCCTACGGGCTGCAGGCCGAAAGCCAGGGCGGCGGCATCCGGCTGAGCGGCACGGATGAGGGCGTATCCATCGCTGAAGCCGCGCTCGCGGATTTTGAGCGCCGCCTGCGTGGCGGCGGCGAGCCCAGTGAAATGGAGCTGGACGGCGCTCTGCAGGCGGCCCAGTCGCCCACCCAATCCTTCTCTGCCCTGCGCGGCCTGAAGAAGTCTGTCACCGCGATGACCCGCGGCCAGGCGAAATATCTGGATGTGCTGGCGAACCCTGACAATGCGCTGGTTTTTGGCGTCGGCCCTGCCGGTACAGGCAAGACATACCTTGCCGTGGCCACCGGCGTTGCCGAACTCAATGCCGGCATCCGCCAGCGCCTCATCGTCACGCGGCCGGCCGTTGAAGCAGGCGAAAAGCTCGGCTTCCTGCCCGGCACGCTGGAAGAGAAGGTCGACCCCTACATGCTGCCCATCTGGGACAGCCTGCGCGAACTGATGGGGCAGGAGCAGATGGAGCGCCGGATGGCGCGCGGGGAAATCGAAGTGGCCCCGATCGCCTTCATGCGCGGCCGCACCCTGAAGAATGCGTTCGTGATCGTTGACGAAGCGCAGAATACAACGGCTGCTCAGATGAAAATGGTGCTGACCCGTCTGGGCCGCGACAGCCGCATGGTCATTACCGGCGATCCCGATCAGGTGGACCTTCCGGGCAATCAGGAGTCCGGCCTCAAACAGGCATTGCGGATCCTGGAGCGGGTTGAGGGCATCTCGGTTCAACGGCTGACGGCTGCTGATGTGGTCCGCCATGGGTTGGTCAGCCGGATCATCGACGCCTACGCCGCCGCGGGGCAGGGCTGAGACCGCCATGATCAATTTCGACCTTATTGTCGAGGATGACAGTTGGAGCGCGCTGGGAGATCTCGACGCGCTTTGCCGCAAAGCCTTTGACGCTGCCCGCGCGGTTGCCCCTGTGGACGAGGGCAATCTGGCGCTTCTGCTGACCGGGGACGACACCCTTCACCAGCTCAACCGCGAGTTTCGCGGGAAGGACAAGCCGACCGATGTGCTTTCCTTCCCCTCGCTGCCAATGGACCGGCCTTTCCTCGGTGACATCGCTGTCGCCCTGGGCGTTTCGGCAAATGACGCCGAAATTCAGGGGAAGAAGCTGGCAGACCACCTTGTTCATCTGCTGATCCATGGATACCTGCACCTCCTCGGATTCGATCACGAGACGGATGAAGAAGCCTCAGAAATGGAAGCGTTGGAAATAAAGGCGCTTGCAACCCTCGGCATAGCTAATCCATACCAGACTGACTGACCGGAAATGAGCGATTCAGACCCCTCCGACGCGGCCCCTTCTGGCCGATTGCGTAGCTTCTTCGGATTCCGGAAGAAGGCGGCAGAACCTGTGAATACCGGCAGGGATGCCGAGCCAACCGATGCGCCACAGGTCATGCGGCTACGGCTTGCCGAGTTCGAAGAATTGCGCGTTGACGACGTGATGGTGCCCCGGGCCGACATCAAGGCTGTGGAAGCGGGGATCGACTTCCAGGAACTTCTGGAGGTCTTCGCAGAAGTTACCCACTCGCGCCTCCCGGTCTTCCGGGAAACGCTGGATGATCCGATCGGCTTTGTTCACATCAAGGATCTTGTGACCGAACTGGCCAAAGGCGGAACGCCGCCCCGCCGCCCGCTGGAGCGAATGCACCGGGAAGTGCTCTACGTTCCCCCCTCGATGAAGCTGACCGATCTTCTGGTGAAGATGCAGGCGACCCGCATTCATCTGGCGTTGGTTGTGGACGAGTATGGCGGCACCGATGGTTTGCTGACGCTGGAAGATCTCGTTGAAGTTATCGTCGGTGACATCGAAGACGAACACGATGATGAAGAGGCGATGTTCGTGCGCCGCAGCCCCCGTTTGTGGGAGGCTGATGCACGCATGGAGATCGAGGATTTCCAGGAAGAGTCCGGGGTGGACCTCAGCCTGGATGATCTGGATGCGGACATTGATACGCTGGGCGGCGTGGCCTTTGCCCTTGCCGGGAAGGTTCCGGCCAGGGGGGAAGTTCTGCGCCATCCGGGCGGAACAGAGATTGAAATCGTTGATGCGGACTCGCGGCGCGTTCGCCGCCTGCGTCTGCGTCTGCCAGAGCCCCCGCCGCAGCCTGCTGCCGAGGAGTAGAGTTAAATGAGCAAAGCTGTGCGCAGCCATGGATTCACTGCGCTTGGGCCTTTGCATGAGGCCTTCGCGCGCCTTTCGGGGCTGCCGGCTCTGGCTGCTGCGTTTGCGCTCGGCGCGCTGTCTGCGGTCGCCTTCGCGCCCTTTCATTTCAGCGCCGTGCTGGTCATTTCCTTCACCGGCATTGTCTGGATGATTGACGGCGCGCGCGCCCAGGCCCGCTGGGGCAGGGCGGTGTTTCTGCGCGGATGGGCCTTCGGAACGGGTTTCTTCCTGATCAGCCTTCACTGGACGGCCATGCCTTTCCTGGTCGATCCGGCGCGGACGATCTGGTTCATCTGGATGCCGCTGATTCTGCTGCCGGCAGGCATGGCGATCATCTGGGGCGTCTTCACCGCCATGGCAGGCGCATTCTGGTCGGCCTCACCCTCGCGCGTTTTCATCTTCTCCCTCTTCTTCGCCCTTGCGGAGTTTACCCGGGGCCATCTCTTCGGCGGCTTCCCCTGGAATCTTCCGGGCACGACCTGGATTCCGGGCGGTGCGCTTTCGCAGGCCGCGTCCCTGGGCGGCGTTTACTGGCTGACCCTGATGACCGTGTTCATCATGGCTTCGCCGGCTGCGCTGGTTGATACGCGCGACGCGCGCGGTATTCCGGTTCGGGTCGCGCCCGCGCTGGTTTCTGTCGTGGCGCTTGCGCTCGGCTGGGCCTGGGGGGCAAACCGCACCGAAGAAACCTCTCCGCTCACCGATCAGGCGGTTGTGGTGATGGACGCGGGCGTTCCGCAGGACAAATGGGACACGCTGGGGCCTGATCCGGTTCTTTATGAATACCTGCGTATGCTGACCTATCCTGACAGCCGTCCGGGCGACATCGTCGTCTGGCCCGAAGCGGCGGTGCCAGCCTATTTGCTGCAGGACGCCAACGCGCTGGACGCGATTGCAGCCTATATCGGCCAGCGCAAGCTGATCGCAGGCACGACGCGCTATGAGCTGACGACCACTGACAGCCGGACATATTATAACAGCCTCGCGGTGATGGATGAGACCGTCAATCAGACCGGGCCGCTGGCGCTTTATGACAAGCACCGGCTTGTCCCGTTCGGCGAACTCGCTGCCATCAATTTCATTCCCTATGGGCCCCAGCTCAGCGGGATGCTGCCGCCGACGGTCCAGCGGCTTGCCGCAGATGGGTTCCGGCCAGGGGCCGGGGCCACCGCGATCGATACGGGCGGCCTGCCGGCCTTTGTCGCGCTGATCTGTTATGAAGGCCTGTTCCCGGAAATCTCGCGCGGCGTGAACCTGACTGACCGGGCGCAGTGGATGGTCCTGATCTCCAATGATGCCTGGTTCGGGCGCGGGATGGGGCCAGCGCAGCATTACGCCCAGAACCGCTACCGCTCGATCGAGACGGGCCTGCCCCTGGTTCGGGCGGCTAATCGGGGCACGTCCGGCATTGTGGACGGCTATGGCCGCGAGATCATGCGGACCATTCCGGCTGAAACGGCGCCGGAGGGCTGGTCGACATCATATGGCCGGGCGCGGCTGCCCGTGGCCGCCGAAGTGACCCTGTTCCAGAGCCGGATTGGCGCGGCACTGTTCTGGATTTCGCTCTGCTTGTTCGCGCTACTGGCCTTCGCGACCTGGAGACGGTAAGGGCATCTCTTTGCGGAAATGCGCGGCGCGCCCAGGATCAGGTCATGTCAGAAAGCAAATTGCCGAGTGATATTGACCGCATCGTCGGAGAAAACATCTACCGCCAGCGCCGCAGGCTGAAACTCACACAGGAAAGACTGGGCGAATTGCTGGGTCTGACCTTTCAGCAGGTGCAAAAGTACGAAAAGGGCGTGAACCGGGTTTCCGCCGGCCGCTTGTATGAGATTGCGAACGTGCTGGAAGTTCCCGTCGGCTTCTTCTTCGAAGGGGCCGGTGCGCCCTCCTTCCGGGAAGCACCGGGATTGGCCGAGGACACCGAGGAGCCCCGCATCGCGATTTTGTCCGATGAGGTGCTTCAACTGATCGACGCTTTCCAAAAGATCAATGACGCCTCCTTGCGCCGCTCCCTGCTGGCCACCATTCAGGCGGCCGCCTCGGCCTTTGAAACCCGCGCAACGCAGCAGGAACAGTATGAGCAGTAGCGCAGAAGACAGCCAGTTCCGGGACCGGCCGCTGCGCAGTTTTGGCCGGACAGGCGGGCGCCCTCTCTCTCCCCGGCAGAAAACGCTGATGGCTGAGACGCTGGATGCCTGGCGTATCCTTGAGGGCGAAGACCCCATTGATCTTGCTGGGATTTTCCCGGGAATGACGGCCTTTTGGCTGGAAATCGGTTTTGGCGGCGCCGAGCATATGATCGCTCAGGCAGGCCGCAGTCCGGACACCGGCATCGTCGGCTGCGAACCCTTTCTCGAAGGGGTGGCCAAGGCCCTTGCCGGGATTGAGGATACGGGCGCCGGCAATATTCGCCTCTGGCCGGATGACGCGCGCCCGCTGATCGCGCGCCTGCCGGATCAGAGCCTTGACCGGACCTTCATCCTTTTTCCGGACCCATGGCCCAAGCGTCGCCAGCATAAGCGCAGGCTGGTGCAGCCGGCATTCCTGGACGCGCTCTACCCGAAACTGAAGCCCGGCGGCCATCTCCGCTTTGCCACGGATGTGAAAAGCTATGCCGATGAAGCGTTGCTGACTTTCCTCACCGATGGCCGCTTTGAATGGCTGGCGCAGGCCGCCGATGACTGGCGCGTTTCCCCGGCTGATCATGTGACGACCCGCTACGAATCCAAGCAGCTGGGGGATTGCCGGCCGGTCTGGTTCGACTTCCGGATTCGCTGATCTGACGGTGGTTCTTGACGAAAACCCCCGTACATGCGCAAATCTAGGCTATCGAAACCGGTCGGTCTGAATATCAAGACCCCGTCAGACCGACGGCAATGACTTTCCCTCCTCCGAGTTTCGACAGGCACCGCAAGGCGTAATTCCGCGTCTGCGCGGCCGACGGAACGGCAAAGGAAAGCCATTATGGCAACCGGCAAAGTAAAATGGTTCAACGATCAGAAGGGCTTCGGCTTCATCAAGCCGGATGATGGCGGCTCGGACGTTTTCGTCCACATTTCTGCTGTCGAGCGCTCGGGCCTCAAAACCCTCGCTGAGAACCAGTCGATCTCCTACGAGCTCTACAAAGACGAGCGCCGCGGCAAGACCTCGGCTGTGGACCTGAAAGTCCTCTAAGTCTTTATCTGACCTCCTCGGGAACAGATCGCGGCGGCTTCCGGAAGGAAGCCGCCGTTTGCTTTTGGGTTTCTCTGCAGACCCGGCACACACCCCCTCGACATCCCTATCAATTGCGACTATCTAGCCGCCAAGTCGAAATATATCGGCGGCGGGTCCGGAAACGGGTCCGCCGCTTTTCGTTAGCCCGGAGCCTGCCCCCTACTCATGATCGTTCTGACCGAACAGGAACGCCGTCTTCTTTCGCTGGTCCAGCCTGTGGCTGAGGGCATCGGGATGGAAATCGTGCGCCTGCGCGTCCAGGGAGGGCGCCGCCCGCACCTGCAGATCATGGCCGAACGGGCAGGGGGCGCGCCCACGGATGTGGAAGATTGCGCACGGCTTTCGCGGGCGCTTTCGCCCACGCTGGACGCCGCAGACCCGATTTCCGAAGCCTATACGCTGGAAGTATCAACGCCGGGCATCGACCGGCCGCTGACGCGCCCCGGCGACTTTGCCCGCTGGATCGGCCATGCCGTGAAGATTGAACTGGCGCGCCCGATTGATGGCCGCCGCCGCTTCACCGGCGTCATCACCGGCGAAGACCAGGACGGCGCCCATATCGAGCTTGACGATGAGACCGAACTCGTTGCGGGCATTCACGAAATGAGCCGGGCGAGCCTCGTGCTCACGGACGAATTGATTGAAGCCGCACGCGCTGCCGGGAACCTGCCGCCGCAGCCGGAAGATGATGAAGAATCCCTCGCCGATTTCGAGATCGACGAGTCCGAAGACGAAGATGAAGAGACAGGAGATGTCCAATGAGCGCCATCGGCGTTTCAGCCAACCGGCTTGAAATCCTGCAGATCGCCAAGGCGGTTGCCGAGGAGAAGTCGATTGACCAGCGTATCGTCATCGAGGCGATGCAGGAGGCAATCGAAAAGGCCGCCAAGGCCAAGTACGGCCAGGAGCATGACATCCGGGCCCGGATCGATGCGGCGACCGGCGAACAGACGCTGTGGCGCGTGCAGACGGTTGTGGCCGATGAAGAGTTCGAAGACGAAGCCAAGCAGCTGCGCCTCTCTGAAGCCAAGCGGATCGACTCCTCGCTGGAGCCGGGCAGCGAGCTGAAGGAAGAACTGCCGCCGTTCGATTTCGGCCGCGTGGCGGCCCAGACCGCCAAGCAGGTGATCACGCAGAAAGTGCGCGATGCCGAGCGTGAGCGCCAGTATAATGAATACAAGGACCGTGTTGGCGAGATTGTCTCCGGCATCGTCAAGCGCGTCGAGTATGGCCATGTGATCGTCGATCTCGGCCGCGCCGAAGGCATCATCCGCCGCAATGACGGTATCCCGCGCGAGAACTTCCAGCCGAACGACCGCGTCCGGGCTTACCTCTACAAGGTGAGCCGCGAAGTGAAGGGCCCTCAGATATTCCTGTCGCGCGCAGCGCCGGACTTCATGCGCAAGCTGTTCGCCCAAGAAGTGCCGGAAGTCTATGAAGGTGTCATTCAGATCAAGGCTTGTGCCCGCGATCCGGGTAGCCGCGCCAAGATCGGCGTGATCTCCAATGACAGTTCGATCGATCCGGTCGGCGCCTGTGTCGGTATGCGCGGCGCGCGTGTCCAGGCGGTTGTCGGCGAGCTTTCGGGCGAGAAGATCGACATCATCCCGTGGAGCTTCGACGCGGCAACGTTCATCGTGAACGCGCTGCAGCCGGCAGAAGTCTCAAAGGTTGTGCTCGATGAAGATGAGCGCCGGGTTGAGGTTGTCGTGGCCGACGACCAGTTCCCGCTCGCCATCGGCCGCCGCGGTCAGAACGTGCGTCTGGCCTCCCAGCTTACCGGCTGGCAAATCGACCTGATTACCGAGTCGGCAGATTCCGAGCGCTTCCAGAAGGAATTCCAGGAGCGTACCGAACTCTTCATGAAAGCTCTGGATGCGGATGAAACGCTTGCCCAGCTGCTGGCCTCTGAAGGTTTCGAGTCGGTTGAAGAGATCGCCTATGTCGCCCCGGATGATTTCATCACGATCGAGGGTTTCGACACCGATGTGGCCGAAGAGCTGCAGGAGCGCGCCCGCGAATATCTTGAGCGCGTCGCCGCCGAAAACGATGCCAAGCGCCGGGAACTCGGCGTGACGGACGAAGTCATGGCGCTGGAAGGCATGACGCCGTCCTTTGCCGTGAAGCTCGGCCAGGAAGGCGTGACGAGGGTTGAGGATGTCGCCGGTCTCGTGCCCGATGACATCACCGGCTATCGCGAGCCGGGTCCGGACGGGAAACCCGTCTGGGTCGAGGGCATCCTCAAGAAAGGCGAAATGCGCAAGGACGACGCCAATCTGTTCGTGATGAAGGCGCGCGTTGCAGCTGGCTGGATCGAGCCGGAAGCCATCGAGGAAATGCTGGCGCAGCAACAGTCGACTGAAGCAGCCCCTGAGCTGACCGAAGAGGAGCGTGCGCTCCTTGCCCTCGGTGAGCTGGGCAATTCGGGCGATGATGATGAAGAGGAAGAGGCCCTTGCCGAGGAACTCGGCATTGATCTCTCCGAGCTTGAATCGGAGGGCGGCGATGACGAAGCCGCATCCCGAGAGTGATCCGCGCCTGATCGCAGACAATTCGGAAGATGGTCCGGGCGAGGAGGATGCCTCCTCGCCCGAGCGCCAGTGCGCGGTTACTCGCGAGCGGCTGCCGAAGGCGGCCATGCTGCGCTTTGTGCTCTCGCCTGATGGTGTTGTGACGCCGGACATTCAGGAGCGCCTGCCGGGCAGGGGCGTCTGGGTGAAGGCTGACCGGGGCGCGGTTGAGATTGCCACCAAGAAGGGGGCTTTCGCGCGCGGGTTCAAATCTCAGGTCACGGTGCCTGAGGGGCTCGCCGATCTGGTCGAGCGCCTGTTGCTCAAGCGCTGTGTCGACACGCTGGGCCTTGCGCGCAAGGCCGGGCAGGCCATATGCGGATATGATCAGGTGCGCGATGCGCTGCGGGATGGATTCCCGGCCTTCCTGCTTGAAGCGGCCGATGGTGCGGAAGATGGCCGCTCGAAGGTATATTTTCTCGCAAAAGCCCTATATAGCGACGTGAAAGTCGCCGGAGCGCTCAGCGCACCGGAATTGGGCATGGCATTTGGACGCGACCGTGTGATACACGGGCTCGTCCGTAGGGGGCCCATCGCGGATTCCTGGGAGATCGCCTATCGGCGCCTCACCGGATTTCGGGAGGCACCAGAGCTGACCTGGTTCCAGGAAACGGGCCGATAACGGAAACTGCCGGAACACAGAGGTGTTTCGGTGTAATGTGTGATATGTAGGACGAATGAGCGATACGAACGATCAAGGCAATTCCGGCGGGCGCAAGCCGTTGACTGTGGTGCGGAAGACCTCCGGCACGGTCAAGCAGAGCTTCAGCCATGGGCGCTCCAAACAGGTGGTCGTCGAGACCAAGAAGCGCCGCCCGGTGTCTGCCGGGGGCGGGCAGGGTGGCGGCGACGCTGGCCCGGCAACGCCGTCTGCTGCCGACGCAATGGAAGCAAAGCTGGTCGCGCTCGCTGCCAAGCTCGGGATCACGGTTGCCGAACTCAAAGCCCGGCAGAAGGTGCTCGAGCAGCGCAAGGCCGAAGAGGCCGCGCGCGCAAAGGATAATGAGCGCGAGAAGGCCGCCCAGGATCGCCTGCGCAACGAACAGGAACGCAAGCAGCAAGAAGCGCGGGAACGCGAAGAGGCCGAGGCGCGCCGCCGGGCTGAGGAGGAGGCTGCCAAGATAGCCGCCGAGGCAGCTGCCCGTGAGCAGCGCGTGGAACGTCCTACGAAGTCGGCTCGCCCCGCACCTGCCGTTCAGACCCCTCCGGCCGCCGGAGCAGAAGAAGCCGATGCCGGGCGTCCCAAGCGGGGCGGCGGAAGCCCCAGCAAGCCAGCGCGCGACGATCGCGCCGAGCGTGCCCGGGAAGTGGCCACCAAGGCGTCGCGCGATGCCGGTGAACGCCGCCGTGGCAAGCTGACGATTGCTTCGGCCCTGGGGGACGATGCAGACCGTCAGCGGTCGCTCGCCTCGGTCCGCCGGGCGCGCGAGCGGGAGCGCGAACGCCGTATTGGCGGCGCCGATCACCGCGACAAGGTTTCGATCGAAGTCACGCTGCCGGAAACGATCACCCTCCAGGATCTCGCCCAGCGTATGAACGAGCGCGTCGCTGACGTCGTGAAATTCATGTTCAAGCAAGGCGAAATGCTGCGCGGCAACGATATCATCGACGCCGACATGGCAGAGCTGATCGCTGGCGAATTCGGCCACACCGTGAAGCGCGTCTCTGAAGCCGACGTTGAAATCGGCCTTGAGGGCGCGGACGACCGTGAGGAAGATCTGCAGCCGCGCGCGCCGATCGTCACCATCATGGGCCACGTCGACCACGGCAAGACCTCGCTGCTCGACGCGCTCCGCAAGACGGACGTGGCTGGCGGAGAGGCTGGCGGCATCACCCAGCATATCGGCGCCTATCAGGTTCAGCTGAAATCCGGCGAGCGGATCACGTTCCTGGATACTCCTGGCCACGCCGCCTTCACGGCGATGCGCGCCCGCGGTGCCAACGCCACCGATATCGCCGTTCTGGTGGTTGCGGCGGACGATTCCATCAAGCCGCAGACGATTGAGTCCATCAGCCATGCCAAGGCGGCCGGTGTGCCCATCGTTGTGGCAATCACCAAGTCTGACCTGCATGACGCCAACCCGGACAAGGTCATCACCGACCTTCTGCAACATGACATTCAGGTCGAATCCATGGGGGGCACGACGCAGGCCGTGAAAGTGTCGGCCAAGACCGGCTTTGGTCTTGATGAACTGACCGATGCGATTTCGCTGCAGGCCGAAGTGCTCGAACTGAAAGCCAACCCCAACCGCCCCGCCGATGGCGTGGTGATCGAGAGCAAGCTCGACAAGGGCCGCGGCCCGGTCGCTACGGTTCTGGTCAAACGCGGTACGCTCAAGCGCGGCGACATCGTCGTTGCAGGCGGCAATTGGGGCAAGGTGCGCGCGCTCGTCGATGAGCGTGGCCAACAGCTTGCCGATGCCGGTCCGTCGCTTCCGGTGGAAGTGCTCGGTCTGGACGGGGCGCCTGATCCTGGTGACGTGTTTGTCGTGGTCGAGAACGAGTCCCGCGCCCGCGAGATCACGGAATACCGTGTCCGGACGAAGCGCCAGATTGCCGGCAACGCATCTGTCGCAGCCCGTGCATCGCTTGACCAGCTGATGAACCGTCTCAAGGATGGTGCCGTCGAGACCAGCGAACTGCCGATCGTTCTCAAGGGCGACGTGCAGGGGTCTGTCGAGGCGATCACCATGTCGCTCGACAAGATTTCGACCGAAGAAGTCCGCGCCAAGGTCATCCACGGCGCTGTCGGCGGTATCTCCGAATCCGATGTTCTGCTCGCCCGTTCGTCGGGTGCGCCGATCTTCGCGTTCAACGTCCGCGCCAACAAACAGGCGCGTGACCTGGCCGAGCGTGAAGGCGTCGAGATCCGCTACTATTCGGTGATCTACGATCTGCTCGACGATGTGAAATCGACGCTGTCGGGCATGCTCGCCCCGGAGAAGCGGGAGACCTTCCTCGGCTATGCCGATATTCTGGAAGTGTTCAACATCACCAAGGTTGGCAAGGTTGCCGGCTGCCGGATTTCCGAAGGCAAGGTCATGCGGGGCTGCGGCGTGCGCCTGCTGCGCGACAACGTCGTTATCCACGAAGGCAAGCTCAAGACGCTCAAGCGCTTCAAGGACGAAGTGTCCGAGGTCAATGCCGGTATGGAATGCGGTATGGCGTTCGAGCGCTATGACGATATCCGCGTCGGCGACAAGATCGAGTGCTTCCAGGTCGAGGAAATCGCAAGAACGCTTGCGTAACCCTTCGATATGGCTCGCCGCCCGACACCTCCCGGTTTACCTTCCCAGCGCCAGTTGCGCGCTGGGGAGATTATCCGTCACGCCCTCGCCGAGATCATCTCGCGCGAGGACTTCCGCGATCCCGATCTGGCCAATGTGATTGTCACGGTCGGCGAGGTCCGCTGCTCGCCCGATCTCAAGCATGCCAATATCTTTGTCACGCCGCTGGGCGACGAGTCGGAGGAGGGGCGCAAGCGTCTCACCGAAGCGCTGACCCGCGCGAAGGGATTCCTGCGGGCGCGGCTGGGGCGCGAGATCGACATGAAGTTCACGCCCGAGCTGCATTTCATCGCGGACGCTTCTTATGATGAGGCAACCGCAATAGACAGGCTGCTGGCCGATCCACGCGTGCGCCGCGATGTGGACAGCCAGGACTGAAGGCAGGCGGCCGCCGTCTTTCTGCCTTTTTGCTTTGTCATTTGACAAGGAGGGGTGGCCCTGCCAGCCCTTCATATTGGGCAATCGGGGCTCAGAATGGACCGACAGACACTCGACATGGAAGGCGCCCGCCAGGGCGAGGTGTCCGCCGCATCGCTGCAGATGGGCGACGATACAATCGCGATCCGCCGGATTGCGACCATGTCTGTCGAGCGCCACGAGTTTGCCCCCTGGGATACCCCGCGCAATCGCAAGACGCAGAGCGTCTATGCCACCTTGTGTGTCTCTCTCCTGTTCTTCGGCCTGTTGGGCCTGGGTTGGTGGGCTCTGCGCCCGGCGCAGGGCGATGGAGTGATCGGTCTCTTTGCCGGCATCGGCATGCTGTTTCTCGGCGTTCTGCTGGGTATTCGGGCGGCCATGATTGCCGTGATGCTGAAGAAGCGTGAGCCTTACTACCGCCTGCTGATTGGCACCTCCGACGCCCGGCAGATCCCGCTGGTGGACAATAATCGCGATGTTCTGGTGAAGATCCGCGATGTGGTACGCCACAAGATGGATACGGGGGATACGACCATCACCGGCGATTTCGATCTCAACCTTGATGTCGTAAACCTGCGTTTGCCCAAGGGCGCTGGGCTGGGGGCCGCGGCGCCGACCAAGCCGGAGCCTGCCCAGGAAGACGACGTTTTTGAAGGCCCGCGCATCACTTTCTGAGCCTTTTTGCCGTGCGCTGCAGCCAGCCCCGTTGACGCGGCGGTGCCAGCGCGCATAAGCCCGCCCGCAACATGAGCCCTTTGCCGGCTGCGCGTTCGAACCGCCAGACTGGCCAGCCCGGAGAATACCAGTGTCCCGCCAACGTAAGCGCAAAGGCGAGCCCATCACGGGCTGGATCAATCTTTTCAAGCCTGTGGACATGACCTCGACCCAGGCGGTGGCAATCATCAAGCGGCTCTACAATGCCGACAAGGTGGGCCATGGCGGCACGCTTGATCCGCTGGCGGACGGTATCCTTCCCATCGCGCTCGGCCAGGCGACGAAGACTGTCCAATGGGCGATGGACGCGCATAAGGAATATGTCTTCACCATTCGCTGGGGCATCTCGACTGCCAGCCAGGACGCCGAAGCCGATGTGGTGGCCACCTCCGATGTGCGCCCGGACCGGGCAGCCATCGAAGCTGCGCTGAAGCGCTATATCGGGACCATCCAGCAGGTGCCGCCGAAATATTCCGCCATCAAGGTGGCGGGCGAACGCGCCTATGACCTGGCGCGGGAAGGCGAAGCGTTCGAGCTGGAAGCGCGCGAGGTGGATGTGCACGCCGCCAGTGTGATCGGTATGCCGGACGCGGATCATACGGTGATCCACGTCGTCTCGGGCAAGGGTTTCTATGTCCGCGCCCTGGCGCGGGATCTCGCCAACGATCTCGGCGCGGAGGGTCATATCACCCAGCTGCGGCGCAACCGCGTGGGCGCCTTCGGGGCGCAATCGGCCGTTTCCATCGCCGACCTTGAGGCCCTGAAGGAGGACAAGCCCGCCCTGATGGCGAAGCTGCAGCCATTGCATTCGGTGCTTTCTGGCATGCCGCAGGTGCAGATCAGCCCGCATGACGCCGCCAACATCCGCCAGGGGCGCTCGATTGTCCTCCTGCCGCATGTGGTGGAAGGCTGGCGCGCCGGCCGCAGCGATGAGGACGACCGGGTTGCCCTTGCCCTTGTAGGGGAGGAGGCAATCGCGCTGGGCGAGGTTCGTGCCGGCCGGTTCGAACCGGTGCGCGTGTTCGCCGGATAGTCCGTTGTCGGATGTCTGGCAGACCCTGTGTTCCTGTGCCTTTGGCCAGACTGGCAGCGCCATCCGGGGGCGGATCAGTTCGGGGGGCTCTTGACGTGGAGCCTGCGCGGCGGGCGCCGCGGCGCCCGGTTGGTTTGGTTTTGTGTTGCGAAGTGGGCGCTTTCGCCCGCCGCGCACTGCCAACCGGAGTTTCGGGCAGTTTTCAGGATGAGTTCGGCGTTGCGGGGCCTTGACCGCCCCTCGGGCAATCGCAGTGCGATTGCTGATCCTCGGAGCCCCTCACGCTCGTGACCCTCCTGCTTTCACAGAAGGCGGGCCAGCCGGGATTCTCAACCGCCCCCCCCCCAAAAAAAACGGCACCGGTGCGGCTCCTGTGGGAGGCGCCCTGCAATCCGTGAGAAGGTCCCGCTTCTGCGGCCGCTGCGCGGCCTTGGCCGGGATGATACGAGGGGCGCGGGGCGTGTTGGATAGGGCGGGGGTTTGTCCCACAGTGGGGGGCTTACTGCCAGCTTTGTTTGGAGAGGGGTTTGACGGTCTTGAGAATATAAGTACTTTGCAAATCAAAGTTATTGAGGAAAATGATGTCATGACCCGTTCGCACAGCCTGGCCGAAGACCTGAGCTATATTCGAGACCTTGCTGAAGCCGGGCAGAATGCGCCGCTTCTGGGGGGGCGGTTTCTGGTGATGTGGGGCGCGCTGATAACGTTGGCCTATACCGGGCATTTTCTGATCGCGGCGGAGATGGCTGGTCTCGGGCCTGATGCATTCTGGATGCTTTGGTGCGGCGTTGCCGGGATTGGGGTGCTGGGACAGATTGTGCTTTCACTGAAGTTTCCAGCAAAGCCGGGTGCAGCCTCGACCGGAAACCGTATCCAGGCAGATCTCTGGACAGTGTCGGGCTTCTTCCTCTTCGCTTACTTTGCCGGGGTGATCGGCCGGATCGTTATTTTCGGCACCGGGTTGGAAGGATTTGTGTGGTCTGTTCCCATGGTGATCGGGCTCTATGGTATTGGACAGCTCGTCACCGGCCTCATGACGCAGCGCGGCACGCTAAAATTTGCTGGAGTGGCCGCGCTTCTCGCGGCTGCCTTGGCAGGTGTATTGTCCGGGACACATTATGTCTGGCTGGTTGGCGCGGCAGCGGCCTTCCTGGCGGTTTTCATTCCCGGGATCATGATGATGCGGGCTGAGCCCTCTGAAACGGTCTGAAGGGGGGCGCGCCATGAGCGAGGACAACCCCTTCGACCATAATGACATTGACGATGTGATCCATGGGCGGCTGCGCCTGGGTGTGATGGCATATCTTTCCTCTGTCAGCCCGGCGGTGTTCGGGGAATTGAGAGACAAGGTGGGCGCGACGGATGGCAACCTGTCTACTCATCTGAAGAAGCTGGAAGAGGCAGGTTATGTGCAACAGGAAAAGCGGTTTGTGGGCAAGAAGCCCCAGACGCGCGTGTTCCTGACGGACACGGGCCGCAAGGCGTGGCTGATATGGATCGCGCGGATGGAAGCGATCATGAAGGCAGCCGAATAGGCAAGAAGGAAAAGCCCCCTCAGCGGAGCGCCGAGGGGGCTTTGCCGTTCTTAAAGTGGTCGTCTCAGTAGAAGATGGCGGCTGCGAAGAAGGCGAAGAATGCGCCGATCACCAGAAAGGCGACACTCAGCCCCCAGACAATCCAGCTGACTTTTCGCGCTCGCGCGCAGGCCGCTGCCTTCGCCCGCTCTACCGGGCAGGGCAGGCTGCGGGCATGCCATTGCCAGAGGCCGGAGATAGCCAGCATGGCGGCGGCAATACCGAAGACAAGTTCCTTGTTTCTGCCAAGCCATGTGATCTGCGGCACAGCCTCGATCAACCCGGCCATCACCGCGCCGGCGCCAAGGCTGACGAGCAGGGCGGGCAGGGCGCAGCAGATGAGCGTTCCGGTCGAGGTGAACAGTGACAGGAAAGCCGGCAGGGTGCTTGGGGGGCGGATTTCGTCCGTATCCGTCATTCGGCAGCCTCCCGCTCGATTGAGGTCAGGGAATAGCCCGATTTGCGGATGAGCTTTTCAATGGCAGCGTCATCCATGCTCTGGCCAGGCTTCATCGAGATGTGGATTTCGCCGCTGTCGAGGTCTACATGCACGCCCTTCACGGCGGCTTCCTTCTTGAAGACTTTCTGGATGGATTGGGCGCAGAAGTCGCACACAAGCCCGTTCACATGGGCGGTGACGAATTCCCCCTTGGCCTGCTGGGCGGCTGCGGCGGGCGCATCCGGAGCGGCGAGCGCGGGCGCGGCAGAAAGACCAAGGAGGGCGGCGAGGGTGAGTGTTTTGAAGGTTTTCATGATGGGTATCCTTTAGAAACGATAGATCCAGTTGAGGAGAAAGCGGTCTTCTTCGAGGGTGTATCCTGCCTCCACGAGGAGGGGGCCTTCGAACAAGCGCAGGAGGGGTGTGACCTGGACGGGATTATCCGCCTCGGGATGATTTTCCACCTGGAGCATGGCCCAGGTATGGAGTTTCCCGAATTCGGCCACATAGGGCGCAACGCCGATCCGTGCGGCATGAGAGACCGACTGATCGAAGCCATAGTCCCGGGCCCGCACGTCATAGGAGACGAAGAGGCGCCGGGTTTCCCAGTCAGCCGAAAGGCCGGCAAAGCCGGCGGCTTTCTGGCCGCCATCGAACGCGTCGGCCGCGCCAGCGCCGAGCTTGATGTAGAGATTGCCCTGGCTTTGGGGCGCGTTCCAACGCTTGGCCAAGCGCGTGTATTGCAGGCCGGTGAAGGTGGCGTCCATCGACCAATTCTGCTCGGCCAGGAGACCGAGGGAGTCGGTGGCCGTGGGCGAATAGTGGACAAGCAAGGAGGAATACATCCCGTTATTGTCCTGCATTACCGTCCAGCCGCCTGCATAGGAGACGGGGCGCGCGCTGGCAGGCGCGGCTAGCGCTGCGAGGGCAAGCCCCGCAACAATGAGTTTAGGTGGCATGAGCCGTTTGTCCTGTCTGTTGATTGATCCGGTGGCGGATGATCGACAGGTCAGGCTTTCGGGGGGGGCGGCTCGGGGATCAGCGTGCGCGAGGGGGCACGGGCGTCCAGCGGGAAGCTGGCGGGAAGGGAGAAGGCGGGGGCGGCGGCTTGCGGCAAGGCGGGGGCCGGCAGCGCGGCAAGCACGGCCGGGCAGCAGCAGATGCCGTCAGCCGCAGGCGCCTTGCCTGGCATATCACCAGAAGGGTGTTCTGGCGCGGCTTCGGCCATCATGTCGCAATGATCATGGGAGGCGCCTGCTTCCACGGGCGCGCTGGCCGTCATGGACTTCATCCCATCCTGCACATGGCAGGGGCTCGCATGGGCGGCAAGGCCACCGGCGATCATCAGCCATAGGCTGAGGGAGAGAAGGAGAATGCGTGCCAGCATCGCAGAGGAAAGTGCCGTGGTCTGCCCGAAGCGTCAAATAAACTTATTGTGCGGTCCAGCCGCCATCGATGGAGAGGTCTGCCCCGTTGATCTGAGCGGCGGCGGGGGAGCAGAGGAAGCGGGCAAAGGCGGCGACTTCCTCGGCGGTGACGAATTCCTTGGTCGGCTGGGCGGCGAGAAGGACATCATTCTTGACCTGTTCCTCGGTCATGCCGCGGGCCTTGGCGGTGTCGGCGATCTGGCCTTCGACCAGGGGGGTGAAGACATAGCCGGGGCAGATGGTGTTGCAGCGGACGCCATGGATAGCGCCTTCCAGCGCCGTCGTCTTGGTGAGCCCGGAAAGGCCGTGCTTGGCCGCGACATAGGCCGATTTGAAGGGGGAGGCGACCTTGGCATGGGCCGAGCCCATATTGAGGATGCGGCCCCACTTTTTCGATTTCATGTAGGGCAGGGCGAGCCGGGTAGTGTGGAAGGCGGCTGACAGGTTCAGCGCGATGATCAGGTTCCACTTGTCGACCGGGAACTCGTCAATCGGGGCGACGAATTGCGTGCCGGCATTGTTCACGAGAATGTCGACGCCGCCAAACGTATCGGCGGCTTCCCGCATCATTGCCTCAATGGCGTCTGGTTTTGTCAGGTCTGCGCCGGAGAAGGTGGCTTTTACTTTATGATCCTTTTCGATGCCGGCGCGAAGTGTCTCGATCTCCTTTGCGTCACCGAAACCGTTCAGCACGATGTTAGCCCCGCCGGCTGCAAGCTGCAGCGCGATGGCCTTACCGATGCCGCTGGTTGAGCCTGTAATGAGGGCAGTTTTTCCGGCGAGCATGTTCCTCTCTCCTTGAGGCTGGGGGGCGCACTCGATAGGGTCGAACCGGTGGTTCCAGAAGCCGGGCGTAGACCCGCAAGCGAGGATAAACAAGGGTGATACTGGGAGAATTGAGCGCTTTTGATGCCGCCTTTCCGCGCTTCCTGATGTCAACGGGCATGGCCGGGGTGATGCTGCTGATCGCGTCGACTGTCTATGTTCTGCTCACGCCGTGGAAGGAACTTGCCCTCGTCAAGGATGGCAATGCGTCCGCCGGTGTGGCGCTGGCCGGGGCCATCGGGGGGCTGGCCATTCCAATCGCCTCGACGCTGGCGTCTTCGGTGTCTCTTCCCGAACTTGTGCTCTGGGGGGCCATTGCACTGCTCATGCAACTCATTACCTACCGTATCGTGGACCTGATCCTGCGAGGCATTCCGCGCCGCATTTCGAATGATGAAATGGGCGCGGCGGTGGTGCTCGCCGCTGCAAAGCTCGGCACCGGGCTGATCTTTGCGGCAGGGCTGTGGGATCCAGTGTTGCAGAGGATCTGAAGAGCATGCGCGCGTTTGACTGGGTGATCTATGCCGCCGCGCTCGGCTTTATCCTCCTGGTCGTATTCTCGCTGGTGCCGGAGGCCGAGGCGCCCGCGCCGCCGCCGCCGTCGATCATCGCCGAGGAAATCGGGCCGCTGCTGCCCGACCCATCGCCGCTGGACGAGCTGGTCGTGGTGCAGACCGGGCCGCCGCAGAACGGCGTAGGCACAGCCTTTGCGATCAATTCGCGCGGCGACTGGCTGACCGCCCGGCATGTGGTCGATGGCTGTTCCAAGGTCAGCCTGGAAGTGGCGCCGGGCAATTATGTGCCGGTGGCGCGGGTTTCGCTGGATGACGGGCATGATCTGGCGCTGCTCTCGACCGGGCGCAGCCCCAATCCGGTGAGGCTGGACCTCACATCGCCGATGTTTCTGGGCAGCGAGGGCTATCTGGTCGGCTTCCCGCAGGGCCAGCCCGGCGAGCTTGCCAGCAAGCTGGTGGGCCGCTCGCGGCTGGTGACGCGCGGCCTGCGCGAGGCGGACATGCCGATCCTCGCCTGGGCCGAGGTTGGCCGCACGAATGGTCTGACCGGGACGCTCGGCGGTATTTCCGGCGGGCCGGTTTTCGGCAAGGACGGGGCGGTGCGCGGAGTGATCGTGGCCGAAAGCCCGCGCCGGGGCCGCGTCTATACAACAGCGCCGCAATCGGTGGACGCGTTCCTCACCACGATGGGCGTGCCGCGCGAAGCTGGCCCATCCGACGCGTTCCGCATCCGCAATTACGGCGCGGCCTCCGACACCGCCCGGCGGCGCTTGCAGGTGGTGAAGGTTATGTGCGAGGTGGGCGCATGACTGATTTTGCATCCCGATTGATTGACGGCACACGGAAATTCGGCCCGCTCTGTGTGGGGATCGACCCTCATCCGGGCATGATTCCGGAGCTTTTCGGCGGGGATACGCCCGAGGGTGTCAGGAAATGGTCGCAGGCGATCATCGAGGCAGCGGCCGGCAAGGTGGCGGTGGTGAAGCCGCAGGTCAGCCTGTTCGAGCGCCACGGGCCCGAAGGCATGGCGGCGCTGCAGGCGGCGGCAAAAGCCGCGCGGGCCGCCGGGCTGATCGTGCTGATGGATGCCAAGCGCGGCGATATCGGCTCGACCGCTGAAGGATATGCGCAGGCTTATCTGGCGCCGGGCGCGCCGTTTGAAGGCGACGGTCTGACCGTGAACCCGTATATGGGGCTCGACACGCTGGAGCCTTACGCAAAGCTCGCCAAGGCGCACGGCAAGGGCGTGATCGTTCTGGTGCGTACGTCCAATCCCGGCGCGGCGGATTTCCAGTCGCGCATCATGGGCGGGGCGCCGCTTTATGTGCGCGTGGCCGAAGCGCTTCAGCCGCTGACCGAGCGGCTCATGAGCCCGTGTGGCTGGTCGAGCCTGATGATGGTGATCGGCGCGACAGCGCCCGAAGAGGCCCGCGCCGTGCGGGCGCTGGCGCCCAAGGCGCTGTTTCTGGTGCCGGGCTATGGCGCGCAGGGAGCCGGGGCGGCCGAGGCGTGTTCCGGGCTTGTGAACGGCGAGGGCGGCGTGGTCAGTGCGTCACGATCCGTTACTTTTCCCAAGGCGGCGGCCAATGCCGGGGACATGGCAGGCTGGCGGCGCGCGGTTGAAGAAGCCATCCTTGCCGCGCGCGACGAGCTTCGCCTGGCGGCGGTGGCCTGAGGCAGCCGCCGGCGGATGCTCCCGCCGCGTCACATCTCGACTTTACCGGGCGAGCGGCTAGTCTCCTGCCGAACTGATCCTGCGCGCAAGGCGCCGCAGGACGTGGTCTGGGAGGATTATCGTGAGCAAGTATGTAATGGCCCGCCGGGCCTTGCCCTTCATGGCAGCTGCGAGCGCGGCGCTTATTCTGGCGGCCTGCGGACAGGGGCAGGTGCAGAAGGCCGAACCGCGCGGCTTTGCGGCCGTCGATACCGCCCGCATTTCCAGCGAAAGCGCCGGCAATGAGTGGCTGACCTATGGCGGCACCTATGATGAGCAGCGCCATTCAAAGTTGACGGCGATCAACAGGGAGAATGTCAGCCAGCTGGGCGTTGCCTGGACCTATGACCTGGCCACCAATCGCGGCGTGGAATCCACGCCGATTGTCGTGGACGGAACGATGTATGTCACCTCGGCCTGGTCGGTGGTGTATGCGCTGGACGCCAAGACCGGCGCGGAGAAGTGGGTGTATGATCCGCAGGCGGATCGCGCGGTGGGCGTCAAAGCCTGCTGCGATGTCGTTAATCGCGGCGTGGCGGTCTATGACGGCAAAGTCTATGTCGGCGTGATCGACGGACGCCTTGAAGCGCTGAACGCCGAGACCGGCGAAGTCATCTGGAGCAAGGTGACGGTTGATCAGGACAAGCCCTACACGATCACTGGCGCGCCGCGCGTGGTGAACGGCAAGGTGCTGATCGGCAATGGCGGGGCAGAGCTGGGCGTACGCGGCTACCTGTCCGCCTACGACACAAGTTCGGGCGATCTCGTCTGGCGGTTTTATACCGTTCCCAACCCTCTGAAACAGCCGGACGGGGCGGCCTCGGATGACGCGTTCGTGCAGGTCGGCAATGTGACCTGGGGCGATGAAGGCGCCTGGACGACCGATGGCGGCGGCGGCACCGTCTGGGATTCGATCGTCTATGACGAGGTGAACAACCAGATCATCTTCGGCGTTGGTAACGGCTCTCCCTGGAACCGGACGTTCCGGGATCCTGCCGGCGGGGACAACCTGTTCCTCTCCTCGATCGTTGCGGTGGACGCGGATACCGGCGCCTATAAATGGCACTTCCAGACAACGCCGGGCGATAATTGGGACTATACCGCAACCCAGACAATCATCCTGGCGGACCTGCCGCTGGGCGAGAATGGCGCGCCGCGCCGGGTAGCGATGCAGGCGCCGAAAAATGGCTTCTTCTATGTGGTCGATGCGGCGACGGGCGAGTTCATCTCGGGCGATGCCTATGTGCCGATGAACTGGGCGACAGGCCTGGATGAAAATGGCCGGCCGATTGAAGTGCCCGAAGCGCGCTATGCCAAACAGCCCTATGAGCAGACCCCCGGCCCGCTGGGCGGCCATAACTGGCACCCGATGGCGTTTAGCCCGGATGAGGGCCTTGCCTATATTCCGGCCCAGGAAATTCCGCAGGCATATGCCGAAGATCCGCGCTTCTCGGCCCGGCCGGTCGGCTGGAATACGGGCGTGGACTTTTCGGCCGGCGTGCCGCCGATTGCGCCGCCGGAAGTGGCAAGATTCCTCCGCGCCAGCCTCAAGGGCCGTCTGATTGCCTGGGACCCGGTAGCGCGCGCCCCGCGCTGGAGCGTGGAGCATGACAATGCCTGGAATGGCGGGGTGCTGTCGACGGCCGGCGGGCTGGTCTTCCAGGGCAAGCTGAATGGTGAGTTCGTCGCTTATGACGCCGCCACCGGAGACAAGCTGTGGAGCCACAATCTCAAATCGGGTGGTGCCTCTGGCCCCGGCACTTTCATGATCGATGGCGAGCAATATGTCACGATCACTACTGGCTGGGGCTCTGCCTTCGCGCTGGCGGCGGGCTTTGCCTATGACGAGAAAGTCGCCTCCACCGTTGGCAAGGTGGTGACCTTCAAGATCGGCGGCACAGGCGAGATTGCCGATTCCGGGCTTGCCCCGGTAGAAGCCACCCCGAAAGGTGAAGCTTTCGGCTCGATGGCGGTGATCTCGGAAGGCGCGGTGCATTATGCGCGCAACTGCGCGGTGTGCCACGGCCCGCTGGCGGTTTCTTCCGGCGTGCTGCCTGACCTGCGCTGGTCGGCGATCACTGCCAATTCAGACGCCTGGAAGGGCGTAGTGCTGGAAGGTAACCTGGCTGCCAATGGCATGGTCTCGTTTGCCGAATACGTCACCCCGGACGAGGCTGAGGCGATCCGCGCCTATGTGCTGACACAGGCCCATGCGGCGGCAGAACCGGCGCCGGAAAACTGATCCTGCCTGGCCAGGAACTGACAACTTCAGGACGGCGCCTCATGAGGGCGCCGTTTTTGTAAGCAGTTGCAAGAATGGAAATCCAACCTTACCGAATTGGTCATGGCGCGCCGATCTTTGCCGGACTAAACTGTCCTTATGCATATTGTCTTTGCCATCCTTACCGTACTCACCGCCGTCGCCGTGTGGTCCTGGCGTCTGCGGATGGCGAGGCGCGGCCTGGATGAGCTGGGACAGGCAGCCAAAACGGTTGCCAATGCGCCCCGGCGTCTGGCGTTCAAATGGCGCGCGGGCAGGGGCGGTGTCGAGCTGATCGAGGATCCGCGGGAAGCCGCCGCGATCATGATGATGATGGTGGCGCTGGGGCGCGGGGCGCCGCTTTCCGCGCGGCAGGCCGACATGATCGAAGCTGAGATCCGCACACATTTCAGCTTTTCCGTGCAGGAAGCGGAAGAGTTGGCAGCCCATGCCGCCTGGGTGGCAGGCAGCCAGCTGCCGGGGGAGGAGCAGATGCGCCGCCTGAGCAGGCTGGTGGTGAATGCGCCGCAGTTGAGCCCCAAGGAAGTAGTAGACTTGGACACGATGCTGGTGGCGGTTTCGGAGGCAGAAGGGCTGCCGACACGGGCACAGCTGTCCTTGTTGCAGATCTATCGGGATATGGCCGGTCTCAAGACATAACTGTGCAACACCTTCCTGTAATGCATCGGGCTGTTGCATCGCTCCAACAGAGACGGTTACCACCCCTCATGCCCCATTCTCCGCCCAAAGCCTTCCTGGCAAAGGACCGCAAAGAGCGATGGACGAATTTCTCCGTGCTACGGCACGGCGCGTTTGACGGGTTCTTTGTCAGTTCGAAGAATTCCGGCACGCATTGGATGCTTTACATGTTTTCGGTGGCGCTGGCCGACACCTACGGCATCCAGCGCCCAGCCTATTTCTCCGAAAATGCCACGCGGCCCTATATCGGCTTTGCAACGGATGCGCCAGTATTTGGGCAATTGCCGCGCCTGGCGAAAAGCCATTCCATACCCCATCAGATGGCCAGCTGGCCGTGGGCGCGCAAGGCGGCGAAACTGCCGCCCTATGTGCTGTGCGTGCGCCACCCGATGGGCATTCTGGCCTCCCACTATGCCAAATGGCAGGACGACATCCAGGTGAGCTGGCTGGACTATCTGCGCGGCGATCCGGCCGGAAAGCAGTTCCGGTGTGACCTTTACTGGATCGCCCGGTTCTGGAACCGGTGGGGCGATATCCACGCAGCTTTTCCAGGTGAGGTTAGGGTGCTGCAGTATGAGGCCACCAGCGCCAATCCGCGCGCGGCGCTACATGCCATGGCGCAGCATTGGGGCGTAACGCTGAAGCCGGAAGCGATTCTGGCTGCGCTGGAAGCGGGCACGAAAGAGGCGATGGCCACACGCGTTGATCCTGCGGCGGAGCCTAATGTGCTGCAGAACCGCCGGGAGACGCTGGACGAGCTGTTTACCGGCGAGGCTATGGAGATCTATGCCGAACGGGTCAGAGACCTCGTCCGGCATGATCTTGGCTACGACCTTTTCAGCCCGCCGGTTTCAGAAGTCCGGCCGAGCGCCCTTCAGGCCCGTACTTGATCCACCAGGGCTCAGCGGCTGCCTCCGCTTCCAGACGTTTGAAGTCCGGATCTTCCAGAGCAGCGGCGGCGTAATCGGCGGCGGCGCCCGTGAGCGGGAGGCCGAACGTACGGAAACGGGTCACTACAGGCAGGTAGAAGGCATCGGCCGCCGACCAGGCGCCGAAGAGGAACGGGCCGGGCTCTTCTGTATTGCGGCCATGGGTTTCCCGCAGCTGGGACCACATCGCCTGAAGACGGGCAATGTCTGCTTCCAGGGCGGGGGTCATCTCTGGCGCGGGCGTGCGGCCGCGAATGTCCATTGAGCAGGCGTTGCGGATGGCGGCAAAGCCGGCATGCATTTCCGAAGAGACGGCGCGGGCAATGGCGCGCCGGGCCGTATCCTTCGGCCAGATCACGCCGGGGGCGGCCAGTTCGGCGACAAATTCGGTGATCGCCAGGCTTTCCCAGATCATCAGATCATCCCAGATCAGCAGCGGCACCTTGGCGGTTGGGCTGATCTCCTTCAGGCGGGCCGTGGTCTCGGGGAAATCCAGCGGCAGGATCTCTTCCTCAATGCCTAGGCCCGCCTTGCGCACGGCCATGAGGGGGCGGATCGACCAGCTGGAGTAGTTGAGATTGCCGGAAATGAACTTCCTCATGCGGGTTTTCCCTCGCCATAGGCCCAGCGCGTTTCGCTGATATGGACCCGGCCAAAGACGCCGGCTTTCGTATAAGGGTCCGCGGCATTGAGGGCGCGGGCGGCAACGGCATTTTCGGCCACCATCAGGAAGACCGACCCGATCATGCCGCCTTCTTCGCTCAGCAGCGGGCCGGCCATGCGGCAGGTATCACCGAGGCTGGCGACCCATTCCAGATGCGCGGGGCGGGTTGCAGCGCGGCGCGCGGCGCCGTCGGTTTCATTGTCGAGACAGTGCAGACAGTAAAGCGGCATTGCAGGCATCTCCCTTTTGATCTGCCGCCGCTATGGCACAGTCAGAAGGGCAGTGTCATCGCTGTTCTGGTGCCGGTTTGAAGTAGACGTTTGGCGCGTGCAATGTCAGGTAGATGACACAAAATGGACGCTGAACAATATATTGAACGTTCAGCAATTTGCTGTAGACTTACCAAATGACCCAGATGGACGATACAAGGAAGATGATTCTCCACGCTGCCGTGGAGCGCATTCTTCACTATGGCTATTCGAAGACAACGATGGCGGAGATTGCCAAGGACTGCAACATGTCCGCCGGCAATATCTATCGCTTCTTCGCCTCCAAGCTCGACATTGCCGAGGCCATGGCTCGCAAGTTCAATGAGGAAGCCTACGCCACCTTCGCCAAGATCGCGGACAAGAAAGTGTCTGCGGCGGACCGGATGCGGGAAATCTTCCATTACGAACTGACGCGGACCTATTCTGCCATTGCAGAAGAGGCGAAGATTCTGGAAGTGGCCGAAGTCCTTTCGGATGAACGTCCGCTCTACATGAATGAAAAGCTCGCCAAGGAACGCACCTATCTGGTTCAGATCATGAAGGATGGTGTGGCTGCCGGCGAATTCCGGTCCATCGACAATCCTGAAGAGGTTGCCGAGATGTGGCAGGCGGCGCTGATGAAGTTTCGCTTTCCGCAGCTTTTCTCGAAACTGACCCTGCCCAAACTGCAGCGCGAAATAGACGGGGTGATGGATCTGCTGCTGGCGGGCCTGTCTCCCGGCGCGACCCCGCCTGCGGCCTGGGAGAGCCTGCCCGAAGCGGTTGATCCGCATTGCGTTCCGGGCGTCGATGCCGTCATGAAAAAGCACCTGAACGCTGACGAGTGAACGAAATCAAATTTATTCATTGATTATTCCTCAATGGGGTGCTATATGACGTTCATGGGCGGCGATGGTCGCTGCCCGGCACCGTCAGAAAGCTCTCCCCATGTCCTCCCAGGAAAATCGTCAGGCCGTTCTGTCTTTCCTTGCGGCCATCCCTGCCACCGCCCTCGTCATGTGGGCGACCGTGCAGCTCGCTTATTTCGTCGGCTAAGGCCGGCGCGCAAACAGGCATCGCTGCGCGCGTTTCCCCTACCGCGTGCAGCTTGATGCCGGAACGTTCCGGGCTTCCTCCCACCCGGATACCGGCCAGACGGGCGCCTCAAGCAGGCGCCCGTTTTCATTTGAGGCGAGGGTAAGTCTCTGTGCGGTCAGGCCTTCGCGCCGCGCCGGCCCGCGCCGAAGACGGGGTCTGCCTTGGCCGAGGCTTCATCCAGCGGCCAGCGCGGCCGCGCGCCCGAGGCGAGGCCTTCGCCAGTTTCCCGGCCGGATGCCAGATGCTCCGCGCCGGCCAGCGCGATCATTGCGGCATTATCCGTGCAGTGGCGCAGGGGCGGGGCAATCAGGCGCGCGCCGCCTGCCTCTGCCTCTGCTTCGAGCGCGGCGCGTATAGCCTTGTTGGAGGCGACGCCTCCGGCTACGACGAAGCGCTTTTCGTCCGTGCCCGCATCGAACTTCTCCAGCGCGCGCCGGGCCCGCGCCGAGAGGACATCACAGATGGCGGCCTGAAAGCTGGCGCAGATATCGGCCTTTTCGTTGTCGCTGCGAGCGTTTTCGGCAGCGCGGGCGACGGCCGTTTTGAGGCCTGCAAAGCTCATTTCCAGGCCCGGCCGATTGAGCAGCGGGCGCGGAAAATCATGCGCCTTCGGATTACCCGCCGCCGCCATGCGCTCTACCGCCGGCCCGCCGGGAAAACCGAGGCCGAGCAGTTTGGCCACCTTGTCAAAAGCTTCGCCGGCGGCGTCGTCGATGGTGGAGCCGAGGCGGCGATAATCCCCCAGACCGCGCACTTCCAGAAACTGGCAATGCCCGCCGGAGACCAGCAGCAGGATGTAAGGAAAGGGGCAATCCGTACCCAGACGGGGGGAGAGCGCGTGGCCTTCCAGATGGTTTACCGGAATGAAGGGCTTGCCGGCGGCCTGGGCAATGGCTTTGCCGGTCATCAGGCCGACGAGCACGCCGCCGATGAGGCCGGGGCCGGCGGTGGCGGCAACGCCGTCAAGATCAGCATAGGAAAGACCTGCAGTGTTCATGGCGGCTGCGACCGTGAGGTCTGCCAGCTCGGCATGGGCGCGGGCGGCAATCTCCGGCACGACGCCCAGATAGGGCGCATGTTCGGCAAGTTGCGTGCGGATCACGTCTGACAATAGCGTCGCGCGGCCGTCCTCATAGCGCAGCACGGCGGCGGCCGTCTCGTCGCAGCTGGTCTCTATGCCGAGGATCGTCAGGGGCTTGGTCATCGCCCGCATATAGCGGGGCAAGGGGCCGGATAGAAGCGGTTAAGTCGGCAGGGCTTCCGTGGGCGGGCCGGTGAACTCGGCATCGATCCAGAATTTCACCTGATCGCCGACCCCCATGGTGGAGCCTTCGGGCGGCAGGCCATGGGTCATCCCGAAATCCGAGCGGTTAAGGCTGCCGGCGGCGTGAAAACCGGCGCGGGCGTTTGGATCATAGGGCGGGTAGCCCGGATAGGCGCCATTGAAGTGAACCTCAAAAGAGACCGGGACGGTTGCGCCCAGGAAGGTCAGGCCGCCGGTGACTTCGGCGTCTGCGGGGCCGGTCTGGCGGATTTGCGTGGAGGTGAAGGTGATTTCCGGGAAGGCGGCCGCGTTCAGCCAGTCGGCGCCCAACAGTGTTTCGAGGAAACCTTCGGGCGGGGTGGGGATGGTGAGCGAGGTTGGATCGACCGTTGCGGTGAGCGTGGCGGCCTCGGGCGCGGCGGGATCGATCGTCAGGGTGGCATCAAAGCGCGTGAACTGGCCCACATAGTTTGAAAAGCCGAGATGATCCACGGCGAAGACGAGGCTCGCATGGTGTTTGTCGAGCCGGTAAACGCCGGCACCAGCGCCATTGGCGAGCGCAGGATCGGGGGTGACCGGCGCAATGGCGGCGTCGGCGGGGCTGGACTCCGGGGCGGTCGCCTGGGGCGCGCTGATGCAGGCGCTGAAGAGGATGGCTGACAGCAGGAGCGCGGAAATCGGGCGGGGGCGCATGGGATCGTCCTTTCGCAGTCTGGCCTGCTTGTGTGCCCCTTTCCGCGCGCGGCGGCTAGCCGGGAAATAGAATTTCGCCGGCCTCCTGCGCGACTGGATGGCCATCACGATGCTCGTGCCGTTGCTGGCATGGGTGGGCGTGACGATTTTCCGGTAAGGATTGTAAGAAACTCTGCGCCTGCCAGACTATCCTGTCATGAAGCCGGTGTTCGATCAGGATCAGCGTTATATGGAGGCCGTAGAGGCCCATGGCGGCGCGCTGGAGCGGCTGGCCCGCGCGATGGAGGCCCATCCGGAGCGGCGCCGGGATCTGTTGCAGGAAATGCATGTCGCCCTCTGGCGCAGCTTTGCGAAGTTTGATGGGCGCTGCAGCCTCAAGACCTGGGTTTACCGGGTGGCGCATAATGTGGCGTCCACCCATGTGGGCCGCGAGGTGCGGCGCAATCGGGGGCTGGTGGGGGAGGAGGCCATCGGCCCGGTGGTGGCGGCCGATAATCCGGCAACGGATTATGAGCGTGAGGACGCGCTGGAACGCCTCAACGCCTGGATACGCGCCCTGAAGCCGGCAGACCGGCAGGTGATGACGCTTTATCTGGAGGAACTGGACGCGCCGGCCATCGCCGAGATTACTGGCTTTACGCCCGGCGCGGTGACGACGCGCATTTCTCGCCTCAAGGCGCGGCTGGCAGAAGATTTCAGGGAGAAAGTCGATGTCTGATCATGATCCCCTTCGCGATCTCTGGGCAGGCCAGGAGACGGGCAATTTTGTCATGCCGCTTGAGGACGTGCGCCGGAAGGCGCGCGACTTTCAGAAAACCATCCTGCGTCGGAACATGACCGAATATGCCGCTGCCGCCCTGGTGATTGCCCTTTTCGGCTGGACGGCGATCACCGTGCCGGAGCCCATCGTCCGGGCGGGGTGTTTTCTGATTATCTTCGGGGCGCTTTATGTCTGCTGGAAACTCTACGGCCTGGCGCGGTCTGCCAGCGGGGCAGAGATGGACGCCGCCCAGAACCTGATGACGTTTCACCGGGCAGAACTGCTGCGCCAGCGTGCGGCGCTGGCATCGGTGTGGCGCTGGTATCTCCTGCCGTTCGTGCCGGGGATGGCGGTGTTCCTGGGCGGGGTAAGCTTTGCGCCGGACAATCCGGCGCCACTGGCGGTGAAGCTCGTCATTTTGCTGTTTGCGGCAATGCTGGTTGCTGCCTTGTTTTATGGAGTGTGGTGGCTGAACCAGCGGGCGGTGAAGGCGCTGGACGGAGAGATAGCGGCGCTGGAAGGTGCGGGCGAGGACTGGCCGGTTGATTCTTAGGGAAGATCGCGCCACGCTGGACGCCTGCAATTTACCACTCAGGAGCACGCCCATGACTGCCGCTCTGTTGCTGCCCGCCGCAATTCTGGTTGCCTGGACGTTGATCATCTGGGCCTGGATGCTGGCGACCCACGTACCGGCCATGCAGAAGGCGCGGTTGCATCCGGAGAAGGCCAAGCACACACGCGGGGATGCGTGGAACGCGCTGCCCTCAGAGGTTCGTCAGGTGGCGGACAATTACAACCACCTTATGGAACAGCCGACGATTTTCTATGCCATCGTGATGGTGCTGGCTGTCAGCGGTGAGACAGGCATGGTAGATGTGGGACTCGCCTGGGCTTATGTTGCCCTGCGGATCATCCATTCACTTTGGCAGGTGACCCGTAACGTCGTGATGATCCGTTTCTACCTGTTCGTGGTGTCCACGCTGGTGCTGTTCCCGATGGCGGGCCGGGCGATTTATCTTCTGCTCACCTGATGCGCGGGAGGCGGATGGGGCTTAATCCCCATCCATCCGGAGCGCCGCCACGAAGGCTTCCTGCGGGATTTCCACCTTGCCGAACTGGCGCATGCGGGCCTTGCCGGCCTTTTGCTTGTCGAGGAGTTTGCGTTTGCGCGTAGCGTCGCCGCCATAGCATTTCGCGGTCACGTCTTTCCTCATGGCACTGATGGTTTCACGCGCCACCACGCGCCCGCCGATAGCCGCCTGGATCGGGATTTTGAACATCTGGCGCGGGATCAGCTCTTTCAGGCGCTCGCACATCTGGCGGCCCCGGCTTTCGGCGCGGTCGCGGTGGACGAGCATGGCGAGCGCATCGACAGGCTCCTCATTGACGAGGATCTGCAGCTTGACGAGGTTTTCGGCGCGGTGGCCGATGAGGGTGTAGTCAAAGCTGGCATAGCCGCGCGAGATGGATTTCAGGCGGTCATAGAAATCGAACACCACCTCGTTGAGGGGCAGTTCATATTTCACGCAGGCCCGTCCGCCCACGTAGGATAGTTCGGTCTGAATGCCGCGGCGGTCCTGACAGAGTTTCAAGATCGAGCCGAGATATTCGTCCGGCGTGTAAATGGTGGCGGCAATCCACGGCTCGCGGATTTCGGCGATGCGCACCACGTCCGGCATATCGGCCGGGTTGTGCAGCTCGATCTCGGTACCGTCCGTCATCGTCATTTCATAGACGACGCTCGGCGCGGTCGCGATCAGGTCGAGGTCAAACTCGCGGGAGAGGCGTTCCTGGATGATTTCCAGGTGGAGGAGGCCAAGGAAGCCGCAGCGGAAGCCCATGCCGAGCGCGGCGGAGGTTTCCATCTCCCAGGTGAAGGAGGCGTCGTTGAGGCGCAGCTTGCCCATTGCGGCGCGCAAGTCGTCAAAGTCGCCCGCATCCATCGGGAAGAGGCCGCAGAACACGACCGGTTGCACGTCTTTATAGCCGGGCAGGGCCTTGTCGGTCGGGCGCTTGTCTTCGGTGATCGTGTCACCGATGGAGCAGTCGCCGACCTCTTTGATCGAGGCCACGAAATAGCCAACCTCGCCGGGGCCGAGCGCATCGACTTCGGTGAGCTTGGGATTGAATGTGCCGACCTTGTCGATCTCGTAGACGCCGCCGGTGCGCATCATGCGGATCGACTGTTTCTTCTTCAGCACGCCGTCATGCACGCGGACGATGACGACCACGCCGAGATAGGGGTCGTAATAGGCGTCAACGAGCGCGGCCTTGAGGGGCGCGGCCTGATCGCCTCCCCGCGGCGGGGGCAGGCGGGTGACGATGGCTTCCAGCACATCGGGGATGCCAAGGCCGGTCTTGGCCGAAATCTGAACGGCGTCAGAGGCATCAAGACCGATGATCTCCTCGATCTGCTCTTTCACCCGGTCCACGTCAGCGGCCGGCAGGTCGATCTTGTTGAGGACCGGCACAATCTCATGGTTCTGGTCGATGGCCTGATAGACGTTGGCCAGCGTCTGGGCCTCCACGCCTTGGGAGGCATCCACCACCAGCAGGGAGCCTTCACAGGCCGCGAGGCACCGGGAGACTTCATAGGCAAAGTCGACGTGTCCGGGCGTGTCCATCAGGTTGAGGGTATAGGTCTCGCCATCCTGCGCCGTGTAGGACAGGCGCACCGTCTGGGCCTTGATGGTGATGCCGCGCTCTTTCTCGATATCCATCGAATCGAGCACCTGTTCGCTCATCTCCCGGTCGGTCAGCCCGCCGCAGGCCTGGATCAGGCGGTCGGCAAGGGTCGACTTCCCATGGTCGATATGGGCGATGATGGAAAAGTTACGGATTTTGTCGCGTGGGGTCATGGGCGGCATATAGCGTTGCATTCGCCCGCCTGAAAGCGGTTTCAGGCGGCTACGTGCCTATCGCCAGCCCAGCAGCCCGCCATAGGGCGCGGCAAGTTGCTTCGGAAGCCAGCCCACCGCCGAATTTATCCGCACAATCAAGGCCTGGAACCGGGTGGCCAGCCAGTTGCCGCGCGCTGTCTGCAGCCAGTTGAAGGCATAGCTTTGCAGGCAGACCAGGAAGAACAGCGCGAAAGTATAGATCCAGCTGCCGGTGAGGCTGAGGGTCAGCGCCGGGGCGAGGTAGAGCAGGGCATTGCCAAAGGAGAAGGTGAAAAGGCTGGTCTTGCCGGCAAAGCCCAGAGACAGGCCGAACTTCACCCGGAATCCGTCATAGAGGACCAGGCAGACGAACACCGCCAGCAGCGTGCCGAAAAGCCCGAAGGCGAAATAGATCGGATGGTTGATATTTCGGTAGGTAAGGTTGCTGAGGTCTCGCACAGTGGTGAGGGGTGCATCGTAATTCCAGAAGCTAAGCAGGACGGCGCCTGAAACCAGCAGAAGGGCTGCCATGCCGATGGCTGCCTGGACGATCTGCTGGCGGCTGGAACTGGGGCGGCTGAGGACGATCACAGCGCGGCCGATCATCATGCCCCAGATTACGAATGTCATCCCGTGCAAAAAGGAGGGGCCGCCCGTCACAATCTCTCCACCGCCGATCAGGAAACATATCAACGGGCTGAGATAGACATCTGCGGAGGATGTTTCCGGCACCTGAAGCTGCGTGATCAGCGGATGCAGCAGGTGGATGATCACCGAGACAGCGCCCAGCGCCACAAAGCCAAGCCTGTCGCGCAGGAAGATCAACGCCGGGGCTAGGGCCAGAGCAAGGGTGTAGAATTTCAGGATGTCGCCATAGGGCGAGCCGCCGAGGAACAGCGCGCAACGCAGCGTATATCCCGGCGAGCTGAGGCCTGCCGCCAGCATGGCCAGCAGCGTGACCAGATAGAGCAAGTAGCATTGAGCGGCGCGGGTCAAAAGCCGGGCTATGGTCTGCTGCTTCTGCCCCGCTTCGATTCGGGGACGGTAGACAATCTCCAATACCGATCCAAACAGGATGATGAAGATTGGCGGGCTCATCTGGAGGAAAAAGCGCAGCCAGATCAGCCCGGCATGGTCGAACGAGTAATAGGGCTGGGCGCCGCCTTCCGCGAGCGCGTGGCTGAACATTGTCGCGAGGATCGCCGCAGACCGGCATATATCCAGCCCGATGATGCGCACTTGAGCGGCTGATGAAGATGCTGCGGCCGTTTCGGCGTGTAATTCCCGCGTCGGGGGAAAAGAAGCGCGCGCGAGTTCAGGCGCTTGGGTCTCGTTGTACTTGGTTAACTCTACGCTCTTGCCGTGCATTCTTGTGCTCACACGAAAAAATACTTTTGCTCCATATCATCTTCTTGTGGGGTTTTCACTAACTATCTGAATTCTTTTGCTTAATGGCGGCGCTGTGGGGACAATTTTCCCGCGGGAAGCCAATAAAACAGGCGGCCGGCCGCAGTGGCGCCGGGTCCCCAATGGTTAACAGCGTCCTGTGCGGGCGCCTTGCGACAGGGGGGGAAGCTCAGTTAATATTTTTATCTGACCTTTGGAGGATCAGCACATGGCGGAAACCCCGGATCGGACGCCCTCCTCCCTGCGCGTTATCGGCAATGACAGGACGATGGATCGCGCCGCTGCCCGCAATGCCAAGATTGAGCGTCTCAACGATCTCCATGCCGGCAACATGAATGCGATCGAGACCAAGTATGGCGGGCGCATCGCCGATGCTCAGGACACGCTCGATACCATCAATGCCAAATGGGACACGATCCAGGCCGAAGTGGACCGCCAGCCCCGCTATGCCCGCAGCTTCTTCTACTGGCCTTTCATGCTGGCCCTGATGCTGTTCGAAATCCCGGTGAACCGGCTGAGTTTTGAGCTTTTCTTCCGCGAAAGCCCCACCGTGTCGCTCGGCGTGGCTTTTCTTGTGGGCGTCATTCTCGTCACGCTGGCCCACAGGCTTGGTCTGGTGCTCTGCCGGTTCGGCTATCATGTGAAGAGGTCCGGCTGGGCCGGGCAGCTTCTGCAGGTGGTGCTGATCACGGCAATCATTCTGTCGCTGATCTATGGTGTCTCCGTGCTGCGCCAGGGCTATCTCGATTTTGAAACCCAGCCTCAGGCCAGTTTCTCGGACATGCTGGCGGGAACGGGCGCCGCCCAAATGGCGGGTGACATGTTCAAGGCAGGTCTTGGCATTTCCGGGTGGATCTTCTTTGCTATCAATTTGGGCATCGTGGCGGTTGGTCTGACGGCGGCCTATTTCTCGCATGATCCTCATCCGGATTTTCAGTCTGCCGACATCCAGCGCAAGAAAGCGGAGAAAAAGCTGGCGCATATCAAGGGTCACCGCGCCGACGCCGAATCCGTTGAACAGCGCCGTCATGCCAACCAGATCAACAGGGCCAGCGCCTGACCAGATGACCATGTTTCCGGGATGCCGGCTTGCCCTGCCGGTTCTAGCGCTCCTGATGCTGCTGCCCGCATGTTCGGGGCCGGCAGGGTCCGGCTTCGTGAACCGTACGGCGGACGACTATTGCGCGCTCAGCGATCGCTCCACCCTGTTCCTGATCGACCGGACGACAACCTTTGATGCAGATGATCAGGCGCTGCTGATGGAAAGCCTCGGCGGCGTGGTCGACAAGTTGCAGACCGGCGACCGGATTATCATCGCCACGATTTCCGACCACTATTCCAGAACCCGCCGTCTGGCGAATGCCTGCAAGCCGGGATGTCCGGACGCAGGCGGGGTGGTCGATGAAATCATGGGTTCGTGCAGCACGATGAAGGCCAAGCAGGACCAGCAGCAATTCATGGGCAGCCTCGCCGGCTCGCTGCGGGAGATCATCAACACGGCCGAAGACGCCTCGGGCTCCGACATCATCCGCACCATCGGCCACTGGACGGGGTCGGCCTCGGCAGAGCCCTATACGAATATCATCATCTATTCGGACATGCTGGAAAACAGCGACATGATCGCCTGGCGCAAATTTTCCTCGCTTCCGGAAGACGAGTTGATGGAGATTGTGGCCGAGCATAGTGCGGGCGCAAGGACCCCGGGGACAGGCATCCGCGTCATCGGTTATGGCCGCCTGCACGACCAGGCCCGCTCGCCGCTGCCGTCTGCGCTGGATGCGAAGCTGCGCGGTTTCTGGACCCGCTATTTCTTCGAAGGTGGCGGTCAGGTCGAGTTTTCGGCCCGCACCGACGGCTGAAACTGCGGCAATCCCCGCATTCTTGCGCAGTTGCTTTCACTTCGCGGCGAACTTAGCGATATTGGCGAGAGCAACAGGAGTTTCTCATGCGATACCCGATTGGAATGATGCTGGCTGGCGCGGTGGCGCTTGGCGTTGCGGCCTGCGCGCCGGCGGAGACCCCGGTAGACACCGGCAGTGTCGAGCCGCCGGCCGTCGATGTGGAAGGCGAAATGGCTGCAGCCGGGGATGAGATGATGGGCGAGATGCCGGATGAAGCCGCTCAGACCGCCGCTGCAGAGGCCGCCCAAGCAGAGGCAGAGGCGGGCGTTGTCTATGTCGGCGAAGACAAGAAGGGCGGGGAGATTTCTGTTCCGGCGGGCCAGATCCTCCGGATCGAACTCGAATCCGTGCCCACGGCCGGCTATGTCTGGCAGATCGCCGAAAAGCCCGATTTCCTGGAACTGACGGGTGAGAATACCCGCGCCACCAATCCGGCGCTGCAAAGCCAGCCGGGCTTTACGGGGGGCAATCATTATATGAGCTTTGATCTGAAGGCCTCCGCGCCCGGCACCGGTGTGGTGAAGCTGACAGAAGGCCGCCCCTGGGAATCAGATGAACCGGCCAGCGACACATTTGAAGTGACCGTTACGGTCACCGCTGCAGAGTAGGCCGCCCTTGCCCGACACCCAGCACACCCCGCCGAAAACCGGTATCACCGCCGACGGCTTCCTGACCGACAGCTGGTATCTGGCTGCGCCGTCTGCGGAGCTGAAGGCGGGCCGGCAGCAGCGGATCATGATGCTGGGCGAGCCTGTGGTGGTGGGGCGCACGCCGGCAGGGGAGGCGTTTGCGCTGCGCGACATCTGCCCCCACCGGCTGGTGCCGCTATCGGCGGGCCAGCAGGTGGAGACAGATGGTCAGTGGACGTTGCAATGTCCCTATCATGGCTGGCGCTTTGGCACCGATGGCGGCTGCAAGCTGATGCCGAGCCTCACCGAAGGCAGCCCCTATGATCCTTCAAAGGTGAAGGTGCGCCGCTATCCGGTGCATGAGGCAAACGGCGCGGTTTATATCTATGTGGCGCACGACCCGCGCTCTGCTGCGCCGCCAGTTGTTCCGCCCCCGGATTTCGGGCCACTTCCGGACAAGCCGGGCTTTGTCATCCATGACATCTTCAACGCGCATATGGATGATGCGGTGGTCGGCCTGATGGACCCGGCGCATGTGCCCTTCGTGCATAATCAGTGGTGGTGGCGCCCGCCCTCTGCGGGGCTGAAACTCAAGGAAAAGCCGTTCGTGCCAACCCTGCGCGGCTGGGCGATTGACCGGCACGCGCCGTCCTCCAACTCCAAGCTCTATCGCTGGGTGTTCGGCGGCGATGTGATGACCGAGATCCGCTTCCAGCTGCCGGGCTACCGGTGGGAGATCATCTCCAACAATACCGCGCGCCTTCTGACGCTCACCTGTCTGACGCCGGAAGCGCCCAAACGTACACGGATTACCCAGTTCACCTGGTGGACGGGCGCGCCGCTGCTCACCCTTGCCATCCCGATGGCCAAACGCATGGGCAAGACCTTCCTCGCGCAGGACGGGCACATGGTGGATTTGCAAAACCAGGGCATGGCTCATCAGAAGGCGATGCTGTGGATCGACGATATCGATGTGCAGGCCAAATGGTATCAGATGCTGAAACGCGAATGGACCGCCGCCCGCAGCGAAGACCGAGGCTTCACCAACCCGATTGAGCCGCGTGTGCTGAGATGGATGAGTTGAGGCAAGCTGCCTCCAATTTGCCCTGAAAATGCCCCGGAAAAGGAAGAGGTTGGCCTCTGGCCGCAGGGCGGGATCGCCCCATGTAGAGGCCCGCGCCTCTCATTCCCCCAAGGCGCGCCATCAAAAGGATCTGCCTTATGAAACCGTTTTTCTTTGCTGCCGCTGCGAGCGTGTTTGCCCTCGCGGCCTGTTCGCCCGCCACCGAAGACGGGACCCCGGCGGTTGCGCCGCCACCGGTGGAAGCGCCGGAAACACCGATTGACGCGCCGTTGGCTGACCAGGCCCAGCCGGCCGAGGATCTGACGCTGGTGGATGTGGCCGCCACCAATCCGGACTTCTCGACCCTGCTGGCCGCCATCGATGCGGCCGGCCTCAGCGAAACGCTGGCCGGCCCTGGCCCCTACACGGTATTTGCCCCGACCAATGAAGCCTTCGCCGCGCTGGCGCCCGGCGAGCTCGACACGCTGCTGCTGCCGGAAAACAAGGACAAGCTGACCCGGATCGTCGGCTATCACGTCATTCCGGGCAAGGTGCTTGCTGGGGATGTGCCGGCCGAAGACGCGGGCGTGGCGACCGCCAGCATCAACAATCTGGATCTCTCTGTCCGCCGCCTGGCCGATGGCACGGTGATGGTGAACCAGTACACGGTCGCCACGTCCGACATTCAGGCCTCCAACGGCGTCATCCATGTCATCGACGGGGTGCTGATCCCGCGCATGGAAGAATAGGCCGGGACACAGGCTGAAACAGCGAAAGCCGCGCCAGCCGGAAGGCTCGCGCGGCTTTTATGTGAGCATCTCGTGGTTGCAACGCCTCGCGGTGGCGGGCATCATTGATGCGTGTGCAATTGAGGCTGCAATGAACGATAAAACCAAATCGAAGAGTTCGGTTCGTAGCCGCGCGAATGAAATCAAGCCGTTTCGGTGCAAGAATCTGGTCGCTGTTCTCGAGAACCCCGACAATCCCAAGAATATTGGATCAGTGATCAGAAATGCAAATGCGTTAGGGGTTGAGAAGGTCCTGGTGGTTGATCCGCATAAGGTAATTCCGGAAGATTGGAAAGATTTTCGAGAAGAAAGGGCGCTCTCGAAACTTTCCGCCTCCGCAGTGAAATGGACTTTTGTGAAGCGCTTCGACAGCACTGCGGCATGCTACGAATATCTGGAAAAGAATAACTTCACATCGGTCGTAACCTCGCCGCACGTGAAAGGGAAAACCAGCATCTTCCTGCATGAAGGCGACTATACCGTTTTTCCTAAACTGGCCGTATGGTTCGGGAATGAAGGAACCGGCATAAGCGACCTCGCCGTTGAACGCAGCGATATGTGCGTTAGCATTCCGATGTTCGGCATGATCGAAAGTCTAAATCTTGGCACGAGCTCGGGTATTGTTCTCTACGAGGTCGCAAAGCAACGCCGAGCTTACCAAAGCAAATACGCGATGCGCAATCGCAGGGGAGAGCGGGCAATGCCGTTGCCGACTGAGCTCCCACCGAAGCCGGCTTTTGCCAAGGCCAGGAAAAGTTAGGCCGCTAACGTAATTCGTGCTTCCCGCTTCGGGCGAACAAAAAGTGAAAATGCAAGCTGCCATTAACCACTCTCCCTGATAGGGTGGCACGCATGAGCACCCCGATTCGCATCCTCGGCATCGATCCGGGCCTCCGCCATACTGGCTGGGGCATCATCGAGCAGGCCGGCGCCCGCCTCGTGCATATCGCCCATGGCGTCATCGAGGCGCCGACAGACCTGTCGATGGCAGAGCGCCTGGGCCATATCTTCGAGGCGGTGGGGGAGCTTGCCCGCCATCATGAACCCCATGCGGCCGGGGTGGAAGAAACCCTGGTGAACGCCAATCCTCGCTCGGCGCTGAAGCTTGGCCAGGCGCGCGGGGCGGCGATGGCGGCCCTTGCCATGGCTGGCGTGCCCGTGGCCGAATTTGCGCCCCGCCAGATCAAGCTCTCGGTCGTCGGCACTGGCACGGCAGACAAGGATCAGGTGAAATTCATGGTCCAGCGCCTGCTTCCGAGGGCAGGGGAGATGAAGCTGGACGCCGCTGATGCCCTTGCCTGCGCCATCTGCGCGGCGCACCATCTGCCGATGCAGATGATCAAGAAGGGGGCGGCATGATTATCGGACGTCTGAGGGGCGAGGTCGCCGCCGTCGGGCTCGATCATGTGCTGATCGATGTGAACGGCGTCGGCTATGTCGCGCTGGCGGGCACGCGCCTGCTGGCAAAGCTGCAGACCGGCGACAAGATCACCGCCCATATCGAAACGCGCGTCACCGAAAGCTCGATCACGCTTTTTGCCTTCGCCACCGATGAAGAGCGCGCCTGGTTCGTGCGCCTGCAGGATGTGCCGGGCGTTGCCGGAAAGTCTGCCCTCGCCATTCTCGATGGCCTCTCCCCGGCAGAGATCATGGACGCGATTGCGCTGGGCGATGCAGGCGCCTTCACCCGCGCCAAGGGTATCGGCAAGAAGCTCGGTGAACGGATCGTGACGGAACTGGCCGGTAAGGCGCCGCCGCTTGGGCGATTCGGCAAATTTGAGGTGGCGGCGGTTGCGGGCCTTGCGTCTGCCCGCCCTGAAGGTGTCACGGGCAGCCGCGCCGAAGCTGTCAGCGCGCTGGTCAATCTCGGCTATACGCAAGGCGAAGCGGCCAAGGCCGTTGCCGCCGCCGCGAAAGACGGCGCCGATGAAGTCGGCGCCCTCGTGAAAGGCGCGCTGAAGGAGCTGGCGCGGTGAGCCGCGAAGGAAGCCTCTCCGATCCTAACGCCCAAGGCGGCGATGCGCTCGACCGCGCCCTCCGTCCACAGACGTTTGAGGATTATGTCGGCCAGCGCAAGGCGAAGGCCAATCTCAAGGTCTATGTCGAGGCCGCGCGCGGACGCAAGGAAGCGCTGGACCATGTGTTGCTGTTCGGCCCGCCGGGCCTTGGCAAGACAACGCTGGCGCAGATTTTGGCGCGGGAAATGGGCGTCGGCTTCCGCGCCACGTCCGGGCCAGTCATCGCCAAGGCGGGCGATCTTGCCGCCATCCTCACCAATCTTGAGCCCAATGATGTGCTCTTCATCGACGAGATCCACCGCCTGCCGGCCATCGTGGAGGAAATCCTCTATCCGGCAATGGAGGATTACGCCCTCGATATCGTGATCGGGGAGGGGCCGGCGGCGCGCTCCGTGCGGCTGGATCTCGCGCCCTTCACGCTGGTGGGCGCCACCACGCGCGCGGGCCTGCTGGCAACGCCGCTGCGCGACCGGTTCGGTATCCCGGTGCGGCTGGAATTCTATGAGGCCGAGGAACTTGGCCGCATCGTGATGGCGGCGGGCCGCAAGCTCGGTGCTCAGATCACGGAAGATGGCGCGGTGGAGATTGCCGCCCGCGCGCGCGGCACGCCGCGGATCGCGCTGCGCCTCCTGCGCCGCGTGCGCGACTTTGCCGAGGCCGACGGCGCCGCCATCAACCGCGCCTCTGCCGCCAAGGCGCTGAAGCGTCTGGAAATCGATGAGGACGGCCTCGACGCGCTTGACCGGCGCTATCTGCACGCGCTGGTGAAAACCTATGCGGGCGGCCCCGTGGGCGCCGATACGCTGGCGGCGGCCCTGTCTGAAGCGCGCGACGCGGTGGAAGACGTGATCGAACCTTATCTGATGCAGAAGGGCTATGTGGCGCGCACGCCGCGCGGGCGGGTGGCAGCGCCGCTTGCTTATGAACGCCTCGGCCTCAAGGCCCCGCAGGGCCAGCAGTCTGCCCTGTTCGGGGAAGACGAAAGTTAGTCCTCTTCCTTCTCCTGCGCGCCCATCGCCCATAAGAGGCCGATGATCGCCCCCTTGATCCGGGGAAGGAGCATCAGCACGGCGAAGATCGCAAATGCGCCGAGTGCCGGCAGCTTGATCCAGATCGGCCAGTTTTCCTGACGCGCGCTGATGAAGGTGAGGCCTGCCAGGAAGGGCCCGAGGATCAGCACGGTCAGCCAGGGCGGGCCATCTTCGGCGCGGATCCCCCCGATCGGCGCGCCGCACGCGCTGCATTCGGAAACCTGCTTCAGATAGCGCGCATAAAGCTTCCCGCGCCCGCAATTCGGGCAGCGATGGCCCAGTCCCCGCAGCACGGGCAGCAGGGGAGAAGAGGGCGGCGCGGTCTCTGGCATTCCCCCGCTTACACCCTGAAGGCGCCCCCCTGTTATGAGGGATGACGCCGCACACCCTGCCTGCTAGCCTTTTGCCATGGGGATGGGTTGGGACGATATCGAGAAGCTGGACGGGTTTGCCGGGCTGCGGGCGCATGCCGAAGCCACTGTGTTGCCGATCCTGGAAAGCGCTGATCTGAAGGCGGGCGATGGTGCCCGCCTCAAAGGCCGGATCAGCCGGGCCTTCTTTGGCGGGTTTATCGCCTTCATTGTCTGTTTCTTCCTGGTTGAGGCGTTCACGCCGGGGACATGGTGGGGAGAAGCCCTCACCTTCATCCTGTTCCCGCTACTGTTCTTCGGCTGCATCCTTGGGTCATTGTTCCTGTTCCGGAACAGCCTGATCCGGCTGCTGCTGGACGCCAAGTCACGCCTGCTTCTCCGGGCGAAAGCCCTGTCGGCATTGGGCGCGCCACTGGGGCTCTCCTATGTGGCGGTGCCTGGGGGAATGCCGCTGGCGCTCAAATGGCTTTCTGACCAATCCTGGGCGCCCGGCGAGTTGAAGGAGGCGGCCCAGGCGATGGAGCAAGCAGGCGGCATGGAGGACGCCGTCGCCGCCGCGCGCGATGCCGGGCTGATGATCGAGTCCAATGTCTATGTTGTCGGGTCGGCCGAGCAGAAGGCGCAGTATCAGGAGGCGGCTGCCCGGCAGAGACAGGTGGAAGATGGTTTCCATGGGCGGCGCGCGGGGATTGATTTTGAACTCTTCGAATGGGTCGAGCGCGTGGAGGACGCCCCCTCGATCCATCATCTGGTGATCGTGCTGGAAGCTCCCTTCCTGTTGCACGGCGTCACCCAGCTGCGCGCCCGCAAGACGGGCTGGCCGCAGGGCACTGCCAGCGGGTTTGCCGACGTCGATCTTGGCCCGCGCGCTTTCGGGGAGCTTTACCGGCTGCGCGCCACCGATCAGGTGGAGGCCCGCGCCATCTTCAATCCAGCCGTGATCGAGCGGGTGATCGCGCTGGCCGAAGGCGGGGCCTTCCGGGCGGTGGGGAAGGGTAACCGGCTGGTGTTCGATTTTCCGGGGGGCGACCGGTTCGCGTTGATTGATCTTGTCACCGGCGCCTGGAGCCCGGAAACGCTGGAGCGTACCGTAGGCGATCTGGCGGCCGCGCTCGCCCTGGTCGATACGCTGGCCCACGCCTTCATGCTGGCGAGAAAGTCTGATACGGGCGGGGAATGACCCTGCCTGTTCTCGATGCCCAGAATTTCGATGCCGCGCGCCAGCACTGGATTGCCGTGCGCGTCTATTATGAAGACACCGATTTCACCGGCATGGTGTATCACGCCAACTATCTGCGCTTCTTCGAGCGGGGCCGGTCAGACCATCTGCGCGATGCCGGCATCTCGCACCAGTCGCTGCTGGCACGGGAGGATCCCGCTGCCTTTACGCTGACCAATGTGAGCGTCACGTATCGCAAGCCCGCGAAGGTGGACGATCTTCTGCATATCCGCACGCGCTATCTGGGCATGGATGGCCCGCGCATCCGCTTCTCCCAGACCTGCCTGCGCGGGGACGAGGTATTGGCCGAAGGCGAAATCACGGCGGTGATGATCCATGCCGATGGGCGCCTGCGCCGCCCGATCCGGGAAATTTCCGAGCATCTGGAAGCCTATCGCTGGCAGGGCTAGCGCCTATCGGGCGCCAATTATATCTGCCTGCATCTGGGTCATAGTCTGTGTGCCGACATAATTGCCGCTCCGGTCATAGGTGCGCACTTCAACGAATGGCAGGCTGTAGCTGGTAGCGCTGCTTGACCCGGACGCCTGAGCATTCAACTGGGCGTTCCTTGCATACTCCGCTTCCTGTAGTTGACGTGCGAAGGCGACGCTCGCTTTGGCCTGTTCACAGGCCGCATTGCCGAGCGCGCACAGGCGTTTGGCGCTGGAATCGTAGGAGATCGGATAACGGGCCGCGAAGGATTCCAAGTAATCGTCGCCCAGATTGCCAACATGCGCTTCCAATTCCAGGCGCTCCTCCTGGGTCAGTTGGGACTTGCCTGACAGCCGGTCCCAAACCCGCTGGCTGTTCTCACGCGACAACGCCACTTGCGCCAGGCGCCTGTTGATCTCGTCCTGCACACGCTTGTCTTCGGCCGTCTTCGCGGCGGCCAGCGATCCCGCCACCTCCGGATGCCGGCGTGCATAGGCCTCGGTCCAATCCTTAACGATGGGGTGAGTTTCGGTGCCGCTCTGCCGTCCGGCAACAAGCCGGTCATACTTGGCACGCAGCGCCGCTTCGCCCTGATATGCCTTGCCGGCGCTGATCTTCAGCTTGGGCGCCTTCTTTGTTTTGCCCCAGTAATAATCCCACATCTTGCCCAGGAGCTTCTGGTCGCGCGGAACCTCAACACCGTATTCGATCACATGGCCGGCTTCCAGGCTGTCGGCGTTGATGAGGAACCCCATCGCCACCGTGTCGGCGCCGTGCCGCATCCAGTATTCGGCTGCCCAGCGTGCCGCGATGCCTTCCTGCGGCACGCCATACCAGCTCTCCCAGGGTGTGAACCAGATGCCGGTGGACTGCGAGCCGTCCGGCTTCCCCTTGAACGCCTTCAGCAGGTTCAGCATCGCCTCCCTGTCGCCGGATTCGGCCAGCACCATCAGCCGCTCGACATCCGGCCAGACCGGGTCGTCATGGATCTTTGCCAGCAGGGCATTGGCCTCTGACTTCTCCGCCGCCGTCAGCTTGCGCGGCTTCATGCGCGGCGCATAGAGGTCGACCACTTCTTCCAGCGACCGTTTGGCGCGTTCGGATTTGGCAAACGCCTGCTCCGGCGAGAGTTCTGGTATGGGCGTTTCCCGCACGCCCGAAACCGTGCCCCAGGCCTTTGTAGTGTGCCCGCCGCCGATCCCGGGCCGCAGGATGCAACGCGCCCCGCCGGTGTTCGGCTTGAAGTGCGAAAACGCCTGGCAGCGCCGGTCGGCCTCGCACACGGCCTTGCAGGCTTTCCAGTCTTTGCCGGTGAAGTCCTTGTTCGTGTATTCGAGGGTCTGATGATACTCATCGATCAGCGGTTTGTAGCCTGGTCCTGGCTCCTGGGCGGCAGAGGCGAGCGTGAGCGCGCTGAGAACGCTAGCGGTCAGGAACTTGCGGATCATGAGCAGGCGCCTTTGAGGGGGGCAAACGGCAATTGGGCTGATTTTAGAATGCTTTGCGCCCGCCGCGCAGCCCCTGAATTGGGGGGCACGCGTCCTCCGGAAGATTAAGAATCTGCCATAATGGCTTAACCATCATGCACTAAGGCTCATATCGACTGCGCAAAGCCTGCAACACGCCGTGTTTCTGCCGGATTTGCACTAGATTACAGAGCGGAAATAACCAGTGCCTGCAGTTGAACCCACCCGCGTTTCTGCTACCGCAGAAGCGGTTCAGGGCAGGGTGATTTGCCCCGGCGGGCCAAGGAGATGACAAGACCCATGGAAACGGAAGCAATCGGCACGGTTGCCAGCCATTCGGATTTTTCCCTGATCAGCCTGCTGATGGCTGCTGATCCGGTCGTGAAGCTGGTGCTGCTCGCGCTGTTCCTTGCGTCGATATGGTCGTGGATCGTGATCGGCGAGAAATTCTTCAAACTGGGCGGCCTCAAGAAGTCCTCACGGGATTTTGAAGACGCTTTCTGGAGTGGCCGTGCCGGCGAGATCGACATGCGCCCCGGCCAGGGCGGCAAGGATCCTGCCAGCCGGGTGTTCATCTCGGCAGCTCGGGAATGGTCGGACGCAGGCAAGGGCCCGGCCCCGGCAGAAGCTTCCGCCATCGTCAGCCGGGCCGAACGCTCGATGCGCGCCGCGGTAGACCGTGAACTCGGCCGGGCAGGCAGCGGGCTCTCGGTGCTGGCCACCATCGGTTCGGCGTCGCCCTTCATCGGCCTCTTCGGCACGGTCTGGGGCATTATGAACGCCTTCCTCAACATCGCCGAACAACAGGATACCAGCCTTGGCACCGTTGCCGGCCCAATTGCCGAAGCGCTCTTCGCCACCGGCCTTGGCCTGATCGCCGCTATCCCGGCGGTCATCTTCTACAATAAGTTCACCAGCGACCTGACCAAGCTCGGCGACCAGCTCGACACATTCTCCCAGGATGTCCTCGTGCGCCTTTCCCGGCGCGCGTCGGATGCAGCGCGGGACTGAGGAGCACCCATGGGCCTGATCCTCGGTTCTGGCGGCAAGGGCGGGCGGCGCGGGCGCCGTTCCCTGAATGCCGAGATCAACGTGACGCCTTTCGTGGACGTCATGCTGGTGCTGCTCATCGTGTTCATGGTGACCGCGCCCATGCTGGTGCGCGGCGAGCAGCTGAACCTTCCGCGGACAACGTCCGCCCCGATCAAATCCGATCCCAATGATGCGCCGCTGACGGTGTGGGTGAAGGCCGATGGCACGGTCCTGATCCAGCAGACCGAAGTGCCCGTTGAAGCCCTCGGCGCTCAGCTGCAGGCCATTGTGGGGGAGGGGTATGACAAGGACGTGTTCCTCTATGCCGATGAAAGTGTGCCCTATGGCATCGTCATGGACGTGACTGCCGAAGTGCGCGGCGCCGGCTTTACCCGGATGTCCTTCATCACTGAACAGAAGACCAACACCCCCCGCTGACCCCTGAGGAGCCAGCTTAACGAATGCTTCGTGGCCTGACAGTTTCCGCTCTTGTACATGCCAGCGTGCTGGCCATGGCGGTATTCTCGTGGCCGCAGAGCCGGGATGACTGCCAGGACCAGATCGACCGTATCCGGCGCGAGCAGCCCGGTATCAGCTCGGTCGAGATCCTGATGCAGCTGCCCCAGTGCGCGTCTTCGGCGGATCTGCCGATCGACTTTGTCGAGATCGGCCGGGTTGCCGATCTCGCCGAGCTGCGCAAATCCGATACGCCCCAGCCCGAAGCCCAACCGGAAGCGGCGCCAGAGCCAGTGGATGAACAGCCGCCCCCGCCTGAGCCCGAGCCCGCCCCGGAGCCTGAGCCTGAGGTTGCCGTGCCCGACCCACGCCAGCCCGAGCCTGAGCCGCCGAAAAAGCCAGAGCCCAAGCCCGAACCGAAAAAAGAGGAACCCAAGCCGAAGCCCAAGCCGGTGGAGAAGCCCCCGGCAAAGCCAAAGGATGATCTCTCTTTCCTTGACGACTTCGAGAGCGCACTGCAATCCAAGCGCACCTCCGAGCAGCGCCCCGACGCGCAGCAGACTGACCGTCCCGTGCTGGCCAATTCCGACCGCGACCAGACCGGGGCAGGGGCCCGCACTGGCGCTACCGCTTCGCTGCAGGCCGCTCTGCGCCGCCAGATCATGGAATGCTGGGCCACGGTCGATGACCTGCCGCCCGAGCATCAGATTGATGTTACCGTGAACATGAAGCTCGCCCGTGACGGGTCTGTGATGAGCACCAGCCTGCTCAATCCCCGCTCGCGCCCGGTCGGCCGGTCGGGCATCGCGGTTGACCGCGCGCTGCTGGCAGTCCGTAAATGCGGTGAAATCGGCAATTATCGCCTGCCGGCGGAAGATTATGAGCTTTGGAAAGATATCGACGTGACCCTTGGCCCGAAACAGGGTTGAGACAGATGCGTCGCAAGAATTCGATGAGGAGTCCGAACTGATGCTGAAAAGACTGATGCCGCTCCTGGCAGTCATCATGTTGGCCCTTGGGCTGGCTGCGCCTGCCAGTGCCCAGCTGCAGGTCCGCGTGGATGAAGGGAACTTCAAGCCGACGCCGATCGCCATCCCTGATTTCCAGGTGTCGGGGACCAATACCCAGCTTGCCCGGCAGATTGCCGATGTGGTGCGCGCTGACCTCGCCTCCACCGGCCTGTTCGACATGCAGAACCCGGCCTCCTTCATCCAGCGCGATCTGTCCATCAATGCCGAACCGCGCTTTGCAGACTGGAAGATCATCCGCACGGACGCGCTCGTTGTTGGCGCTTTCGAGGAACTGCCCGACGGCAAGCTCGCCGTCTCCTTCCGCCTGTGGGATGTGTATGGCGGGGAACTGATGCGCATTAATGGAGAGCCGGGCCGCCGCCTCACCACCACGCCGGAAAACTGGCGCCGTATTGCCCACAAGATTGCCGACTCGATCTACACCCGCCTCACCGGCGAAGATCCGTATTTCGACACTCGCATCGTCTACATCGCCGAAACCGGCCCGAAGACCGAACGTGTGAAACGCCTGGCCATCATGGACAGCGACGGGGCCAACCAGCAATATCTCACCTCCGGCCGCTCGACCGTGCTGACGCCCCGCTTCAGCCCCTCGGCTCAGGAAATCACCTATATGTCGTATGAAGGGGGCCGCCCGCGCGTCTATCTCTTCAATATCGAGACGGGCCGTCAGGAACTGCTGGGTAATTTCCCCGGCATGACCTTTGCCCCGCGTTTTGCCACCGACGGCCAGAGCGTGCTGCTCTCCCAGGCTCAGCGCGGCAATACCGATATCTACATCATGAACTTGCGCACGCGCGAAAGCCGCCGTCTAACGGACCATCCGGCGATCGATACGTCGCCCTCGATGTCGCCCGATGGCCAGTCGATCGTGTTCAACTCCGACCGGGGCGGCACACCGCAGCTTTATATCATGAACACCGACGGCAGCCCGCGCGCCTGTCCTTCGGGTGGCCGCGATACCGCCTGCCGTATCACCTTTGGCCGGGGCCGCTATTCCACGCCTGTCTGGTCCCCGCGCGGTGACCTGATTGCCTTCACCAAACAGGAAGGCGGCAAATTTTATATCGGCGTCATCGGGATTGATGGCAAAGGCGAGCGTCTGCTTTCGGAGTCCTATCTGGATGAAGGTCCGGACTGGTCGCCCAATGGCCGCGTCATCGTCTTCTTCCGCGAAAACCGCCCGGGTGCGGGTCCCCAGCTCTGGTCGGTCGATCTTTCGGGCCGGAACGAGCGCCGCGTGATGACCCAGACCGACGCTTCAGACCCCGCCTGGTCGCCAGTTCTGCAGTAGAATCTGCCCCATCCTGGGGCAGTAGCCCCGGGATGTGGCCAAATAAGGCCGTTTTGTGGCAAAAACAGCACAAGTCGCCGAAAATTCAACGGAATACCGATTGTCGCGGTAATTTAGTCAGAATAAGGAAATAAAGGCCCGATAAGACGGCCGCCGACACAGAAGCCGCGAAGCGGTCCGTAAAGTGCCAACTGAAGTAAACTTGGAGCCCCGACACATGCATATTCTACTGAAAGCCTCTGCCGCCGCCGCTCTTCTGGCCGCGACGGCTGCTTGCGCTTCCCGTCCCCCGCCGGCCGATGACACGCCGGTCACCCCTCCGCCGGTCCGGGAGACCGTGACGGAAACTGAAACCGTGCGCACCGACCCGGTTCAGCAATCGACGATCACCCCGGGCTCGCTGGAAGACTTCCGCGTGAACGTTGGCGAGCGCGTCTATTTCGATCTCGACCAGTACCGCCTTGACTCCGACGATCAGGAAATCCTGAAGCGTCAGGCTGCCTGGCTGAACGCCTATCCGAACGTTCGCGTTCTCGTCGCCGGCAACGCTGACGAGCGCGGCACGCGCGAATACAACCTCGCCCTGGGCGAGCGCCGCGCTTCGGCTGCGAAAGACTACCTCGTCAGCCTCGGCGTCAGCGCTTCGCGCATCGACACCGTCTCCTACGGCAAAGAGCGTCCGATCGCCGGCGGCTCGAACGAAGAGTCCTGGGCGATGAACCGGAACGCCTGGACCCAGATCGTTTCTGGCGCCACCAGCTAAGCTGACTGCGTTTACGTGATGAAAAGGACAGCCGGGTGCCATAATTTGGCCCCGGCTGTTTCTTTTATTCCACCGGGCTGAAGTCTGCCCTCGCACCCGGAGTACCCGTCATGCTGAAAGCCTCCCTTACTGGTCTTGCTGCCCTTGGACTTCTCGCAACCCCTGCCTTTGCGCAGACACGCAGCGCCCCAATCGTGAAGGGCGTCACCACCGGCGACCTCTCCCAGCAGGTCGATCAGACCCGTCAGCAGACGGCAGATCTGATGCTCGAGATCAATCGCAATGCCGAGCGGATCAACCAGCTCAATGGCCGGATTGAAACGCTCGAATACGAACTCTCCCGCACGCGGGATGGCGCCCAGCAGCAGATGCTGGATAATGAGACGCTCGCACAGGAAAACGCAGAGCTCCGCCAACAGCTCCAGGCTCAGGCGCGCGCCATCACCGCGCTGCAGATGGTTGTGGGCGTTGAGGCCACCGAAATGCTCGATACCGGCTCGGGCCCTGCGGCTGCCGGGCCGCTGCCTTCGGCCTCGGCGCAGCTTCCCGTTGGCCCGGCGCCCAGCGCCCAGCCTGGTTCCAGTGGCGGCCCCTCCGTGCTGACCCCGGCGCGCAACGCGCAGGGCGGCCTGCCGGAAGGCTCGCTCGGCACGATCTCGGCCAGCCAGCTTCCGGGCGAGGCCGGCCCGCTTTTTGCCGTCGCCCGTCAGCGCCTGCTGGCGCTAGACTATGCCGGCGCGCAGGAGGCCTTCCAGGAATTCGTCACCAAGTTCGGCAGCGATCCGCAGGCAGGCGAAGCCTATTTCTGGCTTGGCGAAACGCTGCATCAGCAGAATGCCTATGCCGAAAGCGGACAGGCCTACACCACGATGATCCGCTCCTTCCCGGATGATCAGCGCGCGCCTGACGCCCTGGCTCGCCTGGCCCGGTCGATGCGCCTCATCGGGGATACCGAGAAGGCCTGTCAGGCGCTCGACACCTTGCCCAAGCGCTATCCCAACGCATCCAAGGTCGTGCGCGATCTGGCCGCCGTTGAGCGCACCCGTTCCGGATGCAAGGGCTAAGGCCAGGGCCGGCCTTTGAGACAGCGCTCGCCGCGCTGCCGGCTTGCCTGCTCGATGCGCCCATCGGGGTTGCCGTCTCCGGCGGTGGGGATTCCCTGGCCCTTCTGCTTCTCGCCCAGCGCTGGGCGGCCGGGCGGGGGCGAACGCTTTTCGCCCTGACCGTCGATCATGGTTTGCGCCCGGAGGCCCGCGCCGAGGCTGAGGCCGTTGCCGCGCTTTGCCGGCAACTGGGCCTTCCCCATGAAACACTGCGCCTTGAAGGCGCTGCCCCGCGCCAGGCGTCTCTGCGCCGGGGACGCCACGCCGCCCTCGCGCGCGCCGCCCGGCAGAGGGGCAGCCGTCTCCTGCTGACAGGCCATACCGCGGACGATCAGGCCGAGACCTTCCTGATGCGCGCCCGGCAGGGCTCAGGCTGGTATGGGCTGGCCGGGATGCGCCCGCTGTCGCTCTCGCCGGTCTGGCCGGAGGGGCAGGGGGTGTTTATCGCCCGGCCTTTGCTTGGCGCCCGCCGGGAGGAGCTTCGCACGTTCCTCAGGGCCGAAGACGTCCGCTGGGTGGACGACCCGTCCAACGACAATCCGGCCTTCGAGCGGGTGCGTATGCGCCGGCTGCTCTGTCCGAAAATGTCCGGATCTGTCCAAATCCTGTCCGTGATGGACCGGTTTCAGACATTAAGAATGATTGAGGATGCCGCTCTTTGGCGCTGGATGACCGCAAATATCCGCGTTTCGGAGGGGGTGATCGAGGTAACTTTCCTCACTTTACTGCCGACCGAAAGGGCTGCCCGCGCGTTGGGTCTGCTGATCCAGATTGCGGCTGGCAGAGAGGTCCCGCCCCGCGGTGAACGCCTCGCGCGGCTTGTGGAACGCATTGTTTCGAAAGAAGATTTTCGCGGCGCCACTCTGGGCGGCTGCCAGATCCGCCCCCGCCGGGGCCGCCTGCAGCTTGCCTCCGAGACCGGCCCGCCCATCCCCGGCATCGCGGCCCGCCTCGCGGCGCATCAGGCCATCCTTTCCGGCAATACGCATGAAATTGCCGCAGCAGCAGGAAAGGAGTCGTTTTTAGAGGATTTGGTGCCTATCTTCTAAATTCAATCCCGTATGGTTGATCGAATAGTCTCTGACGGAACCTTGCTATGAACGTCCGTAATTTGGCGATCTGGGGCGCGCTCGCCCTGCTCGTAATTGGTATGGCTGTGATGATGGGCGGCAACCCCGAGGTTGCCCGTGCCCAGCCCACAAAGCTATCCGAGATCTATCAGCTCGCAGAACAGGGCAAGATTGCCGATGCGACGCTGGGAGATACCACCATCATCGCCAAGACGACGGATGGGCGGACGCTGAAAAGCGAGCTGCGCGCCCTCGACATGAAAACCGAGGACGTTCTCACCCAGAACAATGTTCCCTTCTCGGTGAAGCCGGACACGGGCCGCAATAATGTGGCTTCGGTGCTTCTCTCGCTTCTGCCGATCCTGCTGATCGTCGGTTTTGTGTTCTTCATGATGCGCCAGATGCAGGGCGGGGGCACCCGCGGCGCGATGAGCTTCGGCAAATCCCGCGCCCGCCTCCTCACGGAGAAGCAGGGCCGTGTCACCTTTGATGACGTTGCCGGTGTTGATGAAGCAAAGGAAGAACTGCAGGAGATCGTCGAGTTCCTGCAAGACCCCTCCAAATTCCAGCGCCTGGGCGGCAAGATCCCGAAAGGCGCGCTGCTGGTCGGCCCACCGGGCACCGGCAAGACGTTGCTTGCCCGCGCCGTTGCGGGTGAAGCCGGCGTGCCCTTCTTCACGATCTCGGGGTCTGACTTCGTTGAAATGTTTGTCGGCGTCGGCGCCAGCCGTGTCCGCGACATGTTCGAGCAGGCCAAACGTTCTGCGCCCTGCATCATTTTCATCGACGAGATCGACGCGGTCGGCCGCTCGCGCGGCGCCGGCCTCGGCGGTGGCAATGACGAGCGCGAGCAGACGCTGAACCAGCTGCTGGTCGAGATGGATGGCTTTGAAGCCAATGAAGGCATCATCATCATGGCGGCCACCAACCGTCCTGACGTGCTTGATCCTGCGCTGCTGCGTCCCGGCCGGTTTGACCGCCAGGTGACGGTCGGCAATCCGGACATCATCGGGCGTGAAAAGATCCTGCGCGTTCACATGCGCAATGTGCCCCTCGCCAAGGACGTGGACTCCAAGACGATTGCGCGCGGAACGCCTGGTTTCTCCGGCGCTGACCTTGCAAACCTCGTCAACGAAGCAGCGCTTCTGGCGGCCCGCCGCGGTAAGCGCGTCGTGGCGATGCAGGAATTCGAGGACGCCAAGGATAAGGTTCTGATGGGACCGGAGCGCCGCTCGATGGTCATGTCGGAGAAGGAAAAGATTCTTACCGCCTGGCACGAAGCCGGCCACGCCGTGGTTGCCATGAAGGTGCCCGCCGCCGATCCGGTTCACAAGGCGACGATCATCCCGCGCGGTCGCGCACTCGGCATGGTCATGCAGCTGCCCGAAGACGACAAGCTGTCGATGTCCAGGGTCGAAATGACCTCGCGTCTCGCCATCATCATGGGCGGCCGCGTGGCTGAGGAACTGAAATTCGGCGATGACAATGTCACGGCCGGGGCAGCTTCCGACATTCAGCAGGCCACCCGTCTGGCCCGCGCCATGGTCACACGCTGGGGCTATTCGGACATTATCGGACCGGTCGATTACGGCTCTGATCAGGGCGATGTGTTCCTGGGCCAGCAGTTGATGCAGTCCAGCCATATTTCGGAAGAAACCTCGCGCAAGATCGAGGAAGAAGTCCGTAAGCTGATCGAAAAGGGCAAGGAAGATGCCCGCGAGATCATGACGAAATACCGCAATGAGTGGGAAGCGATTGCCACCGGCCTGCTCGAATTCGAGACGCTGTCGGGCGAAGAGATTGCCAACCTGCTGAAAGGCACGCCGCCCAGCCGTCCGGATATCTCGGATGATGATGCCGGGCCAGCTTCCGCTGTGCCAGTCATCGGCAAGCGCAAGAAGCCCAAGGATGACGGCATCGGCGACGTTGAGCCCAATCCGGCCTGACGCTTAAGCAGTTGTTACAAAAAAGCCCTCCCAGCCCGCTGGGAGGGCTTTTTCTTATTGCGGGCGCATTTTTGTCTGAATTTCCGGTAATCTGCCTTCTGATAAACTGCCAAGGAGGCTTGAGGGGATGCGGTTCAATTTGATGGCAGCGGGCTTGGCCCTGCTGATTGTGACAGCCTGCGCAACGCATGTGCAGACAACGTCGGGGGCGGATTATCTGGCGCGGTATGACGGCAGCTATACACCGGCGGCGGGCGCGGCTGGTTCGGAGGTGGATGCTCGGGTTCGCCAGATTGCCGCCGTCGAACCCGACATCAGATTTCCGGCGCGCATCGGGCTCGCCCGGATCGAACGGGGGCATCTTGCGGCGATCCCGGAGCGGGAAGGGGAGGCGTGGGCCGCCCTCACCCAGGAGCTTGACGGGCTTTATGGCGAGTTCGTTCCCGTCAGCCCTCTGATCGCCGCGATGGTGGCGCCGGAAAATGACAAGCCCCGCTATTCCTACACAGCCGCCGATACGATTGCTGAAATCCGCCGGGGCGCGGCGCGCCAGCATCTCGATTATGTGCTTGCCTATGAGGTTTCCACGAATAATCGGAGCAAAGGCAGCGCGCTTTCCTTTGCCGATCTCACAGTGATTGGCATGTTTGTGCTGCCGGGACGAAGTGTTGAGGCTGAGGCTGCAGCAAGCGGTATCCTGATCGATGTGCGCAATGGCTATCCCTATGCCACGCTGACGGCATTTGCCGACAAGAAGGGCCTCTCGCGCACGATCAACTCTTGGCAGGTGCGGCAGGACATGATGAAGGACGCGTCTGCCAAAGCGGTGCTTGAACTTGCCGGCGAACTTCACGGCGCTCTCGAGCAGCTTGCCGTGAAAGCGCAGAGCATCACGCCGGTCTCTGAGAAAGTTGCGGCGGGAGGCAGTTGAGCGAAGGCTTGCCTTTCCGGGGGTGACCGGTAGGTTGCCTGTCATGATGCTGAGACTGGCAGTTGCCCCCGCTTTCGCCCTTGTTCTGGCCGCCTGCGCGACGGCGCCCGCCGGACCGCCTGATCTTCCGTTTGCGGAAGGCCTTGCCGCAACGTGTGGAAAGGCCTTTGAAGGCCGCGTGGTGAGCCATGACGCGGTAGATGACGAGTGGCGCGAGAACCGTCTCGTCGTGCATGTGCGCGATTGTGAACCCGGCGTGTTCCGTCTGCCGCTGAGCGTGGGCGAAGATCGCTCCCGCACCTGGGTGCTGTCCACCACAGGGCCGGATGGCGGCTGGGAACTGCGCCACATCCATCGCCATGAAGACGGCAGCCTTGACGCGCTGACCAGCTATGGTGGTTATTCGATTTCTGACCCCGCCGCTGCGCGTCAGGAATTCCCGGCGGATCAGTCCACCAAGGATCTGTTCGACGGTGAGGGCATACCGGTATCAAAGGCCAATGTGTGGGCTGTGGAAGTGCGCTCGGGCCAGCAGATGTTTGCCTACGAACTGAAACGGCCGGAACGTTTCTTCCGCGTCGAAGTGGACCTCTCCAAACCGGTCGAAATCCCGCCGCCGCATTGGGCGCCTCCTGCGCCTCCGATGTGAGTATCGCGGGCAACCGGTAAGAACGCCGGTCAGCCCCTACGTCCACCGGCCGGTGGACGGCGCCTTTCATTCAGCAACGCAGTTTGAACCGGCTTTCCCTGCTCCTGACGCGGGGAAGGGCTGGCCGATATGGATCCTCGAGCATCGCGGTCATGAGCTCCATTTTGCGAGCCCGGAAGAGATGGCGCATGTTGCTGGTGTTCTGGGTCAAAAAATTTTGCCCGACCCGCGCGTCCTGGGGGCGGAATTCAGCGCGGTCAATTCCCACTGGCTCTCTCGTATGGATAAGGCCTGGCTGAGCTGGAAAGTGCGGCAGGAGGTCGTTCGCAGATTATCGGCGGCACTGTCCCAGTGCGGTAACCTGTAAGTCCTTGCCATGGCCGGGATCCGTGGCAGGGTACCCTTCGGGGTTGCAATAGATCGGGGGCGCGTATCATGGCAAATGTTGCTGGAGCTTCGGGCCAGATTGAGATGACACGTCCGCTTTTGGGCCGGTTCAAACCAATGCGGGTGGCGTTGTTTGTCTATATGGCGGGAGAGGCAGGTCTCGCGCTGGCCAGTATCGTAGAATATTATGTTCTCAACGCGCGGGGGCTAGACCCGTATTTGGATCTTGGGGCGATGTCGTCCGCTTTTTCCATTGCCGTTCTCGGCGTCAGCCTTGCGCAGATTGGTGGCCTGATCGCTTCGGTCATCCTTGTTTCCATGTGGACCTACCGGGCCATGAAGAACCTCCACATTGTCGAGGCTGTGGCGGCCGCCATGTCTCCGGGCTGGGCGGTCGGGTGGTATTTCATTCCCATCGCCAACCTCTGGAAGCCATTTGAAGGCATGCTGCAGATATGGCGCGAGTCTCACCGCCTTGCCGGGAGGCCTGAAAAGGTTGCGGCCTATATGGGCTGGTGGTGGGCAACTTGGGTCGCCTCGAACATTCTTGCCAACATATCCCTGCGCCTGACGGGATTCACCGACCCGCTGCCGACCTATGACGTGGGCATTCTCGTGGGCGCTGTTGGCAGCGTGCTCTCGGTCGTCTGCGGGTTTCTCCTGCTTCGCACCGCGAAGGAGGTCACGCAGGTTCAGGCGGAAATGAGGTCCGGCGGCTTGGCCGATACGTTCGGCTGATCGCACCGGCGCGGCTTCCCAAGCGCGTTTTGGCGCGATAGACACCGCCCCACACAGCCAGAAACCAGACAGTATCGAGGGGTTTTCCCATGGCCGGGCACAGTAAATGGGCCAATATCCAGCACCGCAAGGGCAAGCAGGACAAGAAGCGCGCGGTGCTGTTCGCGCGCCTGTCCAAAGAGATTACCGTGGCATCGAAGATGGGCGGGCCGGACCCGGCCATGAACCCGCGCCTTCGTCTGGCAATCGCCAACGCCAAGGGTGTTTCGGTGCCCAAGGACAATATCCAGCGGGCGATCGACAAGGGCCAGAGCGGCGGCGGGGCCGACTATGCCGACATCCGTTATGAGGGCGTCGGCCCCGGCGGCGTCGGCATCATCATCGAAGCCTCGACGGACAACAAGAACCGTGCGGCCACCGATATCCGGACGGCCTTCTCCAAGAATGGCGGCGCCCTGAGCACGACCGGCTCTGTATCGTTCAACTTCGACCAGCTTGGCGAGATTGAATATCCCGTCAGCGCCGGAACCGCAGACGAGGTGATGGAAGCGGCGATCATGGCCGGCGCCCAGGACGTGGAGTCCGACGAGGAAGGCCACTGGATTTATACGGCGCGGGAAGACTTTGCGGCCGTGTCCAACGCGCTTGCCGAAACGTTTGGCGCCAAGGTGGAGCCCACGTCTGCCAAGATCATCTGGAAGCCGAAAGTCACCACGCCGGTTTCGGGCGATGCCGCCGACCAGTTGATGAAGCTGCTCGACGTCCTTGATGAGCTGGATGACGTTCAGAACGTCTATGACAATTCTGAGCTCTCCGAAGACGAGATGGCGCGCCTGGCCGGGGGCTGATCAGCTTTCGGCGCCGAGGCCGAGGCTTTCCAGAATGCTTTCGGTGTCGGCGCCTGGACGCGGCGGCGGCAGCCGCAGGCTCGCTGGTGTTTCCGAAAAGTGGACCGGATGGCGCATGGTGCGGTACTTCCCCGCCTCGGGATGCTCCGCCTCTGTAAAGAAGCCGGTCGAGACGAGGTGGGGATCGCTCAGCACTTCGGCCATTGTGTTGTAGCGCATGGCGGGAATATCTGCCTTGTCCATCAGCGCCAGCCACTCATCGGTGGTCTTGGTGGCGCTGACCTGCTCGATAAGGGCGTAGAGCGCGCCGACATTCTCCGTGCGGGCCTGATAGGTTGAGAAGCGCGGATCCTTGAAGATCTCTGGCATCCCGCCGATGGCAAAGAATTTCTCCCATTGCTCATCCGAATACGGAACAAGTCCGATGAAGCCGTCCTTTGTGGGGTAGGGGCGGCGGTTGGGATTGATGGAGCGGGTGTAGGCGAGCTTTCCATTGCCCGGCAGGAAGGTCTCCCCATAGAGATTTTCGACCATGTTGAAGAAAGTGAAGCTTTCCAGCATGGGCACCTGCACGAACTGGCCCTTGCCGGTGCGCGCGCGGTGAAAGAGTGCCGCCAGGGTGGCGTAGGTGGCGAAGAGGCCTGCGGTCTTGTCGGCCACCAGGGACGGGGCGTATTCCGGCCGCCCGCCAGAACGCAGCGCATTGAGATCGGCAAAACCCGAAGCGCCCTGGATCAGATCGTCATAGGCTTGGCGGCGTTCATAGGCGCCGCCTTTGCCGAAGCCGGCGCAATGGACATAGACGATGTCTTTCTTCAGCGCCTTGACCTGCTCATAGCCAAAGCCGAGCCGTTCCATGCCGGCGAGGCGGACATTGTGGAAGAATACATCGGCGGTTTTCAGCAGCTCTGTCAGGGCGGCTTTGCCCTCCGGCGTCTTGGCGTCCAGCGTCATCGCCTTCTTGTTACGATTGAGGGCCATATAGATCGGGCCGAGATCACCGGTGGGGGAGGCGCCAGCATACCGCATGGTATCGCCCTTTTTGGGAGGCTCGATCTTGATGACCTCCGCACCGAGATCGGCAAGGATCAGCGTCGCAAACGGCCCGAGCACCACGGAGCTCATATCTACGATGCGGATTCCGGAAAGCGGGCCGGGGCGGGACTTATCGGTCATTAAGGGCCTCCATATTTTTTGGCTAAGTGCCTGCAGGCGGCCCGGAAGATCAAGGCGTTCCCTAGCGTTAAAGTGCTAGGGCGAGGCGAGCTTCCTCGATATGGCTCGTCTTTGCGTGGAACAGGGACCAGTCGTCCGCTTCGGCGATCGGGGCCCACAAGGTCTCGACTTCCTCGATGATAAGGCTGACAGGGGCCGCTCTCTGAAAATAGGCGTGGCTGAGCCGTTCAGGGCGTACCGGGGCCCGCTCGGTCAGCGCAGCGTGGACGGGGGCAAACTGAGCGGTGGTGTAAAGGTTGGCCTGAGGGGAAGACGCTGCACGCGCGGCGCTGGCGTTGCCGCCAAACCAGTCGAAGAAAGTCTGCGGCCAGCTTGCCCCGCTTTCCGTCATCCAGGCATAGAACGCCTGCAGGAACGAAATGTCAGTGTCCGTGTCATTTTCAGGCTCCAGCCCCAACAGATGATGGGTGTGGGCGATGAAGCTTTCCCGGTAGGCGGCTTCATAAGGCACGAGCGCCTTGGCAAGGTCATCTGCCTCGGCAAGCAGCAGCATGGCGGAGGCGAGTTGCTGCAGGGCCCAGCCGCCCTGAACCGGTTGGCGGCCAAACCGGTAAAGCCCCTGGCTGTCGAAATAGGCCGCGGTGAAATTCGGATCGGAGACCGGCAGAAAGCGCCAGGGGCCGAAGTCGAAAGTCTCGCCCGTGATGTTGAAATTGTCCGTGTTCATCACACCGTGGACAAAGCCGGCAGCCATCCACTGGCCAATCATCCGGCCTGTAGCGATGGCTACAGATTCCAGAAGATTTCGCGTCCTGACCGCCATCTCGGGCGCATCAGCAGCCGGGTAGAATTCGGCAATGCAATAATCGACGAGCCGCGCCATGCTCTCCCGGTCCTCATGCCAGGCGCAGCGCTGGAAGGTGCCGAAGCGGACATGGCTGTGAGACAAGCGCACCAGCACCGAGGCGCGCGTGGGGGAGGGCTCGTCATTCCGGCTGAGCTGCTCACCCGTCTCGACGAGGCTGAAAGCCTTGGATGTGTTGACGCCGAGGGCTTCCAGATAGCTCGCGGCCAGGATCTCCCGCACGCCCCCTTTGAGCGTGAGCCGGCCATCACCCTGGCGGGAATAGGGGGTCTGGCCTGACCCCTTGGTGCCCAGATCGAGCAGGCGCCCGGCTGTATCGCGCAGCTGCGCGAAGAGGAAGCCGCGGCCATCTCCGAGCTGAGGATTGTATGTCCCGAACTGGTGGCCATGATACCGCATGGCCAGCGGCTCAGGGAGGTTTCCCGGAAGCGCGTCGAAGTGTGCGAAATGCCGGATCCACGCATCTTCCGAGAGATGATCGAGCCCCGTTTCGGCCGCCCAGCGCTGGTTGCGCCAGCGCAACATGGCGGATGGAAAATCTGCTGGCGCCACTGCATCCGCGAAAGAATCCGCTATCTGCAGGAACGGAGAGGCCGGGGAAGCGGGTTGTTCTGGAGGAGGGTTCTGCATGAAATACACCAGCTTGTGGGTGGACGGACTAAGTTGAACGGCGTGAAAAGTTCCTTTTTTGTATGCAGCGCTGCAGCACAAGTCACCCCTTTGCGACCCGGCAATACCGCATAAGAGTGAGATGAGTCCAATTAATGACAAGCGGCAAAAGCTTGCGCTTGGACCTCATAAAACGGGAGGAAACGAATGAAGTATTTCAAAGGAGCGCTTCTTTGCGCCTCAGCAATTGCGTTGAGTGGTGCAATGACGGCCCACGCTCAACAGGACGACAGCGAACGCAAACTCAGCACGGTGACGGTCACGGGGTCTCTTATTCAAGGGACCCCCGAAGATGCTGCTCTGCCGGTGGACGTTCTGACAGCAGATGACCTTCGCCTGCAGGGAAGCCCATCTGCCTTGGACATGATCAAATCCCTGCCTGTTTCGAGTGGTGTTCTGGGGGACACAAACCAGTTCGACGGGCGTGCGCAGGGATCGGAAGGTTCCGGCACAGTGAACCTGCGCGGCTTGGGCGCTTCGCGGACGCTTGTTCTCCTTGATGGGAAACGGCTGGCACCGAACCCCTTTGCCTTCGCAGGCAACGGCTCTGTTGACACGAACATCCTGCCGCTGGCCGCAATCGGCCGCATTGAAGTACTCAAGGATGGCGCCGCAGCCACCTACGGCTCCGATGCTGTAGCGGGCGTTGTGAACTTCATTACCCGGAATGATTTTGAAGGGTTCGAACTCAGCGGCGACTACAAATACGTTGATGGCTCGGACGGCGATTACAAGATCGCAGCAGTCGGAGGGTGGAATGTAGGGACAGCGAATTTCCTGCTTGCAGCAGGCTATCAGCATCGTTCTGAGCTGGCCGCAACAGAACGCGATTGGGCTGTGCGCGATTACCTTGATAACCCCCAAGGCGGCTGGTCGCTTGTAGGTAATCCGGGGGCTTTCCTTCCGGTTGCCTTCGTGGGCGGCGTGCCGACCCCTGTGCAGGGCGTAACGCGAGATCCCGCTTGTGGGAACTTTGCAGGCACGCCTCTTTTTTCCGGCGCCACACCGGTCTGTGGCTTCCAGTTCACGCCGTATGACAACATTACCGAGGAAGAAAAGAGATATCAGGTTTTCGGGAAGGCGAGTTTTGAGCTTACCGAAAAGCACAACCTGTCACTTCAGGCATTCTACTCGTCAACTGAAGTGCCGAAGATTGCCTTCTCGCCGTCGTTCCCACCTGTGGGTGGGGCCAGCTCTCCCACTGCGGATGCGTCGCTCATTCCGGGCCAGTTCTTTGTCCCGGTAACGAATCCAGGGTTTCAGACCCTGATTGCGCAGAACCCTGGTCTTGTTTCGCCAGCAGCTCAGGGTGCGTTCATGATCGCCACGCGCCCACTCGGCTATGGTGGCAATGCGCTCGCTGGGGGGCGTGGTTCCGAGCGGAGTATGCGAGAATATGAGCATTACCGCATATCGGCGGAGCTCAAGGGCGAGCTTACTGAATCGATCAACTACACCGCGTCGCTTACTACGGGCTCTCAGACCGGCCGCAGGACCAATGAAGATACCGTCGTCAACCGGTATGCCCTGGCGCTGCGCGGGCTGGGCGGGTTTGGCTGTAATGTTGCTGCCAACACGCCCGGACAGAATGGATGTCTCTGGTTCAATCCGTTCTCAAACGCTCTGCCTCAAAACATGGTTACCGGCGCCACAAACCCCAACTACAACTCGGCGGCCGGTAACTCACTGGACGTTCTGGATTTCATCCTGGAAGATTCCTTCACCGAGCAGGAAATCAAACTGACGGTCATTGAGGCTGTGCTGGATGGACAGCTCCCGATCACCCTCGGAAACGGGAATATCGGATGGGCTTTCGGTGGACAGTATCGCGAAGAGGAGTTTGATCGTCAGTATAATGACATCGCTAACCTCAACGTTACCCCCTGTATCGCAACTGTAACAACCGGCACGACCACCTGTGCCCAGCCGGTCGGCGCACTTGGATTCCTTGCTGGCTCCCGGCCTCTGAATGCTTCTCAGGATGTGGTCGCCCTGTTCGGCGAGCTCAGCCTGCCGTTCACGGAGAACTTCAATGCTCAGCTTGCGGCCCGGTATGAGGATTATGGTGGCGATATTGGTTCGACTTTCGACCCTAAGCTCTCTCTTCGGTGGCAGATAGCTGAACCCCTTGCTCTCAGGGCCTCCGTCGGCACTACTTTCCGGGGGCCCGCGCTGACGCAAGTGGCTACGGGTTCTGTGACGTCTCTGCAGAACGTGGGCGGGACCTTCCGCGCGGTAGATATTGCAGGCAATCCTGGCCTGAAGCCGGAAAGCGCGCTGACATACAATGTCGGCGGCATTCTCCGGACAGGAAACTTCAGGATGACCCTCGACTACTGGAATTTCGATTTTGACGATTCCGTTGTGACGGAGCCTGTTGCCAGCATGGTTAGCGCCATGTTCCCCAACGGCGCTGCTGGGGCAAATAATTGCGGCAATCCAACCTTCGCTGGACTTGAAGCGCGCTTCACGTTCACCGGTGCCTGCGCACTTGGTAACGTGTCGCGCCTTTCAACTCAGTACACGAACGGCCCAAACATCAAAACGTCTGGTATCGACCTCAGCGCAGACTACACGTTTGAGGATGTAGTTCGCGCCGGCCTGGACGTCGAGGTGGGCTTCGCCGGCTCTCACGTCCTTGAGTATGACGTCGGTGAAGTCTCGGTCGAGGGAATCGTGGTCGGTCAGCCTTTCTCGGCCGTCGGCTTCCTGAACTTCCAGACGATTGCCACCCCGCTGCCGGAGACCAAGTTCGAGGCCTACATCAACGGTTCTACGGACAATATCAACGCGCGTCTCACAGCCAGGTATATCGGAGAGTATCAGGATCAGCGAGCCGTGTTGTTCGACGTTCCGAATACGGCAACTGGAACATCGGTTCTAACGCCTCAGGGCAGAACGATCGATTCCTTTGTCAGCTACGACGCAACAGTTGTCTGGTCGCTTCCGTATGACACGACTGTGTCGTTCTCGGTCGAGAACATTCTGGACACAGATCCCCCGTTTGCCCGTCTCGAGCTGAACTACGATCCGTTCACGGGCGATGCTATCGGCCGGACGTTTAAAATCGGCTTCACCAAGCGTTTTGGCGCCGGTAGCTGATAGGTCTTAAACTTTTGAAATCAGGGCGGCCCTCGGTATCGGGGGCCGCTCTTTTTATGGGTGCACCAAAAGGAAAAGGGCGGCCCATGGGCCGCCCTTCCGTTTTGATCCTGGCCAGGTGGCCGGTGATTTTAGTAGACGTAGGTCAGTTCCAGACCGAGCAGGCGCCCTTTTTTCAGCGGCGAGAAGGTGCCGCCGGCCGGAAGCGCCGGATAGGAATAGTTCAGACCCGTCGAGTTGGGGCCGGGGAAGGGCAGCTGGGTGTCGTTGCCGAGCTGCACTTCGTCGAGCAGGTTCTTGCCATAGAGAGAGGCAGAGAGGCCCTGCACCGGCGTTTCCCAGGTCACGTTCACATCGACCATGTTTGCATCCTGGATCCAGCCGAAGTTGCTGTCCGTGTACGCAATACGGTCGCGGTACTGGTAGTTCGCGCGGGCAACGACCGCGCCGGAGGTGCCCAGATCAAACTCCTTCATGAGACCAACACCATAGGTGATCGGCGGCACGCGGGGCAGATCGAGGTTGACGTCTGCATCATTGATGACGCCGTCGCCATTCAGATCGAAGAAGACCCGGTCATAACCTGCATCCATGAAGCCGACATTGAACGATGCCAGCAGCGTGTCTGTAACGGCGACGCGGCCGTCAAACTCAAGACCGTAGATCGTAGCGTCTGCAGTATTGATGATGTTCTGGACAACGCCGGAAGCTCCAGCGGTGTTCACTTCACGCTGCATGTCGCCCACTTCGGTCATGAAGGCTGCGCCGTTGACCTGAATTCGGCCATCAGAGCTCTGTGCCTTGAAGCCGACTTCATAGGAGTCAACTTCTTCCTCGTCAAAACCGAGGCTGCCGGTTTGTGCGACAAACTGGTTGAAGATCGGGATATCGGTGATGCGGAAGTTGTAGCCGCCCGAACGGAAGCCTTTGGTATAGTGGCCATAAGTTTGGACGTTGTCGTTCCAGAAGTACTGCAGGCCAACTTTCGGCGTCCAGTTCTTCCACTCGTTCGAGTCGCGGAAGCCGTTGGGTTCCTGGACAGTGCCGCCCGAGATGAGCCCGATCAGAGCATTGTTCCCATCTGGTGAGCATGTGCCCTGGATCACGGAGCAGGGGTTGCGCGGACGGATGTAGATCACGTCACCAGCTTTTTCCTCAACCGAGTAGCGCACGCCAACGGTGGCAATCAGCTTGTCCGTGATCGAATAATCGATGTTCGCGAAGGCGCCCCACACGGTGTGATCGAGTTTGCCGCCGCCGTAGAAGCCCCACGGAATGGAAGCCGGAAGGGTTGCCGGGCGCGTGCTCGGAAGGTTGCGGATCTCTGTGTAGTCCAGAGTCTGCTCGAAGTAGTAGACGCCTGTCGTCAGGTCGAGCTTGTCGAACGTGCCGGCATAGCGCAGCTCGTTGGAGTACTGTTCCTGATTGAATTCGGCGTTGGAGTGGAACAGCGTGAAGGGCGTCGCGTCGATATCGCTGGAGGAGGTCGACTCATACTTGCGGTAGCCGAAGATGTTGGTGATCACGCCGTTGCCGAAGCCGACATCCAGATCGGTGCGCAGCGAGCCCTGAATGGTTTCGCTTTCGCCGAAGCCCGGATTGTTGATCGAGAAATCGAAATTGTCGCGGTCAAAATAGGCGTGGTTTTTGCCAGAAGGACCATCAGAGCGCGAGTCGGTGTATTCGAGTTTACCGAGAAAGGTCAGCGAATCGGTCGGCATGAACTCCAGCGCGCCGCGATAGGTCAGTGCACGCAGCTGGCCGTGGTTCTCGCCATTGTAGAGGTTCTTGAAGTAGCCGTCGTCATAATTGTAGGAGACGCCAAGCTTCCCGTTCAGGACGTTTTCGATCAGGGGGCCCGAAACAATAGCCTGAAGATTGCTGTTGGGGCCGCCGCGGCCGCTGTCGATGGGGCTTTCGATGCTGCTGCGGAGCTTCATCGAGAATTCGTCGGTCGGGTTCGCGGTATTGACGACGATTGCGCCGCCCGTGGTGTTGCGGCCAAAGAGAAGACCTTGCGGGCCACGCAGGACTTCGATGCTGTCCAGGTCGAACATGTCGACGACAACGCCGTTGTTGACGCCGAGATAGACGCCATCAATGAAAACGCCGACGGCCGGGTCGATCGAGGGGATGGAGGAGTTCACGCCGAGGCCGCGAATGGCGAAGTTGGCCGTGCCGCGCGCGGTGCCCACATCGTCGAGCGAGACGTTGGGTGCCGAATAGCTCAGGCTTTCGAGCGTCGTGACGTTGAGGGCGTCGAGGGTGTCAGCATTGAATGCCGTCATGGCAACTGCGACCGTCTGCACGTCTTCGACGTTTGCTTTCTTGGTGGCGGTCACGGTGACCGTGCCAAGCACGCGATCGATTGCGGATTCGCGCGCAGCTGTTTCTTCGGGAGTTTCCTGCGCATAGGCGGGGGCGAACAGGATGAGGGCTGCGGAAGCAGACGTCATCAGCATTTTGTTGAGCGTCATTTCTGGGAGTTTCCTCTAGTACTTATCGGTGCCAGCGGTGTCTGGCCCTTGCGCACTAAATAGACGGTTATCAAGCATTTGAAATATTTGCTGCGGTGCAATAATTGGCTTTAGAGTCCAAGTGTTGCCCGTGGGTCACGCAAAACAATAGTTCCATTTCGGAACTTATGTTGATTCTTAAATTGCACCCAGTGCTTCGCCCGTCACTTTCCCCACTTCGCGCGCCGCTGTTCTTGCTGTTGCAGAGATGTGAGTAAGGTTCAGAAATCCGTGTACCATTGAAGGATATTCCTTCTCGCTCACCTGGATGCCCATGGCGCGGAGCTTTGCGGCGTAGGCCAGACCTTCGTCATGCAGCGGATCCCATCCGCACACGATAATATGGGCAGGCGGAAGATTCCGGAGTTCTTCGGCAGGTGCAAACAAAGGTGATATTCGGGGGTCCATAAAGGTTTCCGGACTAGGCAAGTAATGTCCCCGGAAGAATTCGAACAATCCAACGGAAATGAAGAAGCCACTCTCCTGGGGCGACATCTTCTTGCTGCGAATGTCCGCAAACTGCAGAAGCGGGTAGAGAAGCAGCTGGAAGGCCGGCATGGGGCCGCCCTCGCGGTTCATCTGTTGGCAGATGAAGGCAGCGAGGTTCCCGCCGGCGCTATCGCCGGCAACGGCAATCCGGCGATGGTCGATGCCGATCTCCTCGCCGTGATGGCTGATCCACTGCCAAGCGGCGAGCGCGTCGTCATGCGCGCAGGGAAAACAGGTTTCCGGCGCGAGCCGGTAATCGATGGCCAGCACCCGGCACCGCGATCCCTCCGCCATCCGGCGGCAAATCATGTCATGACTTTCCAGGTCGCCCAATACAAAACCGCCGCCATGGAAAAACAGAATGCCTGGGCCAGGCGGAATGCCCGCGCCTAGCGGTACGTAGAGCCGCGCTTTGAGGGGGCCGGAGGGGCCAGGAACTGTGAGCAGCTTGACTTCGGCCAGTTCCGGCGCATCGGGCTCTCCGGAATAATCCATCCTGAAGAATTGCTGGCGAAGCCGCTCAATCGGCAGGCGCAGATCAGGTGGCTGCATCTCAGGGAGGTGCAACTTTTCTCTGAAATTCCGGAAGGCATCATCAAATGTCATGCGCCACACACCTGCTCGGCAATTCCGGCGATGTGATGGCGCATGCGCGATGAAACAAGGGGTAGGGCGTCCTGGTGGCCCTTATAGCTGGATGACCCCGGGGCCGGGTGGCTCTGCATAAAGCGCCTGAACCAAGGCTGCCCGGCGGGAGATCACGAGGCGCTGGTTTACATAGCCTTTGTCAGTGATTTCGCCCGCGTCGATGCTGGGCGGTTCGGTCATGACAAGCACCCGTTTGATCCGGCGGGAAGAGCCCGGTTCGCCTGCGTTGAAGGCTGCTGCCTTGCGGCCAAGGTCTGCCATCAGCGCCGCAAAGCCCTTGGCGGTGTCGCCTGACGCTTTGGCATATTGCTCCACTGTGACCGGAGAGGGCCAGACCAGCGCGGTGGCGTAATCCTTGTCCTGGCCGCAGATTACGGCGTCGAAGATGAGCGGAGAGCAGGCAGCAACGAAATCTGGCCGCAACGTTCCCACCGACACCCATGTGCCGGAAGACAGCTTGAAATCTTCGCCCACCCGGCCATCGAAGATGAGGCCTTGATTGGGATCGTTCTCATCAACGAACTTCACTGCATCTCCGAGGCAGTAGAAGCCTTCCTCATCAAAGACTTCGGCGTTCTTCTTCGGATCGTTGAGATAGCCCGGCATGACGCTCGGGCCTTTGACGCGTACTTCCAGCTTTTCACCATTGGGGACCAGCTTGAGGGTCGTGCCGGGAAGCGGAAGGCCAACCAGGCCAACCCGCTCAACTTCCCAGTGGACCACGGTGATGCCTTGCGTCTCGGTGGCGCCGTACATGGTGATGATGGGAATACGGCGGCCCGTCGCCTTGATCGAAAGCGCCTGAAGGCGATCATAGAGGTCGTCTGAAAGCGTGGCGCCACCATAGCCGATAGAGCGCATGTTCTTGAAGAAGGCCTTCAGGAGGCCTTCGTCCTGCTCCATCGCCTCTGCGAGCATAGCCAGCGCGATTGGCGCGGTCCCGAAGGTCGACGGGCTGCACTCGTGGATGTTGCGGAGGGTTTCATGGAAAAGGGCCGGGGTGGGCTTGCCGCCATCAATCCAGAAGGTGGCTCCATTCCAGAGGGCGCCGTTGAAATTCACATTCGATCCCGAAATGTGGTTCCAGGGCAGCCAGTCGAGCACATTGGCGACCTTGTCCGGATCATAGTCGGGGTCGCGCGCATCATCCCGCAAGCCTTCCTGGCCGGCGATCATGGAGCACATGGAGCCTTGCGTTTGCGGAACGGGTTTGGGGAGGCCTGTGGAGCCTGATGTGAAAAGATACTTCGCGACCGTATCGTCGCCGAGCGTCGCCATAGCGTCTGCGACAGCGGGGGTCGGTACGGTTGCGACAAGATCGTCAAACCGGCGCACGGAATTGTCCCCGCCAGGGTCGGCGCTGACAATAGTGCAGTTCTCAGCGCCGAGCGCGGCAATGCCTTTCTGGAAGGGGGCCAGCTGCTCGGCAAAGATTATGGCGGGCTTCACCGTGTTGTAGCAATGCTTCAGCTTGTCGAAATCATTGGACATGGTCGAGTAGGGAACGGAGATGGGGGCGGCAGGCGCGCCAATCTTCTGGGCCGCCAGAATGATCAGGGCGGCGCGGATGGAGTTGCCCGAAAGGATCATCACGGGCGCGTCCGGGCCAGCGCCCAGATCAAGGAAAGCCTGGGCCAGGGAATCTGTCAGCCGCTTTGCTTCGCCGTAGGTGATCTCGATCCATTGATCCGTATTCGGATCACGCTCCTTGATGAAGACCCTCTCAGGATGCAGCGCCGCGCGTTCGTCCAGCGCGTGCGGGATAGTGGCGGGGCGAGCGCCCGGTGCCTGCCGGGACCTGATATAGATGGCGCCGCCCTTGCGGGTCATTTCGACATCAGGTGTCTTTTGCGGCAGGGGGCGAAACGGGGGAAGGGATTGACCCTCGGCCATGGGAGTTCCTCCGGAAGTATGAATTATCTTTCCGGAGGATAACTTGCCTGTGAGCGCGCGCAACAGGTGACGCCGCGCCAAGAGCCGGTCAGCTGACGCCGTCTTCGGCTTTCACCGCGCTCACCGCATGGTCGAGCGCTTTCTGCATCAGGGCTTCATCCAGTGCTTCAGCCATAACGCGAATAAGCGGCTCGGTTCCGGATTTGCGCACAACCATCCGACCACGGTCGGCGAGCATATCATCCGCCTCTGCCAGCGCGGCCTTGACCCTATCACTTTCGAGAGGGTTCGCGCCGGAATAGCGTATGTTAACGAGCTTTTGTGGCGCGGGCTTGAAGACGCGCAGCATGTCTGATGCCTTGCCACCGCGGGCGGCGAGCACTGACAGGACCTGAAGTCCTGCCAGAAGGCCATCTCCTGTCGTGGAGACGTCCGACAATATGATGTGCCCGGACTGTTCGCCCCCGAGATTAAATCCGTGTGCGCGCATATGCTCGCCCACGTATCGATCGCCGACCTTTGTTCGGGCGAGGGTCAAGCCCTCGGCTTTCAGAAATTCCGACAGCCCCATATTTGACATGACGGTCGCGACCATGCCGCCGCCCTTGAGGCGGCCGGTGCGGTGCATCTCTCCGGCAATGAGACCCATTACCTGATCCCCATCCGCTTCCATGCCTGTCTCATCTATCACGATCAGCCGGTCCGCGTCGCCGTCCAGGGCGATGCCGATATCCGCGCCGGTTTCCAGAACGGCTGCTTTCAGAGCGCCCGTTGCCGTCGAGCCGACGCCGGCATTGATATTCACACCATCGGGCGCGTTGCCGATGACCGTAAGCTGCGCGCCAAGTTCTCTCAGCGCTGCTGGCGCGGTCTCGAAACCTGCTCCGTGCGCGCAATCGAGCACGACCTTCAGTTTTGAAAAGTCTCGCGCCCCGGTCAACGTGTCGAGGCAGCGCCGGACATATCGGGCTGGGGCGCCCGCAAGCTCGCGGGGGAGGGCGATTTCTGCGGGGGCAGCGTAGTCTCCCTCGAGCGCCGCGCTCATGCTGGCCTCCAGTGCCTCCTCAACGGTATCGTCAAACTTCACACCATCGGGACTGAAGAGCTTGAGGCCATTGTCTTCGAACTTGTTATGGCTCGCCGAGACCATTACGCCGAGGGCGGCCCCGGTTTCGCGGGCCATCAACGCGACGGCGGGCGTCGGCACTACGCCCAGGCGCACGGGGGTTATGCCCATGGAGGCAAAACCGGCGATCAGGGCTGCTTCTATCATTTCGCCGGACCGGCGCGTATCGCGGCCGATCACCACTTCGCGCCCGCCTTGCGGCGCGAAGGTCCGCGCAGCCGCTATGGAGAGGCGCAGCGCCGTTTCGGCGGTCATCGGCTTCTTGTTGATGCGGCCGCGGATGCCGTCCGTTCCAAAATACTGGCGTGCCATGCTTTCCTCCGAGGACGGCCGTTCAGCGCGGCGTCACATCTCCAAAGACGACAAAACTGGGATTATCGTATCCGCGTTCTCTTTTGCCATAAAGAAGGGGTTCGCCGGTGATCGTCAGGACGCGCCCTCCGGCAGCTTCCACAACGGCCTGGCCCGCGGCTGTATCCCACTCCATCGTGCGACCAAGACGCGGGTACACGTCCGCTTCCCCTGCCGCCACGAGACAGAATTTCAGAGCAGATCCAGCACCCTTGATTTCAGCAATCGGATACCGGGAGAGCCACTCATCCGTATCGGGACTGCGATGGGATTTCGAAGCAACCGCAGTCAGACCAGCCGCGGGGGCGGGCCGGATTCTCAGCGGTGCACGTTTGGTGGGAACCGGGCCGTCGGGGGCGGCTTTTGCCTGCCAGGCGTGCGTGGGGCTTTCTGCCACGAACAGACGGTGCTGCGCGGGAACGTAGACAACTCCCATGACCGGGCGGCCATGTTCGATAATGGCAATGTTCACGGTGAACTCGCCGTTCTTGGCGACGAACTCCTTGGTGCCATCCAGCGGGTCGACGAGCGCAAAGCGGGCGCCATGTTCCGGGATATGGCCTCCTGCGACGGATTCCTCGGCAATGACCTGCAGGCTGGGGTCTGCTTCAGCGAGGCCCTTCAGGATGACCGCTTCAGCGAGACCATCGGCTTCTGTCAGGACCGAATGGTCATCCTTGTGGCTGACGCTGAAATCCGTGCGGTAGACCCGCATGATCTCTTTTCCAGCGGCGAGAGCGATGGCGGCGAGAGTGGTGGCGTTGAGAGACATCTGTGAGCTGACGGCCTTCAACGCATCACGTCAAGCAGTTCGACTTCGAACTGCAGGGCCGTGTTGGGCGGGATCGGGCCGCCTGGCGTGCCCTGTTCGCCATAGCCAAGCTCGGAGGGAATGTAGAGCATCCAATGGTCGCCGGGTTTCATCATGGCGAGGGCCTCGACCCAGCCGCTGATCAGCTGATTGGAGGGGAACACTTCCGGATCGCCGCGCTGGTAGGAACTGTCGAACAGCTCGCCTGTGTCCGCCAGGCGGCCTTCATAGTGCACGACAACGAGTTGCCCGCCGACGGGCGGCTGGCCTGCGGCATCTCCGCTTTTCAGAATGATGTATTGCAGTCCGCTATCAGTCTTCTGGACTTCGAGAAGCTCGGGATTCCAAGGATAGTATTTTGCCCAGGCGGCCGCGTCCGATTTCTTGGGTTCCACGATGCCGAGAAGCGACACGTAGAAGACAAGATCGTCTCCAGCCTTGATGACATTCCCGCGCGCCTGCTGGCCGTAGGCGAAGCGATTGGGAATGTAGAAGACAAACTCGTCGCCTTCGCTCATCTCCTGAAGGCCGATGGTCCAGCCGGGGATGACCTGGTCCAGGCGGAATTCGGCGGGTGAGCCCCGATCCAGGGAGGAATCGAATTTTTCCCCGGTCGGCAGGCGGCCATCATAATGCACGCTGACCCGGTCAGACGAGACCGGCTTCTTGCCGTCCTTGGGGCCTTCTTTCACGACAATATACTGGACACCGCTTTCCGTCGTCACGATCCCTTTGGCGTCAGGGTTCCAGGGAAGGTATTTATCGACAGGAGATGTCATAGCGGATTCCTCGGCAGCGCCTTGGGTTTGCGGGGCGCAAGCGGCCAGCGAAACGCTGAGAGCTGCGGCGATAAATAAGGCGCGGAACATGGCGCTAGCCTCCTGAAAGGGCTGAATTGTCGGGTGCTCTCTAGGCTGGTTTCCCGGGTTAGTCACGTGTCCCGGAGGGGTACCCTAAATGGCGCGGGGCGGGTATCCCGCCTGCGCCAGGGCGTCGATGACTTCCTGCGTGTGCTGGCTGTCCCGCGTTTCCATCAGGATGTCGAACTCGGCGCCTTTGGCCGGCACATCCAGTGCAATCCGGTTATGCGCCACTTCCATGATGTTTGCGCCCTGATCCCCGATGATCTTGGACACCAATGCCAGAAGGCCGGGCCGGTCATCCCCCACGATGCGGATGCGGGCCAGGCGGTTCTCGCGAACGAGCGCGCGCGTCAGGACGGAAGCGAGAAGGCGCGTGTCGATATTGCCGCCACAGAGCACCAACCCCACGTTCCGCCCGTAAAAGCGGGAAGGGTGAGCGAGCAGAGCGGCCAGGCCTGCGGCGCCAGCTCCCTCGGCAATGGTTTTCTCGACTTCCACGAAGAGGGTGATGGCCCGCTCCAGATGTTCTTCCTCCACAAGAACAATGTCATCGACAAGTTCCTGGGCGATCAGGCGGGTCAGCTGACCCACTTCCTTGACCGCAATGCCCTCGGCGATCGTGGCCCCGCCCATTTTGGGCGACTTGCCGCGCAGCGCCGCATGCATGCAGGGATACATCGCTGCTTCCACGCCAATGATCTTGATATCAGGCTTCAGGGCTTTTGCGGCAACAGCGATGCCGCTGATCAGGCCGCCCCCGCCGATCGGAACCACGAGCGTATCGAGGTACGGATTGTCCGCCAGCATTTCCACCGCGATTGTGCCCTGGCCGGCAATGATGTCCGCATCATCAAAGGGGTGGATGAAGGTCAGGCCTTCTTTCTCGCCCAGCTTCAGGGCGTATTCCTTGGCCTCGTCAAAGATCATGCCCTCCAGCACCACGCGGGCGCCATGGTCACGGGTATGCTCCACCTTGTTGAAGGGGGTGGTCTCGGCCATCACGATGGTGGCTGGAATGCCGAGGCGGCGCGCGTGATAGGCAACGCCCTGGGCATGGTTACCGGCTGATGCGGCAATGACGCCGGCTTTCTTTTCCTTATCGGAAAGTTTCACCAGCTTGTTCAGGGCGCCACGTTCCTTGAAGGCGGCGGTGAACTGGCGGTTTTCGAGTTTGACCCAGACCTGTGCGCCGGTGATCGCCGAGAGCGTTTTCGAATGCGCGAGTTCTGTCCGCTCAATCTGCCCTTCAAGCACTTTGGCAGCGGCCTGTATGTCGGCCAGGGTAACGGGCAGGGGAGAGGTCAGGGTATCGGGCATGATAAAGGGTTCCGGCAAAGCGGCCGCACCCTATTCGGGCGGGGGTTAATTTACAAGCAATCCTGCTGCGCCTGGGGCAGGGTCGTGCTCCGCCACCCAGTGATTGCCGGCCACCTGGACGAGTTGCGGCTGGTACTGATCCACATCCGGATCATCTACCAGCTTCGACTTGAGGAAACGGAGGGCGGCGCGGCTGTCGAGGGGGCTGGGCAAATCGCCAGTCAGTTTTACACGCTCACGAGCGCGCTCGCCGCGCGGATCGGCATTCGGGACTGCCGCGATCAGGCCCTGCGTATAGGGGTGGCGGGCATCTTCATAGATAGCGTTCCGGTCTGCGAGTTCGACGATCCGCCCAAGATAAAGCACCATCACCCGATGGCTGATCTGGCGGACGACGGCGAGGTCGTGGCTGATGAAAATCATTGAGAGGCCGAACTCCTTCTGAAGTTCGATCAGCAAATCGACGACCTGCGCCTGAACCGACACATCCAGGGCGGAAACCGCTTCGTCACAGATAACGAGCTGGGGTTTCAGGATCATCGCCCGGGCAATCCCGACACGCTGGTTCTGGCCGCCGGAGAGTTCGTGCGGATAGCGGTTGATGAGGTTTGGATCGAGCCCGACACGCGGCAGAATTTCGCGTACCCTTGCCTCGCGCTCGGAGCGGGAGAGGTCCGGCTCATGCACCAGCAGAGGCTCCGCCACTGAGGCACCGATGGTCATGCGGGGATCAAGGCTCGCAAGGGGATCCTGGAAGACGATCTGGAGTTCATCGCGAAGGCCGTCCATCTCGCTGCGGCTGGCCTTGGCAATGTCCTTGCCAAGCCAGGCAACCTTGCCGGCAGTCGGTGGAATGAGCCGCAGCACACCCCGTGCCAGTGTCGATTTTCCGCACCCGGATTCTCCGACCACGCCCAGAGTCTCGCCGGGCTTCAAGTCGAAACTCACGCCGTTCACGGCTTTGAGGGGTTTGCGCTTTCCAAGCAGGCCGCCCTTGATCTGGATAGGGAAGTGAACCTTCATATCGTCGACCTGCAGAATTGGTTTTGTATCTGCGGCGGGTGGGGCCGACAGCGGGGGGCGTCCCGGCGGGTCAGGCATATCCAGGCGCGGCACAGCCGCCAGAAGCATTTTGGTATAGTCGTGCTTGGGGGAATAGAAGATTTCGTCAGTTGTGCCCTGCTCGACGATCTCGCCATGGCGCATCACGATCACCCGGTCACACATGCGGGCAACGACCCCCATATTGTGCGTAATCAGAACAATTCCGGTGCCTGTTTCGCGCTTGAGTTCATCCATCAGTTCCAGAACCTGGGCCTGGACAGTCACGTCGAGCGCTGTGGTGGGCTCATCCGCAATCAGAACCTTCGGCCCGCAGAGCATTGCGATGGCAATCATCACGCGCTGCCGCATGCCGCCCGAAAGTTCATGCGGAAACTGTTCCATGCGCCGGGCTGCCTCCGGGATGCGCACATGCTCCAGCCATTCGATGCAGCGTTCATTGGCTTCTGCGCCCTTGAGGCCCTTATGCAACGCCAATATCTCGCGCATCTGCGCGCCGACGGTCATGTGGGGCGTAAGGCTTGTCAGTGGATCCTGAAAGATCATCGACATTTCAGCGCCGCGTATATCGCGCAGCTGTGCCACCGAGGCTGTCAGCATTTCGGTGTCACCGAAGCGGATGCTGCCTTCGGCCTTGCCGTTTCCGGCAAGCAGGCCCATGGCCGCAAGGGCGGACTGGCTCTTGCCAGAACCGCTTTCGCCCACGATGCCAACGCACTCGCCAGGCGAAACGCCGAAGGAAATTCCCTTCACGGCGTTCACGGTGCCATCGGGCGTCTCGAAATCGACCTTCAGGCCGGTCACAGTCAAAAGTGTCATAACCATGACGAGTAACGGGCCGGGGCCGGGGCGCAAGAGGCAGCAGCAGATTCAGAGCGCAGAAAACGCCGCGCCAGCTGACTAGCAGGCGCGGCGCTCTCGTTTAAGCAATACCAGTCTGGGGTTGGGATGGGAGGCTGGTATTGCCTCGATCTGATCGTGGCCAGATCAGAACTTATAGCCGAGACCCACGCCTACGATCAGTGGGTTGATGTCCACATCCGCATTCACCTTGGCGCCGAGCGCGGTGGTGAAATCGACTGTAACATCGGTATTGATCCAGACCTTCTTGATGTCGGCATTCAGCGCCCAGCCACCTTCCTTGCCATCTAGATCGTAGTCAAACCCGACTTGAAGGGCAGGACCGAAGCTCGGATCATAGTCGATCCCGTCCGCCACCGGGCCGGCATCTTCATTGAAGAAGAAGGTCGCATTGACCCCAGCGCCCACATACGGCTTGAAACGGGTGCCGTTCTGGAAATGGTATTGCAATGTCAGGGTCGGGGGCAGAAGCCAGACATCGCCCAGATCGATATTGGCATTGGTCAGGGCGCCCGGCACCGTCACGCTGGTTGCTTTCACATCATGGGGTGTCACCCCGAGGATCAGCTCTGCGGCGATACTCTTGGTGAAGAAATAGGTGATGTCGAGTTCCGGGACGTACTGGTCGCCGATGTCCACGCCGCCCTGCAGGCGCGTGTTACCTACGGACAGAGCGCCGGATTCGTCGGGCAGAACGCCGATGACGCGTGCGCGCACCATCCAGGGGTTATCATCGGCCGATGCCGTGCCGGCAAATCCCATCAGGGCTGTGCCTGCCATCAAGGTGGCTGCGAGGAGCTTTTTCATTGTCGAAACCCGCTGTTTTTGTGAGTGATGAGATACAGGTAAGCCTCTGGAATTAAAGGCGAAATTGCCCAGTTTGCCGCGCGGCTCCGAGCCGCGCGGCACATGCGCTCATTTAGGTACTCGTCCGTATTGAGATAAAAATCAGGGGCAGCGATGCTGGATACCAACTGCGTCCTGCTACCTTGGGAGGTGCGGCGCTGTGAGCAGCGCGCTGCCCTAGGGAAAGGCTTGCCTTGACGCAGCGCACTTGGGAACATGGCGCGTTTTCCGCCTTCTGGAGCTTCCCATGCCGGTTATGAATTTCCTCACGCAGTGCGTCTTCGATTCTGGCGCACTCAAACAGCTTTCCAAACTCGCAAAGGCGCGGGGCATCACGCGCCCCTTCATCGTGACGGATGCGGGCATCAAGGCTTCCGGCATCCTTGCAAAGGTCGAAGATGCACTCGACGTCGCCCCTGCCGGCGTCTTTGCCGAAACCGTGCCCAACCCCACCGAGGCGCAAACCAAGATCGCGACCGCGCTCTACAAGGAATCCGGCGCTGACGGGATCATAGCTGTGGGCGGTGGTTCTTCCATGGACCACGCCAAGGCAATTGGCCTGATGGCGAGCCATGAAGGGCCTCTGGAAAATTTCGCGGCGATCGTCGGCGGCTCTAAGCTGGTCGGCAAGATTCCGCCGCTGATCGCCATCCCGACAACGGCGGGAACCGGCTCGGAAGTGTCCATCGGCATGGTCATCATCATGGAGAATGGGCGGAAGGAAACCTTTGCCTCGCCCAATCTCATTCCGCTTGTCGCCCTCTGTGATCCGGACCTTACCATCGGTCTTCCGGCCGGGCTCACAGCAGCAACCGGTATGGACGCGCTGACGCATTGCATCGAGGCTGTGCTCACGCCGGCAATTAATCCGCCTGCGGAAGCTATCGGCTATGACGGCGCACACCGCGCGTTCGGGATGGGCATGCTGAAGCGTGCCGTCAAGGATGGCTCGGATGAAGAGGCCCGCTGGCACATGATGATGGCGAGCTATGAAGGAGCGCTCGCCTTCGTGAAGGGGCTTGGCGGGGTTCATGCGCTCAGCCACGCCGCTGGGCGGCTGCATGAGAAGAAGCTTCACCACGGCACGCTGAACGCCGTTTTCCTGCCGCACATCCTGCGATTCCATAATGGCGCCGCAGACGAAAAGTATGCCCGCCTGCGCCAGGCGATGGGCCTCAAGGCCGGCGCGGATCTGGCCGATGCCATTCAGGATCTCAACAATGCCATCGGCATTCCGCCCACGCTGAGCGCCATGGGCCTGACGGCATCGGATGGGCCGGGGATCGTTGAATATGCTCTGGTGGATCTTGCCCATGCGGGCAACCCCCGTGCGATGAGCGCCGACGACTACGCAGCCGTTTACGAGATCGCGCTGGGCTGAGGAACTTCCATGAAGCGCCGCTTTGCTCCGATACTCAAGATGGCTGGCAGCCATCATGGGGGAGAGCGGGCGGCGCTTGAGAAGTCGCGCAACACGCACGCGGTCATGCATCTGGAGAAAGTGCCGTCCAGCCGGCTTCTCTCGGTAATGACGCGCTGTGTGTTCAATGCGGGGTTCAACTGGAAGGTCATAGAAGCAAAGTGGCCGGGCTTTGAGGTGGCCTTTGAGGGGTTCGATCCGGGCAAGCTTGCCTTCTTCGGCGACGAGATGATGGACCGTCTGCTGGCGGACGAGCGGATCGTGCGCAACGGACAGAAGATCCGGGCAACGCTCGAGAATGCAAGGTTCGTTGCAGATGTCGACCAGGAGGAGGGCGGTTTCGGCCGCTTTCTCGCAAGCTGGCCAGCGACGGATCAGCTTGGCTTGCTTACACTCCTGAGCAAGCGCGGCTCACGCCTTGGCGGGGCAACGGGACAGTACTTCCTGCGTTTTGCTGGATGGGATGCGTGGATTGCGTCGCCCGATGTCTGCGCCGCTCTGGCGCGCGAGGGCATTCTGGACAGCCCGGCAGCTACCAGCAAGCGCGATCTCACCGCGCTGCAGGAAGCAATCAATGAGTTTCATTCCGACAGCGGATTACCGCGGGCGCAGATCAGCCGGCTGCTCGCGATGAGTGCCGGCTGACACGGTGGCGGGCCTATTCGGCGGCCATCTCCGGCAGGCCGAGCGCCGCTTCCACATCGGCCCAGTTCACGACCTTGAAGTTCTGGTTCTCTCCAGACCTGGGATTGCCGTCATCCTGCACGATCAGAACCCCGCGGGGGAAGCCGGGCAGGGCGCCGGAAAAAGCGTCCAGCCCGTCTGTATGGGTCACCTCATCTATGTCCAGCGCTTCATTGGCGATAATTGAAAAGCTGCCGCGCGGCGCGTGCGGCGCTTGCCGGTCATAAACAACGAAGCGGTTGGCTGCCTGCGCGGACGCCACCACCCAGCCTGCGCCATTCCCGCCTCTCCAGATCGATACCCCTTCCACATCGGCCACGAGGCCAGCGGCGCCACCAACCGTGTCGACCAGCACAGGCTGGGGCGCTTCTTCGCGATAGGCGACCGTCCACAGGCCTCTGTCTTCTTCTCCGACAAAGATGAGCCCGTTGGCTTCGTCGAAGACGCAGCCCTCAAGCTGCGTATCGAGTTTGACGGATTTCAGAAGATCTCCGCTGAGCTCATTCTCGCCGACCGAGAGCGACCAGATCTGCAATGTCCCGTCCTTGTAGGTCACGCCTGCGAGATCGCTTTCCCCTTCGCGGGCCTGGCAAATGCCATAGGGCTCTACTGTATTTGTCGGAATGTCGCCGCGATGGCTCACCTCTCCGGTTACCCGGTCGATCAGGAAGACGGAGATGGCGTTGACCTGATCATTGCTGGCCACAGCAATATCGAAGGACCGATCCGCAGACTGACGAACATCCACATTGTTGATCAGGCCGATCGGCAGGCGCTGAACTTCTGCGCCGTCGAGCCCGAACACAACCAGGCCCTCTTTCTTGTTGGTGCCAAGGATCAGGGACTGTGCGGGATCTGCCGGATGTTTCCACAGGGCCGGATCATCTGCGGCGTCCCCTTTGGCGCCTGCAGGGGCCGTTTCCACGCTGGCCATGACGAATTTCTGACCGTCGATTACAGCGGCAGGTGCAGACGCGCAGGCGCCCACCGTCAGGACAAGCGACAGGGCAAGGGCGGGCCGGAAAAAAGACATGGGGGCTCCAGGAAAGCAGGCAAGACACGATTCGACGCCTTCTTTATCGCTGCTGCATGACAGTATCGCGACGAAGCGGCGTTCAGGCCTCGCTGGCCTCCCAATAGACGGCCCACCTGGCAGCAAGGGCTGCCGGCTTTTCAGCGGTCAGCAGGCGCGAGATGCGCTCGGCCTTTTTCAGAAGCCTTTTCTGGTCACGCGCGGCGGCGCGGAAGAGTTTTTTCAACGTGTCCTTGTCCAGCCGGTCATCAGGCAGGGCTTTGAGTGCTGCCACAAGCAGTCCGCTGTCGCGCCAGTCTCCCAGGCTTTCGGAGAGCCGGTTTGCCATGCGGGCATGACCGTCCATGGCATCCGGGCAGCTGCGTCCCAGCAGAAGCGTATGGTGCCAATGGCTTTTGGCACTTTTCCGCCAGTCATGGATCATTTCTTCTTCGCCCGTGCGGATCGCCTCCGAGAAGTTTCTCCGCAGCTTCCTGTAGCTGCGCTTGAGGCCGGGCTGCAGGGCGGCGAACCCCTCCGCGCGAACCTCCCAGCCGGCGGCGCGTTTGGCCGCGCTCCGCATGTCGCGGTCGAAGGTTTTCAGAAGCCTGGCCGTAGCGGCGCCACCACTGGGCGCGCCGGAATCGCCCGCGAGAGTCGCTTCGGTATCGGCAAGCATTTCCGGCGGTAATTTCAGACGCCGCAGACTATCCAGGATGGCGCTTGAGTCTCGTGCTTCAGAAAGCTGGCGGGCTGCGTCTCTCAGGGCTGCATTCTCCATCGGCGCTTCTTCAAACACCGGCCCGATGAGGCGGATCACAGAGCGTAACCGCTTGGTGCACTTGCGCACCTCGTGAACTTTCCGGGGGGCTGGCAGGTCTGCCGCGGCGATCACCTCCGCCATTCGCGCGAACTCTTCCCCGGCGATGCGCCGGATGCCCTCTTCAACGCGCTCACTGCCGGGCTTCAATCGATAAGCCATGGTGTTGAAATCTGCCCTCCGTCCGTGTTCGGCAAAGGCAAGCTGTCACAAGCTGGGCCCGGCTGCCAATATGCTCGCTCTCAAGGCGAGTGTGACCCTACAGAAACTTGTCAAAAATCTACATGTCTTTGCCGCGAATCCGGCGATAAGGAAGCATGCTTCAAAGCCTTCAGACCCTTTCCAACGGTATTGCCCTGATAACCTGCGCCATGGCGATTGGGGCCTCCTGGGTCGCCTCGATCGCTTCGCCCAATTGCAGCTTTGACAAGCTGACGGGGGCGCGGGCCGACACGCATGTTCGCGAATTGCTGTACCGCACGGCGACGCCGATTGCGGGCATGCTGCTGGTGTCCGGCGCGCTGTTCTTGCTCGCCACCAGTTGGATTGCCGGAACGGTCGCCCTGGTGTCCTGCTTCGGATTCTTCTCGACGCGGATGATGCTCGCGCCGAAGGAAGGCAAGAATCCCAAAGGCGTCCGTACTCGCCGCAAGGAACAGCGGGGCAGTTCAGTCATGCTTTCGTTGATGTTCACGGTTGCCGCCGTTGCGGCAGTCGTGCTGGGGCTTTTCGGCCTTTAGGCCATTACCAGCCAGAGACAGCCCATTTCGTGCAACTTCCGGAAGCTTTCCGATGATCGCTGCGCAGCAGATTTTGCCAGACGGCCAGCCGTTTTCCTGTTGGCGGCCAGCATCATCACACAGATGACCAGCCCAAGCCCTGCCATCCACCAGCCGACGACCAGGGCGGCAATGACACCCACCAGACAGGAAAGATATGCCAGTGCGTCCAGGATACGCAGCCGGATGTGCAGCCACCGGCCAAAAGGCTTCAGGAGTTCCGGGTGGCGGTGCAGCGTTTCGGCATCAATGGCGAACCGGGTGCCTGGCGTATTCTCGAAAATAAGGGCCCGGGTCATGCGACCGTCATCATGCGGGTTGGGCTGGCAGGTCAGAAACATCAGCAACACTCCGGGCAGGATTCTCCCCTGACGAGAACATCTACCTGCCGGATGTTAACTCTGTACGGGTTGTGGCCCGGAAGTTTCAGTATTTTTCAAGACTTTCAGTTAACCCTCACCTTTCCCTTGGGGCATGTTGCGGCTGGCGAAAACATTTGCCGCAGTGTTTTTTGAGGCGTACGCTGCACTGCAGCAAAGAGGGTTACAAAGACAATGCTCTATTCCCTTGTTGAACTGAACCGGGTGGCGATGGCGCCAATGCGGCTTGCCGCGCGGGCGGGGCGCGCGGCGCTCAACTCCCCGTTCAATCCGATGGGCCATACCAGCTATGGCAAATCCCTCGCGGCAATGGCGGACGTGTTCGAAAGCGCAACGCGCTATTACGGCAAGCCTGAGTGGCGCATCTCGTCGGTCCGTATCAACAGCATAGATGTCCCCGTCGAGCCTCAGATTGCCTGGCGGTCTCCCTGGTGCGGCCTCGTTCACTTCAAGAAGGATGCGGACAAGCTGGCCCAAGCGCGCCGCAAGAATGCCGCGCCATTGCCTCGCCTGCTGATCGTGGCCCCCCTGTCTGGCCACTATGCAACGCTGCTGCGTGGAACCGTCGAAGGGTTTCTCGAGACGCATGACGTCTACATCGCCGATTGGACGGATGCGCGCATGGCGCCGGTCTGGCTCGGCCGGTTCGATCTGGATGACTATATCGACCATGTCCGCAAGATGCTGACCCATCTGGGCGGCGGCGCGCATGTGCTCGCTGTCTGTCAGCCGGGGCCGCCCGTGCTGGCTGCCATCTCGATGATGGCTGAGGATGAAGATCCAGCGCTTCCCGCGACCATGACCTTCATGGGCTCACCGATCGATGCCCGCCGTTCGCCGACGGTTCCCAACAAGCTCGCCGAGGAACGCCCGTTCGAGTGGTTTGAGCAGAACATGATCTACACCGTGCCGGCGCCCTATCCGGGTGTTCTGCGCCGCGTTTATCCGGGCTTTGTGCAGTTGGCTTCGTTCATGAACATGAACTGGGACCGGCATGTCGATGCGCACTGGAAATTTTTCAATCATCTGGTCGGCGGCGATGGTGACAACGCCGCCAAGCACCGCGAGTTCTATGATGAATACCTCTCCGTCCTTGATCTGACGGAAGAGTTCTACCTGCAGACTATCCAGCGGGTGTTTCAGGAACATCACCTGCCGCGGGGTATCTACAAGTACCGTGGCGAGCGCCTGGTGAAGCCGGAAGCGGTCCGCACGGTGGCGTTGATGACGGTGGAAGGTGAGAAAGACGACATTTCAGGTATCGGCCAGACGCAGGCCGCTCATGATATCTGCACAAACATTCCGGAAGATATGCGTACGGATTATATTCAGCCGGGCGTTGGCCACTATGGCGTGTTCAACGGGTCCCGGTTTGAAACCGAGATTGCGCCGCGGGTCACCCAGTTCACGCGCCGGTTCACGGTGCGCGAAAAGGAAGAAGCCGCCCAGGAACCTGCTGTTTCGAAACGCCGATAGCCGCCGTCAGGCGCACACATTTGCTTCGAAATCGAGCAATTCGATTTCGGGGCTGACATGGCCTTCCTTGTGCGGCTCTTCGCCGGCCAGAGCGGTGGAAAGATACTTTTTGTTGTCGTCACAGAAGACGGTGGCGACGCACGCATCATCCCCCAGTTTTTCCGCAGCGATCAGGGCGCCGATGAGATTTGCGCCGGATGAAATGCCTACGCCAAGCCCAAGTTCCCGCGCCAGGCGCTGTGCCATTCGGATGGCGTCGCCATCGGAGACGGCAATCACCTCATCAAGCTGATCCAGCTTTACCAGCGCCGGAATGAAGTCATCAGAGATGCCCTGTATGCGGTGCTGCCCCACCTTGTAGCCGGTGGAGAGGGTGGGGGACTCCTGGGGTTCCAGCGGGTGAATTTTCACTTTTGGAAACGCAGCCTTCAGCGCACGGCCAACGCCCATCACGGTGCCGCCGGTACCGACACCCGCTACGAAGGCGTCAGGCTTTATGTCGAGGCAGGCCAGTTGGTTGATCAGTTCACGGGCGGTCGTGTTGGTATGGGCGGCCGAATTGTCGGCGTTGGAAAACTGGCAGGGCAGGAATACGCCGGCCCGGCTGGCGGCGAGTTGCTCCGTGGCTGCAATCGCGCCGATGAAGCCGCCTTCCTCACGGGTGAGAAGGTTGAGGTTAGCCCCCAGGCTGCGCAGCAGGTTCTTGCGCTCGTCGCTCATCCAGTCCGGCATGAAGATCTCGACCCGATGCCCAAGGGCGCGGCCAAGTGCGGTGAGGGCAATGCCCGCATTGCCGCTGGTTGCTTCGGCAATCGTGTCGCCGGGCTTCAGCGTGCCGGAGCGATAAGCGCAGGCGAGGATCGAGAGGGCCATCCGGTCCTTGATCGATCCAGTCAGATTGTAGTGCTCTGCCTTGGCGTGGATCACCCGTTCCCGGCCCCGGAAACGCAGACGGATGGAAAGCATCGGTGTGCGGCCGATCAGGGCGGAAAGCGCCTTTAGCCGCGCCTCCTGGCAAGCGGGGGCTGCCTGGGGAGACGTGAGGGCTGGCTGCTTAAGAGCGGGAGCGGGCTGAGGCATATGAGGAGAGTCTCACAGCGCTCGCAGAAATTCATCTCATGAACACATCAGTTTTGGTTATTGTATGATGAAAATTTTCGAATAATAACTTCAAATATGGAAAATATTGATGATACTGATCGGACCATCCTGCGTCTGCTGCAATCAGACAGCAGCATATCGCTCGAATCGATGGCTGATCGCGTCAGTATTTCGGTGAATACCTGCTGGCGGCGGGTAAAGCGCCTGGAAGAGGCTGGGGTCGTCTCCCGGCGGGTCGCACTGATCGATCCTGAAAAAGTGGGGCTGGCCCAAACGGTGTTCGTGGCCATCCGCACCCGGGATCATTCCGCCGCCTGGCTTCAACGCTTTGCCTCGGCGGTCCAGTCCATTCCGGAAGTAGTCGAATTCTATCGAATGGCCGGGGATGTCGACTATCTGCTGAAAGTTCAGGTCGGCAGCGTGGCCGATTATGACCGCGTTTACAAAGCGCTGATTGCCAAGGTCGATCTGGCCGATGTCAGCGCCACCTTTGCGATGGAGTGCCTGAAAAATACGACCGAACTGCCGCTCTAGTATGCGGCGGCTGGCACGGGCAGCATAAGTTCAGGCATCAGGCAGCTGGGTAGGGGCTCGCCGGGCGCGGTTTTCGCCAACCCCGCAGGCTGACGAAGATAGCTGCGCATGGCTTCGGTTGCTGCCCGGTCAAAACTTTCTATGGCGGCAGGCGCCGCTGTTTCCCGCAGAATGCGGGCATCCTGACAGGTGCGCTGCTCCAGGATTGTCAGCGCCGAAGGGGCGCGGCCCGTGCGCAAAGCTCTCAATGACGCCCGCATCGGGTCTGGCCGCAAGACGGCGGCGGCCGGCAACCCCGGACCATCGGGCACAGCCAGCCACAGGGCCTGCACCGAGGCGTCGGGATCCTGCTGAGGGAAGCTGACAGCCAGAATGACGCCGCCACGTGATTTCCGGATGTCAAAATTCGTCATTCCGCGCGCGGTCAGCGCTTCCAGCCATTCACTGATCGCGAGGTTTCGCGCTTCCAGCGCTTCCCGTTCCTGGCCGGAAGCAAGAAGGGCGACTGACTGGTCCAGCCGCTGAACTGGGGACAGGCGGGCGCCTCGCGCAATAGCCTGATTGTAATGCGTTACCGCGTCGGCAGCGATGCCCGCATCCATGGCGCTGCGCGCCGCAATCAGATGGGCGTCGCGCGCTTCAAAACGATCTGGGCAGTCGGCAAGAAAACTTTCTGCAGTACGTTTGAGATAGGCGGGCGTCGCCTCTTCTGCCGGTTGGAGAACGGCCGTCTGAAACCTCGCCACATCGCTGAGGCCACACCCCTCCTGCGCCTCGGCCGCCAGCGATGTCGCTACCAAGACTATAAAAAAGGAAGAGAGTTTCGTCCAGAAATTGAAATTAACCATACCCGGCCTCCCGCGCCTCAAGGCGCTGTTTCAGGAGTAACGGTGCAAGGCCTATGCCGGTTCCCTCAGTCGGACGGATGGATACCGGAAGGGTCTTTCAGAAGGTGGATATGGTCATGATCATGATCATGGGCATGGTCATGGCCTCCATGGCCATGTAGCGGCGCCAGCAAGAGCAGCATGGCGATCAGAATGCCCGCGCCCAGCGCCGCCACGCCGCGAAGGGGCGGCTCTTCCTTCAGCGGCTGCATCAGGGGGCCAGTCGCCACATAGATCAACAGGCCTGCCGAAATGGCATAAAGTGCGGCGACAACATCCGGTCCGAGCCCATTGACGAAAAGTCCGCTCACCAATGCCCCCAGCGGGGTTGTCGCCCCGGCCGCCAGGAACGCCCAGATTACCGCCTCACGAACCCGGAAGCCGTGCCGGGCAAGAATTGCAAAGGCGATCACGCCTTCGGCAAATTCGTGCATGATGAGCGAGGTGGAGGCGTAGACGCCTGCCTCGAAGCTTGCTGCAAACGTGACTGAATAGATCACCCCATCCAGGAAAGAATGAAGCCCCACCGCCAGCAATGGCGTCAGCGCCTGGGATCGTCCGCCAGCTTTCTCCGGAAAGATCGTGCTGATCCCGGAACTCAGCAGCAGGCCGCCGAAGAAGCCTGCCAGCATGAAGTACGGCGCGCGGCCATTCATCACCAGCGCTTCGGGAGCAATGTGCAGCAGCGTGAGGGAGATGAGCATTCCCCCAGCGGCCAGAGAGAACAGGCCGGATTGGCGCACAGTCCACTCACTGCGCACAGCAACGGCAATCAGGCCTGCCGAAGTGACCAGAGCCGCGAGGAGTCCGAATAGGATTGGCGCCTGAAGAGAAAGGGGCATCCGGCGGCGTGTGTCCGATTTGCTGCGGCCTGAAAAGGGGGCAGGGGTTAAAGAAGGGCTGCGCTTGTGCGCTCGGGCACCTTGCGAAAAGTGTTATAATGTTTCACTCTTCCGCCTGCCAGTAATTTTTGCGGTGTGGGCCGGTTTTCCTTTGGGCCGCACCGCCAAGTCCGGAAAAATCAGGAGCTGTTTATGACCCATCTTGCCCGTGTTTCGCTGCCATTGCTCGCCGGGGCTGCCCTATCGGTGCTCGCGGCCTGTGGTCCAGGCACGCCCCCGCCGGCAGCGCCTGGCCCCGTCGAGGCCGGCGCCGCGCTGCCGACGGAAGTTCCTGCCGAAGACAGCCATGACGCGCACGCAGAAGATCATGCCGAAGGCGAAGCGCATGACCATGAAGAGGGGGAAGCTCACGACCATGACCACGATCATGATCACGATCATGCGGGTGGAGCTGCCCATGTTCACGGCATCGCGGATCTGGCCTTCGTCATAGAAGGCAGCAAGCTGACGGCAGAACTTGTTTCGCCGCTGGCCAATTTCGGCCTCTCCGAAGCAGACGGTGTGTTCACACCGGAAGTGATCGCAGCGCTGCCTGGCTTCATCACGCTGACCGGTGGAACCTGCACGGCCGAGACCCCGGCAGCCGAAGTGGACACCTCCAGCGGCCACGCCGATGGACATGTAAACTTCACCTGGACCTGCGCTAATACTGGCGGTGTGACTGCTGCGCGTTTTGCTGGCTTCAGCGCGTTTCCGGGCTTCGAGAAGGTCAATGCCGTATTTGTGACTGACACAGCCCAGAAAGCCGCAGAGCTGACGCCTTCCTCCCCGGAGCTTTCCCTGAAATAAGAACGGTATGGCTGATCCCGTAATCGATATCGAAGGGCTGCGCTTTGCCTGGAAGAGCGGCCCGCAAGTGCTCGACATGGATGCTTTCCGCGTCGAGGCCGGTGAGCGCGTGTTTCTGCGGGGGCCGTCTGGTTCCGGCAAGTCGACGCTTCTTGGCTTGATTGCCGGTGTGCTCCAACCCCAGGCGGGCCGCATCAGTGTTCTGGGCGAAGATATGAGCAAGCTGCCGGCCGCACAGCGTGACCGTCTGCGGGCGGACCGGATGGGCGTCATCTTCCAGATGTTCAATCTGGTGCCCTATCTGTCGGTCACGGGGAACGTCCTGCTGCCCCTGCGTTTCTCGCCCGCGCGCCGCAAGGCAGCGGGAAATGATCCGCAGGCGGAGGCACGCCGCCTGCTGGCCCGGCTTGGCCTGACGGATGAAAGCCTGCTTGAGCGGCGGGTGTCAGATCTTTCCGTCGGCCAGCAACAACGCGTTGCGGCCGCCCGCGCCCTGATCGGCAGCCCCAGCCTGGTGATTGCGGATGAGCCGACCTCGGCCCTGGATGCGGACGCGCGCGACCGGTTCATCAATCTGCTGTCCGAAGAGGTAGAGCGCTCTGGCGCAAGCCTTCTCTTCGTCAGCCATGACGCCTCTCTCGCAGGTCTGTTTACGCGGGCCGCCGATCTTACCGCAATGAACAGGGCAGGGGCGCCAGCATGACCGCTCTTTTCTCCCTTGCCTGGGCAAGCCTTCTCAACCGCAAAGGCTCGGTGATCCTAACCATCGTGGCCGTGGCGCTTTCCGTTGCGCTGTTCCTTGGGGTCGAGAAGGCCCGCAGCGGGGCCCGCGAAGGGTTTGAGAACACGATTTCCGGAACGGACCTGATCGTCGGCGCGCCGACGGGGACTGTCAATCTTCTGCTCTATTCCGTGTTCCGCATGGGCTCGGCGACAGCCGAAGTTTCCTGGCCAACCTATCGTCAGATTGCGGAGCGCCCGGATGTTGCCTGGGCCGTCCCGATCGCCCTGGGCGACAGCCATCGCGGCTACCGCGTGATGGGGACCAGCACCGATTATTTCCAGCACTACAAATATGGCGGCGGGCAGCCGCTGGAATTGGCTGAAGGCACGATCTTCGATGACCTGTTTGATGCCGTGATCGGCGCGGATGTGGCGCGCGAACTGGGATACGAGATCGGAACGCCGCTCATTCTCACCCATGGCATCGGCGCGGCTGATCTCGGCTCGGGCCACGAGAACCGTCCCTTCCGCGTGTCGGGCATCCTCAGATCGACCGGAACGCCAGTCGACCGCACCGTGCATGTCTCGCTCGAAGCCATCACCGCGATCCATGTCGGCTGGGAAACCGGCGCGAAGAACCCGCTGGCCGATTCCATCCCGACCGAGATGATCCGCTCCTTCGACCTTACCCCCAAGACTGTGACAGCGATCTTCGTAGGTCTGGAGCGGAAGGGCACCATCCTCACCACACGCCGGCAGATCAACACCAATCGCGGCGAACCGCTGATGGCGATCATTCCGGGGGAGGCGCTGCGCGAGCTTTGGGGCGTCACGTCGATTGCCGAGCGCGCCCTGCTGGCGGTGTCCGGCTTCGTAATTGCGGTCGGTCTGGTGTCGATCCTTACCTCGATCCTCACCAGCCTGAATGAGCGGCGCCGGGAGATGTCGATCCTGCGTGCGACGGGCGCGCGGCCCGGGCACATCTTCTCCCTGCTGGTCCTCGAATCCGGCCTCATCGGTTTCATGGGGGCCCTGATCGGGATCGTCATCGTGCATGGCGTGTTCGCAGCGGTCGCGCCCATGTTGCAGGCCCGCTGCGGCGTCGCTTTCGGGGCGGGTGGGCCCGGTCTGCTGGATCTTTATGTGCTGGGCGCGGTCACGCTCGCCGCCCTCGTGATCGGCGCAGTGCCGGCCGTCGCGGCGATGCGCCGGTCACTCGCAGACGGGCTCAGCGTCCGATTGTAACAGCATTGTGCTCTGGAACTGCAGCCGCGGGCGCTTTAAACAGGGGGCATGAAAACGACATCCCTCCCCGGTTTTGCCTTCGCCACCGTTGCCTTTGCGCTTGCTGCCGCTTGTGGCGGCGCCTCCAGTTCCGGCACAGCGGAAGCGGCTCCGGCAAAACCTGCCAAGGAAGCGCCCCCCGAAACCAAGTCGGAAGGCCCCAAGGTTGGCGACAAGATCGGCCAAAGCGCTGCCGAGCGCGCCGCGGCGCGGGCTGAAGCCGCCAAGAAACGTGCAGAGGAACAGGCCCGCAAGGATGCCGAACTCGCCGCCCGCGGCGTGAAACGGATCGGCTGGGAAGACCTGATGCCGGAAGGGGAGGAGGAACGCCTCGCCCAGATGTATCAGGCTCAGATGGCCATGCTTTATTCCGGCGCGGGCATTGCCGAAGGCTCTGCAGCCGATACGGCTGTCCAGATCGGGACGTTCAACACCGTCAAGGAACTCAACGGCAAGAAGATCCGTATCCCCGGCTACACGGTGCCGTTCGAATATGGCGCCGATGCGCAGATCAAGGAATTCCTGCTCGTGCCGTATTTCGGCGCCTGCATCCATGCGCCGCCGCCGCCGCCGAACCAGACCGTGTTCGTGATGTCGGAGAAGCCGATCAAGATGAAGGATCTGGCCCAGGCCGTCTGGATTGAAGGCACCATCCACACCCAGACGCAGGAAAGCGAACTGGCAGATGCAGCCTACACGATCACGCTGACCGCCATCGAGGAATACACCTACTGATGACATCACCGTTCGATCCGGCGGCTGTGCAGGTCATCGCATGGGATTTTGACGGCGTTCTCAATAGCAATATCGAGCAGGGGGTTTTCGCCTGGTCCCGCAATTTCGAGCAGGATCTGGGCCTCTCACTTCACTCCTTCTTCAGTTACCTCTTCGCGGGCCGGTTTCAGAAGGCGATGGTGGGGCAGGCTTGCCTGGTGGAGCTAGTCACCGAATGGGCTGAAGCGAATGCTGCGGCCGGACGCGCTGCCGAGATCCTTGATTACTGGTTCGAGCGTGATGCACTGCCCGATCACCGCACCCTGGCGCTGTTCGAGCCGCTCAAGGCGCGGGGCGTGCGTCATGTGATGGCAACCAATAACGAGATCCACCGTACGTCCTATATCGAAACCACAATGGGCTTTGGTGAGCGGGTGGAACGCATCTTTGCTGCCGGCCGGATGGGGATCGCCAAGCCGGATACGGACTATTTCGCTCACATCGAAATGGAGCTGGAGATTGCCCCGGAAAGCCTCCTCCTTGTGGATGATATGGAGGAGAATATCGCCGCCGCAAGGCGCCGGGGCTGGCAGGCCTTCCACTTTACTGAGGGCGCGCATGATCTGCTGGAGCAAACGCTCGGCCTGCAGAAGACATCCTGAGCCTGAAAGCAAGAAGGGCGACCCGACAGGCCGCCCTTCCGCACTCTACGCGGTACTCTACTATCCACAAAGTAGCAGCTAACTGCTTAATACTTTGCGAACCCTGATTTTCCGCAGGTTCCTTACTGGTTCTTGGCCAGCAGGTTGCGGATTTCTTCCAGAAGCACTTCCTGACGCGGCGGGGCCGGCGGCGGGGCTGCGGCCTCTTTCTTCTTCAGCGTGTTCATGCCCTTGACCACGAAGAACAGCGCGAATGCCATGATCGTGAAGGAGATGAGCGCGTTGATGAACCTGCCATAGGCAATCACCGGGGCACCGGCTTCCGATGCAGCGGCCAGAGAGGCGTAAGCCTGGCCGTTGAGGGAAATGAAGAGGTCGGAGAAATCGGCGCCGCCCATCAGCATGCCGAGCGGCGGCATCATGATGTCGTTCACAAGCGAGGTGACGATCGTGCCGAATGCACCGCCGAGGATAAAGCCGACGGCAAGATCGACGAGATTGCCCTTGAGAGCGAACTCTTTGAATTCCTTAAACATATTAACCCCTTCCCTTTGGCAGGATGCAGCCAGAGTTTGAATTAGAGTTCGCGGGGTTTGGCCCGAGCGTCAAGGCGCTGCATCAGGCGCGCGAAAGAGCGCTACCTATCTCGCTTCGGGATCATTGCCGCCATTGACGCGGGCGCGGAGTTCCTTGCCAGCCTTGAAGAAGGGGACTGCCTTGGCGGGCACTTTAACAGGCTCGCCGGTGCGGGGATTGCGGCCCTTGCGGGCGTCCCGCTTGCGCACGGAGAAGGCCCCGAAGCCGCGCAGTTCTACCCGGTCGCCCCGAGCCAGCGCTTCGCCAATCTCGCTGAGGATAACGTTCACGACCTTTTCGACGTCTTCGTGACGCAGGTGCGCGTTTTCAGCCGCGAGCTTCTCTATGAGTTGGGACTTGAGCATCGCATTGATAATAAACGCATTTGCGGCGGGAGCGCTAGGCCCCCGCCGCAAACATTTCGGGAAATTTAGATGGCCGGCCCGGTTTCAGCCGGGCAAGCCCCCAGATGGGCTAACCTCAAGCGAGGGAATCAGCCTGATCTTTCCAGCCATCGCGCTCGAAACGGCCCTGGATTGCCAGTTCCTCTTCGAGGTCTGCGATCTGCGCGTCGGAGAGCGCAGCGATCTGCCAGAAGTGGTAGATGCCCGCTTCGTTCAGCTTCTTCTCGAAAGCCGGCCCGAGGCCTTTCAGCTTCTTGAGGTCGTCCGCTTCGCCTTGCGGTGCATCGAGACGGCCCCGGTCGTCGAGGGCATCAGTGTCCGCGGCGGCTTTCGGCTTGCCTTTCGAGGAGGCGAGGGCAGCGCCCAGAATGTCGCCCAGCGAAGCGCCTGCGTCTGCAGAGCCGTACTGTGCAACGGCTTCGGCTTCTTCGGCGATCTCCAGAGCCTTGATCGAGAGCGAAACGCGGCGCGTTGCGCGGTCCACGGTCACGATCTTGGCATCGACCTTGTCACCCACAGCGAAACGCTCGGGGCGCTGGTCGGCGCGGTCGCGGGAGAGGTCGGAGCGGCGGATGAAGGACTTCACCGCCGGGGTGCCGAACTCGACTTCGATGCCGCCCGAGGTCACTTCCGTGACGGTGCAGGTCACGGTTGCGCCGCGCTTCAGACCGCCGCCGCCGCCACCAGACTCGCTGGCAGCTGCTTCGATCGGGTCACCGGAAAGCTGCTTGATGCCCAGCGAGATGCGCTCTTTATCGACGTCGACATCGAGAACTTTCGCTTTGACACGGTCGCCCTTGGTGAAGGCTTCGATCGCCTGATCGCCGGATTTGTCCCAGGCGATGTCGTTGATGTGCACCATGCCGTCGAGGTCCGGGCCGAGGCCGATGAAGAGGCCGAACTCGGTGATCCCGCGAACTTCGCCTTCGATTTCGGTACCAACCGGGTTCGCAGCGAGGAAGGCGCTCCACGGATTGTCCATGGTCTGCTTGAGGCCAAGCGAGATGCGGCGCTTTTCGCTGTCAACGTCCAGCACTTCCACATCGACTTCCTGAGAGGTCGAGAGGATCTTGCCGGGGTGGACGTTTTTCTTGGTCCAGCTCATTTCGGAGACGTGGATCAGGCCTTCCACACCATCTTCCAGCTCCACGAACGCGCCGTAGTCGGTGATGTTGGTGACAGTGCCCTTCAGGCGGCCGCCGACCGGGTAGCGGGACGAGATATTGTCCCACGGATCGGTGCCGAGCTGCTTCATGCCAAGCGAGATACGCTGGGTTTCCGGGTTGATCTTGATGATCTGGACTTCGACTTCCTGACCCACTTCGACCACCTGCGAGGGGTGGTTGATGCGCTTGTAGGACATGTCGGTGACGTGCAGCAGGCCGTCGATGCCGCCGAGGTCAACGAACGCACCGTAATCGGTGATGTTCTTGACGATACCCTTGCGGACGTCGCCTTCAGCCATGTCGGAAACGATCTCGGCGCGCTGTTCGGCGCGGCTCTCTTCGAGGATCGCGCGGCGCGAGACAACAATGTTGCCGCGAACGCGGTCGAGCTTGAGGACCGCAAACGGCTGCACTTCGCCCATGAGCGGGCCGACATCGCGCACCGGGCGGATGTCCACCTGGGAGCCGGGGAGGAAGGCGTTGACGCCGCCGAGGTCGACGGTGAAGCCGCCTTTGACGCGGCCGGAAATGGCGCCCTTGACGGGCTCGCCTTTGGAGAAGCTGCGCTCCAGCTTCACCCAGCGCTCTTCGCGGCGGGCCTTGTCGCGCGAGAGAACGGCTTCGCCCAGCGCGTTTTCGATCCGGTCCAGGTAAACGTCGATCAGGTCACCGGGGGCGGGTTGCTTGTCTTCAAGCAGGAATTCTTTGGTCGGGATGCGGCCTTCGGTCTTCAGGCCGATGTCGACGACGACGGAGTCATTGTCGATGCGCAGGACGGTGGCCGGGATAACCTGGCCTTCCTGCATGGCAGATGCCGCTGCCGACGACTCGAACATCGAGGCGAAATCGGCCGAGGAGGGGTTCATTTGGTTGGTCATGGGGTCTCCGGGGGAGGGCCGAATGGTTCAAAGGCAGGACCGGCACCATTGCCGCCTGCGCACATCCGACCCGTCGCGTGGTCTTTCAATATCTGAAGCGGGCACCGCCTGTTTGGATTGAAGCATCCCTTTGCGGGCGCCCCTCAGGCAGTCTTTCCCTTGGCGAGAGCAGCCTCAACGGCAGCCATCGCCCTTTCCACAGCCGCGTCTATAGTGAGATCAGTGGTATCGATCAAGATGGCATCGGCGGCCATCGCCGCGGGAGCGTCTGTCCGCCCCTGATCGCGGGCATCGCGGATCTTCAGCTGATCGATGACCTGATCCAGCGTCACGTCTTCGCCATGACCGACAAGTTCCCTCCAGCGGCGTTCGCCCCGCTGGCGCACATCGGCGTCCACCCAAAGCTTCACATCCGCGTCTGGCGCGATCACCGTGCCGATGTCGCGCCCGTCCAGCAGCGCGCCGCCCGCGCGGGTCGCAAAGGCCCGCTGCAGCTCGAACAGGGCCTGACGCACGGAAGGGATCGCGGCCACCACGCTCGCGGCCTTGCCAGCTTCCGCTGAGCGCAGCTCGTGTTCCACGAAGTCACTCAGATCCAGCATCCGGGCGATATCGGCCAGCGGCCCGGCTGCATCCAAGGGTACATCCTGTTTCATCGCGGCCACGGCGACAGCCCGGTAAAGGCGACCGGTGTCCATATGCGGCAGCCCATAATGGGCGGCCAGGCGCCGCGCGATGGTGCCCTTGCCGGAAGCGGTTGTGCCGTCGATTGCGATAATCATGGAGGCGGGGAGTGAGCCAGCCCCGCCCTTAAGTCAAGAAGGTCTCAGGCTGTGGCCGCTTCTGCGACGAAGCCCTTCCAGGTCTTCATGTAGTTGACGAAGACCGGGCCCAGCCCCTCGGCCACCAGATGTGCTTCGGGAACGGGCAGGGCGATCGGCTGGAAGTTTGCGTCTGCCGCCACCTTCTTGGGGAAGTCATGGTGCAGGATCGCGCCGCGGCCGATCACGACATAGTCGAGCCCGGCCTCCATCGCGCGCCCGCAGCTTTCGCCAGTCGTGAGCTTTCCGGCGGCGCCCAGGCGGCAATTGCCGCGCGGCAGGCCGGTGAACCATTCGACCAGGGGGCGGCCCTTGAAGCTTGGATCTTCAGGCTCCTTGAACGTGTCCCACAGCGACATGTCGAGATAATCGATGTCACCGCTGGTCATCAGCTCGCTGGCAAGGCGGCGGATCTCGCCAATGTCCATGCCGAAGCGTTCCGGTGACAGGCGAACGCCAAGGGAGAAGTCCTTCCCGCATTCGGCCCGAACGCCGGCGATGATCTCCCAGAGCAGGCGGGTCCGGTTCTCGAAGGAGCCGCCATACTCGTCTTCGCGCTTGTTGATGTCGGCGCTGATGAACTGGCAGAGCAGATAGCCATGGGCGCCGTGCAGCTCCACGCCGTGAAAGCCGGCCGTCTCGCAGCGTTTTGCGGCCGCGATGAAATCCGTTGCAACCTGTTTCACTTCGTCAAGCGTCAGGGCGCGGGCGCCTGTTTCTGCGTCGGCTGATGGGCACAGCGGCGCGCGACCGCCGATCAATTCGCGCGGGGTGCGCATCCCGGCATGGTGCAGCTGCACCACCGAATGGGTGCCCTGATCATTCAGCGCCCTGGCAAGACGGGTGAGGCCGGGCAGGTGCTTGTCGTCAAACACGCCCAGCTGTCCGGGAAAGCCTTGGCCATCGGCCTGAACATGGGCAGCGCAGGTCATGGTCAGGCCAAAGCCGCCTTCGGCGCGTTTCACCAGCCAGTGAAACTCGTCATCGCTGAGCGTGCCATCGGCATGGCTCTGCATGTTGGTGAGCGGGGCCAGCATGAAGCGGTTCTTCATGGCCGGGCCACGGGTGAAGGAGAGGGGATCAAACAGCGTTGTCATGCGCCGACATTGGCGCGGGAATCCGATCCGTCAATTTTGCCCTCGCGGCAGGGGTCAGCCCCGAATGTCCGCGCCCAGCGTTGCCATATGGCTCATGAATTCCGGATAGCTCGTATCAATCATGGAGATGTCGTCGACGCTGACGGGGTTCTGTGACGCTGTGCCCATGACCAGCGCGCTCATGGCGATGCGGTGGTCGTGACGGGTCTCAACGAGGCCGCCGCCGGGGGGCGGGCCGCCGCAGCCCTGCACGGTGAAGCCGTCTTCGGTCTCTTCCACTTCCACGCCATTGACGCGCAGCATGGCCACAACCGCGCCGATCCGGTCGCTTTCCTTGACGCGCAGTTCTTCAGCGCCGGTGACGCGGGTTTCGCCATTGGCGAAGGCGGCGAGCACGGCGAGGATTGGGAATTCGTCGATCATTGAGGCAACGAGGCGTTCGGGCACAGCGATGCCTTTGAGGCCGGCATAGCCCGCATGCAGGTCGATCAGGCGTTCCCCGGCCGCTTCGCCGCGTTCCTCGGCGCCGAGGCCGGCGCCCATCAGGTCAACCGCGTCATAGAAGCCGGACCGGGTGGGGTTCGACATCACATTCTCAACTGTCACATCGCCCTGAGGCGAGAGGATGCCCGCCGCGATGAGGAAGGCGGCCGAAGAGGGGTCGCCCGGAATGGCGGCCTCGAGCCCGTAGAGGCGCTGGCCGCCTTTGAGGCCAATCTCATGGGCGCCGCCCGGCTCTGTTTTGAACGAGAGTGCCGCGCCAAAGCCCTGCAGCATTCGTTCGGTATGGTCGCGCGTTGCCTTGGCTTCGACGACCACCGTTTCTCCCTCGGCATTGAGACCCGCCAGCAGCACGGCGGATTTCACCTGCGCGCTTGCCTGGGGCGGGGCATAGCGGATGGCTTTCAGGGATTTCGATCCCGTCAGTGTGAAGGGCAGTTTGCCATCCGGCCCGGCGGTATCTTTCAGGCCCATTTGGCGCAGCGGATTAAGCACCCGGTTCATTGGGCGTGAGCAGAGCGACGCGTCGCCCGTCAGGGAAGCAGTGAGATCATACCCCGCCATCACCCCCATTAGCAGGCGGGAGCCGGTGCCGGAGTTGCCGAAGTCCAGAACGTTTTTGGGTGAGGAGAGGCCTTTCGCGCCCACACCTGTCACTTCCCAGGCACCTGGGCCGGTGCGCGTGACGGTGGCGCCCATCGCCTGCATGGCCTGGCCGGTGCGCAGCACGTCATCGCCTTCCAGCAGCCCTGTGAAGCGGCTTTCGCCCTCAGCAAGGCCTCCAAAGATCAGCGCGCGGTGGCTGCAGGATTTGTCTCCGGGCGCGCGAATGGCGCCGGCGAGGCGTTTGACCGGGTGGCTGGTCCATACCATTGGGGAAAGGTCTCGTCAGAAAGGCGGGTTGCAGATGTAAATTGGGGCTTTGACAGCGCGGGGCGTTCATGGCAAGCGCGCCGCCAACTTCCAATTGGCTTTTTGCCCCAAGAGGAGCGCGCAAGCCCCATGTCCAAGGACAAACTCGGAACCAAGCAGGTCTGCCCGTCCTGCGAGTCTCGTTTCTACGATCTGAACAAACGCCCGGCCGTTTGCCCCAAATGCGGCAACGAGTTCGACCCTGAAGACGAAGTGATCCGCACGACCATCACCAAGGTGAAGGCGAAGGCGGCCCGCGCTGCTGTGAAAGCGGCAGATGAGGACGAAGAAGATCTCGAGGAAGAGGAAGACGCCGTCATCCGGGATGACGACGAGGACGACTCCGCTGAGGTTGATGACGACGCCGAAGAAGATGAAGAAGACGCCAAGGAACTTGGCGCTGATGACGATGACATCGTTCTGGAAGGCGCTGAGGATGAAGACGAGGAAGGCAAAGTGCCTTCGGGCTTCTCCGAGGACGGCGTCGATGAAGACGACGAAGACGACATCATCATCGCCGACGATGATGAGGAAGACTTCGAAATCGACGATGACGAGGACGGAGATGACGACCTCGAAATCGCAGATGATGATGAAGACGACGATCGGTGAAAAAGGGGCTTGAAAGCGGATCAGCGCTCGTTTAGTGCATCCGCTTCCCGGTCCGGGGCCATAGCTCAGTTGGGAGAGCGCTTGCATGGCATGCAAGAGGTCAGGGGTTCGACTCCCCTTGGCTCCACCAGGACCCCACTTTTCCGGTACACGGAAAAGTGAACGCAAGGGCCGCCCCGCAAGGGCGGCCTTTTGTTTTTCCGCCATAACCCACGGCAAACGCGGACACCTGCGGACATTCTTGGACAATTCCGGACAGTTTCTGGACAATCCTGACCGTTTGGCGGGCAGGCTGGGAACATTTCGGGCAACGGCGCGGCCGGTAACGGTCCTTAAGGGGTTGCCGCTATGATGCCGCATCAAGGTGCTTGAACCGGCCACAATGCAGGCCCACCTTTCCTGCATGGCAAGGTGGCCAGTGAGCCCTCTGCCAGCGACCCCGCCGGGGCGCGGAAAGGAGTGGACTGATGACGACCGAAATCAAGACTGACCTGTTTGAGAAAGAAGCTCTCGTCTATATCCGCCATATGGATGTGGGCGAGATCAGCGGCCTTCTGCCGCCCGACGCGCTCGCCGACATCGACGACCCGGAGGACCTGTTCATGGTATTCTCCGCGGACGGCCAGCGCCTTGCCATCGTGGAAGGGCGTGACGCTGCCTTTGCCGCCTGCCACGCCAACGATCTCCACCCGCTCAGCGTCCACTGAGCCGGCAACAACAGGCTGGGCGCCGAGTTCTATCGGGCGCCCAGCTTTGCTATTCACCGGTCTTGCTTTTCCCCGGATTGAAGTTGACACTTGCGTCATAACAATCCCGGGGAGGGAACCCATGACAATTCGACTGCTCGCTCTCGGCGGCGCTGCCATTCTGCTGACGCTGGCTGCCTGCTCACCTGCGACAAGCGACAAGCCGGCCGCCATCAATGAACTGCCAGCGCCGCTGTCTGCCGAAGGCGATTTTGGCGCAACGCTGCAGGCGGCGCTGATCGCGGCCAAACCCGGCGAGACAATCATGCTGCCGGAAGGCACGTTCCAGCTTGCCGACGGTCTGTCTCTGGATATCGACGGCGTTACGCTGCGCGGGGCAGGCCAGGAGAAGACGATCCTCGATTTCACCGGCCAGGAAGGCGCGGGCGAGGGCCTGCTGGTGACCTCCGATGATGTGACGCTGATGGATTTCGCTGTCCGCAACACCAAGGGCGACGGGATCAAGTCCAAGGGCGCGGATCAGATCATCTACCGTTACCTGACCGTGGAATGGACGGGCGGGCCAGACGAGAATAACGGCGCCTACGGCGTATACCCGGTCGAGTCGAAAAATGTACTGGTGGAAAATGTTACTGTCCGCGCGGCTTCCGACGCCGGCATCTATGTGGGCCAGTCGGACAATATCATCGTCCGCAATTCCGTGGTCGAATATAATGTGGCCGGCATCGAGATCGAAAATTCGATGAATGCCGATGTCTATGGCAACATCGCCCGCAACAATACCGGCGGCATCCTGGTGTTCGACCTGCCCGACCTTCCGGTGACGGGCGGCAACTCCACCCGCATCTTCGACAACGAGATCGGCAGTAACAATACGCGCAACTTTGCGCCTGCTGGCAATATTGTGGCAAGCGTGCCTTCGGGCACCGGTGTCATCGTAATGGCCAACCAGAATGTGCATGTGTTCGACAACAAGTTCGACGACAACCGCTCTGCCCATGTGCTGATCATGTCCTATTCGCTGCCGTTCACGGATGAGCGGTATAATCCGCTGCCACGCGATCTGGTGCTGCGGGACAATTTCTACGGCGCCGGCGGCAATGATCCGCAGGGGGATCTTGCGCCCCTGGCTGCCGCGTTGGGCGGCACGCTGCCAGCGATTGTCTGGGACGGGGTGGCCCGCTGGGGCGAAGGCGCGGCGCAGGACGTGAACCTTGCCGTGCTGGAAGGGCCGGAAGTGGGCTTCATCAGCTTCGGACTTGGTAAGTATCCGATCGATCCGGCCACCATGGCGCCTTCGCCGGAGCGTCCGCAGGCCACGCCTGCCGCAGAGCCTGCCGCCATCGTTCTGCCGCACGCGGATCGCTGAGGTACGTACAGTCATGAGATGGGTGGTTCTGCTTGCCCCGCTTTTCCTGCTGGCGGCCTGCTCGCCGGCAGGGAAGGGGGCGCCGGGGCCTGATCTTGGCGTGATCCTCGCGGAAGATCCCGCCCCCAGCCTTTCCGATTACGGACTGTTTGCCGATATGGCGTCGGGCGCGCCTGCACCCGGCGTTCTGCCCTATGACCTGATCAATCCGCTGTTTACAGACCACGCCGCCAAGCACCGCTTCGTGTTCGTGCCGGACGGTCAGGCGGCGGCCTATCGCGAAACGGATGTGTTCGATTTTCCGGTTGGCTCCGTGCTGGTAAAGACCTTTGCGTTCGCCCCCGACATGCGCGCGCCGGAAGAGGGGCAATGGCGGGTGGAGACGCGCCTCCTCATTCACAAGGCGGGCGGCTGGGCCGCCTATCCATATATCTGGAACGCGGCGCAGACCGAAGCAGTCTACAGCCCTGCCGGTCAGCGGCTCGGCATCGAGACCATCAGCCCGGACGGCGAGACGCTTGAGCTTCGCTATGCCGTGCCCAATCAGAACCAGTGCAAGACCTGCCATCAGGCGGGCAAGGACATAGCCCCGATTGGGCCGAAGGTGCGTCACCTTGCCCATAAGGACCAGCTGACGCGCTGGGAGGCGGCGGGCATCCTTTCCGGAGTGCCGGAGGATGTGGAGGGAGAGCCTTACGCCTTTGATCCGTCTGCCCCGCTGGACCTGCGGGCGCGGGCGTGGCTGGACGTGAACTGTGCTCATTGTCACAAGGCGGACGGATCGGCGTCCAATTCCGGGCTCTGGCTTGCCTCCACAGAGACCGGCCAGGCCCGGATCGGCATCCTGAAACATCCCGTTGCCGCCGGGCGCGGCTCGGGCGGCTTGAAACAGGTGATCGTGCCGGGAGACCCCGACGCCTCGATCCTGCTTTACCGGATGGCCTCAACCGAGCCGGGCGTAGCCATGCCGGAGCTTGGCCGCAGTGTGGCCGATCCTCACAGCCTCGCCTTGATCCGGGAGTGGATTGCGGCGATGGAGACCGAATGACCGTTCGTATCCTTGTCGATGCCGATGCCTGCCCTGTGAAGGACGAGATCTACACCGTGGCCTTGCGCCATCAGGTGGCCGTGGTGGTCGTGGCCAATTCCTATCTGCGCATTCCCGAACACAAGCTGATCTCGCGCAAGATTGTCAGTGACGGCTTTGACGCCGCCGATGACTGGATCGCCGAGGCGGCCGGGCCGGACGCGATTGTCGTGACGGCGGACATTCCGCTGGCAGACCGCAGCCTGAAGGCCGGGGCGCGTGTCATCAGCCCCTCCGGCAAGCCGTTTACGGACGACTCCATCGGCACGGCCATGGCCACAAGGTCGATCATGGCAGACCGCCGGGTGGGCGTTGCCGGGATCGGGGCAGGCGGGCCGCCGCCCTTCAGCAAGGCGGACCGTTCGCGCTTCCTTTCGGCGCTGGATGCAGCCATTGTGGCGGCGAAGCGCGCGCAGGGGTAAGCGTCGCCTTTGACTTGCGCTTAACGCGCGCCGTGATAAGGGCCGCTATATGAACCAGATCACCCTCCATAAGGGCGACCTTCCCGAAGGTCTCGACCTTGGCCCCGTGATTGCCGTCGATACCGAGGCGATGGGCCTGAACCCCCTGCGGGACAATCTCACCCTCGTGCAGATTTCGGCCGGCGACGGCAAGGCGCACATCGTACAGCTGAGCCGTGATTACGACTGCCCGAACCTCAAGGCGCTGCTGACCGATCCCAAGGTGCTGAAGATCTTCCACTTCGCCCGGTTTGACGTGGTGATGATGAAGCGCTGGATGGGCATTACCTGCGCGCCGATCTGGTGTACCAAGATCGCCTCACGCCTTGCCCGGACCTATACCGACAAGCATGGCCTGAAGGATGTTGCCCGCGAGGTGGCGGGGGTCGACATGTCCAAGGCCCAGCAGAGCTCTGACTGGGGTCAGAGCAAGCTGACCGACGCCCAGATCCAGTATGCTGCCAGCGATGTGCTCTATCTGCACCAGATCAAGGCAGGGCTCGAGGCCATGCTGGAGCGCGAGGGCCGCAAGCAGCTGGCTGAGGCGTGCTTTGCCTTCCTGCCGGTGCGGGCCGACCTCGACCTGGCGGGATGGCCGGACGAGGATATTTTTGCTCACAGCTGAGCAAAGTCCCGCCAATACCTGCCTTCTCGTGCTTTCACAGCACGAACATCACGGGTAAGACTCCCGGTTGACTGCAGTTTAGCCGGATTTTGCCCGCCTCCATGGACGCAACCCGTCACAATGATCCGATCTCGCTCTGGGCGCCCCGGCGGCAGCTGACGCTGGCGCAGGCGCGGCGCCGGTCTTCGCGGGTGAAGTATCTGCGCTATGGGCTGGTGGCGGCTGCTGCCATCTCCATTGGCCTGTTCCTCGGCTATATCGTGCGCAGCGCCATCAATCAGGAAAGCCGCCCCCCGCCGGTGGACGACACCCAGGCGGTGACCATGATCAATCCTCGCTTTACCGGGCGCGACGCGGCCGGCGAGATCTTCACGATCACCGCTGAAGCAGCCAAGCGCCGCCGCTCCCGAGAGGGGGCGGTTGACCTGGTCGGCCCGGTGCTACGCGACTCCAAGGGGACAGAAGTGCAGGCGCCGTCAGGCTTTTATGACCGCGATACCGGCATCCTGGAACTGTATGAGGATGTGCGGATATCGGATGCGGCCGGTTATATTTTCAATTCGCAGGGCGCCCGGCTGCATGTGGCCGAAGACCGTGTGGAAGGCCTTTCGCCCTTGCAGGGCAGGGGCCCTCTTGGAGATATTCGGGCAGACTCGTATGAAATCCTTGATGGCGGTGACCGCATCGTCTTCATGGGCAATGTCCAGACAGTGATTTATCCCAGCAAGTCCGAACCATCGGCAGAAACGCGTGAAGGTGAACAAGATGGCACTCCTTAAGGCAGCCGGTATCGGCCTTGTGCTTGGCCTTTTGATGGGCGTGCCGGCCCATGCGCAGATCTCTTCTGAGGGCGGGCCGATCTATATCAATTCGGAGCGGACCGAGAGCTTGGAGCGGGAGCGCAAGGTCCTGCTGGTGGGCAATGTCGACATCCGCCAGGGCACTGCGCGCCTGCGGGCTGATACCGTCACCATCCTCTTTACCGGTGAGCCGGCGCCGGGCGCCAGCACTCAGGGCGTGGCCGCCGGCTTTGGCCAGGTGCAGTCGATCGTGGCCGAAGGGAACGTCTATTACGTCACCCCCGAGTTGAAGGCGAAGGGTGACCGCGGAATTTATGAGCTGGCCACCGATACCATCACGATGACCGGCAATGTAGCCCTGATGCGGGACCGGGACGTGGCGGAGGGTCAGCGTCTGAAGATGGAGATCGGCAATCGCCGCACCACGCTGGAAGGCGGCGGCGGGCGCACCCGCATGGTGATCGATCCGGAGACCCAATCACAGGCGAACCGGTGAATTTTGACGGAATCCTGAAGCCGATCTTAAGCATGACGGTCTAGGGTAGCAGAGGGCGGCGATACCGCTCCACGTAAAGGGAATGACCAGATCATGAGCGAACCGGCCGAAGGCCTTGTCGTCAGCAACCTCGCCAAAGCCTTTGGCAAGCGTCAGGTTGTGCGCGATGTTTCGCTCTCCCTTGCGCGGGGAGAAGTCGTCGGCCTGCTTGGACCCAACGGGGCCGGCAAGACCACCTGCTTCTACATGATCATGGGGCTGATCGGAGCCGATTCCGGTTCCATTTCCATCGATGGCGAGGACGTTACCCGCCTTCCGATGTATCAGCGCGCCCGTCTGGGCGTGGGGTATCTTCCGCAGGAAGCGTCAATCTTCCGGGGGATGACTGTAGAAGAAAATGTGCTCGCCGTGGCGGAACTGGTCGAGAAAGACCGGGCTGCGCGGATGGCACAGGTCGATGGCCTGCTCAGCGAGTTGCATGTCGAACATCTGCGCAACCAGCCTGCCACCTCCCTGTCGGGCGGTGAACGGCGGCGCGTGGAGATCGCCCGCGCGCTCGCGTCTCGTCCGAGCTTCATGCTACTGGACGAACCGTTCACCGGCATCGACCCGCTCGCCATCTCCGACATTTCCGAACTTGTCCGCTATCTGAAGCAGCGCGGCCTGGGTGTTCTGATCACGGATCACCAGGTGCGTGAAACGCTCCAGATCGTCGACCGGGCTTATGTCATGTATGATGGTGAAGTTCTGTTCACCGGCACGCCAGAGGATGTGCTGAAGAATGAGGATGTGCGCAGGGTCTATCTGGGTGAGCAGTTCGCCGCTTGATCTCAGGGGGCGCGGCCTATGGCCATGAAACAATCACTAGACATGCGCCAGGGCCAATCCCTGGTGATGACGCCGCAGCTTCAGCAGGCGATCAAACTTCTTCAGCTGTCGAACCAGGAGCTTTCCGAATTCATCGAGGCCGAGCTTGAGCGCAATCCGCTGCTCGTGAAGGTCGAGGATGAGGGCGGCTCCGCCGCCGCCGAAGCGAGCGACCCCAAGAGCCGCGAACAGCTGACCCTTGACGAGCGCTCTGGCCTTGGCGAAGCCCGCGACCAGTTGGACGCGCCGGGCGAAGATGTGTTCGAGCCGGGCACCGGCTCTGATGCCGCCCTGGCCGCCGATGCGCGCGGGCCTTCTGCCACCACCGATTGGTCGGGCGCCTCCAATGGTCCGGCCTCTGAAGATTTCGACTATGCGGCCAACGTTTCCGGCGATGTGACGCTGCACGAGCATCTCCATTCCCAGCTCAGCTTTGCGGGCCTTTCGGCCGCTGACCGGCTGATCGCTGCCCGGCTGATCGATGAGATGGACGAGACCGGCTATCTGCGCGCGCCGCTGGAAGATGTTGCCAAGGCGCTGGGCGCCGACATTGCCAATGTCGAGGCAGTGCTGACCGTTTGCCAGGGCTTTGACCCGACCGGCGTGATGGCGCGCTCTGTGCCCGAATGCCTGGCGTTGCAGCTGAGGGATCGCGGCCGGCTGGACCCTGCCATGCAGGCGATGCTGGACAATCTCCACCTTGTGGCCCGTCATGACATGAAGGCGTTGATGGATGTGTGCGGGGTCGACAAGGCCGACATCCAGGACATGCTGCTGGAACTGCGCCAGCTTTCGCCCAAGCCGGGCGCGGGTTTTTCCAGCGACACCACCGTCGCCGTGGCGCCAGATGTTTACGTCCGTGAACTGCCCAACGGCATGTTTGCCGTTGAGCTCAATTCTGACAATCTGCCCCGCGTGCTGATGGACAAGGCCTATTATGCCGAGGTCACCGCCCTGCCGATGCGCGAGAAGGAGAAGGAATTCATCTCTGAATGTGCCGCCTCGGCCAGCTGGCTGGTGAAGTCCCTGGACCAGCGCGCCCGCACCATCCTGAAGGTGGCGAGCGAGATCGTCCGTCAGCAGGACGGGTTCTTCGCCCATGGTGTGGCGCATCTGCGGCCGCTGAACCTCAAGCAGGTGGCTGATGCCATCGAGATGCACGAATCCACCGTCAGCCGGGTCACCACGAACAAATACATGGCCACCCCGCGGGGCCTTTTCGAATTCAAATACTTCTTCTCTGCCTCCATCCCTGCGACCGGCGGCGGGGAGGCCCATTCGGCCGAGGCCGTCCGTCACCGGATCAAGCAGCTGATCGATGAAGAAGCGCCCGAAGATGTGCTTTCGGACGACCAGATCGTTGAAATCCTCACCGGATTCGGCATCGAGATTGCCCGCCGCACGGTGGCGAAATATCGCGAAAGCCTCAACATTCCCTCGAGCGTCCAGCGCCGCCGCATGGGCCGGGCGGGCTGATTTCTGAACTACTCGCGTTATTTCTTCTTCAACTCGAAGCGCTTGATGAAAATCGCGTCAAGCCAGCGTTTGGGCAGGCGGCTGGCGATGGTGAAGTTGGTGAGCTTGTCGGGCACCGGGGCATAGCGGGCCTTGGGTTTGCGACTGCTGAGCGCGTCTTCGACGACTTCAGCGATCTTCTGAGGCGGGAGGCCCGTCTTGCCGCCTTTCAGCATGGTTTCTTCGAAAATTTCCAAAGGCTTTTCCCAATCGCTTCCGGAATAGAGGCCGTCTTCATTGTCCTTTTCGGCCTTGTTCCAGATAGGCGTGCGCACCGAGCCGGGGCCGACGGCGATGGCATCGATGCCATAGATCGCGAGTTCGCGGCGGAGTGTGTCGGTCATCGCCTCATTTGCATGTTTGGTGGCGGTGTAAGCGCCGAGGAAGGGGGCGGCGATCTTGCCGCCGACCGAGGTGATCGTGACGATGCGCCCAGGCGGGCCTTGGCGGGCCGGGTCACCGCCAAGCAGGGGCACCATGGCCTGCGTCACGCGCAGCAAGCCGAACACGTTGACGCTGAAATGGGCCTCGAAATCGTCCAGCGGCTGGATCGCCAGCGGTCCCATCTTGGCAATGCCGGCATTGTTGAGGAGGCCCGAGAGACGCTTATTGCCGAGCGCAGTGCCAATCGTGGTGACGGCGGCCTCCACTTGTTCGGGCTTGGTAACATCCAGAATCAGCGGCCGAAGATCACCCATGGCGCCGTCTTTCAGGGCGTCGGCGTCCTTCAGGCTGCGAACTCCGGCAAATACAGTCCAGCCTCTGGCGGCCATGTGGCGGGCGCAGGCCTCTCCAATGCCGGTGGAGGCGCCGGTGACAAGCAGGCTGCGGGGGAGGGCGGGAGCGGTCAGATCGGTCATACCTGACTATACGTCTGAAACGCTCGTCAGTTTTCAGTTTTTTTTGCGCCGCCTTCAATCACTGTCAGGCGGGGCTTTGTCTGACGCAGGCGGGTGATCTTACCGGGCTCGGGTGGGGACAGGCTGGAGGCGGGCACCAGGGTGGGTTTTGGCTTGGCGGGCGGCTCGGGCGCTATTTCAGGCTCATCAGCCTCAACATCATGGTCGCGTGCGCGCGGGACCGGCTTGCGCTTCATGCCCATCGGCTTTCGCGTCTGCAGGCCGCGACTGGGTTTGCCGCGGGCTTTCTTGTCAATCTCGCGCAGTTTTGCCTGCTGCAGGCTGGAAAGGGCCTCACCTTCCGCGCCTTTCATGGGATCGGCAAAGGCAGAGCCGAATTTCTCGATCCGGTCTTCAACCTCCTCGAGAAATTCGCGTTCCCAGTCCGACAAGGGAGGCCCAAGGCCTTTTTCGGCCAGCATCGCGGCTTTTCGCAGCTTCCTCAGCGCCGCGCGCTTCTTGCGCTCATCGACTTCTCTGGTCATGCGATCACATCAGACGAATTTGCCCGTTGCCGCAATTATCCCCCTGGTCTCAGGCCTCGCCAAGGGCAATGAGATAGGTTTCGAGGATCATTTCCTGTTCCTCGCGCTCGGCACGTTCGATCTTCCGGAGGCGGATCACCTGACGAAGGGCCTTGGTGTCAAAGCCGATCGCCTTGGCTTCGGCATAGACTTCCTTGATCTGCTCGGCGACCTCCTTCTTCTCCTCTTCCAGCCGCTCGATCTTGGCAACGGTCTGGCGGAGCTTTTCCCGGGTGGTTTCGTCGATTTTGGTCAGCTCAAAGCTGTCGTCCATGGGGTGTCCTTTCCGGGCTGAGGCGAGAGGAAGGCTTTAGCGGGTCTGGCGGCCAAAGGCCAGCCGCCGGATGGCGCCCGCTACAGCGCTGCCCTCGCCATGATGAGGCATATGTCCCTCGTCTGGCAGGATCACCAGTTCGATGGGAACCTGCTTCTTGAGCCGGGCGGTATGAAGTTTTGGTGAAACGACCGTATCCTTGCTGCCGGAAAATACGGTGATGGGCACGGCAAGCTCGCCATAGCGCCGGGATTGCTCGGCCAGTTCCTGCTTCAGCTGGGTCATATCCTGGGCATTGGCGCGGAAGTTTGGCGGGCGCAGGAAAAGTCCGATGCCGGAGTTTTCGAAATAGTCAGGCGGGGTGGGTGCCGGGGCGAAGACGCCGGAAATGCCGTTTTTCATCTGCGCTGGCCCGGCAATCGGGGCAAGTTGGGAAAAGAACGGCCCGAATACCGGGTTGGCGGCAAAGGAATTGTACCAGGCGGTGCCGCCCTCTGCGTCGCCCCAATCATGGGTGACGGGCGCCAGCAGGACCAGGCTGGAGACAAGGTCTGGCCGGTCAAGCGCCAGTCTTAGGGCCACGGCGCCGCCAAAGGAATGGCCTACCACGGTCGCCTTGCGGCCAGGGGCCAGCAGCTCCAGCGCGCCGGCCATCTGAGCGGCCTGTGCGGCCAGCGTGTCTGCGCCGCCAAAGCGTTCAGAATAGCCATGCCCCGGCCTGTCTACCATCAGCACGCGCAAATCCATTTCCAGGCGCGGGGCCAGCGTCCAGGTGAATTCGCGGGCATTTGCGCTGGCGCCATGGATCATCAGCACGACCGGCGCAGCTTCCGGCCCACGGGTCATGACATGGACGCTATGGCCATTGACAGCGACCTGCTGGCCGTCCGGCGGGTAAGCCGCCTCTACCTTTGAGGTATAGGCCATGCTGGAGACACAGGCGCCAAGGCTGAGGCCCGACAGGGCCACCAGAGACACGGTGATCATGCGTTTCAAAGCTCCAGGCCTTCGGCCTTCAGCGTCAGGCGCGCCTCCGCCGCCTTGGCCTGAGGCATCAACGGATAGATTTTCAGCGCTTCCCGGTAGCTGTCGAGCGCTTCGGCTTCCCCGCCTAGCTGTTCGAGGACAAAGCCCATACCGAGCCAGGCGCCGAAATGACGGGGCTCTGCCTCCAGCGTCTGGTTCAGGTCGCGCAGTGCTTCGGAATAGTTCTCCTCCGACAGGAAGATGCCCGCGCGCCGGTGCCAGGCTTCGGCAAAGTCCGGCCGCATGAGGATCACCCGGTCCAGCAGGTCGCGGGCAAGCTCCGTTTCGCCATAAGCCAGCGCTTCGGCCGCCCGGCGCATCACGAGGTCAGCGCTGGGCGACCCGGATTCCAGCCAGCTGGCCCAGATATCATCAGCAACATCGGCCGCGATCGCCTCATCCTCAGCCGCTTTCAGTTTTTCGAACATCTCGTCGGACGGAAAGGCCTGCGCCAGCGGCGCCAGCGAAAACAGCAGAAGGGCAGGGAGAAGCTGCTTGATCATGGTTTCCAATATGACGCGCCGGCGGCCGGCGGCAACGCCCGCCTTCAGATCAACTGTCAAAGACGCCTTTCAGGGTCAGAGAAGTCCCTGGCGGATCAGTTCGCTTTCCAGCCGGGCAGCGCCTGTGAACAGGTGGGTCTGGTAGCCGAGCGCGTCTGCCATCGCGATATTCCGGGGCAGATCATCAATGAACAGCACCTCACCGGGATCGGGATCGCCCATGCGGGTGCGGGCATAATGGAAGACGGCCGGGTCTGGCTTGATCAGCCCGATCTGGCCGGAAACCACGATGTCGCGGAAACGGTGCAGGGCCGGAAACATATCCAGCATCTGGGGCCAGATTTCCGCGGGCATGTTGGAAAGACCGTAAAGGGGCACTTCGCGGCCGAACAGCATTTCCACCAGACGGTCGGTGCCGGAAACATAGCCCCCGAACATCTCGCCCCAGCGGCTGTGCCAGGCAAGGATCTGGGATTCGTACTGGGGATATTGCGCGATCAGCGGAGCGGCATTGTCAGCAAAGCTGACGCCGCGATCATGCTCGGTATGCCACGCCATGGTGCATACTTCGGCAAGGAACCGGTCCGCTTCAGCCGCGTTGCTGAAGATCTGGGAATAAAGCCGCGCAGGCGACCAATCGAGGAGGACGCCACCTAAATCAAACAGGGCGATGCGGGCTGTCATGGTGCCGCCTCATTCCCTGTTCATCTAAGGGTCAGCCTTGTTTCGCTTTGAAACGCGGGTCGGTTTTGTTGATCACATAGACCCGGCCCTTACGGCGCACGATCTTGCAGTCGCGGTGACGTGACTTGAGCGATTTGAGAGACGAGCGGACTTTCATGGGTCTGGCCTGGAACGTTTAGGAATTGGGAAAGCGGAGCGCGTAATGAATCCGGATAGCCGAGTCAAGGACGGTAACTGCGGCGAGAAGGCCGCCAAAGGGGCAAAGGCCATGATTATCACAGGACTGGCCCGTTCAAAATGGATGGGAATTGCCATTGTCTGCGGGGCGCTAGCCTCGTGCGCAGCCGGGCCTCAGGCGCCTTCGCCAAAGCCCCCGGTGACGGGAACGCCCTCTCCGGCGCCAGAAACCGGGCCGATTGTCTATAAATCCTCCGGCCATGCAGCCATGGATGCCTGGCGTGACGATTTCTCCGCCCGCGCGATGGCCGCAGGCCATGACCGGGCGATCGTGAAGTCGATGCTGGAAAATATCAGCCCGATCACAATGTGGCTGGGCAGCGCTGACACGGTGCAAACTCAGACCGCGCCCAGCGATCAAGCCGAGTTTGCCAAGCCGATCTGGGATTATCTGGCCACGCCGCTGGGCAATACACGGATCACTCAGGGCCAGCAGAAACTTTCCTCTACCCGCACGACCCTGGATGCCATTGAGGCGGCCTATGGGGTCGACCGCTCGGCGCTGCTGGCGATCTGGGGGATGGAGACGAATTTCGGCGGTTTTATCGGCCGGGATGATGCAGCCAATGCGCTGGCCAATATGGCCGTGGAAGGCCGGCGGCGGAATCTGGCCGAATCCGAACTCTATGCCCTGATGAAAATCCTGAAGGATGGTGATGCCCGCAGGGGAGACCTGATTGCAGGCTGGGCGGGGGCGATGGGGCAGACCCAGTTCATGCCTTCCACCTATGTGGCCCACGCCGTCGATTTTGACGGCGATGGCCGCAAGGACGTCTGGAAAAGTGAGGCAGATGCCCTTGCTTCGGCCGCCAATTATCTCGCCCGGTCCGGATACATGAAGGGCCAGCCTTGGGGCATTGAGGTGCTGACACCCGAAGGGTTTGATTTCAGCCTGGCGGATGGCAGTGAGCGCCGGATGGCGACCTGGGTAGCCGCAGGGCTTTCCCCGATCCGGGGCGGCGCTTTCGAGACCGGCGGGGCCGATTTTGCCGAACTCTGGCTGCCGGCCGGGGCCAGCGGGCCGAAATTCCTGCTGTTCAAGAACTTCAACGTGTTCAAGACCTATAACCGTGCCGATTCCTACGCGCTGGCTGTGGGGCTTTCCGGCGACATGATCATCGGAAAGGGTGGCCCGGTGGCCGCCTGGCCGAAACATCTGGCACCGCTGACGGTGGCTGAAGTCCGAGACCTCCAGGACGGACTCAATGCCCTGGGCTATGACGCGGGCACCGCTGACGGGATTGCGGGCCGGCGGACCAAGACGGCGCTGCAGAACTTCCAGAAGGCACGCGGCTTCCTGGCAGATGGCTATCCCACCAAGGAAATGCTGGCGGCTGTCCGCTCAGGCACGCCTGCCATCAATTAGGCGCGGGTTCCTGGGGAGGCGTCAGTCGTCCTCCCGGATCTCGCCCAGCCCGTCCTTCATGCCGAACCGGGCATAGAAGAACATCGCAATCAGCATGCCGGCGCAGAGATAGAATGGCAGTTCGCGGCTGACATATTCGTAGAAGAACAGCCCGAAGAAGGGCGTCACGATGTAGCCCATACCGTTGGCGGAGATGACGAGCCCGGCGACATTTCCCTGAAGCTGGGGCGAGACGGCGAGCGAGGCACCGCTGGAGAAGCCAGGCCGGGCAAGGCCTTGGCCAAGGCCGATCAGGAATTGTGACAGGATGAGGCTCGCAAAATCATTGGCGAAGACAATCATCAGTGTGCCCATCAGGAGCGGCACGCAGCCCACCCACATCAGGGTCTTGTTGCGCAGATGCAGGCGCGGAATGATCACGAGCTGGGCGAGCAGCACGGCTACTGCGCCTACGGTGAAGGCCGGGCCGGTATATTGTGCAGCCTCCCGTCCCGCGACACCGAGCTTGTCCATCACGGCGAAAACGAACACCTGGGTCAGTACGCCGGTGACCAGTGACATGGCGACCGCATAGACGAGGAAGGGCAGTACCCGGTCAGAGTGCCAGAGGCCCTTGGCGCTGATTTCCGCTTCCAGTTTGACGGCGTCGGCGACTGGCGCGCGGGTTTCCGGCAGGCGCCACCAGACGAGCGCAGCCATCGTGCCCGCCAGCAGCGCGGTCACCAGGGCAGGGGAGAGGATACCGACCCAGGCCACCAGCGCGGCGGCAAACGCCGGACCAATGACGCTGCCCACGCTGAAGCCGGAGGAAAGGAAGGCAATCTCGCTCTGGCGCTCTGCCTTGCTGGTGCGGTCGGCTACATAGGCCTGCGCGGCCGGGTTGGCCGCCGAGCCGATCAGGCCGAACAGTGAGCGGGCCAGCGCGAGGCAAATGAAGACAAGAATGATGTTCGTCATGATGCCGGACAGGGCGAGCCGTCCTGTCAGCCAGATGAAGAACATTGAGGCGGCATAGCCAGCCAGGCCAATGGCGGCGACCTTGCGGCGGCCCCAGATGTTGGAGCGTTTCCCCCAGAAGGGAGAGGTGAGCGACCACAGCAGGGCCGAGAGTGAAAATACGGCGCCGGCCATCCAGTCCGGCATCTCCATTTCCCGCGTCAGCTGGGGCAGCACTGCGGCAAGCAGCATGGTATTGCCGGCCCCGATGGCCATGAGCGCGAAGAAGAGAAGGATGAAAGCGCCCCGGCGATCCGGGCGGGACTGATCGGGCAGCCGGTCATTTGTGCCTGGCATGAGTATGTTTTCCGCTCCCCACGGATTTTGCCGAGTGCGGTGCGCCCGAATACGCCCCTTGTGAACGTGGCTTTAAGACGCGCCGGGCATGAAGGGTAGGCTCAGCTTCTGAGTCTTGAAAGGGAAATGACGCGCGGTGCTCCAACTTGCCGGTCTTGTCATTGTGCTCCTGCTGGTGGGCGGTGGTCTTGCCTTGACCGGCGGACCGGCGGCGATGCACGCGCTGCCGTTTGAGCTGGCGCTGATCGGCGGGGCGGCCATCGGCACGGTGATGCTGGCAAATTCGCCTGCCGTTGCGCGGGAGGCGTTTGCCGGTTTTGTGCGCGCCTTCAAGGGCGCGCGCTGGAAGAAGGCGGACTATGCCGACCTCTTCACGTTGACCGGCGGCCTGATGCGAGCCGTCAAGCGCCGGGGCTTTGTTGCCATCGAAGCTGACATCGAGATGCCGGAGGAATCAGCGCTTTTCCAAGCCGCGCCCCGCATTCTGGAAGATGCGCCTGCACGCACGCTGATCTGTGACGCGTTCCGCCTGATGGCGCTGGATCTTTCTGATCCTCAGCGGGCGGATCAGCGGATGATGGAAGCCATTGACGGGCATATGGCGCAGCGGGCCAAGGCAGTCGGCGCGCTGCAGACCCTGGCCGACGCCCTGCCGGCGCTGGGCATTGTGGCGGCAGTGCTGGGCATCATCCGCACCATGGGCGCGATTGATCAGGAGCCCGCCATTCTGGGCGCGATGATCGGGGCTGCGCTGCTGGGCACCTTCCTCGGCGTGTTCCTGGCTTACGGCCTCGTGGGGCCGATTGCAGCGCGCTATGGCCAGATTGTCGAGGAAGAGGCCGTATTCCTCGAAACCATCCGGGTGCTCATCCGCAGCTTTGGGGAGGGCGCGGCGCCGTCGCTCGCCATTGAGATGGCGCGCACGACCCTGCCTCTGGCGTTGCAGCCGGATGCCGCCGGAATGGGCGGGGCGCAGGTGACCCCGCTCGCAGGTGCGCGAAGACCAGCTGCCTGATTGGCGCCGGAAGGCATAGACGCTAGGCTCGCCTGCAAACCACTCCAATCTGCAGAATAAGGCTGTCGCCTATGTCCCGCTTCGATGAACTTGTTGCCACTGTTGAGGTCTACCAGGCCCTGGCGGAGGAAAACTACAACCGTATCCGGCGCCTCGCGGAAGAGGTCCGTTCGGGCCTCTGTGACTATCTGGGCGCCAGCGATGGTGTGTGCGTGCATCTGGTGCCCCCGGCCGGTCCCTTTGAGCCGCGCTCCTATGGCGACCAGGCCTTCTCCATTCCGCCGCGCGGTTTTCGTCCGCTGGGGCCGGTCTCATTTGGCCTGGCCGTACGGGTTACCAAGTCGCAGGACTGGTTGCGGCTGGCGCTGCACTGCCGGAAGGCGGGCGAGAGCTTCATCGTGCATATCGAGGAGGGCGCCGAATACGAGTTCCACCTCCCGATCACGGAGGAAGATGCCCGGCCCTTCAATGCGCATATCTTTGAGCATATCCAGGAGTGGTTCAAAGAGAACATCGAACGCTATCGCGAAGGGGCCTATGGCGCGCGCGCAATCGGGTTCGAGTTCTCTCTCCCTGAGTCCAAATCCCAACTCGAGACCTAAGCTTCAAAACCGCACTCAAATACTCAGGGTGCTCCGGCGGGCTTCGGTCTGGAATCGGTATTCTCCCTCTTGGGGAGAAAATTTATTTCCGGTTTGTGCGGAAAATCCGTCTTGACACGGATTATTCACCAGCGGCCTGAAGTTCTGCCCCGTGAACGCGCAGCCAGGATCTGTGGCGCTTCCAGTCAGGGCAGCATTTTGCCACCAGAGACCAGAATTTGTTCGAATGGTTCATCTCTTTCAGGTGGGCGCATTCGTGGGCGGCCACGTAATCAAGGACTTCCGGCGGGGCCATGATAAGTCGCCATGAGAAGGAAAGCTGCCCATCAGAGGTGCACGATCCCCAGCGGGAGCGCGTGTCCTTAACGGAAATTCCTTTATATTCAACGCCAAGGGTCTCGGTGTGGCGTTTAACAGCACGTGTCAGCTCGGCACGCGCCTGCTTCTTCAGGAACCGCTCCACCCGCAGATGAATGGTTTCGGCATCCCCTGGAACAGAAAGGATTTTTGGCTCGCCTGCCGAAAGCTTGGCCAGCCGGCCTCCGCCCTCACCTGAAATCTGACAGGGATACCCCCTGTAGTTGAAAATTGCGCCCTCTTCGAATCGGACGATTTCCGGAAGGTGCTGAAGCCTTGAGGAAATCCAGTCCACCCGCTCGGCCGCGAATGCGGCGGCGGCTTCCATCTGCCGTGGACTTGGCGCAATCGCAACGGCTTCCCGGCGGCGCTCGTCGAGCCGGATAATCAGCCGCCTGGCCTTGGCATTGACCTCAAGGCGTACTTTCACCCGCTGTCCGCCGGGTGCCTTCAATGTCATGGTCTGGCCATTGTTGTAGAGCATGTGTAAAGAATCCGCACTAAACACAGCGGCCACACCGCACCCCCCAAACCGAAACCAGAGGGACATCTTATGAAGTATCTGCTCACCGGCGTGATCGCTATAACTTTGCTTACGGCATGTGGGCAGAAAGACAAGCCGAGTGGTGAGGCCGCTCTCGCGGCAGTTGAATTTGATGTGTCAAAACTTTCGGACATCTCGCTTCGGAAAGGGGATGCAGCTACCGCTTCTCAGGCCTTGGCAGCCTTCTCTTTGGCTGAGTCCGGATCTGGTATCCTGTCTTTCGACAGCCGGGATATCAACGGTGACAAGGCGGTCTTCACGAATGTGATCTTGTCCATCCCCAGGGACACGGGCCCAAGCGAGCCGCTCTACACCGAAGAAGAGATCGCTGAGCTCTTCTCCTATATGGATTATGATGGCGACGGCATTGCCGATGATGGCTCGGAAATGACGCTGGAAGAGTACAGCGCCAGCATGAACGCGACCGAGCCGGCCGGCCCGCCGCCGGTGGTTAAGGCTGCCAAGCTGGAATTTGACGGCCTCGGCATGATCAATGGCGCGGCGAACTTCTCGCTGATGCGCTTGTCCGACATTTCCGTGACCCCGGTTGAAGGCTCTGAAGATCAAAGCCGGGGCACGGTCGGCACCATCGAACTGATCAACCCGTCGCCGGAAACCGCCGCCTGGGTGGCCAGCCTGTTCGGGCAGGGCGAGCCCGCCGATCTTCCCGAAGGCGCGGCGCTGTCTTTTGATCGCTGGGCCATCAAGGATGTCGATCTCGACATCGTGGATGCAAGCGGCTCGGGCGGCTTTGAGCTGGCCTCGTTCTATATCGACGGGCTGAAGGAAGAGAAGGCCGGCAAGCTCGGCCTGTCGAAGCTGAACTTCCAGTTCAGCGAAGAAACCTCCGGAGACGTGAACATCACGCTGGACGGCTTTGGCCTTGCCGGTCTCGACTACGGCCTGATCGCCGCGGCTGCCAACAGCTCGGCCGATCCCACCGCCATGACCGAGGCGATGCAGGCCGATCCGGGCAATCCGGGTTTTGACGCAGCCCTGATGAAGGGCCTGAAGGCGGACGTCATCGGCGCCAGCATCGATATGGCCTCGTTCAATTCCTATGTTGGCCGCGATGGCCAGGGCCGGGCGACCAAGATCACCACCGATCCGTTCACGCTGACAGTGGCTGCCCGTGACAATCCCGATGGGGAGCAGTTTGCCGGCGCGCTGGCGACACTGGGCTATGAGACACTGACGCTGAGCGCCGCCGGCGAGCAGCTTTATGATCCGGATGCAGACGTCGTGACCCTGCCGAAGGGCAAGAACTACTGGCAGCTTAACGATGGCTTCAAGCTGGACGTTTCGGCCAAGTATGAAGGCTCCAAGGCAATTGCCGCTGCGTCGTCGGCCGCTCAGCTTGAGGCCAATCCGGACGCGATGATGGAGGCGATGATGAGCAAGCTGGCCTTCCATCAGTTTGAAGTCTCGTTCGCCGACAATGGCTTCTTCAACCGCGCTCTGAACGCTTATGCCGCTCAGTCTGGTGAGGACCCGGCAAACCTGCGCGCGCAGATTTCCGGCGTGATGGCCATGGCGCCGATGATGGCGGGCAGCACCGGCATTGATGTGGCCGTCGTAACCGAGCTGGCAACGGCGATCTCCAGCTTCGTTCAGGATCCCAAGACCCTGACGATCAGCATGACGCCGCAGACGCCGGTGACGGCGCAGACCTTCGTGGACGCGGCAAGCAACCCGTCTGACCCGGCCAAGAAGCTGGACAAGACGAAGCTCGGCTTCTCCGCTGGCAACAAGTAAGCGATTGCCGGCTGAGGCAAGACAGGGAAGGGCGCGGGGCCGGAAGGCTGCCGCGCCCTTTTCAATGAGAGATAATGGAGTCATAGGCTTGAGCATATGAGACTGGCGTTTTTTGGAGATGTAGTCGGCAAGCCCGGACGGGCGGCGGTGCTGGAGCACCTGCCAGGCCTGCGCGCGCGGCTGCGGCTCGATTTTGTCGTGGTGAATGGCGAGAATGCCGCCGGTGGCTTTGGGCTCACCCGTCAGATTGCGGAGGAGTTCTTCGGCGCGGGCGCTGACTGCCTGACGCTGGGCGACCATGCCTGGGATCAGCGCGAAGCCCTCACCTATATCGAGCGCGAGCCGCGCCTGCTCCGCCCACTGAACTACCCCGTGGGCGCTGGCGCGCCGGGGAAGGGGGCAGAGCTTTACATGCTGCCCGACGGGCGCCGGGTGGGCGTGGTGCAGCTTCAGGGCAATGTCTTCATGCGCCAGTCGCTGGCCTGTCCGTTCGTGGCGGCCGATGCGGCGCTCGACCAGATGCCGCTGGGCGCGGTGGCGGACGCCGTGATCGTGGACATGCATTGCGAGGCGACCAGCGAGAAGATGGCCATGGGTCATCATTGCGATGGCCGCGCCAGCCTTGTGGTCGGCAGCCATACGCATGTGCCCACCGCCGATACGATGATCCTGAATGGCGGCACGGCCTATCACACGGACGCCGGCATGTGCGGGGATTATGATTCGGTGATCGGTATGCAGAAGGAAATGTCGCTTTACCGGTTCACCACGCAATTGCCCGGAGAGCGGGTATCAGCCCGCCCTCGGCGAGGGGACGTTGTGCGGAACCTATGTAGAAACGGACGACCGCACGGGCCTCGCCCTGCGCGTGGAGCCGATCCGGATGGGTGGCCGGCTCAGCCCGCAGGTGCCGGCGGTCTAGGCGTTTTCTGTTGTGGGCGCTTCAGGATACGGGTTCGTGTCCGGAATGTCATGACAAAGCATTATATTACAATCCCCTCAGAAAGGCGCTCCAGGGGTTGAGCCGCTGGCCCGCTTTTGTTTGGCTGATGCCAGACATTTGGAGAGACCTGAGAGGAGAACGTATCATGGCTCTACAGAAATTCCGGGCACGCACTGTTTCGGCAATGCTGGCGCTGGCCGCCATGGGCGGGGGCACGGCTCTTGCGCAGGGCACTGAGGCAGCGCCCGTGGCCATCGCGCCGATGACAGACGCTGAAGCCACCCAGTTCGTGGCCGCCAACAAGAAGGTGACTGAGGTTGCCAACAAGATGACGCTGGAGCTGCAGGCTGCCACGAGCGAGGATGAGGCCGCTGCCGTTCAGGCCAAGGCCGAGCAGCAGATCACCGCCGCCATCCAGACCGAAGGCATCACGCCCAAGCGGTATACGGAGATTATCCAGCTGGCCGAAACCGATGAGGCGACCCTTGCCAAGCTGCGCGCCGAATTCGGCAGCTGAGGCAGGCTGAAAAGCCACCTTCTTAAAGGGGCCGTTCCGGCAGGGACGGCCCCTCTTGCATGGAAAAATGAGTTGGCGTAAATCGCGCCGCGCTGCCGGGAGCTGCGAGAGGCGCGGGCCGGGCGGTGGAGCCGTCTTTCGCAATCCCATGCCCGATGTGTCGTTTGACTGTGTGTCCTGCGGCGCCTGCTGTTTCAGCCGGAACCCCCGCTATCTCGAACTCCTCCCCTGGGACGCCGCCCGCTCCCTGCCGCCGGAAAGCCTCTTCACCGAAGAGGGGCGCACCTTCGTCCGCTTCGAATGCGGCCACTGCATTCACCTAGACCTGTCAAACGGCAAGGCCGCCTGCCAAGTCTACGAAGACCGCCCCGAAGCCTGCCGCGCCTTCCGTGCCGGGAGCTTTGAATGCGTCAAGGCAAGACGGGCGAATGGGGTGATGGGGGCTTTGGCGCGGGAAGCGTCGTAGGGTGGGATAGCCGAAGGCGTAACCCACCGGGCGGCGTGTGGGGCGGGGGCGGACGGTGGGTATCGCGCTGCTCAACCCACCCTACGCTTGCTTTGGCCAATCCCCATCTTGGCTTAGGTCGAGCAAATCAGTTTTTCATCAGAAATTATGGAACTAGTTTGCAACCCTTGCAGACTATTCCGCTAGGAAAATGAAGATGAACGACATTCGTAAAAAATTGAGTCCCGATCTATTACCCATTTATGAAGATGAAATTGCGCGGGGGAATGAGGTATTAAGGGTGGATGAGCCCGCTGGGTCGCTTTGTCCACTTGCAGTGGTATTTCGTCTTCCGCTTAAGCGCGAGAGTGCTCCATCGAGCCAAGCAGTTGGAAATGACGTATATTGGCATGAAAATGCCGACCCTCGCTACGAGGTGGACGGGTAATCCTCCCAGAAATTAATC
>NZ_ARYM01000011.1 GCF_000685315.1 Hyphomonas polymorpha PS728
TTAATTTCTGGGAGGATTACCGACGCAGATCGCGACCGTCTCGAACGGCCATGTTTTGCTTACAGCCTGATAGGCCGTCCGGAGTTTTCCGATTTCGTCCGTGAGAAGAGTGGACTTTCGGTTGGCGAGATTGACGGTGAAGAAATACGTTCCACCCGGCACGTAGAGACGGCGATAGTCCGGCATGGCTGCTCCCCCATGCCTGCTATTGTAGGGTGCATTAAGCGGAGCGCAATGCACCATTTTGGAGGGGGTGTTTGGTGCATTGCGCTCCGCTTAATGCACCCTACGGGGTTACCCCGCCAAAACCCGCGGCAGTTTGAACGTCACCGTTTCGTCTGCCGTCTTGATCGTCTCCACGGTCACGTCGAAGCGTTCGCGGCAGGCGTCGATGACGCCTTGCACCAGGTCTTCCGGGGCGCTGGCGCCGGCGGTTAAGCCGAGCACTGAAACGCCTTCGAACCAGGACCAGTCTATGTTTTCGGCTGAGGCGATGAGCTCTGCTCTTGCCGCGCCGGCGCGGAGGGCGACTTCGACGAGGCGGACGGAGTTTGAACTCGTCCGGGCACCGATCACCAGAACGAGGCCTGCGCCCGGCGCGAGGACTTTGACCGCGTCCTGACGGTTTGTGGTGGCGTAGCAGATGTCTTCCTTGTGGGGCACAGCGATGCCGGGGAAGCGGGCCTGCAGGGCGCCGACGATTTCGGCGGTGTCGTCCACGCTGAGCGTCGTCTGGGTGAGGAAGGCGAGGTTGGCGGGGTTTTTGGGCTGGTAGGCGCGTGCGTCTTCCACCGTTTCGATCAGGGTGACGGCGCCCTCGGGAAGCTGGCCCATCGTGCCGATGACTTCGGGGTGGCCGGCATGGCCGATGAGGAGGATCTCGCGGGCCTGGTCATGATGGCGGGCGGCCTCGACATGCACCTTGGAGACCAGCGGGCAGGTTGCGTCCACATAGATCATGTTGCGCTGGCGCGCCTCGGCGGGGACGGATTTGGGCACGCCATGGGCGGAGAAGATGACCGGGCGGTCATCCGGGCATTCTTCCAGCTCCTCCACGAAAATGGCGCCCAGGGCCTCCAGCCGCTCCACCACATGCCGGTTGTGCACGATTTCGTGGCGCACATAGACCGGGGCGCCCCACTTTTTCAGGGCTTCCTCGACGATCTGGATGGCACGGTCCACGCCGGCGCAGAAGCCGCGCGGGGCGGCCAGGCGCAGGGTGAGGGGCGGTTTCGTCGTCATCTGGGCACGTCTCCTGCGCCGAATGCGTTGCGTGGGCGCCGCAAGGCCTTTAACACGGGGCGGGTTATCACATGGACAGGCCTTTGCCCAAGGCCAAGATGGACACGCCGACGCATGCGCAGAACTGCCCTGATCCTCGCCGCTACGTTCCTGGCCGCCACGGCGGTGACCGGCTGCCGCAGCAGCCGCCTGGCGCAGAGCCTCGACAATACGCCCAACGCCGGCCCCTGCCCGGTTGTCGGCTCTGTCTATGACGCGGCCCGGTATGTGAAATTTGCCGATGGTTCGGGCGAGCTTTACTCCGACATCGCCTTTACCGGCGAGATCACCGATGTGCGCATCTATTGCCGCTATACCGACGACATTCCGCTGGCCGCCGAGATCGAGATCGACTTTGCCTATGGCAAGGGCCCGAAGGCAGGCGCCGACAGCCACACCTACCCGTATTTCGTGGCCGTGACACGCCGCAATGGCAAGGTTCTGGCCAAGGAGACCTTCGCCAGTGAGGCCGAGTTCCGCGGCAAACCGGTGACGGGCAAGTCTGAACTGGTGAACCGCATCTCCATCCCGCGCGCCGATGGCTCAATCTCGGGGGTGAACTTCGAGGTGGTGGTGGGCTTTGACCTGACGCCCGAGCAGCTGGAATTCAACCGCGCCGGCAAGCGTTTCCGCCTCGATGCGGGCGCGAAGCTGGCGGAGTAAGCCATGGCCAGCCTCGCAAAGGAATTATCGGCAGCCGCTGGCGCCGCCTTCGACGCCATGGGATTGGAGGCGCGTTTCGGCGAGGTGCGCCGCAGCGACAAGCCGGAGCTGGCAGACTTCCAGTGCAACGGCGCGATGGCGGCGGCGAAGGCGGCGGGCCGTAACCCGCGCGAGATTGCCGGGGAGATTGCCGCGAAGCTGAAAGAACATCCCAGCGTGCTGTCTGCCGAAGTGGCGGGGCCGGGGTTTATCAACCTGCGGGTATCGGATGCGGCGCTGTCTGCGCGGGCAGAAGGCGTGCGCGGGGACGCGATGGCGGGGGCGGAGAAAGCTGCTGACGCCCAAGTGACCGTGATCGACTTTGGCGGGGCGAATGTGGCCAAGCCGATGCATGTGGGCCATCTGCGCTCTGCCGTGATCGGCGATACGCTGCAGCGGCTGCTCCGCTTCCTGGGCGATGAGGTGACCTCTGACGTGCACCTTGGCGATTGGGGCCTGCAGATGGGGCATCTCGTCACCGAGCTGCAGGATGAGCAGCCGGATCTGATTTATTTCGATGCGAGCTATACCGGCCCCTACCCGGCCGAGCCGCCGGTGACGATTGACGATCTCGGCCGGCTTTATCCGCAGGCGAGCAACAAGGCGAAGGCGGATGAGGCGCGCAATGAGCGCAGCCAGAAGGCCGTTGCCGAGATGCAAGCGGGCCGCGCTGGCTATCGCGCGCTGCTGCGCCATTTCATCGATGTGTCGGTGGAAGCGCTGAAGAAGGACTATGGCTTCCTGAACGTGTCGTTCGACCTCTGGAAGGGCGAGAGCGATGTGGATGGCCTCATCCCAGGCCTGGTCGAGCGCTTCAAGGCAGCCGGCCTTGCCGAGCTGAGCGATGGGGCGTGGATTGTGCCCGTGGCGCGCGAGAGCGACAAGAAAGAGATGCCCCCCGTAATGCTGGTCAACAGCCGCGGCGGCACGGGCTATCACACGACCGACCTTGCCACGATCCTTGACCGGATGGACACGCTGAAGCCCACGCCCGAGCGGATGCTCTATGTGGTGGACCAGCGCCAGGCGCTGCACTTCGAGCAGGTGTTCCGCGCGGCAGACAAGCTGGGCCTCATCGCCGAGGACAGGCTGGAGCATATCGGCTTCGGCACCGTGAACGGGCCGGACGGCAAGCCCTTCAAGACGCGCGAAGGCGGTGTGCTGCGGCTTGCTGACCTGCAGGCGATGGCGATGGAGGAAGCGGAGAAGAAACTCTCTGCCGCCAACCTGCCCGCCGATATGGGCGCCGAAGAACGCTTCGGCGTGGCGAAGAAGGTGGCCGTGGCGGCCCTGCGCTTCTCGGACCTGATGAACACGCGGACCACGAACTATGTGTTCGACCTCGACCGCTTCACCAGCTTCGAAGGCAAGACCGGGCCTTACCTGATGTATGCCGCCGTGCGGGTGAAATCGGTGCTGCGCAAGGCCGCCGAAAACGGCCATTCGGCGGGCGAGGTGATGGTTTCCGAGGACGCAGAACGCGCCCTGGTCCTGCAGCTCGACGGCTTCGGCGCCGCGCTGCTCGGCGCGCGTGAAAAGCGTATGCCGCATATTCTGTGTGAGCACCTTTACAGCCTCGCTCAGGCGTTCAGCAGCTTTTATGCGGCGCTGCCGATTGCCTCGGAAACAGACAGCGAGAAACGCGCTAGCCGGCTCGCGCTAGCGGATGCGGTGCGGCACCAGCTTGAGACTGGGCTGGGGCTGCTTGGGATTGATGTGCCGGAGCGGATGTAGGGGTCATGCCGAGGCCGCGATACTGGCACGCGAGGCCTGCAGTTCTTGACCATTACGGCGTATTTCACGTTCCAGCCTTACAACCTGAAGCCTACGTCTCGATTGCCAGCAGAGGCCAACAATACCCGTTTCGATTTAAGCGTGTGCGGGGCGAAGGAAAGGTAAGGAGCATACTGCCTGATCTTCCCTGCGGAACGAATGGCTTGCTTATGAACTTTCCGGCCGCCGAAGCGCTGCTTCCGCTCATCAAACCATGGGTCAACATTCAGAGTGACGTTCTGGTGGAAGGAGAGCCCACCCATCTCCTCGCCATCGTGACCGAAGTCTATGATGCGATGAGCCAGCAATCCACGATTGGTCGGTATCATGAGTCAGGAATCTGGCTTGAAGTGAATGAGATGCATCTGGTCGGAGACCGGATTGGGGCCTCACCGATCTTCCGGCTCGCCACTGCCGGGGTGCAGTGGGACTTCATCCTTTCGGAAGAGGTCGTAGAGGCCATTCGCGCCAACGGCCTCACGCTTGATGAAGTGGTGGTTGAGTAGAGGCGAATAGCAGGCGTCTGCGCCGCTCCCCCTCCGTCCGCTTCGCGTCCACCTCCCCCGTTAACGGGGGAGGAAAAAGCGTTGCGGCTGAGATGGCGCGGTAAAATCCTCCCCTGCTTGCGGGGGAGGTGCCCCGCAGGGGCGGAGGGGGGAGCTGCAGAGCGCTCGCTGAGCAGTGTGTATTGGCGCGATGCGACCTTGGGGCCTTAATGCCCCCTCGCATTCTGGAGGACACTGCTCATGGCCAACGCGCCCGTTCCGGCCCAGCCGCCCGTGGAAAAGCCCGCCCAGCAATGGGAGCTTGCCGCGCAATGGGCGCAGGGGTGGCGGGTTTTGAAGGTGGCTGCGTCCGTGGCCGTGGTGATCGCGTTTCTGATGGTGATTGGGCAGGCGTACCTCTTCTACAGGCTGTTTGATGATCTCCATCCGGTGGCGGGGTTTGTTTACATTGTGGCGCTGACCGCGGCGCTGGCCTGGCTGGTGGCGCGGCCCGTTGCGGCGTTTCTTTCCATGCCGGTGGCGGCCCGGCCGCCGGACATTTTGATTGATCCCAAGGCGCCGGACCCGAAGGCGATTGCGGCGCGCCTCGGCTATGACGTCCGCTATCTGAAGATGCTGGCGGCCAATCCCGAAGTGCAGGCCGAGCGCGCCGCCATCGAAGACGCCATCGCCAAGGGGAAAGCCCTCGCCGCGCGCGCTGGCCGCGCCAAGCCGGAAGAGGCTCTCGCCCTGTCTCTGGAACTCCAGACATTTGAGCGGGCGCATATCGAGGCGCTGCTCGTCCCGCTCGACCGCCGCGTGAACCAGATCATCCATGCCGAAGCGGTTGGCGTTGGCGTGGCCACCGCCATTTCCATGAATGGCACGGTCGATGCCTTCATCGTGCTGTGGCGCAATGCCAATCTGGTGGCGCGCGTTTCGCGCATCTATTTCGGCCGGCCGCACCTGATGGGCAGCCTGCGCATCCTGCGCGATGTGGCCGCCATCGTGGTGGCCGCCCGCGCGCTGGAGGATGTGACCGACCTTACCGGCGAGGTTGTCGGCAGCCTGCTCGGCCGGATGGGCGGGCTGATCGCCGGGCCGGTGATGGATGGCGGCATCAATGCGATGATGACGCTGAAGCTCGGCTATCTCGCCAAGCGCCGCTGCCGCAGTTTCAAGGGCTGGACGGCGGTGCAGGCTGCGGCGATTTCCGAAGGCGCGCTGCAGGAGGTGAAGGCCGAATCGGGCTCGGTGATTACCGATCTTCTGAAACGGGTTGGCGGCCTCACCACCCACGCTTCCCGCGCCACAGAGCGCGTGATGGCCGGCTCGCGCAGCACCTGGGAACTGATCCGCAGCTGGTTTGGCGGCGGCAGAATGGCCGGCGGCGCATAAAGTGAACGCTGCGTCAGCTGCGCGGCTGGACACAGGCGCCCTGCCCCGTTCTAGATAGGCGCGGGTGGATGATGGCTGACCGGGTGGGCACATGTGGCTGCGCAGGATACTCGTCTACGTTTCCCTGCTGGTGATGCTGGCGGCGCTCTATGCGGGCGCAGCGATCTTCGTGACGCTGACCGATGAGGGCATTCCGGAGCGGCGCGAGGCAGCGCCCTCTGCCCTGCCCGCTGCGCAGGCGCCAATGAAGCTGATGATCTGGAACATCGGCTATTCGGGGCTAGGCGAGGAATCCGATTTCCAGATGGATGGCGGAGAGATGCTGCGCCCGCCAGGCCGCAAGGCGGTGGAGAAAAACCTGGCCGGCATTCAGACTGTGCTGCAGGAAGAGGCGCCGGACATCCTCCTGATGCAGGAACTCGCCGCGCCGGGCTTTCTCAATCACACTGTCGATGTGCTGGGGGGCGTGAAGGCGGCCCTGCCCGGCTATGGCATGGTGTTTTCCTCAGACATCCGTACACGGCTTTTCCCCGGCCCGCTTTCGATGCGCCATGGCCTTGGCACATTCCTGAAGGTGGCGGCGGAGGAGACAGAGCTGGTGCGCCTTTCCGAGGAGCCTGAACCGATCATGGGCTTCATCCAGCGGCGCTATCATCTGCAGGTCACCGAACTGGAGGTCAGCGGGCAGCCCTGGGTGATCATCAATGTGCATCTGTCCGCCTTTGATGAGGGCGCCAATACACGGATGCGGCAGCTGCGCGAGGTGCTGGATCTGGCGCAATCCTATTACCAGCGGGGCGCGGCGGTGGTGATTGGCGGGGACTGGAACATGCGCCTGGCGCAGACAGACTTTGCCTATCAGAGCGCGGAGGAAGCCCTTTTCTGGGTGCATGATTTTCCGCAGGAGACCCTGCGCCGGGGCTGGCAGATCCTGATCGATCCGGCCGTGCCCACCACGCGCACCAATGAGCAGCCCTACACGGCGGGCGTGAACTATACGACGATCATTGACGGCTTTGTCGCCTCCCCCAATGTGGCGGTGGATGAGGTGCGCGGCATTGATCTTGGTTTCCGGTTTACCGATCACCAGCCCGTGGTGGCCCTGCTGCGGCGAACCGATGGGCCCGTGCCTGAAGACAGCAGCCCTCCGATGGATTGAACCTTTCGGCGGCCCCGCGCGACTACCCCTATGAAAGACAAGGGCGCGGCATGGCACTGAGCGACACAGACCGGATCTATGACGAATTGCTCGTTACGCTGGTGCGCGCGGGCGACGTGCGGGCGGGCGAACGCCTGGCGGCGCGCTGGCATCCCCGGCTGCTGCGCGCGGCTAGGCGGATGCTGGGCGACAGGGAAGAAGCGCGCGAGGCGGCGCAGGAAGCGTGGGGCGGTATCTGCCGGGGCTGGCTGCGCCTGTCTGATCCGGCAATGTTTCCGGGCTGGGCATACAGCATTCTCACCCGCAAATGCGCGGACCGTATCCGGCGGCGAAGCGGCGAGCGGCAGTATTTCGCCCCGGCCCTGGAGGCGGAGGCTGCCGAGCCTGCCATCGCTGCGGCCGCGCCGCTGCGCCATGCGATCCTGGAGGCGCTGGGCCAGCTCAGCCCCGAGCATCGCATCGCCGCCATTCTCTATTTCAGCGAGGGTCTCACCCTTGCCGAAACAGCCGCCGCCACCGGCGTTCCGGTCGGCACGGCCAAATCGCGCATCTTTCATGCGCGCCAACACCTGAAAGTGCTTCTTGAAGGAGACCTGACATGACGAGCTTTGAAACACGCCTGAAAGAAAGCCTCAGCGCCGAGGACGAGGCGTTCCTGAAAAACCTGGAGGAAGGCGAAAGCCTGTTCGGCCAGTTGGGCGCAACCTTTACCGGCCCGATGAAATTCTGGACCGGCTTTGCCTTCATGCTGGGCTTTGTATTCTTCCTGGGCATGATCTGGTGCGCGGTGGAAATCAGCCGGGCAGCCAGCGTTCAGCAGGTTGGCCTGTGGCTGGCGGGCTTTGTCTTCGCCATGGTGGCGACCGGCATGATCAAGACCTGGTTCTGGCTGCGGATGAACCATCTGGCCACCTTGCGTGAACTCAAACGCCTCGAGCTGCGCCTGATGCACCGCGCGGCCTGAGCAAATCTCAATTGCCGGGTCGCCGCCTTCTGCTGACACTCAAACCCGCAAGAAACGGGTCGCTGCGGAACGCAGGCGCTGGCAAGCCGTTGCTTTGCCACGCGCCACATAAGGAGCCACCCCATGCCCACACAGACTGAAAAGCTTGCTCTGTTCCGCCAGCTGCATAGCGGGGACGCGCCGCTGGTGCTGGTGAACATCTGGGATGCCGGCTCTGCCCGCACGGTGGCCGCCGCCGGCGCCGCCGCGCTGGCTACGGGCAGTGCCTCGGTGGGCGGGGCGCTCGGCTTTGGCGATGGGGAGACGGTGCCGCTGGACGCCGTGCTGGAGAACGCCGCGCGGATTACCGGCGCGGTGGACCTGCCCGTCTCACTGGACTTTGAAGCTGGCTATGCGGCGGGCGAGGCAGGGCTCAGCGAGAATATTGGCCGCGTCATCGATGCCGGCGCGGTGGGCATCAATCTGGAGGATGGCTACCCGGCCGGGGATGGCGAAGGCGTGCGCCCGCTGGAGGAGGCCGCCGCCCGCCTCCGCGCCGCGCGCCAGGCGGCAGAGGCAAAGCTGCCCGGCTTCTGGATCAATGCGCGCACCGATATCTGCCTCAACGCCAAACCCGAAGCGCATGACGCGTTGATCGCCAGCGTGATCGCGCGTGGGAAGGCCTATGCGGAGGCGGGCGCCAGCAGCTTCTTCGTGCCGGGCCTGCGGGACATGTCGCTCATCCGCCAGGTGTGCGCGGGCTCTCCCCTGCCGGTGAATGTGATGGCCGGGCCGGAGGCAGTTTCCTTCCGGGCGCTGGCCGAGGCGGGCGTGCGCCGCATCAGCTATGGCCCGTTCCCGTGGCGGGCGGCGATGGCAACGCTCGCTTCCTATGCAAAGCGCGCAGGCGAGGCCGGCTGACACGCCCAGCCCTTGCCGCGCCCGAGAATCCGGGCTAGCTGACCCTCACATCATCCTCTTCCGGGAGAGAGCGGCATTCGGTAGCCGCCGCCGAAGGCGCAACCGCCCCGGAAACGCTCAGGCAAAAGGGCCGGAAGAGGGTCAACACGCTGGAAAGAGGCTGCAACACGCCTCGCCGAAGGAGCAAGCTGGCCTTCGACTTCGCTCAGGATGAGCAGGTCGGGAAAGCGGAATCTCTCAGGCGCCCGGACAGCGGGGGCGACGGATCAGGCAGCGCTGCCGCGCTGTGTCCGTCACTCTATGGAAGGGCGCCATGGCCGAGGCCTCAACAGAAAACCTGAAGCGCACGCCGCTTTACGCTTCCCACGTCAAGATGGGCGGCAAGCTGGTGCCGTTTGCCGGCTATGAAATGCCCGTCCAGTTTGAAGGGGTGATGGCCGAGCATCTGTGGACGCGCAGCGAGGCCGGCCTGTTCGATGTGTCGCATATGGGCCCCTGCTTCCTGACGCTGGAAGCGGGCATTGGCGGAGGTGACGCGGCCCATGCCGAGATTGCCGCGCTGATCGAAACACTGGTGCCGTCCGACATAGCGAGCCTCAAACCCGGCCAGGCACGCCTGACTGTTCTGCTGAATGAAGACGGCGGCATCCTGGACGACCTGATCATCACCCGCCCGATCGGCGACGAGGCCCAAGGCACGCTTTACATCGTCGTCAATGGCGCGATGAAGGAGCAGGACTGGGGCATCTTCGAGAAGGCGCTGGCCGGCAAGGCCGTGCTGACGCGCGCTGACGACCGCATCCTCTTCGCGCTGCAGGGCCCGAAGGCGGTGGATGTGATGGCCGATTTCTTCCCCGGCTGCGAAGAGCTGAAATTCATGCACCACATGCCGTTTGAAATGAACGGCCAGCGCTGCATCGTCTCGCGCTGCGGCTATACCGGTGAGGACGGCTTTGAAGTTCTGATCCCGGCAGAGGCCGGCCTGCCGCTGATTGAAGAGATGTATACGGACGAGCGGGTAAAACCTATCGGCCTGGGCGCGCGCGACTCACTGCGCCTGGAATCCGGGCTCTGCCTCTATGGCCACGACCTATCCCCGGACATTTCCCCCATCGAGGCAGACCTTGCCTGGGTGATCCAGAAGCGCCGCCGCGAGGCGGGGGATTTCCCCGGCGCCGCGCTCATTCTCCGTGAGCTGAAGGAAGGCCCCGCCCGCAAGCGCGTTGGCATCCGCCCGCTGGAGCGCGCCCCGGCGCGGGAAGGCACTGAAATTCAGGTGGGTGGCGAGACCGTTGGCACCATTACCTCCGGCGGCTTCGGCCCCAGCGTCGATGGCCCCGTCGCCATGGGCTATATCGCCGCCGCGCATGCCGCGCCCGGCACAAAGATCGATCTCATCGTTCGCGGAAAGGCACGCCCCGCCGAAGTGGCCGCCCTTCCATTCGTTCCGCAAAATTACAAACGCTAGACCAGAAGGGGCACGCACATGACCACCTATTACACCAAGGACCATGAATGGATCCGCGTCGAGGGCGACACCGGCACCGTGGGCATCACCGCCTATGCCGCCGGCCAGCTGGGCGATGTTGTCTATGTCGAGCTTCCTGAGAGCGGCGCCAAGATTGCCAAAGGCGACGGCTTTGCCGTAGTTGAGAGCGTCAAGGCCGCGTCCGATGTCTACGCGCCGATTTCCGGCTCCGTGGTTGAGGCCAATACCGGGCTTGCTGACGCGCCGGAAAAGGTCAACGAAGCCGCCGAGGGCGATGCATGGTTCGTCCGCATCAAGATTGCCGACGCCGGCGAGCTTGACGGGCTGATGGATGAAGCTGCCTACACCGCCTATTGCGAAGGTCTCTGATACATGCGCTACCTGCCGCTCACGCCTGAGGACCGCGCCAGCATGCTGGCCACCATCGGCGCAAAGTCTGTCGATGATTTTTACACGGATGTTCCCGAAGCCGCCCGCCTGAAGGGCAAGGTTGCCGGCTTGCCTGACCATCAGGGCGAACTCGCCGTCGAGCGGCACCTGACCAAGCTCGCCGCGAAGAACCGGTCGGCCTCTTCCGGACCATTCTTCGTCGGCGCGGGCGCCTACAAGCATCATGTGCCTGCTTCGGTGGACATGATCATCCAGCGTTCGGAATTCCTGACGACCTACACGCCCTACCAGCCGGAAATCGCGCAGGGCACGCTGCAAACCTTGTTCGAGTTCCAGACCCAGGTGGCCGCGCTGACCGCCATGGATGTGGCCAACGCCTCGATGTATGATGGCTCGACCGCCTGCGCCGAAGCCGCCGTGATGGCCGCCCGCGTCACCCGCCGCAAGAAGGTGATCCTGTCGGGCGGCCTGCACCCGCATTACGCTGCCGCCACCCGCCTTCTCTGCGAAGCGCAGGGACTGGAGGTGGTGCAGCTGCCCGTGGCCATTGATGGCGAAGGCGAGCTGGCAAAGGCCGTGGACGGAGAAACCGCCTGCGTCATCGGCCAGAGCCCGAACGTGTTCGGCACGGTGACGGATCTCTCTTCTGTGGCGGACGCCGCCCATGGCAAGGGCGCGCTGCTCGTCTCGGTGTTCACCGAAGCGGTCAGCCTCGGCCTCGTCACCCCGCCCGGCGAAATGGGGGCCGACATTGCGGCTGGCGAAGGCCAGTCGATCGGCAATGGCCTGAACTTTGGCGGGCCCTATGTCGGCCTCTTCTCGGTGCGCGACAAGCTGGTGCGCCAGATGCCGGGCCGCCTCTGCGGCGAAACGGTGGATGCGGACGGAAATCGCGGCTTCGTGCTGACCCTCTCCACGCGCGAGCAGCATATCCGCCGCGACAAGGCGACCTCGAACATCTGCACAAACTCCGGTCTCTGCGCGCTGGCCTTCACGTCTCACATGACGCTGCTTGGCGGCAAGGGCCTGAAGCAACTGGCAGAGCTGAACCATGAAGCAGCCATCGAACTGGCCGACGCGCTCTCTTCGGTGAAGGGCGTCGAGGTGCTCACCCCGCGCTTCTTCAACGAGTTTGCCATCCGCACACCGATGGATGCCGAAGCCGTGCTCGCCATGCTGGACGAAGCCGGCATCGTGGGCGGCGTGCGCGCCTCCCGCCTCTTCCCCGGCGACCATCTGGGTGACGTTATCCTCGTCGCCGCCACTGAATGCACGACAGCGGACGATATCGCCGCCTATGCCGACGCTCTGAAGGAGATCATCTGATGTCCATGAACTCCACGGGCCGCCCCACGGCGCCCACTTCTGTCTCCGCCACCGCCATCGAGACCGTTTCGGGTTCGCGCGGGCTTCTTCAGCGTGAGGATCTTCTCTTCGAGATCGGCACGCCCGAAACCACCGGCGTCGACCTGCCCAAACCCAAGGGCCTGAAATCCCGTCTCGGCGGGGTTGCCCGCAAGGTGGATACCGGCCTGCCGGGCCTTTCCGAGCCCCAGGCCGTGCGCCACTACATGCGCCTCTCCCAGAAGAATTATGCCATCGATCTTGGCCTCTTCCCGCTGGGCAGCTGCACGATGAAGCACAATCCGCGCCTTAACGAGAAGATGGCCCGCCTGCCCGGCTTTGGCGACATTCACCCGCTGCAGCCACAGGCGACCGTTCAGGGCGCGCTGGAACTGATCGACGAGCTTTCCACCTGGCTGAAGACGCTGACCAACATGCCCGCCGTGGCCATGAGCCCGAAAGCCGGCGCGCATGGCGAGCTGTGCGGCCTGCTGGCCATCCGCCAGGCGCTGATCGCGCGCGGCGAAGGCGAGGTGCGCAAGCGCATGCTGGTACCTGAGTCCGCCCACGGAACAAACCCGGCGACGGCGGCCCAATGCGGTTTCATCGTGGACGAGATCAAGGCCAACAAGCGTGGCCGGGTCGATATGGCAGACCTCAAGTCGAAGCTGGAAAAGTCCGATGATGTCGCCGGCATCATGCTGACCAACCCGAACACTTGCGGCCTGTTTGAAACCGACATCCGCGAGATTGCCGATCTGATCCACAAGGCCGGCGGCTATTTCTATTGCGACGGGGCAAACTTCAACGCCATCGTTGGGCGTGTGCGCCCCGGCGACCTTGGCGTCGATGCGATGCACATCAACCTGCACAAGACCTTCTCCACGCCCCATGGCGGCGGCGGGCCGGGCTCTGGCCCGACCGTGCTGTCCGAGGCGCTGGCACCCTACGCGCCTGTGCCCTTCGTGACGAAGGATGAAGACGGCATCTACCGCCTCGTCGAGCAGACCGAGGGCGAAGCCTCCGAAAGCTTTGGGCGCATGGTGGCTTTCCATGGCCAGATGGGCATGTTCGTGCGGGCGCTCGCCTATATGCTGAGCCATGGCGCAGATGGGCTGAAACAGGCGGCGGAAGATGCTGTGCTCAACGCCAACTACATCCAGGCGCGCCTGAAACATGTGATGAGCCCGGCCTTTGACGGCTATTGCATGCATGAGGCCCTCTTCTCCGACACCTTCACCGCAGACGGTATCGAGACCATCGACATCGCCAAGGCGCTGATCGATGAGGGCTATCATCCGATGACGATGTATTTCCCGCTGGTGGTTCATGGCGCGATGCTGATCGAGCCGACGGAGACAGAGTCCAAGGCTGAGCTCGACCGGTTCTGCGACGCGCTGGAATCCATCGCCCGCCGCGCCGCGCAGGGTGACGACACGCTGAAAGGCGCGCCTTACCTTGCCCCCGCCAAACGCCTCGACGAGACGCGTGCGGCCCGCAAGCCGGTGCTGAAATGGGCTGCGCCGGACGCCAGCAAGGTGGCGGCCGAATAAGCCGCGCCTGACTTAGGGCAATTGATCTTCACGGGCACGGCGGCTGTAGGGAAACAGCCGCCGTCTCACCATCCGGAACAGGGAGAGCGCCGGGCGCTCCACCAGCATGTAGCCGAACCAGCCGGCCAGCAGCGCGCCGGCAAAGGCGCCCGCGATATAGAGTAGATCATCCAGCACGCCCGGCGCGCCCAGCACGAAGGGCGCAGCCCAATCGCCCGCCGTCGCCAGCCAGCGCTGCAGGAATACGAGGCCGCCGATGGCAAAGATGTGCCCCAGATAGATGGAATAGGACCAGTCGCCGATATGCCGGCCGGCGGCATAGAGCATCTCCAGCGGGCGGCCGAGGGCGTAGAGCAGCCCCGGCGTATACCGCCCGCCCAGCCAGCCAAGGCCGAGCACCAGTCCCGCCGCCACCGCCCCGGCAGGTACGGCGACCAGGGTGGCACTCTGGCGCAGGGCAAGGTCTGCAGCCGGGGAAACGCCCTGCATCTGGTAAACCGCTGCACACACGATCACCGCGCCGGCCACCGGCACCAGCCACACCAGCCGCCCATGCTGTTCCAGCGCGGCAAAACCATAAACCAGCAGCGCGCCGGGAATGCCGAAGGCCAGCACCCGGCCCCATTGGTGGGTATAGGGCGTAAACTCTCCCTGCAGGCAGAGGCTCGCGGTGAACCAAAGGGCCGCCACAAGCGTTAGGATACCTGAGCGGGCAACAAAGCCCGAGCTCACCATCAGCCCGATCATTGCGCCGAAGATGAATTCCATCGTCAGCGGGTGAATGGCGAGGGTGAGGAAATTGATCGCCACCGGCTCTGACAGCCCCAGCAGGGAAGCGGCCACCACCAAACCGCCCCAGCCAAGAAGTGCGAGCGGGATAACCGCGCGCGGAACCAGCAGCAGGCAGGCAAAGACCGCGTAGAAGTACATCTCGTGCATCAGCGTCCAGCCAAGGCTGAGCACCGGCAGGTCCGGCTGGGGGATCAGAAGAAAAGACTTCACCAGGAAGCCTATCCCCTCACCATTCTGAACAGCGGCGCGCCAGGCAGGGTCGTCCGCTTCCGGAACATGAAGGAAAATATAGTATGTCGCCGCCAGCGCCGCCGCGGCCCACCAGAGCGGATAGATCCGCGTGATGCGCGCGAAAAGGAACTCCCCCACCCCCGGCAGACCCGGCTCACCGCGCCGCGTAACCCACACCATGATGAAGCCGGAGATCACGAAGAACAGGTCCACGCCCGCAAAGCCGCTGGCGAAAACGCCGCCCAGCATGGCATTGTCCGCTTTTTCCGGGCCGATCGTGAGGAGCTGTAAACCAACCGCGTGGTAGAACACTACAAGCAGGGCCGCGATGCCGCGAAGAAGCTGGATGGAGTAAAGCTTCATGTCTGGCGGTGCCAACTTCCGGTTCGTTATGTGGATTTTTTTGAAAGTGTAGCAATGGGGTCACGCCCTTGCCAGAGTTTCGACACATCTCGCGCGTTACTCTGGTAAGTATCAACAGCAAACCCATATTGATCGCCATGTCGCACGAAAACACCACCCTGATGAACGAACCGGTCTACGCGCCGCCCAAACCTATTCACGTCCTGCGTAACGGCGTGAATGTCGTTGCTCGCCAGACACTGGCGGTGACGGGGCTCGGCATGATCGTGCTGGCCATCCCGGTGGGCATCGCGACCCCCTTCCTCCCGATCGGTCTGCCGATGGCAATCGTCGGCGCCGTGCTGCTCGGCCGCAATGCGGTCTGGGGCCGCCGCTGGATGGAAAGCGTCATGACCCGTCATCCGCAGGTCGAGCGATTCGCGCCGGGCTGGCTGATGCGCAGCGTTTTCGGCCGCGAAAAACGGATCATCTCCAAATAAATCCCTCCGGGGGTCAAACCTGCCCTCAGCCCCTTGCAAGCTGCAGCAAACTTTGCCCTGATACCGGGCAAGGATTAGCTGACTTACGGGGCAATAATGAAGAAGCTGCTTTTGAGCGCGGGCCTGGGCGTATGCTTGGCCCTTGGCGCCTGCGGAGGCTCGGGCGATGGGAAAAAGAAGGATGACGTTCCGCGCGTCTTCGATCCCTTCCCGTCCACCTACGCCGCCTACCCTTCGGCCCCCACACTGATCACCAATGCCACTGTGCTGGATGGCAAGGGCGGGCTGATCGAGGGCGGCAGCGTTCTGATCGAGGGCGGCAAGATCATGGCCGTCGGCACAGACCTGACCGCGCCCGAAGGCGCCGTTACGGTCAACGCGGCAGGCAAATGGGTCACCCCCGGCATCATCGACAATCACAGCCATCTGGGCGCCTACCCCTCTCCGGGCGTGGACGCGCATGGCGATGGCAATGAGGTTTCCGGCCCGGTCACGGCGGAAGTCTGGGTGGAACATTCGGTCTGGCCGCAGGATCCCGGCTTCACCCGCGCGCTGGCCGGGGGCATCACGTCCCTGCAGATCCTGCCGGGCAGCGCAAACCTCTTCGGCGGGCGCGGCGTGGTGCTGAAAAACGTTCCTGCACGGAGCGTTCAGGAGATGAAGTTCCCCGGCGCCCCGCACACGCTGAAGATGGCCTGCGGCGAAAACCCCAAGCGCGTCTATGGCTATGGCCGCGGCGCGTTCCCTGGCGGCGCACCCTATTCGCGCATGGGCAATGTCGCCGGCTACCGCACTGCCTGGATCGAGGCCACCGACTACAAGAAGAAATGGGACAAGTTCCTGGACGGGGAAGGCGAACAGCCTGCCCGTAATCTGGAACTGGAAACCCTGGCCGGCGCCCTGAATGGCGACATTCTCGTCCACATGCACTGCTACCGCGCCGACGAAATGGCCGTGATCCTCGATCTCTCCAAGGAGTTTGGCTACAAGGTCGCCTCCTTCCACCATGCCGTCGAAGCCTACAAGATCGCCGACAAGCTGGCCGAATACGGCACCTGCTCATCGATGTGGGCAGACTGGTGGGGCTTCAAGATGGAAGCCTATGACGGCATCCGCGAGAACATCCCGATGGTCCACAATGCGGGCGCCTGCGCCATCGTGCATTCCGACAGCGATATCGGCATCCAGCGCCTCAACCAGGAAGCCGCCAAGGCCTGGTCGGATGGCAAACGGGCCGGGATCGACATTCCCATCGAGGTGGCCTGGCAATGGCTCTCGCTCAACCCGGCCAAATCCCTGGGCATCGAAGACAAGACCGGCAGTCTCGAGCCCGGCAAGATGGCCGACGTGGTTGTCTGGTCGGCCAACCCCTTCAGCGTCTACGCCCAGGCCGAGCAGGTCTATATCGACGGCGCCCTGATGTATGACCGTAACGACCCGGCCATTCAGCCGGTGATGGACTTTGAACTTGGCCAGCCCGGCGAAGGAGACAAGAAATGATCCGTTCCCTGATCTCCTCCCTCGCCGTTGGCCTTGCCGCCTTCTCCGCGGCCCCCGCGGCTGCCGCTGAGCCTGTCGCCATCCTCGGCGAAAAGGTGTGGACGGGCACCGCGCAGGGCACGCTCACCAATGGCGTCGTCGTGATCGATAATGGCAGGATCGTCTCGGTCGGCACCGGAGCGGCCCCTGCCGGCATGCCGCAGGTGAAGGCAGAATGGGTCACCCCCGGCCTCATCTCCGCTTTCTCGCGCACCGGCATAGCCGAAGTGCCCGGCGAGAAGTCTGCCAATGACACCGGCGCGGGCGGCTCGCCCTTCTCTGCCGCGCTGAACGCCGCCGATGGGTTCAACCCCGACGCCACCCCGATCGCCGTCACCCGGCTTGAAGGCTTCACGCGCATTGCCGTGGCGCCGGATGCGCGCGCCAAACTCTTCGCCGGTCAGGGCTTCCTGGCTGATACCAGCGGCCTGCCCGGCTCGGTCTTCAAGGACCGCGCCTTTGCCTTCATCGTGCTGGGCGAGCGTGGCGCCTCGCTCTCGGGCGGCTCGCGGCCTGCGGCCTGGGCGGCGCTGCGCGGCGCGTTTGACGATGTGCGCTTCTTCACTGCGCGCTACATGACGCATAATGATGGCAACGTGCTGACACGCATGGACGCGCAGGCTTTCATGCCGGCGGTGAAAGGCGATCAGCTGATCCTGATCGAGGCCCGCCGGACGAGCGACCTGGAAGCCATCATGGACTTCAAGCAGGAAAATCCGATGCTGAAGATCGCCATTGTCGGCGCCGATGAAGGCTGGCGGGTGGCAGACCGGCTGGCCGCAATGAAGATCCCGGTGATCGTGGATGCCTTCTCGAACCTGCCGGCGAGCTTTTCCCAGCTTGCCGCCACCAGTGAGAACGCCGGGCGTCTGGCCAAGGCCGGGGTTCCGGTCGCCATCGTGAACCTGGATGACAGCAGCCATCAGGCGCGCCTTGCTACGCAGATCGCGGGCAACGCCGTGGCCAATGGCCTGCCCTTCGACACCGCGATGAAAGCGCTGACCACGGTGCCGGCGGAAATCTTCGGCATGAGCGGCCTCGGCGTCCTCACCCCCGGCGCCCGCGCCGATGTGGTGGCCTGGGACGGCGACCCGCTGGAGATCACCTCGGCGCCAACGGCTGTGTTTATCGACGGCGTCAGCGAACCGATGGAATCCCGCCAGACTAAGCTGCGTGACCGGTATCTCAGCCTCGACCACACGGATCGCCCGCTGGCCTACAAACATTAAAACTCGGGCATTGTTGCCTTCTGTTCAACTCCCGTAAATGTTCGGCGGGCAAGGTTGGCGCTTCCGGACGCTGATCATTGACGCAATCGCGCGGCAGGGTTTTCCTGCCGTGATGTTGCCGCAATCAGCCGGGATGAGTTGGCGCCGAATGCGACGGGTGGACGGATGATCCTGCAGGTAATCCTTGCGTCTCTGACGATGACAACGGGCACAGGCCCGATGCACGCCGCCCTGGCCGCCACCGAAGCGCCGGAAACCTTCCGCGCGGCGTTTACGGTGGAGCTGCGCTCGCAGGCTGCCCGGCATGTCTATACCTTTGACCCCCGCCTGCCGAAGGCAGAGCGCTGGCAGCTCGTCTCCCGCCAGGGGCAGGATCAGGAGCTCGATGCGGTCGCCGCCAATTGGGCGAGCGAGCCAGCCCCCGATGGGCGCCTCTTTCCGGACGATCTGCGGGCGTGTCTCGGCCAGACCGTACAGGTGGAGACCACCGGCCATGCCTGGCGCGTCGGCTTTCGCCACCACCCCAACTATAATGACAACGAGTTTGACCGCTGGGCCGCCGAGCGGCTGCAGGCCATCGCCCTGCTCGATCCGGTCGGCGAGCGTTTCCTGCAGATCGACTATACGCTGCCCAAGGCCGTCAACGGCCCGTCGGGCGGCAAGCTGACAAGATACAACCAATCCTACATCCTCAGCACCGAGCCGCGCTGGGGTTTCTCCTATGTTTCCGGTTTCAGCATCGACCTGGAAGCGCGCGCCGCCTTCAAGCGCATCACCCGCCGCTATGAAGCCAACGTCACCGACGTGCAGTTCTTCTTCGCCAGCCCGGAAGCCGAGCAGACCTATCTGGCGACCACCGGCGCCGGGCTCTGACAGCACACACCACATTGCGCTCGTCCCGCCGCGCCCTACGATAGGGCACATGACGATTCACATGGTGAAACTCTGTGTCGGTGCCGATGACGTCGACGACCTGGCCGATTGGCAGGCAAGGCTGCTGAAGAAGCTGCCCGCCCCGGTTCACCACACCCGCATGTATCCCAAGCGCGCCGAAGAGATGCTGAAGGGCGGATCGATCTATTGGGTGATCAAGCGCGCCATCCGCGTGCGCCAGCGCATCATCGATATTCGCACGATCAAGGATGAGGAAGGCAAGGACATGTGCGAACTTGTCTTCGATCCTGAACTCGTGCGCACCTATGCCCAGCCCAAGCGGCCCTTCCAGGGCTGGCGTTATCTGAAACCGGAAGAGGCCCCGCGTGATCTGAAGTCTGGCGCCGAGGCGGTGGACCTGCCCGCCGATCTCGACGCGGCCCTCAAGAATGCAGGTGTCTGGTAGGCTTCTGCCTGTCCCGGAACTGTCCGGATTTGTCCGAAAATGTCCGGCGCTGACCCGTTTTGCTGTTCTTCTGCGCATATTCTGATGTGGAAGAAGGGGACGTTCGCCATGAAATTCTGGACTGCTCTGGCGCTCGCCGCCGCCCTTGCGCCGATGCTGGGGGCCTGCGCGACGCCGCGCACCACCGCGCCGGTTTCGCAGGATATGCTCGCCTATTCCAACGAGATCGCCACCGCCCAGCAGCGCCAGCTGCTGCTCAACATCGTCAAGCTGCGCTACAATGATCCGGTCAGCTTCGTTGAAGTGCAGACGCTGACCACCGAAGATTTCTCCGGCCGGTCCGGCGGGATTGCCACGGCCCTGGGCCTCGATGACGGGCCCTTCAATGAGGTGCTCGCCGGCGACTTCGGGATGCAGCGCTCGCAGACCCCCACAGCGGTCTATAATGTGCTCAGAGGCGGGGCCTATGCGCAGCAGTTGCTGCAGCCGGTATCACCGGAGTCCATCTTCCTGCTCAGCCAGTCAGGCTGGAGCGTGGAGCGGCTGATGCTCTGCTGCGTCGCGCGCATCGGGGACGTGGACAATGCCCGCTCGGCGGCCGGGCCGACGCCGGAAATCCTGCCCGACAACTCCGCATTCCGGGAACTCGCCCGCCTCATGCGGCGGCTTCAGCTGTCCGGCGATCTGCTGGTGCAGGTGATGAATGATGACGAGGACAAGGCTGCCCGTGTCGTCGTCACCTGGCACACGGGCTCTGAAGATGGCGAAGCCCTCGCCCGGCTCTTCAAGGACCACAGCGCCGCCGCGGAATTCACCGTGGAGGACGGCCTCTACTCTGCTGAACTCGCCACCCGCTCCACCCGCAAGGGGGACTCTCCGCTTCGGGGCCGCAGCGTTCTGGGCATGATGGCGACCCTCTCCCATGCGGTGGACATTCCGCCAGAGCACAGCGATCTGGTCATTCCGCTGAACGGGCCTGCGCGCGCGCCCACGCCTTGCACGCCCGTTGGAGTTTGGACGCATGTGATTGGAGATTATTTTGGAGTTTCCTGGAGCCGCGAAATGCCTGCGACCGCGTCCGTCGCCGTACCCTATCGCGGTGTCTGGTTCTATATTGACGACACCTGCAAATCCGCCAAATCGACCCTCGATCTGATCGGCCATCTCTACGCCCTGCAGGCCGGGCTCAGCGATACCGGCAAGCGCGACACGCTTCTGCTGATTGGCGGCTGAGGATTGAAAAAGCCGCCGGGCTGGTGAAGAGGAAAGGCGGGAAATCCTCTTCCGGCTTCAGAAAGGCCCTGCCATGCCCCAGTTCGACATGATCCTCCTTACCCCGCAACAGGCAGAAGGCGCCGAGATCCTGGAGCATACCGCCGGCAAGCCGGTGCGCGAAGGCGGCGGCGACGAGACCCATCGCTGCGGCGCCTGCAAGACCAAGCTGATGATCAATGTCGCCCATCGCGATGTCCACGGCGTTGTGATCCAGTGCGGCAAGTGCGGCCGCCTCAATACCGAAGCCCACCATCACCACCATCATTGACGCTGCCCGCGCCGCTTCAGCGGCCGGCGAGATAAGCTCAATCGACAGCCGGGGCGGCCCCGGCTAAGGGCTGGAAGATGATGGATTTTCTCAGCACCTACGGGACCATGCTGCTTGCCCTGGCGGCGGCGGGCCTATTTGCCGGCCTCGTCGCGGGCCTCTTCGGCATTGGTGGCGGCGTGGTGATTGTGCCCACGCTGTTCTTCCTCCTCTCCAATATGGGTTATGAGGAGACAGCCATGCATGTGGCCGTTTCCACATCGCTCGCCACCATCATCCTCACCTCGCTGCGCAGCGTGGCCGCCCATAACAAGCGCGGCGCGGTTGACTGGTATATCATCCGCAGCTGGTCTCCCTGGATCGTGCTGGGCGCGGTGATCGGCATGCTGCTGGCAGGGTATTTCTCCAAACAGGTGATGCTGGGCATCTTCGGCACGATCCTGATCCTCTTTGCCGCGCAGTTCTATTTCGGCCGGCCGAGCTGGAAGCTGGCGCCCGAGATGCCAAAGGGCATCGCCCGGGCCGTCATCGGCTCGGTCAACGGTGCGCTCTCATCCATCATGGGCATTGGCGGGGGCACGCTGGGCGTAACCCTGATGACGCTGTGCGCCATGCCGATGCACCGTGCCGTAGCCACCGCTGCCGGCTGGGGTGTCGCCATCGGCCTGCCCGGCGCCATCGCCGCGATCATTGTCGGCTGGGGACGGGACGGGCTGCCGCCGTTTTCGGCAGGCTTCGTCAACCTGCCTGCCTTTGCGCTGATCTCGGTGTTTACCGTGCTGATGGCGCCGGTGGGCGCGGCCCTCGCCCACAAGCTCAATGCAGACCGGCTGCGGCGCCTGTTCGGTATTCTGCTGGCGGTCGTCTCCGCCAGGATGCTGTGGCAGGCCGCCGGCCTCTAGCCGCGCCAGAAGCGGCCGGTCAGCACCACAAACACCGCCACAAATTCCAGCCGGCCGAGCAGCATGGCCGCCGAGCAGACCCATTTGGCGAAATCTGTGACGCCGGCAAAGTTGGACGAGGGCCCGACAATCGGCCCGAGCCCCGGCCCCACATTCGAGACCATCGTGGCAGAGGCCGAAATGGCGCTCAGCGCGTCCAGCCCCGTGAAGGACAGGAGCGCGGCCGCCACCATGAAGGTGGTGAGGTAGAGAAACATGAACACCATCACCGATTGCAGCGTCTCTTCATCCACCGGCTTGCCGGCATAGCGCACCGGCGTGCGCCGGTGGGGCTGCACCATACGCTGCGACCAGGCAACGAGCGCCTTGGCGGTAATCTCCAGCCGGAACATCTTCATGCCGCAGGAAGCAGACCCCGCGCAGCCGCCCATGAACGTGGCCAGCAGGAATACGATCACTGCGGGCTGCCCCCAGGTGTCGTAGGCGGTGGAGGCATAGCCTGTGCCGGTCATCACCGAGACAATGTTGAAGGTGGTTTCAGTGATCCCGTGAAAGATGTGATCGAAGACCGGAGGCTCCACCACCGCCTCGTGCCAGACGACGATGATGGCGCTGAAGGTCAGCAGCAATGCGAAATAGAGCCGGGGCTGGGGATCGCGCAGCATCGGCTTGATCCGGCCCTGCAGGACCAGCATCGTCAGCAGAGAAAAGGGCAATCCGGCGAGCGCCATGAAGAAGATGGCCGGCCCCATCGCCGGGCGCAGGGTCTCGTGGCCGAAGGAGGCGTCATAATTGGCGAAGCCGCCGGCTGAGACCGTCGACATGGCATGTACGATGGCATCGAACCAGTTCATGCCGGCGAGGCTGTAGGAAAAGGCGCAAGCGCAGGAAATGATCAGATAGGTGAGGCCCATATAGGCCGCGATGTCGGTGATCCTTGGCAGGAATTTGCCGGTAATGTCAGAGCTCTCGATCTGGAAAAGCTGCATGCCGCCGACCCGCAGCTGGGGCAGGATGGCGACGGCGGTGACGACGATGCCGATACCGCCGATCCATTGCAGGATCCCGCGCCAGAGCAGCAGGCCACGCGGCATGTCATCCAGACCCGACAGCGCCGTCGCGCCTGTGGTGGTGAGGCCCGAGACAGCCTCGAAGATGGCGTCGGTGAAAGAAATACCGGACACCACAAACGGCACCGCGGCAACCGCGGGCACCAGCACCCAGACCGCCACCGTCAGCAGGAAGGTTTCCCGCTGGCCGATGCGCGTATCCCCGCCCCGTGCCAGCACCCAGAGCAGAGCGCCCACCAGACCCGACGCAAAGGACGAAAACCAGAAGACATGCGCGTCGTCATTCCGGTCTGCGAGATCGAGCAGCGCGCACGGGACCATCGCCCCGGCAAGGAGGACGGTCATGATGCCGAGAGCAAGGAGGACCGGGCGCAGCTGCATTCGGCGGGCACCTTACGCCTTATTCCCTGAAAAGGTGTCAATATGGGACGGGCCGCCCGCTGCGGGCTGGGCCCGCCAGTTGACCTAGCGGCGCCCTCCCGGCTAGAGCGCTGGCAACCCGTTTCAGTTGCAACCAATCCGGCCCGTCATGTTCGATCATCCCTCATTCGACGCCCATGAGGGCGCTCATGCTTTTCACGATGCCGAGAGCGGGCTGAAATGCATCATTGCCGTTCATTCCACCGCTCTGGGCCCCGCGGCCGGGGGCTGCCGGATGTGGAACTATGCCAGCGGCGACGCGATGCTGACCGACGCGCTGCGCCTCTCCCAGGGCATGAGCTTCAAGAATGCCATGGCGGACCTGCCGCTGGGCGGTGGCAAATCGGTAATCTGGGGCGACCCGCGCCAGGACAAGTCCGAAGCCCTGTTCCGCGCCTTCGGCCGGGCGGTCGAAAGCCTGAACGGATCGTACTATACAGCCGAAGATGTCGGCATCGACACCTCTGACATGGCGCTTGTGCGCAAGGAAACCCGCTATGTGGCCGGACTGGACGAAGGCGCCGCTGCCAGCGGTGATCCCTCGCCGGTCACTGCCATGGGCGTCTATCTCGGCATCAAGGAGGTCGCCAAACGCCTTTACGGGTCCGATGACCTTTCAGACCGCATCATCGCGGTGCAGGGCGTTGGCTCGGTGGGCGGGCATGTCTGCGAGCATCTCGCCAGGGACGGCGCCAAGCTCGTCATTTCCGACATCGACGAAGAGGCCCTGAAGGCTGTTTCGGCGGTGACCGGGGCCACCATCGTGCCGCCTGACGATATCTATGATGTGGACGCCGACATCTTCTCCCCCTGCGCGCTGGGCGCCGTGATCAATGAGAAAACCCTCGGCCGCCTGCGCGTTAAAGGCGTGGCGGGCGCCGCCAACAATCAGCTGATCGTCCCGGAAATGGGCGAGTTCCTGCGCCGCCAGGGCATTCTTTACGCCCCGGATTACGTCATCAATGGCGGCGGCATCATCAATGTGGCGGCTGAAATCTCCGGCAATTATTCGCGCGAATGGGTCGACGGGAAGCTCAACCGCCTGATCGAGACACTCGGGCAGGTGCTTGATGAAGCCCTCTCCACCGATCAGCCGGCAAACGCCGTGGCCGACCGGATTGCCCGCACGCGTATCGCCGAGGCGAAAACCGGCGCGCCTAAGTAGAGTTCCTTACTCAGGAACCATGCCTCTGCTGCTACGTTCATGTTATCATCTCTTGCAGGGAGATGCAGGCAGAGCAGGAGAGAACCCATGTCAGTCGTCGCAATGCTTCAGGGCACACCGGAAACGGATGTCGAGACCACCCAATCTGCCTTGGTCATGGCCAAAAAGATCGGCACCGGCCTGACGGGTCTGTGCGCTCTGCCCGACCCGCAGGCCGCCGTAATGCTCGTTACCACCCCGGAATCGACCGGCCTGACGGCGGCCGCGGCGACCAACATCATAGAGCTGCAGAAAGAAATGCTGGAAAAGGCCGAGGCCGCCTTCCGGCAGGGGGTCGGCTCTGCGCCCGGCATTGACTGCGTGTTCCTCCACCAGGTCGCCAATGCCGAAGCGGCGGCGGCGAGTGCGGCGACCCTGGCCGATGCCATTGTCTTTCCCCGCAGCGCCGCGCGCAGTGGCGAGCCGCTTTCCATCGCTTTTGACTATGTGATGATGGATGCGCGCCTGCCGCTGGTTCTGGCCGGCACGACCCCCTACACCCCCGGCCCAGTCATCATCGGCTGGGATGGATCGAACGGCGCAGCCCGCGCCCTGCGGTTCCATACGCCCCTGCTCAAAGCCGCCGGCGAGGTGATCATCGCGCAGAACCGCAAGGATGCCGAACGTGACGGCGCCCGGCCGGGCATTGAACCCGGTTCCCTGGAAGACTGGCTGAAACGGAAAGGCATCAAGACCAGCGTTTCTCCAATCGAAGGCGAGGTTTCCGCCGCCCTGCTGGCGCTGGCCAAGGGCAGCGGCGCCACCATGATCGTGGCCGGCGCCTATGGCCATTCGCGCATTGGCGAGCGGCTGTTCGGCGGCACAAGCAAACGCCTGCTATCAGCCGACGAAGCCCCGGCGCTCGCCCTCGCCCGCTGATTTCCGTTTCACATTCAGGAGACTGCCATGTCGCTCAAGCGCATATCGCTGCAACTTGCCCTCAATCCCGGCGCCGAGGCGACGCCCGGCCAAGGCTATACGATCATCGCCCCGCTGACGGCGGAGGGACGCCTTGATGTGGACGCCTGGCGCGAAAACCGCAAAGACGCCCGCGTTTATCGCCTGCATCCCGACCCGGCCGAGCGCGCAGACGGCTGGCTGACACATCGGGGCAATCGCTGGTTCTTCCGCTATGACGAGGAAGAAGAGGGCGAGGATGAACCGGTTCACCGCCTCGGCGACCATATTTTCCGCGAAGGCGAGTACATTACCGTCGAATTCCACGGCGAAACGCCCCTGACTTACAAGGTCATCGACATCGCGGACATCTAAATTCGTGCCAGCGGAGAGGTTCGCGCCGAATGCGCCCAATCTACCGCTTTTGCCCCTTGAAAAATCCCCGGCCCGGCGTAAACACGCGGGCTTCGGGCAGCCCAAGGGCCGCCCGGCGATGGACGGCGGAGTGTAGCTCAGCCTGGTAGAGCACTAGCTTCGGGAGCTAGGGGCCGGAGGTTCGAATCCTCTCACTCCGACCATCGATCCCTGCTGCGGGTCCCGGCCGCCGCTTCTCCCGCCTTCAGAAGACCAGAGACCTGTGAGCCATGATGCCCGTCAAGGCGCCATCGCCCACGGCAATCGATACCGAATGAGGAATGTGCGCGGCGTCTCCGCAGGCAAACACGCCGGGCACGCTTGTTTCGTGCATCTCGTTCCGGCGGATCTGCGTGCCGCTTACCGTTGCCTCCAATTCGCAGCCGAGCTGCTGCGCAATCGGCGTGGCCGGGGCATTGCGCGGCGCGGTAAACAGGCCGGCAAAGCGCAGCCGCCGCCCGTCGGCCAGCCTGACATCGGCGCCTCCCTCGATGCCAAGAATGGGCACCTCTTCGATCCGTACACGGCGCGCCGCGAGTTTCGCGCGCGCTGCCTCGTCCAGCGCCATGGCCCCATTGACGAGCAGCGTCACCTCGCCCCACTCCGTCAGCAGCTCTGCCTGATGGAGCGACATCGGGCCGGTGGCAATCACGCCGATCGCTCCCTGGTCAAGTTCATAGCCATGGCAATAAGGGCAGTGGAACACATGCTGGCCCCAGCGCTCGGTGAGGCCGTTGATTTCCGGCAGGGTATCGCTGACGCCGGTGGCCAGGATCAGACGCGCGCCCTGATGACGTGCGCCATTCCAGCTGCGCACCGTGAAGCTGGCGTCCTCCTCGTTGCGCGCCGCTTCCAGCGCCAGATCATCCAGCCATTGCAGGGTGGGATACGCCTCAAGCTGGCTGCGCGCCTTGCTGGCGATGAGGGCGGGGTCTGCCCCGTCCTGCCCCAGGAAGCCGTGCGACGCTTCTGCCGCGCGGTTCCGCCTCTGGCCCGCATCAATGATCAGAACCTTGCGGCGCGCACGCAGCAGCTGGAGGGCAGCAGCCATACCGGCATAGCTGCCCCCGATGACGATCACGTCATGACCCATGGGTCTATCCCTTTCGGAGTTTGATTTCCTTGAAACGCTGCGTGAATTCCGCCGACAGATCAGCCAGCGTCACGGACGCAAACCGCTCCAGCAGCAGCGCCTCGGCCTGCGCAAAGGCCTCGTCCAGCACCGCATTGACCGACTGCTCGACCAGGCATTCGGGCGTCTCATGCCGGTTGCCGATGGCAAATACGGTGGGCTCGCCCAAGGCCTCATGAAGTTGGCGAAGCGTGACGCTCGCAAGGTCTGCCTCGATCCGCCAGCCGCCGGAATGTCCGCGTTCGGAGCTGACAAGGCCCGCCTCGCGCAGAAGGCCCATCGTGCGGCGCACCACGACCGGATTTGTCCGCATACAGGCAGCAAGCTCGTCCGATGTCATCGGGCGGTCCTGCTCGGCCATATGCAGCAGGGCATGGAGCACGGAAGAAAGGCGGCTATCTCTTTTCATGTAACTTCATTTATTACGTTATTGGCGTCGTTCAAGGGATAGCACATAAAAAAGAGCGGCAGGGAAATTACCCCCTGCCGCTCCTGGTCCTGGATCTGCCTTGCGGCGTGAAGGATCAGCCCTTCAGCGCAGCGCGAACTGCTTCAAGCGCGTCATTGGCCTTGTCGGCATCCGGGCCACCGGCCTGCGCCATATCCGGACGTCCGCCACCGCCCTGGCCACCGATGGCGCCAGCGGCGGCCTTCACCAGTTCGACGGCAGAGAATCTGTCCGTCAGATCTTTTGTAACGCCGATCGCGACGCCGGCCTTGCCGCCATCGGTGCCGACAAACACCACGACACCCGAGCCGATTTTCGACTTGGCTTCATCCACCAGCGCGCGCAGCTCCTTGCCGCCAACGCCTTCTGCGACGCGGGCGATCAGGTTCACGCCATTGATGACTTCCGGCCCGGCCGGCGCGCCGCCGCCCCCGCCCATCGCCAGCTTGCGCTTGGCCTCGCTGAGCTCCCGCTCGAGCGTGCGGCGCTCCTCGGTGAGGGCGGCCACACGGCGCGGAAGATCCTTGAGCGGAACTTTGAGGCTCTCGGCAATGTCCGCAGCAATCTGCGCGCGGCCCTTCAGATAGGCCAGCGCCTCGGCGCCGGTTGTCGCCTCGATCCGCCGGATACCGGCAGACACGCCGCTTTCGGAAATGATCGTGAAGACAGCGATATCGCCGGAGCGGGACACATGCGTGCCCCCGCACAGCTCGACCGAATAGGGCCGGTCTCCGTCACCGGGCTCGCCCATCGACAGCACACGGACTTCATCGCCATACTTCTCACCGAAAAGTGCCAGCGCGCCCGCCTCGATCGCCTTTTCCGGCGTCATCACCTTCATGCCCGTTTCGATATTGGCGCGGATCTGCGCGTTGACCTGATCCTCGATCGCCTCCAGCTGGGCCGGGGTGACGGGCGCGCCATGCGAGAAGTCAAACCGGAAACGGTCTGCCTCCACCAGCGAGCCTTTCTGCGTGACATGCTCGCCCAGCACGCGGCGCAGCGCGGCATGCATCAGGTGGGTGGCCGAATGGTTGGCCATGATGGCCTTGCGGCGCGCAGCATTGACCATCATCTGGGCCTTGGCGCCGGTTTTGACCGAGCCGGACACCAGTTCGCCGATATGCACATGCAGGTCGCCCGCACGTTTCTGAACGTCGCGCACGATGAAACGGGCGCCGCCCTCGAAGACGATTTCGCCATGGTCGCCCGCCTGCCCGCCGGATTCGGCATAGAAGGGCGTCGTGTCGAACACGAGTTCGGCAGGGCCTGCGGCGAGCGTCTCTGTCAGTGCGCCGCCGGTGGCGATGGCCACGAGCTTGCCCTCACCCGACGTGCCGGCATAGCCGGTAAACTTCGTGGCGCCCTTCTCGTCGCGTACGGAGAACCAGATTTCATCCGTTGCCTGATCGCCCGAGGAAAAGCCCCCGGCGCGGCTGGTCTCGCGCTGGGCGTCCAGCGCCGTTTCAAAGCCGGCGACATCGACCTCAAGACCGCGGCCGCGCAGGATGTCCTGCGTCAGGTCGAGCGGGAAGCCGTAGGTATCCGACAGGCGGAAGGCCACATCGCCGGGCAATGCCGCGCCGGGAGCGAGTTCCGAAACCGCCTTGTCCAGCAGGCTGAGGCCGTTGCCCAGCGTGCGCTGGAAGCGGGCTTCTTCCTGCTCGATGGCCGCTTCAATGGCCACCTTGGCGCGGCCAAGCTCGGGATAGGCCTTGCCCATTTCGGCAATCAGCGCCGGCACCAGCCTGTGCATCAGCGGCTCGCGCGCGCCCAGCATGTGGCCATGGCGCATGGCGCGGCGCATGATCCGGCGCAGCACATAGCCGCGGCCCTCATTCGACGGCAGCACACCATCAGCCACAAGGAAAGCAGAGGTGCGCAGATGGTCGGCGATGACGCGGAAGGACGCGGTCTTGTCGCCAGCGGCCTTCTGGCCATAGACCTCTTCCTCGGCCGCGATCAGCGCCTTGAAGAGATCAATGTCGTAATTGTTGTGAACGCCCTGCAGCACGGCGGCCACCCGCTCGAGCCCCATGCCGGTATCGATGGAGGGCTTGGGCAGGTTGGTGCGCGCGCCGCCTTCATGCTGCTCGAACTGCATGAAAACGAGGTTCCAGATCTCGATGAACCGGTCGCCATCCTGCTCGGCGCTGCCGGGGGGGCCGCCCCAGACCTTGTCGCCATGATCGAAAAAGATTTCCGAACAGGGACCGCAGGGGCCCGTATCGCCCATCGACCAGAAATTGTCGCTGGTGGCGATGCGGATGATCTTGGAATCGTCAAAGCCTGCCACTTTCTTCCAGATGGCAGCGGCCTCGTCATCTTCGGCATAGACGGTGACCAGCAGACGCTTGGCGTCAAGGCCGTATTCCTTTGTCACCAGCTCCCAGGCCAGCGCGATGGCGTCATCCTTGAAATAGTCGCCAAAGGAGAAGTTCCCCAGCATTTCAAAGAAGGTGTGGTGGCGGGCGGTGTAGCCGACATTGTCGAGGTCGTTATGCTTGCCGCCGGCGCGAACGCATTTCTGCGAGGTGGTCGCGCGGGGCGCGAACGGCTTCTCGGCGCCTGTGAAGATATTCTTGAAGGGCACCATGCCCGCATTCACGAACAGGAGCGTGGGATCATTCTGCGGCACCAGCGGCGCGGAGGGGCGCCGGGCATGCCCGTTTTTCTCGAAAAAGCCGAGGAAAGTTTCCCGGATATCATTGACGCCGTTCATGTGTCGTTTCTGGCCCTTACCGGTTCAACAAGAGGATATGCCGGAATCAGACAGGAAACCGGCACATGAGTACACCGGCGATATAAAGGCCCCTTTGCGGCCCGCCAAGCTCGGCGTACCGCAAAGGGGGGAATCTTCCGGTCAGGAGATCAGATAGAGGACCGGAAGCCTTGTCATGTCAGCCTTCGGCGGCTTCGTCCTCGTCGCCATCCTCAGCTGCCATGCCGGCCGAGAGAAGTTCCTCGGCCAGAAGCCCTGCATTCCGGCGGACGGCATCTTCGATCTCGTTGGCCATCGCCGGATTATCCTTGAGGAATTGCCGCGCCTTTTCACGGCCCTGGCCAATACGCTCCCCATTATAGGAGAACCAGGAGCCGGATTTTTCCACGACATTCGCCTTGACGCCGAGATCGATCAGCTCGCCCGTCTTGGAGATGCCTTCCCCATAAATGATATCAAACTCGACCTGGCGGAAAGGCGGCGCCACCTTGTTCTTGACGACTTTGACGCGCGTCTGGTTGCCGATGACTTCCTCGCGGTCCTTGATCTGGCCGATACGGCGGATGTCGAGGCGCACAGAAGCGTAGAATTTCAAGGCGTTACCGCCTGTCGTCGTTTCCGGGTTGCCGAACATGACGCCAATCTTCATCCGGATCTGGTTGATGAAGATGACCATGCATTTCGATTTGGAGATCGAGCCGGTCAGCTTGCGCAGCGCCTGGCTCATCAGACGGGCCTGCAGACCCGGCAGCTGGTCGCCCATCTCGCCTTCAATCTCGGCGCGCGGGGTCAGGGCCGCCACCGAGTCGATGACCAGAAGGTCCACCGCGCCCGAACGCACCAGCGTATCGGCAATCTCCAGCGCCTGCTCGCCCGTATCGGGCTGCGACACCAGCAGATCGTCCAGATCCACGCCGAGCTTGGAGGCGTAGACCGGATCCAAGGCGTGTTCCGCGTCGATGAAGGCGCAGACGCCGCCATTCTTCTGGGCTTCGGCCACACAATGCAGCGACAGCGTCGTTTTGCCCGAGCTTTCCGGCCCGAAAATCTCGATGATACGGCCTTTGGGCAGGCCGCCGATGCCAAGGGCGATATCCAGCCCGAGCGAGCCGGTCGAAACCGCCTCGATATCGAGAGCTTTCTTGTCGCCCAGGCGCATGACCGAGCCCTTGCCAAAGGACCGCTCAATATTGCTGAGCGCAGTTTCAAGGGCCTTCTGCTTATCCACGCCGGATTCCTTGTCCACGAGAGTGAGAGCGGGTTTGGTCACGAGTCGTCTCCTTAGGTCTACCATGAGGGCCCGTTTGGCAAGGCCCCCGATTGCCATCTCAATCGTAGATGTACCATGTTTGTTCTCTAGAACAAAGCGGAAACTTGTGAACAGCCTGACTTTCCATACCCCCCTTTTTCAGGCAAGGTGACCTCATGCTTACACGACCCGGTTCCGATGGCGGCGAAGCCCGCGTGATCTTTGGAGACAACGACTTCGAGCAGCTATCTGCTGGAAGTTACGTCACATGCGCGGTCACTGGCCGCAAAATCCCGCTCGGCGCCCTGCGCTACTGGAGCGTCGATCTTCAGGAAGCATACTGGGACGCTGAAGCCGCTTCCCAGAGGCTGGCGCCCAAGCGTTGATGCGGGCCGCAGCCGGCTGCTTTTCCACACCACTAATTGCCGCGCTGCTGCTTGCAGGATGCTCGGTAGCGGCAACCCCGTCCGAACTGCCCGCCATGGCGCCCCCGGAAACGGAAGCGGCCATCCCGGCGGCAGACGCGGCCACCTGTTTTGGCATTCTGAGGCAGGGCGGCCTGATCATCTGCCCGGCTGAGACAGGTAGTCTCGTCGAGTTCGGCGAGATGCGCCTGAGCGTGGGCGAAACGGGAACCGCGCAATATGGCCTGCCCCGCACCCTGCCGGCGGAAATCGAAGTCCGCCGGGACGGGATCGCCACGCGCCTGCCCATCGCGCCGCGCGAGGATGAACTCCGCGTCGTGCCTGGCTTTGACTGCGACAAGATCGATGCGCGCACGCCGGCCCAGAAGGCCCATGCCGCCGATAGCTGGACCAAGAAACAGGCGGGCTTTGCCAGCCTCAATCCGGGCCGGGGCGCGCTGGACGGGTTCATCCTGCCGGCGGACGCCCCGCCCTCTTCACCCTTCGGGCCGACGCGGAAATATGTTGGTGTTTCAAAGAGCAGCGGCAAACCCTGCGAGTCGCTATCGGTGCATCAAGGGTTTGACCTTGCTGCGCCGGTTGGCACGCCCGTGGTCGCCCCGGCCGCCGGGATTGTGACGCTGGCAGACCCCGACCTCTATTATGAAGGCGGCACGATTTTCCTCGATCACGGCCACGGCCTGCTTTCGGTGTTCATGCACCTGTCGGAAGTCACGGTCGCCGCTGGCGACGAAGTGAGACGCGGCGACCTCATCGCGAAGACGGGAAACACCGGGCGCAGCACAGGCCCGCATCTTCACTGGGCGGTAAAATGGCGTAATCCGGATACGGAGAACCGGGGCGGGGACTATTATATCGACCCCGCGCTGCTGCTTGAACTGCCCGTAATCGACTGACGCCATGCCCGGCGCCGCCACCCACGCCCGCGAGCCGCAGAGCGAAATTGCCCTGCATGTCGCCGTCTGGATCCACCGCGCGATCGATGCGGCCCCCGCCGGACATATCCCGTTGCTGTTTCTCTCCGGCGCGCAAGGCTCGGGCAAGTCAACGGCATTGCGCCAGGCTGTTTCGATGCTGCCCGAGCCGGTAGCCGGGGCGAGCCTTGACGATTTTTACCTGACGAAAGCCGAGCGGGCAGGCCTTGCCCGCCGCGTCAGTCCGCTTTTTGCAACGCGCGGTCCTCCGGGCACGCATGATCTTGCGCTTCTGCGCGAAACCGTTGCCCTTCTGCGCGGCGCCACCGGCACTTCCGGCACATTGATCCCCGCCTTCGACAAGCTCGCCGACGACCGGTCCGAGCGCGAGACCTGGTACAGCTTCTCGGGGCGCCCGGCGGCCATTGTGATCGAAGGCTGGATGATGGGCGCGCTGCCCGAGGCGGGCGCCGCCGATGCCCCGCCCCTCAATGCGGTGGAGGAGGAAGATGCTTCCGGCGTGTGGCGCCGCTATCAGGAAGACGCCCTTGCCGGGGACTATGCTGCGCTATGGGACAGCGCCGATGGCTTCTGCCACATCCTCGCCCCTGGCTTTGACACGGTGCTGGGCTGGCGGCTGGAACAGGAAGAGGCCTTGTGGCGCGCGCGGGGCGAGGCGATGCCGCATGAGCGGCGCGCCTGGGCGGCCCGTTTCATCCAGCATTATGAGCGGATCACCCGCCGAATGCTTTCCGGCGGGCGCCGTCCGGGGGCGGATATTCTGATTGATGCCCAGCGGCGCGTGCGCCCGCCTCAGTCTTCATAGAGTTCTCGGGCAGCAAGGCTGGCTTCCGTTTCATACCGGCTGATCAGCGTTTCGCCCGCTTCCACCTGGCGCAGCCAATTGCGGTTGGCGCTGGGGGAAACGAAATAAAGACCAGAAAACTCGCCCGACAGCATGCCCTGAACAACGCTGAGAAACGGGGTTATGGTGATTGAAATCTCCTCAGCTTCGCCAGATTGCGGTAGGCTTGCCTGCGCCCGCCGGGCCAGCGCTTCGGCATCCTCATAGCGCACGAAAAGCGGTATACGGAATACCCCGCCGGCATCAATATTCACCGCCTCTCCGGAAGCAAACTGCACCAGAAACAGCGCCGGGGCCTCCGGGGTTGTGCCTGCCCGTTCGGCCTGGCGCTGGGATGTCAGCCAAATATGGTCGCCGCCGGAGAGGATCAGATCTGCTGCGCTGACAATCCTTGCTTCGGTCATGTCGGCAAGCCCCGCGCCCAGCATGTCGATATAGGCCGCGTCCATGTCGAGATAGGCGAAGGGGCGGGTAACCGTCACGCCGCCCCCCTCATTCTGGGCCAGGCGCGGCTCGCCGGTGGCCGTATCCACGGGCACGATGGCCGAGAAAGACGCCATCGCGGCCTGTATCTCCGCAACGATGGGGTTGATCTGCGGCGCTGCTTCTTCAGCCTGCACGGCGCCTGCGCCGAAGATCAACAGAAGGCTCAGGATCAGCCCAGAAAGAACGCGCGGAGGCGCCGCGCTCTCAGAGCGGCCAACCCTGCGGATAAGATCAGCATACATCATTCTCGCAATGCTCCCGTGATGAGGCTCAGCGCAGGCCAGACCTGCATCCGGAGTTGATCCGGCCGCACGCTGGCGTCAACACCCCTGAGCCGGGGGGGCTACCGCGCCTCTGGCGGCGCCACCGGCGCGAGATGGCTGTCGATTTCGGAAGCCACCGGCCCCGGCCAGTCATCGGCCGTGCCCACGCAATCTCGCCGGAAGGCCGCATCCGTCCAGTCCACACTGTCTGGGCGGGCCGGGTCGCTGGTCAGGCTCAATTCCCAGTCCATCTGGCAGGCGCGTGTGGCAAAGCTGTAGGTGCAGACGGCAGCAGGCTCGGGATAGTCCTCATGGCCTTCGCCATAAGTGCATTCATAGCCCGCCGCCTGAATCTGGGCCAGCGTTGCGGCGCGGCCCGCTTCCTGCGCGATGCGGGAAAAGTCATTCGCCAGCGCCGCCTGCAGCCGCGCGCCCTCTCCATGCTGCCAGTCATTGGCCTGATGAATTTCGGCAACTGTCTGAGGCTTGCCCGCCCCATGGGCGCACGCGGCCACCAGCACGGCCAGCCCTGCAATTCCCACCCTCATGAACCTGCGTCCTCCTCCGTTCACACCGCAATCAGTGCGCGCCGATTGCGGCGGAATGGAGGTGATGGGTCAGGGCTGAAGGATCGTCGCGCCGGTTGTCTTGCCGCTTTCGAGCGCCTTGTGCGCCTCGGCGGCATCTTTCAGGGTAAAGCGCTGGCCGATGTCTGCCTTGAACACGCCTGCCTTCAGGGCATCAAAGACGAGCCCCGCCCCGCGCGCCAGCGCGCCGGGCGCCTGGATGAAATTGAACACGCCGGGGCGCGTCATCACAAGGCTGCCCCCCTGGGCAAGGCGGGAGGGCGGGATCGGATCGACCGGGCCCGACGCGTTGCCATAAGTAATGAACCAGCCGCGTGGCTTGAGACTGCCGAGCGAGCCTTCGGCCGAAATCCTGCCGACGCTGTCGAAAGCAATATCGACGCCCTTGCCGCCATTCAGTTCACGCACTTTCGCGGCCACGCCGTCATAGCCGACCGCCACTTCCGCCGCGCCGAGCGCCTTTGCCTTCTCTGCCTTCTCCTGGCTGGAGGTCACGCCGATCACGCGGGCGCCCAGATGCGCTGCCCAGGGCGTGAGGATAGAGCCGACGCCGCCGACCGGTGCCCAGATCAGCGCCGTATCTCCCGGCTGGACCGGGCGGATCTCGAACAGCAGCATCCAGGCCGTCAGCCCCTTCAGCATGATCGCCGCGCCCTCTTCATCGCTGACGAACTCAGGCAGCTTCACCATGCTCGCCGCCGGGCCGGTATAGTGGGTCGCGTAGGTACCTCCGGCCAGATAGGCCACCCGGTCGCCGGGTTTCACATCGCTCACGCCTTCGCCCACCGCCTCGACCACACCGGCCGCTTCCGAGCCGAGCGTCACCGGAAGCTTCAGCGGATAGAGGCCGGAGCGGTGATAGGTGTCTATGAAGTTGAGGCCCACGGCGGTCTGGCGCACCAGCGCCTCGCCCGCGCCGGGCGCGCGCGGCTCCATGGCCTGAACCTCGAGCACCTCCGGCCCGCCTGTTTTCTGTATACGGATGGCATAGGGGGCGGTCTGCGTCATGGGGTATCTCCTCTTGCGCCCGCTATGAAGCGCATATGCCCCCTAACGTCAATTTTCGATCAAGCCGCTCGACAGGCAAATTTGTTCCTGTTATGTTCGATTCATGGCTGAAGGAGGCAAACATGATCGGCTATGTAACACTCGGAACAACGGACCTCGACCGGGCCGCCAAATTCTATGACGCAATTGCGGAGGAGCTTGGCACGCCTCGTATGTTTACGACCGACACTTTCATTGCCTGGGGCACGCCCGATGGCCCGGCCGGCATTGGCCTCTGCTATCCCCATGACGGGAACAAGATGAGCGTTGGCAACGGCGTGATGGTTGCCCTTCAGGCGAAGGACAAGGCGCAGGTAGACCGGCTGCACGCCATCGCGCTCGCCCAGGGCGGCACCTGCGAAGGCCCGCCCGGCCCGCGCGGCGACACCTTCTATGCCGGCTATTTCCGCGATCTCGACGGCAACAAGCTCAACGCCTTCGTGATGGGTTGAGGCGCTATTTGCCTGTGAACTTTGCCGGCCGTTTTTCGAGGAAGGAAGCAACGCCTTCCTTGTGATCGGCAGATTTGAAACAGGCTGACAGCGCCGTGACATGCGCCTGCATGTGATCGGCCACGTCGCGCTCAAGACCCTTCCACACCAGCTCCTTCATTCGCCGGATGGAAAAGGGGGAGGACGCCAGATAGCGGCGGGCTTCGGCGCGGGCCGCATCCAGCAGGGTCCCGGGCTCGGCGATGGCATTGGCATAGCCGATGGCGAGCGCTTCTTCGGCTTCGAGGAAGGCGCCGGAATAGAGCAGCCGCAGCGCCCGGCTTGGCCCGATGATGCGGGGCAGCAGCCAGCTGCCGGCGCCGGTATCGGGCACAAGGCCGCGATGGGCGAAGTTCCAGGCAAAGCGCGTGCGCGGGGTGATGATGCGTACATCGCACTGGCTGGAAAATTCCGCGCCCATTCCGACCGCATTGCCGTCAATCGCCCCAATCACCGGCTTCGGGCAGGAAACGAGCGGCCACCACACATCGCCCTCATGCGCCTCGCCGCGTACGCCGCGCGTTTCGCCCGGCTTGGTGGAAAGATCGGCCAGGTCCGTGCCGGCGCAGAAGCTGCCACCCGATCCCGTGACGATCAGGACACGGACGGCGTCATCGGCGGAGACCTCCCGCACCTTTTCGATGAAGGCGTAAAGCATGGCAAAGGTCATCGCGCCGCGCTTTTCCGGCCGGTCTATGGTCAGGATGGCAATGCCATCATCCTCTTTTGCAAGCTTGATATGATGCGCTGTCATATCCATTCCTCCCAAGGTGTTGTTCTTGTTTTGGGAAAAGCTTGCGTCTGGCGAGGCCGGGGCGCAATCCCCGCCCCGGCGTAAACTCTTCCCCGCCCGCGCGGCTTTACGTGGCGGCCCTGCTTGCCAGCGGCCCTGCCCTGTCGCAGCTTTGCGGGGAGAGATTGGGAGGATAAGCCATGCCGGAATTCCGGACGATTGATGCGGGCGAGGCGCAGATCCGCGTGGCGCTGGAGGGTTCAGGCCCGCTGGCCTTGATGGTGCATGGCTTTCCGGAGAGCTGGTATTCCTGGCGCCATCAGATCGGGCCGGTGGCCGGGGCGGGGTTCACGGCGGCGGCGATGGATGTGCGCGGCTATGGCGGCTCGTCAAAACCTGGCGCGGTGCCGGACTACCGGATGGAAGCGCTGATCGGGGATATTCTCGGCGTCGGCAAGGCGCTGTCGCCGGACGCCCCTTTCATTCTGATCGGCCATGACTGGGGCGCGCCGCAGGTGTGGAACACGTCCCTGATCCATCCTGATCGCATCGCGGCGGTGGCTGCAATGTCGGTGCCCTATTTCGGGGTGCCGCAGGTGTCCTTCGATCTCGTCATCAAGCAGGTATGGGACGACAAGAACAAGTTCTTTTACCAGTCCTATTTCCGCGATCCGGGCCGCGCGGAGGCAGCCTTCGAGGCGGAGCCGCGCCGGTTCCTCAAGGGGTTTTACCATGCGATTTCCGGCGAGGCGAAGCGCGGGGATTTCCCAGTGGACCAGCCATCGGACTTCCCGTTGCTCGACGGCCTCCATCCCCCCGAAACCATCGGCGCCTGGATGAGCGAAGCCGATCTTGATTACTATACGCGCGAATTTGAAGGCTCGGGCTTTTTCGGCCCCCTCTCGCGCTATCGCAATCATACGCGCGATTGGGAATTCCTGCAGGCCTACAAGGACCGGAAGATCGAGCAGCCCGCCCTTTTCATCGCAGGGGATAAAGACCCCGCCTATTCCGGTTTCGGCATGATCGACGATCCAATCGGCCGTATGCGGAATTTTGTGCCGGGCCTGGAAGTGGCGGAAGTGTTGCCTGGCTGCGGGCACTGGACGCAGCAGGAGCGCCCGGCGGAGGTCAATGCCGCGCTGGTGCCCTGGCTGGCCTCGCTGAAGGGCCGGGTTGTCTGACAGCGCTTGCATCCGCGCAAAAGATATACCAAAGTCTGCAAAGGTTATACCAAAGCCTGCCCCGGCGCATGCCGGGCTAGCAGGCCCAGCTTATGCAGAAAGGCTCCTCCCCCATGGCATCTGGCCCCAAGCACCGCGAGATTTCCGGCACCATCAGCTATCAGATCGACGGGCATCCGGACTTTCCGGACCGGAACTGGGGCATCGAGCGGTTTCACATGACCCATCATGGCGATGGGCACCGGGTAATGCGCGCCTATTGCGAGCTGCATGACGTTGCCCTGACCCGCGATGTGGTAGCCACCGTGGACGCCGATTTCCACCCGCATGACACCTTCGTGCGCCTGACCAAGGACAACAAATTCTATGGCAGCACCTGGTATCGCTGGACGGATACGCAGGCCGAATATCAGGGCTTCAATATCGAGCGCGGCCGCATCAGCGAGACGGTGGAGATTGACCGCAATATCCGCGGTTTCGGCACACACAATCTGACCGGTGATGCCTGGCTGGCCGCGCGGTTTGACCGCTCGACAGGTGAAGGCATCCAGACCTTCAAGAACAACCTGCTGAGCTCCATCGACCATCGCGGCGCCACCGGGCCGGACTTTCAGCGCACGACCACCAGCAGCCTGCAATATTCCGGCGTCGAGACTGTGACCGTGCCGGCAGGCACGTTTGAATGCTACAAATTCGCCTTCGTGATGACCAGCAATGATCATCCGCCCTATGAATTCTGGGTGACGACGGATGGCGATTTCCTGTTCGTCAAAGGCGCTGTGGCCGCGCCTTACAACTGGACGTTCGAGCTGGAAGAACTCAACATCATCCGCTGACGCCAGCAGCCCGGTCAGCCGCGCTTCAGCGCGTCTGACCGCCGTCTACCGCGACCACGGCGCCGTTGATGAAGCTTGCCCGGTCAGACAGGAGGAAGGCGGCGGTATCGCCGATTTCCTGCGGGGTGCCGAAGCGATTGAGCGGCACTTCACGCTTGATCCATTTGGCCCAGGCCTCGGCGCGCGGGCCGGTGGCGTTCCGCACCCAGTCCCCGCCGGGGAAGATGATGTTGCCCGGCGCAATCGTATTTACACGCACATTCGTCTTGCCCGAGAAACGCGCGATGGAGGTGGAGAGGTGATTTACCGCCGCCTTGGTGGCGCCATAGATCAGCGGCGAGCCGAGTGAGGCCAGGCCGGCAATGGAAGAGATGAAGAGGAAGCTGCCCCCGCCATTGGCCGAGATGCGCGGGATCCCGGCGCGGGCGAGGCGGAAGGCGGAGTTCAGGTTCTGATCAAGCCCGCCCTGCCATTCCTCATCGCTGACATCGAGCCCCAGCGGCGAAGGCGAAAGGCCGACATTGGCGACCGCGCCGCGAATGGGGCCGAACGCTTTCTCACACGCCTCGACAGCGGCATTGATGCCTTCCGATTGCGTCAGATCGCCGGCAAAGGACCACACCTTGCCCTCGCCATAGGCGGCGGCGAACTCTTTCCGCGTGGCCTCCAGCGCTTCGGCGCCGCGCGCGGTGAGCGCGACTTTTGCCCCCTCTTCCAGCAGGCTTTTGGCGATGCCGTGGCCAATGCCCCGGCTGGCGCCGGCGATGAAGACGACTTTATCGGTGAGGCCGAGATCCATGTGTTCCTCCAGTTTTTCAGCGATCATGCTGGCCAAGGCCGGTGGGGATGGCCAGCCCTTCCCCCACGCGAGGCCCCAACGCGAGCCCGCACCAGGAAGCGGCCTCAGGCGGGCAGCGGTTGAAGGTCTGGCGGGGTCCATTCACGGCGGGCTTCCACAGACAAGAGACGCTCTTTGGACCAATGGGCGAAGATCCAGTCGGACCGGCCGCAGGGGCCGGCCAGCAGAGCCGCCAGAAGCGCGGCGTTGCTGGCCCCCGGATGGGCCGCAACATGCGCCGCAACGACCGCGAGCGAGGCAGCCGTGATCGTCTCGTGATACCCGGCTCTGTCGGTGTTCTCGACGCCCACCGCGACATTATAAGCGCAGATTGCCGCGCGGACGGCCGGGAGAATATCCCCGCCCCGCTCTGCCTGCATCCAGATGGCGAAGGCGAAATGGGCCGTATGGGTCCACGCTTCCCTGGGCAGCGTGCAGGCCAGAACGCCGCGCGCGATATGCTCTATCTCTTCATCCGTGATCTCAGACATTGCTTGTAATTCCTTGTTCCATAATTGAAAAACCCGCCTCGGGAGAACCGGGCGGGCGCGACATTCAGCGGAGGATCGGATGGGCCTTAACCGGCCCTGTGTTTCCCCATGCGGCCGCGCGCCGCCAGCAATTGCAGGCGGGTCTGTTGCTGGAGCGGGCGTTTTGCGCGGCACATGGGCACCGGGGTAAGCCCGTGCCGCGCAGGCGTCAACAGCCGCTATCTTGGCAGGGCACGGCGACTCCTGCTGTGATGGCGGGATGAGCAGTTTCTCCTTGATCATCGGCGTGGACGAGGCAGGCCGGGGCCCCTGGGCGGGGCCGGTGACGGCGGCAGCGGTGGTGCTCGATCCCACCCGGCCGGTGGAGGGGCTGACCGATTCCAAGAAATTGTCGGAGAAGGCCCGCGACCGGCTGGCCCCGCTGATCCGGGAGCGGGCGCTGGCCTGGAGCGTCGCCGAAGCGAGCGTGGAAGAGATCGACACGCTGAACATCCGGCAGGCCACATTCCTGGCCATGCAAAGGGCGGTGGCGGATCTTTTCAGGACCGTTTCGGACAAATCCGGACAAAACAGGACAAGGCCCGGCACCGCCGCGGTCATTCTGATCGATGGCAACGCCCTGCCGGCAGACCTGCCCGCCCCGGCGCGCGCGATCATCAAGGGTGACTTGACCGAGCCCTGCATTTCAGCCGCTTCGATCCTGGCCAAGACGCACCGGGACGCGCAGATGGCCTCACTCTGCATTTCGTATCCAGGCTATGGCTTTTCCGGGCACAAAGGCTATGGCACCGCCGCCCATGCCGAGGCGCTGGCCCGGCTTGGTCCGTGCGCGGTGCATCGCCAAAGCTTTGCCCCGGTCCGGGCCCTTTTAAGACACTGTTAACCGGCACCGAAGAGTTTCCCGGCAGGCTCTCATGGGGACGCGCCGCAGATGTTTCTTCTCAACTGGTTTCTTTTCGGCTGGCACACCTGGTATGGCGAAAGCGGCCAGGCTTACCGGTTCAAGATCACGCTGACGCGCAAGGGCATTCCCGAGGGCGGCGGGGTTTACATCTTCGTGGTGCGCCGCTTCGCCTTCTTCCTGTTCCCACTCTATATCGGCAAGGCGACGAACTTTAAGTCGCGCCTCTACGGGCATGAGCGCTGGTGGGAGGCCTGGTGGAAGCGCGGGGCTACCGAGCGGCATGTACTGGTCATCCGCGGGGGGATGGACCGGGCACGCATCGAGGAAGACCTGATCCGCCGCTATCAGCCCAAGATGAACGATATCCTCATTCCCCGCGGGGATCTGGACGCGCCGCGCAATGCCAAGTTGCGCCGTGCCTGGCGCTGGCGCAGGTGGTGGGCGGAGTTCTTTGCCGGGCTGATCGGCTTTGGCAAGCGCAAGGCGGGCTGAGGCCGGCTGGCCTTACGGCAACAGCAGGCATGCATCGCCATAGGAATAGAAGCGATACTTTTCCGCGATGGCATGGGCGTAGGCCGCGCGCATGATGTCTGTTCCCATCAGGGCACAGACGAGCATGAAGAGGCTGGATCCCGGCAGGTGGAAGTTCGTCATCAGCGCGTCTGTGGCACGGACGGGGTCGCCGGGCTTGAGGAAAATGTCGGTTGGCCCTGACGCGGCGTGGATGTGGCCGTCTTCCCCTGCGCAGCTTTCCAGCGTCCGCATGGCCGTTGTGCCCACCGGAACAAGGCGCGCACCAGCCGCGCGCGCGGCGTTGAGGCGGTCTGCCACTTCCGGCGTCACGCGGCGCCATTCCTCATGCAGACGGTTTTCGGCGAGGTGTCTTTCTTCCAGCGGCTTGAATGTGCCGAGCCCGACATGCAGGCGGACGGTTTCGCGTTTCAGGCCTGCCGCCTCCACCTCCCCCAAAAGGCGAGGCGTGAAATGCAGACCGGCGGTGGGCGCAGCCACGCTGGCGGCCTCCTCCCCGGCAAAGCGCGTCTGGTAGGTTTCCCGGTCCTTCGCATCCGCCGGGCGGCGGCGGGCGATATAGGGCGGCAGCGGCATGGCGCCGTGCGCGTCCAGCGCGGCGATCATCGCCTCGCCCTCGCAGTTGAAGTTCAGGAGGATTTCCCCGCCTTCGCGGCGCGCGCCGATCATGGCGGTAAAGCCTTCGGCGAAATGGATCTCGTCGCCCTCCTTCAGGCGGCGGCCGGGCCGGGCGAGCGCCAGCCAGACGCAATCGCCCTGCCGCTCGACGAGGTTTACATCCACCTCGACATCGCGGCTCGCCCCGTCGCGCGCCGGGCGGATGCCCTTCAGAGCGGCGGGCAGAACGCGCGTATCGTTGAAGACGAGCACATCGCCAGCGTTCAGGTATTTCGGCAGATCACGGACGGTTGCATCTTCCAGCCGGCCATCGCCATGCACAACGAGCAGGCGCGCGCTGTCCTGCGGCTCAGCCGGGCGGAGCGCGATGAGATCTTCGGGAAGATCGAACTGGAAGACGGAGAGGTCCATGATGCCTTTACCGGAGCAGCCGGCGCGCGGCCTCTCTATTCCAGGATGACGGCCGGAACCGGGGAAAGCTCACAGATGTTGACTTCGCCCTTTGCCTCAAGCGCCGCGCGGAAGGTATCCGTATCGGTGCGCAGGACATAGGCCTTCGGACGCTCCGCCTCCGGAAGATCAGCCGCAATCCTTGCCGATTCCAGAATATCCGGATCTCTGACCGAGCCGTTATTCTGCTCCGAGCCTGTCTTGATGGACATCACCACATCCTGGCCCTCGATCACGCGGCCCCAGGAGGAATAGAGGCGGTCAAGATGCGGGGAGTAGCCGCGCATCAGGAAGAACTGGCCATTGGCCGAGTCCGGATCGCTGGTGCGCGCGGTGGAGACGATGCTGGCGCAGTGGGGAATGGAGCTTTCGACCAGTCCGTCCACCGACATTTCAGCAAAGAAGGAAGGCTGGGTCTGGATCGGGACACCGTGATAATAGCCATGCTTGGCGCTGTCTTCCGGGCCGATGGTGGCCTCCAGCGGCATCTTCTCCACATCGCGGCGGAAGGTGAACTCGCCCTTTACGCTCGGCTGGCCGGACTCCCTGCCCTTCAGCGCGAAGATATCTCCGCCCTGCGCCATGAAATCATCGATCACGCGGTGGAAGCTCGTGCCGTCATAGTCGCCCGAACGGGTGATGGCCGCGAAATGCGCCACATGGTTGGGCGCCACTTCGGGAAAAGCCTCGATCAGGATGCGGCCTTTATTGGTGTCGAAGATGAACAGCCGCTCCGGATCAACCGGGCGCCAATCGGGGCTGGCAGCGACATCTTCCGGCGTTTCGAACGACCAGGTGCCATCGACCGGTTCGGCGCAGGCCGGCAGGAGAAGTCCCGCCAGAGCCACCGCCGCTGCAAAGCCACGTATCTTCATTGCTTGTACTTCTCCAGCAGAGCCTTTTTCACCGACGGGGTTACGAACGGCGTGATATCGCCGCCGAGGCTCGCGATTTCCTTGACCAGCCGCGAAGCCACCGCCTGATGACGAACATCGGCCATCAGGAAGACGGTTTCAATGTTCGGATTCAGTTGCTCGTTCATTGCCGTCATCTGGAACTCGTATTCGAAGTCCTGAACGGCGCGCAGACCGCGTACGATGATATTGGCGTTGCACTTTTCGGCAAAATGCATCAGCAGGCCGTGCATGGGCTGGACCTTGATCTCTGCCAGACCCGGCCCTTTCAGCTTGTCGCACTCATATTCGACCATGGCGACACGCTCTTCCAGGGTGAAGAGCGGCTTTTTCGCCTCGTTGATGGCCACACCGATGATCAGCGTGTCCACAAGCTTCATGGCACGGCTGAAAATGTCGATGTGGCCGGCTGTCGGCGGATCGAAAGTGCCAGGGTAAAGGCCGATACGATGCACGGGGCGCCTCCTCTCGTTAATTATACCGAGAGCCTTCCGCCGCGCTGCAACATCAACCCTCCGCCTTATCCATACCGCCTTCGCCGTCATCGACAAGCCGCGCCGCAGAGACAACCCGCTCGCCCTCGCCCGTGCGCAGCACCCAGACCCCGGCCGTGGAGCGGCCCGCGATGCGGATCTGATCCACCGGCGTGCGGATCAGCTGGCCGCCATCGGTGACCAGCATGACCTCATCGCCATCGCCCACGGGGAAGGACTGAGCGACCTTCTTGACCGGCCCGCCTTTCTTGTCGCGGCCCCAGATATTCTGGGCAACGAGGCCTTTCCCGCCCCTGCCGGTGACCCGGTAATCATAGGCGGAGGAGCGCTTGCCCATGCCGTCATCGGCAACGGTGAAGATGAACTCTTCGGCGGCGCCCAGCTCGGCAATGCGCTCGGCCGAGAGCGCAGCCTCGGCGACGGCTTCTTCCTCGTCGTCGGAGATTTCCTCTTCCTCGCCGGTGGCTGCGCGTCGCATGGCCGCAGCGTGCTTGAGATAGGCGCGCGCCTCCTCAGAGGTGACATCCATATGGCGCAGGATGCCCATGGAGATAACTTCATCCCCTCCGGCCAGGCGGATGCCGCGCACACCGGTGGAATCCCGGCCCGCGAAGACGCGCACATCCGTCACTTCAAACCGGATGGCCTGGCCGAGCGCTGTGGTCAGCAGGACATCATCCTTCTCCGAACAGAGCTGGACCGAGACGATGCCATCGCCCTCATCCAGCTTCATCGCGATCTTGCCGGCGCGGTTGACGCGCGTGAAATCAGCCAGCCGGTTGCGGCGGACATTGCCCGAGCGCGTGGCGAACATCACATCGAGATGCTCGGCGGCCTCTTCGCTGTCGGGCAGCGGCATCACGCTTTCGATGCGTTCATCCGTGGCCAGCGGGAAGATGTTGACCAGCGCCTTGCCGCGCGAGGTGGGCCCGCCGACAGGCAGGCGCCACACCTTCTCCTTGTAGACCATGCCGGCCGAGGAGAAGAACAGGATTTCCGTATGCGTCGTTGCCGAGAAGACGCGGACAATGAAATCCTCATCCTTCATCGACATGCCGGAGCGGCCCTTCCCGCCCCTGTTCTGTGTACGGTAGGTCGACAGCGGCGTGCGCTTGACATAGCCGCCATGGGTCACCGTGACGACCATATCCTCGACCTCGATGAGGTCTTCGTCATCCATATCGACGCCGCCATCGACAAATTGCGAGCGGCGCGGCACGGCAAACTTTTCCTTCACCTCAGCAAGCTCGGCCTTGATGATGCCGAGGATGCGCGGACGGGAGCGGAGGATGTCGAGATATTCGGCGATCTTGTCAGCCAGACCCCGGGCTTCATTCCCGATCTCGTCGCGGCCAAGGCCGGTGAGCCGGTGGAGCGGCAAGTTCAGGATGGAGCGGGCCTGCTCGTCGGAGAGATAGATCGTGCCGTCTTCGGTGCCGCGGCGGGTGCGCCGGTCGGCGATCAGGTCGATCAGCGGGCCCATATCCTGCTGCGGCCAGGCCTTGTCGAGCAGGCGCTGGCGCGCTGTTGCCGGATCAGGCGACGTGCGGATAAGACGGATCACCTCGTCAATGTTGGCAACGGCCAGCGCAAGGCCGACGAGGACGTGGGCGCGGTCGCGCGCCTTGCCCAGCTCATGTTTCGTACGCCGGACGATCACTTCCTCGCGGAAGGCAATGAAGCATTCGAGAACCTTGCGCAGGTTCATCAGCTCCGGCCGGCCGCCATTCAGCGCCAGCATGTTGACGGCGAAGGAGCTTTGCAGCTGGCTGAACCGGTAAAGCTGGTTGAGCACAACGTCCGCGCTGGCATCGCGCTTGATCTCGATGACGACGCGGATGCCGTTGCGGTCAGACTCGTCGCGGAGATCCGAAATGCCTTCGATCTTCTTCTCACGAACGAGTTCGGCGATCTTGGTGATCATCGCCGCCTTGTTCACCTGATAGGGGATCTCGCTGACGATGATCGCTTCGCGGCCATTCTTGGCCTGCTCGATGTCTGTCTTTGAACGGATGATGACGCTGCCGCGCCCGGTGAGCAGCGCCTTGCGGCTGCCCGAGCGGCCCATGATCAGCGCGCCGGTGGGGAAGTCCGGCCCCGGAACGATGTCGCACAGGGCTTCTTCGGAAATCTGCGGGTCATCGATCAGCGCGAGCGTGGCGTCGATCACCTCGCCCAGATTGTGGGGCGGGATGTTGGTGGCCATGCCGACCGCGATGCCGCCGCCGCCATTGACCAGCAGGTTCGGGAACTGCGCCGGCAGGACGACAGGCTCTTTTTCCTTTCCGTCATAGTTGTCCTGGAAGTCGACCGTGTCCTTGTCGAGATCGGCAAGTAGATAGGTCGCCTCCTTCGTCATGCGGCTCTCGGTGTAGCGCATGGCGGCGGGCGGATCGTTGTCGATCGAGCCGAAATTGCCCTGGCCATCGACCAGCGGCACGCCCATCGAGAAGGGCTGCGCCATCCGCACGAGCGCGTCATAGACCGCCGAGTCGCCATGGGGGTGATACTTACCGATCACATCGCCGACGATACGGGCCGATTTCGAATAGGGCTTGTCGGGCGTGTTGCCGCCTTCGTTCATCGCAAAGAGGATGCGGCGGTGAACCGGCTTCAGGCCGTCGCGCACATCCGGCAGCGCGCGGCTGACGATCACGCTCATCGCATAATCGAGATAGGAGGATTTCAGCTCTGTCTCGATGGAGATCGCTTCGATGCCGTCCTCGGGCGGGGGCTTGCCCGCGCCATTTTCCGGGGTTCCCGGCTCGTCCGGAGGGGTGGTCGGATCGCTCATGGAAAGGCCTTCTGCATTGGACCGGCAAAGTTCTGAACGGGACGTTCGAATCGCCATTTTTGCTGGATTCCAGACTAGCAGCCGCGCCCGCCTGGGGCTACCGTCCAGATGCCTTTATTTGCAGTGAAATCCGGGCTTTCGGGCAAGTTTTCGCCCCCGGCCGCAAGGAGCCTAACATGCCAGAATCATTGAAGTTTCGCCTCTCGCGGCGTGAGGCCTGCCTGGGTCTGGGCGCCGCCCTTGCGGCAACCGCCTGCACCGGCCCCGGTGATCCGGCGGCCCGCCCCCTTCAGCCGCTGCCCGAAGGCTGGTCCATGGGCGAGGCACTACCCTTCCCGGTGCAGGAGATTTACCCCTGCCGGCACGAGGGCGCGATCCATCTGGCAGGCGGCTTCATCGCGGAAGATGGCCAGATCACCGGCCCCACGGCGGCGCATCACTCCTGGCGGCCAGACGGGCGGGGATGGCGCGCAGAGACGCCCCTGCCGGTGGCCCGGCATCACCCCCACCTCGTCAGCTATGCCGGAGCGCTTTACGCCATCGGCGGGTTCCAGTCGTCCTCGCCTGCCGCCATGTGGGAGATGCAGGGCACCGTCTGGCGCCTGAATGCGGCCACCGGGCGCTGGGAGACGGCGCCTGCCCTGCCCCGGCCCTGCGCCGAAGCGGTGGTTCTGGCCGATACGGCCGGCGCGCTGCACCTGATGGGGGGGCGGTCACCGACCGGACAATCGAACGCCGCCTGGACCGATCAGGCCGACCAGACGCACCATTTCGTTCTGACCAGCCCGGACGGGCGGTGGGAGGAAGCCGCGCCCTGCCTGACGGCACGCAACAGCGCGGCGGGCGCGGAAATTGGCGGAACCCTGCATGTGGTGGGCGGGCGCAGCGTGAAAGGCGGCAATTCTGCCGAGCATGAAGTCTATGATCCGCGCGAAGACCGCTGGCGCCGCGCCGCGCCGATGCCCCAGGCGCAAGGCGGGCTGGCTGCCGCCGCAGCTGGCGGCAAGCTTTACGCCTTCGGCGGGGAATTTTTCGACAATGGCGGGGGGGTCTATCCGGAAGCCTGGGCGTATAATCCGGCCCGCGACGCCTGGGAGGCCATTGCCCCAATGCCCCATCCCCGTCATGGCTTGGGCGCAGTGACGCTGGACGGGGCGATTTATGTGATCGGCGGAGCGCTGAAAGCGAGTGGCGTGGAGACAAGCGCCCTGGTTGAAATCTATCGTCCCTGACCCCGGACCCGATTGCCTGAAGGAACCCGCAATGTCACTCGCGCTATATGGCCATCCCTTCTCCTCCTACACCCAGAAGGTGCTGATCGCCCTTTATGAGAATGCCACGCCGTTTGAATTCCGGGCGGTGAGCCCGGAAACGCCGGAACACTCGGCAAGCTGGCTGGCGCGCTGGCCGATCGGCAAGTTTCCGCTGCTGGTGGATGGCGGCCGGAACATTGCGGAGACCAGCATCATCATCGAACATCTTCACCTTCACCACCCCGGCCCGGTGCGCCTGTTGCCGGATGATCCGGCAGCGGCGCTGGACGTGCGCTTCCTTGACCGGTTTTTCGACCTGCATGTGATGGACGCGGCCCAGCACGCCGTGAACGGCGCGCTCACCGGGGATCCGGTCAAGCGGGCAGACGGCGCGGCGCTGTCGAAGGAGAAGCTGGAGCGGGCCTATGCCTGGCTGGAGGGCGCGCTGCAGGGGCGCAACTGGGCGGCGGGTGAAGCCTTCACGATGGCAGATTGCGCCGCTTCCCCCTCCCTCTTCTATGCCGATTGGGTGCATGAGATTTCAGGCGATTACCCCGCCCTGCGTGCCTATCGCTCCCGGCTGCTGGCACGGCCAGCCTTCGCGCGGGCGGTAGATGAAGCGCGGTATTTCCGGCCCTATTTCCCGCTCGGCGCGCCGGATCGGGATTAGCGCTCTGCCGGCAGGGCGCCCAGTGAGCGCAACGCGCGCTCGACGGCAGCGCGCCGCCGCGGAGCTTCTTCCATGCCGCCGGGCATGTCCATGTTGAGGGCGAAGACATAGGTGCCGGGCGCGTCTCCGGCGGACTGCTCAAGCCAGCCGACAATCCAGCCAATGTCCATCTGCCCCTCGACGCTTTTCCAGCCGGTCTTGCCATAAAGCGTCCAGCCCTCGCCGCGCTCCAGCACCATCACCGGCACGGCAAGATCATAAGTGCTGGCCGAAAGCGGCAGCGTGCGGCGCGCGAGACGGGCGAGAAACTCCACCTGCTCGGTCGCCGAAATGGCAAGCGGGCCTTCGAGCCAGTAGCGCGTGCTCTGCTCCGGCCCGCCAATATCGGCATTGCCATAGCCAAAGCCCTTGAGACCCTCTGTCAGGCGCGCGGCGCCGATGCGCGGCACGACGATCTGGTAGATCCAGACAGTGGAGCGCTGGAAGGCCTGGCTGAACGTCTGGTCCTCGTTCCAGCTGTCCACAAAGCGCTTCTGGCCATCCCACTCGAAGCGCTCGTCCGGCCCCGTGACCGCGCCGAACTCATAGGCGAGCAGGGTGTGGGGGATCTTGGAGGTGGAGGCAGGCGTAAACCGCTCGCGGATACGCGCGCCGCCGCTGGCCCAGACCTTTTCATCCTCCAGCCGGTAGATCACCAGTGCGGATTTTGCCGGGCTCACGCCTTCCAGCATCAGCGCCTGTTCGAGCGGGTTTTCTTCCGGCGCCGGCAAGTTCCAGCCGGAACTGGCGCAAGCGGCCAGCAAAGCCGCCGCAAGCATCAGCAGGCCAGCCCGAAGGCGCATTCCTGCAGAAGACGCAGCAGCCAGCATCACGCCACCCTCAGAACGGGATCTCGTCGTCGAGATCCTGGCTGAAGCTTTCCTTCGGGCCGCTCATCTGCTGGCGCCCGCCACCGCCGGAATAGCCCATGTCACGGTCGCGGCCACCGCCGCCCGCGCCCATGCCGCCGCCTTCGCCGCGGCCATCAAGCATTACAAGCGTGGCATCAAAGCCCTGCAGCACGATCTCGGTCGAGTAACGGTCATTGCCGTCCTTGTCCTGCCATTTGCGGGTCTGCAGCTTGCCTTCCAGATAAACCTTCGAGCCTTTTTTCAGATAATTCTGGGCCACCTTGATGAGGCCTTCGGAGAAGATGGCGACGGTGTGCCATTCAGTCTTTTCCTTGCGCTCGCCGCTGGCCTTGTCGCGCCAGGTTTCCGAGGTGGCGATGCGCAGGTTGCACACCTGCCCGCCATTCTGGAACTGACGCACTTCCGGGTCTGCCCCGAGATTGCCGACCAGGATCACCTTGTTGACTGAACCCGCCATGATGGGGCCTCCGCGCTGAAATTCTGTTTCGAGTCCGATTCGAGTTGTTCTACTCTGCTATGCGCGCCCTGTCGCCTGACAGCGATGAAATTCCACCGCCCCGCCCGCGTCCAAAAGCAGCTTGCATATGAAGTTCACATTTTGTTCTTGTCGTCAAGCCAGACTCGGACCAACATATACCCATCTGATCCTCCATCCCTCCTGACCTGTTGAGCGACCCTCCCTCATGGCCGAATCCCCCTTCATCCGCGTGCGCGGCGCCAAGGAACACAATCTCAAGAACATCGACGTGGACATCCCGCGCGGCGAGCTTGTGGTGATGACCGGCCTGTCGGGCTCGGGCAAATCCTCCCTCGCCTTCGACACGATCTATGCCGAGGGCCAGCGCCGCTATGTGGAGTCGCTCTCAGCCTATGCGCGCCAGTTCCTGGAGCTGATGCAGAAGCCGGATGTGGAGAGCATTGAGGGCCTCTCACCGGCGATTTCCATCGAGCAGAAGACGACGAGCCGGAACCCGCGCTCAACCGTCGGCACGGTGACCGAAATCTATGACTATATGCGCCTCCTCTGGGCGCGCGCGGGCATTCCCTATTCGCCCGCGACCGGGCTGCCGATCGAGAGCCAGACCGTCAGCCAGATGGTCGACCGGACGATGGAACTGGAAGACGGCACGCGGCTTTACCTGCTCGCCCCGATGGTGCGCGGGCGCAAGGGCGAGTTCCGCAAGGAATTTGCCGAGCTGCTGAAGAACGGCTTCCAGCGCGTCAAGGTGAATGGTGAATTCCATGAGCTGGAAGACCCGCCAAAGCTCGACAAGAAATTCAAGCATGACATCGATGTTGTGGTCGACCGGGTGGTCGTCCGTGCCGGTATGGAACAGCGCCTGGCCGAGAGTTTCGAGACTGCGCTCGGGCTCGCTCAGGGCATTGCGGTGGCCGAATATGCCGACATCGCGCCGGGAGAGACTGAACCGAAACGCATTACCTTCAGCGCCAATTTCGCCTGTCCGGTTTCCGGCTTTTCCATTCCGGAGATCGAGCCGCGCCTCTTCTCCTTCAACAACCCCTTCGGCGCCTGCCCGACCTGCGATGGTCTCGGCGAGCAGCTGAAGATCGACCCAGCCCTGATTGTTCCGGACAAGGATCTTGATCTCCTGAACGGCGCGATTGCGCCCTGGGCGAAATCCTCCTCCCCCTATCAGACGCAGACCCTGCAGGCCCTCTCGGCGCATTACCGGTTTGACCTCGGCAAGCCCTGGAACAAGCTGCCGGAAAAGGTCCAGGACATCATCCTCTACGGCACCGGCGACGAGGAAATCCAGTTCGTCTATGATGACGGCATGCGCAGCTACAAGGTGAAGAAAACCTTCGAAGGCGTGATCCCCAATCTCGACCGGCGCTACCGCGAAACGGACTCCGCCTGGGTGCGCGAGGAAATCAGCCGCTTCCAGTCTGCCGCGCCCTGCCCCGATTGCGGCGGCAAACGCCTGAAGCCGCAGGCCCTGGCGGTGAAGATTGCCGGGCTCGATATCTCCGAGGCCGGAGAATTTTCGATCCGCAAGGCAGGCGAGTGGTTCGGCAAGGTCCACAAATCGCTGACGAAACAGCAGAACGAGATTGCCGGCCGCATCCTGAAGGAGATCAACGACCGGCTGATCTTCCTCAATGATGTGGGCCTTGATTATCTCACGCTCAATCGCGGCTCCGGCACGCTGTCTGGGGGCGAAAGCCAGCGCATCCGTCTTGCCAGCCAGATCGGCTCGGGCCTCACCGGCGTGCTCTATGTGCTCGACGAGCCTTCCATCGGCCTGCACCAGCGGGACAATGAGCGCCTCTTGGAAACGCTGAAACGCCTGCGCGACCTTGGCAATTCCGTGATCGTGGTGGAGCATGACGAGGACGCGATCCTGCTGGCCGACCATGTGATCGATATGGGGCCTGCGGCCGGTGTGCATGGCGGGCAGATCATTGCCTCAGGCACCCCTGATGAGGTGATGCAGAACCCCAAAAGTCTGACGGCGGATTATCTCAACGGCACGCGCGAGATCGCAATCCCGAAACGCCGCCCGGTGGTCAAGGGCTCGCGCCGCATCACGCTGAAAGGCGCGAGTGGCAACAACCTCAAGAACGTTACCGCCTCAATCCCGCTCGGCACGTTCACGGCCATCACGGGCGTTTCGGGCGGGGGCAAGTCCACGCTGATCATCGAGACGCTCTACAAGGCGCTTGCCCGCAAGCTCAACGGCGCGTCGGATTCCCCGTCTCCCTATGAAAGCCTCGAAGGGCTGCAGCATCTCGACAAGGTGATCGATATCGACCAGTCGCCCATCGGGCGCACGCCGCGGTCCAACCCGGCGACCTATACCGGCGCCTTCGGGCCGATCCGCGACTGGTATGCCGGCCTGCCGGAAGCCAAGGCCCGCGGCTACGCGCCCGGCCGCTTCAGCTTCAACGTCAAGGGCGGGCGCTGCGAGGCGTGCCAGGGCGACGGCGTCATCAAGATCGAGATGCACTTCCTGCCGGATGTCTATGTCACCTGCGAAACCTGCAAGGGCAAACGGTATAATCGCGAAACGCTGGAAGTCCTGTTCAAGGGCAAGTCGATTGCCGATGTGCTGGACATGACGGTGGAAGACGCAGCGAAATTCTTCGCGGCGATGCCCGCGATCTTCTCAAAGCTCGATACGCTCAATCAGGTGGGCCTTGGCTATATCAAGGTGGGCCAGCAGGCCACCACGCTTTCGGGCGGGGAGGCGCAGCGGGTGAAGCTCGCCAAGGAACTCTCCAAGCGGGCAACCGGCCGTACCCTGTATATCCTCGACGAGCCGACGACCGGCCTGCATTTCGAGGATGTGAAAAAGCTGCTCGAAGTGCTGCATGAGCTGGTGGATGCGGGCAACACGGTGGTGGTGATCGAGCATAACTTGGATGTGGTGAAGACTGCGGACTGGGTGCTCGACCTTGGCCCTGAAGGCGGCGATGGCGGGGGCCGGCTGGTGGCCGAAGGCACGCCGGAAGACATCATCGCGGTGGAAGAAAGCTGGACCGGCAGGTTCCTCGCTGAAACCTTCCGCCGCCAGGACGAACGCCGCGCCGCCCGCAACAAGCGGGAGAAAGCGGCCACAAAGTCCAAAGCGGCCGCCCCGGAAGAAAAGCCAAAGGCAAAAAAGCCCGTGAAGAAAACCAAGGCAGGTGCGGGCGCGAAATAAGCGCCCCGCCTGCCCTGCTTCTTCAGCTGAAGATATCGACCCGCTCGGCGTCGCCCAGATCATTGCGCGGGTCATGCCGGGCCGCGAGCGCGGCCGGGGCGCCGACGAAATGCTGCATCAGGCCCTGCACAAAGAGAAGGCCAAAATAGAGCAGCGCCATCGGCGCGATAAAGGCCGGCGACAGAAAGATCGCTGCCATTTCCTCTGTGGGCGAACCGCCGTCCACGGGCAGGCTCATCAGGAAGGGCATCATCAGCATCTGCGCGATGGCCGAGATGATCTGCGACAGCACCGAAACGACCACGACGATGATCACATAGGCGCCGAGGATCGGCCAGAAGCGGCCGCGCGACACGTTCCAGGCATCGAAGAACCGTATCTCCTTGTCCTTCACCGTCAGCCCGAAGCAGGGCGCAAGCCGCGTCGCCACAAAGATGTAGAGCAGCGAGAAAAGAAACATCAGACCGAAACCGGCGAAGAAGGTGCCCAGGAAGCGGGCGGCGGCCTGATCGTCCATCGGCCCGTTGAGGTCCATTGCTGCCAGCGTGCCGAAGGCGCCAAACATCACAACCATCGGAATGGCAAAGATCACCAGGCTCATCAGCGCCCAGAGCAGTCCCACGACCATCATCCGCACTTCGTCTCCGCCAAAACCGAGGGAGAATTTCGCGCCGAAGATATAGCGCCGCTGGGACGCAGTCTCGAACATCGCCCAAACCACCCAGCCGGCCACCGAGCCCATAAGGATCAGCGGAACAAGATCGCCCAAGCCGCCAAAGAAGAGGCCAAAGACATCCGCCGGCATGGGGTTGGGATCGTTCTCCAGCTGCTGCAAAGCCAGGAACCATTCGGCCAGCGCCTGCCAGCCCAGAAGCCCGATCACCAGGAAAAGCGCCACATAGATCGCGGCATAAGCCAGCCCAAACAGCCAGGGGAAACTCTTGAAATGCGGCGCCTTGAACGGATAGGTCAGCGCACGATCGAATGAAAATCCGGTGTTCATCTCGGTCTCCCCTTCAGCCGGTACCCGCGCACCTAAACCTGAATGGGCCGCCGCATCAATCGCCCGAAGAGGGGGGCCTTGGCGCCGGCTCTGCCGGTTTCAGCCTCTCCCAGGCGGCCGCCGCCATGGCGTGGCCAGCCAGCAGGAAGGGCGCGAAGACGAGGACGCCCGCTGCCCCGCCGATGAAATGGCCAAGCCCCGTATCCGGCAGGGCACGGTGGAGCGCGCCATTGACCGCCACGCCGAGCGCAAAGGGCAGGATATGTGTGGCAAGGCTCGCCAGGCCCAGCGTTTTGAGATGCCCTTTGGTGCGCCCCCAGGTGCGGAACACCTGCGCCTTGCCAAGCGCGCTGGTCGCCGCGCCATAGAGCGTCAGGCGCAGGGCGATCCAGCCGAGCAGCCCCGCCCCCACCGCGCAGCAGGCGATGAACACCGCGCCATAGGGCGTGCCCAGCAGCGCAATAAACGCCTCGCGCACCAAAGCGGGATCGGACTCGTCATTCAGCTGATACTGCCCGGCCTCATTGATCAGGATGCCCGGCAGCATCATCAGGAAGAATACAACAAAGAAGCCGATGAACAGAAACGCCGCATAGGCCGCCAGATTGGCATGGGCCAGAGGCAGGAATTTTGCCGCCGCGCCGGGGATAAGCCGCTGATAGGCACGGCGCGACAGCTCCGTTCCGGCGAGAAATGCCAGCATCGCCGCGCCCAGCGGTAGCCAGAGGCCGCTTTGTGAACGCAGGGCAAAACTGTACAGCCCGGCGGCTAGCGCGAACAGGATCAACCAGGGCGCGGTGGACACAAGAAGGCGGCCCGCGACGCTCCAGGCGGCCGAAATCAGGGGAAAAACGGCAAGGCGCGTCGTCATCTCGTCTCGTCTCATCTCGGGGCGCACACCTAAAGCCTCCCGCCCTGCCCGGCAAACGCTATCTTGACGCGCCGGAGCGGCGGCCTCATGTCCGCGGCATGACCCTGAAACCCATCCATGTTATCGGCGGCGGCATGGCCGGCTCCGAAGCGGCCTGGCAGATTGCCTCTGCTGGCGTGCCCGTGATCCTGCACGAAATGCGCGGCGTGCGCGGCACCGACGCCCACCAGACCGACAAGCTGGCCGAACTCGTCTGCTCCAACTCCTTCCGCTCGGACGACCACACGACCAACGCCGTCGGCGTGATCCATGAAGAGATGCGCCGCGCAGGCGGCATCATCATCACCACCGCGAAGGACCATCAGGTACCCGCCGGCAGCGCGCTCGCGGTAGACCGGGAAGGCTTCTCGGAGGCCGTGACGGCCAAGCTGGAAGCCCATCCCCTCGTCACCATCGTGCGCGAGGAAATCGCCGGAATTCCGCCCGAGGAGTGGGACAGCGTGATCGTGGCCACCGGGCCGCTGACCTCGATTGCCCTGGCCGAAGCGATCCGCGCCCATACCGGCGAGACGGACCTCGCCTTCTTCGATGCGATTGCGCCCATCGTCTATTTCGACTCGATCGACATGGACAAGGCCTGGCGCCAGAGCCGCTATGACAAGGCCGGCCCTGCAGGAGATACAGCCGCCTATATCAACTGTCCGATGACGGAAGACCAGTATAACGCCTTCCTCGATGCCCTGCTCGCCGCGCCGAAGACAGAGTTCCGCGACTGGGAAAAGGACACGCCTTACTTTGAAGGCTGCCTCCCCATCGAAGTGATGGCCGAGCGCGGGCGCGAGACGCTGCGCTTCGGGCCGATGAAGCCGGTCGGCCTCACCAATCCGCATAACCCCACCGTCAAGGCCCATGCCATCGTGCAGCTGCGGCAGGACAATGCGCTGGGCACGCTATGGAATATGGTCGGCTTCCAGACGAAGCTGAAATATGCAGCGCAGACGGACATTTTCCGGATGATCCCCGGCCTGGAGAAGGCCGAGTTCGCCCGCCTTGGCGGCATCCACCGCAACACCTTCCTCAACTCGCCCAAGCTGCTCGACCGGCAGCTCCGGATGAAGTCCATGCCGCGCCTGCGCTTTGCCGGCCAGGTGACCGGTGTGGAAGGCTATGTGGAGAGCGCCGCGATGGGCTTGCTCGCCGGCCGCCTCGCCGCCGCCGAACGCCTTGGCCTGAAGCTCGAGCCGCCCCCACCCACCACCGCCATCGGCGCCCTCGTCAACCACATCACCGGCGGGCATCTCGCCGAAGGCCAGACCTTCCAGCCGATGAACGTCAATTTCGGCCTCTTCCCGGACATCGAAGAGTATGACCGCAAGGGACCGGACGGCAAACGCCTGCGCGGCAAGGACAAGGGCCGCGCCAAGAAGGCCGCCCAGGCGATCCGCGCACTGAACGACTTTGACGCCTGGCTGGCGGGCGAAGCGGCCATAGCGGCGGAGTAGACATCATGGCCGACACCTCCCTCTCCCCCGTCCTGCCGCTGTTCGCGAATACGCCCTCCAGCGTCAGCTTCAAGAAGCTGCGCAAACGGCTGGTGCGCGGGGCGCTGGAGGTGATCGATGCCTATGGCCTGGTAGATCGCCGCGCCATCGAAACCGGCGAAAAGCCGCGCCCGAAATGGCTCGTCTGCCTTTCCGGCGGCAAGGATTCCTACGGGCTTCTGGCCGTGCTGCTGGATTTGCAATGGCAGGGCGCGCTTCCGGTAGACCTCATCGCCTGCAATCTCGATCAGGGTCAGCCGGGTTTCCCCAAACACATCCTGCCTGACTGGCTGACGAAAAACGGCGTGCCGCACAAGATCATCACAGAGGACACCTATTCCATCGTGACGGACAAGGTGCCCGAGGGGCGCACCTATTGTTCGATGTGTTCCCGCCTGCGCCGGGGCATCCTTTACCGCGTCGCGCGCGAAGAAGGCTGCGAGGCCATCGTGCTCGGCCACCACCGGGATGACGCGCTCGCCACCTTCATGATGAACCTCATCCATGGGGGGCGTCTTGCGGCCATGCCGGCCAAGCTGCTCAATGATGAGGGCGATGTACAGGTATTCCGCCCCCTGATCACCGCCGCTGAAGACGATCTGGCAAAGTTTGCCGAGGCGATGGAATTCCCGATCATCCCCTGCAATCTCTGCGGCAGCCAGGACGGCCTTCAGCGCGTGGCGATGAACCGCCTGCTGACGGAGTTGGAACAGAAGAAACCGGGCACGCGGCAAGTGATGGCCCGGGCGCTCACGAATGTGCGCCCGAGCCATCTGCATGATCCCCGGGTGTTCGACTTTGCCGGGCTGATGCTGGGGGGCAAAGGCGAAGACGACCCGAACGTCCCCTTTTGATCATGCAATCTCGCGCGCAGGCGGCCAGGCAATGCCAGTCTCCGGCCGGTGTGCGGGATAATCGGGCGCTTCCCGGTATTTCTTCAGTTCATTGCGGGCAATCGCGCGCAGGTGAACCTCGTCCGGCCCGTCCGCGAGGCGCAGCGTGCGGATACCGGCATAGAGTTCAGCCAGGCCGAAATCATCGGTAACCCCTGCCCCGCCATGGGCCTGAATGGCGTCGTCGATCACCTTCAGTGCGGCGCGCGGAGCGGCCACCTTGATCATCGCAATCTCGTTGGCCGCGCCCTTGTTGCCCACCGTGTCCATCATGTAAGCCGCCTTCAGCGTCAGCAGGCGCGTCATCTCGATGTCGAGGCGGGCTTCCCCGATCCTCTGCTCCCAGATGGACTGCTGATAAAGCGCCTTGCCGAAGGCAGCCCGCGTCAGCACGCGGCGGGAGAGTTTTTCCAGCGCCACTTCGGCGGCCCCGATGGTGCGCATGCAATGGTGGATACGCCCCGGCCCAAGGCGGCCCTGCGCGATTTCAAATCCCCGCCCTTCGCCAAGGATGAGGTTTGCCACCGGCACGCGGACATTCTCCAGCAGCACCTCGGCATGGCCATGCGGGCTGTCATCATAGCCAAACACAGGCAGCATACGGAGAATCTTCATCCCCGGCGCGTCCATCGGCACCAGGATCTGGCTCTGCTGGCGGTGGCGCTCAGCGGCGGGGTCTGTCTTGCCCATAACGATGGCCACCTTGCAGCGCGGATCCCCCACGCCGGAAGACCACCATTTACGCCCGTTGATCACATATTCATCGCCCTCGCGGACGATGGATGTCTCGATATTGGTTGCGTCTGAAGAGGCGACCAGCGGCTCTGTCATCAGGAAGGCCGAGCGGATTTCTCCGCGTAGCAGCGGCCCCAGCCAGCGCTCCTTCTGGAAGGGCGAGCCATAGCGGTGCAGCACTTCCATATTTCCTGTGTCAGGCGCCGAACAGTTGAATACTTCGGAGGCAAAGCCCACGCGCCCCATGATTTCCGAAAGCGGCGCATATTCGGCGTTCGTCAGCCCGGCGCCGCGGAACATGCCCTCATCATGATCCGCGTTCGGCGGCAGGAACAGGTTCCAGAGCCCTTCCGCCTTCGCGCGCTCCTTCAGCCCTTCGAGCACTGGATTGACGCCCCACCGGTCTTTCTCGTGATGAGCCTTGTAAGCAGGCACGGCGGGATAGACATGCGCGTCCATGAACTGGGTGACGCGGGCCATGTATTCCTTCGTCTTCGGGCTGTAGTCGAACTGCATCATCTTTCTCCGGTCTCACTGATCCGGATCAGCCTGCGCTGGCGGGGGAATGGGGGGAATACGGATGTTTGCGGATGCGCCCGCGTCAGCTCGCCGCTGCGCGCGGCGCCATCTGTCCCATCAGGCGCGGCCAGTAGAGCGCCAATGCCCCGGCGCGGTAGACATAGCTCAGCAGAAACGCCGTCCATACGCCCGCATTCGCGAAGGACGGCGCCAGCAGAAGATCGCTCGCCAGATAGGCGAGCATGGCCATCACGCCGGCATTGCGCACCGCCTCCCCCTGCGTGGTGCCCAGGAACAGCCCGTCCAGCTGCCAGGCCGCCACACCGATCAGCGGCACAGCTGCGCACCAGGGCAGATAGGTCAGGGCCGCTTCCCGCGCCGCCGGGTCCAGTATGAAGGCCTCGATCACGGCGCCCCCGCCCAGCCAGAAGATCAGCGAAAACGCCGCGCCGCAGACGACCGCGATCTCGCTCGTCACGCGCATCGCCCGCTTGAGCCTTGCCCTGTCCCGCGCGCCATAGGCGGCGCCTGCCTCCTTCTCCGCCACAAAGGCAAAGGCATCCAGCACGAAGGCGGAGACAGCGATAAACTGCAACAGCACCTGATTGCCCGCCAGTGCCGCTGTGCCCTGCCTTGCGCCGGAATTGACGAACCAGGCGAAAGTGAAGAGCAGCGCCAGCGTACGGATCATGATGTCGCGGTTGGCGTTAAACAGCGCCAGAAGTTTTGCCCGGTCAAAGAGGCGCGCGCCGGAGCCAAGGCCTTTGCGCACGATGACCAATCCGAAACCGAGCGCTGCCCATTCGGCAATCGCCGTGCCCGCGCCGATGCCGGTCGCGCCCCAATCCCAGATCGCCACGAAGGCATAGTCGAGCCCGGCATTGATGCCATTGAGCACGATCTGCATGGCCAGCAGGGCGCGCGTGCGTCCCGTGCCGATCAGCCAGCCGGAAATGGCATAACCCATCAGGATGGCCGGCGCGCCCCAGATCCGTGCCCAGAAATATCCCGATGCTTCGATCTCGACGGCGCTCTCTGCCTGGAACAATGCCAGCGCGATCCGGGAGGTCAGCGGAAAGGAGAGGACGAGGAGGACGCCAAGGCCTGCGCCCAGCATCAGCGCGCGCATCAGGATCGCGCGCACTTCCAGCCCATCCCCTGCCCCATCGGCCTGGGCGGTGAGGCCGGTGGTCGCCATGCGCAGGAAGCCGAAGCCCCAATAGAGGAAGCTGAACACCACCGCGGCCAGCCCCACGGCGGCCAGCTCAACCGCCGTGCCATAGCGCCCCATCACGGCGGTATCGACAATGCCGGTTGTCGCCATCGCCACCTGCGCCAGCATGATCGGCCAGGCAAGCGCCAGCACGCAGGAACGGGTGAGGATGGCGGCAGTCATGCGCTGGCGGGATTATCCGGTTTGTGCCGCGCAGGAAAGCCGCTCAGCCGCCCGCCTCCAGCATCAGCGTGTAGGGGATGAAGATTTCCAGTTCCAGCGGGCCGGAGGGCTGGGTGATGATACGGCTTTCAAGTCCCGTCAGCGTCACTTTCGATCCGTTCGGGCCAAACGCCGTCTGCAAGCCGGACACCTCCCGGGCGATGTCCGCGATCAGATCCGCGCGATGCTTGGCCACGTCGCGCGCCCCGATATATTGCGTATCGCCAAGATAGGCCTCCGCCCGGCCCTGGGCTTCGATAGACGTCACAAACTGCTGAGCCCGCTTCATCAGCGCCTCGAACGACTCCTCCGGTTTGGTGTCAATGCTCAGCGTCAGCGTGAAGCGGCCGGTGCCGGAATAATCACTGCCATAGACATCCGTAAACAGAACGGTATCGATATCTGCCATCGAGCGGCCCAGCGTGCCGCCAGCCAGGCTGAAGCCCTCGGTTCTGGAGGCGCGTGCCTTCAGCCGGTCAAACATCGTTTCCAGTTCCTTGCGCCGCTCGGCGGCGTCCCGCGTCGCGCTCTGATAAGTGATGGCGACCATAACGAAATCGGCCGGTATCTGCCGGTAGATGGCCGGCGCACTGATCCGCGCGCTTTCCTCCACCTGATTGGACGTCACCATCATCCGCTCCATACCCTGGGCGCTGACCGGCAAGGCCACCCCCGAAGCGATGGCGGCCAGCATCAGAAAACCAAACATCCTGCGCATGAAAAAACCCTCCCTGTGCGTACAGGGAGGGTCTGCTTCTTGGGTTTGCCTGTCAATCAGGCTGAAATCCTATTTCCGCCAGATTGCGGCCAGCGCCGGATCTTCCACGCCGCCTTCATACTTGCGCAGCTCGTGGCGGCCAACCACCATGTGGTGAACTTCATCCGGGCCGTCTGCCAGGCGCAGCGTGCGCTGGCTGGCATACATCCGGGCGAGCGGGGTCCACTGCGACACGCCGGTCGCACCATGGATCTGGATCGCATCGTCGATGATCTTGCAGACACGCTCGGGAACCATGGCCTTCACCATCGAAATCCAGATGCGGGCTTCCTTGTTGCCCAGAACATCCATCGCCTTGGCAGCTTTCAGAACCATCATGCGCATGGCTTCGATCTCGATGCGGGCGCGGCTGATGATCTCGGTGTTACCGCCGAGCTTGGCCAGCGGCTTGCCGAAGGCTTCGCGCGACAGGCCGCGGATGCACATCAGGTCAAGCGCGCGCTCGGCCTGACCGATGGAGCGCATGCAGTGGTGGATACGGCCGGGGCCAAGGCGCAGCTGCGAAATCTCGAAGCCGCGGCCTTCGCCGAGCAGCATGTTTTCCTTCGGCACGCGGACGTTCTCAAAGCGCAGATGCATGTGGCCATGCGGCGCGTCGGGCTCACCGAACACGTGCATCGGACCCACGATGGTCACACCCGGATGCGGCAGCGGCACCAGGATCTGCGACTGCTGGCGGTTGACGTCCGGGCCGTTGTTCGAGCGGCACATGACGATCATGATCTTGCAGCGCGGATCGCCGGCGCCGGAAGCGTAGTATTTCTCACCGTTCAGCACATACTCGTCGCCCTCCAGTTCGCACTTCATCGACACGTTCTTGGCATCCGAAGACGCCATGTGCGGCTCGGTCATCACATAGGCGGAGCGGATCTTGCCTTCGAGCAGCGGCTTCAGCCACTTCTCTTTCTGGGCCGGTGTGCCGACGCGCTCAAGCACTTCCATGTTGCCGGTATCAGGCGCCGAGCAGTTCATGGTTTCCGAGGCCATCGGGTTCTTGCCCAGTTCGGCGGCGATATAGGCATAGTCGAGGTTCGACAGACCCTCGCCGGTTTCGGCGTCGGGCAGGAAGAAGTTCCAGAGGCCCTGCTTCTTGGCTTCGTCCTTGGCCTTCTCGAGGCATTCGAGCTGGCCGGGGGCGTAGCTCCAGATGTCCTTGTTGCCTTCGCCAAGCTTGTGGAACTCGACGCTCATCGGGTTGACGGTTTCCTCGATGAACTTCTTCACATGGTCGTAAAGCGGGCGAACGCTTTCGGACATGCGCAGGTCGTTCAGCTCGGCATAGGCGTCGGGCGTGTGCTGGGTATCAGCCATGGCTGTGTTTCCTCTCTGGATGGGTGTGCTTGTTACTTTTCCCTGAGATCAGGGTAGCTGAGATGAGGGGGCGCGTGCAAATTCTTTCGCCCCCTCGTGAGGCGGAATAAAATGCGCTAAGGCGCGGAGCATGAGCCCGGTCACCGCCCTTGTCCTGCTGATCACCATACTGATCACATCGTTCATCTCGGGCGTTTTCGGCATGGCGGGCGGTCTGATCCTGATGGCCGTGCTGACCGCGATTGTGCCAGTGGCCACCGCGATGGTCGTTCACGGCGCGGTGCAGATGGTGTCCAACGGCTACCGCGCGATCCTCTGGCGCAAGTATATCGACTGGGCGATCTTCCGCCGTTACGCCCTCGGCTCGGTTGCGGCGATCCTGCTTCTGTTCGCCATTTCCTGGCGCCCGGAAGCCACCGCCGTTTACCTGCTGCTGGCAGCCGCCGCCTTCACCGTCTGGATTCCCAAGGCCTGGATCGACATTGACGTCCAGCGCCGGGGCCAGGCGGAAGTGGCCGGTTTCCTGCTGCAGGCCATGAATACGCTCGCCGGCGTCACCGGCCCGCTGCTGGATATCTTCTTCGCCCGCACCGTGATGGACCGGCGCGCGGTGGTCGCCACCAAGGCGATCACACAGGTGTTTGCCCATCTGGTGAAAGTGGCCTTCTGGGGCTCGGCCCTCTGGGCGGCTGAAACGATGAGCTCCCTGCCCCCGCTCTGGTTCTTTGTGGCGGCTGTGCCGCTGTCGATGCTGGGCACGACGCTGGGCGGCAAGCTGCTGGAAAGAATGACGGATATCGATTTCCGCCGCTGGATGCGCCTGCTGGTCACCGCGGTTGGCCTGTTCATGCTGGCGCGCGCTGCTGGCTGGCTCTGAGACAGGCATGGCGCCGCCTTCCGGCAGCCTTGCAGAGCAAACAGGCAGGGACATCCACATCACAGTTGCGATAATGCGCCCCGCAAGACTATTCGGCTACTTTATTTTATGAAACAATATCATCACTCACCGTGATAACTCTCCTGTTCCTCCCACAGGTTGGCCATGAACCTTCGCGCGCTTGATCTCAATCTCCTCCCCGTGCTGGAGGCGATCTATGCCGAACGCAGCCTGACCCGGGCGAGCGAGATGCTGCACATCACCCAGCCTGCCGTCAGCAATGCCCTCTCCCGCCTGCGCCTGCATTTTGAAGATCCTCTCTTCGTGCGCGAAGGCCGCGGCGTGAAACCCACCGCGATGACCGAAGCGCTGATGCCGGCGGTGCGCGAAGCACTCGACAAGCTGCGCAATGGCCTTGAGCCGCGCTCGGTGTTTGAGCCCTCACGCTCCACGCGCGTGTTCAACATCTCCTGCCGCGATGCCAGCGCGCTTATCCTCGCCCCGCCCATCGCCCGCCGGCTGGAAACCCAGGCCCCCGGCATCCGCATCGCCTGGAGCCAGCTTCACCGCTCGGCCATTTCCAGCGAGCTTGCCTCCGGCCGGCTGGACCTTGCCATCGACATCCAGGACCTGCGCGGGGCAGACCTTGAGCGCGTGCTGCTCTCGTCGACCGATTACACCTGTGTCCTGGCCGCCGATCATCCTCTTGCCCAGGCGCCGCTGACTGTCGAAGGCTTCTTCAGTATGCGCCATATCGCCGTTTCCAGCCGCCGGGAGGGGCGCAGCCTGATCGAGGAAATGGCGCGTTCCATGGGCCAGCGGATCACCCCGGTCCACCGCCTCCCCCATTACCAGCCGGCTCTGGAGATCGTCCGCTGCACCCAGCTTGCGCTTGCTGCGCCAAAGCCCGTTGCGGCCGGATCGGGTCTCGCCATGCTGGAGCTGCCCTTTGATTTCCACTCCCCCGGCTCGATGCTCTACTGGCACCGGGAGTTTGCCCAGGATCCGGCGCTCACCTGGCTGCGCGGCCTGATCCGGGATATTTCCGTCACGCTCTGAAGCCGGGTCAGGCCCGCCGGTATTCCTCGTCCCTTATCAGGGCGAGCCGGTCGCGCACGGTCTCTGGCTCATAGCCGAATGCCTCCAGCGACATGCCCCCCATCTGCAGGCCGGATTCTACCGCTTCGGGCACCACATGCCCCGCTCCGGCTGCTTCCAGCTTGTCGGCATGTTCCCCGTCATGCGCGCGCGCCAGGATGAGGATGTCCGGATGCAGCCCCCGCGCGCAGCGCACCATCGCCTCGGCCCGCTCCGGATCGTCTACGGTCACAATGAACTGATCGGCTTTGGCAATACCCGTCAGTGTAAGGATTTCCGGGCGAGAGGCATCGCCGACAAAGGCAGCAAGGCCGTCCAGCCGCGCGCGGTGGATCTTCTCCGGGTCACGGTCAAGGGCCAGCAGGGTGACGCCCTCCTGGCGCAGCACATGCGCCACCGCCTGCCCCACACGGCCATAGCCGGCGAGGATTACATGGTTCTGCAGCTCTGCAGCCTCGGTCAGCGCCATCTCGCTCGTCGCCTGGCGCCGGGAGGGCCGCCCGGCCAGCCGCCGCCCGAAATCGCCGAGCAGCGGGGTCAGCAGCATCGAGAGCCCGGCGATCGCCGCCACGAAGGCGGCCAGCTCCGGCGTCACCGCCCCGCCCGCCTGCGCGGCCGTCAGCACAACAAACGCGAACTCCCCTGCCGGCGCCAGCAGCAGCGCCGCCTCCAGTGAAACGGGATGCCCGCCGGCAAACACGCGGCAGGCCAGATAGGCAATCACCACTTTCAGGACGACCAGCCCCGCCAGCGCGGCCAGGATCCAGCCAATCTGACTGGCAATCTGCGGCAGGTTCAGGCCCATGCCCACCGTCATGAAAAAGAGGCCCAGCAGCAGCCCCTTGAAGGGCTCAAGGTCCACTTCGGTCTGATGCTTGAACTCGGTCTCCCCCACCAGCAGGCCGGCCAGAAACGCGCCCAGCGCCACCGAAAGCCCGGCGCTGTAGGTGATCGCGGCAGACCCCACCACGGTCAGCAGGGTCAGTGCCATCAGGAAGTCCCGCCCGCCGCTGGCCGCCGCCAGCCGGAATATCCGGTCCAGCAGGAAGTTCCCGATCACCCAGATGATGGCAATGGCAATCAGTCCACGGATCAGCGCGTCCAGCAGCACCCCGCCGATATTGGCCCCGCCTTTCAGCGCCGCAAAACCGACGAAGATCAGGATCGGCGCCACCATCATGTCCTGGAACAACAGCACGCCCAGAGAGGTGCGCCCAACAGGCTGGGCGGCCCGGCGCTCCTCCACCAGCACCTGCATCACGATGGCCGTCGAGGAGAGCGCCAGCGCAAGGCCGATGATCATCGCTACCGCCAGATCCAGCCCCAGCGCCCAGCCCACCGCGGCAATCGCCGCTGCGCTCAGCCCGGTCTGCACCGAGCCTGCCCCCAGCACCACCCGGCGCAGCGACCAGAGACGCTGGAAGGAAAACTCCACGCCCAGAAGAAACAGCAGGAACAGCACCCCCAGCTCGGCAAAGGGCAAGGCCGCTTCCGGCTCGGTAATCGAGAAATATTCGAGGATGGGATAAGCCTGCGCAAAATGCCCGAGCGCAAACGGCCCCAGCGCGATCCCCGCCAGCATGAAGGCAATGATTGTCGGCATCTTCAGAAGCCGCAGCACCGGCACAAGGATGCCTGCCGCCAGCAGGAAGACCAGAAGATCCTTGATCAGGGTCGGGCTCGGCCCGTGTGCTACGCCATGTTCCATAGGCAACCTGTCCCCTGCTTACCGGGTCCAGTAATGGCGCGCTGCTCGCGCCTTGTCAGCCCCGGCGTTGCCGGAAGAAATCGCGCAGCAGGTCTGCCGCCTCGGCTTCGTGCAGCGGGTCCTGCCGCCATTCGGGCCGCCAGTGACAGGTCGGCTGCTCGAAGAAACGGGGCCCATGCATCACCGCCCCGCCCTTGATGTCGGCCGCCGCAAAGATCAGCCGCCCGATCCGCGCAAAGCTGATCGCCCCGGCGCACATCGCGCACGGCTCCAGCGTCACATAAAGGTCCAGCCCCGGCAGCCGGTAATTGCCGAGCTTCTGCGCCGCCGCACGGATCGCCACGATCTCGGCATGGGCGCTGGGGTCATGGCTGGCGACGGGGCGGTTATACCCCTCGCCGACAATCTCCCCCGTCTCCGGATCCACAACCACCGCGCCCACGGGCACCTCGCCCGCTGCCGCCGCCTCACGCGCCAGTTCCACCGCGCGGGCCATCGCCTCAACCTGTATAGTCATAAGGCAGCAGATTGCGTCTCAGCCCCTGAAAGTAAAGGGAAATCCGTCAACGGATTGCAGCCGGGAAGGCCCGCCTCACCCCTCCAGCGTCGGCGCAATCAGGTCAATCGCCGGCTGGCGCGCCAGTTTCTTGTTGCGCCCATACGCATAATTCGCAATCGGCAGCAGGCGCTCGGCCTCGGCCATCGCCGCGCTCATCACCTCGCCCGGCTCCACCACCTGGTCCACCCAGCCCACCGGCACCGCCTCATCCGGCGTGTAGAGTTTCGCCTGCGCCAGCGCCTGCGTCAGATACATCGGGTTCAGCCGCGCCCGCGGCAGCTCCACCCCGAAGCCCGGCAGCGTCATGCCATTGACCGTCTCGTTCGCGCCGATCTTGTAGGCGCCGCGCGCCGCAATCCGGCTGTCCCCGCCCAGCAGGAGGAACGCCCCCATGGCAATCGCATGGCCCGTACACGCAATGACGATGGGCTTGTCAGAGGTAAACAGCCGGAAGGCCAGCTTGCCCCCGCCCATCACCAACCTGCGCACCTGTTCCGGCTCGGACGAAGCAAGAAACTTCAGGTCAAACCCCGCCGAAAACCGCTCCGGCCGCCCGGCCAGCACGATCACCTTCGCTGACGCTTCCGCCTCATCCAGCGCCGTATTCACCGCGTCCAGCATGGTCAGGCTGATGGCATTTGCCTTGCCATCATCCATGGTGATCACGGCAATCTCGTTCTCTATTTTAACGCTGGCGGTCATCGGCGGCACATCTCCCTGGTTGAATCCAAGATAAAACTCTAGTCAGAGTAGAAATCAAGCCTTCGCGTTAGGTCAGCAGGCGAGCGGAACGAGGAACAGCGCAGCGACCACGACCCCTTGAGCCAAGAACCACGCCGCAAGGCTCTTGCGCCTGTAATCCCGGACCACGCACACGAAAAATCCGTCAGCTGTTCCGTATTCCGGATTCTTCTCGATCACTTGGCTCATCACACCCGTGCCAGCCCCAGATAGGTACAACCGCAGCAAATGGGCCGCCACATATTGCATTCGGGTCTTGTGGGAGGCGCGTCTCAGCCACAATGTTTGAATGAGAACGGCTGCCATCATTGAAGCGAACCATTGCAACCACGCGATAGCGTGAGCTGACGTCAGCATTCCGGAGCCACACGCCCGGATGCCGCCCCAGAGCCAGACGGCGGCAAGATACACAAAAGGAATTAGGATTATCGCGAGCAGGAAAGTTGTTAAGGCCGAAACAAGCACCAACCCCGACCACGCACTAAACGCATCCTTCGATCGCGGAACTTCCGCTGCAATCTCGGCTGCCATTTCGCGCGGTATGCCGCTGTTGAGAAGCCGTTCTTCGACGCTAGGAAACTCGCCCATCCCCTTCCAATTCCCCGCCAGCTCGAATATGTGCCCCAACCATGCGCATCATAGCCGGACAGCACAAGGGCCGCGCCCTCTCCGCCCCCAAGGGCATGACCACGCGGCCGACCAGCGACCGGACGCGCGAGAGCATTTTCAACATCCTCGCCCATGCGCCTTGGGCCCCGCCGCTGGAAGGCGCCCGCGTGATCGACCTGTTCGCCGGCTCCGGGGCGCTCGGCCTTGAGGCGATGAGCCGGGGCGCCGCCTTCTGCCTGTTCGTGGAGACAGACCATGGCGCGCGCGGCGCCATCCGAGACAATATCGAAGCCCTCGGCCTTTTCGGGAACACCCGGCTTCACCGCCGCTCGGCCACAGACCTCGGCGAGAAGCCCGCCGGCGTCGGCAGCCCGTTCAACATCGCCTTCCTCGACCCGCCCTATCACAAGGGCCTCGTCGCCCCCGCGCTAGACTGTCTGATAAAAGGCGCCTGGCTCAGCGAGGACGCCATCGCCATGGTCGAAACCGGCTCGGACGAAACCCTGATATTCCCCGGCTGGGAGGCCATCGACACGCGCGACTTCGGCGCCGCCCGCGTGCAATTCCTCAGGCGCGCCTAGCCTACCAGATCACTCGTGATGCACTTCTTCACGCCGCGCTCGATCTTGTTGGCATGGAAGGCCGCCCCGCCGCCGACGGGCCGGAACATATAGCCCCTGGGCGCGCGCTGGCCGCGAAAGCAGGAGGTCCCGGTGCCCGGATAGGTGAAACAGGCCTCAGCCTTGTCGGTCACCTCCAGCAGGCCTTCAGACCGGTATCCCTCAAACTCATACAGCGTGCGCCCGCCCGGCTCGATACATTCGCTCCAGCGCTGGCCCGTCTGCACCACGATGCCGGACATCTGTATACCGAACAGCTCCGCCTTCATGGCCTCTGCCGTCAGCGGCTCGTTCCCCACAGGCTTGGAATCGGCAACGGCGCCGCCCGCAACCAGCCCGCCCAAAAGAAAAGACATCAGAAAACGCTGCATGGACGTATCCTTTCCGCGCCAACTCTACCCGAAACCCCAACACGGCCAAGCCGCTTATTCAGGCTCCGGCAAGCGGTGGTCTCCGCCTCACCCCTCCAGAAACTCTTTCCGGATATCAAAGCTCGACGTTTTCGTGCCCACATGCTGCGCGCAGCTGGAGAGCCACCGATCTGCCGCGGCCCGCCCCCTGTCGCGCAGTTCCAGCAGGAACCGCCAGCGCGCCTCATATTTGGTCGCCATCCCATAGCTCAGCAGATCCTGCCCGCCGCGAATGGCATGAACATTCAGCCTACGGTATTTCTTCAGCATCGGCTCTTTCAGCATCCCGTCATCAATCAGCCGCTGCACAAAGGCAATCGCCCGCAACTCGCCAATCAGCGAAGCATTGAAGCTGATCTCGTTCAGCCGCTCCTGAATTTCGGCGGCGCGCTTGGGCACGCCCGGCCGCACCAGCGGATTAAGCAGCACAAGGAGCACATCCTGCGGCGCCCCCGAATAGATCAGCGGAAAGAGGCTTGGATTGCCCATGAAGCCGCCATCCCAGAACACTTCCTCGCCTATCTCCACCGCCTGGAAAGTCTGCGGCAGGCAGGCCGAGGCTAGCACCGCGTCTGCAGTAATCTCATCCTTGGAGAAAACGCGCACCTTGCCCGTCTCCACATTCGTCGCCGAAAGGAAAAGCTTCAGGCCGGAGGCATGCACCGCCTCGAAATTCACCTGCCGCTCCACCACCCGGCGCAGCGGATTGAAGTTGAAAGGGTTGAAATCATACGGGCTGGCAAAGTTCTGCCACGCACTCGCCATCTGGAAGCCTGCCGCGCCGAACACATTCATGCCCGCCCCGGCATCGGATACAGCGCGCCATATCTGCTCCAGCGAGGCGCGCGCGCCCTCCGGCCCGCCCGCCGCGAGCCCTGCCGCATAAGCCACGGCGTTGAGCGCCCCGGCAGAGGTCGCCGAAATCGCCTCGATCGCCAGGCTCTCTTCCCCGCTCAGCCGGTCCAGAATGCCCCAGGTATAGGCCCCGTGCGCGCCCCCGCCCTGCAGGGCCAGGCTGACCGGCCGCGCTTTCCCGTTGCCATTGGCTTTTGCCATGTTGCGGCTCCTTCCGGCTGCGCCCTCTCCCTGCTAACGGAGGAAGCTGACAATCACCACCCCCACCCTTCCAGGAAACCGGATGTCCGCCAGCCCCGCCCGCACGCTGACCATTGATCATGCCGGTGCCCAGGGCGATGGCCGCGCGCGCGAGCAGGAACGTTGGGTGTCTGTACCTTTCACCCTGCCCGGAGAGAGTGTGGAGGTCAGCGGCGAAGGCGACCGACTGAAGCTCGAGCGTATCCTCACCCCCTCACCGGAGCGCATCGCCCCGGCCTGCCGTCATTTCACCCGCTGCGGCGGCTGCACGCTGCAGCATATGGCGCCCGCGCCCTATGCCGCCTTCAAGCGTGATCTGATGATCCGCTCCCTGAAGGCTCGCGGACTGGAGGCAGAGGTGGCAGACACATGGGTCACCCCGCCCGCCTCCCGCCGCCGCGCCGCCTTCGCCGCGCGCAAATCTGGCAAGGCCGTTATTCTCGGTTTCCATGGCCGCAAGAGCCATGATCTGATCGCGCTGGAAGAATGCCCTGTCCTGCGCCCGCCGATTGTCGCCGCCATCCCGAAGCTGAAAGACATCCTCGCCCTCCTCTTTACCGGCAAGGAAGAATTGAGCGTCCTCGTCACCGACACTGCCACGGGCCTGGACCTCCACATCACCGGCATTTCGAAAGAGGCCAAACCCCTCGCCCGCGCCGAGGCAAGCAGCGCGGCCCTGCGGGCAGGCTTTGCCCGCGTGTCGCTGGAAGGCGCAGACGTGCTGACCGAGCGCGCCCCGCGCCTTCCGGTTGGCGCCGCCAGCCTCCTGCCCCCGCCAGGCGGCTTCCTTCAGGCCAGCGCCGAGGCTGAGGCTGAAATGGCCCGGCTGGTTCTCGATCACATCAAAGGCGCAAAGCGCAGCGCAGACCTTTTCTCCGGCTGCGGAACATTTGCCCTGCGCCTGGCTGAGCATATGCCCGTCTATGCCGCCGAAAGCGGGCGCGCAGCTATCGACGCCCTGCGCGCCGGCGCCAGCGCTGCGCCGGGCTTGCATCCGGTCACCGCCGAAGTGCGCGATCTTTTCCGCAACCCCGTCTCCGCGCCGGAATTTGCCCGGTTTGACGCCCTGGTGCTGGACCCCGCCCGCGCAGGCGCGGCCGCCCAGTCTGCCGAAATTGCAAAATCCGCCGTGCCGCGCGTGGCCTATGTCTCGTGCGACCCGGCCACCCTGGCGCGCGATCTGCGCACGCTGGCCGATGGCGGCTACCGCCTGCTGCGCGTTCATCCCATCGACCAGTTCCTCTGGTCGGCCCATGTCGAAGCCGTCGCGCTTCTGGAGAAGCCATGACCGCCCCACCCTCTGCGCCCGCGCCCGGCCGCCCCACCCCCGCCGTCGGCACGGTCTGCTTCCGGGGAGACGACGTGCTGCTCATCCGGCGCGGCACGCCCCCGCTCGCCGGAGACTGGTCGCTGCCCGGTGGCCGTATCGAGTTTGGCGAGCGAACCGAGGCCGCTGCCCTGCGCGAACTCAAGGAAGAAACCGGGGTGGAGGCCCGCCTCATCGGCCTGGTCGATGTGGTTGACGCCCTCTTCACCTCCCGCCGCTCAGGCGAGGTCGCGCGTCATTATGTATTATTTGATTTCGCCGCCGTCTGGCTCTCGGGCGATCCCGTCGCGGGCGATGATGCGGCCCACGCCGAATGGATTTCGCCAGACCGCCTCGCCACCCTGCCCCTCTGGGACGAGACCCGCCGGGTGATCGAAAAGGCCCGCGCGATGGCCACCGGCCGCTGAAAAACGCCGCCCCGTTGGTTCGCCGTTGGAGTTTTTGCGCCATCGGTTGGAGGAATGGTTGGGGTTTTTTGCGGCCCTTATCCCCCATTTATTTTTCTTGACCCGCCCCTGCGTCAGGTCTGTCTGTACGCTCCAGTCATCCAGAAGATACCAGGGAGGAATCAGGTTCATGGTCTACAAACCCTTCGATTTGAGCGGCAAGGTCTGCGTCGTCACCGGCGGCAACAAGGGCATTGGCCTCGGCATGGTGGAGGCTCTCGCCGCCTCGAACGCCGATGTCGTGATCTGGGGCCGCAAGACGGCTGACAACGACGCTGCCGTGAAAGCTGCCTCCGGTCTCGGCACCGGCAAGGTCAAGGCCTGGGCCGTCGATGTCGGCGAAGAGTCTCAGGTTATCAAGGCAATGAAAGAGGCTGAGGAAGAGTTCGGCCGCATCGATTGCTGCATCGCAAACGCCGGCGTCGGCCGCGGCGCTGCCTCTTTCGAAACCATGACGCTGGAGACTTGGGAATATAACGCCCGCATCAACTCCGTCGGCGCCTTCTTCACCCTGCGGGAAGCGGCCAAGTCGATGGTTGCCCGCGCCAAGAAGGGTGACCTTGGCGGCAGCCTCGTCGGCACCGCCTCCCTCGCCGGCATCGAAGGCGCTGGCCGCAACCAGGCCTATGCCCACACCAAAGGCGGCCTCATCGCCATGATGAACGCCTGCGCCGTGGAATACGGCCGTTACGGAATCCGCGCCAATTCCATCCTACCCGGCTGGATTGCGACCGACATGACTGAAGGCGCCCAAGGCCAGGAAGTGTTCACGTCCAAAGTCATCTCCCGCGTTCCGATTCGCCGCTGGGGCGAGCCGGCAGACTTCGGCGGCATGGCCGTTTACCTTGCTTCCGACGCCTCGAAATACCATTCGGGCGACACGCTGGTTATCGACGGCGGCTACGCAAAATTCTGATTCTGCGCCGGGGCGCGGGGGCCACGCCCTTTGCGCCCCGAAGCGGTCCGTATAAGAATTAACCTTAAAAGAAAAAGGCCGCCTCCCGAGGGAAGCGGCCTTATCTTTTTAGCCGATCAAGCCGGCCCGCAGGTTACTGCGGAGCAACTTCTTCGACAGCTTCTTCGGTCGCTTCAGCAGCTTCTTCAGCAGCGCCTTCGACAGCGTCAGCAGCTTCGACAGCAGCTTCTTCAGTTGCTTCGTATGCCTCGACGACTGCTTCTTCAGTGGCTTCGCCAGCTTCAGCAGCAGCTTCTTCGACGGTCGCCGGCTCAGCTGCCGGAGCAGCTTCTTCGGTGGCGCCGCAAGCGGCCAGAACGAGCGCAGCAGCGCCGATCAGGAACAGATTTTTCATGTTGGTAGTACCCCTGTTGTGTTCTTGCGAACGGCCGGTGCTTTAGCACCATTGTCCCGTTACTGAAAGTTCATTCTTCAGATCGGGAAGGCCTTTCGCGGGTTGTTTACGGAAAAGCCCCCTCCCGCTACGGGAAGGGGCGATTATCGCAATCTTTGCCTGCTTATTCAGCAGTCTCGTCAGCGGCTTCTTCAGCTTCTTCGGCGGCCTCTTCGGCAACGTCAGCAGCTTCTTCAGCTTCTTCGGCGGCTTCTTCAGCCACCTCTTCAGCAACTTCAGCGGCTTCTGCGGCTGCTTCTGCTTCAACCGGCGGCTCGGCGGCAAAGGCCACACCGGCGACGAAAGCTGCAGCGGCAACACCTGCGAAAAGTTTCTTCATAAGAGCTTCCCCTCTTAAAGTTTATTGTCTGATGACACCCGTTACCCGGATCAACCCGGCCAACGTCCAAAACTCTGGCGGGCGATCACGGCCAGATTGCGGCAAAGTGGCGGCAAAAAAGGCAAGATTGGCACTTCGCTTCTGCTCTTGCGTTGACGCTGCGGCGGCAGTTTAGCCCTCAACCCAAGCATTCGCTCCGGTAAAGGGATAAAGAAGATGGCCATCAAGACACGCCTCACTGATCTGCTAAAAGTTCAGCACCCAATCATGCTCGCTGGCATGGGCGGGGTTTCCTATGCGGAAGTTTGCGCCGCCATGTGCAATGCGGGTGGCTATGGCGTCCTCGGCATGGCCGGCACCTCGCCGGATTTCATTGCCGGGCAGATGAAAAAGGTGCGCCAGCTGACCGACAAGCCGTTCGGCGTCGACCTTCTGGCCGCCAGCCCGGAAAGCCTCGAAGAATCGGTCGATGTGATCATCAATGGCGGCGCTGACAGCTTCGTTGCCGGTCTTGGCGTGCCGATGCCGATCATGGAGCGCCTGAAAAAAGCCGGCCTGAAAGTCATGGTCGTTGGCGGCGCCGTCAAACATGCCATCAAGGCCGAGCAGGCCGGGTGCGACGCCGTGATCCTGCAGGGCGGCGAAGGCGGCGGCCATACCGGCCTCGTCGGCACCCTTCCGCTCGTTGCCCAGGCCGTCGAAGCGGTGAAGATCCCGGTTATTGCTGCCGGCGGTATCTATGATGGCCGCGGCCTGGCCGCCTCCCTCGCCCTTGGCGCCCAGGGCGTCTGGATGGGCACGCGCTTCATCGCCTCGGCCGAAGCGCACGCCGCCAACATGTACAAAGACGCCGTCGTCACGGCAGACGACACCGACACCACCCGCACCCGCTGCTATTCGGGCAAACCGATGCGCTGCCGCACGAACGACTACATCAATGATTGGGAAAGCCGCCCGCAGGACATCAAGCCCTTCCCCTTCCAGGCGATCCACTCCACCCAGACCGGTGTTATCGGCGGCATTGGGGGGATCACGGATGAAGCCAAACTCTCGATGGACAAGTCCTGCTTCGCCATGGGCCAGTCGGCCGGCGGCGTGAAGGAAGTGAAGCCTGTTGCCGAAATCGTTGCCGACATCATGCGCGACGCGGAAGCCACCATCGACCGCATGTCAGCGCTCCGTGTGAAGACGACAGCCTGATCCCTTCAGGGCGCGGCGGGCCTAAAGCCAGCCGCGCCACTTGAAGAACTGGTAAGGCACGATGGCCGAGAGGATCATCAGGCCAATCGCCATCGGATAGCCGTAAGGCCAGGAAAGTTCCGGCATGTATTCGAAGTTCATGCCGTAGATCGACGCGATCAGCGTCGGCGGCAGGAAAACCACCGCCGCTACCGAAAAAATCTTGATGATGCCCGTCTGCTCGATATTGATCATGCCGAGCGTGGCATCGAGCAGGAAGTTGATCTTCTGTGTCAGGAAGGTTGTGTGATCGCTCAGCGACTGCACATCGCGCGACAGGGTGCGGATGCGCCCTTCATATTCCTTGCCCGGCTTACGGCTGGCGGCAATCTCGGCGCCAAAAGCCAGGAGACGCTGAAAAGAAACCAGGCTTTCGCGCACTTTCGACAAGAGATCCCCCTTGCGGCCAATCTGTTCGAGCACGGACTGGTAATTGCGCGGCTTGCGTTTTTCCGGCTTCGCAGGGTTTCTCGCTGGCGCAGCCTCTTTCGTCTGGGGCTGCGGGATAACGAAAATATTGTCGGAGAGATCGTCAAGCTCGTGCCCTGTCCGCTCAAGCACATCCCCGATCCGCTCGATCAACCCTTCCAGCAGGCCGGTCACCACGCCGTCTGCAGTATAGGTCGCGTTTTTCTGGCACCGCGCGATGAACGCGTCGATGGAGCGCGGCTCGGCATAGCGTACGGTCACCAGCTGTTCCCCCTTCAGGATGAAGGTGATGGGGGAGAGCATCACGTTGTCCCCATCGGTGTGCGACAGCATCATGGTGGTCATGAAGGTGGCCCCGTCCTCCGTGTAGAGACGGCTGGACACTTCAATCTCGCTCATTTCCTCGATGGTCGGCACATCAATGCCAAGCGCGCGCTCGACGGCGCTTTCTTCGTCCCTGCTCGGCCGCAGGATATCCACCCAGACGGCTCCATCCAGATGTTCGAGCGTATCGCCGGAATGGACGAAGCGGCCATCGGTATTGGTGAATGTGCGGATCATGGGCGGCCCCCGGGAACTGGTCCGCCCATGTCTGCTCAAAGTCGCGCCGGATGGCAACCGCCCGGCTAGTTGCTGGCAGGCGTCAGGCGGATCAGACGGCCATTATCGCCATCTTCCAGCACATAGATCGCCCCGTCCGGCCCTTCTTCCACCTCGCGGATACGCTTGTCCCAGCTATACCGCCCGCCTTCCGAAGCGCTCGCGGTCTCCTCATCGATCTCGACGCGGATCAGCGCCTGCGAGGAAAGGCCGCCGATGAACGCATTGCCGCTCCAGTCCGGGAACACGCCGCCATAATAGATGACGAGCCCAGCCGGGCTGATCGCCGGCACCCAATAGACTGCCGGCGCGGCAAATTCAGGCCGTGTGTCATGGTTGGGAATCTTGCGGCCATCATAGTGATCGCCATTGGAGACTTCCGGATAGCCGTAATTCTCACCGCGCACGATGAGGTTCAGCTCATCCCCATGCGCCGGGCCCATCTCCTGCGCCCAGAGGCGGCCGGAACTATCAAAGTCGATGCCCAGCGGGTTGCGATGGCCCAGTGTCCAGACCTGCGCAGCAACGCCGCCTTGATCGGCAAACGGATTATCCGCCGGCACACTGCCATCCAGATTGAGGCGGACGATCTTGCCCATATTGCTGTTCATGTCCTGCGCGGGCGTGAACAGCTGCCGGTCTCCCGAGGTGATGAAGAGGTGCCGGTCCGGCGAGACAACCATCCGGTGGGCGTAGTGCCCGCTGCCGGTATGCTTGGGCGTCTGCTCCCAGATGACCTTCCGCTCACTGAGCGCGCCGCCCGTTTCTGTCAGGCTCAGCCTGGCAAGCTCCACCACGGCATTCGACTGTTCCATGTCTTCGGGCTCGCGCGCCGAATAGGAAAGATAGATTTCGCCGGTCTCGGCAAAGTCAGGATGAAGGATCACGTCAGCAAGTCCGCCCTGCCCCCAGGGCTGGACTTCCGGCCCGCCGGTGATCTCGCCCGCCTTGGTGCCATCGCTGTTCAGCAGCCAGAAGGTGCCCGCTTTCTCGGTCACCAGCGCGCGCCCATCGGGAAGAAATGTCATCGCCCAGGGCGCATCAAAGGTTTCCAGCGGGGTGGCCGTCAGCTTTACCCGGTCAGAGCCTGTGACGGCAAAACTGCCCTCCCCGCCGGCAGCTGAGTTTTCTGCAGGTGTCGCGCAGGCGGCAAGTGCCATGCCCGCCGCAAGGGCCGCGGCGGAAACAAGTTTCAGATGTCGCATAGGGGTAACTCCTCTGTATCCGGATCAACCGGTCACAAAGGCAGACCGGTCTACGAGATGCTTCAACGTTTCATTGTCCAGATAGTGCCGCAGGTTGGCAAGAAAAGTCTCGTCCCCGCGCGCAATGGTTCCGGGCGTATCGGAGCTGTCATGCGGCGTGATCACGATCTTGTGATGTCGCCAGAGGGCGCTTTCAGCCGGCAGAGGCTCGATCTGCGTCACATCCAGCGCCGCAAAGGCCGGCCGCCCGGCGTCCAGCGCCGCCATCAGTGCCGCCTCATCCACCAGCGCGCCGCGCCCCAGATTGAGGAACAGGGCCTCGGGGTTCATCGCCGCAAAGAAGCCGGCGTTCGCCATGCCCTCGGTCTCCGGCGTATGCGGCGGGCAGAGCAGCACGACATCCGCCCCGGGCAATTCCGCCATCAGCGCATCTGGCGGCGCAATCCGCGCGGCGCCCTCGGCCGGTCCCGGCGTGCGCCGCATGCCCGTCACCACCCCGCCCAGCGCGGTCACCCGCTTGCCCACCGCCTGGCCGATCGAGCCATAGCCCACGATCAGCCAGCGCGAGCCGTTCATCTCCCGCACGCGAATGCGCTCCCATTTTGCGATGGCCTGGTTTGCCCGGTGCCCCGGCCCGTCCCGGAAGAAATCCAGCGCCTGCCAGAGTGCCCATTCAGCCATCGCTTCGGCCTGGGTATGGTTGGTTGTGTAGCGCTTGGCCTTCTGGCCGATGGCCACCAGGGCCGGGTTTTCAATGCCGGCGGCGGCCGACTGGAACCAGTCAAAGTCGGGACTCTTGAGGATCGCCGTCATGAATTCCCGCACAGACGGAGAATAGAAGGCATCAATGTTGCCAAACGCCAGATGCACCTCCGGCGGCGTCTCCAGGGCGGTGGAGGTCCAGGCATCATGGAAGCGTTGGGCGTCGTCCACCGTCACGATGTTCAGAGCGGCGTTCAACCCCTTGAGCCGGGGCGCGATGCGCGCGAAAGTCCGCGCATGAAGAAGAAGCGTTTTCATGCCTGCCTGCTTAGCTTGGCCCTTGCGGCCAGCACAAGCGCGCTGCCTGCCCTGCCGCAGGGAAACCTGCCCGTTCGGGGGCCAGATTATTTCCGCGACGCCGCCGATCTGGCAGGCGTTCTGGGCGGGGCCCATGCCATCCGCGTGCTCTGCAATGGCAATGAAGACCAGTACTGGCGCCGCTATATGGCCGACCTGCTGGCCGTGGAAGCGCCCGAGCCTGGCAATCTGCGCTCCTCGCTCGTTTCTGCCTTCAACCAGACTTACAGCCAGACCAGCGACCAGTTCCGCATCTGCGATGGCCGCGCGGTCGAGGCAGAAGCCCGCTTTGCCCGCACCGGTGAACAGATCGCCGGGCGCCTTGCCAGCCATTATTTCCCGAAAGACGCCCGCCGTGGCGGAGGAGGATTCGAGTGAAACCCGCCCTGTTGCCCACCCTCATCGGCGGCGCCTGCGCCTTTGCCCTTTCCGCCTGTGCCCAGACGCCGGCGCCCACCCCGGAAGCGGCCCCCGCCGCGGCTGTCAGCCCGGCGCCAGATGCTGCGCCCCAGCTCGACAACGCCGCCTTCCCGATGACCGGCCAGCGCCCCGAAAGCGGCCGCCCCATCGCCACCCGCTCTGCCGTGGTCGCCCCCAATGGCGCCGCCGCCACAGCGCACCCGCTGGCCACGCAAACCGCAATTGACGTGCTGAAAGCCGGCGGCTCGGCCGTTGACGCCGCCATCGCGGCCAACGCCATGCTTGGCCTGGTCGAGCCGACCGGCAACGGCATTGGCGGGGATCTCTTTGCCATCGTCTGGGATCCGCAAACGCAGAAGCTCTATGGCTATAACGGATCGGGCCGTTCCGCGATGGATGCCACACTGGCAGACGCTCAGGCCAAGGCAGACCAGTTCGAGGACGGAAAGAAACTGCCCAAATACGGTGCCATCACCGTCACCGTGCCGGGCACCGTCGATGGCTGGTTTGCCCTGCATGAGAAGTTCGGCAAGCGTCCGATGGCGGACAATCTTGCCCCTGTGGTCGGCTATGCCCGCAGCGGCGCCCCGATCCCCGAAATGATCGCCTGGTACTGGTCGCGCGGCGAGAGCCGTTTCGAGCCCGCCTTTGAGCGCGGCGAACTGGAAGAATACGCCAACGCGAAGAAAACCTATTTCAGCCCCGCCCCGGTGGCCGGCTCCCTGTTCCAGAATCCGGACCTCGCGAATACGCTGGAAACCCTTGGCGCCAAAGGCCGCAACGAATTCTACAAGGGCGTCATGGCCCGGAACATGGCAAACTATCTCGGCCGCGCCGGCAGCAAGCTCGACTATGATGATTTCTCCGCCCACAAGGGCGAGTGGATTGAGCCGATCTGTATCGAGTATCGCAGCGAAGTGAAGGTCTGCGAGCTTGGCCCCAATACGCAAGGCGTCGCCGCCCTGCAGATGCTGGAAATGCTGGAAACCTTTGATCTGAAATCCATGGGCTTTGGCTCCGCAGATACGGTCACGGCGATGGTCGAGGCCAAGCGCCTTGCCTTCGCCGACCGGGCGCTCGGATATTCAGACCCCGCTTTCTCCGGCGTTGATCCGTCAATCTTCGTGGCCCCCGGCTATAATGCCAGGAAAGCTGAGCTGATCGACCCTTCCCGCGCCATGCCGGAGGTTGCTCCGGGCACGGAAGTCACCGATGCCGTCCTGCGCCAGGGCGACACCACCTACCTCACCGTCACCGACAAGGACGGCATGATGGTCTCCCTGATCCAGTCCAACTATCGCGGCATGGGGTCCGGTCTCGTGGCCGATGGCATGGGCTTCATGTTCCAGGACCGGGGCGAACTCTTCAGTCTTGATCCGGATCATCCCAACGTCTTCGAGGGCGGCAAACGGCCCTTCCACACCATCATCCCGGCCTTCGCCTTCCGGAAAGACCTGCCTGGCTGCCAGGTCCGCGCCACCGCGCCGGAGCTTGCCTGCCCCTATGAGCCCTGGCTCAGCTTCGGCCTGATGGGCGGCGCCACCCAGCCGCAGGGCCATGTCCAGATCATCACCAACCTGATCGACTTTGGCATGGGCCTCCAGGAAGCAGGCGACGCGGCCCGTTGGGAACATGATGGCGGCTGTGAGCCCACCAACGCCCTCGGCGATGATTGCAACACCGGCGCCGGCAAGGTCATGCTGGAACGTGGCTTTGCCGGCATTGCCGATGACCTCGAAGCCCGCGGCTATGAAGTCGCCTGCTGCGAAGCCAATTATGGCGGCTACCAGGCCATCATGCGCGACTTCCGCTCCGGCGCCTGGATCGCCGCCACAGAGATGCGCAAGGACGGCAGCGCGGACGGATACTAACCCCTGAAACCCCTTCTCCCCCCGGGGAGAAGGGGTTAAGAGGCGGCCATGAAAAAAATCACCGCCGCCCCTGAAGCCCCTCGCGACTGCCCCCTCTGCCCGCGCCTTGTGGCCTACCGCGAAGCGGTGCAGGCCAAGGAGCCCACCTGGTTCAACGGGGCCGTGCCCAGCTTCGGCAAGGACAACGCAGAACTGCTCATCGTCGGCCTCGCCCCCGGCGTAACCGGGGCCAACCGCACGGGCCGTCCGTTCACGGGCGATTGGGCGGGGGATCTGCTCTATGCCACGCTCGACAAGTTCGGCTTCAGCGAAGGCACCTTCGCCGCCGATCCCAATGACGGCCTGAAGCTGACCGGCGCCATGATCACCAACGCCGTGCGCTGCGTGCCCCCGGAAAACAAGCCCGTCGGCGCCGAGATTAACCAGTGCCGCCCCTTTCTGGAAGCGCGCATTGCTTCCCTGCCTAAGCTCAAAGTGATCCTCTGCCTCGGCAAGATCAGCCACGATTCCACGCTGCGCGCGCTGGGTCTCAAGGTTGCTCAATATCCGTTCGGCCACGGAACAAAGTATGAGGTTGCGGCAAACGGCAAACCCGTCACCCTCCTCTCCTCCTATCACTGCTCCCGCTACAACACGAACACCGGCCGGCTCACCCCGGAAATGTTCGAAGCCGTCTTCGCTGAGGCCCGCAAGGCGGTGGCATGATCCTGCAGCTGCGCCCCTGCTATGAAGGCGAGAGCTATCCTGGCCGGCACACCCCGTTTCATTTCCTTGATGGCAGCATGCCCCCGGAAGCGCTGTCTGCTTTCCTCATCGCCCTCTTCGACTATGGCAAGGAACACGATGAGGAAACCCCCGCCACCCTGCCCGCCATCGCGGTCGGCCTGCTTGCCCGCGAGGAACAGATCCTTCCCGGCGGTCTTATCCTCCTGAAGGGCGATTACATGATCGAGCCGTCCTGCTGCTGCGGCCTGGAAAGCTGGCGGGAATGGTATTGGGCGCTGGAAGGCGAAGGCACGCCCTGGCTCGGCCATGATCCCTCTCCCGGTGTCGAGCCCCTGCCCAGCGGTCTCCTTCTGCATACGGACATGGACAATGAGGCAGAGGATGAAACCCTCCCGATCACCTATGATGAACTCGCCGCCGCGCTGGAACGGGCCGAAGAAACCTTCAGCGAATTTGCCCTGCGCCTTGACGCCTGGCTGACGGATATTTCCGGCGCCGAGGGTCAGGCGCTCGCGGTGAAGATATGTGACTGGTTCCGCATCGGCCCGGACCACGCCTGAGGCAGATCCCCCCGCCCTCAGGGCGCCCGCACGATCGCCACCATGGTTGCCACCAAATGCTGCAGGATCGCAGGCCGCGACCAGGTGGGATGGGCCCGGCTCGTATCGGCCAGCCGCGCCTCCCGCGCTGCCAGCACAGAGCCGAGATAGGATTCCAGAAACACGATCCGCTCGGTCTGCTTGGCCCGTGGCAGATGCCCCATGAAGCCACGCAAATGCTCAAGGCATCGCTTGAAGCCGGAGTTCCACTGTCCCCCCAGCGCCTCCATGAACAGTGCCCGGTGCGTCATCGAAAAGAGGACGATGAACCGGTTATAGCATTCCTCCTCCCCCTCCGGGGTGAGGTCCACGGACGGATAAACGATGATGCCCAGCACATCTTCCAGCGTCAGCGTCTCGCCAGACGCCTCCAGCGCGTCCAGCGCCGCGTTGCGCCGGTCGTTGATCAGCTTTGCCCCGTCCACGATCAGCGCCCGGATGAGATCAGCCTTCGAGCCGAAGTGATAGCCCACCGCGCCATGATTGCGCTGCCCTGCGGCGGCGGCGATCTCCCGCACGGTCACCCCGTCCACGCCCCGCTCGGCAAACAGCTTCATCGCGGCGCGTTTCAGCGCTTCAACGGCGTCACTCTCGGTTTTTTCGTGCAGGCGGACCATACGGCATGCTTGCAAAAAGCCGTGCTTTCAGTCAACCATATTATCCAATTGATTTAAAAGAATAACCGCGGGGAGGAAAATCGTGAGCAATCCTGTAGATCTCGCTGCGCTGGCGGCGTGGATGGACAGCCAGGGCCTCGGCAGCGGCCCCATCGAGAATGATGTTCGCCTCGCGGGCGGCACGCAGAACATCCTCCTGAAATTCATGCGCGCCGGGCGCACCTATGTGCTGCGCCGCCCGCCCCCCGTGCTGCGGGTCAATTCCAACGAAACAATGCGCCGCGAAGCCCGCATGCTGGCCGCCCTGAAGGGCACAAATGTCCCCCATCCCGGTCTGATTGCGGCGTGCCCGGACGAAACAGTCCTCGGCGCTGCCTTCTATCTGATGGAACCCATCGACGGCTACAACGCCACCACGGGCCTGCCCCAACCCTTCGCCTCCTCGCCAGAGCTGCGCCACCAGATGGGCCTCTCTCTGGTCGATGGCATCGCTGCCCTTGGCGCGCAGGACTATATCGCCCTCGGCCTTGAAGGCCTGGGCAAGGTCGACAATTATCTCGAACGCCAGGTCGGCCGCTGGAAGGCGCAGCTGGAAAGCTATGCCGAAATCCCCGAATGGGACGGCCGCAAGGACATTCCCGGCATAAACCGCGTGGGCGACTGGCTGGACGCAAACCGTCCCCGGAGCTTCCAGCCCGGCATCATCCATGGCGACTATCACCTCGCCAATGTCATGTTCCGCTTCGATGCCCCGCGCCTTGCTGCCATCGTCGACTGGGAACTGACCACGATCGGCGATCCGCTGCTCGATCTCGGCTGGCTCCTCGCCACCTGGCCGGATGAAGCCGACAGGTCCAGCGCCGGCACAGTCGCCGTCCAGCCCTGGGAAGGCTTTCCGTCAGCGGACGAACTCGTCGCCCATTATGCCGGGCAGACCACCCGCGACCTCTCAGGCCTCCACTGGTACAGCGTGCTCGCCTGCTACAAGCTCGGCATCATCCTTGAGGGCACCTATGCGCGCGCCTGCGCCGGCAAGGCCCCGAAGGAGACCGGCGACGATCTCCACCGCCGCACCATCTGGCTGCTCGAACGCGCCCTGCGCTGGATCAGCTGACACCCCTTCCCCACAAGAAACGAAAACGCAGACAGGATCACCCCATGCAGTTTGAACATAGTGCCAAGACCAAAGACCTGATTGCCCGCCTGGAGGCCTTCTTCGACAAGCACGTCTACCCCTCCGAGCAGGAACAGGTAGACTGGAACGATGATCCGGAAAATCTCTGGAAGCGCTGGCCGGGCATTGACAAGCTGAAGGATATCGCGCGCGGCGAAGGCCTGTGGAACCTCTTCCTGCCACATGAATATGGCGAGTTCAGCCCCGGCCTCACCAATCTGGAATATGCTCCGCTGGCGGAAATCATGGGCCGCGTGCCGCATTCCTCGGAATTCTTCAACTGCTCGGCGCCTGACACCGGCAATATGGAAGTCCTCGCCAAGTTCGGCTCGCCTGCCCAGCAGGAGCGCTGGCTGAAACCGCTGCTCGAAGGCACCATCCGCTCGGCCTATGTGATGACCGAGCCGCAGGTCGCCTCCTCTGACGCCACAAACCTTGAGCTCACCATCATGCCTGATGGCGACCATTACGTCCTCAACGGCCGCAAATGGTGGATCTCCGGCGCGATGAACCCCAATTGCAAGATCTGGATCGTCATGGGCAAGACGCTGCTCAACAATCCGCGCCACGCCCAGCATTCACAAATCCTGGTGGAGCCCACCACGCCGGGCATCACCATCGTCCGCCAGCAGACCGTCTTCGGCTCGAAGAACTCCCCCGGCGGCGAGTGCGAACTGCGCTTTGAGAATGTGCGCGTGCCGAAGGAAAACCTCATCCTCGGCGAAGGCCGCGGCTTTGAAATCGCGCAAGGCCGCCTCGGGCCGGGCCGCATCCACCACTGCATGCGCTCCATCGGCCAGGCCCAGCGCGCGCTGGAAATCATGGCCCGCCGCGTCGAAAACCGCGTCGCCTTTGGCCGCAAGCTCGCCGACCAATCCTCCATCCGCCAGGATGTTGCCAAAAGCTTCTGCGAAATCGAGATGGCCCGCCTGCTCACGCTGAAAGCGGCCGACGCGATGGACCGCTATGGCAACAAGGTCGCCAAGGATCTCATCGCCGCCATCAAGGTCATCGCCCCGCAGATGGCGCAGACCGTGTGTGACCGCGCCATCCAGGCTCATGGCGGCATGGGCGTCAGCGGTGATACGCCGGTGGCAGACTTCTTCACCCTCAACCGCTTCCTGCGCATCGCGGACGGCCCGGATGAAGTCCACATGTCCCAGCTCGGCAAGATGAAGATCCAGGAATACAACGCCCTTCCGGCGCGCTGATCCATCCGCTCAAGGAGAAGTTTCCCATGAAAGCCCTCGTCTATCGCGGCCCCCGCGACATCGCCTATGAAACGATGCATGACCCCGAGCTGCACGATGACCGCGACGCGATCATCAAGGTCGACAAATGCGCCATCTGCGGCAGTGACCTGCACATCTATCATGGTGAAACCTTCTCCGAGGATACCGGCTATTGCGTCGGCCATGAGGCAGTCGGCGAAGTGGTTGAGGCTGGCCGGGGCGTGCGCCAGCTGAAAGCCGGCGACAAGGTGATGATCTCGGCGGCCGTCGGGTGCGGCCAGTGCCGCGCCTGCCTCGCGGGGGTCGTCAACCGCTGCGAATACAATGCCAGCGGCTGTTACGGCCTCTCGTCAAAGCTGCAGGGCTGCCAGGCCGAATTCGTCCGTGTGCCCGCCGCCGATTTCAACGCCCAGAAAATTCCGGACGGTGTCAGCCTCGATCAAGCCCTGATGATGACCGATGCCCTCGCCACCGCCTGGTTCGGCGCGCGCAATGCCGATATCCAGCGCGGGGCTACCGTCGCCGTCGTCGGCCTCGGTCCCATCGGCCTGCTGGCGGCAGAAGCGGCCTTCATCATGGGCGCTTCGCGCGTCTTCGGCATTGACCTTGTGGAAGAGCGCCGCGCCGCCGGCCGCGCCATCGGCCTTGAAACGCCAGACCCGGCAGACGCACGCGCCATCATCCAGGAGGCCACAAAGGGCCGCATGTGCGACAGCGTCATCGAAGCGGTCGGCCACACCGCCACCATCCGCGCCGCCCTCGGCCTCTCGGGCAAACGCAGCACGGTCTCGGTCATCGGCGTCGCCCAGGATCGCACAATGGAATTCCCCATCTCGAAAGCCTTCGGCATGGGCCTCACCTTCCGTATCGGGACATGTTCAGTCCCGCAGGAATGGCCGGAACTCATCCCGCTGGTCCAGTCCGGCCGCATCAAGCCGGAAAAATACATCACCCACAACCTTCCGCTCTCAGACGGCGCCCGCGCCTACGACATCTTCGACAAACGCACCGAAGGTGCCATGAAAATGGTCTTCGACCTCACGCTCTGAGGCCCAGCCCAACAAATCATTGCCAGCGTGCTCTCTTCATATTCAGTAGTGATAACTACTGAATATGGGGAGGCAAGCTGCCATGTCCGACATTTCCTCGCTCACCAGCCTCGAATCGCTCGGCTTCCTGGGTGGCCGCGACAGTTTCCACGCCTTCTGCGCGCGGATTTTTGCCGATGACACGCATCGTCTCCTGCGCACCGAAGCGGGCGAACTCGTCGTCTTCCGCCATGGCGACCTGCGTGCTTTCGGTGCCCTGCCCGAGGTGGGCGCCCTGCCACCCGGCGTGATGTTTCCCGGCCTCCACCAGCTTCCCAATGGCGCGGCCCCGCCGCCCGGCGGGGGCATCGGTGGGGTCATCTCGCATCAGGTGTTCACGGCTAATCCGCCCGTCCACATGCCGGTGCGCATGACGCTGCTGCGCCAGCTCAATCCCAAACAGGCCACCCTGCTGGAGCCGGTTGCGCGCGAGGTTGTCCGCGAGCTTCTCGCCGCCGCTGAAACGCGCCCCGAGATCGACTTCGTGGAAGACATTGCCGAGCCGCTCACCGCCCATTTCTGGGGCCGCCTCATCGGCATGACGGATACGGAAATGGCCGAGACGATCATTGCCGTGCGCGGCATGACCGCCATGTTCCTGATACAGATGACACGGGAAGACCTGCATCTGGCAGACACCTCCACCGCCGCCTATGGCCGCCTCGTGGAAACCGCCGCCCTGCGCAGCCTGTCACAAGGCGCCCATCCTTTCGTCAGTGAACTGGCAGCAGACCTTGCCAGGGTGGACGCGTCCGACGATCCGGAAGAAGCGGGCATCGTGCCCCCCGATGTCGGCAAGCTGCTCGCAGGCAATCTCGTGGAAGGATTCCACACGGCCGCCGTCGGCGCCGTGAACACCCTCTTCGCCCTGCTGCATAATCCCGCCGCCTATGCAGACGTGCTCGCCGCGCCGGAAAAACTGCCCGCTGCCATCATGGAGGCGCTCCGCATCGAACCGCCGGTTGTCTTCCTCAAGCGCTACATCCTGCGGGACACAGGCTATGCCGGTGTCAGCATTCCGAAGGGCACGCCTGTCGTCATGCTCTGGGCAGCGGGTAATCATGATCCGTCCGTATTCACCGATCCGGCTAGTTTCCGGCTGGACCGTGACCATCGCGGCATCACCACCTTTGGCGGCGGCGCGCATATCTGCCCCGGCCGCCATGTCGCGATGATGCTCATCCGCCTGCTGCTGGAAGAAATCGCCGCCCGCAGGCTGGCCTTCTCCTTAACCGACGCCCCGTATGACTGGCTCGGCAACCACGCCATGTCCCAGCTGCCCCACATGCGGCTACAGGTTCAGCGGCAACACGCTGCCTGAGGGCTCAGCCCGCCTTCAGGATCCGTGCCTTCTGGCGTTGCCAGTCGCGCTTGGCTTCGTTCTCGCGCTTGTCATGGGCCTTGCGGCCGGTGGCGACGCCGATCAGCAGTTTCGCGCGGCCCTTGTCGTTGAAATAGAGTTTCAGCGGCACAATCGTGCGCCCGGCCCGCTCCACTTCCTGGGAAAGCTTTGCCAGTTCGCGCCGGGAAACGAGCAGCTTCCGCTTGCGCCGCGGCTCATGGTTAAAGCGGTTGGCCCCGCCATAGGTCTGGATCTCGGCATTGATCAGCCACAGCTCGCCCTGCTCCACCGAGGCATAGGCTTCGGCAATGTTCGCCCGCCCCTCGCGCAGGGATTTCACTTCCGAGCCGACCAGCATGATGCCGGCCTCCAGCGTATCCTCCACGGAATACTCGCGCCGGGAGCGGCGGTTCTCCGCCACCAGCCCGTCGGTGCGCCCTTTGATCTGCTCGTTCTTCTTCGTCGCCATACGCGCTACTTAGGGATTGATCCCCGCCAGCGCCATGGCGGCTTCGATCTGCGCGCGCGCAGCTTCATCCGGCCCGGTCAGCGGCAGGCGAACCTCCGGCGCGCAGAGGCCCAGGCGTGAGAGGGCATATTTCGCCGGCCCCGGCGAAGGCGAGCAGAACATTGCCCGGTGCAGGGCGATCAGCCGCCGCTCGATGGCGCGGGCGCTTTCCAGGTCGCCGTCACGGAACGCCGCATGCATCGCCGCGCACATTTCGGGCGCCACATTCGCGGTCACCGAGATGCACCCCGCCCCACCCATGGCCAGATGGCCCAGAGCGGACGGGTCATCGCCCGAGAGCTGAACGAACTGTTCGAGGTCCCCGATCAGCGCGGAGTGATAGGTCACCCGGTCCATATCGCCGGTGGCATCCTTGATGCCGACGATGTTGGGCAGCTCGGCCAGCCGCGCCACGGTTTCCGGTTTCAGGTCCACCACCGTCCGGGTCGGCACATTGTAAAGCACCACCGGCAGGGCGACCGCGTCGTTGATCGCGCGAAAGTGAGCGTACAGCCCATCCTGATTGGGATTGTTGTAATAGGGGCACACCACGAGGGCCGCGTCCGCCCCGGCAGCCTTGGCATGGGCCACGAGATCGATTGCCTCATCGGTCGAGTTAGAGCCCGCCCCGGCGATCACGGGCACGCGTCCTGCTGCCACCTCTACACAAAGCGAGACCACCCGCTTGTGCTCCTCGGTCGAGAGCGTCGAGGTTTCGCCCGTCGTGCCAACGGGCACAAGGCCGGCCGATCCGCCTGCGATCTGGCGCTCGACCAGCGCCGCAAACGCGGTTTCGTCGATCGCGCCGTTCTTGAAGGGTGTTACAAGGGCTGGGATTGAGCCGTGAAACATTTTAACGTGCCGTTCAGGGATTGGTTGGGATTTGCGTGCTAGGCTCTGTCTTCAGACTTGTCACGCTTTGGCGCAGAAATAAACTTGGGTGAGCCGAACCATGCTCCGCATTTCCGCTGTTTTTGTGGCGATTTCTTTCCTGATTGCGGGCACATCGGCCGCCTCCCGGCCCGAGAGCCCCAGTCTGAAGCCGCGCGCCGATTCTTCGCCCTCCCCGCCGGCTCCGGTTATCGCGCAGGCTGAGGAAGCCACGCCCGCCCCGGTGCTGCGCGCCCTCACCCCTGGTGTTCAGCTGCCCGGCGCCGCTCCGGCCAGCCCGGGCGCCGCCCCGCTCGCCACCCCCACAGGCGCGCCCGCCCCGCTGCCCGCCGCCATGCCCAGCCTGCTGCCGGCCCAGCCGGTCAGCCCGGCCAGCATTGCCCAGCTGCAGGCCGCCTTCACCGCCATCAATCGCGGCGCCTGGAGTGAGGCCTCCCGCCTCCAGTATGACGCTGCCGACCCCACCGTGCGCGACCTCATCCTCTGGAAGCGCGCCGCTGACGGTGTGCCCGGCACCACTTTCGACGAGCTGAACTTCGCCCTCACCACCCTCTCCACCTGGCCGCAGACCGACAAGATGCGCCGCCGCGCCGAGGAGATCATCGACGACAGCTCGCTCTCTGCCGAAGCCAAGGTCAAATGGCTCACCGAGTCCGGGCCCATCACCGGCGCCGGCAAGGTCGCCCTGGCCAATGCCCTGCGCCAGACCGGGCAGAGCGCGAAGGCCGAAGAGGTGATCCGCGATGTCTGGCGGAGCAACACGCTGGACTCCTCGCTTCAACGCACCGTGCTTGCCCGCTGGGGCCAGTCCCTCAGCCAGGACGACCACCGCGCCCGCGTCGATTTCCTCCTCTGGACCGGCCAGCGCTCGGACGCTGAAGCCCTTAAGCCTCAGCTCACGACCGACTATCGCCAGCTCACCGATGCGCGCCTCGCCCTGATGAAGCGCGCCAACAATGTCGACGCCGCCATCCGCGCAGTGCCGGCCAATCTCGAAAACCATCCGGGCCTGCTCTATGAGCGCGCCAACTGGCGCCGCGCCAAGAACATGGACGATGCTGTCGCCCCGCTGCTGACCCAGATCAACGGCAAGGACGTGCCTGCCGCCGGGCGCAGCCGTCTCTGGCGCGAGCGCGCCATCGCCGTGCGCAATGATCTCAAAGCCCGCAACTATGCCCGCGCCTACAGCCTCACCGCGCCGCATGGCATGTCCAGCGGCTCTGACTTTGCCGAGGCCGAATGGCTCGCCGGCTGGATCGCCCTGCGCCTGAACGGCGACGCCACCCGCGGCGTGAAGCATTTCGAGACGATGACCAACGGCGTCTCCTCGCCCGTCAGCCTCACGCGTGGCCAGTACTGGACCGGCCGCGCGCGCGACGCCCTCGGCCAGTCAGACCAGGCCCTGATCGCCTACAGCGCCGCCGCCGCTCATAAATACACCTATTACGGCCAGCTCTCGGCGGAGCGGATCGGGGACCGCAAGATCCATTTTGGCCCGCCAATCGTTCCGTCGCCGGAAGAAATCGCCGCCTTCGAGGCAAACCCGATGGTCCGCGCGCTGCGCCTCATCGGCGCCACCGGCGAGATGGGCACCTACCGCACCTTCTCCCACCATCTCGATGACGTGCTCTCCACCCCGGCGGAGTTCGAGCTGCTCGCCCAGCTCAATCACCAGATGGACCAGCCCGATACCGCCGTGCGCGCCGGCAAGGCGGGGCTGTTCAAGGGCGTGCTGGCGCCCGAAGCGGCCTATCCGGTGCTGATGCATCCCCTCTCGCGCCAGCCCCAGGTGGAGCGCGCCTTCATGCTCGCCATCACGCGCCAGGAGAGCGAGTTCAACCCCAACGCCCGCAGCCCCGTCGGCGCCCTCGGCCTGATGCAGTTCATGCCGTCCACCGCGCGCAACGAGGCCCGCCTGCGCGGCATGCCCTATCAGCAGTCCTGGCTCACCACCGACCCCGCCTACAACATGACCCTGGGCGGCCTGCACCTCGATACCCTGCTCAGCCAGTTCGGCGGCAGCTACATCATGACGGCGGCCGCCTACAATGCCGGCCCCTCCCGGCCCAACCAGTGGGTGCGCGATTATGGCGACCCCCGCACAGGCCAGATCGACCCGGTTGACTGGGTGGAGTTCGTCCCCTTCTCCGAGACCCGCAATTACATCCAGCGCGTCCTCGAAAACATCCAGGTCTACCGCCACCGCATCTCCGGCCAGGAAGCCGACATCCAGATCACCGAAGACCTGAAACGCGGCCGCCGCTGACCCCCTGCTAGCCCCCTCTTCCGGGGGAGAGGGGGTTGGGGGTGAGGGAGCGCAAGATAACGACAAAACACCCCGCACGTGGTAATCTCCTGCGCATGTCCCGCAGGCCCATTATCCACAGTGCCAGACGTCTGAGACAGTCGGCAAATCCCCCGGAAGACATAGCCTGGCAAGCGCTCCGGGAGCTGAGGAAATATGGATACGCCGTCCGGCGGCAGCATCCTATCGGACCTTACATTGTCGACTTCGCCGTTCAGAAGACCATGCTGGTGATAGAAATAGATGGCGGCATTCATAATCATGATACCGTGCAGCTCCGCGATGACCTGCGTCAAGCAGATCTCGAGCTACGCGCCCGGCTGACAGGCAGCGTCCCCTCACCCCCGGCCCCTCTCCCAAGGGAGAGGGGAGATAACGCCCCTGATCGGGTCAGATACCTTCTCCCGCGCGCCCTTCCCGGCCATCAGTGCTTGCGCCCTCGCCCCGGCGATGCTCAGAAACAGGCAGGGTAAGCCGGGAGCCAATCCATGTCCTTTCTGAAATCGCTTTCCGCGCAAGTCCTCGCCGCCTTGCTGCTCGGCCTTGTCGGCGGCGCGCTGGTCGCGGGCACGGGCGATGTGCCCGAATGGCTGCCCGAAGCGGCCCAGGCCGTCGGCTCGGTCTGGCTCGGCTGCCTTCAGATGACGGTCATCCCGCTGGTCTTCTCCCTGCTGGTGGTCGGCGTGGCCGCCGTCTCCGATGCCATGACCGCCGGGCGCCTCGCCATGCGGGCCATCCTCTGGTTCTCGCTGCTGCTTGCCGGGGCCACCGTGCTCACCTTCATCGGGGTCGAAGCGGCTCTCGCGGCCTTCCCGGTGGATGAGGCAAGCGCCAGCGCCCTGATCGCCGGAGCCACCGGCGGCGAAGTGGCCGCGCCCCAGACAATCAACTTTGCCGCCTGGCTCACCTCGCTCATCCCGTCCAACCCGCTCGCGGCCGCCGCCAGCAATGCCATCCTGCCGCTGGTGATCTTCGCCCTCTTCTTCGCCTTCGCCGTCACCCGCCTGCCGGAGGAACAGCGCGTCCTGCTGGTGAAGTTCTTCGATGCGGTGGCCGATGCGATGATCGTCATCGTCAAATGGGTGCTGCTCGCCGCGCCCATCGGCGTCTTCGCCCTCGCGCTCACGCTCGGCCTGCGCGGCGGCCTCGGCGCCACCGGCGCGCTCTTCCATTATGTGGTGCTTGTGTCGGCAGGCTGTATCGCCGTGGTGCTGATCTGCTATCCGCTCGCCGCCCTCTTCGGCGGCGTCGGCCCGCTGCGCTTTGCCCGCGCCGTCTCCGAAGCGCAGGTCGTTGCCTTCTCCACCCAGTCCTCCATCGGCACCCTGCCGGTCATGGTGGAAACTGCCCGCCGCAATCTCGGCGTGCCCGAACATGTCGCTGGCCTCGTCCTGCCGCTCTCGGTCGCCGTCTTCCGCCTCACCAGCCCGGTGGCCAATCTCGCCGTGGTTCTCTTCATCTGCCATGTCTCCGGCATCACGCCATCGCCCGGCCAGATGATCGCCGCCGGCCTGGTGGCCTTCGCGGTCTCCATTTCCTCGGTCGGCCTGCCCGGCCAGGTCAGCTTCTTCGTCTCGATCGCCCCCATCTGCTTCGCCATGGGCGCCCCGATCGAACTCCTCCCTCTCCTCCTGGCCGTAGAGGTCATCCCCGACATCTTCCGCACGGTCGGCAACGTGACCGCAGACCTCGCCGTCACCACCATTCTGAATAAGAACGACAAGGGCGTGCGCACCATCGCCTCCGAAACGGCCTGAGCTCTCCGCGCAAAAAAGCGCCGGCAGGTCTCCCCGCCGGCGCTTCCGATATAATCAGCTTACGGCTTATTTCTTCATCCGGCCCTTCACCTGGGCGCGATACTTGTCGCCATAGGGCGGGCGCATCATGGCCAGAAGTTCGCTCTTGGTCTGGGTGTAGATCGCCTTCTTGTGGCTGAATTCGAGGAAGCCCTCCCGGCCATGATAGGAGCCCATGCCCGACGGCCCGATGCCGCCGAAGGGCAGCTCTTCCTGCGCCACATGGAAGATCACATCATTCACGGTCACACCGCCCGACGTGGTGTTGTTCAGCACAAAGCTCTTCTCGCTCTCGTCCTCACCGAAATAATAGAGGCCCAGCGGACGGTCATGCTTGTTGATATAGGCCACCGCGTCCTTGGCATCGCCATAGGATTTGATCGGCAGGATCGGCCCAAAAATCTCATCCTGCATAACCCGCATGTCATCGGTCGGGTCCACGATGATTGTCGGCGGGATCTTGTGGTGGGGCTGCTGGGAGAAGTTCTCGCCCTTGGGGTTGATCTCGATCACCTGGGCGCCCTTGGCGCGGGCATCTTCGACATAGCCGTTGATCCGGTCATAATGGCGCTGATTGACGATCGAGGTGTAGTCGTCATTGTCCTTGAGGCCGGAGGCATACATCGTCTCCACCGCCTTGGTCGCGGCCATCACGAAGTCCTGCGTCTTCTCCTTCGGCACGAAGGCATAGTCCGGGGCCAGACAGATCTGACCCGCATTCAGCGTCTTGCCGGCCATGATCCGGTTGGCCGCCTTCTGAAGATCGGCCGAGCGGCCGAGAATCACCGGGCTCTTGCCGCCCAGTTCCAGCGTCAGCGGCACCAGATTGTCAGCCGCCGCCCGCATCACATGCTTGGCTACCGAGGTCGCCCCCGTGAAGAGGATGTGATCGAAGGCGAGCTTCGTAAACTCCGCCCCCACATCCGGCCCGCCGGTGACGACGACGCATTCCTCGGACGTATAATATTTCGCGATCAGCTCTTTCATCAGCTCCGAAGTCGCCTCGGTGAATTCGGACGGCTTGATCATGCAGCGGTTGCCGGCGGCAAACACGCCCGCCAGCGGCGTGAAGGTCAGGTTCACCGGGAAGTTCCACGGGCTGATCACGCCGATCACGCCCTTGGGCTGGAACTGCAGCTCCGCCTTTGAGCCCAACAGCCCCAGCGGAAACTCCACCTTGCGCTTCTCCGGCTTCACCCATTTGGCCACATGCGCCTTGGCATGTTTCAGCGCGCCGATGGAGCCGGCAATGTCGGTCAGGTTAGACTGATCCTTGGAGCGGTGGCCGAAATCAGCCGCCATCGCATCGTTCAGCGCGGCGCCATGCGTGGCCAGAAGATCAATGGACTTGTCGAGCCATTCGATCCGTTTCTGCACCGACGGAATCCCGTCCCGCAGATGCGCGGCCTTCTGTTTCGCGAGCAGTGCATTCATGCCGGAAGCCGGCGCGGCGTCGAGGGCCATGTGTTGATATCTCCCAATCCCTTGTGTTCGTTGAACAGTGTAGCGCCTGTTCAGCGTTTCCCCAAGAGGCATCGAAAACCGCTTACCCGGCGTGAGGCGTTCACGGACGCAAAGCTTGCCTCTAGAACCTTGCCAACAAGACCGGATTTACAGAGGGAGACGCCAATGGCGACGTACGAAAAGATTTCCTATGAGCGCAATGGCGACACCGCGATCATCGCCTTCAACGATGACAAGACGCTGAATGCCTGCGGCGTCGACACGGCCATCGAGCTGCTGCACGCCTTTGAAGTGGCCGCCAATGAAGCCCGCTGCACCATCTTCACCGGCAAGGGCCGCGGCTTCTGCTCGGGCGCCAATCTCGGCGGCATGGGCTCTGGCCCCGAAATCGCCTACCCCGGTTCCAAACCCGACGCAGGCAAGGCGCTGGACGCTTTCTACAATCCGCTGGTCACCGCCATTCGCGAACACCCCCATCCGGTCATCACGGCGGTCAATGGTGCCGCCGCTGGCGTCGGCTGCGCGCTCGGTCTGATGGGCGACCTCGTGATCGCTGGCAAGAGCGCCTACTTCCTCCAGGCCTTCCGCCGCATCGGCCTTGTGCCCGATGGCGGCTCCACCTGGCTGCTCGCCCGCACCATCGGCCGCGTCCGCGCCATGGAAATGGCCCTCCTCGGCGAGAAAGTCTCCGCCGATCAGGCGCTGAGCTGGGGTCTCGTCAACCGGGTCGTCGATGACGCCGAACTGCTGCCGACGGCGCTGGACTTTGCCGGCAAGCTCGCCGCCGGCCCGACGGTGGCCCTCGCCCTCACCCGCAAGATCATCTGGGACGCCAGCGAGGCAGACTTCGGCGCCGCCCTGCACAATGAGCGTGTTGCCCAGCGCACGGCTGGCCGCACGGACGACTTCAAGGAAGGCGTCAGCGCCTTCCTCCAGAAGCGCCCTGCGGAGTTCAAAGGCAAGTAACCTTTGATTGCTTAAATTAAATCTGTTGCACCTTAAGGATTATGCAACCTTGTCCCCATAGGGTTCGCGAAAAATCGAACCTCTTGGGGACGAGATAAGATGGATTTCAGGCTGTTACACTTCAATTGCGTGCGCCCGCTCGGGTCGTTCACGCTTGAAAACCCTTATGTCGTGACCTTCCTGTCCATTCTGCCGCGCATCTTTGCAGATGCCGATCAGTTTGAAGGCCTGCACTATCACGAACACGGCCTGCGCTGCCCGGATCAGAGCTGGCGGACGTACAAGGACGCCTTCCCCTACCCCGATGACTGGCGCTCGCCTGAAGTCTCGACCATGGCCGTCTGGCGCTCGCTCGAAGACCTGAAAGCCTTTACCTATAATGGCCGCACCCACCCGCCGGGCATGCGCCGCCTTGGTCAGGAGATCGACCGCAGCGACGGCCCCGGCTTCGTCATGTGGTGGGCCCGCAAGGGCGAGCGCTTCACCCTGGAAGACGGCTTTCAGCGCCTGCAGCATCTGCGCCGCCACGGATCGTCCGACCACGCATTTTCCCTGGATCAGCCCGCCCTGCGCCCAGCCGTCGCCTGAGCTTACGCCGGTTTCGGCTTGCGCTTCTTCGGCGGGCTCTTGGCCTTTGCTGCCCGCGCCGCGCTCAGCGCCCGGCGCGCCCAGAGGGCGGCCTCATCCGGATCATCCATCGCTGAAGACGGCAGGCTGACATAGCCAAGGTCTATCGGCCTGGCATCGCTTGAGCGCAGATAGAGAAAAGGCGCGCCCCCTTCCGCCGACAGATCATCCCGCAGGGCCGGATCTACCTTCAGGAAGATCTGGTCATCGGCGAGAAGCGCGAACATCACGCCATCCTGATAGACGCCTGCCCCGCCGAACATACGCCGGATGTTGACCGGTCCAACGCCGGAAAACAGTTCCAGCACGAATTCGTGAAACGGGTCGGGCGGCTTCGGCATCCTCAGCCTCCGGAAGCGGCGCCGATCACCTTGCCCGGCAGGCCGATCCGGTAGACGCCCTTGAAGGTCTCGGGGTCCACCGGCTTGCCCTTCCGGTAGATCGCGATCACGCCATCTTTCGCAAGGCGCACAGCCTCGGCGCGCACATCCGGCAGCAGCTTCTGCCACCGGTCTGCGCTCACCGCCTTGGCCGCATCTTCCGGCGCAATCGTTCCGCCCACGCCGCGTTCGGCCGTCAGCTCAAGGATGGCTTCCCGAACAGGGTTTTTTGCTTCCTCGCTCACCAGTCGATCGCCGCATAGACAAGTTGCTGAAGCTGCATCCGCATCGGATAGGTCGATGACGGCATCAGCTGGGTGGCCTGGACCGCGATCAGCTCCTCTTCCGGATCGATCCAGAAGAAGGTGGAGGCAAGGCCGCCCCAGCTGAATGTGCCATCGCTACCCGGCTGGCGGGTCTGCACGATATCGGTGACAACCGATCCGCCCAGCCCGAAGCCTACGCCTTCGGCCATCACCTCGGTGAATGCCGAGCGCCCCATGCCGCGCATGGTCTGCCCGCCGGGCAGATGGTTCTGGCGCATGAACTCCCACGTCTTGGGACTGATGATCCGCGCGCCGTCCAGCGTACCCCCGCGCAGCAGCATCAGGGCAAAGCGGTGATAATCCCGCACCGTGGAAGCAAGCCCGCCGCCACCATTCAGCTGAACCGGGCGCTTGGCATAGAGTTTCGAGGCCGCGCCGCCGGGATCAGCCAGCGTGGTTTCGCCGGTCTTGGCGTCTTTCTGATAGCAGGCCATCAGCCGGCCGATCTTGTCTTCCGGCACCCAGAAATCGGTATCGTTCATCTGCAGCGGACCAAAAATCCGCTCCCGGAAGAACACGTCCAGCTCTTGCCCGGTGATGATCTCCACAATCGCGCCGAGCACATCGATCGAATGGCTGTAGCGCCATTCGGTTCCCGGTGAGAAGGCCAGCGGCAGGCCCGCCATTTGGCGCGCCATTTCCTGCAGCGTCTGCTTGTGATTGCCAACCTTTTCGCGGCGGTAGATCTCGTCGCTTTCATCCTGCATCAGGAAGCCATAGGTGAGGCCCGCCGTGTGCGTGATCAGATCAAGGATCGTCATCTCGCGGTCTGGATCCTTCAGCTTCGGCGCCGCCGCCGTGCCGCCCGCCCAGACCTTCACATCCTTGTATTCAGGAATGTACCGGCTGACGGGATGTTCGAGGCGCAGCCTGCCCTCCTCGAACAGCATCATGATGGCCAGCGTGGTGACCGGTTTGGTCATCGAATAGATGCGGAAGATCGTCTCGGAATTGATCGGCTGGCTGCCGCCCATCTCGGTCGCGCCGATATAGCTTTCATGGGCAATCTCGCCCCCGCGCGACACCAGCGTAGCCATGCAGGGGATCTTGCCGCTGTCGATATAGTTCTTCTGGAAGAAGTCCGGAATCGCGTCCAGACGCTCCGCATTCAAACCAACTTCACTTGGATCAGTCAGATCATGTTCAAACATCAGAGGCTCCCCGCTTTGGCCGCGCGGGCCAGTTCACGCGCGATGATTATCTGTTGAATCTGGCTGGTGCCTTCATAGAGGCGGAAGATGCGCACATCGCGGTAGAACCGCTCGATGCCGTAATCGGCCACATAGCCTGCCCCGCCGAAAATCTGCACGGCGCGGTCGGCCACGCGGCCGCAGGCCTCGGTGGCAAAAAGCTTCGTGCACGAAGCAAGCATGGTGATGTCCTCGCCCGCGTCGCGGCGGCGCGCGGCGTCCAGGATCATGCATTCGGCGGCATAGGTTTCTGCCTGGCTGTCAGCGATCAGGGCCTGCAGCATCTGATGCTCGAAGATCGGCTTGCCGAACTGGCGGCGCTCGAGGGCGTAATTGACCATCTCGCGGATCAGGCGTTTGGAAACGCCGGTCGCCACGGCCGAGATGTGCAGCCGGCCTTTATCCAGCACACTCATGGCCACCTTGAAGCCCTCGCCTTCCTTGGCGATCATGTTGGCGGCGGGCACGCGGGCGTTCTCGAAGATCACGTCGCAGATATGGGCGCCCTGCTGGCCCATCTTCTTCTCCGGCTTGCCAACCGAGAGGCCGGGCGTGCCGCGCTCCACGATGAAGGCAGAAACCCCCTTCGCGCCGGGCTCGTCCTGATTTGTCCGTGCCATGACGGTGAAGAGATCGGCCTTGTTGGCGTTGGTGATATAGCGCTTGGTGCCATTGAGGATGTAATAGTCCCCATCCCGCACGGCTTTGGTCTTCAGGCCGGCCGCGTCAGAGCCGGCTTCGGGCTCAGTCAGGGCGAAAGAGGCGATCAGGTCGCCCGAGGCGATGCCGGGGAGCCATTTCTGCTTCTGCTCAGGGGTGCCGAAAAGGACGAGAGCCTGGCTGCCGATGCCGATATTGGTGCCGGCAACGGAACGGAAGGCTGGCGAAGTCTGGCCGAGTTCCATGGCGACCAGGCATTCGGTTTCCATGTCGAGATCGAGCCCGCCGAACTCCTCCGGTACGGCAACGCCGAACAGGCCAAGCTCCTTCATGGCGTCAACCACATGCTGAGGCACTGCGTCTTCTTCTGAGACCTGGGCCTCCACGGGCACGCAGGTTTCGGTCACAAAGCGGCGCACCTGCTCGATCAGGGCGGCGCGGGTTTCAGCATCAAAGGCCATGGGTTTCTTCTCCCGTCATTTCTCTTCGGCGCGCACTCTATGCCCCAATGCGGCGCTTGTCGAAGGGGCGCATGACGGTAAGGTGCCGCAGTCAAAAAAGAGATGGAGCCCCATGTCCACAACGATTGTCGAGAGCGGTGAGTTTGCAGGCTGGACTACATGGGCCGAGGAGCCCTTCGAGCATGAAACGGCCGGCCCGTTCTATTTCCGGGTCGATGAGAAAGGCCCGGTCGCCGCGTTCCGGGTGGCGCGCAAGCATATGAATGCCGGGGGCGTGGTGCATGGCGGCTGCCTGATGACCTTTGCCGACTTTGCCCTGTTCGCGATTGGCCATGAGGCCATGGAAGGCTCTTACGGGGTCACGGTGGCGTTTACCGCCGAATTCATCGACGGGGCACTGGAAGGAGAACGGCTGGAGGCGCGTGGGGACACGCTGCGCAAAGGCGGGTCTCTCAGCTTTGTGCGCGGACTGGTGACAGGCCAGGATGGCCGGCCAGTGCTGAACTTTTCGGGCACTATCAAGAAGCGGAGGAAACAGGCATGAGCCGGATTGGCGCTCTGCTGGCAGGACTTGTGCTGCTGATCTCGCCGGCGACCGCTGCGGCCCAGGACCTGTTTGCTGGCATCCCCGATCTTGCCGATCACGGCGTTGTCGATGGATGGCGGGCCGGAAAGATCGACAGCGACGATATCTGGCTGGGACAGGCCTGCGTCCTTTACAAGACACTCACCAAGGACCCCAGCCCTATTTATGTCACCTACAGGTTCGAGCCGGGTGAGGAGGAGACGGCGGTTGTCTTCGCCGTGCCCCGGGCTGAGTCCGTGCCTGATCCTGATGAGATTGACTGGGGTTACCTTGAACCCACCGATCTCATCTATGCCCTCAACGGCACCGATGCCCGCAGGGCGCCCGGCCATGTGGGCTGGGAGTATATCGACGCCAATTCGGTCTATGTGACCCTGTCGATGGACGCGGATCGGGCGATGGTGGACCAGATCGCCGCCGCTGACTGGGTTGGGATCGCCGTAGACGGCGCCGCCGAAGGGATGCGGTTCGATACCGGCAAAGCCACAGGGGCGGTGGCCTGGGCCCGCCAATGCCTGGCGGGATTCAACTAACCAGCAGGATCAATACGGGGAGGATGGCCGGCCAGTGCGGACCTCCTCCGGAAACATAACGAAACGGAGGAAACAGACATGCGAGAGCAGCCACCCTATCAGGAATTATCCAGAAGCATCAAAGGCAAGACGGCGCTGATCACCGGCGCGGCCAGCGGCATGGGGCGGGCGACGGCCCACCTCTTTGCCCGTGAGGGCGCGAATGTGGCGGTGACCGACCTGCGCCAGGAAAACGTCGACAAGGTCGTCAATGAAATCAAGGCAGCCGGCTTCGATCATGTGAAAGGCTGGGCCCTGGATGTGGGCGATGGCGCCGCGATCAAGCGGGTGGTGGATGAGGCGGCGGCGCATTTTGGCGGGATGGATATCCTCGTCAACAATGCAGGGTTCGCCATCCCCGGCCAGGTTGGAGAGGAAAGCTATGAGGACAGCTGGGGCCCCTCGATCAACGTCATGCTGACCTCGCACCAGCGGGCGATCCGGGCGGCCCTGCCCTATATGCGCAAGAATGGCTGGGGGCGGATTGTGAACATCGCGTCCACCGAAGGGCTGGGGGCAACGCCGGGCAATTCCCCTTACGTGGCGGCCAAGCATGGCGTGATCGGCCTGACGCGCGGCCTGGCGGTGGATCTGGGCCGGGAAGGCATCACGGTCAACTGCATCTGCCCGGGCCCGATCATCACCGGGATCACCGCCGGAATCTCCGATGAACACAAGGAGATATATGCCAAACGCCGGGTGCCGCTGCGCCGGTATGGCATCCCCGAAGAGGTGGCGCACATGACGCTTTCCCTCGTGTTGCCGGCGGCGAGCTTCCTCAACGGTGTCCACATTCCGGTGGATGGCGGACTGACGATCAAGAACGCCTGACCCCGCGCCCAACCGGTGTCATCCCGTGTCAAAACGCGGACACGGGATGACATCCAGCGGACAAATCCGGACATTTCCGGACAGTCCCGGACAGATCAGGGACGCGCCAGGACAGGCAGGATCATCGCGCGGGCATTCTCTCTCTGCGCGGCGCAGAGCGTCAGATATTCCTTCGTTTCGCCCAACGCGCGTTCATGCCCGGCAAGGTCGCGGCTGCCGGCGGCAAAGAGGGCTTCCAGATCCGGGATCATCGCAGGGTCGCAGAAGGCCCGTGCCAGGCGCGGCGTGTTGCGGCGCAGCTGGGAAGGCACCCGGGCCGTGAAGCCGGGGAAGTCTCCGGTGAGGCGGGCCCAGGTCCTGTCGCGGTGGGCCGGATTGTTCATCAGGCTCTGGGCGAGGGAGAAGGTGACCTGCTGGCTGATGCCGCCCTCATAGATGAGATCGAGCGCGCGGGCAGCATCATCCGGCGAAGCGGCGCTGCCGAGGCTGTCGGCAGCGGCCTGGAGAAAGACGGCATCGTCCAGGCGGGTGATGGCGGCGAGCACCTTGTCTAACATCGCCGTGCCCCCCTCCTCCAGCGCGGCGCGCAGGGCGTAGGTGTAGAGGTCGCTGGAGAGCTCGCCCGTGCCTGAGAGGAACGCATCGGCCTCGGCGACAAGGGCGGCGCGGGCCTCAGGCTCGTGCAGGGAGGCGGCCCGGAAACCGCGCAGGCGCATCCCGGCTTCCAGCTCGGACGGGTCATCCCGCCGGGCGAGCGCGGCAGACGCGCGGGCCTTTGCCGGCTCTGCCTCTTCGCCAAGCTGGGCCAGAAGCGCGTCCCAGGCGTTCAGCGCAAAGATCAGCACTGTGCCATGTGGATGGGCGAGGCTGGCTTCGAGAAGGCCGAGATACTCCGCCCCGCCCATCGATCCGGCATTGAAGGCGGCCTGGGCGCTGTCGATGGAGACCAGAGCCTCGCGCGGCTCAAGCGCGGCGAAATCATCCGTCAGGGCGCGCCAATATTCCGCTGGCAGATCAAACCGGTAATAGCCTGCCCCCTTGGCATTGGGCACGACGACTTCCGGGCAGATGGCGCCGCGCACATCCACCGTGCGCTGGGGCGCGCTGAGCAGCGTGCAGACTTCGCCCGTATTGGCGCCATCCTTCCAGGCGGCGCAGACCGGAATGTTCCACAGGCCGCCGGGGGTAATTTCCGAACCGATGGGACGATAACGTGTCTGGCTGAACTCTATCTTGGCAGACGTGCCGCTGCAGATCGGCTGGGCCGAGACGAGCGGCACACCAGGCTGGGTGACGAAGCTTTCGAAGACAGTGCCGATGGCGCGCTGGCCGCTGGCCTTGCCGATGGCGGAATAGAAGCGCGCGCTGTCGGCCTCACCATCTGCATACTGCGCAATGTATCGCCCGAGCGCCGGGCGCAAGACATCCGGGCCGAAATAGGTGTCGATCATCCGGATGACCGACTGGCCCTTGGAATAGGTGATCGCGTCATAGGCATTGCGCACATCTTCATTGCGGCTGATCGGCTCTGCCACGGCGCGCACGCCTTGCAGGCTGTCGAGCGACATGGCGCGGATACCATCGACCACGGCGGCCAGATCATGATTGCCCTGGGGCTCCATGATTTCCAGCACGGCGGTTTCACTCCAGGTGGCGAAGGCTTCCTTCAGCCAGAGATCATCCCACCAGGGCGGCGTGACCAGATTGCCAAACCACATATGGGCAATCTCATGCGCATGGATTTCCTTGACGCTGCGCAGGAGGGACGGCCCGGTATTGGGGCCGACAAGAATGCGGCCTTCGCGATAGGTGATGGCGGCGGCCAGCTCTGTTGCGCCCGAGGGCCATTGCGGGGCGGCGATGATATCGAGCTTTTCATAGGGGTAAGGCTGGCCCAGCATTTCCTCAAAGACGCGCATCATTTCCGGCGTCAGGTCCAGCGCGAAGGCAAGCTCCTCCCCCTTCCCGGCGCGGGCATAGCCCGTGAGCGGAATTTCCGTGCGCCGCACATCATTTGGCGGGAGCGGGGCGCGATCGACCTTGTCGAAATTGCCGACGGCGGTGGAGAGCAGATAGGTGGAGAGCGGACGGGTGGGCGCGAAGGTGATGGTTTCAAAGCCGGGCTGAGCCGGCGCGCGGGAGACCTCCGGCGTGTTGGCGATGGCGTGCATGCCTTCGGGCACGGTGATTGCCACTTCAAAGGGCGCCTTCAGGCCCGGCTCGTCAAAGCCCGGCAGGAAGCGGCGCGCCTGAATGCTTTCGGACTTGGCAAGGGCATACCAGTTGCCTTGGGATTCGACGCGGAAGAGACCGGCCAGGCCCGTATCGAAGGCGGCGGTATAGTCGATCGCCAGCGTGACGCGGCGCGCTTGCAGACGGCGGGGAAAACCGACCCAGACGACGCCGGTATCGAGGACTTCCGCCCAGCTCGCCTCGACCGTTTCGCCCCCGGCCGTGGCCGTGACGCGGGAGACGGCAAGATCATCGCCGTGCAGCCAGATGCCATTGGTGGCGGCGGCGAGCTCTACATCGATCTCGACATAGCCGGAGAAATGGGTTTCGCGCGGATCGAGATCGAGAGCGACGCGGTAGGCCTTGGGCCGGGCCATGGCCGGCAGGCGGCCCGCCGGGGCCACGCGCGCCAGGGCGGCTTCGTCCACAGGCTGGACCGGGACTGTCCAGGCAGAGCGCTGGGCACAGGCCCCCAGAAGGCAGACGCCCGCCGCAATCGCCACCATCAGAAACCGCATGAATACTCCCCGGCTGCCCGTATTCTTCTGAATACCGCATCAGGCGCGGGAGGGAACCCTTGATCGATGGTTTAAGGGGGATTGGGACCTGCAGGTTTTTTTTAGGTTCGGGCTCGCGACGAGCCTCCCAAGGGGGCGCTGGGGACGGGTCAGGATCAGCCGGAACTGACCCTGCCGGCTTTTCCGAAGTATCATTGGGTCGTCGCCCTCGGTGCGCGCCGCGCATCTGAGGGCCTATCTCCGGGCCGAGAGGCGCGCGCCTGGGGATGTGGCGGGAGATAGGCACTCAGACGGGCTGCGCCCGTCGAATGTGACGAGGACGAGAGCGAACGGGTTGGATTTCGCGCAGCACGCTTGGCCGGACGCAGCTTGGGCTGGCCGGGGGATGGGGCTGAGTTCGGGGGGATTGTGGGGGCTAGGAGGTGTCGGGGCGCGCAGTGAGGGCGCAGGCCCGGTTCATTCCTTCTGGCGGCGTTTGCAGGCCAAACGTTTTCCTCGAAGCCCCCGTTAGCACGGGGGCAGAAAAGAAGCCGCGCTTTAGGGAGAAGGCCAGCCGGGATCGCTGAGGACCAGCTTGGATCACCCCACGCCTTGCGTTTGGGCTGTGCTGGTCTGTAGGCGGAAGGGTTGGGCCTCTGGTCGCCGAGATATTCGACGCGCACCCTGCCCCACCAGCTGATGCGGATGAGCGCGCCTCTGCGGCCAGCGGCCTGCAGGTGTTTTGCGGCGATCCGCATCTGCCAGATGAACACCCACCAGAAGAACGGATGCATGAGCCCGGAATACTCCGCGAGCGCTGGTTCCTTGCTGAGGCAGGCGATACTCATCATGGGACGGAGCATACGACCGACGCGCCAGTAGGCGTTGCGTGCCCGCTCTCCCAGAGGGAGAGGGGTTGGGACTTCGCGGCGAGCGGAACACCAAACTTCTAGACGAGATACCGCGCGAGGGTTTCGGCAAGGCGGGGGATGTCGCTGGCGTGGAGGCCGGCGATGTTGATGCGGCCGGAGGATGGCATGTAGATGCCATCGGCTTCGCGTGCCTTGGCGGTGTCCTCTGCCGAGATCGGCAGCTGCGAGAACATGCCGTTCTGCGTCTTGAGGGCGGCGAGCAGGTTTGAGCCGGTATGGCTGACCAGGGCATCGGAGAGCGCCGTGCGCAGGGAGATCATCCGGGTGCGCATCGCCGCCAGCTCGGCTTCCCATTCGGCGCGCAGATCCGGATCATCCAGCACTGCGGCGACGATGCCCGCGCCATGGGCGGGCGGCATGGACCAGGTGGCGCGGCCCATATCGGCAACATGGGTGGTGGCCGCCGCGATGCCTTCGGCGTCCTTGCCGATGGCGAGGAAGCAGCCGGTACGCTCCCGGTAAAGGCCGAAATTCTTCGAGCAGGAATAGGAGACAAGCGCTTCGCCGGCCTCCTCGATGAAGGCGCGCACGCCGTCCATGTCCTTGTCGAGGCCGGAGGCGAAGCCGTGATAGGCGACATCCAGAAGCGCGATGACGCGCTTCTCGCGGCAGAGCCTGCCCAGCGCACGCCAATCGTCCGTTGACGGATCGATACCGGTGGGGTTGTGGCAGGGACCCTGCAGGATAATGCCGTCGCCGGGCTCGGCGGTGGAGAGGTCTGCCAGCGCGCCGAGCTTGTAGAAGGCGCCGTCGCGGGCATAGGCATAATCCTTGACCTCAAGGCCGAGGGATTTGACGACGTTGGGATGGTTGGGCCAGGTGGGCTTGGACACCCAGACGCGGCGGGTGCCCATGCGGCGCATCAGGCCGACGCCGAGGAACAGCGCGCCGCAGCCGCCGGGGGCGGTGAAAGACAGGACGCGGTTTTCCTTCAGCGCCGGATGATCGGCGCCGAACACGAACTTCTCGATATGGGCGCAGAAATCGGTGTTACCGCGCGGGCCCTCATAGACCTTGGTGGTCTGGGCGGCGAGGAGCTTGGCCTCGGCCTTGCGCACAGCGGAAAGGATCGGGGTTTCGCCATGCTCGTCCTTGTAGACGCCGACGCCGAGATCGAACTTCTCCGAGCGCTCATCGGCGCGGTAGGCGGTCATCAGGCCCAGGAGGGCGTCGGGCGGGAGCGTGGAGAGCGGCGAGAAATGCGACATGAGGAGGGCCTTCCCTTTTCTTTCGCGCTGACCCGTATCGGCTTTCCGCCGCATAATAAACCCCGCCCGCTGGCATCTGCGCGCGAGGATTATGCAGAATGCTTCAGGCCGCGCACGATCGCTTCGAAGCCGGCGAAGAGTTCTTCGCGGGTGACATCCCGGTAGCTGGAGGCAAGGGCAAAGCCCGCGCCATTGAGGGCCGACTGGAGCAGGACAGCAGCCGGGCGGATGCGGTCTTCCGGGACGAGGCCCTGGCTGGCGAGATAGGCGGCGCCGCGCGTCATGTTGTTCATGCCGAGCTGGAAATCGAGCTCATGCCAGCGGGCCATGCCGAGGACCGAGGGGCCGTCGATCAGGACGATCGACTGGTAATCGGGCCGCATGGCCCAGTCGAGATAGACCCGGCACCCGGCCAGAAAGGCCGCGTAGGGGTCTGTTTTCGAGCGGGCGGCCGCGGCAGCGTCACGCGCGGCGGCGTCCATTTCCAGCTGCAGCGCGGTCCAGACCTCGAGGAAAATGTCTTCCTTACTGCTAAAATAGTGAAACAGCGCGCCCTTGGTCGTGCCTGCAGCCGCGACGATGGCGGCGATACTGGTCGCCGCAAAGCCTTGATTTGTAAACAATTCCCTGGCCGCGCGCAGCAAGGCTTCACGCGTTTCGGCCGCCTGTTCTTTTGTGCGTTTCGGCATCCCCACACCTCTTGCGTCTCACCATACCAGTGGTATGTAAAAAGGGTAACCTTTTTTGGTTGCGGGTCTTACGGGGCCCACGCTGCTCACTTGATACACTGCAGGCTGGGTGACGCCGGTGGACGGCACGGACTGCATTGCACAGCCGCGAAGCGCTTCGGGAGGAGGAGCCTTCGCGGCTTTTTTTTGCGCTGAACCAGCGGCCTGAGCGGGCATGACGGGCCCCGGGCGGGCGGGAAAGTATTCTGAACGCGCCGTGCGCAGATTGTTATCAAACGTTCAGACTGGCACTATTACTCATATTTTAAGGGCGGAAGGGCAAAGCTCACAAGGCGGCGCGCTTCCACGATGGGGAATGGCCCTTGGCGGCCCTCGCTTTGCGGCGGGGGCCGTTTTCAGTTCAGCTTTCCGCAGCGGCGCTCATATTCGGCGATGGCTTCGGGCATCCATTTGCGGAAGTTTTCGGCCCGAGTGGCGGAGGCCGGGTGGGTGCTCATCCATTCGGGCGGGCGCTGGCCGCCGCCGATCTCGCCCATCCGCTCCCACAGCTCGGGCGCTTCGCGGGGATCGTAACAGGCGCGCACGAGCAGATCGAGGCCGATCTTGTCAGCCTGGGTCTCGTGTTCGCGCGAGAAGGCAAGGAAGCCGCCCTGGGCAGCGACCCCGAAAGCCTGCAGGACCGCCTGACGCTGGCCCGCATCCATATCCCCTACCCCGACCGCGAGGGCGACCTGGCCGATCTGCAGCATCTGCTGGGTGCTCATCCGCGCGGCGCCGTGATGGGCCAGGGCATGGCCGATCTCATGCCCCATGACGACGGCGAGCTTGTTGACATCGGCGACATCCTCCAGCGTGACGCGGCCATCATAATTGCCGGTGATGTCGAGAATGCCGGTATAGACCGCCACATAGCCACCCGGCAGGCAGAAGGCGTTGGGGGTGGGCGAGTCCACGACATAATAGGTCCAGTCGAACTGTTCGACGACGCCGGGCATCCGGTAGCCCTGCGTGCGATAGTCGTTTTCCAGTTCCAGCGCGGCGCGCTCCAGCCGGGCGCCGATTTCGCGAACCGTTTCCGTCAGCCGGCGCGCATCGCCCCGGCAGCTGGCCTCATCGGCGCAGAGCACGGTGTTGCCCTGGCTGTGTTCCTGCTGGAGGATCTGCAGATAGGATTGCTGGCCGAGCTTGATCTCGTCAGCCACCGACAGGGTGTTGAACTGTTTCTTGCCGGGCGCGAAGGGCACCTCTTTCTGGTTTGACTGCCAGTAGATGAAGAGGCCGATGAGGGCGATTAGGATGATCCCGCCGCGCCCTCCGATGTCTCCAAGGCCGTTGGCCCGTATGGGCTGTCTGGACTGCTGCATCGCCGGGCGCTCCTGAAGATATATCGCTGCAATAGTTAACCCAGCGTCTGGCAGGCGAAAAGACAGGAAGCGCCGCATTGCGAAGCGGGCCCGGATCGCTATGTTTGCCCCCATGACCGAACAAGCCCCTGCCCCGAAACTCGAGATCCGGATCATTCCGGTGACGCCGCTGCAGCAGAACACGTCGATGATCTGGTCCACCGAGACCAAGGAAGGCGTTTTTGTCGACCCCGGCGGCGAGGTGGACAAGCTGATGCAGGCGGCCGACCATTTCGGCGTCAAGATTGTCGGCGTGTGGCTGACCCATGGGCACCTTGATCATGTGGGCGCGGCAATGGACGTGAAAGAACGCACCGGCTGCCCCATCATCGGGCCGCACAAGGACGACCAGTGGCTGCTGGACGAGGTGGAAGCCAGCGGCGCGCGCTATGGCATCCGCGACGGGAAGAATGTGCAGCCTGACCGCTATCTGGACGATGGCGACGAACTCGACCTGGCCGGCAACACATTCGGCGTAGCCCACTGCCCCGGCCATACGCCGGGCCATGTGGTGATCTATCATCAGGACGGGGCGCTGGCATTCGTGGGCGATGTGCTGTTCCGCGGCTCTGTGGGGCGCACGGATTTTCCGCGTGGGAACCATCAGCAGCTGATCGATTCCATCACCGGCAAGCTGTGGCCTCTGGGCGATCAGATGCGGTTTGTGCCCGGCCATGGGCCAATGTCGACCTTTGGCCAGGAACGCCAGGACAACCCCTTCGTGGCCGATGCGGTGACCGGCTATAACGGCGCAGAGCGCGGCGACGCCGATGAAATGCTGCAGCGCCTGTCCAAGCGCTATACCTGAACTCCATGTAATTTAAGGAACCGATGCGGAAAGCCGGCGTTTCCAATCCACTAACAGGAAAGGAACGACCCATGATCGGATACGTGAAACTTGCTGCGATCGGCGCCAGTGCGCTGGCCATGGCCGCGTGCACCTCTTCAGGCACGGCAGAACGCAACGCAGCTGCAGGCGCCGCCCTTGGCGCAGCCGCCGGCGCTGCTATCGGCAACAATGTGGGCGATGGCAATGCCACACGCGGCGCCGCCATTGGCGCAGCAGTCGGCGGCGTTGCCGGCGCAGCCCGCGGCTGCAGCCAGGCCGGGGATTGCGGCACGGGCAACCGCCCCGCCAATTATGATCCGTACAATTACGATAGCGATGGCGACGGCGTGGTCGATGCGCGCGACCGCTATCCCGACGATGCCCGCCGCTGGTAAGCCCCATGCGGCGCACTTCCGGCGAACCTGAGCGCGCCGACAGCCCTGCCCCCTCATCCGGGGGCGGGGCTTCCAGCATGATCGGTCCACAGACAAAAGATGAAGACGCCCCTCACCGGCAGGAGCCGATGAAAGGGCCGAGCCCGTTCCGGCGCTGGATGGAGCAGTCCGGCCAGGCCCGTTGACGGGCTAGGGCGTTTCCCCCTCCAACTCCGCAATCTTGCGGAGATTGGTGTTACGCAGCACGTCATGCAGCCAGCCCGGCATACCGGGCAGGTCGGCTGTTTCCGTCGTGCGGATATCCCCCGACTGGAAAAGGTCCAGTGCCTCATTGATCATCAAGCGTCCGGCGATCCCCTGTCCGGCGGCATCTGCCTCGGCCGACATCTCGCTGACTGCGCGCAGGAAGGCGGACCGGGCAGGCCCGGTTTCCTCAACGGTCGGCGCGCCAATGCCGGCCGCTTTCGGGGTCCAGTTGCGGCTGATTTCCAGGGCAACCGAAATCTTGGCCGACTCGGTGCCGATCACGCCCGGCGCAAACCAGTCTTCCCTCGCAACATGCTTCAGACTGTCCGGGTCATACAGGACGCGGCTGACGCCATGCTCGTCCAGCAATTTGTCGAGCAGCGCCTGATCCCGCGTCTGCCAGAGACCGAAGGGCGCCGATTTGCCTTCCAGATATTGCGAGACATCGCGCAGCGCTCCGCGCAGGTAGATATGGACATCGACCTTCCCGGCTATTTTCTTGTCTTGAACCTGCTGCGTGATCGCCTTGGCGCGCTGGACCAGGGGGCTCCAGTGCGCCCTGTCCTGGGAGCCGCGGCAGGCATCCGCCAGTCGGTCCAGCAGCTTCAGCGAAGCTGGCCGGCCAATCGTCTCATAGGCCGCTGCGGCGGTCGCCATCGCCATTGTGACCTCGTTACACGTGAGCGGCGGGCGCGTCTCCGTCAGGACCGGATGAACGTCATGGCCTGCTTCCGCATAGCTGGTCATGGATTTGACGGCCTCTTTGACGATCCCGTACCAGTCTTCATAGCGTAGATTGAACTGCGCAGTTCTAAGGTATTTCGGTGCATCCTGCTGGGCGGCGAGGATATGGTCCATGGCTTGGGTAACATACGGGACATGCGCCGCCTTGCGGCCCTCGCCGGGAGGCGTATCGGCTTCAAGCCGTTCAACCCATTTCAGCTCGGCGCCCGCAGCGATGATCCGTACCCAGCCTGTCTGCGGGCATTGGCCGGCATCCAGACGTATCTCCGCGAGCTTCTCCGCAAAGACTTCATCGGTGACCGGCGTGCGGCCGGCAAGCGCCGCCTGGACGGGCGACTCGCCGAGCGCGTTATAGGCCGTGGCAGCCTTGACAATCCGATCCGGGCCGCAAGGCGCAGGCGAAGCCAGCGCCGGGGCAGCGCCGAGCATTGCCGCGAAGGCGAGACCGGCGATTCTGAAACAAGGCTGCATCCTACTCCTCCGCTTTCTGGGGCCCATAAACCTTCTTCAGCATGTCAAACAGCCAGGGCGGCGGAAGATCGTAGCCATCCATCGTATGCGCGCGCGTCCGGCTTTCCTGCACATTGGTCAGGGCAAAGAGGATGGCGGCGCGCGTCTCGGCCTCCAGCCCGGCGGCGCGGCCTTCGGCCACGATGCCGGAAACGAAATTCGTATAGGCCGTGCCAGCCTCCGCGAGTGTTTTTGTGCCTGCCGCCATCTCGGCAGCAAGACCGGCCCATGTATCGCTGAGGGTCCAGGCGAGGGTGAAGTTCACCTCATCGCCGCTCATGCGCTTACCCGCGAACCACTGATCCCGAGGCAGGAGACCCGCCTGCGGATCAACCCCATGCTTGCGCAACTGGCTGTCGAGTTCGCCAGAGGTGATCTTCGATAACAGGATGCCGAACTGGCCGTGATTCATCTCGAAATAGGTGTCGCGCGCCGCACGCGCGGCAAGCAGCAAATCCCTGACCTGCGCCGGATCGGTGATCGCCCCTGTCCGCACAAGATTGGTGTAGGAATAAGCCAGAGCGCCGGCCGGGGTGTCGTTTTTACGGGTCTGATCCGTGCTGCACGACTTTGCTGCGGCCTCCAGGAAAGGCCGGAAAATCAGGTCTGCCTCTGTCTTCATGGCATAGGCGACGGTCTGGGAGTCCGAGGCGATCCAGCCATTGCAGGCCGGGGGCGCTTCGGCCGCGAGATAGGGATGCACCGTGCCCAGCTTTGCAATCTGCATGAGCGCCGTGATGATGGCTTTCCGGTTATCGGCCGCAGCGCTGTAGGTGAGGTTTCCCCTCTGCGCGCCGGCCTGGACCCCGAAACGGTCTTGCCGGTCTTCAGACTGCACGGCGATGTATTTGCTGGACCGGCCATAGGCGCGGATCAGGTAGTCCACCGCTGACTGGTTGACCTGGTTGTTGTTGCCCCGCACCAGAACATCATAGGCGCGCATATCCATCAGCGCGCCCATCATGTTCAGCCAGGGATGGTCCGGGCAGCGGGAGACCTGCCCGTCAATTTCCGTCAATGCCTGCTGAAACTGCTCGGCGGTATTGGTCTGCCTCAGGCTGGCTTCCAGCGCCTTGGGCAGATGCACCGTCTCGCAGGGGTCTGCTTCGGCCTGGGCCGCGCCGCCTATCAGAGGCGCGGCCAGCAGGCACAGAGCCGCGAGGCGGTATGCGACCGCCCCGATCATTCCACTTCCGACACGATGATGAATTGGGGCGCCTCAACAAAGCCCATGAATTCGCCCATCACGGCCTGGACGGTCTCGCCGGCCATGTCCTCATTGGTGAAGCCATCGAGGTCGGGGATGGCGAAGGCTTCGATATAGGCGACGCCGGGGGCGCCCTCGCCCATCAGCAGGCGCTCGGCCCGGTAGGTGCGGAAGGACTGGACGCGGGCAAGGCTGCGCATGGCCGGCTGGTCAGTGACGCGCACCCATTCCTCGAACTGCTCGGGGCTGACGCCCTCTTTCAGCGTGTAGAGGATGAAGAGGTTGGTCGTAACCTCGGCCGGGGCTTGCCTGACGGCGTCCACTGTGCTGGCCGGGGCGTCTGCGGCGGGCGCGGGCGCCGGGGCATTGTCACAGGCGGCCAGAAGCAGGGCCAGGGCGGCGGCGGCGAACGTGGTTTTCATGGGTCTTCCCTCCTGAAGCAGTTGGCAGATGTCACCTGATCGGCGGCCTGCGTTCCCCTTCCGGGCCCGTGCGGCGATAAGACCGGGCAGAAGCGGAACGAAACGCGCGTGATTCATCTGGATTTCCTCCGCTTCAGCCCGTAGCACCGCGCCAGACGCAGCGCTTCCCCCCGAAGAGGGGTATTGAGCGCACCTTGCGCCTTGCCCCCGCGCCCGACTCCCTGCTATCGGGCAGCCGTTTGACCGCCTGTGAGGAGACCACGACCCATGCCCAAGCGCACAGATATCTCCTCGATCCTCGTTATCGGCGCCGGCCCGATCATTATCGGCCAGGCCTGCGAGTTCGATTATTCCGGCGTTCAGGCTGTCAAAGCCCTGAAGGCGGAGGGGTACCGGGTGATCCTGGTGAACTCCAACCCCGCCACGATCATGACCGATCCGGAGCTGGCGGACGCGACCTATATCGAGCCGATCCTGCCCGAAGTGGTCGAAAAGATCATTGAGGCCGAGCGCCCGGACGCGCTGCTACCGACGATGGGCGGACAAACGGCGCTGAACTGCGCGCTGGACCTGCATTATGCCGGCATCCTCGAGAAATACGGCGTCGAACTGATCGGCGCGAAGGCCGAGGCCATCGAGATGGCCGAAGACCGCAAGCTGTTCCGCGAGGCGATGGACCGGCTGGGCCTGGAAAACCCGCGCGCAGCGATCATCGCCTCGCCAGAGCTGCCCGCCGAACCGGGCAAGCCCAAGCGCTATGACCGCCTGACAGGCCTGAAACAGGCGATGGACGCGCTGGAAACGGTCGGCCTGCCCGCGATCATCCGCCCGGCCTTCACCCTGGGCGGCACCGGCGGGGGCATTGCCTACAATGTGGAAGAGTATGAAGAGATCTGCCGCTCGGGCCTGGCCGCCTCGCCCAACGCCCAGATCCTGATCGACGAGAGCCTGCTCGGCTGGAAAGAGTATGAAATGGAAGTGGTCCGCGATACGGCGGACAATTGCATCATCATCTGCTCGATCGAGAATATCGACCCGATGGGCGTGCACACGGGCGACTCCATCACCGTGGCCCCTGCCCTGACGCTGACGGACAAGGAATATCAGGTGATGCGCAACGCCTCGATCGCGGTGCTGCGCGAGATTGGCGTGGAGACCGGTGGCTCCAACGTGCAGTTTGCGGTGAACCCCAAGGATGGGCGCCTTGTCGTCATCGAGATGAACCCGCGCGTGTCGCGCTCCTCGGCGCTTGCCTCCAAGGCGACCGGCTTCCCGATTGCCAAGGTCGCCGCCAAGCTTGCCGTTGGCTACACGCTGGACGAGCTGGACAATGACATCACTGGCGTGACGCCCGCCTCGTTCGAGCCGACGATTGATTATGTCGTCACCAAGATCCCGCGCTTTGCCTTCGAGAAATACAAGGGCGCCGAGCCTGTGCTGACCACGGCGATGAAATCCGTGGGCGAAGCAATGGCGATTGGCCGCAGCTTCCAGGAGAGCCTGCAGAAGGCGCTCTGCTCGCTGGAGACGGGGCTTTCGGGCCTCAATGAACTGCCCTTCGAAACCGAGAGCGCGCTGCGCCAGGCGCTCGGCATCCAGTCTCCCGACCGGCTGCGCGTGATTGCGCAGGCCTTCCGCATGGGGCTGAGCGTGGAAGACGTGCAGGCTGTCACCTCGTTTGACCCCTGGTTCCTGCGCCAGATCGAAGAGATCGTGAAGACCGAAGCCCTGATCGTGGCCAACGGCCTGCCGGGCAATGTTGCCAGCATGACCGAGATCAAGGCCATGGGCTTCTCCGACAAGCGCCTGGCGGAGCTGACCGGCAATACCGAAGACGGCGTGCGCGCCCATCGCCACGGCCTTGGCGTGCGCCCTGTCTATAAGCGGATTGATACGTGCGCGGCAGAGTTTGCAGCCAAGACGCCTTATCTCTACTCCACCTATGAGCACGCCCCCTTCGGCCAGGCGGCCGCAGAATGTGAAGCCGGGCCCTCTTCGCGCAAGAAAGCCATCATCCTGGGCGGCGGGCCCAACCGCATCGGCCAGGGCATCGAGTTCGACTATTGCTGCTGCCATGCGGCCTTCGCGATGGAAGACCTTGGCATCGAGTCCATCATGGTGAACTGCAACCCGGAAACGGTGTCTACGGACTATGATACATCCGACCGCCTCTATTTCGAACCGCTGACCATCGAGCATCTGCTGGAGATTATCCATGTGGAGCAGTCCGCCGGTGAACTCGCCGGCGTGATCGTGCAGTTTGGCGGGCAGACGCCGCTGAAACTGGCAGGCCCGCTTTTCCATGAGCAGGTACCGATCCTGGGCACGAGCCCGGAGTCCATCGATCTCGCCGAAGACCGCGAACAGTTTGCGGCCCTGCTCGACAAGCTGAACATCCAGCAGGCGCCTTCCCGCACCGCGCGCAGCGTGGAAGAGGCCGAGGTGAAGGCCAACGAGATTGGCTATCCGGTGATGCTGCGGCCTTCCTTCGTGCTGGGCGGCCGGGCGATGGAAATTGCCCGCAATGATGAAGACCTGCGCAAGTTTGCCGCCGAGGCCCTGAAGGTTTCAGGCGACGCTTCCCTCTTCATCGACCGCTATCTGGCCGATGCCATCGAAGTGGATGTTGATGCCATCTGTGACGGCGTGACCGTGCACGTGGCCGGCATCATGGAGCATATCGAGGAAGCGGGCGTGCATTCGGGCGACTCTGCCTGCGCCCTGCCGCCCTTCACGCTTTCGGCTGACCTGCAGAAACGCCTGGCCGAGCAGGCCGCTCAGCTTGCCATGGCGCTCAACGTCCGAGGGCTGATCAACATCCAGTTCGCGGTCAAGGATAACGAGATCTATGTGCTGGAAGCCAACCCGCGCGCCAGCCGCACCGTGCCCTTCGTGGCCAAGGCTGTCGGCGCGCCGATTGCCGGCATTGCGGCCAAGGTGATGGCGGGCGAAGCGCTTTCCAGCTTTGACCTTTCCAACGCCCGCCCGCGCCGGATCGCGATCAAGGAAGCGGTGTTCCCGTTTGCCCGCTTCCCCGGCGTTGACCCGCAGCTTGGCCCGGAAATGCGCTCGACCGGGGAAGTGATGGGCTGGGATGATGATTTCGGCATGGCCTTCCTCAAGAGCCAGCTGGGCGGCGGCGTGCGCCTGCCCGAAGAAGGCACCGTGTTCATCTCCGTGCGCGACAGCGACAAGAAGGGCGCCGAAGAAGCCGCCCGCAGCCTCGCCCAGCTTGGCTTCACCATCCTGGCGACCAGCGGCACGGCCGACCATCTCGAATCGAAGGGCATTCCGGTCAAACGGGTCAACAAGGTGCTGGAAGGCCAGCCCCATATCGTGGACGCGATGATCAACGGAGACGTGCAGCTGGTGTTCAACACCACCGAAGGGGCCGCCTCGCTGTCGGACTCTGCGTCCATTCGCCGGACGGCGGTGGCCAGAAAAATTCCTTATTTTACAACGCTCGCAGCGTCTCTGGCAGCGGTCAAAGCCATTGCCAGCATGAAATCACAGGAAATCTCCGTACGCGCCTTGCAAAGCGCCTGAATGGCTCCCACTTGACGCCCTTGATTTTTGCGACAACGTTTTTTGCCGCTAAGAATGAGGGATACTCTCGATGGAACGCATTCCGATGACCGCTGAAGGCCATGCCGCGCTTCAGGCCGAACTGAAGGTGCTCAAATCCGTTGAGCGCCCGAGCATTATTGCGGCCATTTCCGAAGCCCGCTCGCATGGCGACCTGTCGGAGAACGCTGAATACCATGCCGCCAAGGAGAAGCAGAGCTTCATCGAAGGCCGCATCAGCGAGCTCGACGACAAGCTGGCGCGCGCCGATGTGATCGATGTGAGCAAGCTCAGCGGCGGCAAGGTGCGTTTTGGCGCCACGGTGACGATTGCCGATGTCGATACCGAGGAAGAGCAGACCTACAAGATCGTCGGCGAAGACGAAGCGGATGTGAAACAGGGCAAGATCTCTGTGACCTCCCCCATCGCCCGCGCCCTGATCGGCAAGGAAGAAGGCGACGAGGCCGAAGTGGCCGCGCCCGCTGGCGCCCGCGCCTATGAAGTGATCAAGGTCGTCTACAAGTAAGCCCAACTGCAGACAAAGGACCGGCCAGCATGGCCTCCCTCGGCCCATCGATCTGGGCGGTCTCTGATGGCCGCGCCGGCAATGCCGCGCAGGTGCGCGCGCTGACGGCGGCGCTGGGCGCGACCAGCCGCTGGATGAAGATTGCGCACATCGCCGGAGAGGCCCACCGGCATGAACCGCTGGTGCTTACCCCCCGCGCGCCCTGGCGCTGGCTGCCGGCGGACCGGTGGCCCTCCCTCCTGCACGCCTTGCCGAAGGATCAGCGCGCGCTGCTGACCCCGCCCTGGCCGACAGTCTGGATTGCCGCCGGGCGGCGCTCGGCGCCGATGACGAAATATGCGCGCGCGGCGTCGGGCGGGAAAACCTTCACGGTACAGATCCTGGACCCTTATGTGGACCCGTCGAACTTCGACCTGCTGGTGGTGCCTGAGCATGACGCGGTGAGCGGGCCGAATGTGGTGCGCACGGTGGGCTCGCCGGCCTATTTCTCGCCCGAGGCGCTGGAAGAAGCGGCGCAGGCCTTTGCCGACCTTGCCGATGAAACGCGCCGGTCTGCGATTGTGATCCTGGGCGGGGATTCGCGGGTGCACACCTTCACCAACGCCGCCGCTGACCGGCTGGAAGGGCAGATGCGCGCGCTGGCGGCCGATGGCTGGCGCCTGCGGCTGACGAGTTCGCGGCGCACGCCGGTGCCGGTTGCCGCGCGCTTCCGCCAGATGGCGGGCGATATCGGCGCCGCTTTCTGGGCCGGGCCGCAGGACGGGCCCAACCCCTATCTGGCCTGGCTGCTCTTCTCCAATGCGGCCATCGTGACCGAGGACAGCTCGAATATGCTGTCGGAGGCCGCCTGGCATGGCCTGCCGGTGCATATCGCGCGGCTGGAAGGGCGCGCTGACAAGTTCGATCGGTTGCATGACAGCCTGATCCAGCGCGGGGTTGCCCGCTGGTTTGGCGGCCAGCTTGATCAGTGGTCGTATGAACCGCTGCGGGAGGCAGACCGCGTGGCCGATCTCATCGTGGAGAAGCTGCTGGAGCGCTACCCGCCGCCGAGCTTTTCAGGCAGCGTGAAGGCGCCGGACTGGCTCAGCTGAGCCACTGGAACCTAGAGTTCAAACCTTTTTGCAATGACCTCTGCGGCCTGTGCGGGCGTGGCTTCAGTGGTGTCGACCTCAAGATCATATCGCGCATTTACATGCACTCTGGCGTGCTGCCAGCGCGCCTGGCCCAGGTCCCGGTCTCCCCGCGCCCGCTCCCTTGCCTCACAGGCCTCAAGCGAGGCGTACACCCCGACAAAATGAACCGTATGCTCACGGAGGAGCGCTTCGTAGGCCTGCTGCTCACTCCCCTGCAGCCAGACATCGTCCACGACAAGATCCAGCCCCGCATCGGCAAGGGCTTTGACTGACCGGCGCATACCGTCTAGCAATTGCTGGCAGAAAGCCCCTGTTTCAATGGCGATCTCCGGCGGATCAGCGCCCTCGACAGGCCGGAACACAAACGCATCGGGATGATTATTCAACCGGCGCGGCTGCATGCCAAGGAAAGCGTCCATCTGCACATGCAGCAAATTCCTTGCGGCAGCCTGCTGCAAAGCGCGGGCAAGCGACGACTTGCCCGCGCTGCTGGTGCCGTTGAGAACAACGATAGCCGGCATCAGGCCGCCGCCACGCGTTCATCGGCCGGCAGGGGCCGGGCGATGAAGCCGCCGCCGAGGATGCGGGTGCCGCCATCGGGGTCATAGAGCACAGCCGCCTGGCCGCGCGCGACGCCTTCTTCGGGCGCATCGAAAAACACCGCCGGGGCGCCGTCTTCATAGCCGAGCCAGCCGGGCACGGGCGGACGGGTGGACCGCACACGGATCAGCACACGCGCGCCTTGGGTGGCGGCTTCTTCGAGGCTGCCCTGCCCCAGCCAGTTGAGTTCTTCCAGCAGCAGGCCGCGCGTCATCAGCGCTTCGCGCGGGCCAACGATGACCCGGCGTTTCGGCGCGTCGATCTTCACCACGAACAGCGGATCGCCGGTGGCCACGCCAAGGCCCCGGCGCTGGCCGATGGTGTAGTGGATGACGCCGTCATGATTGCCGAGGATGCGGCCATCAAGATGCACGATCTCGCCGCCGCGACCCGAACCGGGGCGCAGCTTTTCGACGACCTTGGCATAGGAGCCATCGGGCACGAAGCAGATGTCCTGGCTGTCGGGCTTGGCGGCGACCTGCAGGCCGAATTTCTCGGCGAGGTCGCGAACCTCCGTCTTCGGAAGACCGCCCAGCGGAAAGCGCAGGAAATCGAGCTGTTCGCGCGTGGTGGCGAACAGGAAATAGGACTGGTCGCGGCTGGCATCATGGGCGCGGTGAAGCTCCGGCCCATCGGGGCCGTCCACGCGGCGGATGTAATGGCCGGTGGCGAGGCAATCGGCGCCGAGTTCCTTCGCGGTGGCGAGGAGGTCTGCGAACTTGACCGTCTGATTGCAGCGGATGCAGGGGATGGGCGTGGAGCCGGAGAGGTAAGTGTCGGCAAAATCCTCCATCACCTGCTCGCGGAAGCGGGATTCGTAATCGAGCACATAATGGGGAATGCCGATGGCATCGGACACGTTGCGCGCGTCGTGAATGTCCTGGCCCGCGCAGCAGGCGCCCTTCTTCTCGATGGCTGCGCCATGATCGTAAAGCTGCAGCGTGATGCCGATCACGTCATAGCCTTCGGCTTTCAGCATCGCGGCCACAACGGAGCTGTCCACGCCGCCAGACATGGCCGCCACAACGCGGGTTTCATGGGGAGGCTTGGCAAAGCCAAGCGAATTGACGCGGCCAGCGGGCCACGCAGCGGTATCGGTCGTCATCTCTCACTCCCACCGGGGTCAAGGCCCGGAGCAGCTGGTTGGTTGGTGGGGGATATAACGGTTCCGGCGCGGAAATGCGAGAGGCTTCAGGCCGCTGCCCGGTTCGCCGTGCCTGCCGCCACCCAGCCCTGGCGGATGTCGCGGGCGGGTTCGAGGCTTTCGGTGAGGCCCTGGAAGGTTTCCCCTTCCCCGAGAATGATGACGGCGCCGGGCGCCATCTGGGCCACCAGGACTTCGGCGACGCGCATCCGCGCGGCCTTGGACATGCCCGAGAGGACATGACGGCAGAAGATCAGGTCGAACTTGCCGAGGCCCGAGGCGGTTTCCATGAGGTTGTGCTGGCGGAAGCTGACACGGGAACGGATCGTCTCGTTTGCCTGCCAGTCTCCACTGTCCATCCGGTTGAAGTGTTTCATCAGCCGGAAGATCGAGAGGCCGCGCTGGGCCTCATAGTGATTATAGACGCCGAGACGGGCCTTTTCGGTCGAATATTTGCAGTAATCGGTCGAGAGGATCTCTATCTTGGCGCTGCGCAGGCTGGAACCGGGCTCGTCCTCCAGCAGCATGGCGAGGGAGTAGGCCTCCTGGCCGGAGCTGCCCCCGGCGCACCAGACGCGCAGGCGGCCGGACTGGGTGGTCTCCAGACGCTCGGGCAGGATGGTGTTGATGACGGTGTCGAAGACGGCGCGTTCCCGGAAAAACCAGGTGTCATGCGTCAGCAGGGCCGAGGCGACTTCATTGCGGAAGACCGGATTCTGGCGGGATTCCAGGCAATGGACGAGATCTGCCAGCGTGCCGAAGCCTTCACGGCGGGCAAGCGGGGCCAGGCGCGCTTCCATGAGATAGGCGCGTGACGGCGAGATCGCCTGACCCGTGGCCTTCAAGGCCAGGTCTGCGAGCACGTTGAACACCGTCTCCTGCATATCCTGCTCCGCCACGAGGCGCGGGCGCCCCAAAGGTTACCGTTAGGCCGCTTTTTATTAAGAAAGGCTTCAGATCAGCCCAACTTCAGCGAATTTGCTCTCCAGGATGTCCGCATCAAATGGCTTCATGATGAATTCATCCGCGCCGGAGCGCAGGGCTTCATTGATGTGTTCGGGATCATTTTCAATCGAACAGAACACAATGCGCGGCACCTTGCCGCCCTCTTCCCGGCGGATCGCGCGCAGGAAGTCGATGCCATTCATGGTGGGCATGTTCCAGTCCAGCAGGATGGCATCGGGCATGGATTCCCGGCACATTTTCAGCGCTTCAGCGCCATCCCCAGCCTCGGTGACCGAGAAACCGAGATCCCGGACGATGCGGGAGGCCACTTTGCGGACAACGCGGGAATCGTCGACGATGAGGCAGGTGCGCATGGGCGGCGGGGCTCCGGATGGGCGGGAATGCGGCTAACCGGCCACATGCCTGCCTGAAGCGGGTTAACAAAGCCTGACCGGGCGGGATCAGCCCTGAGGTTTGAGGCCGGTGGCCATGAACACGACGGTGCCATCGGCCATCTGGCGCGCGTGCAGCGTGCCGCCCAGGCTGTCGCAGGTGAGCTTGGCGAACAGGGGCTGGATATTCTCCGGGCGCCAGCCATGGTCTGGCTCATCGCCCTTGAGGGCCTTCACCACATCTTCCTTGAGCTTCAGCCGGTCGCCCTTGCAGGTCAGTGTCAGCGTCTTCTGGCCGTTGTCCTCGCGGACATTCACATGAATGATCCCGCCTCGCACGGTGGCGGTGAGGCAGACCATGACGAGGTTCATGATCAGCCGGGCTTCGGCAAAGCTGAGCTCGGGCGCGCCCAGATCCCAGTCGATGCTGGGCTTCTGGAAGCGGAGATAGTCGTCGGTCAGCTTCTTGAACTGATGAACATCTGCGGTGCCGGCCTGAAGGCCCATCGAACCGAAGGCGTAGCGCAGGAACTGCAGCGTTGCGGTCACCCCATGAGCGCCTTCGCGGAGCATCCGTTCGGACTGCTCCTTTTCCTCGGCGCTGCCGGGGCTGTCGAGCATTTCCAGCGAGAGCGACATCGTGGCTGCAGGAGAGACGATGTCGTGACAGAGCCGCGCGGAGAGGAACGCGGCAAATCGCGCATGATCGAGGTTCATTGGTTCAGCCCGTGTGTTGTCAGCATGTGCTGCAGGATCAGGTGAGCCGCCGGGACTGTCAACAAATGAGCGATGACACTCCGGTAACAGCCCAAAGGCTCAGGTGCTGGGGCCATCAATATCATCGTGACCATGGCGGGCGCTGTGGAATGTCAGCAGGAACAGACCCATCGAGAGCGCCAGGGTGAACACGCCGCCCAGAATGAAGGCAAACCAGCCATGGCCGCTGATGCCGATTCCCATTCCCTGCCAGAAAATGGCCAGGCCCCAGAGCAGGGCGCCCAGGGCGACAAAAGCGGCGGCAATCCAGAAGATCAGGCGGAGCGACATGGGGTCATAACCAGGACAGGTCCGGATAGTTCCGGACAATTTTGGACATTTCCGGACACCGGATGGACAGCCTGGCGCCCGAAAAGGCAAGCCCCGGACGGCTTTCGCCATCCGGGGCCATGCTGTTGCCGAAGCTTACTTCCGTTTCCAGGAACCGGACTCGTCCATGTAGAACTCACCCGGCTGGACGCGCTCGGCGAGCTGCTTCTCGCCGGCGATGCGGGCGACCTGCTGAACGGTTGTGCCGGTTTCAGCCGCCGTCCTCTCATAGAGGGCGCGGCGGCGGTTGTTGATGTCCTGCACCTTGCGGACGATTTCAGCGTCAGCCGAGCCGACCACGCCGAGATAGCCGTCGATACGCTCGCCGATGACGCCGGTTGACCGGGCGGTCTGGATCTGCGGGTCGCCTTGCGCGAAGGCCTGGCTGGCCGTGATGCCACCGAACACCAGAACAAGGCCGAGGATCAGAGTACGAAGAATGGTCATGTGTATCTCCCCAGGGGACCTGGCTATCAGAACAGGTCAGGGTTGTTCGCGATCAGGTCGGACACTTCACGGTCCAGCTTGATGCGCACTTCCTGCGTGATGTTGACGTTAAGGTCGATCTTGATGGGCTTGTCCGACGGCTCGAGCTTCACGACGTGCGTGCAGGCCGACAGGGCGATGGCCCCTGCCGCGGCAAGTATGACTGGCTGGAACCTCATAAGGCGAAAACTCCTCATATTGCAGGCGGACAATGACATGCCCGTTCTTAACGTCAATCGACGCAGCTGTTGCCTGTCATTCAGGTGGCGGCTGGCCGCCCTCTTCCAGGCCGGTGGCAATGTCGATCAGCGTGCTGGCATTGGCTGACTGGAGACCCTGCTCGATCAGCTGGGTGAGCGGCAGGTTGAAGTTCATGGAAAACTCGAAGGCCTGGCCGGGCGGCATGGTGATGGCCCCGCCCACAGGTACAGAGCGGATATTGCGCCCGGCCAGAATGATGCCTGCCTGCATCTGGTCTGCCAGATCTCCCGACAGGCTGACTTCCAGTACATAGAATTCAAGATCCCGCAGCGCGTTGAAGGCCATGGCCGCGGTGGGATCGTTCTCGGCGGCGGCATTCACCGCCCCGCCGGTATAGGAGAGGCGCCCGCCCTCATCGGCCCGCAGGCGCGCATCGCGCACATAGACGGAGGTAGGCGTGAACTCGATCGGGAAGGAACCGCTGACCGTGCCTTCGGCGGCCGTGTCGGGCAGTTTCAGCACTTCGATCAGCTGGGTGAGGTTGATCCGGCTGGCGGTGACCTCGACACGCTGGTCTGCGCCTTCGCTAAGCGACCAGTCAAGCGGGGCAAGCGCCAGCTCTCCCCCGGCGAAGGGGAAGGACACCTCGTCCAGATGCAGGGTCTTGCCCTCTTCCAGATTGAACAGGACCCGGCCATTGGAGAAAGGAATGCCGGGATTGACGCTGCTGATGGTGATTTCCTGCTGCGGCGCCGTGGTGAGCTTCATCACATCGGTGAAGCGGACATTGCCGGCGATGCCGCTGACCCGGCCAAGACGGGTGGTCTGGAAGCCGAAATTGCTGAGCGTGAGATCCGCCGTACCCTGAATATCTCCGCCATTGATGGTGAAGGCCGCGTCGCCGTTGAACTCGCCTTCAGCGGCGGTGAAGAGACCGACGAGGCGGCGGGAAATCATCGACGGCTGAATGCCGCCGGGGAAGAAGACCAGCCGCTCCGAATTGATGGCGGCGGTGCCTTCCAGATCGAAGATGTTTATGTCGGCGCGGGCTTCGGCGATCTGCGTGCCGGACATTTCCAGCCGCAGGGGGCCGGAGGCCACCAGGCGCTGGCCTTCGATGCGGCCGGCAAAATCCCCCAGCACAGGCTCATAGATCGGGTCTTCCAGCGTGTCGGCAATCCGGACGCTGCGGACCGAGACATCGCCCGACAGACCGCCAGGGGCGCTGGTGCCTTCAAAGCCGAAATGCGCCGCCGAGACATTCGCCGGGATCATGCCGCCGCCAAACTGGGTCTGGCCGAGGCCTGCCAGGATGCGCACCGGCCCGGAGCCGGTGGCGAGGCGGATTTCCGGCGCGCCGCTGTCGATGGTGAGCGTGTTCTCGCCCAGCGTCATCGGCATACTGAGCGTATCGGCACCGACAATCATCTGGAAGCCGTTTGAGAGCGTCCAGTTCACCTTGGCGCTGCGCAGGGCGAGTGTGCCCTCGCCTCCGGAAAACTGCATCGGGACATCGACATTGCCGAGGCTGGCAGCGCCGCTGAGCGGGGTGCCCTGGCGGATGAACCGTCCGTCTACGGGGCAAATATTGAAAGCGGCGCGCGGAATGGTGATGCCGCCGGTGACGATGCCATCAGAGGTGACGGCGAGGCATGGCTTGCCATCGGACTGAACGCGCAGGCCGGCTGCATCCTGCACCGCGCTGAGCCCGCCGGCGAGGCGCGTGCGCTGGAGCGTGACGCCTTCCAGCTCTCCGGTGAGGGTAAATTCCCCCTGCCCGCGCGCCTGGTAGCCGCCCGCTTCTGCGGTGTAGTCAAAAGCGCTGAAATCTGCCGCGATGGTGCGGCCGCCAGCCGACCAGGGGGCGAGGTTCAGCGAGGCGCCTTCGAGGCTGAGCGAGGTCTGGCTGAGCCGCGTGGTGCCGAGGTCTGCCGCCATGCGGGGCATACCTCCGCCGGAAAGGCGCAGGCTGCCGCTCATCAGCACGTCCCCGCCCTGCACGCGCAGCCAGCTGCCGCCATCTGGACCGTCCGCCTCCAGACGAAGCCCGGAAGCCGCCGCCAGCGCGGAAGGCCCATCCGCATCCACGCGCAGATCGCCGTCCCGCAGGGTGGCGCGCAGGCCGAAGGCGGTGTCGAAATCCTTGGAGGCGCGCGTCAACGCGCCGGAGAGGGCCGCGCCATGCGCCTCAAGAACGCCCGGCAGCTTGAGGGCATTCGTGACCGGGGCGAGCGTTTCTGCCGTCAGCGCGGTGCCATTAAGCTGGACGCCCCCGGTGAAATCGACGCGACGGTCAGCCGAGCGGGCCAGATCGCCGGCGAGGCGCCATTCAGTGGCCGTGCCGGGCGGGCCAGCGAGATTGCTGGCCTCCAGCGAGACCGGGCCCTGGAAGGCGCCGCTGCTGCCTTCAAGCTCGGTATTGAAAGCGCTTTCGCCGACCGACCAGCCGGAGGCTTCAGCCCGGTCGAACTCGACCTGCGCAACGGCAAGAGTGAGCGCGTCGAGGATACTGCCGGCGGACATATCCGGGAGGACGTCAAACTCCGCCCGGCCGCGCGTGCGCAGACCGCTGAGGCTTGCCTCAGGCGAGGCCCCCTGCGCCAGGCGGGCGGACCATTCAAACGAAGTGGCGCCGTCGCCGCTGAGCGGGAAACTCGTTTCTGCCGCAAGGCTGAAGCCCGAAGCGGTATAGCCGCCAGCCTGCGCCGAATCTGACGCCAGACGCAGCTCGCCGGTGACCTCGCCGCCGGTGATCCGGGCTTTCAGCAGCGCTTCGCCCAGCACCATCCGCGCGTCACCCAGCGCCAGACGCGCCGGATCAAGCGCCAGGGAGGCGGTGGCATTCTCCGGAAAGCTGCCGGAGACGTTCAGCGTGGCAGCCGCCGCGCCAAAGGGTGTCTGAAGGTAAATGCGGGCGTCGCGGATATCGATGGGGGGCGCGGCGGCGCCGCCCTCACCGGAGGGCGCGGCCAGACGTTCCAGCCCATAAAATTTCAATCCTGTGGCATCCAGAGTGCCCCGCATTTGGAGGCCGGTGATCGAAATTCCATCAATCCGGGGGGTAAACAGCTTCGGCCAGGAAAGGCGCGCAATGATCTCCTCGGCTTCTGCCGGCACGTCTGGACCCGACGCGATGCGCACGCCTGTCAGGGTGGCGCCGCCAAGGCCGATACGGGTAAAACGGGCGTCGCAGATCAGATCCCGCTCGGCGCACCATGCGTCAAGCGCTTGTTCTGCAAGGGGTTTTCGTAGCATCCAGACAAGGCCGGTGGAGGCTACGACGAGGATGGCAGAGCCATAGAGCAGCCGTCTCGGCCAGACATGCTGGCGAGGTGACGCCTCCCCTGAGAGGCGCTTCATTTCTGAAGAGTCGACAGGCTTCACTGGTCCGACCGGCTTGCTTCTTGCTTCCACTACGCCATAAAGTCCTAAAGTGGCATGTAATTCAGGCGTTCCAACCTCTCGAATCCTTAAGTTGATCAGGAGACGAAAATAGGGCGCTGAAGTTCCATTCCAGCCCGAAGGGCCGGGGGGCGTCAGAAGACAGGATACCGAGCTTGAACCAGGACGACTTTCCCATCGCCCCGGCAAACCCGCCGAAACGCAACCTTTCCCAGGGCATGAAAAGCCTCGTTGTGCTGGGTGTTCTTGGGTCAGCTTCCGCGCTGGCAGGACTGGTGATGGCCGGGCGGCCGGACGCGGCGATAGTGCATACGGCAGACGCGGCAGTGCCCCTGCCCCTGGCCGCGCGGCTGGTGTCAGCGGTGGACGTGGCCGATATGCCGCGCCAGCTGGTGAAGGCTGAAGGCAAGCTGGAGCGGAACGAAACCCTGACGGGCCTGGTCAGCCGGCTGGGCGCGCCTGTGGGCGAAGCCAATGCCGCGCTGCAGGCTGTCTACAGCAAGGATCTGATCGATCACCGCCGCCTGCGCCCCGGCCTGCAAGCGGAAACCTTCGTGGAAGACGGCCGGCTGACGGCGCTGGCGATCAAGGCGGACGCCGATCGCAGCCTGCTGGTGACGCGCACGCTGGAGGGCGGCTGGCAGGCAACACAGCTGAACGCGAAACTGATCCCCAGCTACAAGCGGGTGGCCGCAGAGATTGACGGATCGATCTATAACGCAGCCCTGAAGCTGGGCGCGGGGGATCAGCAGGTCGTCGATTTTGCCAGCGCCTTTGCCTATGACATTGACTTTCAACGGGAAATTCACCCCGGCGACCGGTTCGAGATTTTCTTCGAGACCTTCGTGGATGAGCGCGGCAACCCCGTGCGCCATGGCGAGGTGCTGTATGCGGCGCTCGACGGGAAGGCGCTGAAGCGCGGCTTCTACCGCTTTGCGCCCAGCGATGACGGCGTGCCGGATTATTTCGATGAAAAGGGCGAAAGCGCCACGAAATTCCTGATGAAGACGCCGATCAACGGGGCACGCATCTCCTCCAATTTCGGCACGCGGCGCCACCCCATCTCGGGCTATACCCGCCTGCACAAGGGTACCGATTTTGCCGCCCCCACGGGCACGCCGATCTACGCTGCCGGCTCGGGCACCGTGCAGCGGGCAAGCTGGAATGGCGGCTATGGCAACTTCATCAAGATCAAGCATACGCGCGGTTATGAGACCGCCTATGCCCACCTCTCGCGCTATGCCAAGGGCCTGAAGCCGGGCATGAAAGTGCGCCAGGGGGATGTGATCGGTTATGTCGGCTCCACCGGCGCTTCGACCGGCCCACACCTGCATTATGAAGTGTATGTGGACGGCAAGCCGGTGAATGCGATGTCGCTGAAACTGCCGACGGGGCGGAAGCTTTCCGAAGAACCGGCCATGCTGGCCGAGTTCATGCAGTACAAGCAGAGCATCGACTCCCTGCGCAATGGCGGGACCGGGCCGATGGCTCAACTGATGCCTCAGGAAGTGCCTGTAAGCCCCTGAACAGCCATCAGAATTCTTAACCCACAGCGAGACTGGCTGCGCAAGAATCTCTCCTCTGGGGCGATTCTGGTCCCTTTCTTGCTTCCTGACTGCCAGACCTAGGCCCTTCTCGGCCCCTGGATGGGAGAAACGGCATGAAACGAACGCGAAAGCCGCCTCGGATTCCTGTCGCCGTACGGCGTCTGGACATGACTTCCCGTACCGCCGAACGCATCGGCGGCGGCGCGGTCATTCTCATCATACTGGCGCTTTTCCTGCTGGTGCGGGCCGAACCGGAAACCCTGAAGCCGCTGAGCCTGCTGCAGATCAACGATTTGCGCGCTGAAGCGGGGCAAACTGAAACCGTGACCCGCAATGGCACGGTAACGGCCAGTGTTTCGGCTATGGATGTGCTCGAAGTGCTGGGCGCGAGCCCGGAAGATGCCACGGCCGCGGCCGTTGCGCTGCGCGACGCCTCGCCCACGCGCGGCCAGCGCCTGCGCCCCGGCACGGCGCTGTCGGCATGGTTCGAGGCGGGCGAAGACGGGCGCGAGCGCCTGGCCGGCGTCAGCGCCAAGCTGAGCCCCAAGGCCACCCTGGTGGCCAGCCGGAGCAGCGATGGCCGCTTCAAGGCCAATCTTCTATCCGCCCGCACGACCACAGCCCTGCACCGCGTCGCGGGCCGCATCGACACGAGCCTCGCCGACGCCATCATCGCCGGAGGCGGTACCCGCCAGCATGCCGACATGTTTGCCGGCCTCTTCCCCGAAGACCCTGCCCTGGCCAAAGGCGGGCGCAAGGGCGAGCGGTTTGATGCTGTGATTGAAGTGGTCACCGATGAGCGCGGCAATTTCCTGGAGGCAGGCGATCTTGTCTTTGCCGCCTTCAATGGCGCCAAAACCTCCGGCAGCTGGTACCGGTTTACGCCGGAAGATACGGGCCTGCCCGAATTCTTCAGCCGCAGCGGCGTTGCAGGCGACGAATTCCTGCTGCGCGATCCGGTGCGCGGGGGCGAGATGAGCTCCGGCTTCGGCAACCGCATGCACCCCATCACCGGCGAAATGCTGCTGCATGCCGGTATCGATTTCCGTGCGCCGGTGGGTACGCCGATCCGCGCGGCCGGCTCGGGCCTCGTGACCGACATGCGGTATGGCGAAGGCTATGGCTGGTTTGTCCGCATACGGCATGAGCGCGGCTATGAAACCGTCTATGCGCATATGTCCGGATTTGCCGAAAACCTGACACCGGGACGCACCGTCATGCGCGGCGAGGTGATCGGCTATGTCGGCTCCACCGGCTCCAGCACCGGCGCGCATCTGCATTACGAAGTGCTACGCAACGGCTTCTATGTGAACCCGGAAACGCTGGCGCTGCCGACAGGCCGCGACATTACCGGCAACAAGACGGTGCTTGCCGCCTTCGAGGCCCAGCGCGACGCGATCGACACTTTCCGGAATGAAGCGGCTGGCGGCCAGCTTTTCGCCGCCACCGCCAGCACCGCCCGGATGACAAACGCCCCGGCGCCCTGAGGGACGCCGAGGCGATTATTCCGCTTACGATCCAATAAGCCCGATCAGTTGAGCGCCGTCTTGCCTTTGGCGAAGGTGTTGGGCACGCCGTTGATGGAGAGGCCATCGCCTTCGACGCCGACATGGATTGTCTCGCCATCGAGGATGCGGCCTTCCAGCAGGAGGCGCGCGAGCGGGTCCTGCAGCTCTTTCTGGATCACGCGCTTCAGGGGCCGCGCGCCATAGACCGGATCATAGCCGCGCGCGGCCAGCCAGTTGCGGGCGTCCAGGCTGAGGTCGAGCTTCATCTTCCGGTCCTTGAGCAGCTTTTCGAGGCGGCTCATCTGGATGTCGACGATATGGTCGATCTCGCCGCGGCCCAGCCGCTTGAAGAAGACGATCTCGTCGATCCGGTTGATGAATTCCGGGCGGAAATGACGGCGGATGGCGGCCATCACATGCTCGCGGGCGCTCTCGGAGACTTCGCCCTCTTCCCCGCTCGCCAGCGCGTCTGCGCCGAGGTTCGAGGTCATGATGATGATCGTGTTCTTGAAATCCACCGTGCGGCCCTGGCCATCGGTGAGGCGGCCATCATCGAGCACCTGAAGCAGCGTATTGAAAAGGTCCGGATGGGCCTTCTCCACCTCGTCGAACAGGACGACCTGATAGGGCCGGCGCCGGACAGCCTCGGTCAGCACGCCGCCTTCATCATAACCGACATAGCCCGGAGGCGCGCCGATCAATCTGGCCACGGAGTGTTTCTCCGAGAACTCGGACATGTCGAGCCGCAGGATGGCGGTGTCGTCATCGAACATGAATTCGGCGAGCGCCTTGGTCAGCTCCGTCTTGCCGACGCCCGTGGGGCCGACGAAGAGGAACGAGCCGATGGGACGGTTCGGATCCTGCAGGCCGGCGCGGGCCCGGCGCACGGCATTGGAGACGGCGACGAGCGCGTCTTCCTGGCCGACGACGCGGCCCCGCAGGGAATCTTCCATGCGCAGCAGTTTCTCGCGCTCCCCTTCCATCATCTTGTCGACGGGGATGCCGGTCCATTTGGAGACGACGCCCGCGATATGCTCTGGACGGACGACTTCGGACACGAGGCCGCCTTCGGCGTCCCCCTTGGCCTCGACTTCCGCAATCATCTTTTCCAGCCGCGGGATGGTGGAAAATTTCAGCTCAGAGGCCTTGGCAAGGTCGCCCTGGCGCTGGGCCTCGGCCATGTCGGAGTAAGCCCGGTCGAGCTGTTCCTTGGCAGAGGCGGCGCCTTTCAGCTTGTCCTTCTCCGCGCTCCAGGCGGTGGTGAGTTCGCGCGAGCGGGTTTCGAGGCCCGCGATCTCGCCTTCCAGCGTTTTCAGCCGGTCCTGCGAGGCGGTGTCCTTTTCCTTCTTGAGGGCTTCAGCCTCGATCTTCAGCTGCAGCAGGCGGCGATCGATCTCGTCGAGTTCCTCAGGTTTTGAATCCACCTGCATGCGCAGGCGCGAGCCGGCTTCGTCCATCAGGTCGATGGCCTTGTCGGGCAGGAAGCGGTCCGTGATGTAGCGGTTCGAAAGCGTGGCGGCAGCAACAATTGCCGCATCCGATATGCGCACACCGTGATGGGCCTCATAGCGGGCCTTCAGGCCCCGGAGGATCGAGATTGTGTCTTCCACAGTTGGCTCGTCGACATAGACGGCCATGAAGCGGCGGGCGAGCGCCGGGTCACCTTCGACATATTTGCGGTATTCGTCCAGCGTCGTGGCGCCGATACAATGGAGTTCGCCGCGCGCGAGCGCCGGTTTCAGGAGGTTGGACGCATCCATGGCGCCTTCCGATTTGCCGGCGCCGACAAGCGTGTGCATCTCGTCAATGAAGAGGATGATGCCGCCTTCCGCCTGCTGAACTTCGTTCAGCACGGCTTTCAGACGTTCTTCAAACTCACCGCGGAATTTGGCGCCCGCGATCAGCGCGCCCATGTCGAGCGCGAGAAGTTTCTTGTCCTTCAGGCTTTCGGGCACGTCGCCATTGACGATGCGCAGGGCAAGGCCTTCGGCAATGGCCGTCTTGCCGACGCCCGGCTCACCGATCAGGACGGGGTTGTTCTTGGAGCGGCGGGAAAGCACCTGGATCGCGCGGCGGATTTCCTCATCACGCCCGATCACCGGATCGAGCTTGCCTTCGCGGGCGTCCTTGGTCAGGTCGCGGGCGTATTTCTTGAGGGCTTCATAGCCTTCTTCCGCATTCTGACTGTCTGCCGTGCGGCCCTGGCGCAGCTGGGCGATGGCGCCTTCCAGCGTCTTGGGCGTCACGCCCGCATTCTTCAGAACGTCAGCAGCCGGGTCTCCGGCAAGGCCGGCAATGGCGAGCAACAGGCGCTCGGCGGTGACGAAAGCGTCACCGGCTTTCTTGGCGCCCGCCTCAGCGTCCTGGAAGAGTTTTGCGCCCGATTGTTCAAGGCGCAGGCCGCCTGCGCCGGCGCCGGAAACCTTTGGCAGTTTGCCAAGGGCCGTGTCGACGCCCTGCACGGCCAGCTCCGGCCGGCCACCGGCCGCGCGGATGAGGTTCACCGCGAGCTGGTCACGGTCTTCAAGCAGGGTTTTCAGAATGTGCGCCGGTGTCAGCACCTGATGGCCAGCGGCCAGCGCGGAAGTTTGCGCGCCCTGGATGATGGCGCGGGCACGTTCGGTGTATTGGTCAAGGTTCATGGGTTCATCCCCTTCTGGAGGCAGATTGTAATGCTTGCCGGCCCCGCTCAGCGGCAGCCGTCTCGATGAAGCCGATGTGGGAATGCCGGGCGAAAGCTGCAAGCACTTGCCGCGCAAAACGAAACGCCCCGCTGGAGGGCGGGGCGTCGCAGTAGATTTACGTAGACCGGTGGCGGATCAGTCGGTTGTCTCGGCTGGCGCGGTTTCCTCGGCCGACGGGCGGCGGCGGCCGCGCGAGAGGGTTTTCATCACGCCATCGGTTTCGGAAACAGCCTCGGAGGCGCCGTCTTCTTCCTTCTGGCGGGGAGCGCGCTCCTCGCGGGCCTTGTAGGGCTTGCGGCGGCCTGCGCTGCGGCTGCCCCGCTCTGCGCGGTCGCGCTCAGCCGGGGCGGCCTCTTCGGCAGCGGCTTCCTCGGCCTGCTCAGCAGACGAATCATCGGCCTCGTCATCGGTATCGATCACGCGGAGCGAATCGGCGCGCTCGCCTTCATCCTCGTGACGGGAATGGGTGGAAGTGACAACGACGGCCTCGCCCGCATCCTCTTCGCCGGTATCGGCGCCTTCGGAGGGCTGGTTGCCGCGATAATCCCGGTCACCGTTCGGGCGATTGTCGCGATCATCGCGCCGGTCGCCCCGGTTCTGGTGCTGCTGTTGCTGCTGGTTACGCGCTTCGAGCTGCTTGGCGACGATGCGCTGATAATGCTCGGCGAACTGGAAATAGGCTTCGGAGAGAATGCGGTCGCCGCTGGTCTGCGCGTCACGGGCGTATTGAAGGTATTTCTCCAGAACCTGCTGGGCGGAACCGCGGATCTTCACGTCCGGACCGACACTCTCATAGTGGCGGTTGGGATTGTTGAAAGCATTCTGCGGATTGCCGCCTGAGCGTCTGTTGCGCCCGCGTGAGCGTTTCATTCGGGATATCCTGTTTCAAAGTGTGCCTAAAATTGCCGGCAAGCAGTTGTCAGAACCGTCAGCTTCTGCGTGCAGGTGGGGCCTGAGTATCGACGCTGCCGTTTCAACCGATCCCTGGCGGGAGCTTGCATCTACACCCGCAGGAAATTGCGGGCGGCCCCTCACCGAACCCTTATGTAACGTGGAATGCGGGGTCCGCCAAGGGAAAATGTAAGCAGAATTAACGGGGTCTGCAGCCCGCCACCCAGCGGTCATTGCTGCCCAGATCCTGACCGGAGGCGAGGCTTTCAAAGCCCGCCAGCGCCATCAGGCCCAGAACGGCCTCTTTCTGGTCATAGCCGATCTCCAGCACCAGCCAGGCGCCGGGCTTCATGCCGGCCGCGCCCAGCGCGATGATCTCCCGGTAGCAGTTGAGCCCGTCCTGGCCGCCATCAAGCGCCATCAGCGGCTCATGTTTGCGCACTTCCGGCTCAAGCCCGGCAATCACATCCGAGGCGATATAGGGCGGGTTGGAGATGATGAGGTCCGCCTTGGGCCAGCCTTGCCAGTTTGCCCAGCTGCCGATGAAGATGGCGGAGCGATCCGTCAGGCGGTGCTTTTCCAGATTCGCGCGGGCGAGCTGCGCGGCTTCCGGGCTTGCTTCCACCCCCTCCCCGCTGGCCTCCGGGCGCTGGGTGAGCAGCGCGGCGAGGAGGCAGCCGGTGCCGGTGCCGAGATCTGCCAGCCAGAGCGGGCCATCCTTGGGCAGGCGATCGAGCGCCGCAGTGACGACGCACTCGCTGTCGGTGCGCGGAATGAGGGCGCGCGCATCGGTAACGATGTCGAGGCCGTAGAAATGCGTCTCGCCCATGATGTGCTGGGCCGGCTCGCGCGCGGCCCGGCGCGCAACGGCGGCGAGGAAATCTTCTTCCACCGTTTTGGGCACCGGCGAATTTCCGGCCGAAATCAACGCCAGATGCGACCCGCCGAAGGCATGGATCATCAGCATCATCGCTTCTGACCGCGCGCGGTCCAAGCCCGCTTCCCGGAAGCGCCGGGCCGCCAGGCTGATCAGTTCGTCATAGGTGGGCGGCTTCACGCACGCGGCTCCAGCCAGATCCGGTTGCCTTCATAATCGACGACAATGCGGAAATGGCGCAGCACCGAGACGCCGACATTGGCATCTGCCCCCTTCTCATGAGGGGAGACGGCCGCCGTCACATCCTTCAGCGTCAATCCGCCAATCTCAAGCGTCTCTATACGGACGAGCGTGCGTTCGACATCTCCGCCAATGCCGCCGCCCATCTTGGTGCCAAGGATGTTATCCGGCGCCAGCAGGCCGGCGCGCTCAGCAAAGGCCCGGCTGAGCAGAACTTCATTGCCATTGCCAAGATCAAAATCGGCCAGCACCGGAACCCCGTTGATTGCCGCGCCGAGCTGCTTGATGCCGTGGGCGTCCTGCAGCGACAGCGGATCGGACGCGGGCAGAGCCTCCGCGCCGGTCTCTTCGATGCGGCCAGCCTCAATGTCCATCGCATAGATGCCGGCGTCAAAAAATTCCCGGCCGAGCACCACGGTCAGCGGCGCGCCGACGACGCGCTGCGAAATATCCGTCAGGTCAAGGATGGCCACCATCCGGTCCTGCAGCGTCTTTCCCGCCGCCTTCAGCGTGACGCCTTCTGCAAACTGAACGCTTTGCGTGCCCGCGCCCGTGCCCCTTGCCTCTTCCTCGCCGAAGGCGGCGAGACCGGCAGTGGCGGCAAAGGCGGTGTCCAGCAGGGTCATCTCCGCGCCGGAATCCAGAAGCGCCTCCGTGGCGATGCCCTGAACGTCAACCGGCAGGAAAATCCTGTTGCCCACCACGCGCAGATTGGCCTGCGCTGCGGCCAGCGAGGGTGTTGCAGCCGGAACGGCCGCAGGCGCGCTGGCGCAAGCGGCGAGACCGGCCATGCAGACACCAAGCCAGGCAAAGCGCGGACGCATCAACTTGACTCCAGCGCGGCCAGACGGCGCGACTGATCTTCCGTGATCAGAGCTTCGATTACATCGCCGAGCTTGTCGCCGGCAATGATCCGGTCAAGCGAATAGAGCGTCAGGCCGATACGGTGATCGGTGACGCGGTTTTCCGGATAGTTGTAGGTGCGCACTTTCTGGCTGCGGTCACCGGAACCGATCTGGCTGGCACGGGCCTCTGCGCGGGCGGCGTCCTTCTCGGAGCGTTCCTTTTCGTAGAGACGGATCTTCAGCTGCTGCATCGCCTTGTCGCGGTTCACATGCTGGGATTTCTCAGAGCTCGTGACCACGATGCCGGTGGCAAGGTGGGTGATGCGCACGGCCGAGTCGGTCTTGTTGACGTGCTGGCCGCCTGCGCCGGAGGCGCGCATCGTATCGATACGGATGTCTTCGGGGCGCACCTCGATCTCGATATTTTCCGGGGCCGGGAGAACGGCGACCGTGGCCGCCGATGTATGGATGCGGCCCTGTGTTTCGGTGGCGGGCACGCGCTGGACGCGGTGGACACCGCTTTCCCACTTCATCCGCCCGAACACGCCGTCGCCGGACACATTGGCGATGATTTCCTTATAGCCGCCCGCGTCCCCCGGAGAGACGTCCACGATCTCTACCTTCCAGCCCATGATCTGGGCGAAACGGGTATACATGCGGAAGAGGTCGCCCGCGAACAGCGCGGCTTCATCCCCGCCGGTGCCCGCGCGCACCTCCAGCACGATGTCGGCCTTGTCGTCGACATCCTTGGGCAGAAGCAGGATCTGCATTTCCTGTTCGAGCGCCGGCAGGCGCTCGCGCAGATCCTCAATCTCCATTTCGGCCAGTTCGGCCATTTCCCTGTCGCCGGAGGCGAGCATCGCTTCGGCTTCGGCCAGCCCCTTGCGGGCCGACATCAGGTCGCGCGCCTTCTCGACCACCGGGCGAAGCTCGGCGTGTTCCTTGGAAAGGGTGATGATCTCCGAGGAGTCGGAGGTTGCGCCCATCCGGGCCTCAACCTCCTCGAACCGGTCGATCACCTGCTGAAGGCGCATCTGGGACAGGGCTGACATGCCCGCCCTTTAATCCGCTTTCAGGCGGCATGGAAGCCCGCGCGGCTGTCAGGCGAAGATACGCAGAGCTTCCTTCCCGGCCAGAAAGAACAGGCAGAAGGTGCCCAGCGAGAAGACCAGGAAGCGCAGCGGCACCGAGCCAATCACGATCTGCACGAAGGAATGCACCACCCGCAGCGCCACATAGGCCCAGGCGACCAGGGTGGAGAGATTGTCCCCGCCCCCGGTGAGCGCGGCGAAGAACATGAGGGCGTAGAAGATCGTCGGCTGTTCGTGCAGGTGGTTGTAATTGTCCGCTGCCGAGCGGACATGCGGGGGCAGCTTTTCAGAATAGGTGCCCGGATGGCGTGCCTCGTCCGGCTTGATGCCTGCCTTGCTAAAGGCTGGCAGGCGCAGCGCATACATCCAGATCCACATTACGCAGGTCCAGATAACCAGCGCCAGCACGGGTTTCAGGAATTCGATTTCAGGTATTGCCATTGTTGTTGCCTCCCACAGCAGTGTTGTTGCGGGAGAGATTAGGGCGCTGTCACCTGGCTTGGCAACTGAGCTGTTTTCTGCAGATGCGCCTTCAGGAAGGCCACAAAGGCCTCAATGTCATCGTCGACGATGCTGTGGCCGCCGGGACGCAAGAAGAAGGCAATATCGGCAGCCGGATCGAAATGGGTCATGTCGTCCTTCAGGCCCGTCTCGCCATGGGCGCGCCAGACGGCGCTGGCCGCATAAGCCGCCCGATAGCTGGAATTGGGGTCGGCCCAGACATCCCGGCGCGCATTGCCGAGGAAGAGCGGACGGGGCGCGATCAGCGCCAGCAGGTGATGCTGATCGAAAGGCAGCGTGGCGGGATCCGCCGCATACGGCGCCGCGCTGGGGGCCAGCCAGTGAGGATAGGATTTCACCATCCGGTCCAGCCGCTCGCCAGAGGGCGACCGGGAAAGCGCCGCGCCGCCAAAGCCGGTCTGGTGGGCGATCACCGCATCGACACGCCGATCCCAGGCGGCCGCCAGTAGCGCGGCCTTGCCATGGCGGGAATGGCCGAGGATCGCCATGCGTTGATTGTCTACCCGGTCATCGGCTTCCAGCGCCGTGATCACGGCGGAATAGGCATAGGCCCAGGCCATCAGCGTGCTGCCGGGATTGGGGTTTCCGCCAAGCGCCTCGATCGCAGGGCCGGCTTCGTCCTCGTCATCGGGCACGAAATCGCTCGCATGGAAGCTGGCATAGGCAAGGCCGGCGTCGAAATAGAGGTCGATGGGCGCCTCGGCGATATACTCCCCGAACACGGCGGAAATGACCATGCTGGCAAACTTGCCGAAATCCCGGACGGTGCAGGCATCCCCATCCATGCTGGTGACAGGTTGCTCCGGAAAGGTGGCGCAGTTGGACCCGAAGGTCTGCGCGATGACGACCGGCACCTGCACCGCGCCCGAAGGGAAGGCCGCCACGAGTTGGAAAGTGCGCGCGCCGGGGCCTGCGCCGATGGTGATGTCGAGTTCTTCCAGCGTGCCGCGGCCTTCCAGATAGTCCGGAACGATCACCCGCCAGTCGCCAAAGCTGACCGGCAGGCCTTCGGGCCAGGCGCCATACAGCGTGTCCTGCAGCAGCCCCTTGAGGCGCGCCCGCTCGCCTGGATCGGAAACCAGCGCGGCGACATCGATGGGCGGGGTAGCGGCGGGCTTGTTGGCGGTATCCAGGCTCGCATAGTTCAGGCCGAGCATGGTGCAGCTTGACCCGACAAGGAGCATCACACCCGCCAGAAGGCTGAGGCCGATCCAGCGCAAAACTCTCAACACCATGAACAAACCTGGAAAGATGCCCGCTAAGGCATGTGTTGCTAGCGCATTGCGGGGGCGCCTCCCAGCCCCCTTCTGTTTTCCTCTTGCAGGCGGCTGCAGTCACGATAGCGTGACCGGATGCGGATTGTGGTTCTTCTGATTGGTGGTGTGCTGGGCTTGGCGGCGGGGGCGGTTACGGCTCTCTTTGCGGCTGGCATGTTCGGCGCGGGCGCGGGTTTCAGCGATGAGATCAATGTAAACGGCTGGAAAAGCGACTGGACCATCGGGTCCACGGCGGCCAATCCCTGGACGCGGGCGCGGGTCGCCCGCCACGGCCTCCTGGCCCTGACCAAGGAAGAAGCGGTCTATTTCACCAAGGGCGTGGACGAGGACGGCCAGCGTCTCTCCGAAGACTGCCGCTATGAAGTGAGCGGCGGCGACATGCCGGGGCTCTGGTGGTCGGTGACGCTCTATGACGCCAAGAGCTACCTGCCGCTCAACAAGGACAACGCCCTCTCCTTCGACAAGACAAAGGCGGCAGCCACCAGCGCCGGCAGCGCCTGGTCCTTCACCGTGGCGGCGGATGGGCCGGAGACCGGGAACTGGGTGTCCAGCCAGAATGCCGGCACCTTCGATCTGATGCTGCGCATCTACAAACCCACGCCGGAGCTGATCGCGACCCCTGAGGACGTGCTGCCCGCGCCGGTTATCAAACGCCTTTCCTGCGGAGGGGCTGTCTGATGCGTGCCTTCCTCACCGGGCTTGCCGCCTTTGCCATCACCTTTCTGATTGCGCATTTCGTGGTGCTCAGCGCCCTGCCGGGCAAGATCATGTCCACGGTCCGTGGACAGATGGTCGAGCGGGGCATGCCCGTGCATGCCTGGGCAATGAGCCCGCGTGTTACCCCGGAAAGCCAGCCCGTGGTGCGCCCCTCCCCCGATCTGGCCTATGCCATCTGCCTGATTGACCTCTCCAACGGGCCGGTGGAGCTTTCCGTGCCAGCCTGGCCGGAATATGGTTCGCTCTCGATCTTTGAGGCGGATACGGACAATGTCTATGCTGGCTCTCTGGATGCGCGCGCGCAAGGCACGCCGGGCATTCGCCGGGTGATCGTGGCCCTGGAGGGGCAGGATCTCTACCAGTATGGCGAGGCCGAGCAGGTGATTGTGTCAAAGCCCGAAGCCCTCGCCCTGATCCGCAGGCTGGCGCCTTCACAGGCGGCCTATGAGGCGGCCGCCGCGCTGATCCCGGCAAGCCGCTGCGCGCCGCTCTGACCTGACTTTTATTCGGCAGGCACTTCCGCTGTTTCGGCTTCGCGCTGAGCCTGGAGGCGAGCGGCCTTTTCCTCTACCAGCTTGACGATGTGTTCCACCATATCGGTGTTCGAGACGTTATGGTCAGCCCGTCCGTTGACGAACATCTTGCCGCTTTCCTTGCCGCCGCCGGTGAAGCCGAGATCGGTCATCGCCGCTTCGCCGGGGCCGTTGACCACGCAGCCAATGATGGAGAGCGAAATCGGCTCGGAAATATGCGCCAGCCGCTTCTCCAGCGTTTCGACCGTGCGGATTACGTCAAAGCCCTGGCGCGCGCAACTCGGGCACGCCACGATATTGACCCCGCGTGTGCGCAGGCCGAGGGATTTCAGCATCTCGAACCCGACCTTCACTTCCTCTTCCGGCTCAGCCGAAAGCGAGACGCGGATCGTGTCGCCGATGCCGGCCCAGAGCAGCGCGCCCATGCCGATCGAGGATTTGACCGTACCCGTACGAAGGCCGCCCGCCTCGGTGATGCCAAGGTGCAGCGGCGCATCGGTGGCTTCGGCAAGCGCCTGATAGGCGGCGACGGTGAGGAACATGTCCGACGCCTTCACCGAGATCTTGTAATCATGGAAGCCGAGATCATCCAGGATACGCGCGTGATCAAGCGCGCTTTCCACCATCGCGTCCGGGCAAGGCTCGCCATATTTCTCCAGCAGGTGGCGCTCAAGGCTGCCGCCATTGACGCCGATCCGCATTGAGCAACCATTGGCGCGCGCCGCAGCGACGACTTCCTTCACGCGCGCGGGCGACCCGATATTGCCGGGATTGATCCGCAGGCAGGCCGCGCCCGCATCCGCCGCCTCGATGCCGCGCTTGTAGTGGAAATGGATGTCGGCCACGAGCGGCACGGGGCTCGCCTTGACGATCTCGCGCATGGCCTGCGTCGACTCTTCGGTCGGGCAGGAGACGCGCACGATGTCGGCGCCCGCTTCGGCGCAGCGCAGGATCTGCGCGATGGTGGCGGCCGCGTCCTCGGTCGGGGTGTTGGTCATCGTCTGCACGGCGATGGGCGCGTCCCCGCCCACCAGCACATTCCCCACCCGCACCTGACGGGACTTGCGGCGCTCGATATTGCGCCAGGGACGGATCGGATTGTGGCTCATGAGGCGTCTCGCACGGGCTTGGGCTCATCGGCAGATGAGATCAGGCCAGATGTGGCGCGTGGAACGCGCGCCGTAAAGGCCTCAAGGTGTCGCCTTGGTGCTCTCGGTGGCAGCCACTTCCGGCGGCGCGAGAAGTTCGGCGGCGCGCGGCAGCTGTTCATCGACCGACAGGGAGAAGACCTGCGCGCCTTCCGGCCCGACCGTTCCGACCACCACATCGCCCACACGCCACTGGAAATCGCCGCCATTGCGGGCCGATACGGTCCAGCCGGCATTCAGGCGCGGGAAGAAGGTTTCGCCCTCTGCCAGAGTGCGGCTGAGGAAGATCGTGCCATCGGCGCCGCGCACTTCCAGCCAGCCCTGACGGACGGCCACGATCTCCAGCGGCAGATCGACCGCCGGGCGCGTTTCGGTGCGCACATTGTCAAACAGGCTGTCCCGCGCGCCGGAAACGGCCACCGGGGCCTCGCTCAGCGGCTCCTCGGGGGCATTGTTCATCATCACCATGGCAGTGACGCCAGCCGCGATCACAGCGGCCAGCATGGCGGCGCCCGCGACGATCAGCGGCCATTTGGTACGCTGTTTCTGGATCTGGCCGATCTTGGGCACCGGCGCGGCCGTCTTGACCTCATCCACGCCGCCACATTCGCGGGTGTAGCGCTGCACCACTTCCTGCTCGGGCAGGCCCAGATAGCGCGCATAGGTCAGCAGATAGGCTTTCAGATAGCCCGGCGCGATGGATTGCACCTCCATCCGCTCAATCCCCATCAGGAAGTTCTCGCGGATGCGGGTTTCCTTGGCGATGTCGGTCAGCTGGAAGCCGAGGGATTCGCGGACGCGGCGCAGCACCTGCCCCATGCGAAGGGCTTCGCCTTCATATTCGGCGGTGCGGAAAATCTCTTCGGCGCGGACACGGCCCTCGCGCACTTCCAGCTCCCGCGCGGCGCGCGGCGAGATGGGCGTAACGTTAGAACGGTCCGTTCCGTTTTCAGCCACAGTTGCTTCGGACTTCTGTCCGTCCTCTACCGGTTCAGGCGTCATGATGTGTGCCATATTCTACCAGTCTCTTCGACCGCTGCCATATGGGTGTCAAATTTGGCAAAAAACGGTCCAGGCCAAGAAAAATCCGCCATCATCCCGTCATAATCCGGCTTCAGGCGTCCGGTATATCCGCCCCATGCTCCAGTGCTATCCTTAACACTTGGTTACGGAACGCGTCGTTTGGTTCATTCAGGGCCTGATCCAGCCCGCGCCGGAACCCTGCCAGATCAATGGAGCGGAGGGCCTGTTTGACCGGGCCGATCGAGGAGGCCGACATCGACAGGCTGGTATAGCCGAAAGCGGCAAAGCAGAAGGCCGCCAGCGGCGTGGCCGTCGCCTCACCGCAGACCGACAGCCGGATACCGGCGGTCTGGCAGGTCTCCGCCACCATCCGCAGGAAACGCAGCGCCGACGGGCTGATCAGGGCGTACCGGTCTGACACAGACGGCGTCATCCGGTCTGCCGCGAAGAAGAACTGCAACAGGTCGTTGGTGCCGACCGACAGGAAATCGACCTCCCCGGCGAGATCCGGCAAGGCAAAGGCAAGGGCGGGCGTTTCCAGCATCACCCCGATTTCCAGCTTCGAAGGCTTCTGGCCGGTCCGCTTCAGGGTCCAGGCCACTTCTTCCTCGAGCAAGGCGCGCGCTTCGCGGAACTCTTCCGGAGTGGTGACCATCGGGAACATGACGGTCAGCGCCCCCTCCCCCGCCGCGCGGACGAGCGCACGCAGCTGGCGGCGGAAAAGGCCCTTGTGATCGAGCGCAAACCGGATCGACCGCCAGCCCAGCGCCGGATTTTCCTCGCGCAGCTGGTTGAGGATGGGGAGCACCTTGTCCCCGCCGAGATCGAGCGTGCGGAAGATGACGGGCCGGCCCGCTGCCCGGTCCAGCACGCGGCGGTAGAGCGCGATCTGATCTTCCAGGCGCGGCAGGGTTTCGGAGACGAGGAACTGGAACTCGGTGCGAAAGAGGCCAACGCCGTCTGCCCCGGCCTGATCCATCATGTCGAGGTCAAGATCGAGACCGGCATTGAGCATCAGCGAAACGGTCTTGCCGTCTTTCGTCTGCGCCGGGAGGCCACGCAGGCTGGCATAGACGGCCTGACGCTCCGAGCGCAGCGCCACACGGGACTTGTAGGCGTCATACACCGCATCATCGGGGCGGATATGCGCCTGCCCCTGCTCGGCATCGACGATCACATAATCGTCCTGCTCGATCAGCGTGGTCAGCCCCTCAATGCCGCCGATGGCGGGAATGGACAGCGCGCGGGCCACGATCGCGGCATGGGATGAGGCGGCGGCCTCTTCCATCAGGATGCCCTTGAGGCCCAGCTTGGCATATTCCAGCAGCTCTGCCGGGCCGAGGCGCCGGGCCACGAGCACGCTGCTCTCGCCGGTGATCTGGGGCTTGCTTTCTTCCCCCCCGAGAACGCGCAGCAGGCGGTTGTCGAGATCTTCCAGATCATGCAGCCGCTCGCGCAGGTACGGATCGCGTGCGGCCTGCAGCTTGGCGCGGTGTTCGCGGCGGGCCCGGTCAACCGAGGCTTCTGCAGACAGGCCCGAACGCACGCCTTCCTGCAGCTTCTCGGCCCAGGACGTGTCATGCGCCAAGAGACGATAGGCCTCCATCACATCGCGCGGGTCTTCGCCCAGCGCGGCGCCATCGATCAGCATCATCCGGTCAATGCTGGCGCGCAGATCTTTCAGGCCCTGCTCCAGGCGGAGGGCTTCCTGTTTCTGGTCTGCCGCAAAGAAACGGGCAGCGGGAACCACCGGATCGTGTAGCACGGCGCGGCCATAGCCGAGGCCTTCGCAGAAGATACGCCCGCGCAGATTGCCGCCATTCTGCCCGCGCGCGCGGCGGTCAGGCTGGGCACTGGACTGGTCTTCGCTGATCCGGTGGACGATCTCGGCCAGCACCATGGCGATGGTCTGGAGGGTTTCGACCTCTTCATCGCGGTAGACCCGCTCGGTGCGGTTCTGCACGACGAGGACGCCGATCACCCCGCCGGTGCGCAGGATCGGCACACCCAGGAAAGCGTGGAACGGGTCTTCCCCCGTTTCCGGACGATAGGAGAAGGCCGGATGGCGCGGGGCGTCCTCGATGGCGATGGGCTCGGCCGTTCGGGCGACATAGCCGACAAGGCCCTCACTTGAGCCCATGCGCGTCTTGTTGACGGCTTCAGGCTTCAGACCTTCGGTGGCGATCAGCAGCAGGGTGCCGTCGGCTTCACGGTGGTAGATCGAGCACACATCGGCGACCATGGTGGACGCGATCAGATGCACGACCTGATCAAGGCGCGAACGGGTCTCTCCATCCTCCGCCATAACCTGGCGAAGGCTGTTCATCAGAACTCGGGTGGCCGGCAGGTTATACGGCATGTTCCCCCGGTCTACGGTGACCCGTCAGTCTGCGTCCAGCCCGAATGCTGTGTGAAGTGCCCGGACCGCCAGTTCTGTATAAGGCGCCGCGATCAGAACGGAAATCTTGATCTCGGAAGTGGCGATGACATCGATGTTGATGCCTTTCTCGGAGAGGGCAGTGAACATCTTTTCGGCAACGCCGGTATGGCTCTTCATGCCAACGCCGATAATCGAGATTTTCGACACGTCGCGGGCAACCTCGATCCGCTCGTAACCGACTTCGGCCTGGAGCTTCTCCAGCGTCTCGCGCGCAAACGGGCTGTCACGGTCGGTGCAGGTGAAAACGAGGTTTGCCTTGGAGGCTTCGCGCGAGGACGCCTGGACGATCATGTCCACGTTCACGCCAGCGCGGGCCAGCGCGGAGAAGATCTTCGCCGAGGAGCCGGGCTTATCGGGCACGCCATACAGCGTGACCTTGGCCTCATCCCGCGAATAGGCAACGCCGCTGACGACCTGTTTTTCCACGATCTCTTCCTCTGAACAGACGAGGGTGCCGGGGCTCTCCTCGCCGGGTTTCACAAAACTGGACAGCACGCGCACCGGCACGCCATGGTTCATCGCCAGCTCCACCGAGCGGGTCTGAAGCACTTTGGCGCCGAGCGAGGCCATTTCGAGCATTTCCTCATAGGAAATCTTGTCGATGCGCTGGGCCTTGGGAACGATGCGGGGATCGGTGGTGTAGACCCCGTCCACATCGGTATAGATGTCACAGACCTGCGCGCCGAGGGCGGCGGCGACGGCCACGGCGCTGGTATCAGACCCGCCCCGGCCGAGCGTGGTGACGCGAAACTCGTCGGTCACACCCTGGAAGCCGGCGACCACGGCGATTTCGCCGCTGTCGATGGAATCGGGCAGCGAGCTGTCGTCAAAGCCCATGATGCGGGCGCGGCCATGGCTGTTATCGGTCTTCAGGCGGAGCTGCCAACCAAGCCAGGACCGGGCCTTCAGGCCGCGGCGGCGCAGGGCCAGCGCGAGGAGGCCAGCGGTCACCTGCTCGCCAGAGGCGACGACCACATCATACTCGTCGTCATAGAGGTGTCGGGGCAGATCCTTGCCGGCAGCGCCGTCTGCCAGGGCGACAAGCTTGTTGGTCTCGCCCGACATGGCCGAGACGATGACAGCCATCTTCTCGCCTTTCGCCGCCCGCGCGGCTACGATCTCCGCCACATTCGCAATACGGTCGAGATCGCCGACCGAGGTGCCGCCGAATTTGAGTACTGTCCGCGCCATTTCGCCCCAAATACCTTCTGGCCCCTTGAGGCCCGCTCATTTATCGGCCCCTCTAGAAGAAAGTTCGGCCGGGATCAAACAGGATTGCTAAACAATGGCGAGAACAATTGACGCGTCTGATGCCCCGCCGGTGACCCCCAGCATAGACCCTGCGGAAGTTGCAAAATTTTCGGCCATGGCAGCCGATTGGTGGAACCCCGACGGCAAGTTCAAGCCGCTCCACCGGTTCAACCCCACCCGGCTCAAGTTCATCCGGGAGACGGCCGAGCAGCATTTCAGCCTGCCGCCCCGGCAATTGCGCCCGCTGGAAGGGCTACGCCTGCTCGATATCGGCTGCGGCGGGGGCCTCGTCTCTGAACCGATGGCGCGGCTGGGCGCGTCAGTGACCGGGGTGGATGCCTCCGAGGTCAACATCAAGACCGCCCTGACCCATGCCGCCGAACAGGGGCTCACAATCGATTACCGCGCCGGCACTGCCGAGGGCCTGCTGGCCGCTGGCGAGGCGGCGTTCGATATCGTGCTGAACATGGAAGTGGTCGAGCATGTGGCCGACCCGGCGCAGTTCCTGATGGATACCGCGCGCCTCGTGCGCCCCGGCGGGCTGATGATTGTCGCGACGCTCAACAAGACCGCCAAGGCGCTCGCCACGGCTGTCATCGGCGCTGAATACATCCTGCGCTGGCTGCCGCCGGGCACGCATGACTGGTCGAAATTCCTGGCGCCCGAAGACGTGACCGGCCCGCTGGAACGCGCCGGCCTGGAAACCGAGCCGGCCATCGGGGTGAGCTTTCAGCCGCTGAGCGGCGCGTGGAAACTCTCCGGGGACACCAGCGTCAATTATATGGTTGTTGCCCGGAGGCCCGCCGCATGATCGCCCTTCCCTCCCCCGCGACCGTCCACGGCTTCTGGTTTGGCGGATCGGCGTCGTCCCCCGACGTGCTCGAGACCCATGCCCCGCTCTGGTTCAATGGCGGGGAAGCCTTTGACCGGTTGCTGACCGCGCAGTTCCAGCCGCTGCTGGAAACGCTGTCGGCCGGGCCGCTGGCGCATGACTGGGCCGCGCGCGGGGCACGTGAGCGCCTGGCGGCAATCATCGTGCTGGACCAGATGAGCCGTAACATCTTCCGGGGCAGCCCGCGCGCCTTTGCGCAGGACATGCTGGCGCTTCATCTGTGCAAGGAAGGCCTCGCCGCCGGGGAGGATCGCGCGCTGTCTGAAGTCGAGCGGGTTTTCTTCTATCTGCCGCTGGAACATTCCGAAGCGATGGGCGATCAGGAGCAGTCGGTGGCCCTCTTCACCCGCCTGGCAGACGAGGCACGCGACCCGTTCCGAGACTTCACGAAGACCACGCGCGACTATGCCCAGCAACATCTCGACGTGATAGCCGAGTTTGGCCGCTTCCCGCACCGCAACAAGGCTGTGGGCCGCGAAAGCACAGACGCGGAGAAGGAATGGCTGGCCGAGGGCGGCGGTTTCTGAGCTCAGATGCTCGCGGTGCCTTCTGCCGGGCCCGAGGCAATCTCGACACGGCCCTCCAGCTTGCGGGCGGTTTCTTCCTGCACGGCGCGGGTGAGCGGATACCGGCGCGCCAGCTGGCCGGCCAGCAGATAGAGAAGTCCGGGAAGGAAACCGAACACCAAGACGAGGCCAAAGGTTGCCCCGTCCGAATTCTCCTGCCCCGGACGGAAGCCCGCAATCCGGCCAACCAGGAAATACCCCACACCGAAGGCAAGGCTGGAGCCGACCTTGTTGAAGCTGGTCAGCAGGGCGTAGAAATTGCCCGCCCGGTTTTCGCCGGTCTGGGCGGCCTGCCATTCAACCACATCTGCCGTCATGGCGCGCGACAGGAAGATCGGCGCGCTGAACGGAATGCCCGCAATCAGAGACGCAATCAGGAAGGTGGTGAAGTTGCCGAAGGGCGCCAGCGGAATGAAGGCGATGAAGGCAACGCCGGAAAAGGTGGTGGCAATGAAGAAGGCGTTGCGCTTCTCCGTCCTCTTCGCCAGCCAGAGCCAGAAGGGCAAGGCGAGGATCGCCATGACGAAGAAAAGCATCAGCGTCATGCTGGTCTGCGCGTCGTTTGCGCCAAAGGCATATTCGGCCACGAAGAGGAAGTTTGCCGCCGTCACCGAGATGGCCGTGGAAACGAGCAACTCCATGGTCACCAGGCGGCTGAACATCGGCCCGCGCAGGGCTTCGATCAGTGGGCGGATTTCAAACTTCTCGACAGACTTTGACTCCCCCCGCAGGCGCGGATCCGGCACGAAGAAGCAAGAGAGCGCCGCGGCAATCGGCAAGGTGAGGATCATCATCCAGCCCATCACGGCAACCTGGCCAAACCGGTCTGCCTCCACGCCGAGGGTGGAGAGGATCAGCGGAACGGCGAGCAGAATGAGCATCGAGAAGACCGAGATGATCTCCGGCCAGAGGAAGAGGCGCGAGCGGTCGTCATAGTCACTCGCGATTGCCGGCACCCAGGAGGAGCGCGACGTCTGCAGCAGCGTGAAGCCGACATAGAAGACCAGCATCCAGCCGATGAAATAGCCCGGACCGGCCCCGACAGGCGGCATGTAGACGAAGAAGGTGGAGATGCCGAGGATCGGAACGCACAGGATGATCCAGTGGCGCACCCGGCCGAGCGGCGTGCGGTAGCGGTCGACCATGTAGCCCATGACCGGATCGGTCACGATGTCCCAGAAGCGCAGGAGCATGAACAGGAGACCCGTCAGCTCCAGGCCGAGGCCAACGCCATGGGGCGCTTCATTGGCGTAGAGCGGGGCGAGATATACGCCCAGAGGCAACCCGACACCGGCGATGGGTATACTGAGGGACGCGAACGCCAGTACGCGCGGAAACGACAAACGCTTTGACTGTGATTGGGACATGCCGCGCACAGTGCCTTGGGCGAAGGTGACGGCCAAGTCATTTTTTAACTGTCCGGTCGCTTGACGTGGCGGCGATGCCACGCAAACTGCAGCGCCAAAAGCAGAGGGAGGATGCGGCGCCATGATCCGCAACATAGTGATCGGCCTCGGAGCCATCATCGGCATCATCGTTGCCGTCGTCCTGTTCCGCACGGCAAGCTATGGCGCCGAGCCGGTTGGCGGGCGGGTTGAGCTTCCGCAAGCACCGGCCATTTCCTCTGAACGCGGCGCACAAAATCTTTCCGCCGCGATCCGCTTCCGCACCATCACGGTGGCCCCCGGCGATCCTCGTCCGGGTCAGGAGGAACCGTGGATCCAGCTTCATCAATGGCTGGAGGAGACCTACCCCGCCGCGCATGCTGCAATGCAAAAGGAACTGGTGCCCGGCACGCTGACGCTGCTCTACACTTGGGCCGGATCTGACCCCACGTTGAAGCCAATTCTTCTGATGGCGCACCAGGATGTGGTGCCGGTAAATATCGGCACCGAGGGCGACTGGACGGGTGCGCCCTTCGATGGCGATATCGTGGACGGCTATATCTATGGGCGCGGAACGATTGACGACAAAGGCTCGCTGGTCGCGCTGATGGAAGCGGCCGAGGCGCTGGCCGCATCAGGCTTCGAGCCACGCCGCACCGTGTATTTGATGTTCGGCCATGACGAGGAAGTTTCCGGATCAGGCGCGGAGGCGGGCATTGCCCTGCTCAAATCGCGCGGCGTCGAGCCGGAAATGGCGCTGGATGAAGGCTTCATGATCGTTGACCCCTCCCCGCTGACAGGCAAGCCGATGGGGTTCATCGGGATTGCCGAGAAGGGGTATCTGACGCTGGAAATCATCGCCACCGGCGAGGGCGGGCATTCTTCCACGCCGCCGCGTGATTCGGCAGCCGTGCGCCTTGCCCGCGCGGTGGTGGCCCTGGACGACAATCAGATGAAAGCGGATTTCAGCAAACCTCCGGTGTCTGACCTTTTCCGCTCTGCGGCCAATGACATGCCCTTCATGCAGAAGATGGCGTTTGCCAATCTCTGGCTCTTTGAAGGCATGATCGATCAGCAGATGAGCGGGATTGCTGCGGGCAATGCGATGATCCGCACGACCACGGCCCCAACGATGCTGGCGGGATCGGCGAAGGAAAACGTTCTGGCCCAGCGCGCCAGCGCGATGGTGAACTTCCGTATACACCCCAACAATACCGAAGAGGACATTATCGAACATGTCCGCACGGTGACCGCCGGGATCGAGGGCATCGAGATCAAGGTTGGCCAGCAGGGCATCCGCGGTGAGGGCGCTTCGCCGGTTTCGCCTACGGACAATCTTGCCTATGCGGTTCTGGCCAGCGTGGCCGAGGCAACGTCTGGCGGCGCGCCCGCGGCGCCGGGCCTGGTGCTGGGGGCGACGGATGCGCGCTATGCCAGCGCCATCACGCCGAATGTCTATCGCTTTGCCCCGGCGATCATGTCTCCCGACGATCTGACCGGGTTTCACGGCACGAACGAACGCCTGGCGGTGGAGAATATGGGCCGGCTGGCCACGGGCTATGCCCAGATCATCCTGGCAATGGACGCCGGAGAATAAGCCGGCAGGTTTGGCCGGATTTTTGTTGGATCGGGCGGGTGCATCAAGGCACCAGAACGACCTTGCCGACAACTTGCCGGCTGCGCATCATGTCGAAGGCGCGGCGCCAGTCTGCCAGGGGGACTTCGGCGTGAATGCAGGGTTTCACCTTGCCTTCCTCGGCCCATTTCCAGATGGCTTCGAGATTCTGCCGGCCTTTTTCCGGGAACTGACGGCCATATTCACCGGCGCGGACGCCGACGACGGAGAAGCCCTTGATCAGCGGCATGTTCACACTGACGGTGGGGATGCGGCCCGAGGTGAAGCCGATGACGAGCAGGCGGCCATCAAAGGCGATGCAGCGCACGCTTTCATCGAACACATCGCCGCCGACCGGATCGTAGATCACATCTGCCCCGCGCCCGCCGGTGAGCGCCTTGACCTCTTCGCGGAAGCCGTGCGTGACATTGATGACGTGATCGGCGCCGCGCGCCTTCACGACTTTCAATTTTTCATCCGAGGCCGAGGTGGCGATGACGGTGGCGCCGAGCAATTTGCCGACCTCAACTGCCGACATGCCGACGCCGCCGCTGGCGCCGTGGACAAGCAGGGTTTCGCCCGGCTGGAGATTGCCGCGGATGGCGAGCGAGACATAGGCAGTGAGATAGGCCGCGCCGTAGGCTGAGGCTTCAACGAAAGTGAGCGCGGCGGGCTTTTTGCGCAGGCCGGCGGCGGGCATGGCGATGTAGTCTGCGAAGGCGCCGATGCGGCTGCCCCCGGCGACTTCATCGCCGGGCTGAAACTCCGCTACCCCCTCCCCCACAGCGTCGACCACGCCGGCAAGCTCCATGCCGAGGGTGAAGGGAAGCTCCGGCTTCAGCTGGTATTTTCCTTCCGTCATCAGAAGGTCTGGGAAGTTGAGGCTGGCGGCCTTTATGGCCACGCGCACCTCGCCCGATTTGGGCTGAGGCAGAGGCACTTCTTTCAGGCCCGTACCAGCGAAGTCGGGGGCCAGTTCACTGACAACAAGAGATCTCATTATTTTTTGGCCGCATACATATCATGAACCATCCGGGCGATTTCGGCGCAGGCCGCGCGCGAGCCTGGCGAGAGGAAGGTGAAGGCGGTAAAGGCGTGAGCGAGCGTGTCGTAGCGCTTGTGTTTCACTTTCACGCCGGCGGCCTTCAGGCGCTCGGCATATTCATCCCCCTCATCCACCAGCGGATCATGCCCGGCGGTGATGACGACGGCAGGCGGCAGGCCGGTGAGATCCTGCTCCTGACCGGGCGAGACGTTGAGGTCGGTATAGTCAAACCCTTCGGGCAGATATTGTTTCATGAACCAGTCCATCGTGTCCTGGCTGAGGGAGAAGGTGTTTCCGAAGGCGGTCTTGGAGGGATAGTGCTTCGAGATGTCGATGGCCGGATAGATGAGCAGCTGGAGCGCGGGGATCGGGCCGCCCTCCCGTTTCATCCGCTGGCTGATGATAGCGGAGAAGTTACCGCCCATGCTGTCGCCGCCGACGGCCGCCTTGCCCGCCGGAGCGCCGTATTTCTCCGCATTCGCCACGCCCCATTTGTAGGCGGCAAAGCAATCGTTGAGGCCTGCCGGATAGATATGCGGAGGGGCCAGACGATAATCGACCGAGAGGACAGGCGCCTGGGCGCCCTGGGCGAGCATGCCGCAGAAGGCGTGGCAGGTATCCATGTCTCCGATGACGCCGCCGCCCATATGGAAATAGACGATCAGGGGGTGACGCGGATCCTGCGAGGCGGGCGTATAGAGGCGCACGGGGATCTCGTTTGCGTCCGGCCCCGGAATGGTGAACTCCTCAACGCCGACGCCGCCGGGCAGCTTGTCCTGGAAGAGGGCAAGCTGGGCTTTCACCGCCTGCTGGACCAGCTCTGCCGGGAGGGTGGACATGGGCGGGGCGTTGCGGCCGTTCCAGGCGACGAGCTGGAGCTGTGGCTCCAGCGTGCGGCCTTCGACGGTCACGGGCTTGCCGCCGGCCATATTGACGATCATGCCGCCGGGCAGGCTGGCGATCGCCTTGGCGATCACGCGCTGAAGGCTCATGGAACTTCCTCCCTCTTGTCTCTCTGGGGCAAGAAGGTGACGGCATTTTCGCCCGCCGCCAAGGGGTTCCCCGGCGGCGGGAGACTTATCTCTGCGCGTCGAGCGTTTTCATGCCTGAAAGCAGCAGCGTGCAGGCAAAATGCGTGGCGCCTTCGACATCGATGGGCCGGCGCTTCAGCATATAGTCGCCCATCTCGCGGGCGATGCCGATGGCAGCGGCGGTGAGATATTCGGTGTCGACAGTCGGCTTGATGCCCTGTTTTTCAAGGATGTGCTCCAGGTCTGCCCGGATTTCCTGGGCCACGGCCTGCATTTCGGGCGTATCGACACGCACGCCGATCAGGGCGATATGGGGGGCGCCATTGTCGATGGCCTCTTCATTCTCCCGCGCGATGAAGCCGAAATAGGCGCGGTAGGCGTGTTCCATATAGTCTTCGAGGCTTTCGGCGCGGGCGCGGACATCGGCCAGCCGGTCGCGGAAACGCTGGGTGGAATCTTCGGCGATGGCCTGGAAGACCTCCTCTTTCGACTTGAAATAATTGTAGAAAGTGCCCGAGGCGAGCTGGGTTTCGCGGATAATGTCGCGCACCGTGGTGGCCTCAAACCCGATGCGGGCGAAGACCTGGCGGCCGGCCTGCAGGATGGCGCGGCGGTTGGCAGCCTTGGTGCTGGCCCGCTTGCCGGAGAGGGGGGCGGGGAGTGTGGTATCGGCCATGGAGGGTCTTCCCGAGTGATGTGGGCTGACACTGCACCCGGCGTCATCTCGCGTCAACTTTGCGATCTCGTAGAGCAGCCATGCGTCCGGCACTGGTCAATCTCCGCCCTGCCCGCGCCCGACACAGGCCATATCGCGGCCCGAGCGGGACAATCCATGAACCCCTCCCAGCGCAGGATGGGACACATTGCGCCCGAAAGGCGCAAGTCCGGGGAATTACGTATTGCCTACAGGATTTCGTCCGAGGGGCGGCCGGGGCGGCTTTTATAGCCGGGGATGGACCAGCCGAACTTCATGGCCCCGCCCCGGATGGCGAAGGCGACGAGCGCGGCGGGGATGGCGGCGGCCATGACAGGCAGACCGGCCAGGTGCAGCCCGGTATAGGTGGCCGCGCCGGCCAGCGCCGCGGTGATGTAGATCTCCGGGCGCAGGAGGATGCAGGGCTCGCCGGCGAGCTGGTCGCGCAGGATGCCGCCGAAGCTCGCCGTGATGACGCCCATGACGACGGCGATGACCGGGGAGCCGGTCGCCTCCAGCGCCTTCCACGCGCCGAACACGCAATAGGCACCAAGGCCAATGGCATCGAGCCAGAGGAGGAGCTTGAAACGGGACTCGAAAAGGTGGGCGGTGAAATAGACCAGGACGGCGGTGACCAGGCAGATCATCAGATAGTCGTGATTGACCACCCAGAAGACGGGGACATCGAGGATGAGATCACGCACCGTGCCGCCTCCTACCCCGGTGAAGGCGGCGAAGAACAGGAAGCCGATAATGTCGAGCTGCTTGCGCGAAGCGGCCAGCGCGCCAGTGGCGGCGAAGACGGCGATGCCGGCATAGTCAAGGATCAGGATGGGGTTCATGGCGCGCTCCCTGTGCTTGAGGGAGAGGGATGGGGGAGAGCGGCGGGGGCGTCAATTGGGGGGAACTTTTGATTCCACGTCTTGTCAAATTCAAACTACCAAAGGAACCTTCCAACATTCTCTCAACTTTTTGAGCGCCTTTATCCGAGGTCGGAGCGGAAAATGATATCACCTGTAGGATTTATTCCGCTAAGCGCACTTTATGAGCGGGCCTTCGATGGGTAATCATCCCATTTTTAAGC
>NZ_ARYM01000012.1 GCF_000685315.1 Hyphomonas polymorpha PS728
CCTTGAGACCGGCGAGTTTCATGGCTTTGCCGGCGCGCCCTGGCTGAACTCGCCATTATGCTCGCCAAGCTCGGGCGCCCGCGAGGTGACGGGGCGTTTCCCGTTCACGCGGAAAGGGGACGCCAGGGTACGCAGACCTTCCGGTTTGGAAGGGTGAGCAACAACCTCAAGCATCTCGGTTTCAGCGAGGTAGGGATTGTCGAGCGCGCGCGGGATATCGAGCACGGGCGCAAACGGAACCTGCCCGGCAAAATGGTCCACCCATTCCTGGCTCGTCCGATGACTGAGAATTTCGTCAACCACTTCCGTGAGCTGTGCAAGGTTCTTGTGGCGTGCCGGATTGGTGGCAAAACGCGGATCTGTCTTGAGATGCTGAGCGCCTGCAAGTTCGCAGAAAAGATCCCAGAATTTCGGCGTCTGGCACATCAACAAGCCCCAGCCATCCTTTGTCTTCACCAGCTGGCTCGGCGCGATGGAGGGGTGCGCGCCGCGCGGCAGGCGCTCGGTCGCGTGGCCGCGGTTGAGATACCAGGTCGCCGGATAGGACAGCTGATGCAGCGCAGTATCAAACAGCGTTACATCGACATCACAGCCCGTCCCTGAACGCTGCGCGCCGAGGATACCGGCAAGAATCGCTGTGGCGAGATGGCTGCCGGTGTGGAAGTCGATGATCGAAAGACCGCAGCGGATCGGCGGGCCATCAGGCTCCCCCGTCGCCAACATGAAGCCGGCTTCCGCCTGCATCAGGTAGTCATAGCCCGGCCAGCCTGCACGCGAATTGTTCCGGCCATAGGCCGAAAGGTGGGCGCAAACGATCTTCGGATTGACGGCGCCGAGCCGCGCAAAGTCGAGGCCGAGCTTTACGGGCTGATCGCCGCGAAGATTGTTCACGACCGCATCGGAAGAGACCACAAGCGTGTCGAAAAGCTTGCGCCCCTCCTTGCTCTTGAGGTCGATATCAATGGATTTCTTGCCCTTCGAAAAGGTCTGGAAGAAATCAGAATCCCCTTCGCCGAGAAGGTAAGGCCCGACTGCGCGGGAGACATCCCCGCCGCGCTGGCCATCCTCGATCTTGATGACTTCAGCCCCCAGATCGGCGAGCAGCTGCGTGCCATAGGGCCCTGCGCCATACTGCTCGACCGAGAGAATGCGGATGCCTTCGAGAAGCCGTGTCATCTTGTTCTTACCCTCCTTACACCGACTGCCATGGATCAGGATCAGGCCGGGTTACGCTTCACGAGCTGTTTGGAAATGATGATCCGCTGCATCTCGTTTGTGCCTTCCCCGATACACATCAGAGGGGCGTCACGGTAGAGCCGTTCGATGACATATTCCTTGGAATAGCCATAGCCGCCATGGATGCGCATAGCTTCGGTGGCTACTTCGACCGCCGTTTCCGACGCGAAATATTTCGCCATACCTGCTTCCATATCCACGCGCTCGCCACGGTCATAGGCCGCCGCAGCGTCCTGGACGAGAAGTTCGGAGGCGCGCGTCTTGGCGGCCATCTCGCCGAGTTTCAGCTGGATGGCCTGATGCTCGCAGATGGGCTTGCCCATCGTCTTCCGGAGCTGGGCATAACGGACACTCTCCTTCAGCGCGCGGCGGGCAATCCCGACCGAACGCGCCGCCACGTTGATCCGGCCAATTTCGAGACCGCCGGTCGCCATAAAGAACCCTTCGCCTTCCTTGCCGCCCACAAGGGAAAGCTCAGCGTCGCACTCATAATCCTCGAAAATGAACTCGCCCGAATCGATGCCCTTGTAACCGAGTTTTTCCAGCTTGCGGCCATTCTTGACACCCGGTAGCGGCTCACGCGTTTCCGGATTGATCTTCGGAACGATCAGGATCGACATGCCCTTATAGCGCGGCTGCGCATCGGGATCGGTCTTGACAAGCAGCGCCACGCAATGCCCCTCGATCGCGTTGGATATCCAGGTCTTCGTTCCGTTCACGATGTATTTGTCGCCCTTACGGCGCGCTACCGTGCGGATGCCCTGAAGATCGGTGCCTGCGTCCGGCTCAGTCAGACCGAGGCTGCCGCGCAGCTCACCGGCGGCAAACTTCGGCAGCCAGTATTCCTTCTGCCGGTCGGTGCCGAATTTCTGCACAACGATCGACATCATCAGGTGAGAGTTGAAGATGCCCGACAGGCTCATCCATTCTTCCGAGATCATGGTGACGATCTTGGAATAGGTCGTCGCCGACAGGCCAAGCCCGCCATAATCAGGGTGAATCAGCGCGCCGAACAGGCCAAGCTCGGTCATGTCGGCCACGAGATCGGCGGGCCAGATATTGTCGTGCTCGAGCTGCATCGCCACGGGGGCGACCTTCTTCTCGAGCCATTTCTGGATCGAGTCGAGGATCTGGCGCTCGTCTTCTTCGCTGAGATATGTCGTGTCAGCCATATGCATTCTCCTGAACCGACCGGGCAACCCGATCAGTAATTGCCGACCTTGTCTTCCACGGCATTGCCGCGCGAGGGGATGAGCATGTTGCGCTTGAACGTGCAGATCATCGTGCCGTCCTGGTTGTAACCCCGCGTGACGATGGTCACGATGCCTTGGCCGGGACGGCTCTGGCTTTCCCGTTTGCTGAGCACTTCACTCTCGCCATAGATCGTGTCGCCAGCGAAAACGGGCGCCGTAAACTTCACCTCATCCATGCCGAGATTGGCGATGGCTTTCTGGCTGGTGTCGGTGACGCTCATGCCAATCAGCAAGGCGAGCGTATACGGACTGACGACGAGATTGCGCTTGAACTCGGACGCCTTGGCAAACTCCGCATCAAAATGCATCGGATGCGTATTCAGCGTCAGCAGCGTGAACAGGTGGTTGTCGTATTCGGTGACGGTCTTGCCGGGACGATGCTCGTAGATGTCGCCAGCGTTAAAGTCTTCAAAATAGCGGCCGAAGGTTTCGCGGTAGCGGTTCGGGCCAACCTGTTTCCAATTCTGGACCATGATGGATACTTTCTTCCTTAGACTGATTTTGCTTTGCTGAGTACGCGCTCGGCCGCGAGAATGACGGGGCGGTCAACCAGCTTGCCCTTGTGCAACACGGCGCCGCCCTGCGCCGCGTTCAGCGCATCAATGATAGCTTGCGCTTCGGCGAGTTCGGCCTGGCTTGGCGTGAAAGCGGCGTTGACGAGCGCGACCTGGTCGGGGTGGATGCAGGCGCGGCCCGAGAAGCCCATAAGGCGGGCTTTGTGGGTTGTCTCGGTAAGGCCGGCAGGATCCTTCACATCAAGATAGGGCACATCGTAGGCCGGAATTCCGGTCGCCCCGCAGGCGGCAGCCACCAGTGCGCGCGCGGTGAGCATCGCGTCCCAGTTGGCAAGATCGGCGCCAAGGCTCGCGGAAAAATCGGCGCCCCCGAACAGCATGCCGCCTGTCGCTTTCGCCGCCACTGACTGAACATTGGCGAGCGCGCGGCCACTTTCCATGACGGCAATCAGGGGAATGTCCACCCCCAGGGCTTCTGCGACGATCTCCAGATCAACCGCCGTTTCCGCCTTGGGCACCATGATGAAATCAAGTTTCGCCAGAAGGCCGGAGGCCGCAAAGGCGGCAATATCAGCGCACCCATGGGCGGTGCGCGGAGAGTTGATGCGGACAGCCAGCCCCTTGCCGTCCCACGCGCTCACCCAGGCCAGAACATCAGCGCGCGCCTTGTCCTTTTCACCGGGAAGCACAGCGTCTTCCAGGTCGATGATGGCGGCATCTGCCCCTGCGGCAACGGCTTTTGCAAACCGGTCCTGCCGCGCGCCAGGAACGAAAAGAAAGGAGCGATAAACTGATGGCATAAGGAAATCCAAACCGAAACTTTGTCCGGACAAATTAAACCGATACCGTAAGGTGTCAATGTCTCAGCCGGTGGAAATCGACAGGCCGCCCTAGCGGGCGGCGCGGGGGTCGGAAATCATCTGGTTGAGTTCGATCGTGTAGCCATCCGGGTCCACAAGCATCGAAACCATAACGATGATATCGCCGGCCGGGGATGGGTAATGCCGCTCTGCCGGCGCGCTGATTACCTGAATGCCCGGCACAGCAGACGCTGCTGCGAAACGCGATTCCAGATCGGTGGTGTTGAACAGCAAAACCACATTTCCCGGCGTAAAGTCTGCCACGCTCGGCGGGGCCGTATCCTTCTCCGTCTGGTCCAGAAACTGCCAGAGACCGATCATGCCCATGGCCGCGCTGTTGGTCTGCGTCAGCACCAGACGCGAGCGATTGATGCCATCGGCGCCGTGGCGGGTCACCAGTCCGGGCGAGGTCAGTTCCTGATCATAAACAACCTCAAATCCCAACGCATCCCGATAGAGGCGCAAGGACGCCTCGACGTCCCGTACAACAAGCGTGGTCCGGCGCAGGTTGATCGGATGAACCGGATACGGATTTTCCGACCCCAGGAGCGCCGGCGCTCCTTCCGCCGCTGCCGGAGCCTGCTCCGGCGCCAAGGCGCAGCCAGCACAGCCCCAGACAGCAATCAAAACACCCGCAGTCGTTATCTTCATTGCGCAAGCCCCCTCTGGCTAAAGATCACCGGGCGGTGTCCGCAGAGACCTGGCTGGCAAAATGCGCGGCAATCTGCTCGCGCGGCGCCACCCAGACATCCGGATGCCCTTTCACATGGTCGAGAAAATCTGCAAACGCCCTAATCCGTCCGGGCCGTCCGATAATGCGCAGATGCAGGCCGAGGCTCATCATCCGGGCGCCTTCCCGTTGGCTTTCCTCATACAGCCAGTCAAAAGACCGGCGCGCATAATCAAGCCACATATCCGGCGTGAAGCTGGGCGAAAGCCAGAACTTCATATCATTGGAATCAATGGCATAGGGCAACACCACCATGGGCTTTTCCGTGCCGTCGGCCATCGCGACCTTCGCCCAATAGGGAAAGTCGTCCGAATAGTCGTCCATATGATAAGTATAGCCCTGCTCGAGAATCAGGCGGCGCGTGATGTCCGTATGCAGATATCGTGACAGCCAGCCCGAAGGACGGCGCCCGCAGGTTTTCTCGATGCTCTCGGTGCCCTTGGCGATAAAGGCGCGCTCAGCCTCTTCCTCCATGAAAGCGGTGAAGGCCCATTTGTAGCCGTGGTTGCAGGGCTCATCGCCCCGATCCACAATCGCTTTCGCCAGCCAGGGCGCCTTCTCGAGCGCCAAACCGCACACCGTCCAGGTGGCGTTAATGCCCGCCTTGTCGAGAATCTGGATCACACGCGGCGCGCCGCGATTGATGCCATACTGATAGTTTGTCTCGTTCCCATGCACGCGGATCGGCTTGCCGGGCACGGCGCCCAGCTCGTCAACGGGCTCAGGCCGTTTATCGCCTTCATCAATCCGGCGCTCGGCGCCTTCCTCGACATTCACAACAACCGACAGGGCGAGCTTCGCCCCGCCCGGCCAGGTAAACCCTTCAGGCGCAGGATCAGGTGGCAGCTTGGTCAATGGGGTTCCTCCCCTCCGGAAACGTTCATACTTTCAGCCGTGATGTAGGCCGCCTGATCCGTACACAGCCAGGCAACAGCGTTCGCCGTATCTTCCGGCAGGCCGGGGCGGCGCATCGGAATGCGATTGGCCATACTGGTCATGTAATCCTCGACAGAGGCATGCCCGGTCACCTTGGAGAAATACTCGTTCTGCCAGGCGCCAAGACCCGTGGTCACATGGTTCGGGCACACATTGTTGACGGTGATCCCGTTGGGCCCAAGCTCAATCGCCGCAGACCGCACCAGGCCGACAAGGCCGTGTTTGGACGAGGTGTAGGCCTGTGCATGCGGGAAGCCAGACTTGGCCGCCTGGCTGGCGATGTTGATGATCCGCCCGCCTTTGCCTTGCGCGATCATGACTTCGGCAGCGGCCTTCAGGCCGAAGAAAGCTCCGGTCAGGTTCACATCAATCACGGCCCGCCAGTCAGCCTCCGAAACCTCCAGAAGCGGCTTCATGATGTAGCCGATGCCCGCATTGTTCACCCAGATGTCGAGCGATCCATGCGTTTGCGCGCCATGCCTGGCCAGCGCGCGGACTTCCTCAAGGCTGCGCACATCGCAAACGCAGGTGGACACCTGCACGCCCAGCCCGCGAAGCTCCTCGGCGATCGATTCCATTTCTTCCGTCGTGCCGATATGGGCTTCCCCCGTAGCGGCGTCGCGCGTCTTGCCGATGTCGGAGATGACGATATTCGCACCTTCTGAAGCCAGCTTGCGGGCGATGGCTTCACCAAGCCCCTTGCGGCGGCCAGAGCCGGTAATAACGGCCGTCTTGCCGGTAAGCGTTCCCATCCGCCGCCCTCAGCCGATCTTGTCGGTAAGAATGAAGACCAGGTCGTCGGTCATCGGCTGGAACTCGGCAGCAATCTTCTGCATCGCTTCGGTGCTGACCTCGGCGCCAAAGCCTTCCATGTCGTTCACATCGATGATCTCGATATAGGCAAAAGGCGGCTTGGCATCGGAGCCGAGCACACCCGTGGACCGGAAAACTTCAAATGCATCGACGGAGTTCAGGCCATTGACGGTGGGAATGTCCTTTGTTTTCGCCCAATTTTCATAGTCTGAAGCGGAAACGCTGGGTTTAAGATTGAAAAGTGCGACAATCCGGGTGCTCATATGGGTAATCTCCCCTACTTGGTCATTTCGCCTAAATGATATATCTTTTGGTTGTAGGTCAATTGTGAATTGACCCTAGCGCAGGAGGAATAGGATGGCTGACACGGTGCGCCCGCCCAAAACAGCGCCGAAAGGCAAAGCGGCCAAAAAGGAGGCAGCGCCCGCGCCGCGCGCCTATGACGGCCCCCCGGACTACCGCGTTGTCGGCCGCCATGGCGTTTTTCCGGAAACCACGCATGATGAGGTCGCCCGGTTCAATTTCCTCGCCCATATGAACCGCCATCTGGCGGCCAATATCATGCCGGGTGTCGGCGAAGCCTTCGAGGCCAGAATCAAGCCCGCCTTCGAGAAGAAGGAAAAGCGCAGCTTCAAGGATCGCCATGAAGTGCGCAAAGCCCTGACCCAGGATCCGATGTGGCAATGGTGGTCAGCGCTGCGCCGCGGCACGATGGAATCGCGCCAGCAGGCCGGACGCTGGGTAACCCTCCGCCAAGCCGATGATCTCAACGGCAAGGTTCGGGAAATGACCGAAAGCGACAGCCGCCTGGTGCTCGCACCCGGCTTCAGGCAGCCTCGCTCGACCGAGGCTATCGACCATCACTGCATGCCCGGCAGCTATCACACCGAACTCGTGCCCGGCGATGTAACTGGCCCCGCCAATTATGACATCGGCATCTTCGCCACCACGGGCGGCATGCTGGGCCGCTTCAATGATGGCGGCGGCGTCGCTGTCGCCGAATGGGTCAAGCAGAACATGCCGGACTTCAAACCGAAGCGGATCCTTGATATCGGCTGCGGCCTCGGCCACAATGTCGTGCCGCTCGCCCAGGCTTATCCGGATGCGGAGATTGTGGCCGTAGACGCGGGCGCACCGATGCTGCGCTACGGTCTGGCGCGCGCCAAGTCGCTCGGGGTCAACAACATCACCTTCATCCAGGGCGATGTTTCAGACCTCTCGCAGTTTGAAGACAACAGCTTCGACTGGGTGCAGTCGACGATGTTCCTGCACGAGACCAGCTACAAATCCATGCCGAAAATCTTCGCGGAAACCCAACGTCTCCTGAAGCCGGGCGGTATCGTGCTGCACGTCGAGCAGCCTCAATACACCGCCGACATGCCGCTGTTCGAACAGGCCATGCGCGACTGGGACGCCTTCTACAATAACGAGCCCTTCTGGACGAAAATGCACGAGATTGATCTCGACGCATGGATGGAAAAGGCGGGCTTTGCGAAAGACGCCCTCATTCATGGCGGCGTGGCCGCTGTGGTTGATCCGGAAGTCTTCCCCGAGGCCGCGAAGGATACCAAGCAGGAAGACTATGGCCGCAAAGCCGCATGGCACGTCATCGGCGCGCGGAAGGTAGCCTGAACCATGACCACGAAACTTGATCCCCTCGCCCTCTCCGGCGCCAAAGCCAAGGGCAAACGCCCCTGGTTCCTGAAAGACCCTGATGTCGAGCGCGTGATGAACATAACCCTCGCCCTCATGCAGGAAGTCGCAGTCCTCCGGGAGCGGATGGATACGATAGAACGCCTGATGGAGCGGGACGGCAAGGTGACAAAGGCGTCGATCGAAGCCTTCACGCCGACCAAGAAGGAAGCCGAAGAACGCGGCGCCTGGACGCAGGAATACATCGCCCGCGTTCTGCGCATCGTCCAGCAGGACCGGGAAGCCATCGAACGCGGCGAGGAAGCCTCCTCCGAAGAGGTGGCCGAGGAATTCGCCACCACGACGCCCTGAGCCACCCGGCCCATTCATGATAAGGAAAGCGCCCGCTCTGCGGGCGCTTTTTTGTGCGCGCGGCCCCCCCCAATGCAACGCATACGGAAAGACCCGCAGAAACATCGCGCCTAAGTATTTTCCACTATGGAATTTTACGCACCACCCAGCTTAAAAGATATATCTTTTGATCATTTCGCTGGGAGGCACCATGCTAGAATTTCTTGCGGCCTACGAGCTGCCAATCCTCCGATGGCTGCATATCGTTGCTATGGTCTATTGGCTTGGCGGCGAATGGGGCGTGTTCCAGACCTCCTACAAGGTCGTGAACCCCGCCCTGTCTCTGGAGGAACGCTCGCGCCACATGGATACGGCTTACCGTATCGACATCATGGCGCGTACGGGCATCATATCGCTGCTGCCCCTTGGCCTGCATATGGGCTATCTCTGGGGCGTGCAGCCTTTCGGCGGCGGCTGGCTGGTCGCGATGTGGAGCCTCTGGGTTCTCTGGATGGCCATTACCTGGGGCGCGTTCTCCAATCGCGGCAAACCGCTGGGAAAACTGCTGTCAGACATTGAAGACTGGACGCGCTATATTGTCATCCCCCTGCTGATCATCTGCTCGATTTCCTCGCTTCTCGGCTATGGTCCGTTCCTGGCAGGCGAAGGCCAGAAATGGTTCTCAGCGAAGATGCTCACCTATGGCTTGCTGCTAATCCTCGGCTTCGGCTTGCGGCTGGTGATGCATGAATGGCGTGCCCTGTTCCCCATCCTGGCGGCAGGCCCCAATCCGGAAGTGGAAGCCAGGCTCGACCGCTCCATCAAGGTCGCCCGGTTGATCGCCTACACCTACTGGGCCGGCATTCTTACCACGGCATTCTTCGGCGCCGTAAAACCCTTCTGAAACAGGGCAATAAAAGTGGCGCCCATCTGGCGAGGGGCGCCACAGTGTTTTCTGGCCCGCGCCCGGCCTTGTCAGAAGGTCGGCCGCTCCGGTTCTTCTGAAATAACGAACACGGACTGATCAATCGGTGCGCCGATCTCCACCCTGGTCCAGACCGCCTCGTTCGCTTTCATGCCATCATAGAAAAGCCGCACGCGGCCAGGCTGCACCCAGCGCGAGCCCGGCACGGTGAAGAAATTCGAATAGCGCCGCTCATGCCAACCGCGCGGCGTGCTGAAACCTGCATACACGGTGGCAAAGTCTGACTGGCGGATACCGAACTTCGTCTTGCCGCCCGCAGGATCCGTCAGCTCAACCATATAGGCAGGCAAGCCATCAATCAGATCGTCGGGCAGACGCGCCTGTGTCCAGCCTTCATCCAGCGCGTTGCGGATAGCGCCAAAGCCGAAATTCGACGCCCAGGCCTTCGCCGCCACCTCTTCCGGCATCGGACCATTCTGATCATAGGTCGTCTCGCCATCGAAGCTGATCAGCATCGCCAGCGTCTCGCCGCTCCACGCCTCGATCCGCACCTTGCCCTCCGCAGCATGGGCGTTGGCCTTGCTGTCGGAAAACTCCCGCCACATGGCATACCTGTCCCACAGCACTTCGGAGCCGTCCGCCCGGCGGATGATGTTGTAGCCTTCAAGATAAAGGCTTTTCACATCGCGCCAGTCTTCCCCGCCGGCAGCCTCATGCGCCGCCGCAATGATGTCGCGCGCGGAGAGCCCGGGATTGGCCTGCACGGCGGCGGGCAGCAGCGCACGCCTTGAAACATCCGGAGGCAGACCATCTGGATATGTATTCCCGCTCCCTGCCGGCGCGGTGACGCAGGCGGTAAGCAGAGCGAGACACAGAAGCGGCAAATGTTTCATGCCGGGTCTTCCACAATCATTACATGTGCCTCGGCCAGCGGCTGGCGCGCGGCTTTCAGCGCCTGATATTCCGGGCTGTCCCAGAAGCGGCGGATCGCCGCCTTGTCCGGCCACTTCGAGATTACCGTGCTCGCCCCGTCAAACAGGCCGCCTTCAAGCGACTCGACACCCGGGCCGCGCACGACATATTCCCCGCCAAAGCGTGAGATCAGCGCCGCAGTCGGTGCTGCATATTCAGCCACGAAGCGCTGGCGATCCTTCACCCGCGCAAAAACGATCATGTACGCCGCCATCTGCATCCTTTCAGCTTGGCCCAATCGATTCAAATGATATATCTTTTATTGGACGGCCTCCAGAGGCCATAACAAAAGAAAAGGCCCATTCATGAAGCTGCTCAGAGCCGCCACGCTGACTGTCTCCGATCTGGAACGTTCAATCGCCAATTATGCCAAATATTTCGACTATTCGGTCGTGGAGCGCGGCGATGTGCCTGCAGATCTCGCCGCCAGCTGGCAGGCTCCGGCGTCTGCCGGCCTGCCCTATGCCGTGATGCAGCCCTCCTCCGGCGCCGAGGTCTATCTCCGTCTCATCCAGCAGCCCCCGGTGGCTGGTTACCAGGCCCTGCGCTCCTATGGCTGGAACGCCATCGAGATCTGCGTTCAGGATGTTCTGACCGCCAATGCGCGTATGGAAAACTCCCCCTTCGAGATCATCGGCCCCCCACGCGAGATCGAGGGCCTCGACGCGATCTACCCGATGCAGGTCAAAGGCCCGGACGAGGAAATCGTCTATCTCACCCAGATCCGCGACGACCTGCCCGCCTTCGACCTTCCGCGCGCTGCCTCAACCATCGACAAGCTGTTCATCCTAGTCCTCGGTTGCAGCGACATGAAGGCTTCGCTCGACTGGATGGTGCGCCATTGCGGCTTGGCTGTCGGGCGCGAGGAAATGGAAATCGTCTATACGATGATCGCCAAGGCGTATGATCTGCCGATGGAACAGCTCCACAAGATCTCCACCATGATCCATGGCCGTGATGTCTTCCTCGAACTCGACCAGTATCCCCCCGCCGCCATCCCGCGCCCCCACCATGAGGGCATGCTGGTGCCCGGCTGCGCGGTCGGTACGCTCTGGCATCCGGAATTCGATAGCCTGCCCGGCCCCTGGATCACCCCGCCAACCCGCCGCGATGGTCCGATCTATCAGGGCAAGCGTGCTGCCACGATCAAAGACCTTGATGGCGCCCTGATCGAGATTGTCGAAGCATGAAACGCTATACGCTGAAAGCTGCGCTCTCCGCCACGCCCGTGGCGGAAGACTTCGTCGCGATTGATGTGCCGTATCCGGACTGTCCGCCCGGCGGCATCGTGGTGCGTACAATCTATCTCTCGCTCGACCCCTATATCGGCTCGCGCCTGAGGGGCCGCCATATGGGGGAAACGCCCCCGGCGCCGATGGCCGATGCCATCCCGGGCGCCATCGTCGGCCAGGTCGTGGAGAGCCGCGCCCCCGGTATTGCCGAGGGCGATTATGTCCATGCAATGGAAGGCGGCTGGCAGGAATATGCCGCGCTGCCTCCGGGCCATTTCCGCAAGCTCGATCCGGCCGCCGCGCCCCTGCGCGCGCATATCGGTGTGCTCGGCATGCCCGGCCTGACAGCTTGGGCGGGCATCACCCAGCTGGCAAAGGTGACTGCCGGTGATGTTGTGCTGGTCGACGCAGCGGCCGGCGCCGTCGGCGGCACGGCTGGCCAGATCGCCCGCATCAAGGGCGCCGCCAAAGTCGTCGGCATCGCCGGTGGCCCCGAAAAATGCCGCCTCGTGACAGACACTTACGGCTTCGATGCCTGCATCGATTACAAGGCCGAAGGCTGGCAGGCCGCTCTGAAGGAAGCGCTTCCCGAAGGCGCCAGCGTGTTCTTCGAGAACGTCTCCGCTGAAATGGCAATGACCGCACTGTCCGTTTCCAGGACGTATGTGCGCGGCGTGCTCTGCGGCCTGGCGGATGCTTACCAGTCGGCCGGCCCTGCGCCCCATGCCCTCAATGCTGGCGCCGTCATCGGCAAGCGGGCCCAGATGCTCGGCCTCGTCGTCTACGATTTCTATCCCCGCTGGGATGAATACGTCACCGAAGCCAGCGGTTGGATTCGCGACGGCAAGCTCGCCTTCGCGGAAGACCATGCCGACGGCCTGGACAGTACACCCGCGCTGTTCGGCAAGCTCATGCGCGGCGCAAATGTCGGCAAACCCATCATCACCGTTTCAGAGGAACAGGCATAATGGCCCGCGTCAGAAAATCATATGCAGACGGAACATACGGCCAGCTTCACTACCGCATAGCGGTTCCCGAAGCGGCCTCCTCCCTGCCGCCGCTCTACTGCCTTCACCAGAGCCCGAAATGCGGCATGGAATTCGAAACCCTGATGGGCGTGATCGGTGATGAACGCATCGTCGTTGCGCCGGACTATCCCGGCTATGGCCAATCCGACAAGCCGCCGGAAGAGCACCTCGCTACGGTGCCCGCCTATGCTGAGGCCTGCTGGCAGGTGGCCGATGCCCTTGGCCACGACACTATCGCGCTGTTCGGCAATCATACCGGATCAAAAGTTGCAACAGAAATGGCGGTGATGCGCCCCGGCCATGTTGGCAACATCGCCATGGTGTCCGCTGCTCTGCTGACGGATGAAGAGCGCGCCTTCTTTGCCGACTATTTCACCCCGATCCCGCTGGATGACGCCGGCACACGCTTCTCCACCATGTGGCAGCGGATCATCGAGCGCCGTGGCCCTGGCGCAACGCTGGAAATGCTGGCCCAATCCCTGATGATGAACCTGCTTGGGGGGGAAGAATATGAGTGGGGCCATGCGGCCGCCTTCTCTTTTGCAGAGCCTTTCGAGCAGGCGCTGAAAACCCTGCCAAACCGGATCACCATTCTCAACCCGGCAGACGACCTCACAGAATGCACGCGCCGCGCAACAGAACTGGTGCGCAATGGCGAAGTCATCGAATGCCCCCAATGGGGCTACAACTTCATGGACGTGTGGCCCGAAGAAGTTGCAGCCCTTCTGAGATCACACCTCTGAGGAGGCGACAGCGCCTGCCGGCGCAATCGCCGGCGGCGCCTCTGCCTCATGCTCCCGTCCGTACCGGTACTTTCCGAGTGCCAGGATCGGCAGCGTGGAGATGAACAGGATTATGGCCGCACTCGTCAGCGTCCACTGCCAGTCATGGCCCGGCAGGATGCCAGTATTGGCCCCCAGGAAGTGAATACCCCGGCCGTCGGCAATATCGGTCATGATCGACGGCCCGAGACCGGCGCCCACCGCAAAGAAGGCATACAGCGCGCCATAGATTGCGGTGTAGGATTTCATCCCGAAATACTTCGACACGATGTAGGCCATGAAATCATATTCCACGCCCGCGCCGAAGCCGATCATCAGGATGGCAATCGTCGCCATGCCCGGCGTGAGTCCCGGCTGACCGAGAAGCCAGAGCGCAATCGCCGGCGAGGCGAGGAAGGCGAACGCCACCGCAGGCGCCCAGAAGCGGTCAATCAGATAGCCCCCCACTGCCCGGCCCAGCAGCACGGCAAGCCCGGTCAGCGTGGCAAGACCGACTGCCTCATTAATATCGAACGACTGATGCACAAGAATGCGCTCAATGTTCGGAATGACGGCGCCCACTGCGTAGGAGATCGGCATGAAGCAAATGCCGAGCAGCCAGAAGCGCCAATCTTTCGCCGCCGCCGCTAGGCTCATGCCCGTCATCACCACCGCCTTGCCCTCAACCGGCACCGGAGGTGACTTGCGAATGTCGAATACGATCATTGCCAGCACGGGCAGAAGCATCATGATCGAGAAAGCAATCGCCATCAGGTATTCAAGACGGGGACCATGCATATTGATCAAGGGCAGAACCTGCATCCAAACAATCGCGCTCAGCCCCAGCGTCCCGAGCAGTGAGATACCCAGAATTGGCAGCTTCAGGCGAACCAGCGGCGACGTGCTCGCCGGCTTGTCATCAATGTCCCGTAGGCTGAGGATACTCATCGGCAGCGAAATCGTCAGGGGCAGCAAGGCCAGCAGAACATAGGCACTGCGCCAGCCAGACCCGTTGAAGAAATGCCATTCCGGATTGGAAACGATATACTGCGCGAAAAATTTCGCGAGCGCCCCGCTTACGCCGGTGGCGATAAGAGCAATGCCCAGGACAATACCCCGGTTCTTCTCGAACCATGCGGCAACCGGGCGTGTGAAGGTGATCGGAAGCGTCCCCGCGCCAGCAAACGCCAGCAGAAGCCACAAGAATATGTAGAGAGGTTTTGAGCCATTGTTGAAGGCCAGCGCCATCATCGCAAGGCTGAACGTTACCGTCGAGATCAAGGCCACCCGGCGTGCACCAAACCGCTGTGCCATGATGCCGACCATTGGAGCAGCCACGAACACACCGAAGGTATAGATCGCCAGCGCGTTGAGAATGTCGCCCGGCGCCCAGCCCATCGGGCCAAACTCTGCCAGCATCGGCGGGATCATCACCCCGATCGTATAGAAAGGCAGCGGCGACAGTCCGAGTCCGACACCTATGGCCGCCGCGCTGACTACCGGCCAGCCGCGACTGAACTCACCTGTTTCCGCCATTCTACAAACTCCTCGCTTGTTCGGAGCTTGCGCGAACGCAACTCCACGTCTTATCGTGTTTTAATTGGTATATCATTTGAGCGTCCCGTCGAGAGGAAATCACAATATGCCTATGTCACGCCGGAAATTTGCACTCCTGTCAGGCGCAGCTTTGCTATCAGCCTGTGCACCTGTGCCCGCGAAAGGGCGTCGGGATGCCGCCGATGTCATCATTCTGGGCGCCGGGCTCTCCGGCCTTTATGCGGCGCGAATGCTGGAGGCGGCCGGCATGAAGGTGCTGATCCTGGAGGCGGATACGCGGCCAGGTGGACGCATCCTGACGCTCGATGATGTGCCGGGCATGCCGGAAGGTGGCGGCCAGCAGGTCGGCCAGACCTATGCCAGGATGCGCAAGACCGCGCTGGACCTGGGCGTGCCGGTCGTTCCCTATCCGCCCCGTCCGCGCGACGCCGCAGTCGCTGCAGCTGGCCGCGTCATGGCAGCGAGCGATTGGGCCGCCGCGCCGGAAAACCCTTTCCCCGGCCCCTTTCGCCCGCTCACGCCATCAGCTGCCTTGCTGGTCGCCGCCGGACGGAGCAATCCGTTTGCAGACAATTACGCCTGGCGGGAAATTTCCCCCGCCAGCGATATCTCCGCCGGCGATTTCCTCGCCGGGCTCGGCTTTGACGAGGCCTCGCGCGCGCTGATCGACAGTTCCCTGAACGGCAACAGCCTTGCCACCTATTCCATCGCCAATGTCTGGCGCACCCTGACACTCTATGCCGAAGATGCCGCCCTTGGCCCGTCAGACCGCATTGCCGGCGGTTCCTCCCGCTTTACAGAAGCGCTGGCGGCCAGTCTGGCCGAAGGTACGCTGCGCCTGGGAACACCGGCCGAAGCAATTGCCGAGCGTGGCACCCATGTCGAAGTGACTGCCGGTGGCACGATCTACACGGCCCCCTTCGCAATCTGCACCCTGCCTTTCCCCGCCCTGCGCCGGCTGGATCTGACGCTTTCGGAAACAGATACCTTTTCCGCCGAGCGCCGCGCGGCGATCAGTGCCCTGCCCTATACCCGGATCCATCAGATTCATGTCGAGCCCGAGGCGCGCTACTGGGAGGCCGACGGCCTGCCCATCGAAATGTGGACTGATGGTCCCATCGAACGTGTCTTCGCAAACTTCGACGAGGCAGGCGAAGTGGCAAGCCTCACCTGCTGGATCAACGGCCAGGGCGCTGATCCCGGCCGCACGGATGAAGACTGGTTCGCCATTGCCGATGCCGAATTCGCCCGCCTGCGCGGCACCGGCACGCGCGGCATCAAGGTTGTGCGCTGGGATGAGACCCAACCTCGCTCGGGCGGGGCCTACATGCACTGGGCGCCGGGCCAGATTGGCGCCTGGGCCACCGGCATCACCGAGCCTTCCGGGCGGCTGCACTTTGCCGGGGAGCATCTCTCCTTCCTGCACACGGGCATGGAAGGCGCACTGGAAACAGGCGAACGCGCCGCCTATGCAGTCCTGGAAGCTGCGCAGCTCTAGTCCTCAAGGGAACATCTGCACACAGAAAAAAGCGGCGCCGGGACGGGAGTCCGGCGCCGCCAGAGTTGGCTGTATGTCCGATCAGAAGCGGACACGCAGCTCCGCGCCAAACTGCGGTCCGCGGCGAAGCGAGCCGAAGAATGCACGCGGCGCGCCACGAGAAGCGGTCGTGGGCGCAGTATTCGAGCTGAAGCCCGTGGAGAAATAAGGCCCTTGCAGCCAGCGCGTTGCCACCACGATGGAGTCCTCATCGGTGATGTTCTGGCCATAAGCCGCGAGCGTCCACTTGTCGGTCTCAAATCCGAAACGGGCCCCCAGCAGAGTAGCGTCGCCTGTCTCGGCCGCGTTGTGGATCTGCACGAATTTAGAGCTTTCGTAGGTCAGGTCACTGGAGATGAAGAAGTCAGAGCCGAACGGACCCGCATCGCGGAAATCAAGACGCACGAACACGCTTGCCTGATGCTCCGATGTCAGAGGGAATGTGCGGCCCGCGATCGAGCAGGAAGCAGGCCCCGACCCAGGGAAGAGAGACGTAAAGTCAACGCCGCTCTGGGTCGATGGGCTCGTGAAGTTGCCACCGCCCGACGACATGATCCACTCATCAGCATCACAGCCCTCGGTGAACTTCGCATCGGTCCAGGCATAAGTGAAACCGCCGCTGACAATGTCATTCACATAGCCATTGAGATCAACTTCGATACCCTTGATTTCACCTGCACCCTGGTTGGTGGCGATGGAGTTGATCGCCCCGGAGGTCGCCGCCACAGCGGAGGTCAGCTGTACGTTGGTGGCTTCGGTATAATACCCGGCCAGAGACAGGTTCCAGTTGCCCACGCCCATATCCGGGAGCGGCGTCTTGATGCCGAGTTCGATATTGTCGGACTCTTCCTGCTTGTAGGTCGGCATGCCGACCGCTTCGCCGATTGCGCCGTTGATACCACCCGGCTTCACGCCCTGCGCCAGTACGGCATAGACCGTACCGCCATTGGTCAGATCATAATCGACCGTCAGGCGCGGCGTGAATTTGCTGTAGGAAACCTCCGGTGTCACCGTGGAGGTGCGATCCGTTTTGGTTTCCTCCGCATACCGCCCTTCGAGTGTGGCCGTCAGACGGTCGGTGAAGTCGAGCTCGACAAGACCGAAGACGGCTTCGTTGCGCACGGTGCGCTTGCCGGTATCAGCCGCCCGGCCGGAAGGATCGGCGAAGGTGATATCGCCTTCATAGAGGATCTGGTCATACATATAGACCCCCAGCATGCCGCGCAGGCGCTGGTCCTGCGGCGTGGCGAGCTGCGCCTCGATGCTGTAATCCTCAATGTCCTTGCGTGTGGTGTTTGCAAAGAACGGCTCCAGCGTTGGACCGGACAGGAAGAAGTTGACCGGCGAATGATCCGAGTCATAGCCCTGCTTGTTGTGCTCTTTCGAATAGCCAGCCAGCAGGCTGAGTTCCCAGCCAGAGTCGCCAAAGCGATAGTTCGACACCGAGTTGGCTACCCACATGTCGCGCAAGATGCCATCGAATGCTGTCCCGTCACCCAGGCCGTAAGTAGCGGCCATGAAGGGAAAGGTTGCCGTCAGCGGCGCGCCGGGAATAACATTCGGTATCCCGTCCGCATCTGAACTTGAGTTCACCGCCACCTGTCCGGGCTTGATGACGCCGCAATAATACTGGTTGTTGTTGGTGCTGCCCGAACGCGACCAGTAGGCCAGCGATCTGTAGCCCGGCATGCAGTTGTTTTCAGCAGCCGACTGCAGGAACAGCGGCAGCACGCCGTCACGGTCCTCCGTGAAGCTGACCCGCAGGCGCGTGTCGAAATTGGAAATCGGTTCCCAGTCGAGCACACCGGCAATGCTGGTCGTCGCTTCCTGGCCAACGGTCTCGTTGGTCACCGCGTTGGTGTATTCGCCGCCATACTCATAGTCACGGAAGCTCAGCCGTCCGGTCAGCCCCTTGAACAGCGGCCCGGAGATGGATGCGGAAAACTCCTTCGTATTGTTGCTGCCGATACGGGCCTTGCCCGTGCCTTCGAAAGTTTCCGTGCCGCCCTTGGTGATGAAGTTGATCGCGCCGGCATAGGTGTTGCGACCGTAAAGCGCCGATTGCGGTCCCTTGATCACCTCCACTCGCTGCAGGTCATTGGGATCAAGGTTCTGGATCGAGCCGGAATAATAGATGCCATCAATGAAGTAGGCCGTGCCCGATTCCACGCCGAATTGCACGCCGGCCAGAACGTTGGACTGACCCCGGATGACAGGGCGCTCGGTGGACCGGCCAAACGCCTTGCTGAACGAAAGACCGGGCGTGAACCGGGCGATATCATCGACCGATTCCAGCTGCAGGTTTTCGATGGCTTGTTCGCTGAAGGCGCTGACGGCCACCGGCGCTTCGAGAAGGCCCTCATCCTTCTTGCGCGCACTGACGACAATGACGTCCTGCTTCAGCTCGGTCTCCTCCGAGGCCTCCTGGGCATAACCCGGAAAGGTTTGAACTGACATCGCCAAAGCGGCGGCACCAGCCAACAATACTGTCTTCTTCATGTCAGGTACTCCCCGCTGCGTCATTCTGCGCGCGACACCACGTCTCGACAGTGACGCCAAATGATATACCATTCATGATCAGTCGCGTTTATATGCTTGGCAAGCTCTTTTCCGTGGGCAGACGAGATTATTTTGACACACGCGTGACATTCGAGGCACAGTCAGAGCAGAAATGAGGCAGCCATGACCGACTCCATCACCTCCACAGAACTGAAAAAGATCATGCCCCTGCTCGCGCGCCATGAAGGCGTGTGGGAAGGTGTCTATCGTTACTATGACGCCGAGGGTAACAAGACCGATGAGCACGCCTCCCGCCTGCTCTGCCGTTTCCCGGAAACCGGCCCGGCCTATCACCAGACAAATTTCTATCGGTGGGCGGACGGCCGCAGTGAAATCAGGGACTTCCCTGCAAACATCGTCAACGGGCGTATCGCCTGGGACAATGAACTGATCAATGGCTGGGCCAGCGATGTTCCCCTTGATGATTTCAAGCGTACCACCATGCTCAACTGGACCCGCACAGGCGAACCAGACCTTTATCTCTACGAGATGATCCAGCTTTCCGATGATGGCCAGTCTCGTTCGCGCACCTGGCAGTGGTTCAAGAAAGACCGCCTTTTCCAGCGTACACTGATCGACGAAAAGTTCATCAGCGCCGACTGGAAATCCTATGACGGAAAAACTTTCTGATCTGATTAGAGATCAAAAGAAAACAGACCAGGCCGGAGCATCGCTCCGGCCTTTTTCGTTATGGTTTTCTCATTTAAATCAGATAGTTACCGATCTGGCTTCTTGATCGATCCATCCCTGATCCCTTTGAAGTAAGTCCAGCTCGTCATGTTCGCACGCGGATCACCTTCAGGCGGCGGGCTTGCATACTCGGGATAGTGCGCCGCGATCTCCGCTTTCATCGTGTCGGAAATCTCGTCATAGCTGGCGACCTTGCGGCCAGAGGTGTGAATATACATCACGCCTTCCCGGCCATTCATCATCATCCAGGGCAACCAGTCGGCCACGCGCGTCCAGGCAACGGTCGCCGAAGCTGTTTTCGTCTTCGGGTCGAGCAATTCCCCGGCATTTCCGAAGAAATTGAAAAGCTCCGTAGCGTGATAAGTTCCGCCAATCTCTTTCTGGTAATCCCCGGCCAGCGGATTGGGATACCAGAGCGGAATGGTCGAGCGCAGCCACCAGAACGGTCCGCTCACCTCGCCGCCCCAGTTTACAGGCTGCCCATCACGTCCGGTCTCGTAGACTTTCCAGTTCACCGGGTCGTTGGCGACATGAAGTACTTCCACATCTTCGCCTGTCCAGGGGTTGGCCCAGGTCTTGAGAACTTCCCCCGTATCCTTATCCTTGTACAGAAGGATTTCACGCGACACGAGCTGGTAGCCCTTCAGGCCCGCCTCGTTGGTAATCGCCGCACAGGCGCGGATATTATAGCCCTCAACGTCGAAGAGGTGGATGTCCTTCTCTCCCTGCCGGCGCGAGAAGGTCTCCCCCTCCCACCAGAAGATGGCCGGCTCATTGTCCACTGTCGAGCAATGCACCTTGCGCATCAGCGTCAGGGCGTCTGCCGGGTTCGACGGATTGAGCTTAGGCCCCTGCGCCTCGCTCAGAGACGCGCAGGCGGAAACCATCACTGCGGCAACAGCCAGCGCGATGTGACGAGCAAACAGCATTCTGGGCCCCCATAAGGATATATCTTTTATAGTTATATCTTTTGCATCTCACAACTTGGCAGAGGCGCCAAGCGTCTCTTTGTGCTGCCCTGCAACAATTCTGACCAGCATCAGCGCCGCGACTGCCGCAAGCCAGGGCACTGTGCGTGCCCAGACGGCGCCCGGTCCGGAATCCAGGAAGAACTCGTAAGCAAGCGAAGTCAGAAATCCTGCCAGGATCGAAGCAAGTACCTCTGGCCCGCCCGGCCGCCTGCCAAAGGCGCGCAAGACCACCACCGGCCCGAAACTCGCGCCGAGGGCCGACCATGCAAAAAGGGTCCGGTCAAAGATCGTTGCGGGCAGCGCCAGCGTCAGCCCCACCGCGACCACGCTCACGGCCAGCATGGCAAGGCGCGTCGCCAGAACTGTTCGCCCGCCCATGAGGCGGGCCGCCCCCAGATCATGGCTGATTGCCCCGCTCGCCACCAGAAGCTGGCTGTCCACGGTCGACATGATCGCCGAAAGGATCGCCGCCGCGACAATCCCGGAAAGGATGCCGGGCAGTAGGTCTCCGGCCAGTTTGAAGAAGATGCCTTCAGCCGGTGTGTCGGCGCCAAACAGGGCTCGCCCCGAAAGCCCGAGAATCGCCATGCCGGCATAGACCACCGCGCCCCAACCAATGGCGACGCCCGCGCCCATCACCCGCGCCCTGGAATCGCGCGCCGCCATGATCCAGCTGATCAGATGCGGCTGGCCCAGCGCGCCAAACCCCGTCGCCGTCATGCCCAGAACAAATCCTGCCGCAACCCAGCCCGCCCGTCCGCCGAAAGGGGAGAGGTAACCGGCCGGCGCATCGTCCAGCGCGCTCGCAATACCGCCCGCCCCACCCGCCGCACTGAAAGCCAGCACCGGCAGCAGAATCGCCACCAGCATCATGACCACGCCCTGCACGGTATTGATCACCGACACCGCAAGGAAGCCGCCCGCAAAGGTGTAGGCCAGAATGATCACAGCGCCCAGAAGGATGCCCCCGGTCATACCGATGCCGAAGAGATCATCAAAGGCCACGCCTGCGCCCTGAAACTGCGAGGCGATATAGTAGGAAAAGCAGAAGGCGATCATCAGCGTCGCCGAAATCTGGATCAGCCGCGTCACCCGCGGCCCGGCTGTCTCCGTCAGGAAGGCGGTCAGCGTCAGCTGATCCTTGTCCCGGCTCGCAGCCTGCAGCACAGGCCCGCCAAACAGCCACACCGCCGCGTAGCCCAGCAGAATGCCAGGGATCATCCACAGCGCAGAGGGGCCCGTGCTGTACACAAACCCCGAATAGCCCAGCAGCACCCAGGCGCTCGAACTCGACGCCGCATAGGCCAGCCCGGAAACCAGCGGCCCCAGCGACCGCCCGCCCAGAAGGAAAGAGCTCGCCTCCGAGCGTACCTGCCGCGCCGCCCAAAAGCTCACGCCCACAAGCAGCACCGCATACCCGATCAGCGTGATTAACGCCGGAAGATTTGCCCGCACCCCGCGCTGCTCCCCTTAGCTCACCATAGCAGGCGCAGGCACCGGCTCGCCCTTGAAGCCCAGCGGCAGGCCCGCCTTCGGGGTGAAGCCGTAAAGCTCCTCCCCCGGCAGCGCCGCTGCCACAATCTCGCGCGTCGCCATCAGCTTGCGCAGGTCAATTCCGGTCGAAATGCCCATCGCCTCGAACATGAACACCATGTCTTCGGTTACAACATTGCCGCTGGCGCCGGGCGCCGTCGGGCACCCGCCCAGCCCGCCCAGCGAGCCGTCAAACGTCGTGATGCCTTCCTCATAGGCAGCCAGCGCATTGGCCAGCCCCAGCCCGCGCGTGTTGTGCAGGTGGACGCCCGTGAGGTTCTCCGCCCCCACCACCCCGCGCACCGCCCGGATCAGCCGTTTCACGGACGCCGGATCGCCATAGCCCGTGGTGTCCGACAGGCCGACCTCATCGCACCCGGCCGCCATCAGCTGCTCGGCGCAGCGCAGGATCGTCGCCTCCGGCACCGGCCCTTCCAGCGTGCAGCCGAATGCCGTGGAGAGCGATCCTTCAAAATGCGGCCGCGTACCCTCCGGCAGCGATTTCACCAGATCGGCAATCGCCTGTGCCTCCTCGATCACCTGCGCATGCGTGCGCCGGATATTGCGCAGCGAATGGGTTTCCGAGACCGACATCGGCAGCGTGATCTTGTGCGCGCCGCCGTCAATCGCCGCCTGCGCGCCTTTGAGATTGGGCACCAGCACGGCCACCGTCAGCCCCGGAATTGTCACGGCGAAATCCAGCACCTCCGCCGTATCCGCCATCTGCGGCAGCAGTTTGGGCGACACGAAAGATCCGATCTCGATCTCCGTCACGCCCGCCTCAGCCAGCGCCGCAATCCAGCGCTTTTTCTCTGCTGTGGGCATGATCGCCTTGCAGTTCTGCAGGCCGTCACGCGGCCCAACTTCGCTGATCAATACGCTGCTCATCGAATTCCACCTGATTGTTATATCAAAGAATGTATGCCCTCGCTTGAAAAGATATATCATTTGAGCAAGTAATGGCAATCATCGCGGGCAGGAAGTTCAGGGAGTATCAGGTATGAGCAAGACCGGCGGGCCGCTGCATGGACTGCGCGTACTTGAATTCACTCATATGGTGATGGGCCCGGCGGCCGGTCTCGTATTGGCGGATCTTGGCGCCGAAGTGATCAAGGTCGAGCCGATCGGCGGCGACAAGACGCGTAAGCTCAAGGGCTCCGGCGCTGGCTATTTCCCGATGTATAACCGGAACAAAAAAAGCCTCGCGATCGATCTGAAATCGGAGGAAGGCAAGGCCATTGCCCTCGCCCTGGCCGATCAGGCAGATGTTTTCATCGAGAATTTCCGCCCCGGCGCCCTCGAAGCGCTCGGCTTTGGCTATAGCGCCCTCTCCGCGCGCAATCCGCGCCTTATCTACTGTTCGGAAAAAGGCTTCCTCGACGGTCCGTATGCGCACAGGACAGCGCTGGATGAAGTGGCCCAGATGATGGGCGGCCTTGCCTATATGACAGGCCCTCCCGGCCGGCCGCTGCGCGCGGGCGCCTCTGTCATTGATGTCACTGGCGGCATGTTCGGCGCCATTGGCGCCCTTGCAGCCCTCAACGAGCGCCAGACAACCGGCAAGGGCCGGCACGTCACAGCCTCCCTTTTTGAAACCACCGTCTTCCTCGTCGGCCAGCATATCGCCCAATACGCCGTCACCGGTTCGCCCGCCGCGCCCATGCCGGCGCGTGTCTCGGCCTGGGCCGTGTATGATGTGTTCGATGCAAAGGACGACGAGAAAGTCTTTGTCGGCGTTGTCTCCGATGGTCAGTGGACATCTTTCTGCAAGGCCTTCGGTCTGGATGACTGGGCCACCGATCCCAGCCTCGCCGGAAACAATGACCGCGTTGCCCACCGCGGCCTTATCCTGCCCCGCCTGCGCGCCCTGTTCGCCGGCTATTCCAAGCAGGATTTGATGGACAAGCTGGAAAAGATCGGCCTGCCTTTCGCGCCCATCCAGCGCCCGGAAGACCTGCTGGAAGACCCTCACCTCCTCGCCAACGGCAGTCTGCTGAATATGCAGCTTCCCGAAGGTGGCGAAGTATCGCTCCCCGCCTTGCCGCTGACGCTGGATGATGACCGCCCCGGCCTGATGCTCGATCCGCCCCGCATCGGCGCGCATTCGGTCGAGGTGCTGGGCGCTCTCGGTCACACGACTGAAGAAATTGAAAATCTCGTCAGCCGCGGCCTCGTCCAGGTCAGCTGAAGTCAGCCCGCAGTATAAACCCAGGGGCGCCTTCCGGCATCTGCCTGCTGATAGGCCCGGATCGCCGGCGCCTGCAGCAGCGTCAGCCCGATAGGATCAAGCCCCTCCAGCAGCAGCCGCTTGGCATACGCCCCGATCTCAAACCGCCCCGTCCAGCCTGGCAATGCCGCTGCCGTTACCGTCTGCGCCTCCAGATCAATCGCGATCTCGGCGCCGCCGTCCAGTTTCAGCAGCCGGTCAACCTCCCCCTCGGGCAGCGCCACCGGCAGAATCCCGTTGCGCAGACAGTTGCCGTGAAAAATCTCGCCGAAGGATTTGGCGATCACCGCGCGCACGCCATAATCCATCAGTGCCCAGACGGCGTGTTCCCGCGAGGATCCGCAGCCGAAATTGGTGCCGGAAACCAGGATGGATGTGCCCGCCTGTTCCGGCCGGTTGAGCACGAAATCGCCCACCGGTTCGCGCCCGCCCGGAACGGTATAGCGCCAGCCCGCAAACAAGCCCTCGCCAAGACCGTCGCGGCTGACTGTCTTCATCTCCCGCGAGGGAATGATCTGGTCAGTGTCCACATTATCGACGGGCAACGGAGCGGCCACGCCGCGATGATGGCGGAATGGTGTCGGCATCAGGCAACGCCTCCAGCTACAAGAATGTCAGAGGGCGCGCAGATCATGCCTGCAACCGCCGAGGCAGCCACCACGGCTGGGCTGGCCAGATGCGTGCGCACGCCCGGCCCCTGCCGCCCTTCGAAATTGCGATTGGTGGACGACATCACCCGCGTTCCCGGTGGGAAGGTTTCCCCGCCCGCATAGAAGCACATCGCGCATCCCGGCGCGCCCCACTCAAATCCCGCCTCGATGAAAATCCGGTCGATGCCCAGCGCTTCAGCCTCCCGGCTCACCGCCTGAGACCCCGGCACGCACACCGCGCGCACACCCGGCGCTATTCGCCGGCCTTTGAGAATTTCGGCCGCCGCCTTCAGGTCGCTGAGACGCCCATTGGTGCAGGATCCGATAAACGCCCCGCCGATTGGCAATCCGTAGACAGATTGCCCAGGCTTCAGCCCCATATAGGAAAGCGCCCGCGTGCTTGCGTCGGCCGGAATGGCCTCCCGCAGCGCCGTTGTATCTTCCGGGCTGGTGCCCCAGCTCACCTGCGGCTGCACCTTGCCGGCGTCCACCTCCAGCACTTCGTCAAACACTGCGCCGGGGTCCGTGCACAGCTCTTCCCAATGCGCCAACGCCGCCTCTTCCTGTGCCGCAGACGGCGCGAACACCCGCCCGCGAATATAATCCAGCGTCTTTGCATCCGGCGCGACCAGCGCCGTGAACGCGGCAAACTCCACCGCCATGTTGCAAAGGGTCAGGCGCCCTTCGATACTCAGATCACGGATCGCATCCCCCGAATATTCGATGGCGCAGCGTTTGCCGCCATCGGCGCCAAAGCGGGCAATGATGTAAAGCGCCAGGTCCTTCCCCGAAACGCCAGGGGCGAGGTTGCCTGAAACGCGGATATGCATCTGCCGGGGCTTTGCGGCGCGCAGCGTGCCGGTTGCCATCGCATGTTCGGCATCGCTTGATCCGATGCCCCAGGCCAGCGCGCCCAGCGCGCCGAGGCTGCAGGTATGGCTGTCGGGGCAAACCAGCGTCAGGCCAGGCAGCGCAATGCCCAGCTCGGGCGCCACCACATGCACGATGCCCTGCGCCGGACTGTCAGTGTCGATCAGGTGGATGCCCGCTTTCTGCGCCATCTCGCGTGTTTCAAGAATGAAGGCCTCCCCGCCGGGGCTGCGCGCTTCATTCCGCCCACGGCCATGCCGGAACGACACGATATGATCCATGATCGAAAAGACGCGTGCCGGGTCGAGTACCGGATGGCCATTGGCGGCCAGAGATTTCAGCGCGACGCCGCCCGTGCGCTCATGCAGCAGCAACCGGTCGATGGCGATCAGGTCTTCCCCATCACCCGCATCGCCCACCCGGTGCAGATCCCACAGCTTGTCGAATAAGGTCGCCACAAAATCCTCAAAACCAATAGATATATCTTTTGAGATAATGCGGCAAATGCAATCTGGCGAGCGCTATTGTCAAAGCCGATTGTCGCGGCCCGAAATTGCCGGAAACCGGTCAATTTCTCCAACGCCCCTGCGGCAGTAGGCGGGGTTTCCATCTGCCTCGAATTGAGACATTTTGAAGTCGACTCGCTTTTTCTGAGGAGGTCAGATCGCGCTCGTGGTGTTCGGCAAAAAACCTGGTACGCCGATCTCGGCGGAGCGCCTGTCGGCCGCTCTGCGAACCAACGCGCCTGCCGATCAGGCCAAATTCATCCGGCGCGCCCCAAGGGCTGACCGCCAGTCCACTTGGGCGCCCTGCGTTCTGGTGTGGGAGCCGAAAGGCCGCGAAGAAGGTGTCTGCATAGACATCTCAGAGACCGGCGCGCGCATCCGGTTCCGCAACAAGGTCATGATCCCGGGCAAGTTCTTCTTCGTCTCGGCCAAACTCGGCATCAACACCCCCGCCGAATTCATCCGCCAGGACGGCCACGACATCGCCATCCGCTTCACGAGCTGAGCGTTCCCCATCGGCACAAACGCCATGACAGCGCCGCCGCAAGGCACGCTGTTTCAATAACAATGTCTGGCTGTTTTCTGTCTGGAGCGGGCGAAGAGATTCGAACTCTCGACCCCAACCTTGGCAAGGTTGTGCTCTACCCCTGAGCTACGCCCGCATCCGACAGATATGTCCGCCTTGTCAGCGGAGCGGACGGAATATGCGGGAAGCGGCGGCTTTGCAAGAGCCAAATGAACCGCAATCTGCACAAACTGTGAGATAAAGCGGCGCGCGCAAAAGTGTATGCGGTTTTGCGCCAAAGCGCGGCGACACTCAAAAGGGAGCGCAAGCGCCTTGATCGCAGATCAAGGCGCGCAGCGCTAACCGCGCAGCACTGCCCGGATCTGATCGGGACGCACCTCGCGCCCCTCTGCGTCCACGAAGGCGGCCCGGATGGCGCTTTTCGATCCGGCCTTGGTGAAGCTGATCGGCGGCGCCTCGCCCTGGCCCAGCCACACATCGCCCCACTGCGTCAGCCCGATCAGGATCGGGCGCAGGGAGATGCCCATCGCCGAAAGTACATATTCCGGCCGCGCCCGCTTGCCGGGCACCTTGTAGGCCCGCTTGGTCAGCAGCCCGGCATCTACCAATGTCTTCAGCCGGCCCGACAACACCGTACGCGGGCATTTCAGCTCGGACTGGAAATCGTCAAACCGGCGCACGCCATACAGCGCCGCCCGCAGAATCAGCATCGTCCAGCGGTCCCCGATCAGCTCGATGGCGCGCGCCAGATTGCAGTTTTCCGGCGGAATGGGGGAGCGGCGGGCAAGCGGTATCTGACTCATGCCGTTGAACCTGAAAGGGTTCGCTTTTTAAATCCAGAGGGGGCCGCACACCTTTTCACGAAATGGTCAGACCTTTGTCATCCGGTGGTCGGCATTCGCCGCGATAGCCGCCCGTGAAGCACGCCTCAGGAGCCCCCCATGCGTTTCCGCGCCCCACTGACCGCCCTGATGGCCGCCAGCTTCCTGGTCACCTGCGCAGGGCCGGAAGAAGTGGTCGTAAATGGCGCCCCGGTGATCGCCGATGTCCGCCAGAGTCCGGATGTGTCCGAAAATGTCCAGGCCGTGTCACCCGATGCCACCGGCCGTGACGGTCTCTGGCGCGCTGCGGACCATGCCGCCGCCCTGATCGCCTCCTCCTGCCCGCCCGGCACCCCGCGTCAGGAGCCCCTCCCCATAGACCTGTCGGTCACACCGGTTTCCCTGGGCGACGCCGCCCAGATCGCCCGCCGCATTCCGGAAACCGTAACCGTTTCAGGGGCCTGGGAACTCACTTCGTCCAACTCCAATGTCGGTGGCCTCTCCGGTCTCGCCCTGCTGCCAGCCCCTGAAGGCGGCGGCCTGCTGAGCGTAACCGATGCGGGCGCCTTCGTCTGGATCGGCCTCGAGAAGGGCGCGCCCTCAGGCGCAAAAATCTCGTATATGCAAGGTAGTGACGGGATGATGCTGACCGGCAAGACAGAAGGCGACGCCGAAGGCCTCGTCTGGTCGGAAGGCCTCGCTTTGGTCAGCTTTGAGCGCAGCTTCCGGATCGAAGCCTTTGCGCTCGGCGTCTGCGGGTCGGCCGCCCGCGCAGCCCGCGTTGCCAATCTTCCGGGCCAGCACAACAATCGGAATGTCGATGAGAATCAGGGCCCTGAGGCAATCTTCCTGGAGGCCGATGGGGCCCTCGGCTTTGGCTATGAAGGCATGCTCGGCACCTCGCCGCTGGGCCGCGTGCTCGCCGATGGCACCGCAGAATGGACCGGCAACACCGCCCCCGCCCCCAGCCTGCACGGTCTGGTCGGCCGCGAGATCGTCCCCCTGCCGGATGGCACCGCCCGCACCCTGGAAATGTATCGCGCCTGGGATCCCCTTCAGGGCAACCGCATCCGCCTGACATGGGGACCAGGCGAGGCTGAAACCCTCACACTCAGCCGCCCGCTTCTGGTAGACAATTTCGAGGGTATCGCCGCTGAGGCCCTGTCAGATCGGCTGATCCGCGTCTGGATCGTGTCGGACAACAATTTTTCGGCCAAGCAGAAAACCCTGCTGTATGCCTTCGACATCAAAATCTCACAGAACTGAGCGCCACGCGCCGCTTTCCAAACCGGGGCAGAGCCACTAGATTTACCAGGCACAAGGGCTGCTGCGCCCGCGTGGGACTGATCTCCGGCGACCTTACTTACCGTCAGGGGGCTGGCACTCTGGCTGGGGCCGTGGCCCTGGCTCATCCGGCGCCCACCTAGTCTCTAGGTCGACGGGAGTGAAATGTGCCCGGCGGCGACGTGGTTCTTGTGCGCTATTGCCCTTTCTGCTGCGCCCATCGAGCACTAGGAGGGCTTTCATGAGTATTGAAGCCGACAAGACCGCCCTGCGCCACCGGATGCGCACCATCCGCGCCGAAGCCGCTGCGCGCGATCCGGACGCCGCCGAAAAGCTCGCCGATATTTTTCCAATGAAATTGCTGGAGCGGTATGGCCCCGTCGTTTCGGGCTATGTCGCGATCAATGAAGAACTCGATCCCTTCCCGCTGATGGAAAGGCTCGCCCGCGCCGGCGCGGAGCTGTGCCTGCCCCGCATGGAGGAAACCGGCATCAGCTGGCGGCTTTGGTCGCCGGGTGAGCCGCTGGACCGGCGCCCTTTCGGCCTGTCGGAGCCCCCGGCGGATGCACCGGAAGTCACCCCAACCCTCGTTCTGACGCCCTTGCTGGCCTATGACACGATGGGAAACCGCCTCGGCTATGGCCGGGGCCATTATGATGGGGCCCTGGAAAAGCTGCGCGCCAAAGGCCGGGCCTTTGCCTGCGCGGTCGCCTATGCGGCCCAGCAGATCGACAAGGTGCCCGCCGAGCCGCATGACCAGCCCCTCGACTGGGCCATCACGCCGATTGGATCGGTTCCGCTGTTCATGATGCGAAACCGCAGCGCCCTGACAGCCCCCGCCAATGGCGGCGAAGACGCCTCCTGATACTCCCGGATGGGGCGAAGGGGTTTTGCTTAACAAATAGTTGGCGCATAACTTGCTCTTCACGAAGGATTAACCTTCGGAGGCAGTCATGGCCCACATCGGCAACACTCAGTCCGCAATCTGGACCCGGTTTTCCAGAAGCATCGATCTGGCTGTTGTGGCTTGCCTGGCGATTGTTGCGGCCACCGGCGCGATTGCGCTGTCGCCCCCGGCGCCTGTCGCAGAAAAGACTGTAATTGTTGCTGAAATCTCGGCACCGCCTGCCCCGAAAGCCCCTTCCGTCCGCCAGCGTGCCCCGCAGCTTCAGCCTCAATTCTTCCCTTGGAAGGCCCCGGAAACCTACACGCCGGTGCTGCCCGAAGCGCCCAAACCCGCGATCCCGAACCGCCAGCAGGAGGCTTTCCTGACCCGCATGCGCGGCCAGACACCTTTCCGGGCCTCCACCCATGATAACCTTGCGACCCATTATGGTGGCAACTGGCGCGAGGATAACGTCAGCGAGACGTCCAGCGGCACGCTGCTCTCGATCCACCGCGTAAAGGGCGAGAGCATGCCCTACACGATCGCCGAGCTGCAGAGCCCCGGAAAATACGGCTATGGCCGCTATGAGGTGATCATGCGCCCGGCCCGCGGCTCAGGCACCGTCTCGGCCTTCTTCACCTTCACCGGCGCGCACTTTGGCGATCCCCACGACGAAGTCGACATCGAATTCCTCGGCCAGGACACGACCAAGGTTCACTTCAACTATTTCCGGAAAGGCAAACGCGGCGCCTTTGAGGGCTTTGACCTGCCCTTCGACGCCGCTGACGCAGATCGCCTCTATGCCTTCGAATGGACCCCGGACCGGATTACCTGGTTCATCGAGGGACAGCCCATCTATTCAACCCCGACGGGAGACGCAGGTATCCCCGCAGCCCCCGGCAAGATCATGATGAGCGCCTGGGTGGGCAAGCCCTTTATCGAGGGCTGGACCGGAAAGCCGACCTTCACCTCCGGAACCGGCGCCCACTATAGCTGCGTGTCATTTGTGCCGATGGGTGGCACGGGCCCCGGCTGCGGCGATAACTATACGCCGCCGGTGGTCCTTAGCCCTTGATATCGTTGATGATCTGCTCGCGCGCGACGGGCAGAAGACGGGCCATTTCCTCACGGATTTGGACATCCGTGCGCACAATCCCGGCCTTTTCGAGGTCGCCGCGCACCTTGCGCACGACATCATCATCGCCGGCCTCTTCCAGATCCGCGATCACAACTGATTTGGCATAAGCCTCAGCGTCGCCGTCCTTCAGGCCCAGAAGTTCAGCGGCCCAGAGGCCCAGCAGCTTGTTGCGGCGGGCGTTGATCTTGAACTGGGTTTCCTGATCCAAGGCGTAACGGGCCTCCTCTGCGCGTTCACGATCATCGAATGTGCTCATGGAGGTGGCCCTTTCACATCTGCCGGTGTCTATCGGCGCTGATATAGGGTGGATGCTCAGGTGTTCGCAATAATTGTTTCTGTCGCGGGTTTGGCGTAACAGTCCGCGCTTCAGGGGAGCGGGGTGAATGATTCCCGTTGGCAACGCTATCCCCGCAGAACGCGCAGGAAAGGCCGGTTGAGATGAACAAGCGCCGCGTCATCTACGAAGGAAAAGCAAAAATCCTCTATGAGGGCCCCGAACCGGGCACGCTGATCCAGTATTTCAAGGACGACACAACTGCGTTCGACGCGACCAAGAAGGCCGTGCTGGATGGCAAGGGGGTTCTGAACAATCGCATCAGCGAGTTCGTGATGACCCATCTGACCAGCGTGGGCGTGCCCAACCACTTCATCCGCCGCCTCAACATGCGTGAGCAGCTGGTGCGGAAAGTGGACATCATTCCGCTGGAAGTGGTCGTGCGCAACATCGCTGCAGGCTCGCTCTCCACGCGCCTCGGCATTCCGGAGGGTCAGTCCCTGCCCCGCCCGCTGGTCGAGTTCTACTTCAAGAACGATGCCCTGCACGATCCGATGGTTTCCGAAGAACACATCGCCGCCTTCGGCTGGGCCACAGCCCAGGAATATGACGACATCATCGCCCTCGCCCTGCGCGTGAACGATTTCATGTCCGGCCTCTTCGCCGGTGCCGGCATCCGCCTTGTCGACTTCAAGATCGAATTCGGCCGCTGGTTCGAAAACGATCACGACATGCCGCGCATCCTGCTGGCCGACGAGATCAGCCCGGACAGCTGCCGCCTGTGGGACGCCAAGACCGGCGAGAAGATGGACAAGGACCGTTTCCGCCGTGATATGGGCGGCGTTACGGAAGCCTATGCCGAAGTCGCACGCCGTCTCGGCATCATCCGGGAATCAGGCGAAGAGACCGACAACGTCATCCACTTCACCGGGGGCAGCAAATAATGAAAGCGGTCGTACACGTATCCCTCAAATCCGGCGTGCTGGACCCTCAGGGCAAGGCCGTGGCCGATACCCTGGCCCGGATGGGCTATAAGGAAGTCGGCGGCGCGCGCGTTGGCAAGGTCATCGAGCTGGACCTGACGGGCCAGACGGACAAGTCGGCGGCCGAGGCCCGCGTCAAGGAAATGTGCGAGAAGCTGCTGGCGAACACCGTGATCGAAAGCTACCGCATCGAACTGGTCTGAGCCTTGGCGGCAGAACGCTTCAGGGGGCCTTCCGGCCCCCTTTTTTTGTTCCGGCATCCGCGCAAGGCCATTTTGTGAGCGATTGATCACTTGCAATCATTGCAAGCCTGTGTAATACACGGGGCACGAAGATCAGAGGAGCTGTCGCCCATGGCCCGCAAAGCCACCCCCGCTTCCCCGTCCGGCAAACCGTCAAGGCGCGCCCCTGCCAAGGGCGCACGCACCAAAACAGCAGCCAAACCGGTCGTCACGAAAACGGACGCTGCCGGCCGGCGCCCGCGTGTGCGTGATGCCCGCCCGAAAATTGAGCGCGCGGCGCTCGAACTGTTCGTGAATGTCGGCGTCGATGCCGCCACCACGCGGGAGATCGCCGAAAGCGCCCAGGTTTCGGAAGGCGCTCTCTATCGCCACTATAAAGGCAAGGACGAGCTTGCCCTCGCCCTGTTCATGGAAACCCACAACCGCCTTTCGGTCATGCTGACCGAAGCTCTGGGCGGGACCGCCACTCTGGACGAGAAGGTGCATGCCGCCGTCGCCGCCTATTGCGCCCTGGCGGATGAAGATTTCCTGCTCTTCTCCTTCCACCTCGTCTCGCTTCACAAATACCTCCCCTATGACCGGCGGCGCGAGGATGATCCGGTATCCGTCACGGAACAGATCATTTCCGGCCTGATGGATGCCGGCGCCGTTCCGAAGGGGGATCCCGCCCTGAAGGCCGCCATGGCACTTGGCGTGGTGATGCAGGCAGGTCAGAACAAGATCTACAACCGCCTGCCCGGCCCGCTTTCCCGGCATGCGCCTGCCCTGGCGCGCGCCGTTCTCGCCGTTTTGAAGTCCTGACAGCCCCCTGACCGTTCCCCCTACGGAGCATTTCCATGCGTGGCACTCTCTTCCAGCTGGCCTATTGGGTTCTCTCGATTGGCTATGTGCTCGTCTCGCTGCCTTTCCTGGCCTGGCCCGGCCATGGCCCGGTGCGCGCCATCATCCGCAGCTATACGCGGGCCATGAATTTCGCCCTGCGCCACATCGCCGGCATCCGCAAGGAAGTCCGCGGCCGTGAGCGCCTGCCCGAAGGCGCCTTCGTGATCGGCGCCAAGCACCAGAGCTGGGGCGACGGCTTCCTGATCTATCCGGAAATCAAGGATCTGGCTTTCGTCACCGGCGATCATCTCGAACGCTTCCCGCTGGTCGGCGGCATCCTCAAGAAGCTCGGCGCCATTGTCATCGACACGTGCGGCGGCGGCGAGAAGAAAGCGTCTTCGCTGGCCAATGGCATGCACAAGGCCAAGGCCGATGGCCGCCGTGTGCTGATCTATCCCGAAGGCCACCTTGCCCCGGTTGGCTATCATTTCCGCTACAAATCCGGCGTCTGGCACATGGCCGAGGCGATGGGCGTGCCCGTCGTGCCGGTTGCCACCAATATCGGTGTGTTCTGGCAGCAGCAGGAAAGCCCTCGCCGCCAGGGCACTGCCGTCATCGAATTTCTCGAGCCGATCCCGCCCGGCCTGCCCCGGGACGAGTTCATCGCCCGGCTGACCGAAGCGGTTGAAACACGCACTGCCGAACTGGTGGCTGAAGCGACCGGTGAGCCCGCCGCCCGCGCCCGCCTCATTCCGGACCCGCCTAACGGCTTCGAGGCTGCCCCGACCCTGGAAGACCTTGCCGCCTACAAGAAGGCTTGAGCCTCGCCCCGGAATGACTATCTAAGCAGTACAGGCAGGAGGACGGCCTCCCCCATACCGGGAACGCTTCGGGACGGCCCGTTTCTGCGGGAGCTTCCCATGCCTTGGGGCCTTCTTGTCGTCGCCGGTCTGCTGGAAATCGTCTGGGCCGCTGCGATGAAACAATCGGCTGGTTTCACCCGGCCCATCCCCACCCTCATAATGATCGCGGCCATGCCGGCCAGCTTTGCGCTGCTGGCAATGGCGATGAAATCTCTGCCGCTGGGTACGGCCTATATGGTCTGGACCGGTATCGGCGCGGCGGGCGCGTTCATCTTCGGCGTCATCTGGCTCGGCGAAGCGGCCACTCCGATACGCCTCCTCGCGGCAGCCATGATCGCGGGCGGCATCGTTTTGATGAAGCTGGCGAACTGACACGCAGGGCTATTCCTGAGGACTGCCCAGAAGGCCCGATCGCCAAAGCGCCAGCTTGTCGTCAAAGCGGCGCGCGGCATGGGCGGGGCTGGTTGAAGGCAGTGTCACGGCCTCTGCGCCCGGCGGCACATGAACCGCCGCGTATTTCCGGAAACTCGCGGCCGCCTTGCCGCCATTAAGGCCGATCCGGCGAATATGCGGATGGACGGCAAAGAAAGCGCCAAAGTCATTGGGCACCTCCTCGCGGATATCTGCGTCGAGGCTGCCTGCCCGCAGGCATAGCTGCAGCACATCCCACACCGCGACCTTTTGCTGGCGCAGCCGCATGGCGCGGTCAGCATAGGCAAGCTGCGGGCCGGCGCCGAAGAGGTGGCCCATGATGGGCCAGAAGGCATTGCGGGCATGGGCATAATACTGCCCCGTTTCCAGCGAGGCGATGCCGGGCATGCTGCCGAGAATCAGAAGCTCAGCGTCTGGCGCCGAAAGAGGGGGAAATCCGCGAACCTGCATCAGCCCGCCGGGCAGATTACTCGGCCCCGGCCGGCACGATGGTCACGCTCTCGCCGCAGCCGCAGGCATCGGTCTGGTTAGGATTGCGGAACACGAATTTCTCATGGAGCAGCGTGGTTTCATAATCGACTTCGCTACCAAGCAGGAACAGCACCGCCTTGGCATCAATCAGGATGGTGACGCCATTATCCTCAACTACCTCGTCCAGCGGCTGAGGCGCCTCGGCATAGTCCATCACATATTCCATGCCCGCGCAGCCGCCATTCTTGACGCCGACGCGCAGGAAACCCAGACCGCGCTCGGCCATGATTTCCTTTACGCGCGCGGCAGCGGCGTCGGTCAGGCGAACGGGTTTGGGGCGGGGTCTGCGGGCCATGGTCTGTAAATAGGGGCGCGAAGCCCCTCCTTCAATCAAAGCATGTTGAGCGCGAGGCGGGCCTCATCCGACATCCGCGAAGGATCCCAAGGCGGATCGAAGGTCAGGGAGACTTCGACAGCCTCGATTCCCTCAACGCTCTTTGCGGCGTTCTCAACCCAGCCAGGCATTTCGCCGGCCACGGGGCAACCGGGCGCGGTCAGCGTCATTTCGATGTCTACCTTGCGGTCGTCATCGATATCCACCTTGTAGATCAGGCCCAGCTCATAGATGTCGACCGGGATTTCGGGGTCGAAAACGGTCTTGAACGCAGCGATCAGCTCATCGGTCAGCCGGTCGAGTTCCTCCTGCGGAATCGCAGAGAGAGCCGCAGGATCGCGGACACCGAGCAGGTCTTGGGAGGTCATATCATCGGCCATATACGTATTTATACCAGCATTTTGCGCGCTTTGGCGAGCGCTTCGCCCAGCGCGTCCACTTCAACCTCGGTATTATATAGGGCAAAGCTGGCCCGGGCCGTAGCCGGGACGCCTAAATGCTGCATTAAGGGCTGCGCACAGTGATGGCCCGCGCGGATGGCGACGCCGTAGCGATCAAGGATCTGGGCAAGGTCGTGCGGGTGGGCGCCCTCAAGGCTGAAGGCCAGCACAGCGCCCTTGCCGGCGGCCTCACCATGGATGCGGATGCCGTTGACCTGGCGCAAAATGCTCGCCGCGCGCTCGTAAAGGGCATGTTCGTGGGCGGCGATCTCCGCCTTGTCGAACTGCCCCAGCCAGCGCAGGGCCGCGCCAAAGCCAATGGCTTCCAGGATCGGCGGTGTGCCCGCTTCGAACTTGTGGGGCGCGGTGTTGTAGGTGACCCGCTCCCTCTCGACGATCTCGATCATCTCGCCGCCGCCCTGATAAGGCCGGGCGCGGTCCAGCGCGGCAGCGGTGCCATACAGCGCGCCGATGCCGGTCGGGCCATAGATCTTGTGGCCGGTGATGACATACCAGTCACACCCGATGGCCTGCACATCGACGGGCAGATGAACCGCCGCCTGGCTGCCATCGATCAGGATTTCGGCGCCAGCGGTATGGGCAAGCTGCGTGATCGGGGCCACATCCGTCACCGTGCCGAGCACATTGCTCATATGGGTGATGGCCACCATCTTCGTCTTCGGGCCAATGGCATCCGCCATCGCCTCCATATCAAGCGAGCCATCTTCCTTGAGGCCGACCCAGCGCAGCACGGCGCCATGGCGCTCGCGCAGGAAGTGCCAGGGTACGATATTGGAATGGTGCTCCATGATGGAGAGCACAATCTCATCGCCGGGCTGGATGCGCGCGGCGAGCGCAGAGGCAACAAGGTTGATGCCCTCGGTAGAGCCTTTGGTGAAGATAATATTATCCGTAGACGGCGCATTCAGGAAAGCGCGCACGGTTTCCCGCGCAGCCTCGAAGGCTTCGGTCGTCTCGTTGGCCAGCGTGTGCAGGCCGCGATGCACGTTGGCATACGCCGTGCGCATCTGGCCGGCGAGCGCGTCGATGACAGCATTGGGCTTCTGCGCGCTGGCAGCGTTATCCAGATAGACCAGCGGATGGCCATTCACCTCACGCGAGAGGATCGGAAATTCAGCGCGGATGGCGGGGATATCGAGCTTGCGGGACATGGGCTTCAGACTTCCGACAGCCAGGACTGTGCCTCTGCCCGCAGGGCCTCTTGATGATCGCCGGCCTCTTCCAGAGCTTCGGCAATGAAAGCTTCAGTCAGCAGCGCGCGGGCCTTCTCCAGAGGAATGCCGCGCTGACGCAGATAGAACAGCTGGTTCTGGTCCAGCGCGCCTGAGGTGTTTCCGTGCGCACACTGAACATCATCTGCCAGGATTTCCAGTTCCGGCTTGGCGAACACTTCCGCGCCTTCTTCCAGCAGCAGCGCGTTATGCTGCATCGAGGCGTCGGTCTGCTGGCCGGCATTGCGAGGCACATGGAACTTGCCCTGGAACACGCCGCGCCCGCCATCCAGCACAGCGCCCTTGGTCACCTGCCTTGTCACGCAGGCACGCGCGCCATGGCGCACATGGCTGGTGAAATCGATGTGATAGCCGTCGCCCGCCAGATAGGCCGCATTGAGCGTGGCGTGAGAGCCGGTTTCCTGGTGCACGAGGCGCGTCTCGATGCGCGCGACCTTCGCGCCGAATGCCAGCACGGTCTGCTTCGTTTCAGCGTCCGCATCCTGATGGATCAGCGCCGTGATCGCCTGCGCTTCGGTCTTGCCGCCGCGCTGATAGACGGCGCGGGAGAGCTTTGCGCCTTCCTGCAGCGTGTACTCGACAAGTGCGGTGGAAAGGGCCGCGCCGCCCAGATGGCTTTCGGAAACCTCAAGCCGGGCGCCGGGGCGCAGCAGAAACACCACACGCGCCGCATTGATGGCGCCAGGGCCGGAGAACACCATGTGCAGCCGCACAGGCGCCTCATCCGTGACTTCCGCGAGCAGCGTTGCCGGAGCGTTCTTCGCTCCGGAGAGCGCAGCGGCCAGCGCACCGAGGGGCGCGTTTTCAGCGCCGCTCATCGCCTGAGCCTCATCCTTCGCCAGAAGGCGGAGGCCGGGTGGCAGAGTGGCGGGCGCGGTATAGCCCTGCGGGGTAAATTTCAGCGTGGCCACACCGTCCGTAGCGAGAGGGTCCGTCGCCGGCGGCACAGCGGGCGCGTCCAGCGCGCCGACCGCAACCTTGAAGTCGCTCCAGCGCCAGTCTTCGATGCGGCGATGCGGCAGGCCGGTCTGCGCGAAAGCTTCAAACAGGCGCTCCCGGCGCGGATCCGCCTTCAGGGCGGCATAGCGCGCGACCAGTTCGAGTTCCGCAACCGTCGGATTACGGATCATATCTTTCAGGGCGGCGCTCACACTGCCTCCGCCAGCACGCCGTCATAGCCTTCTTCTTCAAGGCGCAGGGCGAGTTCCGGGCCGCCGGTCTTGATGATGCGGCCTTTGGCGAGAACGTGCACCTTATCCGGTTTGATATGGTCGAGCAGGCGCTGATAGTGGGTGATGACCAGCATGCCGCGCTCTGGCGCACGCAGGGCGTTGACACCCTCGGCCACGGTGCGCAGGGCGTCAATGTCGAGGCCGGAATCTGTTTCGTCCAGCACCATGAAACGCGGCTCCAGCATCAGCATCTGATAGATTTCCAGACGCTTCTTCTCCCCGCCGGAGAAGCCGACATTCACCGGACGCTTCAGCATGTCGGCGTCAAGGTTCAGCATCTTGGCCACTTCACGGGACTTCTTGAGATAATCCGGCGCGGAGATTTCCGCCTGGCCGCGCGCCTTGCGCTGGGCGTTCATCGCGGTGCGCACAAAGGTCATCACCGGCACGCCGGGGATCTCCACCGGATACTGGAAGGAGAGGAAAAGGCCGGCTGCGGCGCGGTCTTCCGGCTCCATGGCCAGGATGTCCTGCCCGTCGAGCGTGGCGGCCCCTCCGGTAACCTCATAACCGTCCCGCCCGGTCAACACATAGGACAGGGTGGACTTGCCAGCCCCATTCGGCCCCATGATGGCATGAACTTCGCCCGCAGGCACTTCCAGCGACAGACCATTGATGATGGTCTTGGCCGCTTCGCCTTCGCCAACCGTGGCGCTCAGATTCTGGATCTTCAACATGGCGGGGATTTAGGGCGCCCTGCGATGATTTGAAAGCGCAAAGCGCCGAAAAGCCGCTGCTGCGCCCCTAACCGATGACAGCAGCCAGCAGCGGAGCGGCAAAAATGGCCAGCGCCAGCAGCACATAGCCGCCAATTTCCTTGAATAGTCCCGACATGGGTGATGCTCCCTCAGGGGGCCCCACCGGCCCCCGCCGGGCTGTCATCAGCAAGAATTGTGCCCGATTGAACCGTTCAGGGGGCCGCGCAAAAGCTGGTGGGCTCAAGCCCCGGCGCAAGCCGGAGGATTTCGCAGCGCCCCCCGCGCCGGGGTGGCTGGCTCCCTGCCGCGTGGACCAGGGCGAGCTCCTGAAGCGCGGCGCCGGTCACGCGGTAATAGGCGGTTTCCCAGTCTGACGCGCCGGTGCGGCTGGCTGCGGCGATCATGCCGCCGGCTGTCCAGGCGATTTCGGCGCCGGTCACCTGCCCGGCATGAATAAAATCGCCGCTCTCCTGCTGTATCCACAGGGCATAGACCATATTTACGGCGTCCGTAGAGCGGGGAATGATGAGGTCCGCGCGCCGGTCGCCGTTCACGTCCAGCAGTTGCGGATAGACGTACAGCCCGTGGATGACTTCGGAGAAATCGGCGATAGGGCGGCCCTGGCGATCCATCACCGAAATACTCACAAAGCCCGAAGGACCGAGCATTTCCCAGTCCAGAGGGTCGGTTTTGAGGATCAGGTGAAGGCCTTTCACCCCGCTGAAGCGGCAATCGGGGAGCCGCTCGGCACGGTCGCCAGTAAGGGTTTGAGCCGCCGCGCAGTCCGGCAGCAGCGACACAGCGGCCAGCCGGGCACGGCGCTCGGCTGTTTCTTCGGGCGAAATGTCTGGATTTGTGGCGCAGGCAGCCGTCAGCATCAGGGCGGCGAGGCCCAGACCAACAGCGATTTTAACCAGGTTTTTCATGCCAGAGTCCCTGCGAGCCGGCGGTTTCCTGCCGCCACCCCAGCAAGTTTCGTGCCTGCCCGGCTTTATTCGGTGGGCGCGTCAGCAGCCGGCTGGCAGAAAGGCGCGATATCCACCCCGTCGGCAGATCGGATGACTTCGCAGGCGGGCTGGTCTGACGCCGGCTCGCCTTCCTCCGGATCGGCGCGGGTCACCACGACGGCAATCTCCTTCAGGGCACCATTCTCGACCGAATAATAGCTCGTCTCCCATTCGAAGGCAGAAGAACGGCCAGACGCAGCGATCAGGCCGTCGCTGCCCAGCGTGATGTCAAAGCCCCCAAGCTCGCCGGCCCGGCTGAACAAGCCATCAGCGCCCTGAATCCAGAGCGCATAGCTGATGTTCACCATGCCGGAGAGTTGCGGCAGCATCAGGTCCGCCGCGCCATCGCCGGTCAGGTCTTCCAGGAAAGGATAGTTGTAGAAACCGGTGGCCGCTTCTTCGATGACCTGCAGGGAGGCGCCATCAGCGCCTGTAAGCTCGGCGCGAAGCGTGCCTTCGCCATCCGTCATCTGTGTAGAGCTGACCACAACATTCCTGCCATCGCCCAGTTCCAGCCGGCAGCTGGTAAGCTGGGGCAATTGCCCGCCGCTCGTGGCCTCGGCATCCGCGCAGGTGGGAAGGCTGGCGGCCGTGACGGCGGCTTCTTCCGCAACGGGGGCGGTTTCACCCGGCGCCTCCGCTTTCGGCGTACAGGCGATCAGTGCGACAAGCGGCAAAGCCGCAAGCAGTTGGAATTTCATGGGTCTCTCCTCCGCAGCCGATCCTATCGCGCGCCGGGAGAAAAACGCAATCTAGCCAACGCTGCCTTCGAGGCTGACTTCCAGAAGTTTCTGCGCCTCGACAGCAAACTCCATCGGCAGTTCCTGCAGCACTTCGCGGACGAAGCCGTTGACGAGCAGGGCAACAGCCTGCTCCTCGCCAATGCCGCGCTGGCGGACATAGAAAAGCTGGTCTTCGGAGAGCTTGGTCGTCGTCGCTTCATGCTCGAGCTGCGCGTCGGCGCGGCGGTTTTCGATATAGGGCACAGTATGGGCCCCGCACCGGTCGCCGATCAGAAGGCTGTCGCACTGGGTGAAATTGCGCGCGCCTTCAGCCTTCTTGTGAATGGAAACAAGACCGCGATAGGTGTTGTCGGATTTGCCCGCCGAAATGCCCTTGGAGATAATCCGGCTTTTCGTGCGCTTGCCCAGATGGATCATCTTGGTGCCGGTATCGGCCTGCTGGCGGCCATTGGTGACGGCGATGGAATAGAACTCGCCGACAGAATCGTCGCCCCGCAGCACGCAGGACGGATATTTCCAGGTGACGGCAGACCCTGTTTCCACCTGCGTCCAGGAAATCTTGGAGCGGGCGCCGCGGCAATCGCCGCGCTTGGTTACGAAGTTGTAGATGCCGCCCTTGCCATCCTCATCGCCCGGCCACCAGTTCTGCACCGTGGAATATTTGATTTCGGCGTCATCGAGCGCCACGAGTTCAACCACGGCGGCGTGAAGCTGGTTCTCGTCCCGCATCGGCGCGGTGCAGCCTTCAAGATAAGAAACGTAGGCGCCCTCATCGGCGATGATCAGTGTACGCTCGAACTGGCCGGTATTCTCCGCATTCATGCGGAAATAGGTCGACAGCTCCATCGGGCAGCGTACGCCCTTGGGAATATAGACGAACGACCCGTCGGAAAAGACAGCCGAATTGAGCGTCGCATAGAAATTGTCGGAGGTCGGAACGACCGAGCCGAGATATTTCTTCACCAATTCCGGATGCTCATGCACGGCTTCGGAGATCGACATGAAGATCACGCCGGCCTTCTTCAGCTCCTCGCGGAAAGTGGTGGCAACGGACACGGAGTCGAACACCGCATCGACGGCCACCTTGGGCCGCTCGCGCGCGGTCGCGGCGGTTTCAGCCGCGCCTTCGACGCCGAGCAGCACTTCCGCCTCGCGCAGCGGGATGCCGAGCTTTTCGTAAGTCTCCAGAATTTCCTTTGGGACTTCATCGAGCGACTTGTACTTCGCGCCGGCCTTGGGCGCCGCGTAGTAATAATAGGCTTGGAAGTCGATCTTGGGATAATCGACGCGGGCCCAGGAGGGTTCTTCCATGGTCAGCCAGCGGCGATAGGCCTCTAGGCGCCATTCCAGCAGCCATTCGGGCTCGCCCTTCTTGGCGGAGATGAAGCGGACGGTATCCTCGGAAAGACCCTTCGGGGCCATGTCCATTTCAATGTCCGTGACGAAACCGGCAGAATAATTCTCCGACTCCAGGCGCTTTGCCGCCTCGACCGTCTTCGCATCGATGCCTTCCTTCACCTTCACCTCGGTGCACTCGTCATCATGCTCTTCAATTCCGCCGCAGCATTCCATACCGGTCCATCCGTCTGCGCCTAGTGAGAGCCCTAGACATGGCTGTCATCGAGCCAGCTTCAAGGTTCGCGCGCCGTTCTTTCGGCAGCATTAGCCGGAGACATCTTGCGGCGGAACCCCGCAAAAACGCAGCCGGCAGGAAAGCCGAACGCCGCACAGAAACAAAAGCGTCAAGAAAAGACGAGCATCCAGGCAATTTATGGTTGGCATATTGACAACAAATACCTGGCCAATAAGCGTTCCGCCTGCAATCGGGGGGTAACTCATGACTCATCGCTCTTTCGCGGCGTGCGCCGCAGTACTTTGTTTTGTATTCGCTTCTCAGGCGAACGCGCAATCCGATAAAGATCCTGTTCTGGCCCTGGATGCCGAACAAATTCAACTAAACCGTGTGGTCCTTATGTCTACGGGCATGCCTGAGCGGGCAACCGGGGAAGACATGCCCATAGACATGTCGGTAGGCAACGCAACGGCCCAGTCGATGGTCAATTCGGGTCAGGTCTCACCAGGCGCCGGCGCCGCAGGCGGCATTCTGGGCGCGCTGGTGGTGGCCGCAATCGATGCAGGCATAGACTCCAATCGGAACGGCAAGATCGAGCGGATGCTGGCCGAGCAGGGCTTCGATGCCCGCGCCATTTTTGAGGAAGCTCTAGTGAGCGCTCTTTCAGCAGGCCAGATCGAAGCCAGCCACAAGCCGGTCTCGCGCGCGAAGGGGACATTCGTTCCCGTAACGGCGGACCCTGCCGCCGAACACGATGCGTCAGTGGATGTCCTGATCCGCCAGTATGGTTTCACCATCGACAACATGGTCTAGTATCCTTCCGTCTTCGCCCAGGTGAAGATCCACGACGCCAAGACGGGCAAGCTGCTGATGAACGACGCGCTGAGCTATGGCCGCCCAGGGCTGCAGGCGCCCGTCCAGATGAATCCATACCAGCCCGCAGACCCCAATGTTGGCTCCACAACAATCGTCGTGCCCTATGTTCTGGACAGCGCCTTCAAGAATGTTGACGCCTACACCCAGGATGAGCCCGAGCGCGCCGTGGCAGCGCTGACCCACGCCCTGCAACGCACCGCGCAGGCAACGGCCGCCCTCATTCTCGCAGCGGCGCCCTCTTCGCCCGTTACGATAGCCGATGGGCTTAAGGGTGTTGATGCCGAAACCCCAACGGCCTCTTCAGCGGCGCCCGATGCAGACACGGTAACCGAAACGCTGTGATCGCAACTTTCCAGAAGGCTTTGTTCCAGATGAAACTTTCCCACTTGCAGGCCGCCTCTGCGGCCGCCGCCCTCTGCATGGTTGTCGCCTGCGCGACGCCGCCACCACCACCGCCTCCGGCCAGCCTGTCATTTGATGGGGCGGCGGGCTGCACGCAGAACATTGAAGCGCACACAGCTCAGACGGTGACCATCAAGAAGCGCCAGCGCGCCGGCACCCTGTCAATCATCGCTGGCCCAGAAACCGCCTGTCAGGTCGTCAACGAGACCAAGCTCCCCTACGTGCTGTACAAGCTGCCCGGCTCCGTCGAGATTTCCACCATTCAGGCTGGGGGCGTATTCGAGGCCAAACGCCTGTTTGCCTCTGAAGTCGTTACCCTCGACGCGGAACTGGCGCCTGTTCGCACATTCGGCCCGGAAGCCTTCCTGCAACGCGGCGGCACATGGTCCGTGTTCTTTCCATCCCGCGCCAACGAGCGGTATGTATTGATCCGCGCAAATCCCGACCTCATCGGCAAGGCTTACCTTTTCACGGAACAGCCCGCCAACCCTGCCGAAACGCAAATTGGGACCGCAGCAGATGCTGGCCCCAAGACTGAGTATTCCTATGGAGGCTACGTATTCGCCAGGGTCTTCCTGGAAGAGCCCGCAGCCGTCGGCCCCAAGGAACAGTAAGCGCTGGGCTGTGAACGTCAGGGTCAGGCGCCCAGTTTTGAGCTTGCCCGCTGGTTTACCTGAAGCCAGGCGTCAGCGACGTTGCGGAAGTCTTCCGGTTGGCTGTTCCAGCCAAAGCTGGTGCGGATGGCCGATTCCGCAAGGGCGTCATCTGCGCCCATCGCCATAAGCACAAGCGATCTTTTCACCTTGCCCGACGAGCAGGCAGAGCCTGCCGAAACACAAACCCCTGCCAGATCAAGGGCCATCACCTGGGTTTCCGCCCGAAAGCCAGCGCGGGCGAAGCAGGACACCCCCGCAAGGCGCGGGCTGCCTTCGCCGATCACGGTGACGCCGCCTTCGGACTTCAGGCGCGCCTCCATCGCGTCACGATGGGCCCCAAGCGCGGCATAGCGCGGCAAATCCTGGACACTTTTGGACACAGCCATCCCAAAACCGGCAATTCCGGCGACATTCTCGGTGCCTGAGCGCAGGCCGCGCTCCTGGCCGCCGCCATACTGAACGGCTTTGAGCGGCGCGCCCGCCCGGTGCCACAGCGCGCCCACCCCTTGCGGCCCCCCGATCTTGTGGGCGGAGAGGGCAATGTAATCGACACCCAGCAGGGCGGCATTGACCGGCACCTTGCCGAGGCCCTGAACGGCATCACACACGGTGAGGCCGCCCGCCTCACGCATCAGGGCGGCGGCCTCCTGAACGGGCTGGAGAATGCCGGTTTCATTGTTCGCCAGCATCAGCACGATGATGGGCGTGCCTTTCAGGCTCCGGTCCCAGGCGGTGAGGCGGGCCTTGAGGTCGTCAAGGTCAACCTGGCCGCTGGGGAGGACGTAGGCGGTCTCGACTGGCACGCCGGCATGGGCGGCGGCCTTGGTGGCGGCATCATGCTCTATGGCGGAGACGATGAGGGTGGCGGCGCCATCGAGCGCGGCAACGGCGCCCTGAATGGCAAGGGCGAGAGATTCGGTGCCCCCGCTGGTAAATACGATGTCTTCAGCGCGGCTGCCGATAGCGGCGCCGACCTCGGCGCGGGCCTTCTCCACCACGGCGCGCGCCGCCCGCCCGGCCTTGTGGACGGAGGAGGGGTTCGTCGGCCCCAGATCAAGCGCAGCCAGCATGGCCGCGCGGGCTTCTGGCCGCAGGGGGGCGGTGGCGTTGTAATCGGCGTAGATCATGGTTCCTTTTATATAGTGTTTTCCGGGCAATCCCGCACCCTGCAGAAAAATTTGCATTTTGAAGGCGAGTTGGCCTATCTACCCCCCCTTCTGTGGAAATAATGCCGAGGTTTGCGATGGCCGAGATCATCATTCCTGGCCCTCAGGGCCGTATTGAAGCGCGTTACACCGAGCCGCCGTATCCGGGCGCGCCGATTGCGCTGATCCTGCACCCCCACCCGAAAGCGGGCGGCACGATGCAGGACCCGATCACGATCATGCTCTACCAGCTGTTCGAAAAGCATGGCTTCGGCGTGCTGCGCTACAACTCCCGCGGCGTGGGCCGCAGCCAGGGTGCCTATGACCAGGGCATCGGGGAACTGGAAGACGCCGCCTATGTGCTCGACTATCTGGAAAACCTGTCGGAATCGCCGCGCTTCGTCTGGTGTGCGGGCTATTCCTTCGGCGCGTGGATCACGCTGCAGCTGCTGATGCGCCGCCCGGAGATTGACGGCTTCCTCGCCATCTCGCCGCCGGCCAACCATTACGACCTCTCTTTCCTCGCGCCTTGCCCGGCCTCCGGCCTGATCGTGGCCGGCGACAAGGATTCCATTGCGTCTCCCGAAGATGTGGAACGCGCGCTGACGAAAGTCCGTGTACAGAAGGGCCAGAAGGTTGACCGCGCCAAGGTGGCCGGCGCCAACCACTTCTACCAAGACCGCCGTGACGAGCTGATCGCCGTATGCGAGGAATACCTGCTGCGCCGCCTGTCAGAAGCCGAACAGGAACTGCGTAACGAAGCCGACGAGGATAGCGGCGCGGATGTCGTCGTTGAGGACGAAGATTTCGAGGATTGATCCTTACCGGAAAGGCCCGCCCCCAAGGCGGGCCTTTTTGTATCTGACAGAAGGTTTCAAGACATGCACCGCATTCGTTTCGCGCAGGCGGCCGATACGCCTGTGATCCTCGGCTTCATTCGCGCGCTGGCTGAATATGAAAAGCTGGAACACGAATGTGTGGCCACGGAGGAAGCCCTGCGCGCCACCCTGTTCGGGGAAAAGCCTTATGCCGAAGTCCTGCTGATCGAGGAGGAGGGGAAGCCGCATGGCTTTGCCCTGTTCTTCCACAACTACTCCACCTTCCTGGCGAGGCCCGGCATCTATCTGGAAGACCTGTTCGTAACCCCCGCCGCGCGCGGCAAGGGCTATGGCAAGGCGCTGCTGGCAAAACTGGCGGAGATTGCCATGGCGCGCGGCTGCGGGCGTCTGGAATGGTCCGTGCTGGACTGGAACCAGCCGTCGATCGACTTCTACCTCGCGCTCGGCGCGCGGCCGATGGATGAGTGGACGGTTTACCGGGTGGATGGCGACGCGCTGGGCGCGCTGGCGGCGCAGGCAGGATAAGCGGACATCCACCAGCCGATACGGAACCCTCCGAGATGACAGGGGCGCGAGACGCGCTAGAATGAACCATGACCCAGACCTTGCCACCGATATTTCTCGCCGCCGTCAAAGACCTGCTCGGCCCCAGGGGCTGGACGCAGGAGCCGGAAAAGCTCGATGCCGCCGCAACGCCCTGGCGGGGCACCTATAAGGGCGAAACGCCGCTGATCGCGCGGCCTGCCTCCACCGCCGAGGCTGCCGCGCTGGTGAAACTCTGCGCGCAGCATGGCGTGGCGATGACGCCCCAGGGGGGCAATACCGGCCTGATCGATGGCGGCACGCCGCATGGCGAAGTCTGCGTGTCGATGACGCGGATGACCGCCCTGCGCGAGACCGACCCGTTCAACAATTCCCTGACCATAGAGGCAGGCGCGACGCTCGTTTCCGCGCAGGCAGCGGCCGATGCGGCGGGCCGGCTGTTCCCGCTCTCGCTCGGTTCGGAAGGCACCGCGACGATTGGCGGCCTCATCTCCACCAATGCCGGGGGCGTGGCCGTGCTGCGCTATGGCATGATGCGCGACCTGATCCTGGGGCTGGAAGTGGTGCTGCCTTCCGGCGAGGTGTGGGACGGGCTTTCCGGCCTGCGCAAGAACAATACCGGCTATGATCTCAAACATCTTTTCGCAGGCGCCGAGGGCACGCTGGGACTGATCACGGCAGCGACGCTGAAGCTGTTCCCGCAGGTGCAGCGGGCAAGCGCCTGGGTGATCTGTGCGTCTGCGGAAGATGTGGTGAAGCTGCTGGCGCTGGTGCGCGGGCGGGTGGGGGATTCGGTAACGAGTTTCGAAATCATCCCCGGCAATGCGGTGGATATGGTGGTCGCCGATATCCCCACCACGCGCGACCCCATGCCGTCGAACGCGCCGTGGCGGGTGCTGATGGATATTTCGCAGACCGATGGGGCCTATGCCCGCAGCCTGCTGGAAAGCGCGCTGGAAGCGGCGATGGAAGAAGGCCTGATCCAGGACGCCGTGATTGCGGAAAGCGAAACCCAGGCGAAATCCTTCTGGCATATCCGCGAGACGATCCCGCTGTCCAAGCGCGCCTACGGGGCGGCGCTGAACCAGGATATCTCCGTGCCGGTGAGCCGCATTCCGGTATTCATCGAAGCGTGCAACGCGGCTGTGCGGGATGTTCTGCCTACGGCAGATTTCGTTATCTTCGGGCATGTGGGTGACGGAAATCTGCACTATTCGGTGGTTGAAGCCCTGGATGCGGCAAGCCCGCAGCTGAAAGCGAAGGAAGCGGCCATCACGCGGGTGATCTATGATACGGTGATGGCCCATGGCGGCTCCATCTCTGCCGAGCATGGCGTGGGGCGCCTGAAACGGGACGAGTTGGCCCGCCTGCGCCCGCCCGCGGCCACAGACGCCATGCGCGCGATCAAACGGGCGCTGGATCCACAAGGCATCATGAACCCTGGCCGGGTTGTGACTGTCTGACACCCTGCCCCGCCCGGCGAATCGGCGGCATATTAACCCTTCGTTAACCACGGCCTCCGCAAAGCAGGCCAGCCGCAGAACGCGATGGGGACATTATGGTCTGGTATACCGACCTTCGGAATCGCAAGCTTTTCTCGGAGGCCGAGAGCGACTGGACCTCGCGCCGCCTGCTGGAGCTGCGTGCGCAACTCGCCTCGCCGCCTCCACGCGGCGTACCCCGGCGAACGAAGGATGCCAGCCTCATTATCGGCACCTGGAACATCCGCGATTTCGACAACAACAAGTTCCGCCACGGCCCCCGCCGCCGCGAGAGCCTGCATTATATTGCCGAAGTGCTCTCCTCGTTTGATGTGTGTGCCCTTCAGGAAGTGAACGAGGATCTGGGGCCGTTGAAGGATGTGATCCGACTGATGGGGCCCGGCTGGGACTTCATCGCGACGGATGTGACGACCGGCGCCAGCGGCAATCGTGAACGCATGTGCTTTGTGTTTGATGCCCGCAAGGTCCGCTTCCGGAATATCGTGGGCGAAATCGTGCTGCCCAAACACGCCCTCTTGCCCGGCGAGCAACAGTTTGCGCGCACGCCGTTCATGGTGAGCTTTCAGGCGGGATGGTTCAAGTTTTCACTGTGCACGGTGCATATCTATTTCGGGGAGGCATCGAAGGGGAGCGATGGCTATGCCCGGCGCGTGTCGGAGATCGACTATATCGCCCGCGAGATGGCCAGCCGCGCCGACCGGGAGAACGAGAACTACATTCTTCTGGGCGATTTCAACATCAAGAACCCGGTTGATGAAACAATGGGCGCCCTGACCAAGGCGGGCTTCCAGTTGCCGCCGGAACAGTATCCGTCAAACCTTCTGGGAACCCACTATTATGACCAGATCGCGTTCCGCACGCAGAAGGACGAACTGACCTTCCTGTCGTCCGGGGTGTTCGATTGGAGCCAGACCGTATTCCGGCCGGATCATTACGAGCATTATGCGCCAATCCTGCCCACGCGCCACCGCGACCTCAAACCCGATGGCAGCCCACGCGACGCCGGCAAGGACAAGGACTATTACGCCAAACGCTGGCTGACCTGGCAGATGTCCGATCACCTGCCGCTCTGGGTGGAGCTGGCGATCGACTTCTCCGACGCGCACCTGCTGAATAATCTGCAGGCGGAGTTCGAGGGTGGGGACGTGCCCGCGCAGGTGGAGTTTACAGAGGATGAGGCACCCCTGGAGAGCCCGCCCAAACCCGCCGAACCTGTCCGCCCCCTGAAGAAGAAACGCAAACCACCGAAAGTGGCCCAGCCCGAGAAGCAGGGCACGCTCGCTCCGGCACCCAAGATGACGTTCGCGGAAGGGTGGCGCATCTTCTGGTGGGTCGCCAGCGGCGGGGCCGACCGGGCCCGCAAGGCGAAGGAAGCGGAGAAGAAAGCCGCCAAACCGCGCAAGGCGAAAAAGAAATCCGGCTGAGACCGGCTTGCGCGCTGCAAGAGCAGAGATAAGGGTGGGGCGGGTTTTCCGGGAAGACGCCTACCATGAAATTTGCCGCCACCTCTGCATTGCTGGCTTTTGCCGTGAGCTTTTCAGCCTGCGCGATGCCACCGGATCCCCCAATGGTGGGCGGGCCGTGCAGCTATGAGACCAAGGTGATCGGCGCGACCGTTACCGGCGTTGGCGACCCCGAGATTGACCTTGTCGATGAAGACGGCGTGACCTTTTACCAGCGGGCCGAAGCGTTCCGGGAGCCTGTTGAAGTTGGGCAATACTATCTTTTCGAAAAGCGCTACATCGTTGAGGGAACCTGTACGCCCTATAACTTCCTGCTGATCGGACCGCCGCCGAAGGCTGCCGTGCTAGAGAGCGGCGAGTAAGGTTTCCGCGGCCGCCCAGAGCGGCTCGGTCGCCTTGATCATCACGGGATGATGGACTGATCTTTCTGTACCGGACACGGACGTTCCCGTGACAGCAAAGGCGATTTCAGCCTCCAGATCGGGCGCGTGGAAGGCGGCGGAATATGATCCATAAGCTTCGCCCTGACGGCCGATGAGCTTTACGCCCGGGATCGGCGAGGTGTCTGCCTGATAGGTCTGGACGCCCGGAAGGTCTGAGGTTCGCCCCGCTGCCCGGGCGAGGCTGGCAAGGCCCAGAAAGCTGGCGCCGGCGCATTCCCCAGCCTCTGTCTGTACCTGCCACAAGCCCTCATCTTCGCGGGTATAGAGCGTGGCGGCAGGTCCGCGCGGTGCGAAGCGGGGATCATGGGGCGCGGCGGCAAGCGGCGAGAGCGCAGCGGCACAGAAAGCGGTTTCCGGCGTGAAGGGCGCGCGGTCCGCTTCCCCGGCGGCGCCCTGGGCGAGGCCTTCTGCATGGGCGAAGACAACCTCGCCGCGATAGCGCACGACCAGACCCGCGGCGGGCACCATGGCCGAATAGACCAGATCCTCGATGCGGCGGCGCGCGGAGGCCGCGGGGATGCGCAATGCGTCCGCGCCGGAGCGGTGGGCGCAGGCCGAGAGAGCAAGGCCGGAAAGGCCAGTGAGGACGGCGCGGCGCGTGAACATGGGCACCAGGCTAGCGCGCGCTCAGGGCGCTGGCAATTTCGCGGTGGGAGCTGAAAACGCCGTGCGCGCCCGCCGCTTCAAGGCGCTGGGCAAGCCCTGCGTCGGCATGGCCCCCACCGGTAAAACCCCAGGCGGTCATGCCCGCGGCGCGGGCAGCCCTGATGCCGTTGATGCTGTCTTCGATGACGAGACAGGCTTCGGGCGCGGCGTTCAGCTTGTCCGCCGTAAGCAGGAAGAGATCCGGCGCAGGCTTGCCATTGGTGACGAGATCGGAGGAATAGATATGCGGCACGAAAAGGTCATGCAGTCCGGCGATCTGCAGCTTACGGACGAGCTTGTCAGCTTCCGATGAGGACGCAACCGCAAGGGCCCCGCCGAAAGCTTCGGTCACGCTGGCGACGCCTTCGATGGCCGTCAGCTCCGTCTCGTACCGCTTCCAGTTATTGGCCTGCAGCGCCGGGCCAAAGCCTTCAGGCAGCGCAAGGCCGAGCGCGGCAGCGTCCGCCGAAAGCGCCGTGTAAAAATCCCGGTTGTGCAGGCCAACAAAGCGGGAAACGAAGGTCTGGAAATCGTAGTCCAGGCCCCAGCCCGCAAGCATCTCGCGTTCGGCGGCAATGGCAATCGCCTCGGAATCCACCAATACCCCATCACAGTCAAAGATCAGGGCACTGAAATTCATCGCGGGGTTACCCTCTGCGGCCAAAGAGGCGTTCAATGTCGGCCAGCTTCAGCTCGACATAGGTGGGGCGGCCATGATTGCATTGGCCCGAATGGGGCGTGGCTTCCATCTGGCGAAGGAGCGCGTTCATCTCGTCCCCATTCAGACGGCGCCCGGCGCGGATTGAGGAGCGGCAGGCCATATTGCCCATCACTTCCTCGAACCGCTCCGACAGGGTGAGCCCGGCTTCATATTCGGCAAAATCATCGGCAAGGTCGCGGATCAGCCCGGCAGCATCCATTTCCCCGAAGAGGGCGGGGGTAGCGCGCACGGCGATGGCGCCCGGGCCGAAGGGCTCGATTTCGAGGCCGAGAGCCGCGAGTTCCTCGGCGCGGGCGCACACGCGGTGGGCCTCGTCTTCGGAAAGCTCGACAATATCCGGGATCAGCAGCGCCTGGCGGCGCACGCCGCCTTCGGCCATCTGGCGCTTCATCGCCTCATAGACGAGGCGTTCATGGGCGGCGTGCTGATCAACAATGACTATACCGTCCGCCGTCTGAGCAATAACATAGGTCTCATGAACCTGCGCGCGGGCCGCGCCGAGAGGATATTCGGCAAGCGTGCCGGGGGCGGGCATGGGGCCGGTCTCAACCCTGGCCATGGGCGCAGCTTCCGGCGCGCCCGGCTCCGGCACATAGCCGCGCGGGGTGTACTCTTCTTCCGCCGCGTCTTCCTCCACATGGCGCGGGGCGTAAGCCTGCGGCGGCATGGCGGGGCGCTGCACATAGCCGCCGCTCTGGGGCGCCTGCCACAGGAAGCCCGCTTGCGGCGCAGGCTCGGCGCGCACCTTGCCGAGAGTGTATCCCGCCACCGTCGTGGAGGCGCGGTGACCGGCGGCGGCAAGGGCATGGCGCAGGGCCGAAACCATCAGGCCGCGCACACCGCCCGCGTCGCGGAAGCGCACTTCGGTCTTCGCCGGGTGGACGTTCACGTCCACGCCTTCCGGATCAAGATCCACAAACAGTGCCACCATCGGATGGCGGTCCCGCGCCAGGAAATCCTGATAGGCCGCGCGGACAACGCCCGTCAGCATACGGTCTTTCACGGGGCGGCCATTGACGAACAGGAATTGCAGCTGGGCATTGCCGCGATTGAGCGTGGGCAGGCCGGCAAAGCCTGACAGGCGCACGCCCTCGCGCGTGGCGTCCACGGCAACGGCATTCTCCGAAAACTCCCGCCCCATGATAGCGCCGAGACGTTTCAGGCGGCCGGCATCGCCGGGGCCTTCGGCGGCATAGCGGAAGAGGCTGCGGCCATTGCTTTCCAGGCTGAAGGCTACTTCCGGATTGGCCATGGCGAGGCGTTTGACCACGTCGGTGACGGCCATGGCTTCGGCGCGTTCGCCGCGCATGAATTTGAGGCGGGCGGGCGTGGCGTGGAAGAGGTCGTTGACGTCAATGCGCGTGCCGGTGGCGCTGCGGCCCGTATAAGCCGCCGGGCGCGGGCCATCGAGACGCCCGGCCTCGGAGAAGATTTCGGCAGCCTCTTCCCCGGTCGCGCGCGAGACAATGCGCATACGGCTGACCGAGGCGATGGAGGGCAGCGCCTCGCCCCGGAAGCCCATGGTGTAGATGTTGAGAAGATCAACGCGCCCGTCGGTATCCGGCACAAGTTTCGAGGTGGCGTGACGCTCCAGCGCGATCAGCAGGTCTTCGGCAGAAAGGCCGCAGCCATCATCCTCAATGGTGATGCGCTTCAGGCCGCCTTCCTCGATGGCGATGGCAACATTGCGCGCGCCAGCATCGAGGGCGTTTTCCACAAGCTCCTTCACGGCCGCGGCCGGGCGCTCCACCACCTCGCCGGCGGCGATGCGGTTGACCACATCCGCAGGCAGCTTGCGGATCGTAGGGCGGGGAGGAGCAGAATCAGCCATGGGCCGAGGAGAGTAGCCGATCGGGGGCGGGCTGTCCTGCGCTTCGCTGCGCCCCGTCCCGCCCGCCCGGGGACTGGCTGCCAGCGCCTTGTTTCGGCAGGCTTTGAGAATTTTCGCCGCTGCGGCAGGCTGTCTGTTGAGTTTGGGCGGCTGCGGCGCGAAGATGCTCCCGGATGTATCCAGGCCGTTACAAGGTATTGAAAACCCATGCGCTTTTCTGCTGCTGCCCCGCTCGCCCTGATTGCTGCGCTCGCCCTTGCGGCGTGTGGCGGTTCTGACCCCGCGCCTGCCCAGCCGGCAGAACCAGCGGCAACTGCTCCGGCCGCTGCGCCGGTTGCGGCCCCAGCCACTCCCGCCGCTGCCCCTGGCGAGCCCAGCCCGGAATTTGCAAACCTGCCGGCTCCTTACAACACGGCCAACTATGCCGTGGGCGCGCGCACCTGGAAGCTCTGCCAATCCTGCCACCTCACCGCAGAAGGGGCGGGGCACCTTGTTGGCCCGAACCTTCACGGTGTGTTCAGCCGCAAGGTCGCCAGCGCCGAAGGCTTTGCCTATTCCCCCGCGCTGCAGGCAGAAGACTTCACGTGGACGCCCGAGCAGCTCGATCACTGGCTGGAAAACCCGCGCACCTTTGTTCCCGGCAACCGGATGAGCTTTTCCGGCGTGCGCCGCGAAGCCGACCGTCTGGGCGTGATTGCCTATCTGATGGTCGAAACGGGCTATCAGGGCGAAGCTGCCCCGGCGGAATAAGTCCGGCGCGTTAGCGCCGCATGACGACAGCGATGAGGACGGCGTTTTCGTTGAAGGCGCCGCCAATCTCTTCGCGGTAGCCAAGGGAGACATCGGCTGGCCCGAAATGTACGCCCAGCTGGGTTTCGGTCTTCACGGAGCGGCCGCTGATCTCGCCTTCCTCGAACCAGACCTGCTGGCCGATAAAGATGTGCCGCGACAGATCCTGGCCATAGCCGGCCTCAATGCGGTTGCGATTGCAGCCGCCATCCTGGGCCAGATGGGCCGCATCCACAAAGGCGTATAGCGGACGGCCGCGATAGTTGCCTGACCACCCTGCGCCTACACGCCCCTCGAAGCCTGTGCCTTCACAGAAGACGAGGCCTTGCGCGCCGCTTCCGCTCAGGGTGCTGCCGTGAAAAGCACCGAACTCGGCCCCGGCGGTCCATCCCTTGTAACTGCCAAGGGTGCGCCGCGCGGTGAGGCGCCAGGTGTCGCGGTCAAAGGCGCGGAAGTCGGGATAGGTGACGGCTTCGTTCTTCAGGGTGACGGTGATTTTGTCTGTGACGCCGTATTCGCCGTAAAGATCGAGGCGCCAGCCGTCGGCGCCGTTCAGCGTGTCGTGAGCGCCCAATACGCGGGCATACCAGCCGCCATCTTCGCGTACCCAGGGGGCCGCATCGGCTGTGCCGGCCGCGCTGGCGCCGGCGAGTATGATGGAAGCGATCCCCCGCATGGCCACCACCCTAAGGAAAAAATTCCACAGGGTTAAGCCTTGATTTAACAGAGGATCAGAAAATTATCCCATGCCTCGGCCCGATCAGAGCTTGATATAGTCCGACACGATGCGGCCGGGCGTCTCGCCGGTGGCGGGATGGTCAAGGCGCAGGTGCCAGCCTTCGCTGTCCAGCAGGTCGCTCACATCGATCACCTCATCGATGCAGACGAAATTGTCCTTGTGGCGGCCGGTCCATTCCGGGGAGAGCGCGCGGGCGCGGCTCCAGACTTCAGCTTTGTCCGTGCCAGCCAGGAAGAGATAGTTGTGCTGCTCGCCGAAGAGGCCGGGCGTGTAGCCGCCGAGATTGACAAACCAGAGACGGCGGGCAGGCGGAGCACCCGCCTTGCCCGGCGCAAGAACGACCTGCCAGCCATCCACTTCGGTCAGTTCCGCATAGCCATCAATATGCAGGGACCCGGGCGTCCCCCACCAGGCGGCCCGCAGCGCCGGGAGGGTGTCCTCAAGCGTTTCGCCCACCACAAAGCGCAGGTCGTGGACCTCGATACTGGCACGGGGATGATCCCCCCCGACAAAGACGGCAAAGAGTTTCATGAGGGTCGCCTCTAATCCTGACGCCAGATTAGAGACTGGGGCCTTTGGAGCAAGCCCCCCTATCGCTCCCCTTCTCGCCCCCTGCCGCGCGCGGCGCCGGGCAAATCCGCCGGGTACAGTTGATCCGTCCACATACAAGTAAACCCCGGAGCGCCTTGTCCGCGCTCCAGGGTTTTCCCGTCTTCTTCCCCCCGAAAGAACCTAGAGACGATAACGGATCTGGTCAGACCAGAAGCGCTCGAGACGCGAAATGGTTTTGTTGAGCTGCGAGAGGTCGTCAGCACGGACGCTGGCGGTCGGCTCAAGCGCAGTTGCCTGCTTCTCGAACAGCTTTTCCACACGTGCACGGACTTTCTTGCCGCGGTCGGTCAGGCGCAGGGTAACCGTACGCTTGTCATCTTCCGAACGCGTCTGGACGAGATAGCCGCCCTCCTGAAGCTTCTTCACGTTGTAGGAAAGGCTGGTGCCGGCAAAGGCGCCGCGAGCGCGAAGTACCGAAGCCGGAGCTTCGCCTTCACCAATCTCGTAAAGGAGCAGAGCCTGAACGCCGGTCAGCGAACGTTCGCCGGCGCGTTCCAGATCATCCTTCACCACATCGTGCAGACGGCGATGCGCCTGCTCAAGAAGGGACAGCGACTTCAGGAAAGATTCGCCGATTGTGCCTGTTGCAGTGTCCTGCATGTCGATCATCATCATATTCACCACCACTCAACTTTTACTCAACTTTTGTTGTAGTTTGAGTAGATTTACAGGATCAGGCCTAATAAATTGATAAGCACAATGCGGTTTCAAATGATGTTGGTAAACAAATCAGAGCATTCATTAACCGTTACTGCCCCGTAACGTGTTTTTGCGCCGGATTCCGTTTCATTTTGAAACAAGGGACATAAAAAGACCGCCTCGGAAGTATCCGGGCGGTCTTTATCTTGAATAAGACTGAATATATGGAGACGCTGCTTCTAGTCTTCGAAACTCAACTCATTCTCACCCAGCTGCTCAAAGTATCGCGCCACCTCTGCCTCGCTGACATCTTCCAGGCGCGCTGGCGACCAGACAGGCGCGTTGTCCTTGTCGATGATGACGGCCCGCACACCTTCCTGGAAGTCATGGCTCTGAACCTTGCGCCAGCCAATGCGGAACTCCATGCGCATATTGTCTTCAAAGGTTTCGCAGCGCCCGCCTTCACGCAACTGGCGCAGGGCAACCTTCACCGTCTCGGGAGATTTGGCGCGGATCGTGGCCGCCTCGCCCTTTGCCCAGTCACCGGGGTCACCTTCCAGCGCAGCCACAATGGCCTCGGCGCTCTGGCCGGCGAAACAGCGATGGATGGTTTCGCGATGCGCGCCATAGGACGGCGCCGGGATGGGATGAGTCAGACCGCGGAGCATCTCGTTCAGCATGGCGCTGGCATCCATCGAGAAGTCCGCCGCTTCAAGCTGCCTGCCGAGGGCCGGCACAAGCTCGGACGGGAGATAATGGGTGGCCACGCCAGCCGCAGCCACATCGGCGCCTTTCAGGCGCGCGCCGGTCAGCGCAAGCCAGGTGCCCAGCTCGCCCTCCAGCCGCGGCAGGAACCAGCCGCCGCCCACATCAGGAAAGAGCCCAATGCCGGTTTCCGGCATGGCAAACAGTGTGCGCTCGGTGGCAATGCGGTGAGAGCCATGCACGGAAAGCCCCACGCCGCCGCCCATCGTAACGCCATCCAGAATGGAGATGACCGGCTTGGGAAAGGCTTTCAGCGCGGCATTCATGCGATATTCGGTGCGGAAGAAATCCCGCGCTTCGGCCGCGTCGCCCGCGCCGCTTGTCGCAAGCATCCGGATGTCCCCGCCAGAACAGAACCCCCGCGTGCCTTCCTGATGGTCGATCCATATGATATGAATGGAGGGGTCATCTCTCCAGGCAACCAGCGCCTTGAGGATGGCTGCACACATCGGCGTGTTGAGCGCATGAAGTGCGGCCGGGCGCGTCAGCGTGATACGGCCGATGCCACCTGCGGCTCTGATGTTTACGTCTGCGCTCAATTTGCTTCTCCCCAATCATGAAGTCCGGATGACCGGAATCTGTTCAATTAAATCAATGGCTTTGGACAGGGCTTTACTTGGATATGTCATTATAAAGATATGCCATTCCCCTTATGGCTCAACATCCTACCCATGACCGCCTGGCCATCCCCATGACCCAACAGCGCTCTCAAATCAACCATCAGCCCTTCCTGCAATATAACAGGCGGGGCCAGCGGATACGTGTCGAAGGCAAGGCGTATGTGCGCCTCGGCCTGTTCAAGCGTGTGGAATGCGAGCTGCGGGACATATCCCCCGGCGGCGCGCGCATCTGCGTACCGGAAGGGATCGCGCTGCCCGATCAGTTCGTGATGACACTGCCGCAATTTAAATATCCCCGCACCTGCATGAAGCGCTGGGAAAGCGGCCGGGATGTAGGCGTCGAATTCCGGATGGACTGAACCGGCGGCGCTAATTCAGCGCGCAGCCTTCAATCGTGATCCGGTGCATCAGGCGCCGCTCTCCATGATAGTCGTTCATCGCCCAATGCCATGTCGAGCGGTTGTCCCAGAAGGCAACGGAGCCCTCGCGCCATTTGAAACGGTGAGCATGATCGGGGTTCATCGCATGGGCATAGAGGCGCATCAGCAAGGCGTTTGACGCGTCATCATCATAACCTTCAATGCGCGTGGTGAAGGCCGGATTTACATAGAGCGCCTTCTTGCCGCTGAGCGGATGAGTGATGACGATGGGATGGGTTACATCCTGCAATGCATCCGCCGCCGAAGTATTGCCAATGCGCCCGCCGGTATCTTCATTTGCCTTGTAGAAATTGTTCTCTGCCGAACCGAAGATATGCTTGGCCGAATGCACGGCGCGCAGGCTGGATATCTCTTCCTTCGTGGCGTCGTCCAGCGTGTCGTAAGCAGTATACATGGAGGCAAACCAGGTGTCGCCGCCCGCATCGGGCAATTGCCGGGCGACGAGGACAGACCCCATGGCCGGTTCGGCATCATAGGAATGATCCGTATGCCAACCACCGCCGATATTGGTTTTCTGCTCCTTCTCCTTCAGCACGAGCGCAATTTCCGGATAGCGCTCATGCGCCAGGAAGAAGCGGTTGATATTGATCGGGCCAAAGCGCCGGGCAAAGGCGATGTGGTCGTCTTCGGTGAGCGATTGATCGCGAAAGAAGATGACGCCGTGATCGGCATAGGCCTGCCGGACGGCAGCAAAGTCCGCATCTGACAGCTGGCGGATATCGACACCGGTAATCTCTGCGCCGGCGCCATCAAGGGATGTGATCTGCATGGTTCCTCCCTGCCCGTTCTCTGGAGTGCGGCGGGCTGCTGAACGCAGACTAACCCCAGCGGGCGGGAATTGGCAATTACCCTGCCTAAACCCTGCCTATACGCCCGCTGGTTTGCCACTGAGCATCCGGGCCAGCGTCCCGTCCCTGTCGATGAAGGCATGCTTCAGCGTGGCAAGGATGTGCAGGCTGATCAGGGCGATGAAGGCGTAGGCGACGAGGCCATGGATCTGGCGGCCGATGGGACGAATGCCGTCAATGTCCATGATCGGCGAAATGGTGAGGAGGCCATAGATATTGATGGGCCGGCCACCCAGCAACGACATCAGGAAGACGCCTGAAAGCGGCATGGCCAGCATGCAGAAGATCATCCCCCAATGCGTCACACGCGCCACGGTGACCTGCCAGGCAGGCACACCCGCGACCGGCGGGGGAAAGCCCTGGCGAATGCGCCACCAGACGCGCCAGAGCGCAAACAGCAGCAGCACGGAGCCAGTGGCCCGGTGCATCGCCATGATGGGCGCGCGGTCTTCACCTTCAACGCCGCTATAAGCGAGATAGAGGCCCACCAGAATGACCCCTCCAAACAGGAGCGCGCCGAGCCAGTGGTTCAGCCGCGAGAGGCCACCATAGGTGGCATTTGTCTTGTCCGTCATCGCTCCGTCTCCCCTTGTTCTTCCAAGGGAACACTAGCGCATCAGGCGATGGCGGCAATCTCGCCCAGAAGATCAGCCCAGGCGGCTTCCTCGTCTGCCGTCCAATCGGGCATCAGCAGATCCCGGAACACATCGCGGATGCTGGCAAACATCACATCAAACTCCGCCCCCTCCACGCCATAGCCGCCATGGGAGAAGCGGGCCGCCGAAAGGATGACGCGCTGAGAGCCCGATCCCTCCACCAGGCCCAGGATCGCCTCGAAACAGGTTTCCAGCATCGAGCCTCGCACGCCGCCATCGGTGTCCATATCAAACAGCGGCTTGAAATCCGGCCGCAACGCGAAAAGGCGCGCATAAACGAGCGGCGCAGGGTCCGCGCAGGCCTCAGCGGCCCGCTCGAAGGTCGCGTGGATGATCTCTGCATTTGGCATCTGCGCCCTCCCCGTTTTTTATCGCCGTGACAGAACCCAGCCTACGGGACATCCACAATAGGGAGCCACCCTAATTGACGTCACCAAGGGATTCGATCCGGTCAGTCCAGACATAGCCACCGAAGCCTTTGGGAACCTTGCGCAACTGGGCGGGTGTGTCGATGCCGGGCGCGCCGTCATTGCCTGTCCCACCCGGCGTTCCGAACAGGATCACCTCACTGCCGGCCGCGCTCATCCGGGCCTCGAAGGCGCGCGGCCACCCCCAAAGCAGCGGGGCATAGTCGACAGGCATCAGCACGAGTGTGTTCTTGCAGCTATCGGGCACAAACCCTGACCACCCCATCAGCAGATAGTCTATCGGGCAATCTTTCGCGCTGCCCTTGGTGAAATGTTTCATGTCCGGAATGCGTTCGACCAATGCTTCCACCGGAATGGGCCCGCCATAGACGCCCCAGACCTGCCCGCGCCAGCGCGGGTTTGCCTCCAGTATCTCTGCCAGCACCCGGCCTTCCACAGCGCGGCGGCTTTTGAAGTTGATGAGGAACTTGCCTTCCGGAAAGGCGTCGAACACTTCGGGAAGCGACTTGATCATGCCCACCCCCTTGCCACGCAGGGGAAAGGTCTCTCCGCCATCGGCAGTGTAGCCATAGCCGGCATCCAGCGTGCGGATGAGGCTCATGGGCGTCTTGTTGGTCTGGCCTTCCGCCTCCGTGCGGCAGTCAAGCGTCCAGTCATGGAACACGGCGAATTCACCATCCGGCGTGAGATGCACGTCAATCTCGATGACCTCAGCCCCCGCCTCGAAAGCCGCCTGCATGGAGGGCAGCGTGTTCTCGATGAAGTCGTGCGTAGGCGGATAGATGCGGATGGCGGTGCAGGTGTCGCGCTCAAGGTCTTCGCGGTGGTAGGTCTGGTGAACCCCGCGATGGGAAATGAAGCGGAGCGGGCCATCGCTGGCGGGCGGAGTAAAGACGCTGGTGTTGCGCAGCCAGAGGGCGGCGATGACAACCAGAAGGCCAATCAGGATTTTCTTCAGCATATGTAAGCCCCGCATTTTCGTGAACGCCGGTTTCGCGGGACATCACGGCGCCAACAAGGCAGGCCTGAGATTCTTTCCGGTCCAATTCCGGGCGCAGGCCTGACGCCGCGTGAAGCCGGCTTGCTGATTGCGCAGGGTCTTTGCCGGGCGCATGATTTCAAAAAAATCGGGAGGAAACCAATGAAGCATCTGGAAGGAAAAGTGGCCTTCGTCACGGGCGCCGCCTCGGGCATCGGCCTCGGCATTGCCACGGCGCTGGCGCAGGCGGGCGTAAAGGTAATGCTGTGCGACATCGAGAAGGCAGCGCTGGACAAGGCAGTGGCCGGCCTGCGCGAGACCAATGCGGACGTGGACGGCGTAATCGCGGACGTGTCGCTGAAGGACAATCTGCAACGCGCAGCCGATGAGACCATCGCGCGCTTCGGCAAGGTCCACATTCTCGTCAACAATGCCGGCGTGGGCGGCGGGGGCGACTATGGCAGCTGGAATGATGCGGGCTGGAACTGGGTGATGGGGGTGAACCTCTGGTCGGTAATCTGGGGCATCGAGATTTTCGGGCCGCTGATCGAGGCGCATGGTGAAGGCGGGCAGATCGTGTCCACCGCCTCCATCGCCGGCATGGTGGCGCTCACCAACCCAGCCTATGACGTGACGAAGTTTGGCGTGGTGGCGCTCTCAGAAGACCTGCGGCCGAAACTGGCCGCGCGCGGCATCGGCGTCTCGGTGCTCTGCCCCGGTGTGATCCGCACGAATATCGTGGATTCAGGCCGTAACATTCCCAGCCGCTTTGCCGGGCAGATACAGACAACGCCAGTCGAAGGACCGGGTACGGAAGTTCTGAAAGCCGTCACCGAAGCCATCGCCGCCGGGATCGACCCACTCTATGTCGGCGAACTGGTGCGCGAAGCAATCGAGAACGACTGGCCGCACATCTTCACGGATTTGCAATTCGAGCCACATATCGACGCGCGCTTTGCGGCGATCAAGGAAGGGTTTGACCGGATACGGGACCGCGTACCGCGGCACTAAAAGCCCCTTCTCCCTGAGGGAGAAGGGGTTGCTACGCCTACCCATTTCGCAACAATTCGGCGGCGCGCCCCCTCACCCCTGCCCCTCTCCCCCGTTCCGGGGGCGAGGGGTTCTGAGGCTGCGCTCCGCCTACCCCTTCAACATATCCCGCGAGATGATCACCCGCATCACTTCATTCGTCCCCTCCAGGATCTGATGCACCCTCAGATCACGGACAATGCGTTCGACGTGGTAGTCGGCGAGGTAGCCATAGCCGCCATGGATCTGCAGGGCGTCGTTGGCGACCTTGAAGGCGGTGTCGGTGACGAAGCGTTTGGCCATGGCGCACCAGCGGGTGGCGTCCGGCGTCTTGCCGTCAAGGCGTGCCGCCGCCTCATACAGCATCAGGCGCGCGGCCTGCAGCTCAGTTTCCATATCGGCGAGTTTGAACTGGGTGTTCTGGAAGTCGGCGATGGCCTTGCCGAATTGCTGGCGTTCCTTGGCATAGGCGACCGCCTTGTCGAGGGCGAGTTGCGCGCCGCCCAGCGCGCAGGCGGCGATGTTGAGGCGCCCGCCATCCAGCCCCGCCATGGCGAAGCGGAAGCCGTGCCCTTCTTCGCCGATGCGGTTTGCCGCCGGCACGCGCACGCCGTCCAGGATCACCTGCCGCGTCGGCTGGGATTTCCAGCCCATCTTGCGCTCATTGGCGCCAAACGACAGCCCCGGCGCATCCTTCTCGATGATGAAGGCGGACACGCCCTTGGCGCCATCGTCAGAGGTGCGCGCCATGAGGACGTAAACATCCGACGTGCCTGCGCCGGAGATGAACTGTTTGGTGCCGGTGATGACGTATTCGTCGCCGTCTTTCACGACCTTGGTTTTCAGGCTGGCCGCGTCAGAGCCGGCGCCCGGCTCGGTGAGGCAGTAGGAGGCGATCAGCTCCATCGAGGTAAGGCGCGGCAGCCAGGCGGCGCGCTGCTCCTGTGACCCAAAGGTGTCGATCATCCAGCTCGCCATATTGTGGATGGAGATGAAGGCGGCGGTAGAAACATCGCCATAGGAAAGCTGCTCGAAGATCAGCGCCGCGTCCGTCCGCGTCAGGCCGGAGCCGCCCACATCTTCCTTCACATAGATGCCCGCAAAGCCGAGTTCTGCAGCAGATTTGATCACATCGACAGGGAAATGGCTGTCCCGGTCCCAGGCTTCGGAATGGGGGGCAAGCTGGTCAGCGGCGAATTTGGCCGCCATATCGCGGATCATCTGCTGTTCGTCTGTGAAGATGAGGCTCATTGGCGTGGCCCTCCGATTGGCTTAAGTCTTTGGCCCGCTTGTCCTGTGAGCCCTGATATATGTCAATCCGACGCCCTCCTGCCGGGTATGAAACCGCCGGCGCCGCGCCTGAAGAGATCCCCGCCCTGATCGCGATCGATCTGGCGGCAGGGAAAATCTTCGAAGGCACCGGCCTGCTGCCCGAGGCGCAGCTGGACGACCATGTGCCCGCCAATGTGCTGCGTGAGGCCATGCAGACCGGGCATCTCCACACTGTGCGCGACCGCAAGGGCAATCTGGCCGGCTTCGCGCTGACCTCCGTGCGCGAGGGATGGCTCTATCTCGATCAGATCAGCGTGGACCCCGCCTATGGCCGCCAGGGCATCGGCAGCGCGCTGATCGGTCGGGTGATGCTGGAAGCCAAGGACCGGGGCCTGAAACGCGTGACGCTGTCCACGTTCCGTGATCCGCCCTGGAACGGGCCGTTCTACCGGAAAAACGGCTTCCGGGAGCTGCCCCGGAAGAAGATGGAAAAATGGATGATCGAGATTGAATCGATCCAGGATGATAACGGCCTCAACGTGCGTGACCGGTGTTTCATGGCGCGGCGATTGGGCTGGTTGTGAGGGCGCCGCATTCGGCGCTAGGAGGAAGAATGACCCCGTTTCCCCAAGCCTTTCCCGGCACCCGTATGCGCCGCCTGCGCCAGGCCCCCTGGGCGCGCAGCCTTGTGGCAGAAAATGTCCTCACCCCGGCAGATCTGGTCTGGGCGGTGTTCGTGCATGATGGCGAAGGCCGCGTGCCCGTCAGCTCCCTGCCCGGCGTGGACCGCCTCAGCGTCGCCGAAGCGGCCCTCACCGCCAAGCGCGCCAAGGCGCTTGGTATTCCGGCCATCGCGCTGTTCCCCTATATCGGCCCGGAGGGCAAAGATGCAGACGGCAGCGGCGCGCTTTCCCCTGACGGCCTCGTGCCCCGCGCCCTGAAGGCCATGAAGGATGCCGCGCCGGAAGTGGGCCTCATCACCGATGTGGCGCTTGATGCGTATACGTCGCATGGCCATGACGGCCTGCTGGATGAAGACGGCACCATTCCCAATGACGCGACGGTGGAGCGGCTGGTGGAACAGGCCCTGGTGCATGTCAGCGCAGGCGCGGATGTTGTGGCCCCGTCCGACATGATGGACGGCCGCATCGGCGCCATCCGCTACGCCTTCGAGGAAGAAGGCTTCTCCAACGCCATGATCCTCGCCTATGCCGCCAAATATGCCAGCGGCTTTTACGGGCCTTACCGCGAAGCCATCGGCTCCGCCGCAGCCCTCAAGGGCGACAAGAAAACCTATCAGCAGGACCCCGCAAACTCGGATGAAGCGCTGCGCGAAGTGGCCCTCGACCTTGCCGAGGGCGCCGACATGGTGATGGTGAAGCCCGGTCTTCCGTATCTGGACATTGTGCAGCGCGTCTCGTCCACCTTCGGCGTGCCGACGCTCGCCTATCAGGTGTCGGGCGAATATGCGCAGATCATGGCCGCCGCGCAGAATGGCTGGATCGACGGCGACCGCGTGATGATGGAAAGCCTGATGTGCTTCAAACGCGCGGGCGCCAGCGGCATCATCACATATTTTGCAGAACGCGCCGCCGAGAAGCTCGGCGGATAGGCCAGAGCCGCCGCCTCACTTCTCGTTCCAATCCTATTTCAACCCATCAGCAGGCTGAGGGGATCCCCGCCTCAGCCGCTGAAGGTGCCCGTCCTCGGGAAGCCCTTGGGCACGACCTTGCCCGCTTGCGCGCGCTGGCCTTTCCACTCTTTCCATTCCTCGAAGGCGCGGTGGCGGCCACCGGTGACGACGATCAGGCCGTCGCGCTTGTCGAAGGTGATCAGGTCAGCGAGCTCTGCCCCGCCGCTATAGGATTGCAGCTTGTTGCCTTTGCCGCGCGGCATTTCGGGCAGATCCTTCAGCGGGAAGATCAGCATCTTCCGGTTGGTGCCGACCACCGCAATCATGTCGCCCAGCACAGGCACGCAGACATTGAGATGCCCGCCGCCGGTGTTGACGATCTGCTTGCCCGCCTTGCGGTTTGACTCAAGCTCCGTCTCCGGAACAACGAAACCATAGCCCGTGGACGAGGCCATCACGCGTTTACGCTCGGGCTCAAACTTGAACATATTCACGATGGCGACATTGTCTTCCAACTCGATGGAGAGGCGGATGGGCTCGCCATGGCCGCGCCCCCCCGGCAGCTTGTCTGCCGCCAGCATGAAGGCCCGCCCATCCGAGGACATGAAGACGAGCTTGTCGGTGCTCATCACCTCTTCCATGAAGCCCGGGCCATCGCCTTCCTTGAACTTGATCGACTCCGGATCAAGCCCATGGCCTTTCATGCCGCGAATCCAGCCTTGCGCGGAGAGCACCACGGTAACCGGTTCCTTCGGGCGCGTCGCTTCAAGCGCAGCGGCAAGGTCAACGGTGGGCGCATCTTCAAAGGTCGCGCGGCGGCGGCCAAGGTCCGTTGACGGATCGAACTCGTCGCGCGCAGCTTTCAGCTCTTTCGACACGCGCATCCATTGACGGCGCTCAGAACCGAGCAGTTTCACCAGCTCGTCTCGCTCCTCGGTGAGCTTTGTGTGCTCGCCCTGGATTTCCATTTCCTCCAGCTTGCGCAGCGCGCGCAGGCGGAGATTGAGGATGGCTTCGGCCTGAATGTCTGAAATCTTGAACCGCTTCATCAGGACGGGCTTGGGCTCGTCTTCCGTACGGATGATGCGGATCACCTCGTCAATGTTCAGATAGGCTTTCAGGAAGCCTTCCAGGATGTGCAGGCGCTTCTCGATCTTGTCGAGACGGAACTCAGCCCGGCGCACCACCACTTCACGGCGATGGTCGAGATAAGCCTGCAGCACATCGCGCAGGCCCATCACCTGCGGCGCGCCCTTGTGCAGCACGTTCATGTTCATGCTGAAGCGCGTTTCCAGATCGCAGGTCTTGAACAGGCTTTCCATCAGCACGTCCGGCTCAACCGTCTTGGCGCGCGGTACAAGGACGAGGCGGACATCCTCCGCAGACTCGTCGCGCACATCTTCCAGCAGCGGAACCTTCTTCGCCTCAAGCAGCTCCGAAAGCTTCTCCAGAAGCTTTGACTTCTGCACCTGATACGGAATTTCGGTGACGATGATCTGATAGGTGCCCCGGCCGGTATCCTCGACATGCCATCGGGCGCGCATGCGGAAGGCGCCCCGGCCGGTCTCGTAAGCCTCCAGCATCGAGGCGCGATCCTCGACGATCACCCCGCCGGTCGGAAAGTCCGGCCCCTGAACGAATTCCATCAGCTCTTCGGTGGTGGCCTTGGGCTTGTCGATCAGGAAGCGCGCCGCATCGATCACCTCGGCAACATTGTGCGGCGGAATGGAGGTGGCCATGCCCACGGCGATGCCCGTGGCGCCATTGGCGAGGAGATTGGGGAAGCCGGCGGGAAGCACGACCGGCTCCTCATCATTCTCGGCATAGTTGGGGCGGAAATCGACCGCGTTCTCGTCGAGGCCCTCCATCAGCAGTTCGGCGCCGCGCGTCATCCGCGCTTCGGTGTAACGATAGGCCGCCGCGCTATCCCCGTCGATATTGCCGAAATTGCCCTGCCCATCGACCAGCGGATAGCGGACGTTGAAATCCTGGGCGAGGCGGACCAGCGTGTCATAGATCGAGCTGTCGCCATGGGGGTGGTAGTTACCCATCACATCGCCAACGATCTTGGCGCATTTGCGATAGCCGCCTTCGGGATCGAGCCGCAGGACGCGCATGCCATAAAGGATGCGGCGCTGAACGGGCTTGAGGCCATCGCGCACATCGGGCAGCGCGCGGGACGTGATCGTGGAGAGCGCATAGGCGAGATAGCGCTTGGAGAGCGCCTCGCTCATCGGCTCATTGATGATCCGGTCCTCTGGGGGCTCGGTGGTGCGTTTGGACATTCTGGCCTCTTTGCAGGTCTCGCCACATTCTGGTGCGGGTTTGCGGGTCAGGATGCCCCGACTCGCTGGAAACAGCGCAGGTTAACAGAAACCTGCGTTTGGTTAAGGAACATCAAAGGCCGCTGCTGCAGATATGCGTGGAATCAGCATTCTCCTGACATATGCCTTCCTGATTGGCGCCATTGTCGTGATCCTCGCCCGCACATTGCCGGCGCGGCACAATCCCTTGGCGCCGATTGACCTGTCGGTGCGCCCGGGGCTGGCCATTTCCGCTCAACTGACCCGCCTGAAGGGTGACCGGGAAGCCTGTTTCGTGGCGCTCGACAACGCCGGCGTGGGCTATACCCCGCTGGAGGACGAGCCTCGCGGGGAAAAATGCGGCCTGTTTGACGCCCTGACGCTGGACCGGACGCTGACGCCCTATTCGGCCACGTTGCAGATGACCTGCGCGCAGACGGCGGCGGCCTATATGTGGGAGCGGCATGTGGTGCGCCCGGCGGCTGTGGAAATCTTCGATTCGCCGGTCGCCCGGATCGAGACCTATGGCAGCTTTTCCTGCCGCAACATTGCCGGCAGCCGGCGCCTTTCCCAGCACGCCTTTGGCAATGCGCTGGATGTCTCCGGCTTTCGCCTGGAGGATGGGCGGCTGATCGATGTGAAGGCGCACTGGGACAAAGGCGGCAAGGAAGCCAAGTTCCTCCGCCGCGTGCATGAGGGCGCGTGCGACCTCTTCTCGGTAACCCTGGGCCCCGAATACAACGCCGCCCACGCCGATCATTTCCACATGGATATGGGGCCGGGCCGCGTTTGCCGGTGAGACAGCAAAAAGCCGGACAGCGACGCTCCCCGGCCTTCTTTGAGCGCAGGCTCTGCCTTGGCTCTGCTCAGTTTACCTTGCAGCGATAGCCCTCTCGGCTCACCTCGGCGACATTGCCTGCCCCGCCGCAGACGCGGACGGCGATGTCAGTATTCTCCTGAACCTTGGTGGAAGCCGCCGAATTGTCGGAGACGGAGATGCAGCCCGTGAGGGCAAGGGTGAGCGCAGCGCTCGCGGCGATCAAGATCGGTTTCATGTCATCAGCCTTTTTGTTGATAGCTATCAACTCCCCGCGCGGACGTTTGGCGAAGGCGAATGAATGATCCGTGAATGGAGGGTCAAGCCTGCGGGGCAATGCGCTTGATCAGCCGCTCCCGCTCCGCGGGCAGGCCGCGATGGACGGAGGCGAAGAGGCGGTTTTCGATGAAATGACCGGTGAGGCGCAGGCCGGCGGTGATGTCTCCGGGGAAGATGTCGGCGCGGCTGTCGATCAGGAAGGCGGGCAGCGCGAAGAGACGGTCGACATATTGTTCTGCCTCCGAGCCACGCACGGCGCGGCCTGTGCGCGGGGAAACATGGGTGAGGCCGTCATTGGCGCCGCTGACGGCGCATTCATCAAGGTCCAGCCCGAAGCCGAGGGCAGAGAGAAGCCCGAGTTCCCAGCGCACATAAAGCGCCGGCCAGACTTCCGGATGGATCAGCTCGTCCAGCAGCAACGTGGTCGCCTCATAGAGGCTGGAGCCGGCCGCATCCCCCTCGTTGAGGCCCGCGCGCAAGAGCGCCGTGATCGAGGCAAGCGCCGCCAGCGCGGCGGGATCATCCAGCAGGCGCGAGGCGCGGTCCCGGCTCGCCTCGGCAACATCGAAGCGCCCCAGCTGATCGTCCAGCCGCCCGCTCCAGCTCAGCGCCACCGTGTTGCCCGTTTCAAACTGGGCCCGCTTGCGGCGAGAGGCGCCGCCATAGACAAGGCCGGAACGGCGTCCCCTTTCACGGGTCAGTACATCCAGGATGAGGCCGCCTTCCCCAAAGCGGCGCCCTCCGAGTACTATTCCGTTATCGGACCAGTTCATGCACCCTCAGACATCAAACTCCAGGCCGATCCCCTGATAGCGCTCACGCTTTTCCTGCCAGCGCTCATCCACCTTCACGAAGAGAAAGAGATGCACCGGGCGCTCCAGCATCTGGGTCAGCTCCAGCCGTGCCTGGCGGCCGATTTCCTTGATCAGGCTGCCGCCCTTGCCCAGCACCATCGCCTTGTGACCTTCGCGGCCCACGATGATAACCTGCTGCACACGAACGGACCCGTCGGCGCGCTCTTCCCAGGCTTCGGTGTCGACCATCAGCTGATAGGGCAGCTCCTGATGCAGGCGCAGCATCAGCTTTTCGCGGGTCACCTCCGCCGCCAGAAGGCGCATGGGCAGGTCGGCAATCTGGTCTGGCGGGTAAAGCGCCGGGCCTTCGGGCATCCGCGCCGCGATGGCCGCTTCCAGCTTGTCCACGCCGTCGCCCTTCTCGGCAGAGATCATGAAGATCTCATCATAGACGCCCGCTTCGTTCAGCGCCGCCATGACGGGCAGCACCTGATCATGCGGGAACAGATCAATCTTGTTGAGCGCGAGGAAGGCGCGCTTGCCCGCCTCCTTGAGCTGTTCGATCACGCGGCGATCATCCTCGATGGAGTGGCGCTGCGCCGCGCTGAGCCGGCCCGCCTGCTCGGCCACCCAGGCCGAGGCATCGACGAGGTGAACAATGCAATCGGCCTCCTCGGCCCCGCCCCAGGCGGCCTTGACCATCGCCCGGTCCAGCCGGCGCTTGGCGGCGAATATGCCGGGCGTGTCGACGATCACGATCTGGGTATCCCCCACCTGCGCCACGCCGCGCACAGGGAACCGCGTCGTCTGCACCTTATGCGTGACGATGGCGACCTTGGCCCCGACAAGGCGGTTGGTGAGGGTAGATTTGCCGGCATTCGGCGCGCCGATGACGGCGCAAAACCCGGCGCGGCGGATATCTGTTTCGCTCATTCTGTTCCTGTCAGTGTTCGGAGCATCAGGGCAGCAGCATGACGCTCCGCCTCGCGCTTGGAAGAGCCGGTAGCGGCAGCCTTGCCCATGGCAAGGCGAACTTCAACTTCATAAACCGGGGCGTGATCGGGGCCGGACCGGCCGGTGACCACATATTCCGGCAACGGATGTCCCTGCCCCTGCGCCCATTCCTGAAGAAGGGTCTTGGGGTCCTTGGTTTCAGCCGGAACGTTTTCAAACTGCGGCGCCCAGGCGCGCTCGATGAACTTGCGCGCGGCATTGAGGCCGCCCTCCTGATAGATCGCCGCGATGATCGCCTCGCAGGCGTCGCCCAGCGTCGATTCCCGCTCCTGCCCGCCAGCCGCCGCTTCGCTCTCGGACATCAGAATGAAGCGCTGCAGCCCCAGATGCCGCATCGCCTCGGCGCACGCACCCTTCTTGACCAGCCGGTTGAGGCGCGGCGCCAGATCGCCTTCACTGTCAGACTGGCGGCGCTCGATCAGGCGTTCGGCAATGATGAGGTTCAGCACCCGGTCGCCCAGAAACTCCAGGCGCTGATTGGAAAGCTTGACCGTATCCCCCGACGGCGCAACGGCGCTCGGATGGGTCAAGGCGCGCTCAAGGCTCGCCGCATCCTTGAAGCGGAAACCGATGATGTCCTGCGCTTCCTTCAGCGCTTCGAGCGCCAATGACGGCCTGATCGCCTTGACGGCGGCGCGCTGGCGCGTGCGCTTCGGACGGGCGGGCTTCATCGCACATCTGCCATGGCAATGGCCTCGATGATCACCTGCGCTTCGGCCCAGGGATGATCGTCCGTAAGCGTCAGATGCACCAGGGCGCGATGGCCCGGCGGGGTCAGCTTTGCCAGGCGCGTAGCGGCCCCGCCTGTCAGCTCGAAGCCCGGCTTGCCCGAAGGCAGGTTGATAACGCCCATATGCTGCCAGTGGACGCCCGCGCGCGGGACGCCCGTGCCCAGCGCCTTGGCCATCGCCTCCTTGGCGGCAAAACGTTTGGCATAAGTCTCTGCCACGCGGCGGCGGCCGCGCGCCTTGGCAATCTCATAGGGCGTGAATACGCGCTGCTCGAACCGCTCGCCGAAACGATCCAGCGAGCGCTGGATGCGTTCGATATTGCAGAGATCGTTCCCGATGCCGATGATCATCCGCGCGCCTCGTCCATGCGGCGGCGCATTTCGCGGATCGCCGCGTCGAGGCCGATGAAGATGGCTTCCCCGATCAGGAAATGGCCGATATTCAGCTCGGCAATCTCCGGAATGGCGGCAACGGGGCCGACATTCTCGAAAGTCAGGCCATGGCCGGCATGCGGCTCGATGCCCCGGCGGCGCGCATCGGCCGCGGCTAGCTTCAGCCGTTCCAGCTCGGGCGCGGCGGCCTCTGCCCCGCCCTCGATCCAAAGCTCCGCATAACGGCCCGTATGCAGCTCCACCACCGGCGCGCCCAGCACTTCGGCCACAGCAATCTGCACCGGATCAGGCTCGATGAAGAGAGAAACGCGCGCCCCCGCTTCGTTCAGACGGCTGACAATCGGCGCAATCTGATTGTGCAGACCGGCCACATTGAGGCCGCCTTCGGTGGTGCGTTCCTCGCGCCGCTCCGGCACGATGCAGGCCGCATGCGGACGGAAGCGGACGGCGATTTCCGTCATCTCTTCGGTGGCCGCCATCTCCAGATTGATCGGCAGATGCGTGGCCGCGCGGATCGCGTCGAGGTCGCCATCGCGGATGTGGCGGCGGTCTTCCCGCAGGTGGATGGTGATGCCGTCTGCCCCGGCGGCGGCGGCAATCTCTGCCGCGCGCATGGGATCAGGATGGGCGCCCCCGCGCGCATTGCGAATGGTCGCCACATGATCGATATTGACCCCGAGGCGGAGGCGGCCGGTCATCAGGCAAGGCCCCGCGAGCCGGGCTTGATCGCTTCCAGCTTCTGAAGCTCCGGAGGCAGATCATCGGGCGCGTAATCCGGGAAGTTCACCTGCGCCAGCGAGATCAGCTTGCAACCGACATCGGCGCGCCCGCCCGAACGGTCGATGATGCACGCCCCGCCCACCACTTCGCCCGGCAGCTTGGCCAGCGCTTCCACCGTCTCGCGGAAGGAAAGCCCGGTCGTCACGATGTCTTCGGCAATCAGCACGCGCTCGCCTGCGGCAATCGAAAAGCCGCGGCGGAACTGAAGCTGACCATCCACGCGTTCGGCAAAGATGGCGCGGGCGCCCAGATGACGCGCGAGCTCATAGCCCGGAATGATGCCGCCCACGGCGGGGCCGGCTACCACATCGATCTTGCCGAAGCTCGCGGTGAGTTTCTCCGCCAGCGCCTTGCAGAGCTTTTCGGAAAGATCGGGCCGGGAGAAGACAAGCGCCTTCTGCAGGAACACAGGGCTGCGCCGCCCGGAGGAGAGGATAAAATGCCCCTCCAGCAATGCACCCGCCTCCTTGAATACGGCGAGTACGTCTTCACTGGTCATTCTGCCCCTCCTGGTCGCGTATGGCTCTGTCTACCACGGCCAACGACCGCAGTGCCGCAAGGATTTGCGTCATACGCTTCAGGTCTTCAACCTCAATATCCATCACCAGCTCAATGAAATCCGGATGCCGCGATGCCGTCGAGATTCCGATGATATTGCCATTGGATTCGGCCACCGCCGCGCAGAGCTTTGCCAGCACGCCGCGCTGGTTGGAGGCGTTGATGCGAATGCGGGTAACGGCGACGGCATCGGTGCGCGCCAGCTCCGTCCATTTCAGGTCGTGCCACAGCTCCGGCCGGTCATCATACTCGGCAAGGCGCGGGCAGCTCGACACATGCACCATCAGGCCCTTGTCGGGCACCTGCACGCCGATGATCCGGTCGCCCGGCAACGGGTGGCAGCAGGTGGAGAGATGCAGCGTGACGCCCGGCGTCAGCGTGCGCCCCTCGACAAAGAGCGGAACATGGTCGCTGTCGATCGGCGTCTTGGCGGTGTCGTCGGTCCGCTCGGGCTGGTAGCCGGGGAAAACAAGCTTGATCACGGCGGAGGTCTTGAAGCGTCCCCGGCCAACAGCCTCGCGCATGTCGTCGACGCTCTTGAAGCCGGACTTCTGCGCCACATCCAGCAGCATCACGTCCACCGGGTCGGCGCCCGCGCGGCGCAGGGCCTGGTTGATCAGCCCCTCGCCCAGCCGGCGGAATTCGGCAACCTCACGCTCGCGCTCCAGGCGCCGGAGGGCGGATTTTGCCCGGCCGGTATGGGTAAGCATTTCCCAGCCGCGGATCGGCTCAGCCGTCTTACCACGGATGATCTCGACCACATCACCATTCTTGAGCGGGCGGCGGAGGGATTTCTCCTCGCCATTGATGCGCGCGCCGATGGTCGTGTCGCCCACGGCCGAGTGAACGGCATAGGCAAAGTCGAGCGGCATGGCCCCGGCCGGCAGGATGATCAGCTTGCCCTTCGGCGTGAAGGTGAACACATGCTCGCGGTACATCTCCAGCTTGGCATGCTCAAGGAATTCGCCGGGCTCCGCCCCGTCACGGACGAGCTCTGCAAAGGCTTTGAGGTTGGCCTCCGGATCAAGACCGGCGGCGCGGGCCGAATCCAGGTCAAAGCCATAGGAGCGGTTCTTGTAGCCCCAGTGAGCGGCCACGCCATATTCGGCGGTGAGGTCCATCGTCTCGGTACGGACCTGCAGCTCCACCCGGCGGTTGCCGGAAGCGCGCACGGTGGTGTGAAGGCTGGCATATCCGTTTGGTTTGGGTACGGAGATGAAATCCCGGAAGCGTTCCGGAATACAGGCCCAATGCGTATGCAGCACGCCGAGCACGCGATAGCAATCAGCCACATCCGGCACGATGATGCGGAAGGCGAAAAGATCGGCCACATCGCGGAAGGAGATCGATTTGCGCTCCAGCTTGCGCCACAGCGAATAGGGCTGCTTGCGGCGGCCTCTCAGGCGGTAGCGCAGGCCCGCCTCATTCAGGATGCGCGTGAGGTCCGCGCGGATCCGTCCGAGGTCGTCCTTGTTTTCGCGTTCGAGCTCTTCCAGCCGGTAGATGATAGCGCGGCGGGCTTCCGGATTGAGTTCCTTGAATGCCAGATCGTCCATCCGGGCGGCCATATCATAAAGGCCGATGCGCCGGGCGAGCGGGGCATAGATGTCCATGGTTTCGCGCGCGGTCCGCTGCCGGCTTTCCGGCTTCTTGCGGAAGTGCAGCGTCTCCATATTGTGCATCCGGTCCGCCAGCTTGACCAGCAGTACACGGAGGTCACTCGTCATCGCCAGGATGAACTTCTGGAAGTTCTCCGCCTGCGCGGCTTCCTTGGAGGTGAATTCCAGCTTGTCGAGCTTGGTGACGCCGTCGACGAGCTCAGCCACCTGCGGGCCGAAGCGCACCTCGATGTCGCCAATGTCGATCTCGGTATCCTCGACCACATCATGCAGCAGGCCGGCAACGATGGTAACTTCGTCCAGCTTCACATCGGCCAGCAGGCTCGCCACCTGAACCGGGTGAGAATAATAGGCCTCGCCGGAATCGCGGGACTGTTCGCCATGATGCTTCTTGGCGAAATCATAGGCCAGTCCCAGAAGCTCGGATTTGACGCGCGGGTGATAGGCGCGGACCTTGGCGATCAGCTCTTCCCGCGAGAGAACCGGCGGCAGGTCAGACGCAATATCGCTGGCAGGAGCCGGTGTGCCAGCCCCCGTGCCAGCCCCTTTTTCCGGTCCGGAAAGGGCGCTGCCGTCCATTGGTGCTCCTAGAGCCGGTCGTCGCGCCCGGATTCGAGTTCTGCCTGATAGGCGCGCAGAACATCTTCTTCGGTCGCAGCCGGCGCTGCCTGAAGCGCAACACGGTCAGCTTCACGCTCGTTCTCCTCGCCCGGACGGATGTCCTGCAGGTTGGAGATGAGGGCTTCCTTGACGACTTTCAGGTCCACCGAGGTCTCAGCGATTTCACGCAGGGAAACGACCGGATCCTTGTCATTGTCCCGGTCGATCGTCAGCGGCGATCCTTCACGGATCATGCGGGCGCGATGCGCTGCGAGCAGAACCAGCTCGAAGCGGTTGGGAACCTTCTGGATGCAGTCTTCTACGGTAACGCGGGCCATACGGGGAAATACTCCTGAAGAACCGCCCTTTATATGCGCTGCAGCACGCCACGGCAACCCGTCCTTGCAGAGTCTGCAGGGGACCGGTATTCCGGACGTAAACGCGTCTGGGCATGAATTTGGCCCTTCCCTATTGGAAGAAGAGGATAAAGCCAATGGCTTTTTACAAGGATGAACGCCTGGCGTTGTTCATTGATGGGGCCAATCTTTATTCTGCGGCCCGGTCCGTCGGGCTGGAAATTGATTTCCGCAAGCTTCTCAAGGAGTTCCAGTCGCGCGGGCGGCTGGTGCGGGCGAGCTATTACACTGCCTTGGTGGAGAATGACGACTATAGCCCGATCCGCCCCCTGGTGGACTGGCTGGCCTATAACGGTTTCAACGTCGTGAAGAAACCCGCCCGCGAATTTGTGGACCGCGAAGGCCGCAAGCGGGTGCGGGGAAACATGGATGTGGAACTGGCGGTCGATATGCTGGAAGCGGCCACCTACTGTGATCACATCGTGCTTTTCAGCGGCAATGGCGACTTCCGGCGGCTGGTGGAAGCTGTGAAAAACAAAGGGGTTCGCGTGTCGGTCGTCTCGACCATGAATGCAACCCCACCGATGATTTCAGACGATCTGCGCCGGGAGGCGGATACCTTCATCGAACTGACCGATCTGGGCGATCTGGTGGCCCGGCCGCGCCGCGACACGAGCGACGCCCCGCCCCTCGATCACGACGACTAACCCCCGGAAAAGCCGGTCAGACGCCGGACATATCCAGGCAGTTTCGGACATTTCCGGACACGTCCGGGTCATCTGGCGGACGTTTTAGGCAGAATCAGGCCCAGCAGCCCGCCCGAAGTGAGCAAGGCCACCGCCATCAGCGCAAAGGGCAGTGACACCCTGGGCGGGGCGGCGATGAACAGGGGCTGCCAGTCCGGCGCAAATTTCGACTTGTAGGCTCGCAGGCCCCGGAAGCCGTAGAGGCTCTCGCCCCGGTCATAGGCGATGTGGCCGACATTGGTGAGGGCGGGCGAATACCGCCCCGGCCGCAGGCCCGAGAGCGGCGCCATGCCCAGATCGAAAACCTCAACCCCTTGCGTCTTGGCCCACAGGGTCACCCCCAGGAACAGGAAATCCATCACCCCATTGGGCGCGTCTGGGCCATGGCGCATCAGGTCGACCGCGATCTCCTTGCCGCCCGGCGCCGGCCAGAGCGAGGCGAAGGCCACCGGCGCCCCGCCCCCTCCTTCCTGCCGCACGATGGCAATGGGGAAGCGCGCCAGATAGGCCTCGTCATAGCGGCCGAGCGAGAAGGCCTTCTCGGTGCCCGAATGCGCTTTCAGCCAGGCGTCCGAGATCTGGCGCAGCGCTTCCCAGGGGACCGGGCCGCCCGGCGGGATGACCTCCACCCGCCAGCCATCGCGCAGCGCCCGGTTGCGTGCCTGGCGCAGCCGCGCGCGGGAGGATCCCTCCAGGCTGAACCCCGGCACATCGATGCAGGCCGCCTCCCCGATCTTGCGAATGGTGTACCCCAGATCGACCAGCGCGGGCAGCAGATCGCCGCTGGCGCCGTAGATGACTGGAGACTTGCCCGCATGATCGGCCGCTTCATGAAAGGCGATCAGGGCGTCGAGCTGCTCCTCCGCCGGGCCCACCGGATTGCCCATGGCGATCCAGAGGCCGCCGCGCCGGCCATACATGACGAAGCTTTTGCCCGAAGGCGTGAACGCGAAGGACTTGTCGCCCACAAACATCAGATTGGCATCGGGATGGCCTTCGCGCGTGGCGGAAAAGATGGCCTCTGCCCTGGCAAGGTCTGCGGCGGTGTGACCGTCAGCCTTCCGGCTCTGCCGCACACCGATGATCTGCCAGGCGGCCACGACGCAGCCGAGCGTGACGGCGCCTGCCAGCGCCCGCATGGAGCGCGGCGCATCGGAATCGCGCAGGAACGTCCACCAGAGATCATCCTGATAAGGAACATTCTCATAGGCCGCCAGCAGGCCCCAGATGGCAAGGCCGGTCACCGCGAAGATGGCAATCAGGCTGGGCAGCGACAGCAGCCCGTCCGACATATGGCCCCGGCGGTAGAAGGAGCGGCGCAGCGGCATCAGCGCCCCCGCGATCAGCGCCAGCGCAAGGGCTTCCTCCCAATGCAGCGCCTTCAGCAGGGAGAAAGCGGCGCCTGCCAGCAGCACAAGGATCGCCGCCCACCAGGCCGTATCAATCCGCCGCCAGAGGCCCGCCGCCAGGAAGAGAAGCAGCATCCCCAGCAGCGAGGCAACGAAATGAGACACCTCGACCAGAGGCAGGGGCAGCACGGCGAGCAGATCGCCCATCCGCCCCGCCAGATTTGGCTGGGAGGCCGAGAGCAGCAACAGCACACCAGCCGCAAAACAGATAATGGCCGCCGCCGGCGGCACAGCGGCATCCACAAACACCCGCCAGCCAAACTCCCCGCTGCGGGTTGTAGCGGGGGGCTCGCTTGACTGCTTTTCGGGGGTCTCTGCCAGTTCTTTCTCAGCCATTGCCCAGCCTGCCCTGCGTACGGAAAAGGAATCCCTGAGCTGTTGACTTGCCACGAATTGCGGCGAGCGACCACATGGGCAGCGCGGCGGAGGGATATATCAGTTAGGCATGCCAATGCCGTGGACCTATCGACATGCCAGCGCCGAATGGCAACGCTTCCTTGAAGTCGCCAGAGATGAAATGGATCTCGTCAGCAACAATTCCGCCTACACCGCCATTGAAGGCGTGCTGCTGGCCTTCCGACGGCGCCTGACTGTGGACCAGGCGCTGCGATTTGCCGATGCCCTGCCCAGTGTTGTGCGCGCCATCTTCCTCTACCGCTGGCATCCGAAAGCCCCATCGCCCTGGGGCAACCGCGAGGCGCAGACTGCCGAGGCAAAAGCCTTGCGGCCACGTCACAATCTGACGCCTGACAATTGCATTGAGGCGGCGGCAATTGCCCTGCGCGCGGTGGTCAGGCCCGATGAAATAGACCCGGTTCTGTCTGCCATTGGCCCGGAAGCCGAAGCCTTCTGGCGCGTCGCGCCAGAACGGCTGCGCCCGGTTGATTTTCCCTGAGCGTGCAAAACTCTGGCGCGGAAAAGCTAACCCATACGGCAGAAACGTCAGGCACGGGATACCATATTTTTCAGTATACTGATTGCCTGTGGGTCCGGAACCTCAAGGCGATCTGCCTTGTTGGTACTGGTGGCAGCCCTGGCAGCAGGCCTGCTCAGCGGCGCATCGTGAAGGTGATGCCCGCAAAGTCCTCGGTATCCTTGAGGCTGCGGTTGCGGTCGTCAAACTTCATCTCGCGGCGGATATAGCTGAAGGACAGCTCGCCCCCTGCCCGCTGGATCGACACGCCAGCCTGAAGGTCACCCACAGTGACCTGATCGGTGACCTGGACATCGAAGACATCCGACAGCGACGGCGTGGAGCCGGAATTATCCCAGACGAGCGCTTCGCCATCGGCGCCGACAAAGAGATACCAGCCTTCCGGCTGGCCCTTATTGTTCGTGAGGTTCAGGCCCTGACCGAAGCGGACTTCACCGCCGAAACGCTGGCTGGTGAGATCGCCTTCATCGCGGATGGCAACGCGCGGGGCGAGGCCAACGTCAAAGGCAAGGCCGGTGCGGGAGGCAGGCGCAGCAATGGAGAGGCCGAGCGACATATCCTGCACCACCTCAACCGAGCGGCCCGCGCGGCGGGTGGCCAGATCGGCGGCAACGCGCGACAGGGCAGAACTGCCGGTCCAGGCGAGGTTGGAATCAACGACCGACACGCCGGTGGTGCCAGAGCCCGTAAGGCTGAAGGCCGGCTGCGGCCCGGACATGGCAACAACGCTGATCGGGGCATCCGCGCTGGTCAGCGGCGTGATGACACTGGTGTTTGCCGAAGCGGCAAGCGCGGCGGACGCTGCATCGGAAGGGGCGTTCAGCGGGCCTGCGCCCATCGCGCCCGGAACTGCGAGCATCATGCCCAGCGAGGGTTCGGCTGCGGCTTCGGCGTAGGCATGCCCGGCGACATCGCCAGAGACACAGCCCTGGCAGGCTAATGATGCAAGACTGGTTGCGAATGCAATCATCATCACTCGGACGCCTCTCAAGGTAGAACCTCGCCACTGTTTCTGTAACGAAGTTCGCCCTTATCAGTTCCAATATCATGAAGAGAAATCGAGCCCAACACAGATTTCGGCCCGAATTGATTAACGGATCGCCTGCCCGCCCATTTCTGCAGAAAACGCTACAGGTTTCGGAAATAAAAAAATTTTTTGACTTTCCTACCCCTGCGGCAAGCCCGGGATTTGCATTAACGCGTTGAGAAAATAGACAAAACCAAGGCAGTGCCGGGGTTTACCTCCCCAACGAGAAAGGGCGCCTGCCGTTAACGGCAAACGCCCCTTGATGGAAATCACTTATGTGAGCGGCCCTTACTGGCAGGCGAGGCACTCGTCATAATCGGTGCTCTCGATTTCCAGCTTCTCGCCTTCGATCTTTTCCGATCCGGCAAAGGCGGCGCGCTGCACCGATTTGGAGCGGCAATAGTAAAGCGATTTCAGGCCGCGCTCCCATGCTGTCCAGTGCAGCATGTGCAGGTCCCATTTATTGATGTCGCCGGGCAGGAAGAGGTTCAGCGACTGGGACTGGCAGATAAAGGGCGTGCGGTCAGCCGCCAGCTCGATGATCCAGCGCTGGTCGAGTTCGAAGGCAGTCTTGTAGATGTCCTTCTCGTCCGGCGTCAGGCAGTCGAGATGCTGCACCGAGCCCTCATGCTCGAGGATCGAGGTCCAGACCTCGTCCGTGTCGAGCCCCTTGGAGCCGAGCAGTTCCTGCAGCTGCTTGTTCTTCACCGTGAAGGAGCCCGAGAGGGTCTTGTGGGTGTAGACGTTGGCCGGGATCGGCTCGATGCCGGCCGAGGTACCCCCGCAGATGATCGAGATCGACGCGGTGGGCGCCACGGCGAGCTTGTTGGAGAAGCGCGCCATCATGCCGACATCGCGGGCGTCCTCACAGGGGCCACGCTCCTTGGCGAGTTTCACCGAAGCCGCGTCCGCGCCCTGGCGGATATGCTTGAAGATCTTGAGGTTGAGCGCCTTGGCAGTCGCGCTTTCCAGCGAAACGTTCATCGCCTGCAGGAAGGAGTGGAAGCCCATGACGCCGAGGCCAACCGAGCGCTCGCGCTTGGCGGAGTAGACGGCGCGGGCCATTTCCGGCGGGGCGCGCTGGATGAAGTCTTCCAGCACATTGTCGAGGAAGCGGAAGATGTCTTCCAGGAACATCGGCTCTTTCGACCATTCCAGGAACGTCTCGGCATTGACCGAGGAGAGGCAGCAAACGGCCGTGCGATCCTGGCCGCGATGGTCAATGCCGGTCGGTAGGGTGATTTCCGAGCAGAGGTTCGACTGGGTGACTTTCAGGCCGAGGCGCTTCTGGTGGGCCGGCATGGCATTGTTCACGGTGTCGGTGAACAGGAGGTAGGGCTCGCCGGTCTGCATCCGCAGCTCAAGGATCTTCTGCCACAGCTTGCGGGCGTTGACGTATTTCAGCACTTCGCCGGATTTGGGCGAGATCAGGCCGAACTCTTCGTCATTGCGCACCGCTTCCATGAAGGCGTCGGTGATGTTGAGGCCGTGGTGCAGGTTTAGCGACTTGCGGTTGAAGTCGCCGGACGCTTTGCGGATTTCGAGGAACTCCTCGATTTCCGGGTGGTGGATGTCGAGATAGCACGCCGCCGAGCCACGGCGCAGCGAGCCCTGGCTGATCGCGAGGGTGAGCGAATCCATCACGCGGATGAAGGGGATGATGCCCGAGGTCTGCCCGTTCTGGCCGACCTTCTCCCCGATGGAGCGGACATTGCCCCAATAGGTGCCGATGCCGCCGCCATTGGAGGCGAGCCAGACATTCTCCGTCCAGGTCTCGACGATATTGTCCAGCGAATCGCCCACCTGGTTGAGGAAGCAGGAGATCGGCAGGCCGCGATCAGCGCCGCCATTCGACAGCACCGGGGTCGCCGGCATGAACCAGAGCTTGGAGATATAGTCATAGATGCGCTGGGCATGGGCGGCATCGTCGGCAAAGGCCGTGGCAACGCGCGCGAACATGTCCTGATAGGTCTCGCCCGGCAGCAGGTAGCGGTCATCGAGCGTCTTCTTGCCGAAATCGGTCAGCAGAGAATCGCGGGACGGATCGGTCACAACCTGATTGACCGGCACGAGCGCCACTTTCGCGCCCGTACCCGCCTTCGGCTTGCCCTTGCGAGCGGCTTCAGCGGCGACGGATTTAGCGTTGGTTGCCGACATGGCGACCCTCCTCGATGTTCCTGCAGATATAGGGATATCGCGGGAGTTAAACCAGATGTGGCCTCACCCCTTTGCCCCGACACAAGATATAGTGTCCGAAGGTTAATTTCGGGTCAACGCCCCAATTCGCAATTCCGTCAAGAAGGCGTGGAAAACCGGTGAACAAATTCTTAACGCGGGCCGGATCGCCCAGTGTTTTCAGGCGTTTCAGCCCCGCCTGAAGCCCGGTCAGAAACCTCTCAGTCCCGGCGGCCGCCGATAAGAAGGCTATTGCACTTTTAGCCAGATGGTCGCCACTAACAATCAGCAATATTCGTGTGGGGACCCGAATGAAGCTGAACAATCTGCAAGTGCTGCGGGCCATTGCCGCTTACATGGTGCTGCTCGCCCATATCGAGGATATCGAGGCCAAGCGGGGAATCGGCCACATTCTCGGCCGATGGACCGATATCGGCGACTGGGGCGTCGATCTTTTCTTCGTCCTGTCGGGCTTCGTCATGGTGCTGGTGTCCCACCATACGCTGGGGGGCCTCCGGGATGCCGGAAAATTCCTCTGGTCGCGGGTCACGCGAATCTATCCCTTGTGGTGGCTCTGCCTGTCGGCGCTGGTGCCGATCTGGCTTTTCCGTCCGCAACTGGTCTATGGCGGCACTCAGCAGGAGATCAGCCTGCTCAAGGATTACCTGCTGATTCCCAAATCCGAGAGCCCTTTGCTCCAGACCGGCTGGACGCTGATTCACGAGATGTATTTCTACATCTTCTTCGCGGCGCTGCTGATGATCCCCCTGGGCGAACGCCGCCGCCTGCCGATCCTGATTCTCTGGGGCACGGTAGCCGTCAGCCTCGGCCTGATTCTCAATCCCTCCCGCGGCGAAGAACCGGTCCTGCGGCTTCTCACGCACCCTATGCTGCTGGAATTCCTGGCCGGGGCAGCCGCCGCCTTCCTCTGGCGGTCAACGAGAGGCGCCCTGGGTGTGCCGGCCCTGGCAGTGGGCGCCGCCGCCCTGATCATCGGCATGACCCTCTATGTGAACGGCGCGCTGGGCGCAGACTCCGGCGGCTTCATCACCCATGACCGCGCCCGGGTCATTCTCTTCCTGCCAAGCGCGGCGCTGCTGACCTATGGCGCCGCCTCCATCGAACTGCGCCAGGACTGGAAATTGACCGGCCTGCCGGTAAGCATCGGGGACTGGTCCTACTCGCTCTATCTGACCCACATGCTGTCGGCCAACTTCTTCGGCCTGGTCTGGGGCAAGGTTGCCATGCCCGGCCTGCTGGACAATGCGATTGCCCTGCCCGCCATCATGCTGGGCTGCACGCTTGTCGCCTGGGCGAGTTTCACCCTGTTCGAACAGCCGGTGACCGGCCAGTCAAAGAAACTCGGCCAAAGGATATTCGGTCGATTGCGCCCCGCCGCAGCTCAGGTGTAGCCTCAAGCCCACACGACTTACCGGGGACGTACACATGAAATATCTGATCGCCGCTCTGGCGGGCCTTGCCGTTGCCATGCCCGCCCTCGCCCAGCTGACCGATGTTCATATCGCGCAGCAGACGCGGGCCAAAAATGCCTGCCCGGCGCTGGTGGCCCGGCATGATGCCGCCGTCACGGCGGGCAAGGTGAGCAGTTACTACGCGGAAGACTGCACCTGCCTCGCCGATTCCATCACCTGGGAAGGCTGGGACGAAATATACGAAGAGCCCACAGGCGAATTCATGTCGGAAGCCGACGCCATGCTGGTGGCTGACACGCTGTCTTCAGCCGCGACCATCGATGACGCCATGACGCTCATCTATGAATCGATCTCCCTGCCGGGCAGCGCCGTGCTCTCCAATTGCTTCGGCAAATAGCCCCCGCGCTGGCCTGCCTGCTGGTTGCAAGCGCCGCGGGCGCCGAGATCCTTCCCTCTGCCTTGCCCCCGGTCCAGCCGGGCGACCTCCTGTTCAAGGGCGCCGGCACCGGCACGGGCACTCAGATCGCGGCCATCTGGTCTCAGGGCGACAAGCGCTGGGGCCATGTCGGCATCGCGGTGGCCAATCCCGATGGCAGTCTCTCGGTAATCCATGCCGATACCGGCGCGCCCCGGCAGACGGGCAAGGTGGTCCGCGTCAGCCTTGCCGCCTATCTCTCCGATGTCAGCGAGCTTGGCCTCTACCAGATCGATCTCACCGGCCCGGCGCGCGCCGCCTATCTCGCCTATGCCGAAGCCGCCGTGGGGCGCCCGTTCGACCGCGCCTTCTCGCTGGAGACCGATACGCGCCTTTATTGCACTGAGCTGGTCTGGCGGGCGATGTCCGAGGCGCTGGGCGAAGACGCCCTGCCGGCCAAGAGCACGCGGCTCGGCGCCGTCTATATATCCGTGTCGGATCTGGCGGAGCATCCCCTGCTGACGGAGACCGCCATGGTACGGGCGGTGGCGGCAGAGGAAGGGGGAAAGGGTGGAGACAGGCAAACGACCCGAGCGGAAACTCGTTAGGGCTGCTCGGTTCCCCGCCTGACCCGATTGGCGAGCGGCTCGTCCGCCGCCTGCCTCCGAGGGCTATATGCGTGAGCAGCCCCCGAATCGCAAGCCCGGATTGCCGCTGCGCTATCCTCCATGCTTTCAGCATGTTACGCCATGCGCACACGACTGACGGAGGGGTTTCCGATGAAATTGCGCATACTGGCCGCAGCCAGCCTGGCGCTTGTGCTGGCGGTCACGCCGGCAATCGCCGACACGAAGAAAGACAAGACGCCGTCCAAACGCTTCACGGCGGAGCGCGTTTTCGACATGGAATACGCCACCGATCCGCAGATTTCGCCGGACGGGAAAACCATTGTCTATGTCCGCCGCGCGATGGACCGGCTGACCGACCGCGACATCGGCCAGCTCTGGAGCATCGACACGGCCACCGGCAACCACCGCCCGCTGATCGTCAGCCCCGAAGGCGCCTCCAGCCCCCGCTGGTCGCCCGATGGCTCGCGCCTCGTCTATTCCGCCAGCAATGGCGGCAAGCCGGAAATGCGCGTCTATTATCCCGATACCGGCCGCAGCCATCCGCTGGCCCAGTTCCTGCAGGCGCCGTCGCAGGCGGTCTGGTCACCGGACGGCAAGTTCATCGCCTTCTCGATGTTCGTACCCGGAGAAACGCCGAGCTTTGCCAAGGCGCCTGCAACGCCCGAAGGCGGCAAATGGAGCGATCCGGTCAAGGTGTTCGATCGCCTGCAGTTCCGCTTTGATGGGAGCGGCTATCTCAAATACGGCACCACGCAGATCTTCGTGCTCCCGGTGGATGGCGGCACGCCGCGCCAGGTAAGCTTTGAGGAAACAGACATGGGCGGGCCGGCGTGGCTGGACAACACCACCCTGCTGGTGTCCGGAAACCTCGCCGAAGACCACGAGCTCGACCCCATCGAGAGCGAGATCTACGCCATCAGCCTCGGCGATCTTTCCATCCGCCCTCTGACAAACCGGGACGGGCCGGATTACGCCCCCGTTGTTTCGCCGGACGGCAAGACGATTGCCTATCGCGGCTATGACGACAAGGTACTGTCCTATCAGCAGGACAATCTCTATCTGATGAATGCCGATGGCAGCGGCGCGCGCGAGATCGCCGCAGACTTTCCCGGCAGCGTGGACCAGACCGTGTGGGCGCCCGATGGCAAGAGCCTGCTGGTATTGTCCGAAGATCATGGCGTGCTGAGCCTCTTCCGCATCACCACAGGCGGGGCCGTGACCCGGCTGCTCACCGATATCGGGGGCACCTCCATTGGCCGCCCCTATGCCTCGGGCAGTTTCTCCGTCAGCGGAGGGAAAAAGCCGCTGATCGCCTATACCGCCGGCTTTGCCGAGCGCCCCTCCGAGATTGCCTCCGCCGGCATCGATGGCAAGGACGCCAAGGTGCTCACCGCGCTGAACGACGATATCCTGCCCTATCTGGAAATGGCGCGCGTTGAAGAGATCAAGGTGCCCTCCAGCCATGACGGGCTGGAGATCGAAGCCTGGGTGGCCCTGCCGCCAGACTTCAAGGCCGATGGCAGCTTCCCGATGATCCTGGAAATCCATGGCGGGCCCTTCGCGATGTATGGCCCCTATTTCGCCAGCGAGATCCAGCGCTATGCGGCCGAAGGCTATGTCACCGTCTGGTCAAACCCGCGCGGCTCGACCGGCTATGGCGAGGACTTTGCCCACGCCATCGACCTGGCCTATCCCGGCTATGACTATGACGACCTGATGAGCGTGGTGGATGAACTCATCCGCCGCAACTATGTCAGCAAGGACCGGTTGTTCGTGACCGGAGGATCGGGCGGCGGCATCCTCACCGCCTGGATCGTCACCAAGACCGACCGCTTTGCCGCCGCCGTGTCGGCCAAGCCGGTGATCAACTGGTACACGATGGCACTCGCTGCAGACATTGCCCAATATGTCCGCCGCCACTGGATACGCGCCGACCCATGGACCGATCCGGACGCCTTCCTCAAACGCTCGCCGATCAGCTTTGTGAACAAGGTGACGACGCCGACGATGATGCTGGTGGGCGAGGAAGATTTCCGCACCCCCGCCTGGGAGGCCGAACAGTTCTACACCGGCCTCAAGATGAACGGCGTGGAAACCGCCCTCATCCGCATTCCCGGCGCCCCCCACCACATCACCGGCCGCCCCAGCCGCCTCATCGCCCAGACGGACAATGTGATGGGCTGGTTCGCGAAGTTTGATCCGGTGAAGCAGGCGGAGAAGAAGGACGAGGCGGCAGAATAACCAGTCCTCCGTCCTCAGATGAAACAGGAAAGCCCCGGAGCCTGCTCCGGGGCTTTTTTGTTGTCATTGTGAACCAGCTCAGCGCGCCGGCACATGCGCCGCGATGAGGTGCGGCCCCGGCTCGCTGAAGGCGCGCTGGAGGGCGGCGTCGAACTCTTCCGCCGTGGTGGCATTCACCGCAGGCACGCCCTGCGCCTCGGAAAGCTTCACCCAGTCGATCTCCGGGCGGCCGAGGCCGAGCAGGTCAGCGGCCACGCGGCCGGGATTGCCCGCGCCGGTGCGCGCCAGCTCGATATTCAGGATACGGTAGGAATTGTTGACGAACACGACATTGACCACGTCCACGCCTTCCCGCGCCATGCTCCACAGCGCCTGGTTGGTATACATGCCCGCGCCATCGCCCGTCAGGCAGAGCACCTTGCGGCCCTTCGCGCCGACCGCCGCGCCCAGCGCCAGCGGCATGCCCTGCCCGATGGCCCCGCCGGTCAGCATCATCCAGTCATGCGGCCGCGCCCGGCCCGTCATCAGGAAGCTCGGCAGGCCGTTGGAAACGCCATCATCGGAAACAAACGTGCCCTCCGGCATATGGCGGGCAATCGACGCGCCGACCGTGGCCGCGTTCAGCGCGCCGGTGGGCGCGTCGGGAATTTCCAGCGTGGGCGCCGGGGCCGCTTCAGTGGCGCCAAGCGTATCGGCGAGGGCTTCGAGGATGGCCGCGCTGTCGCTTTCCGGCCCGCCGATCACCAGCGGCGTGCAGCCTTCGGGCACCAGCAGGCTCGGCTTGCCGGGATAGGCAAAGAACGCGACCGGCACCTGCGTACCGGCCACCAGCATCAGGTCCGTGCCGTCAAGGTCTGCCATCGCGCCTTCGGCAAAATACTGCATCCGCTCGGGCGCGAAGATGCCGGCCCCGCGCACCTGCCGTGGGAAGAACGTATCCGTCAGCACACGGATGCCAGCCGCCTTCAGGCGCGCCGCATGGCCAAGGCCGGGCCCCGTCAGCGCGCTGCCGCTGATCAGGATCATCGGCCGCTTGGCGGCCTTCACGGCTTTGGCCGCCGCCTCCACCCGCGCCGCGTCCGGCGCGCGCAGGAAAGGTTGGGCGCGCGTCTTGCCGGGCTTGCCGCCTTCATTCCAGGCCGAATCTGCCGGCAGGATCAGAGAGACGGGGCCGGGCACCGGGCCAAAGCTCGCCGCCCAGGCCTCGGCTGCCAACTCGCCCGTGGCGGCCACGCTGTCAGCCGATTTGATCCAGACGGAGTTGGGCCCGGCCAGCCCCATGATATTGGAGGTCAGCGGCGCGTCATAGCGCAGATGCGGCACGGCATGATCGCCGATCACATTGATCATCGGCGTCCAGGCGCGCTTGGCATTGTGGATGTTCGCCCCGCCATTGAGGAAGCCCGCGCCAAGATGCAGCAGCGTCATCGCCGGGCGGCCGGTAACGCGGGCATAGCCATCAGCCGCGCCCGTCGCCACGCCTTCGAACAGGCAGAGCACCGAGCGGATGCGCGGCTCGCGGTCCAGCGCGGTGACGAGGTGCATCTCCGAAGTGCCGGGATTGGCGAAACAGGCAGTAACGCCATGATCTGCCAGTGTGGAAACAAGGGCCTCTGCGCCGGTCATGGCGGCGGACGTGTCGGACATGGACGAACCTCCCCTAAATTTGCTGCTGGCGTTCCCTAGCGGGTTTTGACGCCAGCGCAAAACCAAAGCGGGCCGCAGACAATTAGAAAGCGGGCCGCAGACAATTAGGAAGCAAGGGGAGCTTCCTGACTATCCGCGACCCGCCCATAAGCCAAAGGGGAATGGCTGAAGCTTCCGGTTACCCGGTCGCTCCGCGGGGCATGTTTAAGCACTTTGGATAAGGAATCGAGCCCTTAAGGGCAGGTTTCTACCCGGCAAGCGCCTTTTGCCACAGAATTTTCCGTCAAATCAGGAGTCTTGCCGCTGCAGGCGCGTCCGAATAGAGCAGGTCCAGCTGGTCCGCCCGCAACGCCTGGGTGCGCGACTGGTTGATATAGCCCTTCTCGGTGATTTCCCCCAGATCGGCGCGCGGCTCCTGGGGTTGCAGAAGGATGCGCGCAATCCGGGCCGCCGCATTAGGGTGGGCCTTGTTGTGCGCGGCAAGGCCGGCCCGCACGGCCTCCTGAACCTTGGGATGGGTGACCAGCTGATCGGCCGGCAGCGCCTCCCCCACCAGCCGCTGGCACCAGGCAAGATTGAGGAAGCCGAGGAGGCCGATCTCATCCTTGTTGAGCCCGCAGACCACAGCGTCCGACAGCGCCCCGCCACACGCCGCCACAGCCGCCACGCGCACCGCCCCGGCCGAAACCCAGGTGCCGCTGGCCAGCTTGAATTCCTCCACTGTGCGCCCGTCAAAGGCAAGGCCGCGCTCAGGCAGGGCCGGATCAACAAACTTCACCGCGTCGCCCAGCCGGTAATAGCCTTCTTCATCGAAGGCTTCTGCAGTCTTCTCCGGATTGCGGAAATAGCCGGGCGTAACGTTCACGCCCTTCACCCGCAGTTCCAGCTTTTCGCCCGTGGGCACCAGCTTGAACGTATTGCCCGGCAGAGGCAGGCCGATCAGCCCCATCTTGTCATTGGGCCAGTGAACGTTGGACGCCGTCGGCGAGGTTTCGGTGGCGCCATAGCCTGCCGAAAGCGAGATACGCTCCCCGGTCACGCGCACCGCCACTTCCTGAATGCGCTCATAGATATCCTGCCCCATCGAGGCGCCGCCATACGCCATGGAGGTGAGGCGGGAGAAGAACACTTCGGCGAGCGCATCATCCTGTTCCAGCGCCGTGGCCAACGCCGCCCAGGCCTGCGGCACGGTGGTGTGCTGGGTGGTGGGAATTTCCTTCAGGTTACGGATCATCTCGGGAAGGCGCGCGGGCGTCGGCGCGCCCTGGCAGATATACAGCGTGCCGCCCCAGTCCAGCATGTTGTGCAGGATGGAATGGGTGCCATAGGTGTGGCTCCAGGGCAGGAAGTTCAGCATCACCTGCGGCCCGCCGGTAATCTCGTCGAGGCGTTCCTCATTCCACACGGAGCGGATCATCTTGGCATTGGCCGCCACCATGCCATGGGTGTTGATCACCGCTTTGGGCTCACCGGTGGACCCCGACGTGAGCATGTATTTGGCAACCGTTTTGGGCGTCAGCCGGGCATATGCCTCGTCCACCGCTGGCCCCGCCTGCCCGGCAAAATCCTCCAGGCTGACAGCGCGGGGCACATCGGGCGCATTGCGCGAATAGATCACCAGCCGGCCGGTCAGGTCCAGGCTGTTCAGGGCGCGCTGATATTCCTTCCCGTCCTCGACATAGATGAATTTCGGGCTGGTCAGCTGGTCGATATAGCCAAAGCGCAAGAGGTCCTGGCTCAGCGTGGCGTAAGCGGGCGTCACCGGCACCACAGGGCTTGCCGCCCACATCGCGCCATACATCACCAGCGCATTGTCGATGGAATTCTTCGACAGGATCATCACCGGCGCGTCCTGGCCCGCCCCTTCGCTGAGGAAGGCCGCCGCAAGGCGCTTCACCGCAGCAAGACCATCGGCGTAGGTCATCCGGCGCCAGTCATTCGCGCCGGGATCTTCCGGCCAGCGTTCAGCCAGCCACACCTGGCCGGGGCGCTCAGCGCCCCATTTCACCAGCGGCGCCAGCATATGCGGCGGGTGCGCCTTCAGGGGGTGGCCGCTGTCGAGATAGATCGTGCCATCGGCGCGCCGGTCCACCTTCAATTTCAACGGCAGGTAAGGCACCTCGCGGAACGGAATGTGCGCAGTCTTGCTCATGGGCGAACGTCAACCTCCCCGTAGGACAGTCTGACGCCGCCCCGTTTCATGTTGTTTTGCGGCCTGATTGCTCGCCCAGCGCGCGGAAAAGGGCAAGCCCCCCGCCTGCGCCTCAGCCTTCCCCGCCGGCGAGTTCCTTCAGGATGATGTACCAGTGATCGAGGCCGGAATAGAAGGCATCGACCGACAGGCGCTCGTTCAGGCCATGGGCGAAGGTGTCGTTCGGCTTGGCCGCCGAGCCCCCGATGCCCAGCGTGTCATAGCCGAGATTGCGGTAGTGCATCCCGTCCGTGCCGCCCGACGACATGTGCGGCATGACCGTCAGCCCCTCCAGCCCGCGCGCGGCCAGCGCCACATTCACCGCCGCCAGCACCTCCTCCGGCAGGTTCGATTCCGGGCTTTCCACCAGGTCCGAGACCAGCTTGATCCTCAGCCTCTCATTGCCCGCCACGTCCTTCAGCGTCTTCTCGGTGGCCTCGATGCCGACGCCGGGGAAGATGCGGCAATTGACGGTGGCCGTCGCCCGCTGCGGCAGCGCGTTCTCAGCATGCCCCGCGCGCAGCATGGTCGCCACGCAGGTCGTCCCCGTGGTGCCAACCGTAGACGGCTCGGCCCGCAGCACGGCGATGGCGGCCTCGTCTGCCGGGTTCTCGGCGAAGGCGCGCATGGCGTCCCCCAGCGGCCCCGGCGTCTGCGCCCCGGAAATCTTCATCGACGCCAGCGTCATCGGGCTGTGCATCACCGGGAATTTGTACGCCTCGATCTTCTTCAGCACATCGGCCAGCTCATAGATGGCATTGTCCGCCCTCGGAGCAGACGAATGCCCACCGGGATTATCGATCGTCAGCTCAAACGTGGCATAGGTCTTCTCCGAGCCCTGAATGCCATAAAGCAGCGCCTTGCCATCCATGCCCAGCGACAGCCCGCCCGCATCCGCATTCAGCACATAGGCCGGATCAATCTTTTCAGCGGTGTACAGGGCCTGCGCGCGGGTAGACACCATGCCGGTCTCCTCATCGCCCGACAGCGCGATGATCAGGTCGCGGCTCGGCTTGAAGCCCTCCTCCTTGAGCCGCAGGAAGGTGGAGATCAGGCTGACCACGCCATATTTGTTGTCCGCCGTGCCCCGGCCGAAGAAATAGCCGTCCTCCTCGATCAGGTCGAAGGGATAGCGCTCCCAGGTATCGGGCAGCGCATCGACCACATCCATATGCGCCAGCAGAACGATGGGCCTGTCCGCCGCCTTGCCTTCCTCGGCGCGGTACCAGACCATCAGGCCCTGGATCCGCTCGCCATCATTCTCGTAATCGGTCACTTCAATGTCGGCATCGGTGAACCCGCCCGCTTTCAGCTCCTCGACCAGATACGCCACCAGTTCGGGAACCTTGCCCTGCCCCTGCGCCGTGCGCACCGCGATGGCTTCCTCATAGAGGCTGCGGGCCTTCTGCTCATGCGGGGCGCGCGCCTCCGCAAAGGCCGGAGAGGCAGCCAGCAGCAGGGCAGCGGAAATCAGCAAGGCGGGTCTGAACGTCATGGGGTCCTCTCGGCGGGCAGGCAGTTTCTTTCCGGCGCAACGGTATGGCCAGTCCCGCCCCTTGGCAAACCCCGCCCTGGCACGGCTTGTGCATCGCCGTTTTTCCGGCACCTATAGGCTGGGCCATTGTTCCGCAGGGCACGCGCCATGACAGACCGCAAGAACACCGCTTTTACCCTCACACGCGCAGGGCGTCTGCTGCTTGCAGGGGTGCTGGTGGCGGGCGCCGTGGCAGCCTATGCCCTGTTTCTTTCAAAATCAGGCACCGCTGACCGCCTTTCCGCCGATCCGGCCATCGAGCAGACCCTTGAAAACCTCCGAACCGTCTCGGCCGGCATCTACGCCGATGAGACAAGGCTGGCGGCCGTCCATTTCGGGGATGCATCGCCTGAAGACGAGACGGACATCCCTGCATTGGAGGACCGGATCAGGGCCCAGCGGGCAGAGGCCGCCCAGCTCTGGCAGGATCTCGGCGCGCTGATGGAGCTTCCCCTGCCCGGCGGCGACGCCGGCGGCCTTGTCCGCTTTCCCGCCACGGCGGTCGAAAAGTCAAACTATGATCAGGTCTACCACCCCATCGTCGGGCCCCAGCCGTCCAAGATGCCGGGCGGTTTCTCCTTCCGCTTCGACCGCGTCATTCCGCAGACGGACGGTTCCCTGCTGCACCGGCTGGACGCGCGCGCGGGCGGCGCCATCAAATGGGAGCGGGAGCTGCGCCGTGCCCGCACCCAGGGCCACTACACGGTCGAAGCCACCATAGACCGCATCTGGCCGGGTGTCGTCTACGCCCCGCTCTGGCTGTTCGCCGAAGGCCCGCAGGCCTGGGGCCACGAATTCGATTTCGAACTGGTCAATGGCGCCCTGGAGTTCAACCTGCACAATGGGCGCGGCGGCTTCAACATGCACCGGGCAGAGAAGGATCTCACCGGCCACCGGATGCGCTATGAAATCATCCGCCGCCCCGGCAAGGTCACCATGCGCGCCACCAGCCTCACCGATGGCTGGAGCGAGGAACTCGTCATCACGCCGGAAAAGGTCGCCGCCTGGGCCAGACAGCCCGGCGCCCCGGAGGGTCTCACCTTCCCGCCGGACAATGTGGCCATGTTCCCGGTCACCGAGCTGTGGCGATGCAAATGGCCCGAATGGTGCGGCAAATGGGAAGACCTCCCGCCCGGCACCTATGTCGACATGATCGTTCACGGCTACCGGGTTGATCTCTGACCCCGCCAGGCACCGGTCAGGGTTCGAAACCCTCATTTTCGATATACACGACTGCGCCGCAATGCTTGCAATGAACCGCGTCCCGCTCATGGCGCGTGAGGCCGCAATTGGTGCATTCGACTTCCGCCTTGCTCGCCGGAGTGACGAGCGCCCGCAGAAGGCGCAGGAACAGCGTAACCCCCAGCAGCATGATGATGATCGGCAGGACGCGGCCGGTCCAGCCGACAAGCTCAATATCGCCATAGCCGGTGGTCGTCAGGCTGGTGACGGTGAAATAGAAGGCATCCAGATAATTCCGGATATCCGGGCTTTTGGCCACCTGATCGGCATAGACGAGCGCCGACATGATGAAGAGGAAAACCACAAGATTGATTGCCCGCTCCATCAGCACGCGGTGGAGCTGAAGATACCGGGCCAACGGGCTTTCGGTCCGCAGGAAGCTGAAAGCGCGTGCAATCCTCACGGCACGGATGATACGCAGGAAGGCATAGTTCTGCGAGACCAGCGGGGCGAACATCGTGAACACCACGATCAGGTCTGCAATGTTCATGAAGCGCAGGAAAAAACGCTTCCGTTTGGGGGAAATGTAAAAACGCGCTACCAGATCGGCGGTAATGATCGCGCCGATCACATAGTCCAGCCAGTAATGGCGCCCCTCCTCGCCGACAAAAGGCGAGACCAGGAAATAGCTGATCGTCAGCATGTCGAACACAAGGATCGACCAGCGGAAAGTCAGCGGCCATTTGCCCACGCCTTCGTAAAGCCAGATCAGCGTCCGGCGCGGGCCGAGGGGTTTCTCCGCCGCCGCTTTGCTCAATCCTGCGGCTCCAGCGTTTCGTTGAAGCGCACGGGCTGGCCGCCGCCTTTCTTCACGATCTCGCCATCGCGCATCACAAAGCCGCCGCGCACGACCGTGCCCACCGGCCAGCCGGTCGCTTCAAAACCGTCAAACTGCGTCCAGCCGCATTTCGATTTCGACCAGTCAGCCGTGATCGTCTGCTTGTGCTTCAGGTCCACAATCGTGAAGTCGGCATGATAGCCTTCGGCGATGCGGCCCTTGTCGGCGAGGCCGAAGACGCGCTGCGGGCCCGCGCTCGTCAGTTCCACAAAGCGCTGCAGGCTGAGCTTTCCGTCATTCACATGCGTCAGCATCACCGGCACCAGCGTCTGCACGCCGGGCATCCCCGAAGGGCTGGCCGGATAAGGCCGCTGCTTCTCTTCAATCGTGTGTGGGGCATGATCCGTCGCCAGAACATCCACAATCCCGGCATTCAGCGCCCGCCACAGCGCCTCGCGGTGGCGCGCCTCGCGCACCGGCGGGTTCTGCTGGGCAAAGCCCTTCAGCCGGTCATAACAATCAGGCGCCGCCAGGGTGAGGTGGTTGGGCAGCACTTCAACGCTCGCCACATCCTTGGCGTTCACCAGGAGGTCCATTTCCTCGGCGGTGGAGATGTGCAGCACATGGATGCGCTTGCCGGTCTTGCGCGCCAGGCGCAACAGGCGGCGCGTGGAAGAAACCGCCGCCTCCACATCGCGCACGATGATATGGCTGTTCCAGTCGCCCGTCACGGCCAGGCTGCGGCGCTCCTCAAGGCGGTACTCATCCTCCGAATGGAACGCGGCGCGGCGCTTGATGGCCCGCAGCACAGCCTCCACCCCGGCATCATCCTTGATCAGAAGATCGCCCGTCGAGGCGCCCATGAATACCTTGACGCCGCAGCAGCCGAGCATCCGCTCCATCTCCGGCAGCAGCGCCACATTGTCATGCGTCGCCCCGGCATAGAAGGCATGGTCGATGTCCATCCGTCCCTTCGCGCGGGCGAGCTTGTCCAGCATCGCATCGGGCGTGATGGTCGACGGGTTGGTATTGGGCATCTCGAACACGGCGACGACGCCGCCCAGCGCGGCCGAGCGCGCCTCGGTTTCAAGGTCAGCCTTGTATTCCAGGCCCGGCTCGCGGAAATGCACCTGCGTATCGATCACGCCCGGCAGGATGTGCAGGCCGGAGGCGCCATAAATCTCTCCCGCCGCAGCCTTGGAAAGATCCCCGATCCGGGCGATGCGCTCGCCAATGATGCCGATGTCTGTCTGGGCTTCGCCGCCAGGGGTGACGACCGTGCCGCCGCGCAGGATAAGATCGAAAACTTGGGTCATGGCCGCCTTATCGCGCCGCTTGCAGGAAAAGTCACGCGCAGCTCTGCCGTTCCGGCCGCAGACCACGCAGGCATTGCGGCCGCCGCCGGGCGGCCTTAGATCAGGCCCATGCACCGCCTTCCAGACCGCGCCATTCTCCGCCTCACCGGCCCCGACACGCTCGCCCTCTTGGAGCGCACGGTCACCCACAAGGTGATGGACTGGCCAGAGGGCGAAGCGCGCTACGGCGCCCTGCTCACCCCGCAAGGCAAGATCATTGCCAACTATATCGCCCATCGCACGGCAGACGGCGCGCTGATCGATGTGCATCAGGATGCCGCCGAAGACCTGCTCAAACGCCTGAAGATGTTCCGCCTGCGCTCGGCGGTCGAGCTTGTCCGGGATGAGGCGCTGGTCTCCGCCATCAGCGCAGACGGCGCCCCCGATCCGCGCAGCGCAAAGCTGCCGCGCCGCGCCGTGGCCCCCGCCGCAGAAGCCGCCCCCCCGATCGAGGGCTGGGACGCGCTGACCATCGCCGCCGGCATCCCCGAATGGGGCCGCGACTACCGCGCCGCCGAAGTCTTCCCCACCGACATCAACATGGATCTGATGAACGGCATCGACTACAAGAAAGGCTGTTTCGTCGGCCAGGAAGTGGCGAGCCGCATGAAGCGCAAGGGCCTCATCCGCAAGCGCACCGTCCGCCTGCGCGGCCAAGGCCTGACGCCCGGCGCCGAAGTCCGCGCCGGGGCGCTGGTACTGGGCCAGATCACCAGCGCCGCCGCCGGCGAAGCGCTCGCCCTGATCCGCACAGACCGGTTCGCCCAGTCCATCGCCGGCCAGCAGCCCGTCACCGTCAACGAAGCCTCCGCCGAGATCGAAGGCGCGCCCTGGCTGATTGCCGAAGTCAAAGCCCATCTGGAGGCAAAGGCCGATGAGTGAACCCCATTCCTGCGGCTGGGCGCCGGTCACAGACCCGCTCTACCGCGCCTATCATGACGAAGAATGGGGCGTGCCCGAGCGCGATCCCCGCGCGCTGTGGGAAAAACTGCAGCTCGACGGGATGCAGGCGGGCCTCTCCTGGATCACCATCCTGCGCAAGCGCGAGAGCATCCGGCAGGAGTTTGACAGCTTCGACCCGGAAAAGCTCGCCCGGTGGACCCCCAAACGCGCCGAAAAAGCGCTGCAGAATCCCGGCATCATCCGCAGCCCCAAGAAGGTCGAGGCCGTCATCGGCAATGCGCAGGTCTATCTGGGCATGATGGAGGCGGGCGAGGATTTTTCCGATTATTGCTGGGGCTTTGTCGGCGGCAAGCCGATCATCAACAAATGGAAGAATTTCCGCGAAGCCCCCACCAGCACGGACTGGTCGGAGAAGATGTCGAAAGACCTCAAGAAGCGCGGCTTCAAATTCGTCGGGCCCACAATTGTCTACGCATGGGCTCAGGCTGTTGGCATGGTCAACGACCATGAGGTAGGGTGTCCCCGTCACAAGGGTGTGCGGGAGAGATCATGAAAACGATTATGTTTGTCACGGCAGTGGGAATTCTGTCGGGTGTCGCCGGTTGCGCGAGCGGCGCGCCATCGAACGCTTATGCCAATCCGCTTGATGCCTGCGCCAGCATCCAGGACGATGAAGACCGCGCCCGGTGCATGCAGAACATGGTGGCGGATGTCGCCCTCACAACCAAGCGGGAAAAAGACCGCAAGAAAGGTCCATGATGATGCGCCGTTTTGCTGCCGCGGGCGCCCTTTTGGCGCTGATTCCCGCCGCAGGTTGCACCACCTGGCAGGACCGGGCCGAGGCCAAGGCCCTCTCCGCCTGCCAGGACAAGGTGGACGCCGATGAGCGCCGCCTCTGCCGCGAAACCGTGATCGCGGCGGAAAAAGCCAAATATGACAAGGAGTCAGAGGCCTGGGAGGAAAGCGTCCGCGCTGCCGAAGACCGGGAACTGAACCGCAAGGTCTATGGCGGCCCCGGCCAGGTCGACAAGTAAGTCCTCTTCCGGCGTCCCGGACAGCGGGTCAGCCTTGTGCTGGCCCCGCAACGCGCGTTACAGCTTGCAAAATAAGGATTTAGCAAGAAGGGCCTGACGCCTGCGGGCGGACGGGCGCCCCCGGAGACCCCTATGCCGAGCCCCGTGATTTCCGCCACAGGCCTGTGGACCCCGCCCAACTCGATTTCCAATGCAGAGCTTGTCGAAAGCTACAATGCCTGGGCTGACAGCTGGAACCTCGAGAATGCCGCCGATATCAGCTCCGGCCTGCTGGAGCCCAAGCCCCACTCCTCCGTCGAGTTCATCGAGAAGGCCTCGGGCATCAAGGCCCGCTATGTCATCGACAAGGAAGGCGTCCTCGATCCCGACATCATGACCCCGCGCATTCCCGAGCGGCCCAATGACCAGATTTCGGTGCTCGCCGAGATGGCCGTGCTGGCTGCCCGCGACGCGCTGAAACGCGCCGGCCGCGACCCCAGGGATGTCGACGCGGTGATCTGCGCGGCCTCCAACATGCAGCGCGCCTATCCGGCCATGGCCATCGAGGTGCAGGACGCGCTCGGCATTCAGGGCTTTGCCTTCGACATGAACGTCGCCTGTTCCTCGGCCACCTTCGGCATCCAGACGGCGGCCGATTTCATCCGCTCCGGCAATGCCCGCTCGGTGCTCGTGGTGAACCCGGAAATCTGCTCGGGCCATCTCAACTTCACCGACCGCGACAGCCATTTCATCTTCGGCGATGTGGCCACCGCCATCCTGGTCGAGGACGAGGCCTTCGCCCCGGCAGGGCACTGGAAAATCCTCGGCACGAAACTGAAGACCCAGTTCTCCAACAATATCCGCAACAATTTCGGCTTCCTGAACCGCGCCGCGCCCGACGGCATCGGCGCGCCCGACAAGCTGTTCGTCCAGGAAGGCCGCAAGGTGTTCAAGGAAGTCGTGCCGATGGTGGCAGAGATGATCACCGCGCATCTCGGCGAGCTCGGCCTCAAGGCTGCCGAACTGAAGCGCATGTGGCTGCACCAGGCCAACGCCAACATGAACCGGCTGATCTCATCGAAAGTGCTCGGCCACGAAGCCAGCGAAGCCGAAAGCCCCACGGTGCTGGACACCTACGCCAACACGTCCTCGGCCGGCTCGATCATCGCCTTCCATCTGCACTCGGAGGATTTTTCCCCCGGCGAGAAAGGCCTCATCTGCTCCTTCGGCGCAGGTTATTCAGCCGGCACGGTATTCGTGGAGCGGACCTAGCAGACACGCCGCGCCCTCCGTCCGCTCATCCTGCGGAGGCGGGATGAGCCGGAGATTGGGTTCGGCGAGAAAGCCTATTCGTCGAAGTCTTCGGTAAACAGGTCGCCCCACAGGGCACGGCGGCTGGCGCGGGCCGCTTCGGTGACCACTATGACAGCACCGCACACAAGAACAGCGACAGGAAAACCAGGCCCGGTTGCGAATTGGTGCAGGATGTCAATCATTACGCGGCTCACCCGTTACTCTACTTGCCTGTTGGCGCGGCCCACGGAAAACTCGGGACCATTGCCTCTGTTGCAAGGGTTATGCCTGACAGGCCTTAATGCGTCATTGGCAAAGCGGGGCATAAACAAGGCGAGTTTGTAACCGTATTGCCGCCGTTTATTTACCCGTACTACCAATCCCTTAAGATGCCCCCCATGGAGCCGACCCTTTGAAGCGTTCTGTTAAGCCCCCCCGCGTCTGGCAACGGATGCTGTCTGGCCGCCGTCTTGATCTGGCGCACCCCTCGCCCATGGATGTGGAAATCGAGGATATCGCCCATGGTCTTGCCCGTGTGGCCCGCTGGAACGGGCAGACGCGCGGCGAACATGCCTTCTCGGTGGCCGAACATTCCGTGGTGGTCGAGCAGATCGTGCGCAAGCTGGAGCCCGGCCTCGGCCCCGATGCCTGGCTGACGGCCCTGCTGCATGACAGCCCCGAATATGTGATCGGAGACATGATCTCCCCCTTCAAGGCGCTGCTGGGCGAAAGCTACAAGGACATCGAGGCCCGCCTGCAGGAGGCGATCCACATCCGCTTCGGCCTGAAACCCGTCACGCCGGTGAAGCTCAAGAAGCTCATCAAGAAGGCCGATCATATCTGCGCCTGGTTCGAGGCGACCCAGCTTGCCGGCTTCAGCGAGGCAGAGTCGGACGGCTTCTTCGGCCATCCGCCCGAAGGGATGAAATTCCGCCTGAAGCCGCTCTCGGCCCCCGATGCCCAGAAGGCGTTCCTCAAACGCTTCGACGATATCCAGGACGCACTCGCGGCGGAGGCCGCCTGATGCCCGCTGGCTCGCCGCTGCTGATTGGCCTCTCGGCCGTGATGGTTGCCATCCAGGAGGGCGAGCCGCATGTGCTGGTCACCCGCCGGCCGAGCGGCGAGGAAGCCCTGCCCTTCGGCCCGTTCGACCCCGACAATCACCGCACGTTCGACCTCTCCCTGCGCGGCTGGGTGCGCGAACAGACCGGCTTTGAACTCGGCTATGTCGAACAGCTCTACACCTTCGGCGACAAGGACCGCGAAACGCCCGAAGCCAGCGTGGTGGACGCGCCGCCAAACGCGCACGTCATCTCGGTCGGCTATCTGGCGCTGACGCCGGAAGAAAAGCCTGTGGCCGCCAATTTCGAGGCGCGCTGGCGCAGCTGGTATCAGTATTTTCCGTGGGAAGATCATCGCAGCGGCCGCCCCGCCCTCATCGATGCCGAGATCGCCCCGCGCCTGAAAACCTGGGCGGCGGGCAATGAACAGCGGGCCGAACGCGCGCGCATCGCCTTTGGCCTGGACAATGCCCGCTGGATCGAGGAGCGCGTGCTGGAACGCTACGAGCTGCTCTATGAGGCGGGCCTCGTGGCCGAATGTGCGCGCGATGCCGGGCTGCCCGAAGCCGGCATCCGCCTCGGCGCCGCCATGACATCCGACCACAGACGGATTCTCGCCACCGGCCTCTCCCGCCTGCGCAGCAAGATCAAATACCGCCCGGTCGTGTTCGAGCTGATGCCAGACCGCTTCACCCTCAGCGAACTGCAACGCGCGGTCGAGGCCATCCTCGGCCTGCCCCTGCACACGCAGAACTTCCGCCGCGCGCTGGAGAAGACACAGCTCGTCACCGGCACCGGCCAGATGGAAACCTCCACCGGCGGACGGCCGGCCGAACTCTTCACCTACCGGCGCCACCCCTCCGGCGGCTTCGCCGCCCCCGGCCTCGCCACCCCGCGAAAAACTGCGGACTGAGCGCGCGCCCGTCCCGGCAAGCAAAATCGTCTGCCCCCGAACGAAAAAAGCCCCCTCCTTCCGGAGGGGGCTTTTCCATATGTTTCAGCCTTCAGGCGGGCCTTAGTGCGTGCGCACCGCGTCGGCATCGCCGGAATTGCCCGGTCCGCCGCCAAGGCTTGCCTGCAGGCGGGCTTCATCCTCCTCCGACCATTCGATCGGGGCGAGCGGCCCGGTCAGCGCCAGTTTCAGCACTTCCTGAATGTCCGACACCGGAATGATCTTCAGACCGGTCTTCACATTCTCCGGAATCTCGTCGAGATCCTTCTCGTTCTCCTTCGGGATCAGCACCGTCTTGATGCCGCCGCGCAGGGCCGCGAGCAGTTTCTCCTTGAGACCGCCAATCGGCAGCACCCGTCCGCGCAAGGACACTTCCCCCGTCATCGCCACTTCGCGGTTGACCGGAACCCCGGTCAGCAGCGACACGATGGCCGTGGTCATGGCGATACCGGCAGACGGGCCGTCCTTCGGCGTGGCGCCATCGGGAACGTGCACGTGGATGTCGGTCGTGTTGAACACGGTCGGCTTGATGCCAAGGTCCACCGAGCGCGAGCGCACCAGCGAGCTGGCCGCCGAAATCGACTCCTTCATCACATCCCGCAGGTTGCCCGTCACCTTCATTGCGCCCCGGCCCGGCATTTTCACCGCCTCGATGGTGAGGAGGTCGCCGCCCACTTCGGTCCAGGCAAGGCCGGTCACCGCGCCCACCTGATCGGTTTCGTCGGCAAGGCCATAGCGATGTTTCCGCACGCCGGCATACTGAGCCAGGTTGTCGGAATCGATGGTCAGGCTGGTGATGTCCTGCGTCGCCAGTTCACGCACGGCCTTGCGGGCCAGGCGGGAAACTTCGCGCTTCAGGCTGCGCACGCCCGCTTCACGGGTGTAGTAGCGGATAAGGTCGCGGATGGCGCCGTCAGTGACGATCCATTCCTCTTCCTTGAGACCATGATCCTCCCGCACCTGCGGAACCAGGTGGCGCTTGGTGATCTCCAGCTTCTCGTCTTCCGTGTAGCCGGCGATACGGATGATCTCCATCCGGTCCAGCAGCGGCTGGGGCATGTTGAGCGAGTTCGCCGTCGTCACGAACATCACGTCCGACAGGTCATAATCGACCTCCAGATAGTGATCGTTGAACGTCGAGTTCTGCTCTGGATCGAGCACCTCAAGCAGCGCCGACGCCGGATCGCCGCGATGGTCCATGCCCATCTTGTCGATCTCGTCGAGCAGGAACAGCGGGTTGCCGCTCTTGGTCTTCTTCAGGCTCTGGATGATCCGGCCCGGCATGGAGCCGATATAGGTCCGGCGGTGGCCGCGGATCTCGCTTTCGTCGCGCACGCCGCCCAGCGACACGCGCACAAAGTCGCGTCCCGTGGCTTCGGCAATCGAGCGGCCCAGCGAGGTTTTACCCACGCCCGGAGGCCCGACGAGGCAGAGGATGGGGCCCTTCAGGCGCCCGGTCCGCTTCTGCACGGCGAGGTATTCGAGAATACGCTCTTTCACCTTGTCGAGGCCATAATGGTCGTCGTCGAGCTGATGCTCGGCTTTGACCAGGTCGGTCTCGATATCCTTGCGCTTGCCCCAGGGCAGCGACAGCAGCCAGTCGAGATAATTGCGCACAACCGTGGATTCGGCAGACATCGGCGACATCTGGCGCAGTTTCTTGATCTCGGCTTCGGCCTTGGCGCGGGCCTCATGGCTGAGCGGGGTGTCGGCAATCTTCTGGTCCAGCTCGGCCAGCTCGTCGCGGTCAGAGCCTTCGCCCTGATCGCCCAGCTCGCGCTGGATCGCCTTCATCTGCTCGTTGAGGTAATATTCGCGCTGGGTCTTTTCCATCTGCCGCTTGACGCGGTTTTTGATCTTCCGCTCCATCTGCAGCATGCCCATCTCGCCTTCCATCAGCGAGAAGACCTTCTCCAGGCGGTCCTTCACCTCGGCCATCTCCAGCAATTCCTGCTTGTCGGAGAGCTTCACCGAGAGGTTCGACGCCACCTGATCGGCAAGCCGGCCAGGATCGGTCAGCTGGCTGATCGTGGTGACCGCTTCTGGCGGGATCTTGCGGTTGAGCTTCACATAGCTCTCGAACTGCTCCTGCACGGCGCGCATCAGCGCCTGCACATCGGAGCTCGCCGGCTCGGCCTCGGGGATCGCCTCAACCTCGGCTTCGAAATACTCCACCCGGTCGTGCAGCTCCACAAGGCGGGCGCGCGTGCGCCCCTCCACCAGCACCTTCACGGTGCCGTCGGGCAGCTTCAGGAGTTGCAAGATGGTGGCCAGCGTGCCGGTGGCATGCAGGTCATCGGAAACCGGATTGTCGATGGCCGCGTCCTTCTGGGCCACCAGCATGATTTCATTATCGGACTCGTCGATCATCTCGAGCGCCCGGACAGACTTGTCACGGCCGACAAACAGCGGCGCGACCATGTCTGGAAAAACAACGATGTCCCGAAGCGGCAACACCGGCACTGTCTTTGTTTTTGGCATCTTAGTGCCTCCTTTGATTCGGGCCCCGCTGAGCGGCAACCCGTTATACCCTCAAAACACCGGTCAGAGCATCCTTCGGGCGACAGTCGGAATGTGGAAACCCCACCTTAACCCTTCAAGCTGAACGCTGCTCAACAATGTTGTGAATTGCGCTTACCCCCGCGTTCACTCTTCTCCTCCCCCGTTCCCGGCGCGGCAACGCACACCGCCCCCTTGCCCCACCCCGCAAACCCCGCCAGATGTTCCCCCTTGGCAGAAGGCCGAAGGTTAACAAACCTTAGCGGAACGTTAAGGAATTTACCCTCTTGTCTGCCTGCACAATTCCGCCGGTCCCCCCGGCGTTTTCAGAAGACGGAGAAGCGGCCCCATGTCCTCAGCGCGGCAGATGAAGCAAGACGACCTGCTGGCCGGCACGGCGGGCTATTCCGCCAAGGATATCGAGGTTCTCGAGGGCCTTGAGCCCGTCCGCAAGCGCCCCGGCATGTATATCGGCGGCACCGATGAGCGTGCCTGGCACCACCTCTTCGCCGAAGTCCTCGACAATGCGATGGACGAAGCCGTCGCCGGCCATGCCAGCCGCATCGAGATCAAGCTCGCCGCCGACGGCTTCCTGACCGTCACGGATAATGGCCGCGGCATCCCGATCGACCCGCACCCGAAATTCCCCAAGAAATCAGCGCTCGAAGTCATCATGACGACGCTCCATTCGGGCGGCAAGTTCTCGGACAAGGCCTACTCCACCGCCGGCGGCCTGCACGGCGTCGGCATCTCCGTGGTCAACGCCCTCTCCGAGAAGGTCATCGTCGAGGTTGCCCGCGACCGCACGCTCTACCGTCAGGAATTCTCGCGCGGCCAGCCCCTCGGCAAGCTCCAGAAGGTCGGCGCTGCCCCCAACCGGCGCGGCACCTCCGTCAGCTTCAAGCCTGACGCCCAGATCTTCGGCGACAAGCTCCGCTGGCGCCCCCAGCGCCTCTTCCAGATGGCGCGCTCGAAGGCCTATCTCTTCCGCGGCGTCGAGCTGCGGTGGTCGTGTGATCCCGAGCTTCTGCCCGAGGACTCCAAAGTCCCCGCCGAAGCCGTCCTCTCCTATCCCAATGGCCTGGCCGACCAGCTCACCGAAGTCTTCGGCGACAAGGGCACGATCACCGAAACCCCCTTCACCGGCCTCGTGGACATGGGCGCCGAAGGCAAGGTCGAATGGGCGATTGCCTGGACGCAGGCCGGTTTCGGCGATGCCGACGGCTTCTCCCGCTCCTACTGTAACACCATCCCGACGCCCGAAGGCGGCACCCATGAGGCCGGCTTCCGCTCGGCCATCACCAAGGGCATCCGCAATTTCGGCGAGCTGACCGGCAACAAGAAAGCCTCCGAAGTCACCGCCGAAGACATCATGGGCCATTCCGGCCTCCTCCTCTCGGTGTTCATCCGCGGGCCTGAGTTCGTCGGCCAGACCAAGGACAAGCTCTCCTCCACCCACGCTTTCCGCCTTGTGGAAAACGCGGTGCGCGATCACTTCGACCATTGGCTCGCCGGCTCCCCCAAGGAGGCAAACAAGCTCCTCTCCTGGGCGATTGACCGCGCCGATGAGCGCGCCCGCCGCCGCAAGGCGAAGGAAATCAGCCGCAAGTCCGCCACCAAGAAACTCCGCCTCCCCGGCAAGCTCGCAGACTGCTCGGCCAAAGGCCCGGAAGGCACAGAGCTGTTCCTCGTCGAGGGCGACTCGGCCGGCGGCTCCGCCAAACAGGCCCGCAACCGCGAGACGCAGGCTATCCTCCCGCTCCGCGGCAAGATCCTCAACGTCGAAAGCGCGTCCGGCGACAAGCTGATGGGCAACCAGGAACTGGCCGACCTCTCGCTTGCTCTGGGTACGGAGCTTGGCCGCAAGTTCAACATCGATGATCTGCGCTATGATCGCATCATCATCATGACCGATGCGGACGTGGACGGGGCCCACATCGCCTCCCTGCTCATCACCTTCTTCTACCGGCTCACGCCGGGCCTGATCGAGGCCGGCCGCCTCTTCCTCGCCATGCCGCCGCTCTATCGCCTCTCCAACAAGGGCAACATCCATTACGCCATGGATGATGCAGACCGTGCGCGGATCATGAAGGAACACTTCAAGGGTAACCAGAAGGTCGACATGACGCGCTTCAAGGGTCTGGGTGAGATGAACCCCGCCCAGCTGAAAGAAACCACCATGAACCCGGCCACCCGCACGCTTGCCCGCGTCACCCTGCCGGCCACCATGGATGACGAAATGAAGCCCGCAGACCTCATCAACACCCTGATGGGCAAGAAAGCCGAACTCCGCTTCCGCTTCATCCAGGAAAACGCCGCCTTCGTCGAAGAGCTGGATATCTGATCCAGCGTCAACCCCAAGCACAACGCCAAACCCCTCTCCCTCAGGGAGAGGAGGGGCCCGCGCTCGCAGAACGTGGGAGGTGAGGGCCTCCAACGGTGAGCCCCTATCCCCCACCCCATCTTCCAAAAATTCCCACCAAATCAACCCCCTCCCCAAAAACACCTCCGGCTTATCCACCCCCTGCCGGCCCATGCTAATCTCCCTGCATGGACTATGCGCCCCGCCCCCTGAAGCTCAAGACTGCCCATGACGGCCTGATCGGCCGTACACGGAGATTTGTGCTGTCCCTGGTGGCGGAAATCGAAGAGCGCCTGCCTCCCGGCGAAGGCGCCATCATTCCGGCCGCTCTCATCCGTAGGCTGATGCGCAACTGGCTGATCCCGGCCGAGGCGGCCATGCGCCGCGCCATCCTGCTGATCGCCGCCTCCCTGCCCCTGCCCCCGCTGGCCGCGCTCATCCCGGCTGCGGCCTCCGCCCCGGCCCCGCCGCAAGCCTCGCCGCGCAAGCCCCCGGAAGGCGGCGCCAGAAAATCTTCGCGCACGCCGGTTTTCAGCATGAAGGAACCCCAGCGCCGTTCGAAGGCGGACGATACCGCCGCAGACCAGCTGCGCCGCAGCCTGCTTCAGGCCGCCGCCATGGATCGCCCCTGCCGCCCCCTTGCGCCGCTGCGCCCCCTCAGAAGCCCCACCGAAGAAGCTGCCCGCCTGCAGGAGCGTTTCCTGTGTCGGCTGGACGCGCTGGCCTTCGCCATGGGCAATCCCGAGCGCGAAGCCGAACGTTTTCTCCGCCGCCAGGAGAAGGAAGCCGAAAAGCACCGCCAGATTGGCGCGCTTCCGCCGCTGCCCATCTCCTTTCAGAGGCCCTCCGGCCTCGGCGAAGAAACCGATCCGCAATTCATCAGCCTCCTGATTGATCTTAATGCGGCGGTTGCGCCCCTCTTCCCCGCCCACCCCAATACCTCCTGACGCACGGCAAAATCCCCGCCGCCCGCCTCCCCAGCCCCGCTGGGGAGGATACAGGCGTTGCACATAAAAAACCCCTCCGCTGCCGGAGGGGTTTTGTTCAATTGCAAAGGGCTGGAAAACCTCAGCCCTTGCGCACCACCGCCGTATTGGCGCGCGTCTCCGCCACGATGATCGCGTCGCCCGCCAGGATCGGCGGCTCGCCCGGAACTGCTTCTGCGCCCCACACCGTATCGCCGATCTTCACCTGCCCGGCCCCGGCCACGAAGTCCTTCGTCGCCTGTCCGCGCTGGCCCACCAGCTGCGCCATCCGCTTGTTCAGCGTGGGGTGTTCCGGCGCCGCCTTGCGCAGGCCAGGGAAAACGATCCGGCTGCCGATAATCAGGATAATCGCGGCCACCAGGAACACGATCACCTGCCCGTGCCAGCCCGCAATCCCCTCGGGCGCTACGGCGGCAAAGATCGCCGTCAGCACCGCGCCGATGGAGGCCATCAGCAAGTCATACGTGCCGGTGATCATCTCCAGGCCGAAGAAGATCAGCGCCAGCGCCAACCAGTGCCACCATGTCACCCCTGCCAGCAATGCGTCCATGTTCAGGAACTCCTCTGTCTACCGGCCGGGGCTCAGCTGCCCGTCCGTGTGGGCGGCACAGCCCCGCCCGGCGGCCGCGGCGTGGCCGAGGCGGCCTTCGCCGAGTCCGTCAGCCCACGGATGCCTTCGATAGTGCCCAGGATCGACGAGAACTCGGCCGGGATGATCACGGTGCGCTGCTGACTGGAGGTCGCCAGCTTCTCGAACGCGGCCACATAGGCCTGGCCCAGGAAGTAGTTGATGGCGTTGACATCGCCCCGCGCAATCGCCTCGGAAACCATCGCGGTGGCCTTCGCTTCGGCCTCGGCTTCCCGCTCGCGCGCCTCGGCGTCGCGGAAGGCGGCCTCGCGGCGGCCCTCGGCCTCCAGGATCTGCGATTGTTTCTGGCCCTCGGCCTTCAGGATGGCAGACTGTTTCTCCCCCTCGGCGGTCAGGATTTCCGCTCGCTTCAGGCGCTCGGCCTTCATCTGCCGGGCCATTGCCTCGGTAATGTCGGCGGGTGGGGTGAGGTCCTTTATCTCGATCCGGGTCACCTTGACGCCCCAGGGATGGGTCGCCGCATCAATCGTGCCCAGGAGGCGCGCATTGATCTCGTCGCGGTTCGACAGCACCTCATCGAGGTCCATTGAGCCCACCACGGTCCGGATATTGGTCATGGAGAGGTTGGTGATCGCATGGGTGAGGTTGTTCACCTCATAGGCCGCCTGCACCGCATCAATCACCTGGATGAACACGATGGCATCGCAGGAGACCATGGCGTTGTCCTTGGTGATCACCTCCTGCTGGGGCACATCCAGCACGGTCTCCATCATGTTCATCCGCCGACCGATCCGGTCGATGAAGGGCACGATGACGTGCGGCCCCGGCGCCAGCGTCTTGGTGTAGCGGCCAAACCGTTCCACGGTCCAGTTATAGCCCTGCGGCACGAATTTCAGCGCCGAGAACAGCAGGATGAACGCCACAGCCAGGGCGACGACGAAGGTGACGAATACGATGTCCATGGGTCCCTCTCCACGTTGATAACAAATCAGACTTGGGGAGAGTTTGCCGTTTTTCAATAAATCCGCAACGAAAATCGGCCCGCCACGTCCCCGCAGCAGGCCGATCATCGCCGTATTCGGTAACAGGCGCTTAAACGCGCCCTTCAGCCGGCCTCAGAGCTGGCCGAGCAGATAGTCGGCGCTGGAGACCTTGAATTCCCCGCCCGCTTCCACGTTCAGTTCGGCCACAACGCCGTCCTTCACCAGCATGGAATAGCGCTGCGAGCGCTTGCCCATGCCAAAGCCGGACGCATCAAGTTCGAGGCCCAGCGCCTGCGCAAAGGCGCCATTGCCATCGGCCAGCATCCGCACTTTCTCGTCGGCATGGGAGCTCTTGCCCCAGGCGCCCATCACGAACACATCGTTCACCGAGGTGCAGACGATGTCATCCACGCCCTTGGTCTTGAAGTCGCCAGCCTTGTCGACATAGCCCGGCAGGTGGCGGGCCGAACAGGTCGGGGTATAGGCCCCCGGCACGGCGAACAGGGCAACGGTCTTGCCACCGAACACCTCAGCCGTGGTCACGGGCTTTGGCCCATCCACGGTCATTTCCATAAAAGTCGCTTCCGGCAGTTTGTCGCCCACTTTGATCGCCATGGCAGTTTTCTCCTTGCTGGCCTCAGGAGATAGGCCGCTCCGGCGCGTCCCGCAATGCTTGCCCGCCCGGCAGCCGGCAATCCGTGTCGTTTCCCCCCAACCCGGAAAACCGCCAAACCCGCCCCAGGATCGCCGCCGCCCTTTCTGCCACCGGGCAAAGCGGCATTGAAAGGGCCGTCAGAGGCGCGGGGCCGATTGTGATCCCCGCGCAACGGGCTGCAGAATCTGCGAAAGAATCTCAATTGACGCATTGCGAATGATTGTCATTTTCGACTATGGCAGACGGGTTTTCTCCAGACAGAGAGATTTCAGGAGCCCCCATGAACAGATTCATTGGCGTCAGCGCCGCCGCCCTTCTGGCGATGTCGGCCACCGCCACCGCGCAGGAAAACGAGGCCGCCACGGACGAAACCAAGGTCGAGCAGACCATCATCGTCACCGCCTCGCGCACCACCCTGCCGCCCTCGGCCCTGCCCAACACCATCCAGATCATCAGCGATGAGGAACTCTCCCTCCAGGCCCAGCTCACCGGCTCGGCGGTCGATGTCGTCTCCACGCTGGTGCCCTCCTTCTCCCCCACGCGGGAGAAGCTGTCCGGCGCGGGCGAATCCCTGCGGGGCCGCAAGCCGCTCTACCTGATCGACGGGGTGCCCCAGTCCAACCCGCTGCGCGATGGCAGCCGCGAAGGCCACACCATCGACCCCTTCTTCATCGACCGGGTGGAAGTCATCTTCGGCTCCAACGCCATTCAGGGCATCGGCGCCACCGGCGGCGTGGTGAACTATGTCACCGCCCCGGCCGCCAAGGAGGGCGAAGGCTGGACCGGCAAGCTGATGGGCCAGATCTCCGCCTCCAACGACTTCCAGGGCGATGGCTATGACTACCGCGCCGGCGCTCTGGCGGGCCGTGATTTCGGCCTCCTCGACGTAACCCTCGGCATCGCCAAGCAGAAGCGCGGCGCTTTCTATAGCGGCGATGGCCGCCGCATCGGCGTTGATGGCGCCCAGGGGGAATTGCAGGATTCCGAAAGCCTCTCCTTCTTCGGCAAGGCCGGCATCGATCTTGGCGGCGCCCGCCGGCTGGAACTGATGGCCCAGCATTTCGAGCTGGAAGGCGATGGGGACTATGTGCTCGTCAACGGCTCCCGCGCCACCAATACGCCGACGACCACCGTGCGCGGCCAGCAGGAAGGCATCATCCCCACCAACAAGGTGCTCACCTCCTCGCTGACCTATACCGACCAGGATGTGCTGGGCGGCACGCTGACCGGCCAGCTTTTCTATCAGGATTTTGAAGCCATCTATGGCGGCGGTTCGTTCGCCTCCTTCCAGGACCCGCGCATCGCGCCGGTCGGCACCCTGTTCGATCAGTCTGCGAACAATTCGGAAAAGAAGGGCCTGCGCGTTTCCTATGAGCGCGAAATGGACGCTGTGCCGGGCCTGCGCGTGATGGGCGGCCTCGATGTGCTCAATGACAAGACCTATCAGGAACTGGTCCTCACGGGCCGCAACTGGGTTCCGGAAACCGAGTTCACCTCCTACGCCCCCTTCCTTCAGCTCAACCAGGCCCTCTGGGGCGAGCGCATTCACCTCTCCGCCGGCCTGCGCCATGAGATCGCGAAGCTGAAGGTGAACGATTATGAAACCCTCTACTCCTACGGCCCGCAACAGGTGGGCGGCGGCGAACCGGAGTTCGAGAAAACCCTCATAAATGCCGGCGTCACCGTGGAGGTCATTGACGGCCTCACCGCCTACACCTCCTATGCCGAAGGCTTCACCATGGCTGATGTCGGCCGCATCCTGCGCGGCGTGGAAACGCCCGGCCAGGATGTCGATACCTTCCTGAATGTCGAGCCGGTGATCTCCGACAATACCGAGATTGGCCTCGAATGGCGGCGCGGCCCGCTCTCTGCTTCGGCAGCCTATTTCTGGAGCAAGTCCGAACTCGGATCGATCCTTGTGCTGCGCAATGACGTGTTCGAGGTTGAGCGCCGCCGCACGGAGATTGATGGCTTGGAACTCTCCGGCGCCTGGGATACCCCGCTGGACGGCCTGCGCCTTTCGGGCGGCTATGCCATGCTCAACGGCCGCACCGATACGAATAATGACAACCGCGTCGACACCGACCTTGACGGCGCCAATATCAGCCCGGACCGGGTAAACCTCGCCGCCGATTATTCCGCCGGCCCCTATTCCGTCCGTGTGCAGACCCGGTCCTATCTCGACCGCACCTTCGATGGCCTGGCCGCCAATACAGACTTTGACGGCTACACCCTGGCCGATGCCTTCCTGCGCTATTCGGCAGGCTTCGGCGACATCACCCTCTCGGCGTCAAACCTCTTCGACAAGCAATACGTCACCTATGACAGCCAGACCGTTCAGCCCACCAGCAACACCCGCTTCTTCGCGGGCCGGGGCCGGGTGATTGCCCTTGCCTTCGAGAAGAAGTTTTGAGGCTGATGATGTTTCTGAGAACGGCGCACGCCTGGGCGGGCGCCGTTCTGTCTCTCCTGATTGCCGTGCTGGGGCTGTCGGGGTCCCTGCTGGTGTTCAAGAAGGACTATCTGCGCGCCGTCTTTCCAGAGGCGCGCGAGGCGGTCTCTCTGGCCCCCGAAACCCTCGGCCCGGTGCTCGGCCGGATCGAGGCCACCTATGGCCCTGAAGGACTGCAATACGTCTCCCTCGGCGATGCGCATTTCGGCCTGCACAAGGCGGTCTTCCGGGATGGCGGCGGCGCCTATATCGACCGCAGCGGCGAGACGGTTGCGCGCTGGGCCAAGAACGGCCGCGCCGAAGACTGGCTGTTTGACCTTCACCACTATCTGCTGGCCGGCAACACCGGAAAGCTCATCGCCGGGGTGGCCGGCGGGGCGGCGGTTATCCTCGCCCTCACCGGCCTTATCATCGTCTGGCCTACCTTGCGCATGTTCGCCTGGCGCGTCTGGCCGAAATCGGCCCGGCGCCGGGATCTCCTTGCCCAGCACCGCGATCTGGGTGTGATCTTCGCCCTGCCGATCATTCTCATCGCCTTCACCGGGTTCGCCATGGTCTATTCCGGCCCGGTGCGCGCGGTGCTGAAGGTGGTCACCCTCACCCCCGCCGAAGCGCCCTCGGCGCGCCTCGCCGCCGGGCCCGGCACCACCGACTGGACCGCCACCCTCGCCGCCGCCCAGGAGGCCTTCCCCGGCGCCTATCCGCGCCTTGCCAGCCCGCCCCGCAGCGAAGGCGCCCCGGCCTCCCTGCGCCTGCGCCAGCCCGGCGAGTGGCACCAGAACGGGCGCACCTATGTGCTGATGGACCCGGCCACCAACCGCCCCCTCGCCACCGAAGATGGCCGCGCCCTCTCCCGCGCCGACCGGGTGTTCAACGCGCTCTATCCCCTGCATTCGGCCGGGATCGGCGGGCGCCTCTATGATCTCCTCTCCTTCCTCACCGGCCTCTCCCTGACCGTTCTCGGCCTTGCCGGAACCTGGACCTTCCTGCGCAAACCCAGGCGCAAGCGCCGGAAAAAGCCTGCCCTCGCGGCCTGACCCACCGGATTTTCACTTGCAAATGCCCGCCACCTGCCCCAGCCTCGGTGGCCGGAGCACGACATGCAGATTGAAACGGACCTCACCGGCAAGCTGCTGATTGCCATGCCCGGCATCGGCGACCCGCGCTTCGAGCGATCGGTGATCCTTGTCTGTGCCCACACCCCGGATTTCGCCATGGGCATCGTGCTGAACCGCCCGATGGAGGGCATCGACCTGCAGGAAATCATCGACCAGATGGATGTGCCCCAGGAGGCTGATCTGGAAGGCGTCGCCATTCTGGAGGGCGGCCCGGTGGCCACTGAACGCGGCTTTGTTCTGCACACAGATGACGTGATCTGTGACGGCGCCACGATGGAGGTGGAGGATGAGCTGTGCATGACGGCCACGCGCGAAATCCTCGCCGCGATTGCCTCATCGGCGCCGCCGCGCAAATTCGTCATGGCGCTGGGCTATGCCGGCTGGGCCGCTGGCCAGCTCGAACAGGAACTGGCGCAGAATGCCTGGCTGGTCGGCGCGCCCGATTCCGATCTCGTCTTCGGCGACGCCTATGAACACAAATGGCGCCACGCCCTCACGCGGATGGGCGTAGACCTCTCGCGGCTTCAGTCAAATGCGGGCAATGCCTGACGGCGTCACACCACCGGCGCGCGCAGCAGGTCAAACACATCGGCGCCGGAGGCTTCCAGCTTCTCTTCCAGCGCTTCGAGCCCTTCTTCCTCGGCCAGTTCAAACTCGCTGCCCGAAATCGGAATGATCTGCAGCCAGACGGTCTTGCGGCCATCCTGCTCGAACACGCCGAAGTCTTCATCCCAGAAGAAAGGATGCACCAGCAGAAGATGCTGCATCGTGCTGCCGGGGAAATAGGCCTGCACCACATCCGGCAGGATCGTGCCCAGCCCAATGCTCCATTCACCGGTCTGCACCTCATGGGCAATATCGGCCAGCATCTCCACAAACGGCATTTCGTCCGCATAGAGCGCCCCGCACAGCTCCACGCCAAAGCCCATCGGCTCATCTTCCAGCACCAGTTCCCGGTCGCTGAGGCCGATGGTGGAGCAGGAAAGATAGTCCCCCTCCGGCGCCCCGGAAGAGACAAGCACGTTCACGGATAATCCATCATGATAGGACTGGCCCATCACCCTGATCTCGCCGCCAAAGGCATCGGTCAGGTAATCTGCAATCGCGCGGTGCTGGGGCGTTGCCTGGCTCATTTCGTCATCCTTTCAGGAAAGCCAGCGCGCTGTCTGCGTCCATCGGACGGGCAAAGGCAAAGCCCTGGGCATAGTCAAAGCCGAGCGCCCGCAGGCGGCTGGCATCTTCACGCGCTTCCACGCCCTCGGCAGTCGAGGACATGCCCAGCCGGCTGGCCAGCAGCGTGATGGTGGAGAGGATCGTGTCATTGCGGTGCTGGCCAAGACGGCTGGTCAGGCCATGGTCGATCTTGAGGCTGTCAAACGGCAGGTCGGCCAGCCAGGCGAAGGAGGAATGCCCCGTGCCGAAATCATCCAGCACCAGCCCCGCGCCCACCGCCTTCAGCGCCATCGCGGCGGCCAGCGCATGGGTCTCGTCGCGCAGGGCGGCCTGCTCGGTCAGCTCCATGCGCAACGCCCGCTCAGGCAGCTTGTAGCCATTCATCAGCGCCTCGATCAGCGCCGGCAGCGTGCTCTTGGTCAGCTCCCGCGCGGTGAGGTTCACATGCATGAAGAGGTCGTCGCGCTTTGCCCCCTCCCGCAGGTTCGACAGGGTTTCGGCCGAGCGGATCAGCATGTTGGACGCCAGCGCCTGATCTTCATAACGGCTGGGCGGAACGGTCTCTTCATTGCTGTCCCAGCGCGCCAGCGCCTCGAAGCCGACCACCCGGCCATCGCGCAGCGAAATGATCGGCTGGTAGACCGGGGCGAGATCCGGGCCGGGGCGCATATCGCTGGGGTCAATCTCGGGGAAGGTCTCCCCCGCCAGCAGCATGCCGCGCGCCTCGCTGTCGCTGACGAAGGCACCGACGAAATGCACGTCCCGGCCGTTGGAAAGCCGCAGGCCGCAGCGCACCGGGCCGCCTTCACCGGTCGACAGCGCCTTGGCCAGCCGCCCCCGGCTCAGCCCCTCCACCATCTTCTCCAGCGCATCGAGAGACCAGTCCCCGGAGAGATCCGATAACAGCGTGCCGGTCTGTGCCTCGATGAGGAGGCGGCCAGCCTCGCCGCGCCAGTGCCAGCTGCCCTGGGGTTCCTTGGGGGTGCGTTTTGCCATGTGTTCTCGTTACCTAGCGGCGAATATCGCCCCTGACGAGAGCGAAAAGGATATGGTCTCGGCGCACGCCCGCAATCTCGAGGTATGCGCTCGCCCGTCCCTCTTCAGCAAATCCCGTGCCTTCCAGAACCCCGCGGGAGCGGTCATTCTCCGGCACGATCCCCGCCTCGATCCGGGCGAGGTTAAGCATCGGAAACGCCCATGTGCACAGGGCTTTCACCGCTTCCTTCATATAGCCCTGGCCGGCATGGGGCTCGCCCATCCAGTAGCCGAGGCTGGCGCTGTTGGCCGGCCAGCCGCGCACCTGTGTCAGAGAGGCACCGCCCAGCAGCGCATTGTCAGACAGCCGGCGGATGAGGAACACATAGCCCGTGCCCGCTTTCCAGGCCTTGGTCCAGGCGGTGACGCGCCGCTGCCAGTCCTTGCGGCTCAGCGCATCGGCCGGCCAGCTTGGCTCCCACGGCTCAAGGTAGGCGCGGCTCACCGTGCGCAGCGCGGCCCAGTCTTCATAGTCGCTCTTGCGCGGCGCCATCAGCACCAGCCGCTCTGCCGCGATAACCGTATCGAGCGGCACAAACGCCATGGGCCCGGCCTAGCCTGCGAAGGCCGCAATGCGGGCGCGCACCGCCGCCGGATCAGAGGCAAAGCGCTCGAACACTTCGCCCCGGCCCAGAAGCTCGGCGCAGCGGCTCGGCAGCGGGGCGTCTTCGCCGGTCGCTTCCTTCACCGTTTCGGGGAACTTGCTCGCCGCTGCCGTTGCCAGCACCACGGTCGCCGCCGCATCCGAAGGCTTGAGGCCCCGTGCCGTCTGCGTGCCAACCGCCGTATGCGGACAGATCAGCCAGCCGGTCTCGGTGCGGAACCGCTCCATCTCGGCCAGCGTATCGGCATTGTTCACCGAAGCGGCGGAAAGCCCGGTGCAGGAGAGGCGCGCCCTGGCCGTCTCCGGCAGCTCTGCCTCGCCCGCCTGGGCATAGGTTTCATAGGTCCGGCGCACAGCCTCAGCGTCGCGCCCCGTCACTTCGAACAGCAGGCGCTCGAAATTGGACGGCACGGCAATGTCCATCGCCGGGCTGGGCGTTGCCACGGCGGCCTGGCGGGTCATCCGGCCGGTGTTGAACACCCGGGCCAGCGTGTCGTTTTCGTTCACTGCGCAGCGGATTTCGAGGCCGCCCGGCAGCAGGCCGCAGCGGGCCGCCACATAGCCGGCCAGCGCGTCGCCCATATTGCCGCTCGGCACCACGAAGCGCAGCGCCCGGTGGCCGAGCTGCGCGCTGGCGGTGGCGTAATAGACCGCCTGCGCCGCAATCCGCGCCCAGTTGATGGAGTTGACGCCCGAAAGGCCGATGCTGGCGGCAAACGCCTTGTCGGCAAACATCGATTTGACCATCGACTGGCAGTCGTCAAAGTCTCCGTCCACGGCGATGTTGAGGACGTTCTCCGCGCCCGTGGTCGTCATGAACAGGCGCTGCACCGGCGAGACCCGCTCATGCGGATGCAGGATCACCAGGCGCACATTTTTCGCCCCGGCAAACGCTCCGGCAGCGGCCCCGCCGGTATCGCCGGAAGTCGCGCAGGTCACCGTCATCCGCTGGCCCGAGAGGCCGAGGAGATAGTCATAGATCTGGCCGATGATCTGCATCGCCACATCCTTGAAGGCCAGCGTCGGCCCATGGTGCAGCTCCATCAGCCAGAGGCCGGGGCCAGCCTGCGTCAGCGGCGCCACGGATCGGTGGGCAAAGCGGCCATAGGCCTTCTCGCACAGCTGGCGCATCACATCCTTGGGGATGGCGTCGCCGGCAAAGGCAGAGAGAATGCGCGCGGCGGTTTCGGCATAGGGCTCGCCGGGTATAGCCGGCGCAATCTGCGGCCAGCTTTCAGGCACATAGAGGCCGCCATCGGCCGCAAGACCGGCAAGGCACGCGCCGGCAAAATCGACAGGCTCTGCCTGACCCCGTGTCGAGATATACTTCACTTACTCGTCTCCCGCCTGAAGCGCAGCCGCCCGCGCTGGTAATGGAAGGCCAGATACACACCGGCGAGCGCCATGGCGAGGCCCCACCAGGTGATTGCATAGCCAAAATGCCGCTCTGGCGGCAGGCGCGCGCTGTCGCCCGGCATCAGCAGAGGGTTGGCGACCGGCTGGGGCGCCGGATAGTCCGCACGGATCAGCGTTTCCGGCTCGAACACGCGGGGGATCACCCGCGCCGCCAGATCCGCCGGCAGCGAGGCGGCCAGCCGCTCCGGATCCAGCGCATAATAGATGCCCTTCTCCGGATCATCCTCTGTGGTGAACGCGTTGCGCCGCTGGGGCGGATGCCAGAGGCCGCGCAGCGTCAGCGTCTGGGGCTCGCCGGCGGGGTTCACCGGCGGCGGCTCGATCGAATAGGTAATCGTCAGCGGCAGGAAGAGGATGCCCTCTGCTGTCTCGAACGCGGTCACCTGCCGCCAGGCGGCGTCACCATCGGCATAGGCATAGACGATCTTCTCGGTGCCCGGCAGCGTGGTGCCGGCGATCTCGGCCCAGTCCGGCTCGGCACCCTTCTGCGCCATCTTCTCCGCATAGCGCCCCCACTGCCAGTTGCCGAACATGATCAGGATGGCGAACGCGATCACGCTCAGCACGGTCATGACGGGTAAGGGGCGGAACATCATCGGTCGGATCCAGGACAAATCGGGACAAGCACGTCCCCGGAAAGACAAAGCCCGCCAGCGCTGAAACACCGGCGGGCCAGATTGTGTCATCCCTTACCGCCCCTTGGGACGGCGCAGAGACTTAGTGGCCGCTGCCGCCGTGGATGAGCCACGGAGCCACATAGACGAAGGCGAAGAGGAAGAGCCACACCACGTCCACGAAGTGCCAGTACCAGGCGGCAAATTCGAAGCCGAGATGCTTCTTCGGCGTCAGGTTGCCGGCATACATGCGGATCAGGCAGACGATCAGGAAGATCGTACCGATCACCACGTGGGCGCCGTGGAAACCCGTGGCCATGAAGAAGGCCGAGCCATAGAGCGTGCCGTCATACGAGAAGGCCGCGTGGCTGTATTCGAGAACCTGAAGACCGGTGAAGCCGAGGCCGAGCAGGATCGTGACGATCAGGCCGAGCTTTGCACTCTTCATGTTGCCATGAGCCAGCGCATGGTGGGCCCAGGTGACCGTGGTGCCCGAGAGCAGCAGGACGAGGGTGTTCATCAGCGGCAGGTGGAAGGGGTCAAACATCGTGACGCCTTCGGGGGGGAACTGCTTGAAGCGCTCAAGCCCTTCCTGGAACAGCGCGTTTGCAGAATCCCAGTGCGCGCCGACGCGGGCATCCCAGAAGATGGCGAATTCGAAGAAGGACCAGAACCAGGCCACGAAGAACATCACCTCGGAGGCGATGAACAGGATCATGCCATAGCGCAGGCCGATCTCGACCACGGGCGTATGATCGCCCACGCGGCCTTCCTTGATGACGGTTGCCCACCAGCCGAACATGACCCAGATGACCATAGCAAAGCCGATGGCCATGAGCCACCAGGTGCCTTCAGCCAGGCCAAACAGGCCTTTCATGTAGGTCACACCGCCGATTGCGAGAACGGTGACCGCCAGCGAGCCGAGGAGCGGCCACGGCGAGGGGTTCACCAGGTGATAATCGTGTTTGACGTCGCCGCCGGCCATTTTCTCAATCCCCTCCGGAATCGCCACAATACTTTGGCGCTGTTTATCGCTTGCGCGCGCCTTTTCGCAACTGTTTCAGCCCGGCGTGGCCGGATTTGCCGCACCCCCGCCCGCCGGCGCGTCAGGCGCCGCTGCGGGCACAGGCCCGGACACTTCGGTGCGCGGCCCGTTATACGTGCCACTGTCAAAGAAAGTGTAGCTGAGTGTGATAGTTTCGAGATTCTTCGCCACCCGGTCTTCGACCATGTTGGGCGAGATGAAATAGACCACCGGCAGCTTGCGCGTTTCCCCGGCCGCGATCACGCGCTCAGAAAAGCAGAAGCATTCCAGCTTGTTGAAATACGGCCCCGCCAGGTGCGGCGTCACATTATAGCTGGCGATGACGCGGATTTCGCGGTCGGTCGGGTTGGTGACCTCGTAGAAGGCCAGGCCATGCTGGCCGATTTGGACTGTCTGGGGCCCCTGCAGCGCGCGGAATTTCAGCGGCGTATCGGCCACATTCGCGTCGAAGCGGACCTCAACCGTCTGGTCGAGCATTTCCTTCGGGCCTTCGGTAGCCACCCGCGTGGTGCCGCCAAAGCCGGTCACTTCACAGAAAGCCGAATAAAGCGGCTCTGCCGCAAAGGCGAGCGTCAGCATACCAGCGGCAAAGCCGCCCGCGATCAGACCGATCCTTGCGTTCGACAGACCCATTACATCCGCCCCGAAATGCCTGTTCCGGTTGCCAGCCGGATGATGGTGGTGATCATCACCAGAACGACGAAACCGGCAAGGGCCAGACCCAGCCACAGGTTCCGCTTCTTGCGGGCGGCGAGTTCTTCCGGCGTCATCCGGCGCACGTCCGGCTTGAGGGTCGGATCTTCCATATCAGCCTCCGATGACCGGGAAATGCAGCCCGGCGGCATGCTCCACCAGCACCGCGCCAAACAGGGCGAAGAGGTAGAGAATCGAGAAGAGGAATGTGTTGCGGGCGAGTTTCATGTCTGCCCCCGGGGCGCCGTCATCCCCCGCCTTCGAGCTCAGGATGGCCAGCGCGCAGACGAGGAAGACCAGGCCGCCCACGCCGGCGGTGACGGCATAGATCCAGCCGCCAAGACCGGTCGCCAGCGGGCTGAGCGAGACGGGAATCAGCACCAGCGTGTAGATCAGGATCTGCAGGCGCGTGGCCTTTGCCCCATGCGTGACGGGCAGCATCGGCACCGAGACCTTGGCGTATTCCTTGTGCGCCAGCAGCGACAGCGCCCAGAAATGCGGCGGGGTCCAGAAGAAGATGATGGCGAAGAGGATCCAGGCGTCCAGCGGCGTGTTGCCGGTGACCGCCGCCCAGCCGATGACCGGGGGGAAGGCCCCTGCGCCGCCGCCGATGACGATATTCTGCGGAGTCGCCCGCTTCAGCCACATCGTGTAGATGACGCCGTAATAGAAGATCGAGAAAGCCAGCAGCCCGGCCGCCAGCCAGTTGGACGCCAGCCACATCAGCATCACCGACACGCCTGACATGATGAGGCCCATGGCAAGGGCCTCTTCCTTCGGCACGGCGCCGGACGGGATCGGCCGCGTCGCCGTGCGGCTCATCACGGCGTCAATGTCCGCGTCATACCACATGTTGATGGCGCCTGCTGCGCCCGAGCCGAGCGCGACGGCCAGCACGGCAATCGCCGCCATGGCCGGGTGCATGGTTACGCCCGTCATGCCGCTGGCAGCGGCCAGACCTGCGACCGCTGTGAACACCACCAGCATCATGATGCGGGGCTTCATCAGGTTCACATAGTCAGCAGCCGTGGCGGGGCGTTTGCTGGATGTCGTGTGCGTGTCAGTCATAGGCGGGCTTATAGCGGTTTGCCTCGGCGGATGCGCTCAAAAACGGCGTCTGCGATGCATATGGCAAAGATGACGAGGGAAAGCAGCGCGACATATTCAGCGAGCATGGCGATCATTGATAGCTGCTCGAAGCTCGACTCATAGTCGATAAATCGCTTCGGAGGGTCCCGGAACGCAACCGAGAGTGACGACCAGAGGGCAAGTAAAGCTGCCATCGTAGCCGTACCCCAATGCAAATAAGCAAGAACTTTACGAAACCGAATTCCGGTTACACGGGGCACCAACCAGTAAAACAGTGCAAATACCAAGAACCCACCGAAAACGTAGAATGTGAAGCCCCAGTCATGCACAAAGTAGTACGAATCGTAGAGCCCATGATCGGGCATTCGGCTGTTCAATGCATGCGCAATCGCGACCGCTGCAAGAACCGAGATGCCTCCGCTAAGCGCAAACAGGCTGGCCAAGAGAAATCCGAGCGGGACGAAACGGTTCTGAAGCATCAGCCTTCTCAAAGCAAAACGGCCCTCCGCACTCTCATGCGAAGGGCCGTCTGATTTCAAGCCTTTGTCAGGCCGGGCGCTTAGTGGCCGCCCTTGTTCGTGACCACCGGCAGTTCGTTATACTGGTGGAACGGCGGCGGGGACGGCAGGGTCCATTCCAGCGTCGTTGCGCCTTCGCCCCACGGGTTGCCATGGCCATGCTCATCCACGGTGGCCTTGCGGCGCTGGATGAAGGCAACAGCCAGCGAGAAGAAGAAGATCAGCGTGGCAACGAGGGTGATGGCGTAGCCGATCGACGACCAGTGGTGCCAGGTGGCAAAGCCATCTGCATAGTCGATGTAGCGGCGCGGCATCCCCTGCAGACCCAGGAAGTGCTGCGGGAAGAACAGGACGTTCGAACCGATGAACATCAGCCAGAAGTGCAGGCCGCCGAGGAAGCTGTTGTACTTGATGCCGAACATCTTCTCGAACCAGTAGTACCAGCCGGCGAAGAGACCGAACACGGCGCCGAGCGACAGCACGTAGTGGAAGTGGGCCACCACATAGTAGGTGTCGTGCAGCGTATGGTCGACACCGGCATTGGCCAGCACCACGCCCGTCACACCGCCCACGGTGAACAGGAAGATGAAGCCGATGGCCCAGAGCATCGGGAGTTTGAACTCGATGGAGCCGCCCCACATGGTAGCGATCCACGAGAAGATCTTGATGCCGGTGGGCACCGCGATGACCATGGTGGCGGCCACGAAGTAGGCCTTCAGGTCCACGTTCATGCCGACCGTGTACATGTGGTGGGCCCACACGACGAAGCCGATCACGCCGATGGACACCATGGCATAGGCCATGCCGAGATAGCCGAAGATCGGCTTTTTCGAGAAGGTCGACACGATGTGGCTGACGATGCCGAAGGCCGGCAGGATCATGATGTACACTTCGGGGTGGCCGAAGAACCAGAACAGGTGCTGGAACATCACCGGGTCGCCGCCGCCGGCAGGCACGAAGAATTGTGAGCCGAAGTTACGGTCGGTCAGCAGCATGGTCAGCGCGCCAGCGAGCACCGGCAGAGCCAGAAGCAGCAGGACGGCGGTGATCAGCATACCCCAGGCGAACAGCGGCATCTTGTGCAGCGTCATGCCCGGTGCGCGCATGTTCAGAATGGTGACGATGAAGTTGATGGCGCCGAGGATCGAGGCGATACCGGCGGTGTGCAGCGACAGGATCAAGAGGTCCATCGACGGGCCGGGGTGGCCGGTCGAGCCGGAGAGCGGCGGATACAGGGTCCAGCCGCCGCCGAAGCCGTTACCGGCAGAACCGCCCGGAACCACCATCGACAGGATGGCCAGCACGAAGGCAGCCGCCGTCAGCCAGAACGAGATGTTGTTCATCCGCGGGAAGGCCATGTCCGGCGCGCCGATCATCAGCGGCACGAACCAGTTGCCGAAGCCACCGATCAGCGCGGGCATCACCATGAAGAAGATCATGACGAGGCCGTGATAGGTGATCACGACGTTGTAGAAATGCTTGGCCGCGGCAACGGCAGCGTCGCCTTCCAGGCCGAAGAAGGTGGTCTGGATCCACAGCATCGGGCCGATGCCGGGCTCAGCAAGCTCCCAGCGGATCAGGCCCGACATTGAATAGCCGACGATACCCGCGATCAGCGAGAAGATGAGGTACAGCGTACCGATGTCCTTGTGGTTCGTAGAGAAGAACCAGCGCGCAAAAAAGCCGGGTTTGTGATCGTGGCTGTCGTGGCCGTGATCGAGGGCAACTTCGTCCATAGGCATGGGAAAGGCTCTTTCTCTCGGAACTTAGTTAGAAGCGAATTTGGTTTCGGTTTCAGCCGAAGCGATCTGGCTCACCGAAGCGGCGGCGCCGTCAAAATCTCCAGCCTTCATCAGCTCAGCCCAGGCATCGAATTGTGCCTGCGGAACCACGCGGACCTCGATCGGCATGTAGGCATGGTCAACGCCGCAGAGTTCCGAACACTGGCCGTAATAGACGCCCGGCTCCCGCACGAGGAACCAGCCTTCGTTGAGGCGGCCGGGGATGGCATCCACCTTGATGGCGAATGCCGGCACGGCCCAGGAGTGGATCACATCAGCGGCCGCCGTGTAGAAACGGACATAGCGGTTTGCCGGAACGACCATCGGATAGTCGGTCGACAGCAGGCGCAGGCCATCGGTGGGATCAGAGGCGCGGCCCTTATGGATGCCGTTGGAAACGAATTCCACAGGTTCGCCCGTCTCATCGACGATATCGGGATAGGTGTAGGTCCAGTTCCACTGGTTGCCCTGGATCTTGACGTTCACGAAGCCCTCTTCCGCCGCATCGGGGAAGTAGTTCTTGGTGAAGGCCTGATGCTCGGCCGACTTGCCGTCCGCCAGCAGCTGCTTGGAGGTGGCAACGATCTGGCCAAGGTTCGGCGTGACGTTCTGATAGAACAGGTTCGGAAAGGAGAGGCCCGCAATGCCCACCAGGATCAGCGCCGGCACAACCGTCCACACGATCTCGATGGTGGTGTTGTGGCTGAACTTGCGGGAAACCTTGTTCGCCTTCTGGTTATAGCGGACCACGATCCAGATGAGCAGCGCCAGCACCAGCAGCGTGATGGCCGTGATGATCACGAGCAGCACATTGTGGAACTCATGAACGCGCTCAGCGATTCGCGTCGCCGCAGGCTGCATGTTGATCGCGCCGTCTACAGGCTCGGCCGCAAAGGCCGGTGCGGCCAGCATGGCAGCGGAGAGGGCGGCAAGGATGTGTCGCACGGATTCAACCCCAATTCGTCTCAATTTGGCCTCTAACTATACCAGCCGCGCTGGGAACCCCAGCGTTTTCCTCGCTCAAAATTGTCGCAGCGCATCGCCCGGCCGGGGGCAGAGTGCTATACTCTTCTTACAACGAAATACGGGAGGAAAACATGGTCCGTACAGTTGTATTTACGGCCCTTCTGGCCGTTTTGGCCCCTGCGGCCACCGCGCAGGTAACCGTCATCGGTGGCGGGCTGGCTAAGGATTGTTACGAAGCGGCGAAATACGGATTGCTCAGCCAGGTGGCTGCGGAAGAACTCTGCACGCGGGCCCTGGAGCATGAGGCCCTCAATCTGACCAATCGCGCCGCCACCTTCACGAATCGGGGTGTTCTGCGGATGCGGCAGGGCAAGCTGGATGCGGCGCTGAGCGATTATGCCGCCTCAAAGCGCATCTCGCCAAACTCCGGCCCTACCTGGCTGAACGAGGGCGCCGCCTACATCCTCAAGCAGGATTACAACTCTGCCCTGGTGTCGCTGGACAAGGCCATCGAACTCGATTCGTCCGACCTCTACGCCGCCTATTACAATCGCGGCCTGGCCCGCGAGCGTACCGGCGATGTGGAAGGGGCTTATTACGACTTCGTCAAATCGAAGGAACTCAAGCCGGACTACACGCCGACAGATGACCAGCTCGCCCGGTTCACGGTGGTGACGAACTGAAACGCTCAGGGCGGATGTTGACTATCCGCCCTGAACCCGGCCCCGCCTCAGGCGAGGAAACCGCCCGACACATCCACGATGCTGCCGGCGATGTAGCCTGCGTCCGGCCCGGCAAGGAACACGGTGGCGGCGGCCACTTCCTCAACGGTGGCCACGCGGCGGATGGGGTGGGCATCCATTACGGAGTCCGGCAGCTTGCCGGCGGCGGCGGTCCCCATATCGGTCAGCATGATGCCCGGCTGCACCACGTTCACCGTGATGTTGCGGGGCCCCAGATCCCGCTGGACGCCCTTGGCATAGCCGGCAATCGCCGCCTTGGTGCCCGAATAGTCGGCCACGCCGGGGAACGGCACCTTGCTGCCAAGACCCGAGCCGATGAAGATGATGCGTCCGCCATCGGAGAGCTTGCGGGACGCTGCCCGCGTTAGGGCCACCACGCCCAGGACATTGACCTGCCACTGGCGGTCATACTCGGCCGTCTCGAGCGCCGGATCGTCCACCGTGCGCCCCTGAACGGCGACGGCGGCGTTGTTGACCAGAATGTCCAGCTTGCCGAAGTGCGCCGCAACCTGATCGACCAGCGGCCCGGCCGTGGCCAGATCCCCCTGATCAGCCTGGATGGCCAGCGCCCGCACGCCCTTTGCCTTTAGTTTCTCGACCACGGCCTCAGCCTTCGCCGCCGAGGCGGTGTAGCTGATCGCGACATCTGCGCCCTGATCGGCCAGCGCCTCGGCAATGGCCGCGCCAAGCCCGCGCGAGCCGCCCGTGACCAGGGCAACCTTGCCCTTCAGTTTCGTCGACATGAGATATCCTTCTCGTGTTCGGGGCCGCAGTTGCAGCCCCGATGATTATTTCGTAACGATTGTTACGATACCGTCTGGTATGATATGAGATGGGACGCGGTCAATCTATTTTGTAATGATCGTTATGATAACAGAGTTGAGCTGAGCTAATGGGACGCCACCGGCAATTCGATGTGGAGAAAGCGCTTGATGCGGCGCTCTGCGTCTTCTGGCGCAAAGGCTATGAAGGCGCCTCCTATACCGACCTGACCGAAGCCACCGGCGTGGAGCGGCCTGCCCTCTACGCGGCCTTCGGCAACAAGGAAGCCCTCTTCCGGAAGGCTCTGGATCGCTATCAGGAGCGGTATCTCGATTATTTTCCTGAGGCGATGAACCTGCCGACCGCGCGGGAAGTGGCCACAAAGATATTCTGCGCTGCAATCCATCTGAATACCGCATTTCCGGAGAACACCGGATGCCTGATGATCAACGGCGCGCAAGCGGGCTCTGATGAAGCTGAGCCGGTGAGGCAGGCATTGATCGATGCGCGGGCCGAAGGCGAGGCGATGCTGCGGGAGCGGTTCGTACAGGCCAGAAAAGACGGGGATCTGCCCGAAACTTCGAACCCAGAGGCCCTCGCCACATTCGTGATGGCCGTCCTGCATGGCATGGCCATGCAGGCGAAGGCCGGGTTCAGCCGGGAAACGCTGCTGGCGGTGGCCGAGCAGGCCCTGGCCGTCTTTCCGCCTGCCCCACCCGCAGGCTGAGGCTTGTACGCAGACGCGGAAGCCCGCATCTTGGGAACATGACCCAATCCCCCCTGCCTTTTGACCTGAAAGCCGCTGCCGACATTCTGGCGGAGGCCACCCGCGGCGCCGATGATGGCGATCTTTATGTGGAGCGCTCGCGCTCGGAGAGCTTCGTGTTTGACGATGGCCGGCTGAAATCGGCCGCCTATGACACCGATCAGGGCTTTGGCCTGCGCGTGGTGGCGGGCGAGGCACAGGGCCAGGGCTATGCCTCGCAGCTGACGCTGGACGCCATCCGCCGCGCCGCGGACACGGCCGCCCAGGCCAAGCGCGGCCATTCGGGGAAGCTCGCCACCGGCCCTCAGCCGACCAACCGGCGCCTCTATGCCCCCATCGATCCGACGCTGGCGCCGGCCTTTACCGACAAGACAAACCTGCTGGCCGAGATCGACGCCTTTGCCCGCGCGGCCGACCCGCGCGTGGTGCAGGTCTCCTGCTCGCTATCGGGCAGCCATAGCGAGATCGACATCCTGCGCCCGGACGGGGCCCATTTCCATGACATCCGCCCGCTGGTGCGCCTCAACGTATCGGTGACGCTGGAAGAAAACGGCCGGCGCGAATCGGCCGGCGCCGGCGCGGGCGGGCGCGCGGCCTATGACGAGTGGATCGCGCCCGAGCGCTGGAAAGCCATGGTGGCCCGCGCCATCCAGAAAGCTTCGGTGAACCTCAAATCCATCCCCGCCCCCGCCGGCGAAATGGAAGTGGTGCTCGGCCCCGGCTGGCCGGCTGTGCTGCTGCATGAGGCGGTGGGGCATGGCCTCGAGGGCGACTTCAACCGCAAGGGCACAAGCGTCTATTCCGGCCGCATCGGCGAGCAGGTGGCCGCGAAGGGCGTAACTATCATCGATGACGGCTCCATCGAGGCGCGGCGCGGATCGCTGTCCTTCGATGATGAGGGCACACCGACCCAGCGCACCGTGCTGATCGAGGATGGCATCCTCAAAGGCTATATGCAGGACCGGATGAATGCCCGCCTGATGGGCATGGCACCCACCGGCAATGGCCGCCGCGAAAGCTATGAAGCCTCCACCATGCCGCGCATGACCAATACCGTGATGCTGGGCGGGGACAAGGATCCCAAGGAAATCGTCGCCTCTATCAAGCGCGGCCTCTGGGCGGTGGATTTCGGCGGCGGACAGGTGGACATCACATCGGGCAACTTCGTCTTTCAGTGCACGGAAGCTTACCTTGTCGAGAATGGCAAGGTGGTGGCCCCGGTGAAGAATGCCACGCTGATCGGCCATGGGCCGACCGTGCTGCGCGATGTGACGATGATCGGCAACGACTTTGCCATGGATGATGGCGTTGGCGTGTGCGGCAAGGCCGGGCAATCGGTGCCTGTGGGCGTGGGCCAGCCGACGCTGAAAGTCGGTTCCCTGACGGTTGGGGGAGCTGGCTGACGCAGCGATGAATATCCAGTCGATCCTTGCTTCGATGTTTTCCCTGAAGGGAAGCGACCGGAACACGCCGCCCGTGCAGCGCCTTTCGGCGCGCGAGGCGCATGACAAGCTGGCCGCAGGCGAGATCACGCTGATTGATGTGCGCACGCCGCAGGAATGGCACCAGACCGGAACTGCGCCGGGGGCGCAGCGCATCACCCTTCAGGACAAGGACTTTCTGAAACAGGTGATGCAGGCCGCTGGCGGCTTTGACGCGCCGGTAGCGTTTATCTGCCGCTCGGGCCAGCGCTCCGGCCAAGCCGCCGCGCAGGCGCGCGCGGTGGGCTTCACGCAGGTTTACAATGTGGTGGGCGGCATGGAAGGCCCCGGGGGCTGGCTGTCTGAGCGCCTGCCGGTCTCGTTTTCCTGATGTCCTCCAGGCCCCGCCATTGCTGCGGGCGTGCCCCTTCATGACCCGGCCGCTGCTCATTCTGGTCGGCCTGATCTTCACCGGCCTTGCCATTATCGGCGCCATCCTGCCGGGTATGCCGACGACCGTATTCCTGATCGTGGCGCTGTGGGCGTTTGCGCGCTCGTCCGAGCGGATGACACGCTGGCTGGAACGCATCCCGATTCTCAAGACCGCGCTTCAGGAAGCCCGCCGCTTCGAGGAACGCCGCGCCGTGCGCCCGGAAGTGAAGCGCGTGGCGGTCGGCTTTGCCTGGGGCTCAGCGGTGGTGACCGCGGGTTTCACCCAGTCGCTCACCAAACCCCTCGTGCTGGTCGTGGCGCTGGCGGCGGTCGCCGCAACGGTCGTGATGATCCTCATACCGACGGACCGGGAACCGCCGCCGCTCTGAGGCCGTCAGGAAACGAGCGGGTCCACACATCCTTTGAGCTCTGTCCGGTCTGGGATTGGGTCCGGCATACCCTCAATCCGGTATTCAAGCGGATAGACGACATTGTTTCGCTGAACGATCCGGCCATCACGCCGGCCCGGCATGAACCGCACTTCTTCCATCGCCGCTGTCGCGCTGGCGCAGAACTCCGGATGCGAACAGCGCGGATGAATGTTGCTGGTGCGCCCGCGCGTATCCACGGAAAACTCAACCTCGCAATACCCCTGCAGCATCACGCGGGCAGCGCCCACGGGGTAAGAGGGCATGGGCGGCCGGACAGGACGAGGCTCCACGTCCGGCAGACTCCCCTGCGCCAATACCGGCGGCGCGCTCAGCGCCGCTATCAGCAGCCCCGTCATCAAAGCCCTGAAAATCACCCGCGTCTCCCGCAATCAATGCGGGAAGGTTAGTCTCCGGAAAAATGCCAATCAAGCCGCTTCAGCGCACCCAGGCGCCGGGCGTGTTCGTGCGATAGCCGAGCGCCTGATAGGCCGCGTCGATCAGGCTCTGGCCGCGCTCGTTCAGCAGCAGGCCGCCGCCCATCTGGTTCATGGTGTAGCTGAACGCCATGCGCGCTTCGGGATCAGCGAAACCAATTGAGCCGCCCGCGCCGACATGGCCGAAAGCGGCCTCGCCCATGATCGCGCTGGTGCCGGGGCCGAGATTGAGGCCGCGATTGTCCATCGATTTCATATAGCCCGACGCAAAGCGGGTGGGGATCAGCAGCGTGGCGTCGCGCTGGGTGGCGGTGGTGACGCGGCCCATGGCGGCGAGACGGTCTGCCGAGACGAGCTTTCCGGAATTGGTGGCAAGCTCCGTATACCACGCCACCTGCCCGCGCGCATTGGAGAGGCCGCCGCCCCCGCCAATCTCGGCCGCCTGCCCCTTGCGGTCATTGAAATCCCAGCCGCCGGTGTTGAGGAAGGATTTGTGCTGGATGGAATTGGGGTCCGTCATCAGCGCGATGGTAAATTCCGTAGGCTGATCGGTCGGCTGGGGCTGATACATGCGGATGGGGGCGATGTGTACCTGCTCGCTTTCCGGCAGGCCGATCCAGAATTTCGCGCCGGTCTTCTCCGCCACTTCCTCCCGGAAAAACGTGCCGAGCGATTTGCCGGAAACGCGGCGGACAAGCTCACCCACCGTCCAGCCGAAATTGATCATGTGATAGCCGTTGCGCGTGCCCGGCTCCCAGAAGGCTTCCTCATCCGCCATGCGGGTGGCCATATAGTCCCAATCGGCAAAGCCGCCGGGCTTGACCGGATCGCGCAGCGTGGGCAGCGCGCTCTCATGGTTCAGCATCATCTGAACGGTGGTCTTTTCCTTCCCGTTCTTGGCAAATTCCGGCCAGTAGTCCTTCACCAGCGCATTGGGATTGAGCTGCCCCCGGTCGATCAGGATATGGGCGCAGGTGGCCACCGCCGCCTTGGTGCAGGAGAAGACGATGGAGACGGTGTCTTCCTGCCAGGGATCGCTGGTTTCGGGGTTGGCCATGCCGCCCCAGAGGTCCACCACCGTCTGCCCGTCCACCGACAGGCAGACCGAGGCGCCCACCTCGCCGCGCGCGGCAAAATTGCGCTCAAATTCCTCACGCACCTTCGCGAATTTCGGATCGCATTTTCCCTGCACGCTGGCGGCCATATTCATTCCTCCCGAGGTTCTTTTGCCCGGAACGTTAGCCGGTTTGGGCCCGTTTGCGAGGGCTGACCATGCGTCAGCCTCCAAAGGCGCGCTTTGACAGGCGGCGCGGGTGGGCGCAGGTTCAGCCCACAACAATGTCAGACGGGGGAGGTTCCATGACTGTTGAACTATTGGCGGCGCTGATCGTGATTGCGCTGGGGTTGGTGCAGGTGATCCTGCAGGCAATCGAATTCCGGCGCGTCCACGGCGTGCCCTATGCCAACACCGCGCAGGACGCGCCGCCGGCCGAGCCGGATTCCCTGCTGCTGGGCCGGCTGACGCGGGCACTGCGCAACCTGCATGAAACGCTGCCCTTCTTCCTGGGCGTCGTGATCATTCTGGCGCTGATGGATCATTCCACAGCGGCCACGCGCATCTCTGCCCTCATCTTTGCCGGGGCGCGGGTTGTCTATCTGCCGCTCTATGCGATGGGCGTGCCTTACCTGCGCGGCCTTGTCTGGACGGTCTCTTTCGCGGCGCTGATCGCGCTGGTCGCCTCCGCCCTTAGCGCGGCAGACTGGGCGGGCCTGCTCGCCAGCCTCTGAGGCTGACCCCAGCCCCAAACGAAAAGGGCCGCCCCGATGGGACGGCCCTTTTTTTTGCATCTGGAGGCGCTGAAGAAATCAGGCTGCCGGTTCCTCGGTTTCGTCCTTGGTCGGCTTTTTCTTCTTCGGCGGCTCAGCAATGTATTTGAAGGTGAGTTCCTCGGCCTTCTTGTCGAGATCGATCTGGACCACGCCGCCCTTCTGGAGCTTGCCGAAGAGGAGTTCCTCCGCCATCGGCTTCTTGACGAATTCCTGGATCGTGCGGGCCAGAGGCCGCGCGCCCATCTCGGCGTCGAAGCCGCGTTTGGCCAGCCATTCGCGCGCCGGTTTGGACACCTCGATGGAGACGTTGCGATCTTCCAGCTGAACTTCCAGCTGCAGGATGAACTTCTCCACCACGCGGTCGATGATTTCCGGCGTCAGGCCGCCGAAGGTGACGATCGCGTCGAGGCGGTTGCGGAATTCCGGCGTGAACATGCGCTTGAGCGCTTCTTCCTGTTCCTCTTCCTTCTTGCCGCGGCCAAAGCCGATGGAGTTTTTCGCAGCGTCCGAAGCGCCCGCATTGGTCGTCATGATGACGATGACATTGCGGAAGTCGACCTTGCGGCCATTGGCGTCGGTCAGCGCGCCGTTATCCATCACCTGCAGCAGGATGTTGAAGAGATCCGGGTGGGCCTTCTCGATCTCGTCGAGCAGCAGCACGCAATGCGGATGCTGATCCACGCCATCGGTGAGCAGGCCGCCTTCATCATAGCCGACATAGCCCGGAGGCGCGCCGATCAGACGGCTGACGGTATGACGCTCCATATATTCCGACATGTCGAAGCGGAGCATTTCCACGCCCATGATGGACGCAAGCTGCTTGGCAACTTCTGTTTTGCCGACGCCCGTGGGGCCGGTGAACAGGTAGGAACCGATCGGCTTGTTGGGCTCGCGCAGGCCCGCGCGGGCAAGCTTGATCGAGGCCGACAGCGCTTCGATGGCTTCGTCCTGGCCGAACACGACCCGCTTGAGATCGCTTTCCAGCGATTTGAGCGCGGCGGCATCGTCGGACGTGACCTGCTTGGGGGGAATGCGCGCGATCTTGGCGACGACCGCCTCGATATCCCGCGCGCCCACGGTTTTCTTGCGCTTCGATGCCGGCAGCAGCCATTGCGCGGCCCCTGCCTCGTCGATCACATCAATCGCCTTGTCGGGCAGCTTGCGGTCGGTGATGTACCGGTCCGACAGCTCGACCGCCGATTTGATGGCGTCATTGGTGTATTTCAGGCCGTGGAAATCCTCGAACTTCGACTTCAGACCCGTGAGAATCTTGATCGTGTCCGGAACGGTCGGCTCCACCACATCGATCTTGCGGAAGCGGCGGGACAGCGCGCGGTCCTTCTCGAAGTGCTGCTTGTATTCCTTGAAGGTGGTCGAGCCCATGCAGCGCAAGCCGCCGGACTGAAGCGCAGGCTTCAGGAGGTTGGACGCATCCATTGCGCCGCCCGAGGTGGCGCCCGCGCCGATGATTGTGTGGATCTCGTCGATGAACAGGATGGCTTTCTCCTGCTGCTCGAGTTCCTTCATCACCGATTTCAGGCGTTCCTCGAAATCACCGCGATAGCGCGTGCCGGCCAGCAGGGCGCCCATGTCGAGCGACCAGATGATGGCGTCGTCCAGGATTTCGGGTGCTTCGCCATCGACGATGCGCTTGGCGAGGCCCTCGGCGATCGCCGTCTTGCCCACGCCAGGGTCGCCGACGAGGATCGGGTTGTTCTTGTTGCGGCGGCAGAGCACCTCAATGCAGCGGTTGACCTCCATATCGCGGCCGATCAGCGGGTCGATCTTGCCGGCCCGCGCCTTGGCGTTGAGGTTCACGCAATAGGTGTCGAGTGCCTCGTGGCCCTGCTTCACCGGTTCTTCCTCTGAGGCTTCTGCGCCGCGCGGGGTAGACGGGCGCGACATGCCCGGCTGCTTGGCGACGCCGTGGGAGATGAAATTGACCGCATCATACCGCGTCATGTCCTGCTCCTGCAGGAAGTAGGCGGCATGGCTTTCGCGCTCGGAGAAGATCGAGACGAGGACGTTGGCGCCCGTCACTTCTTCCCGGCCGGAACTTTCGACATGCAGGATGGCGCGCTGCACGACGCGCTGGAACGCGGCGGTCGGCTGCACCCGGCCCTCGCTGTCATCCACGATGAGGCTCGACAGCTCCTCGTCGATATAGCGGGTCAGGTCTCCGCGCAGGGCCTCTATATCTACCTTGCAGGCCCCCATGACTTCGCGGGCGTGCTCATCATCTGTGAGCGCCAGAAGGAGATGCTCGAGCGTGGCATACTCATGATCGCGTTCAGACGCGAGCGTGAGGGCCTTTTCGAGGGCCGTTTCGAGAGAGGGGGAGAGACGTGGCAAGGGATGAAGCCTTCCGGGGGTATGTGTGAACGTGGCCTGTTGTTTGTATATAGTGGCTTAGTCTTCTTTCTCCATGACGCACTGGAGAGGATGTTCATGTCGGCGTGCAAGATCGAGCACCTGGGCTACCTTCGTCTCGGCAACCTCATATGTATAGACCCCGCACAGCCCCACACCCTTCTGATGGACGTGAAGCATGATCCGGGTCGCCTGTTCGCGGGAGCGGTTGAAGAACCGCTCGAGGATGAACACGACGAATTCCATCGGCGTGTAATCATCATTCAGCAGGAGTACCCGGTAGAGCGACGGCTTCTTGGTCTTGATCCGCGTTTCAGTGGCCAGATCAAAGCCTGTGCCATCCCCGTCCCCCGGCTGGCTGCCCCCTGGGCTGCCGGAGTTCGATGATCCATTCATCCGGACCGGGTCGAAATCGCTGCTCATGCTGATCAAGATATACGTTCCTGTGAGAGATTGAAGATGCATTTACCGTCTAAATCCAGCTCTGCACGCTTTCGTGGCAGCGCTCCATTGGGGCCCCGGCGTCAGGTGGCGGCAGGAATGGATGACGGGCGGGCGTCTTCAATGTTCCTTTTTCGAGCGGGCCTGAAAGGCCCTGTTGATGCGGCTGCCGGGCCTGAGAGACAGGCGCTCGGCAATCAGTGAGTCGGCTAGCCCATGGATTTTGCCACGGATGGCAGCTTCCGTAAGCGTCCAGTCGATGACATCGCGCTGGGCATGGCTGCCACCGAAGGTGCCGTAGATCTGGCGCGCCGGGAAAAGCAGCTCGGCGGCCTCCATATAGTGTCCCCGGTCGAAGGCGACGAGTCCCTCAATCACAGGCCGGCCGGTTTGTGCCATCCAGTCGCGCATTTCCCCAGGTTCTGCGCCCTCGGCGGCGACCAGCAGGTCGAGCGCGTCATTGCGGCGGCCTGCCCCGATGAAGGCCATGGCGGCATGCATGTCGTTGAAGGGATAGCAGCGGCCATCGGCATGCTGGGTCCAGGCCTCGGCCAGTTCGTCCCAGCGTTCGCCCACATCCACGCCGATCACCTGCAGCCGCCAGAGCAGGGCGGCGGCGTCCGCCAGGTTCATCGCGATGGTACTTTCCCCGGCGCGGATCTCGTCATCATAAAGCTGCAGCGCACTTTCGAACTCGCCCAGTTCCAGATGGCAGAGCGCCAGATGCCACCAATTGTGGATTTTCAGGAAACTGTCAGGCTGGGCCCAGTGCGCCCGGCGCCGGCGGATGAAATCGCGCCCCTCCTCGGCCCGGCCCTGCATTTCCATCACATGCGCGACGGCATGATGGGCCCAGGCGTCGTCGGCATCCTTCTCCAGGGCTTCGCGCCCGGCCGCTTCGGCGCGGGGATAATCGCCCGCCTCTTCAAGACCGAAGGCCAGCATGCCCAGCAGGAACGATCGCTCGGGCACCTTCTCCCAGGCCGGCAGCGCGCGCGCGATCCGGTCGCGCAGGTTGCGGGCGTTCGCCGTGAGGAAGTCGATTTGGTGTCCCGCCAGCAGGGCAAGGTAATCGCGCGGATGGAAGGCAGACCACATGTCCAGCACGCGCCCCGCCACAGTCCAGTTGCCCACCGTGGCCGCCTGCAGCGCCTCGATATGCGCGGCTTCGCGCTCGCTGAGGGCGGGATGTTCCTTCTCGATGTCCCGCAGGATGCGCCGCGCCCCGGCGGTCGCGCCCGGCTCGGTCGACATCACATAAATCCAGGCCTTGGCAATCTTCGCCATGCCGAACTCCGGCGAATCGGCAATCGCATCATCCAGCGGCGCCACCGGATCACCCCGGAACCGCGCAAAGCGGCGGCAGGAAAGATCAAACAGTTCGGCTGCCTTCGGGCTTGCGCCCGGCAAACTGTTTCCCTGACGGTCCTGTATCATCGCGGCTTCCCCCAGACGCAGATTCCCGCCGACCATAGATCGGTTCTGGCCGGGGGCAAACCGGGGCCCGAAAAGACCAAAGGCCGGACCAACCGGCCCGGCCTTTCTAATCTACGCTTCCACTCTACTGCCGGGCGTTGGGAGGAAACGCCGGAGCCGGAAAACGGATCGGGATGTTACTTCGCCAGACGGCCCATGAACGGCTTGGCGGCTTCGCGCCAGGCGCCCATGCAGAGTTCAGCCTGAGCGGTGACTTCTGCGGTGTAGGCGGAGAACATCGACTTGGCATAGCCAGACTGGATTTCGAAGAGTTCGCGCGGGTCGCGGGCCGAGGCCAGCGCCTGGGTCAGCTCAACGCCCTGCTCCATGGCCTGGGTCATGAAGTTCATGTTGCGGCTGCCGATTTCGCGCATCGTCTCGGTCGAAACGGCGGCGCTGTCTTTCAGCGCTTTGACGCCGTCTTCGGTGTATTCGGAAAACTTGGAAGCGAAGCCTGCGAGCGTGTCCATGCCGGCTTCGATTTTCTTGGTGGCAGCCTCGGTCGGACGGGCTTCAGCCTTTGCGCGGGAGGCAGATGTGGTCGTCTTAGCCATGGGGACATCCTTTTTATACGGGGGGCGTGGACTGTGCTTTATATAGCACACCTCCTTCGCGACCGCAATAAATTTTGTGCGCCGCAACATTAATCATTTTGCATGGGATTTGCATCGCAGCTGGAAATTACAAAACATTGAGCTGCTCATCCTGCGTTAAGCAGTGGTCAATAGAATTGGCTGAATCTAGGGTGGTCCTGGATGGTCCGGGGGGCGTGTTTAGTTCTGGAGGGTGCCGCCTATGGCAGCAGAAGTCTGGTCCCGTGCGTTCCGCGGGTCCGCCATCGCCGCCTCAGTAACCATTACCGCCGCCGTCATAGCGCCGGCTGCGCATGCTGAGAAATATGCCGCGATCGTCGTTGATGCAGATACCGGGGAAGTGCTTCACGCACGTAACCAGGACGATCCGCGCTACCCAGCATCGCTCACCAAAGTGATGACCCTCTATCTGCTGTTTGACGCCATCGATGCCGGCGAAGTCAGCCTCAAGGACAAGATGAAGGTCTCGCGCAACGCCGCTGCGCAGCCGCCTTCGAACCTGCGCCTGAAAGCCGGCGACACCATTTCCGTCGAGGATGCGATCTTCGCCCTCGTCACCAAATCCGCCAATGATGTGGCCGTTGTCGTTGCCGAACATCTCGGCGGGTCCGAGCGCAAGTTCGCCAATCAGATGACGGACAAAGCCAGCGAGCTTGGCCTTGCCAACACCACCTTCCGCAATGCGTCCGGCCTGCCCAACACGGCGCAGCTGACCACCGCGCGGGATCTGGCGATCCTGGCAGATGCCCTGCTGGACAATCACGGCGACTATTACCATTACTTCCAGACCCAGCGCTTCAGCTGGGGCGGGATGACCTACAAGAGCCACAACAATCTGATCGGCCCTGTCGATGGGGTGGACGGGATCAAGACCGGCTATACCCGCGCTTCGGGGTTCAACCTGATGACCTCGGCCGAACGGGACGGGCGCCGCATCATCGCCATCATGCTGGGCGGCGCTTCGGCAAAGTCGCGCGATGCCCATGTCACCGAGCTTGTCGAATCGGCCTTCGTCTCGATCGGCCAGACACCGGAAGTGATCGACCCGAACGCGCGGCTCGTCTCCTTCGCGTCGCTCTCCACGCCGCTGAACCCCAACGCCGCGGCCGAGCCGATGCTGAACGGCCGCCCGCTCAGCGCCATCCTCGCCGAGAACAACGGCAAGCAGCCTGTCTCCATGCTGCGCGAAGTCGAAGTGGAAGTGGGCGAAGGTGATGCCAGCGAGCAGGCTTCTGCCGCCGCCGAAGTGACCGCGCAGATCACCAATACGCCGGACTATGATGTGCCCAACACGCTATCGGTCACAAGCTATGCCCCGACGCAGGCGTCTGTGAGCGCGCCTGCCAGCGCCCCGCAGATCCTGCCGGCTCTGACCTTCGATGGCATTTCGGTATCTGAATATGAAGCCCGCCAGGCCGCCAAGGCCGCTGCCGGTAAGTCGGTGTCGGACTATACCCGCCGCCAGCTGCGCCGCTGATCATGGCCGCGCCCTCCGGGGCGCTGGCCTGCGGGGCTTGAAGCCAGGGTCTATTTCTAGGACAAGGCCGCTGACCAGCCTGGTGTGCGGAGTTGCCCTGCCTTGACCACACAATCCGATCTCGATCTCGCCCGGAATGTCATCCGCACAGAGCGGGAGGCGCTCGAAAAGCTGGAACAGGCCATCGGCCCGTCGATGGAGCAGGCGGTCAACGCCATCCTCGCCACCGACCGGCATGTGATCGTCGCAGGCGTCGGCAAGTCCGGCCATATCGGCCAGAAGATCGCCGCCAGCCTCGCCTCCACCGGCACGCCCTCTTTCTTCCTGCATCCGACCGAAGCCAGCCATGGGGATCTCGGCATGATCGTGCCGGGCTCGGTCGTGATCGCCATTTCCTATTCCGGGGAAAGCCGTGAGCTGATCGATCTGCTGCGCTACTGCAAGGGCAACGCCATCCCCCTCATCGGCATGACCCGCGCGCGCGAATCGACCCTTGGCCGCTATGCCGACGTGCTGCTGGAAATGCCCACCGTTCCCGAAGCCTGCCCGAATGGCCTCGCCCCGACGTCTTCAACCACGATGGCCCTGGCGCTTGGCGATGCGCTGACCATCGTGCTGATGGCGCGGCGCGGCTTCTCGCGGGAAGATTTCGGCTCCCGCCATCCCGGCGGCAAGCTGGGACGCACGCTTCAGACGGCGGGTGATTATGTAAATGACCAGACGGATCCTCTGCCGCTGACCGGCAGTGATGCGAGCTTTGCGCAGCTGGTGATCGCCGTGTCCGAAGGGCGCAAGGGCTGTGTCGGCATCGTCGACGGAAATGGCCAGCTGATCGGCATGGTCACCGATGGCGACCTGCGCCGCGCCATGCTGGCAGGCCGGACCGAGGCCGGCGCGCTGGAGGTGATGACGCCCCACCCCCGCACCATCGATCCCGCCGCGCGGATGATGACGGTGATCAAGAGCTTCAGCGAAAACCGCATATCGAACGCCTTCGTGGTAGACGAGGCCGGCAAGCCGCTCGGCCTGATCGACATGAAAGATCTGCTCGCTGAGGGCTATGTCTGAGGCGAAGCAGGCGCCTGACTGCGTCAGGACGCCTGCCCTCATCCGCTTTACTTCGTCAGTTCGAACAGCACGCTGACATTCGCTGTGACGCCAACTTCACCGCCGGCAACCGGGGTTGATTCCATCATGCCGTCAGCCATCGCCATGCGCGCCATCTGCGGCATCGGCTGCGGGCTGTACTCATAGCCCTCGCTGATCGTCACGATGCGGGCGACGCGCAGGCCCGCCGCGGAAGCGTAAAGCTCTGCCTTGGCAATCGCGTCTTTCATTGCCTTGGTGCGCGCTTCATTGCGCACTTCCTTGTCGTCATCGATCGCGAAGCTGACGCCCGAAAGCGTGTTGCCGCCCGCCGAGACCAGACCATCGAGCGTATCGCCCAGACGGGCCAGATCCCGCACGCGTACGGTCACCTGATTCGACGCCACATAGCCGGCGAGCTTCTGTACGCCGCGTTTCATCCCGTCGCGGCCGGCAGTTTCGACATAATCGTAACGCGGCTGCAGGCTGAGACCCGACGTCTGCATGTCACGGTCGGCAATACCGGCGGCCCGCAGGGCTTCGAACACGCCGTTCATCGCCGCAGACTGCGCGGCCATCGCCTCTTTCGCCGTCGCGCGTTCCTCAGTGACGCCCGCCGTGATGAAGGCGATATCCGGCGCCCGGTCGACGCGGGCTTCTGCGGAAATCTGAAGGGTGGTTTCAGGCTGGATAGAGTTGGGGTGACCCATCTGCGTGCTCCCGGCAGGTGCTGTGTAGGCGGCGGCGCCCTGCGCACAGGCAGCAGGTGCGAGGGCGAAAGCCAGCGCGATGGCAGACAAAGTTGCATGTTTCATGGTGAGTGACCTCATTTGCCCTAGAATTGGGTCTGTCTGTCTTGTCTGCCGAAGAAGGCCGTTGCGTGGCAAGCCCGCGGCCCTTAAACGACATCCCGGTGGGGCCTGTAGCTCAGTTGGTTAGAGCGGACCGCTCATAACGGTTTGGTCGCAGGTTCAAGTCCTGCCGGGCCCACCATCCCCACTTTTGTCCGGCCCGGACACATAG
>NZ_ARYM01000013.1 GCF_000685315.1 Hyphomonas polymorpha PS728
GTTCCTTTCATAGGACGTTGTCGGAGACGATCATCTGAGGACGGCCACGCTGGTCGATCAGACGGGAGAGTTCCCGGGCCACACGGATGCCCGACAGCGATACATCGACAACCGTCGCCAGGGCTTCGCGTGTGAAGTCATCGACGACGCAGAGCGTCCTGAACCGCCTGCCATCGCTCAGGGCGTCGGAGACGAAGTCGAGGCTCCATCTCTGGTTCGGCCCTTCGGGGAGGTGCATCGGGCTGCGGGTACCGACTGCGCGTTTCCGGCCGCGCCGGCGTTTCACGGCGAGACCTTCCTCCTGGTAGATCCGGAAGACCTTCTTGTGGTTAGCACCCAGGCCCTCGCGGTCGAGCAGAATGCCCAGCCGGCGGTAACCAAACCGGCGGCGCGTCGCAGCCAGCGCCCGCAGACGCTCCCGCATGACAGCATCATCGCCGTCCTTTTTCTCATATTGGAACGTTGATCGATCCAGCTCAGCCAGCTTGCAGGCCCGACGTTCGCTCAGCTCATGCACCTCCATCAGGTGCTGCACGGCCTTGCGTTTGACATCGGGCGTCAGAAGTTTTTTGAGGCAATATCCTTCAGCGCTGCATTGTCCAGCATCGCCTCGGCCAGCAGGCGTTTCAGCTTGCTGTTCTCGGTCTCCAGCGTCCGCAGCCGCTGGGCGTCCGACACCGTCATCCCGCCAAATTTGGCCTTCAGCTTGTAGAAGGTCGCATCCGATAGCCCGTACTTCCGGCAAATGTCTGCCGTCTTCACACCGCTCTCGTGCTCCCGGATCATCGCGATGATCTGCTCGTCTGTGAATCTGCTCTTGCGCATGTGTCATCCTCTCTAATCGAGAGAGTCTGCAAATTCATGGCCGGAATTTCGGGGGCTGGGTCATCCAGTACATTAGGCAGACCCGCACCGAATGCATAGCGCCAATCCAATCTGCAGTTGGGGCTTATGATCTTATTGTTCGGAGCTGCTCCTTGCGAATGGGAAGGGCCGACAATTCCGAATATGCGATTTGCAGATTCTCGCAGGCAGGAGCATCGTGGCAGCGCGTTGGGGGTGTTCTCGCTCAAATCGGTACTGGGCTGCTGCGGATTTGGTAGCTTTTGTTTCTGACCAGCGAGAACGACGGAGGCCTAACCTCGTCCGCTTGCTTCACTTCTGGAGTTTCAGTCCGTCGAAAGACGATTTGGTCGTGAACATTCCCGCAATTGCTATTCTCGGGAAGTGTTGCGCTCCACGCCGTAGTGCCGTCCGCATCATTTCTTGCACGTTTGAAAGGGCAGTGTCGAGAAGAGGGGGCTTTAACTCAATGGGACGAGAGGATCAGTGCTTCAATACCCATCTCGCCGCACTACTTCACCATCTTCCTTGGTGAAGCTCTCCGGGACGCGATCAAGCAACACGAACACCACTTCCGACGGCCTGCAAAGTTTCGTTCCCTTGGGAGTGACGACGATTGGGCGGTTGACCAAAATCGGATGCCTGATCATCGCATCGAGGATCGCATCATCCTGCGCATCATTGCCGAGCAAGCCCAACTCTGCAGCTGACGTACCTTTATCGCGTAGAAGCGCGCGGGGTGTGAGGTTCATATCCGCCAGCAAGCCTTCAAGTTGAGCGCGGGTCCAGCCGGCTGAAAGATACTCAACGATATTTGGTTCGTATCCGGCTGCCAGAAGCATTGCGAGCGTGTTGCGAGATGTGCCGCAATCGCGATTGTGAAAGATGGTGATAGGAAAGTCGTTGTTCACGGTGTGCGGTCCTGCTTGAAAAGCCACTCACCTAGGGCGACCGCCAGAATGGCGCCGCTGAGCTGGCCAGTTAGAAATCCGGGAACAGAGGAGGGGGCGATGCCCGCAAATGTGTCACTAAATGCTCGCGCCACTGTAACGGCCGGATTGGCGAAAGATGTTGAGGCGGTGAACCAATAGGCAGCGCAGATGTATAAGCCGACAACTATCGGAGTTGCCGTGGGCCGAAAACGGTTCGCCCCCAATAGCATGAGTACCAGACCGAACGTGGCGACCGTTTCTGAAAAGATTTGTCCGGGCCCTTCACGAAGCTGCCCCGAGAACTGCAAAGTTGGTTCGCCGAACATAGCATGGGCTGTCCAGGTTCCGAGGATGGCGCCGGCCAGCTGGGCACAAACATAAGCCGCCGCAATGCGAGCTGCGATCTCTCTGCGAAGAACTAACGCCAGCGTCACAGCCGGATTGAAGTGTGCGCCAGAGATCGGAGCTAGAACAGTAATTAGCACCACCAGTCCTGCGCCTGTGGCAGCTGTATTGGCCAACAGGGCAATGGCCACGTTGTCGCCAGCCAGACGGTCGCCCATCATACCCGAACCAATGATGATGGCGACCAAAAGCGCCGTGCCCAGCGCTTCGCTGGCCAGTTGTCGGCCAATACTTGAAGGCGGCCTCGGTACATCTTTCACGGGGTCCAACAATCGGGCTTGGATTGTCATTGAGCGTTGCTCCGAGGACTCGGACAGCACATAGCCTCATTAACGACCGTGGCCAGCGGCGCACAGACTTCAGGCGAACCGCCGCAACAATCTTCCATCAGAAATGCGAGCAGTCCGCTCATCTTGTCGTACGCTGCTGAGTAGATGATGGAGCGCCCGGCGCGTCGCGACCGGACCAGACCGGCATTATCAAGCACATTGAGGTGTGCGGACATCGTATTCGTCAGCACCCCGAGACGACGTGACAGTTCGCCTGCCGCCAAGCCTTCGGGACCAGCTTGAACCAATGCGCGAAAGACTGACAGCCGAGTTTCGTGGGCCAGTGCAGACAGGGAGTTGACGGCAGATTTAATTTCCATATTTCCAGTAGTATCGAAATATGAAAGTGAAGCTAGAGCCTATGTCAGATTTTCCTGCCCTTGATAGTCGATTTGCTGACCGCCCGACCTTGGACACTTTGCAACCCGCTCGCGTTTCAAGTCATCCCCCGCGATTTTTGCTGCTTTACGGTTCGCTGCGCGATCGCTCATTCAGCCGCCTGTTGATTGAGGAAGCGGCACGGCTGCTTGAGCGAATGGGCGGGGAGACTAGGATTTACGATCCGCGCGGCATGCCGCAGCCGGATGGGGCTGAAAGTAGCCATCCCAAAGTGGCCGAACTGCGCGAGCTCTCGCTGTGGTCCGAGGGACATGTTTGGTGCAGTCCGGAACGGCACGGCGCCATGACCGGTGTATTCAAATCGCAAATTGACTGGCTCCCGCTTGAGAGCGGTGGTGTCCGTCCGACCCAGGGACGCACGCTCGCGGTCTGTCAGGTCAATGCTGGGTCCCAGTCATTTAACACGGTCAATCAGCTGCGAGTTCTGGGGCGTTGGATGAGGATGATCACCATTCCCAATCAGTCATCCGTGGCCAAGGCGTATGAGGAATTTGATGCCGACGGACGAATGAAGCCTTCTAGCTATTATGAGCGGCTCGTCGATGTAATGGAGGAGCTTTTCAAGTTCACGCTGATGACGCGGGATCATAGCGAGTATCTTGTGGATCGCTATAGCGAACGCAAAGCGCACGATCGTCCCGTACACGGATCGCAACATGTCGAAGCAGCACTAAGCACCAAATGACTGTGCCCCGTAAACCATGATTCTGTTGTCCTGAGCTCCGATAAAGAAGGCATTCCCTTCTCGTGGCAAGTTGTATGCGCGCTCAGAATTTGAAGGGCAAAATCATTTTGATTAGGCTGGTCATAGCGGGGAGATTTGACAGCTCTCCCACGAAAATTTCTGTGTTTTTCGCGACAATCTGGCGGCATTGTACGGCATTGAGTACTTTCAAAAGTAGCGCAATTTCTTTCATCCTTCCTTGTGCAAACTTTGCCCTTTGAAGGAGCTTTAGCAGTCCTTGGGCGCCTCACACTTCAGCTGATTGATGATTGTGTTTCTGTCAGCAATTGTCTGAGAATAGGGCGATGGATTCCAGCGGCCTACAGACGTTTAGAAATGTGCGACGCCGCAAGTTCGCGCAATGCGGTGCAGTAAGCGGCAACAGGGTTGGTGGCGGACCCGGTAGGGCAAGATAAAAGCAATGGCGCCACCCCTTGGGTAACGCCTTGTCTGCACATCGATTTTTCGGCGCCCGTTGTACGGCTTCGAGACGCCGGGTTTTGCGCATCCCGTAGCATTTGCTGCAGCTTCGGCTGGCGCCATCCCTTTTGGGGGTGCCGACGAACGCTACCTGACTTTGTTCTGCATTGACGGTGTATCCATCTTCTAAGCGGGCGGGGGGGCTGTGCTCTTCATGGTTTTGTGATTCAGCGTATCTGCGGCAGGCGGGCGGGTACTGCGTAACGCAGGAGAGGTATGCAGATGCCGTTCGTGACGACCACTCCATCGTGACCTGAGAAGTGGTGCTGCGAGCGAGCGTGGAGGTAGTACGCCCTACAGGGCGCAAAGGTGGGTGAGCCGCGGCAAGATATCGTCCCAGTGCATCAGTTCTGTTGAGCTGCTTTGGAACTCTATCCCAATCGGACGATCTGGCGGGCTGAGTTCCAGAATCATGTCCGGAGACAACGACGCGTCAAGCGTGGTCGCGAGAGCAGAGAGTGTGATCGTTCAGCGACTCAATGATTTGACAATCCGCAGAGGTGCCGCCAGCACAGGAGCTCACCATTCGAGTTAGTTCGTGCTCAAGCGCTCGAAGTTGTTCTATCCGTTGACGTACGGCTTCGAGGTTTTGCTGTGCCAGACGATCTGCATCATGGCAGGGGCGCTCGGGATGGTCAGCTAGGTTCAGGAGAGAACGGATATCGGGTAACTCGAAGCCGAGTTTGCGAGCGTGCCGAACAAAGGACAGGCGGCGCAAGTCACGATCAGAGTACACTCTGCGCCCGCTTTCTGTCCGCGCCGGTGGCTTGATAAGGCCTTCCTGCTCATAAAATCGGATCGTTGGCACCTTGAGCCCTGTCTTCCGAGCAGCTTCACCAATGGTGAACATCGGCCAACTCCCTTGGCAGCGATTGACCAGAATTCGACGATTGCAGATATCTGCAAGGCTAGGGATATGGCGCAGCTATTCTGCATCCGCAATTGAGAGTTCGCGAGAAAGCCCCAGCATGAATTAGCATAATACTCGTGTGAAACGACTTGAGGAAAAACTACAAATAGCGCTTGATCCTCTAGTTACTGGAGGATTTAGGACGGCGGCGTTCAATCGTGAGTTCTCGAATGCCCCCGTCATGGATTCCAATTGCAGGGTTGATGCTGATCATCGGAATGTCAGCGCTGCGGCTTAGGACAGTTAAGCGTCATACCGGCCATGATGCCTACAGCTTTGGCCGCCATGCGGAGATCCAAGGTGTCGCGGAGCGGATTTGGCGGATCACAGTGATTTCCGCATTGGTTCTTGCAACAATTGCTTGGCAGGTCCCGCACTGGGAAGACGTACTTGGACGAGCGGACTGGGCCTCTTCCGCACCTGTCAGATGGCTTTCTGCCGTGTTGTTCGCTGTGGCTGTAGCAATTGTTGCTATCGCTCAGACGCAGATGGGAACGTCATGGCGTGTGGGCGTGCCCGAAGAGGGGCTCGGCAAACTCGTGACGCATGGCTTGTTTAGCTGGTCGCGCAACCCGGTTTTCGTTGGGCTGCTCTTGGCATTGATCGCGCTACTTCTTTGGAGCCCCACAGTTATGTCCGCAGCAGTCCTGGCGGCCGGTTGGACTTTGACAATGATGCAAGTCCGTATCGAGGAGGAGGCTTTGACGGCAGCACACGGGGATGCCTACGAGCGGTATGTCGCGAAAGTGGGACGATGGTTCGGACGGCGCCACGGAGGCCGCATAGATGAAGCGTAAGCAATCAGATGCCAGTCTCTGACAATGAATTGATTGTGCGGAATTGAAGCAGATCGGTTAAATTGAAAGCTAACCAATGAAGTGCTACATCCGATATACTCGTCTTTGTGAAGGTCATCGGGAACATGGCGTTCTTCGATAAAATGCCCAACATTTTCATGGCTCTTATTGTCATGATTGCGGCTACCCTGGTGATTGCACCGGCAGCCGATGCCTTGGCGTGTTCTTCCGAAGCTGTGTCAGGTGGCCAGCAGGCACATGCAGTGGTTGCCGATGAAAGGGCGGATGCTGGCATTCGCGTTCATGGTGACAGCGAGGCGAAGCACGGTCTTTGCAACCACGGTCATAGCCACACCAACATGGCTTGGCGTGTTGATAGTGATACTGCATTTGCGCTTCTGATTGTGGACGCAGGAATGCCCAGAATTGGGTACGCAGGTAGCTGGTCACACTTTGTACCAGATGGCCTTGAGAGGCCCCCCAGAGCCTGACGCGATTGCTGCGCTGCGATGTGCGGCGCTGTCTTCTCGTGTCAACTTTCTGGGAATAGAATTTCATGTCATTCAAAATTATGCGGCCACCGCGCCTCGCGGTGAGCTGTGCATGGGCGGGCCTGATGGCCGCAACCATGGGGCCCGCATGGGCTGAACCGGCTCCGCCGTTCGCGCAGCTCGTTGAGCAGATAGAGCAGGCCCCAGCCAGCCGTGAAGCGGCTGCGCTGGAGGACGCTGCCAGTGCACGTGTCTTGCAGGCGCGCGCGCGCCCAAACCCTATCATCGGGATAGAGACGGAGAACGTGCTCGGGTCCGGGCTTTACTCCGGGTTCAGCAACGCAGAAACAACCCTTTCGGTGTCGCAGGATCTTGAGCTCTGGAATCGTCGCGGCGTTCGTATTGGCGCGGCGCGGGCTGAAGCGGATGCAGCAGCTGTCCGGCGCGATCTTGCTGTTACAGACGCTGTCGGACGGCTCGCAACAGTCTATGCCGAGGCCGAGGCCGCGCAGCGCCGTTTCCAGCTCGCTGAAGAGGCCTTGGAACTTACGCTCGCAGACACCAACGCATCGCTCGCTCAGGTGGAGGAGGGGCGCCAGCCTCGGCTCCGCGCGGTTCAGGCCGAAGCGGAGGCTGCATCGGCACGGGCAACGCTTGATGAAGCGCGTGCAGATATGGATGCAGCCTTTGTGAGTTTGACGGTCATGGCCATGCTGTCCTCTCCGGTGACCGCTGTAGCCGATAGCCTTCTTGATCGGACGGAAGTCTTGACTGCTCCGTCCAATGAGCAAGCGCCGGCAATCAAGGCTGCCGAAGCGGAACGGCTGGCAGCAGAGCGGCGTATAAGGGTCGAGCGCTCGCTCGGTCGCCCCGACGTAACGGCGAATGTCGGTGTTCGCCGTTCGCAAATGGATGATGCAACATCGTTCACGCTTGGCTTCAGTTTGCCACTTCCATTCTTTGATCAAAACCGTGGGAACATTCAGGCTGCCCAAGCGGAATTGCGAGCAACGGAAGCTCGGCTCGAAGCAGCACGACAGGATGTTCGCGCCCAGCAGGGAGCAGCCGTTGCCAGGCTAAAAGCTTCCGCCAGCCGTGTCTCCGCCGCAGATGCCGGGGTCGCGTCCGCAGAAGAAGCCTACCAGCTTTCCCGGATTGGCTTTGAGTCCGGTCGCATTTCGCAACTCGAACTCCTTACATCGCGGTCAGCACTCATCAGTGCGCGGACGGCGGCGGTTGATGCCCGTCTTGCCCGCGCTGGCGCAGAAATAGACCTTGCCCGACTTGAAGGGCGCACTCCATTTGAAGGGGATCAAAAATGACCAAACCAGCAGGTTTCACCAACAAGTACTTCCTGATGAGCGCGGCAGCCGCCGTGGTGCTTCTCGGGAGTGTCGCGGCATGCGGTTCCGGTCAGGACGCTTCCGCAGTGACGCAGGACAGTCCTGCCAAGGATGAACACGAGCACGATCATGACCATGATGGCGAAGGAAAGAAGAGTGCTGGCGCTGTTGCAGCCGACAAAAACGCAGACGCTCACGACGACCATGATGACCATGACCACGACGAAAAACCTGAGCCTGCAGAAAAGGCGGAGGATGACGGCCATGGTCATGCTGAGGGGGAGGAGGGCGATGAGGAAGGCGCTGTTCACCTGACGCCAGCCCAAATGCAGGCTGCCGGGATTGAAGTCGTATCCATCTCGCTTGGTGGGGGCGCAGAAACTCGTCTTTCCGGCCGGGTAACCCCGATGATTGATGCAAGGGCGGCGGTTGGCGCGTCTGTAAATGGATTGATTGAGCGCGTGCTTGTTGCGCCGGGGGACTCTGTCAAGGCGGGGCAGCCTCTGGTGATCGTCATCAGTGGTGATGCCGCCGCCGTAAGAGCAGACGTAGATGCCGCGCGTGCCTTGGCACAGGCGTCACGCCAGGCGCTTCAACGTAGCCAGAACCTCTACGATCAGGGCATTGTTGCGCGTCAGGAAGTCGAAGCGCTCACAGCGGAGTCGGCAAGTGCTGACGCGGTAGCGCGGGCGGCTGAAGCGCGCGCGGCAGCAGCGGGAAAGCCGGACGCATCCGGGCGACTGCGGATTGTCAGCCCCATTTCGGGCGTGGTCAGTTCTGTTCAGGTGGGGCCAGGTGGCTTTCTTGCACAGGGCAGCGTTGTTGCCGAGGTGACCAATCCGGAGCGCGTTGAACTCGTATTCAGTGCGCCTCCGTTGCTCGTCAGCTCTGCGAAGGTCGGATCCACGATGCGGGTCACTGGTCCTGCCGGTGAATTCAATGCGACTGTGACCGGCATTGCCGCCGACGCGGGAGCAGGACAGAGCGGTGCTGCTATTGTTCGCGCACGTGCAGAGGGGGGCAAGCTGCTTCCTTCCGGGTCACCTGTGACCGGGTCGATAGTCACCGGGGGCAGTGATGGGGGTATTCTTGTTCCCAGCGACGCCGTGCAGACCGTGAACGGTAGTTCTGCAGTATTTGTGCAAACCAAAGAAGGCTTCAAGGCAGTTCCGGTCCTTCTCGGTCGTCAGGCCAGTGGCCGAACCGAGATCGTCAAGGGACTTACCGGCAGTGAGAAAATTGCCGGCAAGAATGCTTTCCTTCTCAAGGCCGAACTCGCCAAAGGCGAGGCGGACCACGCACACTAGGAGATACCGATGTTCAAATCCCTCATTGAGGCGTCGGTCCAGTTCCGCTGGTTCGTCGTACTCATCACGCTTATGGTCGCCGGGTTCGGATTGTCTGAACTCCTGCGCCTCCCAATTGATGCTGTCCCGGATATCACCAACCGGCAGGTTCAGATCAATACGGTCGCTCCGGCGCTCGCGCCTGAACAGATGGAGCGGCAGGTAACCTTCCCTCTGGAAACGGCGATGGCTGGAATTCCCGGCCTTGAGAGCACTCGCTCTCTCACTCGGAACGGGTTTAGTCAGGTCACGGTAATATTCACCGACCAGACCGATATCTACTTTGCGCGCCAGCAGGTATCCGAGCGCATGACACAGGCAAGGGAAAGCTTGCCTGAAGGTGTGGAGCCTGCTCTTTCGCCCATCACGACGGGGCTCGGCGAAGTCCTGATGTGGACAGTCGATTTTGAGAAGGAAGCTGGGCGCAAGCTTGCAGAACCCGGGCAGCCGGGTTGGCAATCGGACGGTGCCTACCTGACGCCGGAGGGTGATCGTCTTGCGACTGAACTCGACCGCGCGACTTACCTGCGCACCGTACAGGATTGGATCATCACGCCGCGCATGCGCACGGCAAAGGGCCTTGCCGGGGTTGATGTCAATGGAGGCTATGTCAAGGAGTATGCCGTACAGCCGGATGCTGCGCGACTTGCCAGCTACGGACTGAGTTTTGCTGAACTGGTACAGGCTCTCGAGCGGGCCAATACCCAATCCGGTGCCGGGTTCATCCAGAGAGCAGGGGAGGCGTTGACGGTACGCAGCAATGCGCTTGCATATACGACTGAAGACCTTGCCCAGGCTCCAGTAGCCAATCGCAACGGATTGGTTATCCGCGTCGCTGATGTCGCAACCGTCGCTGTTGGTCAGGCTCCTCGACTCGGCGCTGCCAGCCATGATGGTCACGAGGCCGTTGTCGGCACCGCCCTCATGATTGCTGGTGGCAACAGCCGGACAGTGGCTCAGGCGGCGGCACAGAAGCTGGAGGAAGTTGGCGCCAGCCTGCCACCGGGTATTGTGGCTGAGCCCGTTCTGGACCGCAGTGTTCTTGTGAACTCTACTATCAGTACGGTCGCGAAGAACCTTACCGAAGGTGCGCTTCTGGTCATCGCGGTCCTGTTTCTGCTCCTCGGAAACATCCGTGCAGCAACAATTACAGCTCTGATGATCCCGATCAGCTTTCTCTTTGCGGTCATCGGGATGAACAAGTTCGGCATAAGCGGAAATCTCATGAGCCTCGGGGCTTTGGATTTCGGTCTGCTTGTCGATGGCGCTGTTGTCGTTGTCGAGAATACGCTCCTGATGCTTGGTCAGAAACGAGTAGAGCTGGGACGTACTCTCAAGGCCAGGGAACGCCTGGAGGTCGCTGGCGCGGCTGCACGCAAGATGATCAAACCGGCAGCGTTCGGCCAGATCATCATTCTTCTGGTCTTTACACCACTGCTCATGCTGGAAGGCGTGGAAGGCAAGACGTTCATTCCGATGGGTGCGACAGTCATGCTCGCCCTCGTCGGTGCCTTCATCTTCTCCTTCACCTTCGTGCCCGCAATGACAGCTTTGATGGTGCGGGAGCCGAAGAACGTTCACATCAACGCGCAGGGTGAAGCCGAAGAGCATGAAACCTTCCTCATCCGCATTGCTCGCAGGGGCATAGTGCCGGTGATACGGCAGACGGTTGATCGGCCCGTGACAGTGTTTGTCGCGGCGATTGCCGCTCTCGCTGTGGGCGCCACTGCGTTCATGAGCCTGGGCAGGGAATTTATCCCGACCCTGGACGAAGGTGACATCGCCATGCAGGCTCTGCGCGTTCCATCGACGTCTCTCGAGCAATCGAAGATCATGCAGACCGCTCTTGAGCGTGCCATCTTGGAAATGCCGGAAGTTGAAACCGTATTTGCACGTACGGGTACGGCTGAGGCGGCTATTGATCCAATGCCTCCCAATATCTCCGACGCGGTAATCAAGCTGAAGGACCGGAAGGAGTGGCCGGATCCGAAGCTGCCCAAAGAGGAGCTGATTGAGCGAATCGACAAGGCAGCCTCCCAACAGCTTGGCAATGCCTATGAGTTCAGTCAGCCGATTGAGCTGAGGTTTAATGAGCTCATTTCGGGTGTGCGCACGGACCTCGCCGTTCTCGTTTACGGCGATGATTTTGCGCAGCTGCAACGCTCTGCAGACCAGGTGGCCGCCGTACTGCGGTCTATAAATGGTTCAGCTGATGTGCGGGTTGAGCAGGCGTCAGGCATGCCCACACTTACGATCTCAGTGGATCGGTTTGCTGCAGCCAATTTTGGTCTCTCAGCAGCCGACGTCAGCGAGGTCGTTAGCATTGCAGTTGGCGGAGGTGAGGCAGGTCAGATCTTCGAAGGAGACCGGCGTTTTGACGTGATGGTTCGTCTCTCGGAAAACGACCGCAACGACCCTGCAGTCCTGGCGTCCCTGCCAATTGTCACGGCAAGCGGCGTTGTGGTGCCTTTGTCATCCGTCGCCAATATTCAGGTGGCCGAGGGTCAGAATCAGATCAGCCGCAACAATGGCAGCCGCCGTATGGTGGTCCAGTCCAACGTTCGAGGCAGGGATCTGGGTGGCTTTGTGACCGAGGCACAGGCCAAGGTTGCCGAGGCTGTCACTTTGCCTGCCGGCTACTCCATTCAATGGGGTGGCCAGTTTGAAAACCTGAAGCGTGCGGAGCAAAGGCTCAGTGTAGTGACACCTGCAGTGTTTGTCATGATCGGTGTACTGCTGTTCATGGCACTGGGCTCGTTCCGCGAGGCCGGCCTTGTCTTCGCTTGTGTCCCATTGGCTCTTGTTGGGGGAGCCTTGGCACTTTGGCTGCGTGGAATGCCATTTTCGGTCTCTGCTGCAGTCGGATTCATTGCGGTGTCGGGTGTTGCGACCCTCAATGGTCTCGTACTGATGCAGGCAATCCGGGAAAGGTTGCAGGAAGGCCAGTCTCCAATGGAGGCGGCGCTTGAGGGGGCATCCAGCAGACTTCGGGCGGTGCTGACAACAGCCATGGTCGCTATTGTCGGGTTTATCCCGATGGCCATTGCACACGGTGCTGGCGCTGAGGTCCAGAAACCTCTCGCAACCGTTGTGATCGGCGGCCTAATTACAGCAACACTGCTCACTCTGATTGTCCTGCCGACGTTTGCTTCAAGGACGATGCGGTACAGATCAGAGGGGCTGGAGGAGTAAACTTTCACATGGCGGCAGGCCGGTAGCAAAGTCGCTTCCGGCCTGTCTGCATCTCAAGTGTTCAGCTGGCCCGATCTGTATTCATTCAGCTGGGGCTCATCAATCAGGAGACAATGGCACTATGAAACTCGCATACATGTTTGCACTTCTCGGTACAGGCTTCGCACCTCTGGCGGCGCAGGCTCAGCCTGCTTCCTCACCTGTCGGCGTATGGGTTGGCGGCGATGATATTGCTAATTGTGCACGTGGCCCTCTCACGCTGTTCATGTCTGACGGTGTGGTCGCGATCTTCACCTCAGAAAGCGGAGATCTGCATTCGCTTGGAGTTTGGGCCATGGACGGCAGCACGTTGACGATGACGCACAATGATCTTCCCCTCACGGCCTCCGGGGAGTCAAAACCTGCGATCAGTTTGGAGGTTGTGAAACTCAGTGACACGGTTTTCACGACCAGGAATTCAGAAGGCCAGGAGCGCGCGCGTGTGCGGTGCAGTGACATTGAAATCGGGCATGGCGAAGCGCACGGCGGCCACTAGGTTAAGGAGATCTGGTGGCAAGAGAAGCGTTCAGAGTACGGAGTGTCCCAGAAGGGCGACCCGCGGGGCCTAGCGGAGAATGAGAATGTCTAGTTCACACAACGATGATCACGCTCACAGCGATTTTTTCAATGGCTTGTTGGCCGGGCGCGCTGAGCTGGTGTTTTCACTTGCGTGCGGCGTGTTGCTCCTGGTGGGCTGGATTGTGCCCAAGGTGTTCGCCGGTTCTGGGGAAATGTTCAGCCTGACATGCTATGTCATGGCCTATTTTTTTGGAGGCTACTACGCTCTCCGGGAAGTCGTCGGAAAGCTCGTGAAGGGGCAGTTCGAAATAGACTTTCTGATGCTTGTTGCTGCAACTGGTGCCGCCCTGCTGGGGGAGTGGGCAGAGGGTGCTTTGCTTCTCTTCCTGTTCAGTATCGGGCATTCGCTTGAGAATTATGCAATGAGCCGTGCGCGCAACGCGATTACAGCTCTGGCAAAACTCGCTCCTGAGACGGCGCGTATTAGACGTGCTGGCCGTGAGGAAGAAATCCCGGTCGCAAGGCTGGGTCTGGGCGACATCGTGATCGTGCGCTCCAATGAGCGATTGGCTGCGGACGGAGTCGTCATTGCCGGAGAGAGCAGCGTCGATCAGGCGCCAATAACAGGTGAGAGTGTTCCCGTCGACAAGAGACCTATTCCGGTTGCGGAACAAAATTCCGACAATGTCCCGTCTGAACACCGGGTTTATGCCGGCTCGATCAACGGATCCGGCAGTCTTGAAATCAAGGTGACGCGTCTGGCAAGCGAGACAGCGCTGGCCCGTGTTGTAAAATTGGTGAGTGAGGCTGAAACCCGGCAGTCACCTACTCAGAGTTTTACAAAAAAGTTCGAGAAGATCTTCGTGCCGGCTGTAATACTGCTGGCATTGGTCGTTTCATTCAGCTGGCTCGTATTTGATGAAAGCTTCAGCGAGAGCTTCTATCGGTCGATGGCCGTTCTGGTTGCCGCCAGTCCGTGTGCCTTGGCAATCGCGACACCCAGTGCGGTTCTGAGCGGAGTGGCGCGCGCCGCTCGCGGCGGTGTGCTTGTGAAAGGCGGCGCACCCTTGGAGTCGCTTGGCGCTCTGGATGCCATCGCTTTCGACAAGACCGGCACGCTTACTGAGGGACGGCCTCGGTTGGTGGATATCACTCTCAATGAGCGTGTTTCTGAAGACGAGCTGCTCGGGATAGCGCTCGCCGTCGAAGCTCTGAGTGATCATCCGCTGGCCCGCGCAATTGCACGTGATGCGGAGAAGCGCCTAGGTAGCAGGCCTTTCACTGCCGAAAAGTTTGAGAGCCTTACCGGACGCGGCGTATCGGCGTCGGTCAACGGCGAGACTGTTATCATTGGCAAGCCTTCGATGTTTGATGGCATTGATACGCCCGAGATGCCGTCAAAACTGGCCGCAGATGTGGCCGATATGGTGGCAAAAGGGCAAACCATGATGGTCGTTCTCAAGGCGGAACGCTTCCTTGGAGCGATCGGCCTGATGGATACGCCGAGACCGGAAGCTGGGCCTGTCATTGAGCAGCTTCGGCAGTTGGGTGTTTCCCGTATGATGATGATTTCCGGCGACAATCAGGCTGTTGCCGATACGGTTGCCAAACATGTCGGGTTGGACGTGGCATTTGGCGACATGATGCCAGAAGACAAGGTCCGAAAGATTGCAGAGCTCTCAGCAGGTCGCGGTGTGGCGATGGTGGGAGACGGCGTCAATGACGCGCCGGCGATGGCGAATGCAACAGTCGGCATCGCGATGGGGGCGGCAGGATCGGACGTTGCTCTCGAAACGGCGGATGTGGCACTCATGGGAGACGACTTGCGCACCTTGCCTTTTGCTGTGGGGCTTAGTCGTTCGACGCGGCGAATTATAAGGCAGAACCTCTGGGTGAGCCTTGGTATCGTTGCGGTGCTCATTCCGGCTACGTTGCTGGGCCTTGGGATCGGCCCTGCTGTGTTCGTGCATGAAGGTTCTACTCTTCTGGTGGTAGGGAACGCCCTTCGATTGCTCGCCTATCGGCCCGCGTCAGGATCGAGCTGACCCTAGGATTGGTCCAAGCAACCGGTGCCGTTTCTTCCAAATGTGTTGGCGCCTTCGCGTAAAGGATCTGCACAAAGCTGGGGGTAGAGTTGATGGAGATTAGTTATTGTGATCAGAAGGTGACTGCGTTTGCGATGCGCCATTCATCAATTCTGGAGAGTGACTACTGAGCGATTTGAGAAACGTGGTCACACTACTTCTCTTCGAATGACATGCTCATTTTGTCGATAGCGACCCACAGGATGTCTTCTGCACGACCTGCTTGGCGCAGCACGAACTCCAAGGCGTTCAGTCTCTTGTAGAGAACAGGAGCATCTGCGGAGCCCCCATCAGCAAGTGTGAGGTCCACCAGGGCCCTGCCGGCCGTCAGTGCTCCGCTAAGATCAATCAGGGCATCCCCGGCGTCTGAGCTGATGTCGTCGAATGTTCTGGCTGGCTCCGGCGGCTCTTGGGCCTTGTTCAATGCTTTCCTTGCCATCTGAATTCTCCTGCGAACTTTTGGCAGTCATCATTTAAAACCGAGCAGCACTCGGGCGGATAAAACGTGCGCTTGCGGCTGCCTGTCTGATCGTGCGGTCAGCCCGGTCGGCGATGACTTCGTGCACAACCGAAGGCGTGCATGAAAACTGGTCCGCGCGACCAGAATCTGTTAGCAATGGCGTTACACTTTATGGGTAATGAAACGCCCTGAAAGTGTCAACCTAAATAGTGCAACAAAAGACATAAAAAGGGTAGTTATGATCCCTGCGCAATTGCGAGCTGCCCGAGCGATGCTCAACTGGAGTCAGTCGGAACTCGCCAGACGGGCGGAGCTGTCCGTCGAGACGATCAAACGCTTGGAGAGGATGGAAGGTAGTCTGGATGCGACAAAGGTTTCGACCTTGAGCGCAATCACCAAGGCTTTCGCCAAAGAAGGCATCGAGTTCACGAACGGCGATGCGCATGGGGTTCGGCTCCGGAAAAAATAGTGGTGCCGCAGTCCATTTCTCCGTGAGCTGAACAAGGCAAAGGTCTGAGGCGAAGCAAGCCGTCAGTACTCAGCGCCGATTGATTGCGCGCGCTCCAGGTAGTGCTAGCTGCCGCAAAGCCATCCTGCTCGCGGCGTTCATGCCGCCTTGCTATGTGGAGGCGGCGGAATGAACGCCGCTTCAAGAATCGTCAACCTTGATTCTGTCTTTGGATGAGCGGCATCGGGAGGATCTCTATTCTGCGCCTGGCGAGTAGGATGTGCTGCGCCCGCCAGCTTCGTCTTTTTGCAGGATGCCCAACGCGATGAGTTGCTCGATGTCGCGGCCTGCCACTGAACTTTCCTCCGGATGGGATTAAAGCCTCGGTGGTGTGAACACCTGCCGTTGTGAACATGGATACCGTGACCAGAATCAACGGAGATGGATATCGCCGGACGCTACCACTTTGCGTCATCACATCGAGGCATTCACAAAGTTCAGTATGGGATCAAAATCATTCGCATCCGCTGCTCGCAGCGCAGCGATGTATGCGGTGCGCCTTGCACTGTTGTTCGCTAAGTCGGCGCCACGCGCCCAGTCGACCGGCGGATGATCAAATGCCTCAGCGAGGAAAATGTCTGCGCTGATGCGCGCGTGACGGCCATTTCCGTTTGGGAACGGATGGATCCTGACAAGTTCGTGGTGGAGCCGGGCGGCAGCTTCCAATGGTGCATAGACTTTGTTTTCCGCCCAATACTGCGCGTTTCCCAGGAGTTGGCGGACCTGAACGCTGATCAAGCGCGGATCGATCCCAATGTTCTTCTCACGCAGCCGGTAGGTGCCCGCCCAGCGCCAGACATCGCCGAACAGGCGCCTGTGCAGCTCCCGCAGGAACTCGTCTGTCAGGATTGCGGTCTGGCGCCTGCCGGCGAGCCAGAGCAGCCCGGTTTCGATATTGGCCTGTTCGAGTTCGTTCAGCTCTCCACGCGTGGTGATGTGCTTCTGTCTCAAACCTTCCAGTTCATCCGGATCGAGCGGCGTCGCGCCTTCGGGTTCATCCATGATCCCGTTCATGGCTAGTCCCAGAAGTGAGAAGGGGGATCGGCAACGAGCGCGCGGGTGAGCCGATCAATCTCAGCCTTGTTCTGCTCCGCACTAAGCGATTGCTGTTCAAGGGCCATATGTGTCGCGGCCCGGCTGACGATCCTGGTCGCCTTTCGGCGAGCCTGAGCTTCGATGAGGTCATCCAACTCGCCGCTCGCCGGGACAATTGCATAGACAAATCGGCAGCCCATGGCTTCCGCCATGTCCTGCATCGTGCGGAGCGTCACGCCTCCCTCGGCTTCGGCAAGCTCGGCTTGCGAAATGCGCCCACGTGTCAGGGAAAGCCGTTTGCCCAGCTGCGTTCCGGACATGCCGAGGGCTTTGCGAACATTGGCAATCCAGCCCCCAGGCGGGGTTCTCAATGTGTTTGCGGGATTGCGCGCTGACTCGCTGATCTTGCGGGCAATCTGGCGGCGGGCCGTGTCTTTGACGCTCATTTGTCTATATATATGCAGACGGTTTCGACGATATTGTCTACTTATATATAGACGAATATAGTTTTTATGTCTATAAAAATATAGACTAATTTCGAAATTTGTCATTATATTTATAGACAAATGACTTTCGGAGCTACGCACGAGCGGCATATCCAGGCACATGTCATCCCAATTTCCTGTCCCGGGCTATGCGAACAATCGTGTCGGGGGAGAGGTGGGTGTAGCGCTTCAGCATCTTCCAGTCCTTGTGACCGGTGACGAGGGCAACCTGCTCAATCTGCAACCCGGCCTCGAAGAGGCGGCTGGTGCCTTCATGGCGAAGGTCATGGAAGTGAAGGTCTTCAATCCCAAGTTCCATGCAGGCCCGGTGGAACGCAGTCCCTATGGAGCGGGGATTGTAGGGGAAGATACGTCCCTTGTTCGTCGTGCTCCGGCGCTGCTCCATCAATAACTCCCAGGCATCATATCCGGTCAGGTCAACGAGCGGTACGCGCTGGTCATTGCCGTCCTTGTTACGCGGATCCTTGCGGTCACGGACGGTCACCGTGCGTCGGCGTTCGTCCATGTCAGGCCATTCGATGGAACAGATCTCCGACTGGCGCATCGCCGTCGCGACCGCGAACTTCACAAGCCGTGACATCGGAGACTTCTGCCGGGAGTTGCTATCAAAGTATGCAATGAGCTGGTCAATCTCCTCCTGCGTTGGCCTTCGGTCGCGCTCCTGCGCCTTGCCGACAAGGCCGAGCCGTTTCAGGGCGACGCGTGCAAGGTCAACCTGCTCGGGGCTGACAGATATGCCGTGGACCGCCGAGGCGTGGATGAGGATGGTCTTGATATAAGAGATATCAGCCGAAATGGTGGGCGGACCTGCGCCCTCGGCGCGGCGCTCACGCGCGAACTGGATGATCCGTTCACGGTCGAGAAGGTCGAACCTGACAGTACCAATTTTCTCCTTCAGCTTTTCGAGCGTGTAGGTCTTGGACCGGCGCAATGCCTTGCCGACTTCCAGCATGTCTGCGATGTGCAGGTCGATCAGGTGAGAGAAGGTCGAGAGATCATCCGGGATGTTCTTCGAGACGCTTTCACCCCGGTCGACCCGGCGCTCCATCTTGAGCGCCCATTCTTCAGCATCCTTGCGGCGCACAAAGCTCTGGGAGACATATCGACCCTTGCGTCTCACCTGGGCGCGCCAATCACCCTTTGGAAGTCTAAAAATGCTCGACATTTATGTGCGCTCCATGTGCACAGACAGATCAAATCCGGTACAAAAGGGTGCAAATCGGTGCACACAGACTGCACATGTTCGTGCTTTAGTCCCTTGATAGTACATAAAAAATGTTGAAAAAACAAGACTATAGATTCTCAGTCGCTCCGATGATGGATTGGACCGACCGGCATTGCCGGGCGTTCCATCGCACGCTGACAAAACGCGCGATCTTGTGGACGGAGATGGTAACGGCGGACGCCGTGATCCACGGGCAGAGAGAGCGTCTGATTGGCTATAGCGCGGTGGAACATCCCCTGGTGTTGCAGCTGGGCGGATCGGAGCCGGGCAAGCTTGCCGAAGCCGCGCGGATTGCCGAGGGCTTTGGCTATGACGAGGTGAACCTCAATTGCGGCTGTCCGTCCGAACGCGTGCAATCGGGCGCTTTTGGCGCTTGCCTCATGGCTGAACCGGATCTGGTGGCCGAGTGTGTGGCGGCGATGCGGGCGGCGGTATCTATCCCGGTGACGGTGAAAAACCGCATCGCAATTGATGATTTGCCGGCCCGCGAGACGCTGTTTACCTTTGTGGACAAGGTTTCGGCGGCGGGATGCTCCGTGTTCACCGTACACGCGCGCAAAGCCTGGCTGAAAGGGCTGAGCCCGAAGGAGAACCGGGAAGTGCCGCCGCTGGACTATGGCCTGGTGGCGGAGCTGAAAGCAGCCCGGCCAGATCTTGCCATCATCCTCAATGGCGGCATTTCGACGATTGATCAGTGCCGGGACCATGTCGCCGGGTTTGACGGTGTCATGCTCGGCCGGGCTGCCTATCAGACGCCGGGGCTTTTGGGAGAGGTGGATGCGGCCCTCTTCGGTGAAGGCGAGGTCATCGCGCCGGGCGACGCTGTGCGCGCCTATGAGCCCTATATCGCCGCGCGCCTTGCCGAGGGCGTCAGCCTGCATGCTATGACCCGGCACATGCTCGGGCTGTTTGCCGGCCAGCCGGGCGCGCGTCAGTGGCGGCGCATTCTGTCCGAGCAGGGTGTGAAGAAGGGGGCGGGGCTGGATGTCCTGCGCGCAGCGCTCGGCGCGGTTGAGGGCGCTGCGCTGGCGAGCTAAATTCGCTCCTTCTTTGTTCGCGGGCCCCTGTTAACCTTCTGCTAAGTTGGGAGAAGCGGCGCGGGATGGTCTGCCGGGTTGCCATCTTTGCATTCGAGGGTATCGAGAGCCTCCGGGACGCGGCGGGCGCCCTGCTTCTCTCGGATGCGGCGAAAGAGCGGCTGACGGCGCGCGGCTATACCCGCGTTCTGAAAGTCGCGCGCACCCTTGCCGATCTGGATGGGGCAGATGGCATACGCCGCGTACATCTCGCCAAAACGCTCAGCTACCGGCGCCGCCGCGCCCGCCCGGTAGATTGCGAAGAGCGGCGCCGGTTAAGCCTCTGCTTAAGGCTTTCGGCTAGGTTACCGGCCCATGACCCAGGATTCCAACCGCCCCGGCGGCGCCGAGACGCCCGAACAGACCTTCCTCGCGACCGCGAGCCATGAAATCCGCACGCCGCTCAATGGTATCCTGGGCACGGTTTCGCTGCTGCTGGAAACAGAGCTTTCCCCAGCACAACGCGAATATGCCGAGACAATCCGGCTTTCCGGCGCGCGGCTGCTCGACCTCCTGAACAATGTGCTCGACTATGCGCGCCTGGACGCCTCCGCCGTCGAGATCGAGGCAGAGGCGTTCTGCCCCGCGCGGCTTTGCGGGGAGGTGATCGAACTGCTCAGCCCCCGCGCCCATGCAGCGGGGCTCGATCTGGCGGTGCGGTCTCTGCCCTCGCCGATGCCGGGGTTTTTGGGCGATGCAGGCCGCATCCGGCAGATCCTGTTCAATCTTGTCGGGAATGCGCTGAAATTCACCACGCGCGGCGCGGTGCTGGTGGATGCCGAGATCGTGCCGGAAGGGCTCGCCTTTCATATCCGCGACACCGGACCGGGCATTTCGCCGGCAGATCAGGCGCGCCTGTTTGAAGCGTTCCGCCAGACCGCCGCGGGGGATGCTTACCGCGATGGCGGCGTTGGCCTCGGCCTGGCCATCGTCAAACGGCTGACAGATCTGCTTGGCGGGCGCGTTGAAGTCGCCTCCGCCCTGGGGGAGGGCGCGCGGTTCAGCGTCTTCCTGCCATTGCAGCGCTCCGGGGCGGCGCCGGCAGAGCCCCTGCCGATGATCGGTGGCCGGGTCGGTCTGGCCGGGCTGCCGCCGGCGACCAGCCTGGCCCTCTGCGCCAGCCTGTCTGCGATGGGCGCGGACCTCTTCCTGGTCGATACGGGCGCGGCGCAGATGCCGGAGGGGATTGATGTCCTGCTCGTCGGGGCCGACCTGCCCGAGGGCGTGGTTGCAGCCCTCGCGCGGCGCACTGCCTCTCTGGTTGTTCTGCGCCCGGAGGATCGCGGGGCCATAGCCCGTTTCCGCGCCCTGGGCTGTGTAGGTTGGCTTGTCCGGCCGCTGCGCATGGGATCTGTGGCCGAACGCATCCTGCTGGCGCGCTCCGGCGCCGATGCGGTTGAGGAGCAGGAAGCGGTCGCCGGGGCCGGCCGCGTGCTGATCGCAGATGACAATCCTGTAAACGCGCTGATTGCGCGCCGTGCCTTGGAATCGGCCGGATTTACCGTAACAGTTGCGGCAACAGGCAGCGAAGCGCTGGAAGCTGCCGCAAGGATGGAGCCGGATTTGGTGCTGATGGATCTGCGAATGCCGGTAATGGATGGGTTCGAGGCGATGCGCCGCCTGCGGGCCGAAGGATTTCCCGCGCCGATCATCGCCGTCTCCGCTGAAATCAATCCCGACATCGAGCGCCGGGCGCGGGATGCGGGCGCCGATGGTGTGGCCGCCAAGCCGCTCGACGCCGAGGCGCTGCGCCAGCTGGCACTGCGCTGGACAGGCCGCTCCAGCGCCGTTGCGGGGGCGGCATGACAGAGGCCGTGCAGGCCGCAGAGGCCGACAAGACGCCGCGCTTCATCCGCGCGCTGCGGGCGCTGAACGACCGGCGCATGGCGGCGATGCTGCTCCTGTCGCTGGCCGCAGGCCTGCCCTTCGGGGCGGTACTCGGTACGCTGAATGCCTGGCTCACGGTGGAGGGGGTCACCCCCTCGACCATCGGCACGCTTTCCCTTATCACGCTCGGCTACGCGTTCAAATATCTCTGGTCGCCGGCCTTTCAGGTAGCGCGCCATCCCAGGCCTTTCCTAGGGCCCCGGCGCACCTGGCTGATTTCGCTGCAGGTGCCGATTGCGGTTCTGCTGCTGATCCTTCCCTTTTCCAATCCGGCCAGCCAGATCGGGCTGATCGCCATTGTCGCCCTCGGCGTGGCGCTGCTCTCGGCCACGCACGATACGGTGCTCGATGCCTGGCGGATCGAAGTGGCACGCAGCGAGGAAGACAAGGATCTGATGGCCGCGCTCTACCAGTTCGGCTATCGGGCGTCCACGTTTGTCACGGGGTTCATGGCGCTGCTGCTGGCCGAATTCATCGGCTGGCAGATGGTGTACGGATTGATCGCGCTGATGATGGTTCTGGCCATTTCAGGCACGTTCATCGCGCCCGAACCGGAAATGTCCAGCAAACCTGCAGAGGCGCGCGAGAGCTATCAGTCCATCATTCCGCTGCAAGCCCTGCGCGGTTTCACGCTGGCGGTGGCCATCGGCTGGGCCGTCGCGATTGCCATGATTGCCTGGCATGTCTTCGCCTCGCTAACGCAGGTGCCTCCGCCCAGTGGCAGCGCCTTTGTGCGCGAGCAGGGGCCGGTGATTGTGATGCTAACGGTGATGCTGCCGGCCGCGCTTGCCGCCGTTCTGCTTTGGAAATATGGCCGCACGCCGGGCGCCACCTTGCCGAACCGGCCAGAGGATGGACAGGCCGCGCGCGTGCTGAATTCTCTCTTCCGCGCGATCTTTGATCCGCTGATGGAAATGATCGGGCGTCTCGGCTGGGGCGCGCTGCTGGTGCTGCTTCTGGCGCTGACCTACCGGTTCGCTGATGCCGTCTGGGGCGCCTTCGCCTATCCCTTCTATCTCGGCGACGAGTATGGCGCGATTGGCCACACGATGGCGGATGTGGCCGTGGCGTCGAAATTCTTCGGTGTGCTGATGACCATGGCAGGCGCCGCGATCGGTGTGGTGGTGATCAGCCTGATCGGCCGGATGCCGGTTCTGGTGATTGGCGCCATCCTGGCGGCCGCCACCAATCTCCTCTTCGCAGACCTTGCGCGCGGAGGCATGGCGATTGACGCCTTCCTGGAATGGACGCGGCTTGCCGATCCGATCCGGATGTTCGCCGGCTGGGCAGCCTCGATTTCTCCGGAAGGGCAGGGCGCTGAGGCTGGCGCCCGCATGGCGCGGCTGATGCTGGCCATCGGGGGAGAAAATATCGCGGGTGGTTTTGCCAGTGTTGCCGTCGTGGCCTATCTCACCTCGGTCGTGAACCCGCGCTTCGCCGCTGTGCAGTATGCGCTGCTCGGCTCGCTCACCATGCTGATCGGCACGCTGGGCCGGCCCTGGCTGGGTGAGATGATCGAGGTCCACGGATATTATACCGTGTTCATCGTAACCTTCTGGCTTGGCGGAGTGGCGGTTGTCCTTTCCCTGCTGGAATGGCTGCGCATCGCCAGACAGAAAACTCCGGCCACGCAGGACGCAGCCGGAGTCTGAAGGTCTTAATTTTCCGGGTCGCCTAGACGCGGTCGGTGTCGTAGGCGGCGATGGTGGCAAGGTCGACAATGTCGCCGACCGTAGCGCCCAGCGAGGCGATCTGCACCGGCTTTTCAAGGCCGAACAGCATCGGCCCGATCACGGTCGCCCGGCTCATCGCTTCCAGAAGGTTGGTCGCGATGGATGCCGAATGGATCGCTGGCATGACAAGGACGTTTGCCGGCCCGCTGAGACGGGAGAAGGGGTAGATCAGCCGGTGATGCGGGTTCATCGCCACATCGGCATTGACGTCGCCCTCATATTCGAAGTCAACGTCCGTGCACTGATCAAGGAGGGCAACGGCCTCCCGCACACGGTCTCCGCGCTCGCCCATCGGATTGCCGAAGGTGGAGTAGGAGAGGAAAGCGACACGCGGGGTGAAGCCGAGACCGCGCACCGCGCGGGCTGCCTCCAGGGCGATGTTCGCCAGTGTGGGGCCATCGGGCAGTTCATGCACGCTGGTGTCGGCAATGAAGATCGTCTTGCCGAGATTGATCACCATCGACATGCCGATAACGGCCTGGCCACCGATCGGGTCGAGCACCAGCATCGCGTCTTTCAGGGCGGCGTCATAATTGCGGGTCACACCCGTCACCATACCGTCCGCATCGCCATTCTTCAGCATGCAGCTGCCGAAGATGTTCCGGTCCTGGTTCACCAGGCGCTGGACATCGCGCTTGAGATAGCCCTGCCGCTGCAGGCGTGCATACAGCATGTCCACATAGATCGGGTTCTTGTCTGACAGGCGCGCATTGATGATGTCGAGCGAGCCGAGGGGGATGCCCATCTGCTCCATCGCGCGCTCAACCTGGGCCTCGCGGCCGATCAGGATCGGATGGCCAAGGCCCTGGTTCTTGAAGCTGAAGGCGGCGCGCACGACAGCGGGCTCTTCGCCTTCGGCGAACACGATGCGGCGCTGTGTTTCGCGGGCGCGGGCCTGCACGCCCTGCAGGAAGGCGGCAGACGGATCCGCGCGGCGCACAAGGCTACGGCGGTAGGCATCCATGTCGGCAATCGGTTTGCGGGCGACGCCGGTATCCATGGCGGCCTGCGCCACGAAGGGCGGAATGAAGCTGATCAGGCGCGGGTCGAACGGGCTGGGAATGATATATTCGCGGCCAAAGCTCGGCCGGGCGCCGTGATAGGCGGCAGCCACTTCATCGGGCACGTCCTCACGGGCAAGCTCGGCCAGCGCGCGGGCGCAGGCGACCTTCATCTCCTCATTGATGCCGCGGGCGCGCACATCCAGGGCGCCGCGGAAAATGTAGGGGAAGCCCAGAACGTTGTTGACCTGGTTGGGATAGTCCGACCGGCCCGTGGCGATGATGGCATCGCTACGGACGGATTTGATCTCTTCCGGCGTGATTTCCGGGTCGGGGTTGGCCATGGCGAAGATGATGGGATCTTTCGCCATCGACTTGACCATTTCCTTGGTCACCGCGCCTTTGACCGAGAGGCCGAGGAACACATCGGCCCCGTCCATGGCTTCGGCAAGGGTCCGTTTGGCTGTCTTGACCGCGAAGGCAGATTTGAACTGGTCCATCTTTTCCGTGCGGCCCTCATAGACCACACCGCCGGTGTCACAGATCAGAATGTTCTCGCGCTTCACGCCCAGATGGCGGATGAGGCCGGCGACCGACAGGCCAGCGGCGCCCGCGCCGGAAACGGCCACCTTCACATCTTTCAGCTCGCGGCCGGTAATGTGGCAGGCATTGATCAGGCCGGCGGCGGCAATGATGGCGGTGCCATGCTGGTCGTCATGGAAGACCGGAATGTCCAGTTCATCGCGCAGCCGGCTCTCGATGATGAAGCAGGCGGGGGAGGAGATGTCCTCCAGGTTGATGCCGCCCCAGGTGGCGCCGATATTGCGCACCGTGCGGATGAAGTCTTCGACATCGGTTGTGTCGACTTCGACGTCAAAGCTGTCGATGTCGGCAAAGCGTTTGAAAAGAACAGACTTTCCTTCCATCACGGGCTTCGAGGCCATGGGCCCGAGATTGCCGAGCCCGAGGATCGCCGTGCCGTTGGAGATAACCGCTACAAGGTTGCCCTTGGAGGTATAGTCATAAGCCCTGTCGGCATTTTCCGCGATGGCCAGCACGGGGATGGCCACGCCGGGGCTGTAGGCGAGCGAGAGGTCGCGCTGGGTCCCCATGGGCTTTGTCGGCACCATGGAAATCTTGCCGGCGGTCGGCTGCGAGTGGAAATCAAGGGCTTCCTGGTCAGTGAAGCTCGGGCGCTGCATGGTCATCTCAGGTTCGCTCGGACGGTTGTTTTGTTGTTGTTGTCATTATCAATCCCCGTCTAGGCCGCGCCGGACGCCCTGCCAACAGTGAAATGGCGTGCGCAGGTGCCGCACTGCTTTGCGAATCTGCGGGATGCGGGCTAGCTTGCCGCGCCATGCCAGACACCGCCCGCCCCCCCGCCGCCGCAGAACCGACGCCTTTCATGGCGCAGTATCTGTCGATCAAGGCAGAACATCCCGATGCGCTCCTGTTCTTCCGCATGGGTGATTTCTATGAGCTGTTCTTCAACGATGCCGTAGAGGCAGCGCGCATCCTGGACATCACCCTGACGGCCCGGGGCGAACATGACGGCAAGCCCATTCCGATGGCAGGCGTGCCCTATCATGCGGCAGAGGGCTATCTCGCCCGCCTGATCAAGGGCGGATGCCGGGTGGCCGTGTGCGAGCAGATCGAGACCCCGGCCGAAGCCAAGAAGCGCGGCTCCAAATCCATTGTCCAGCGGGGTGTCGTCCGGATCGTGACGCCGGGCACGCTGACCGAAGACGCGCTTCTGCCCGCCCGCCAGGGCCAGGCGCTGGCGGCGATTGCCTTTGCCGGCACGGGAGAGGCGGCGCTTGCGGTGTGCGATGTCTCCACCGGCGCGTTTGACCTGGCGGCGATCCCGGCCGCGCGGCTCGGCGAAGCGCTGCTCGCCTGGCCGCTGAGCGAGCTGGTGATTGCGCTGGAGGATGCCGACCGCCCGCTCATCCAGGAAGCGCGCGGATTTCTGAGCGCGCCGATTACCGAGCGTCCCGGCCGCGCGGCCAGCGCCAAAACCGGCGAAGCCCTGCTCAAGGAAGTGTTCGGCATCGCCGCGCTGGACTCTCTGGGAGAGTTCAGCCGGGTGGAACTTGCCGCCGCGGGCCTGCTGCTAGACTATGTGAAGCTCACCCAGGCGGGCGCCCCGATCCGTCTGCGCGCCCCGCGCCGGCCCGATGCAGGCGGCCTCTTGCTGATCGACCCGGCCACCCGCGCCAGCCTCGAGATTGACCGCAGCATCAGCGGCGGGCGCGAGGGCACGCTGCTGGCGGTAATTGACCGGACGGTGACGGCGCCGGGCGCGCGCCTGCTGGCGTCGCGGCTTGCGCGTCCTTCCCGAAGCATTGCGGAAATCACCGCGCGCTATGATGCCGTCTCCCACCTGCTAGGCGATGCGGGCCTGCTTGAAGATGTCCGTGGACGGCTGAAAGCGGCGCCCGATCTTGAGCGCGCCGTGATGCGCCTCAGCCTTGGGCGCGGCGGGCCGCGCGATCTTCTGGCGATTTCCAAAGCGGTGCTTTCCGGGGCAGAGGCTGCCGCAGTTCTCGGGCAGGGGCTGCCGCCTCGCCTGGCAGATGTGGCCGAAACGCTGGGGCTTGCCGGGGCGCCGTCCGTGCGTGCCTTTGCCGAGGACCTGCTGCGCGCGCTGACCGAAGCCCCCCCGATGCTGGCGCGCGATGGCGGCTTCGTCGCTGAAGGCTGGGATGCGGGTCTCGATGAAGTCCGTGCCCTGAGGGATGGCAGCCGCCGCGTAATTGCCGAGCTTCAGGCGAAGTATGCCGATCAGACGGGCATTTCTGCCCTGAAGGTCAAGTTCAACAATGTGCTGGGCTATTTCATCGAGGTGCCGGCGGCCAAGGCGGATCCGATGTTGCGGGCGCCGCTCTCGTCAGACTTTATCCACCGCCAGACAATGGCGGGCGCGGTGCGATTCTCCACGCATGAACTTGCCGATCTGGCCGGCCGTATCAGCCGGGCAGAAGACGAAGCCAAGGCGCGCGAAATTGCAATTTTTGACGCCTTCTGCGGCAAGACGGAGGACCTCGCCGGGCCCCTGGCGATCATCGCGGCCGCGCTGGCCGAACTGGATGTTGCCGCCAGCCATGCCGTCTGGGCCGCAGAGATTGGCGCCGTGCGCCCGCAGCTTGATCCGCGCCCGGTATTCGAGGCGAAGGGCCTGCGCCACCCCGTGGTGGAGGCGGCGCTGCGCCGGGAAGGCAAGGGCTTTACCGCGAATGATCTTGTTCTGGATGCGGACGGAACCGAAGGCGCCCGTTTCCTTCTGGTCACCGGGCCGAACATGGCTGGTAAATCCACCTATCTGCGCCAATCTGCCCTGGCGGTGATCCTGGCGCAGGCCGGAGCGTTCGTGCCAGCCGCCTCTTTGCGGCTGGGGCTTGCAGACCGGGTATTCTCCCGCGTGGGCGCTTCGGATGATCTCGCCCGTGGCCGGTCAACCTTCATGGTCGAGATGGTGGAAACCGCCGCGATCCTCAATCAGGCAACTCCGGAAAGCTTTGTCATTCTGGATGAAGTGGGCCGCGGCACGGCCACCTGGGATGGCCTCGCCATTGCCTGGGCGGCAGCTGAACATCTTCACGATACGAACAGATGCCGCGCCATCTTCGCCACCCATTATCACGAGTTGACAGATCTGGCCGCCCGGTTGCCGGCAGCGGCCAACGCGTCCCTCAAGGCGCGCGAGTGGAAGCAGGATTTGATCTTCCTGCATGAGGTTCAGCCCGGCCCGGCAGACCGCTCCTACGGTGTGCAGGTGGCGCGGCTGGCGGGTCTGCCACGCTCTGCAGTGACGCGCGCAGGCCAGATCCTGAAGAAACTGGAGGCAGGCCCGGCTGCGGCAGAAAGCCTGCCGCTCTTTGCCATGGTTGCCGAAGATCCGGCCCCGGAGTTTTCAGAGGAAAGTTCCGCCGTGATTGAGGCGCTTGCCGCAGCAGACCCTGACAACCTCACGCCGCGTGAGGCCCTGCAACTTGTCTATCGCCTGAAAGAACTCAGCCGGGGCGGCTAACGCCAGCCCCGCTCAGTTGGGCAGGCGCACGATCTCGTCTTCATCGGAAGGTTTGGCCGGCAGGGCGGGATCAGCCAGCGGCGCAGCAGGATCTTCGAGTTCATCAAGGTTGATGCCGAGATCGAGGCTTTCGCCAAAATTGCCACCGCCAAGTCCGCCGGCGCCCAGAACGGTGCTGCTCTGTCCGGAGCCGCCGAGGCCGCCTGATCCCAGAAGACGCGTGCCGCTGTCCTGTTGCGGTCCGATATTCAGGTTCAGCGTGCCGCTGAGTTCGCCCCCGGCGCTTGCCGTTGAGGTATCGATGGGAAGTGTTTCCCCTTCCACCGGCGCCGCCGGTGCGGCCTCTGCGGTGGACTTTGCCGGGTCCGAGCAGGCGGCGCCGGTAAGGGCGAAGGAGAAGAGAAGCACAGCGGTCAGCGGTTTCATGATCATTCTCCGTAAATGCCGCAGGCGTCAGCCCGCAGCAAGCTTTGCCTGCACAACGTCCCAGAATTTGGCAGCCGCATCAATGCCTGACAGTCGCTTGAGCGCCTGCACGCCGGTTGGCGAAGTGACGTTGACCTCGGTGAGGCGGCCCCCGATCACATCAATCCCGGTCAGCATCAGGCCCCGGCGGCGCAGCTCCGGCCCGATGGCTTCGCAGATATTCCGGTCGGCGCCGGAGAGCTCCGTAGCTTCCGCAGTGCCGCCCACGACCAGGTTTGACCGCACCTGTCCGGCTTTTGGCCGCCGGTTAATCGCGCCCACCGGTTCCCCATCGATCAGAATGATGCGCTTGTCGCCTTCGGAGACGGCCGGCAGGAAAGCCTGCACCATCACCGGTTCGGCTGAGCGGGAAAAGAACAGCTCCAGCAGGGAATCGAGGTTGGAATCCTCATACTGGAGGCGGAAAACGCCGGCGCCGCCATGGCCGAAAAGCGGTTTGACGATGATGTCCCGGTATTCTTCGCGGAAGGCATCGATCACCTGACGGTCACGGCTCACCAGCGTCGGCGGCATGATTTCGGGGAACAGCAGCGGGAAGATTTTTTCCGGGCTGGAGCGCACCCCGGCCGGATCATTCAGCACCAGCGTCTGATTGGCGACGATCTCCAGAAGATGGCAGGCGGTGATGTAGGCCATGTCGAAGGGCGGGTCCTGGCGCATCAGCACCACGTCCACATCCCGCGCAATATCCAGGGTCTGGGCTGGCCCGAAAATGCCGGGTGTCTCGCGTATGCGCTGAACCTTTGCCGGCCGGGCCCAGGCGGTCACCCGGCCTTCGCGGAAGGAAAGGTCGCTGGGGCCATAGACGAAAATCTCGGCGCCGCGCGCCTGCGCCGCCTCGGCCAGGGCAAAGGTTGTATCCCCGTCGATGTTGACCCGTTCCAGCGGGTCCATCTGGATGGCAATGCGAAGCGTCACGCGTCAGTTCCTTCCGGCGTTGCCGGAAGGTGGGGCAGGGAGCGCGCAGCCCCCGCCCGTTTCCGGTTTAATAGCTTACGCCGCGAAGTTCGGGCAGCGGCTGGCTGTCATATGACGTGTCCGGCGCCGGTTGGTAAGAGGGGGAAGGAGAAACCGGCATCTGCGTCGTCGGGGCAGCCGGGCGGCGATTGTCCTCGGTCAGCCGCACATACGAAACCACCTGCTTCACGCCGCCTACCACGCTGGCTTCCTCGGCGGCCCGGCGCAGTTCGTCGGCCGAACGGGCAACGCCCATCAGATAGACGACGCCGTTATAGGTCTCCACATTGATGTTGATGCTTTTCACCGAGCTGGAGCCGATCAGGCGCGAGCGGACCCGGGCGCTGATGATCTCATCGGCGACATTGGCGAAGAAGCCGCCCGGCTGCTCGATGGCCAGCTCGTTGGCGACGTCCTGGGTGTAAACCGATGTCCAGGCGATCCCTTCGGCGCGGGTGCGGTCCTCGGCCGAGAAAACCCGGCCGGTCAGCAACACCAGACCGCCGGAAACTTCCACGGCCACTTCGCCGAACCGGCTGGAGCTTTCCGACAGCAACCGCGCCTTGATCTCGTTGGAGGCGCCGATGTCATCAATCGTCTGCCCCACGGTCTGGTCCTTGGAGGCGGCAAAACCGGCCGCGCCCACAGCCCCGACAGCGGCCACCGCGCAATTGGAAAGCGGCAGAAGGGCAATCAGCGGAAGAAGGAGAAAAGGGGCGCGCATAATGGGGTATCCTGATACTGGCAGCGGAATTTTCCGATTACATTGCCGAAAGATACGGCGATTTTCCGGCAAACTATATTTAATTCCCTGTATCCCTGCTGAACGAGGTCTTAAGGCTGCGGGACCGGGCAGACGGGGGGATTGGCTGCCCTGATTGGCCCAGATGGGCTTTTTGCTGGTTGAAACCCGCCTGACATGGTAGTTTCAGGACATTATCAGCCAAAGGAGCCCCCGCCCTGTCATCCGCCCCCTCCCGCGCACAGCCGCCGAAAAGCGTCACGATCGAAGAGATCAGATCGGTCGCCGATGCGCTCTGCAAAGCCCTCGAAGACGACAAAGCCGAAGACCTGATCCTGGTCGACCTTCAGGGTAAATCCTCTCTCGCCGATTTCATGATCATCGCGTCTGGCCGCTCGGGCCGCCATGTGGCGGCGCTGGCAAGCCATGTTGCTGAAGAAGTGAAAAAGCTCACCGGGCGCAAGCCCAGCGTTGAGGGTATGCCCAATGCCGACTGGGTGCTGATCGATACCGGTGACGTAATCGTCCACCTCTTCCGTCCCGAAGTGCGCGAATTCTACAATCTCGAGAAGATCTGGGTTTCCGACAAATCGGCCCACCGCGCCAGCGCGACCTGAGGCATGCGCCTTCAGTTACTCGGCGTCGGCCGTCTGAAGGACGGGCCGGAGCGTGACCTTACGGATGACTATCTCCGCCGGGCTGCTGCCATGGCGCGCGGCCTTGGCTTCAAGGGGCCGGAGGAGGCCGAGGTGGCCAGTGGCGGCGGGATGGATGCCGAAGGCGCCCGCCTGCTTGCCCGTATCCCGGAAGGCGCCCGTATCATCCGCCTGGATGAGGGCGGAGAGAACCTCACATCAGATGCCTTTGCCGCCCGCCTTGCCCGCTGGCGGGACGATGGAATGCGCGACGCCTGTTTCCTGATCGGCGGGGCTGAGGGCTACTCGGCAGACGTGCGCGCCGCTGCGCCGCAAACGCTGGCCTTCGGTGTTCAGACCTGGCCACACCGGCTGGTGCGCGCCATGCTGGCCGAGCAGATCTACCGCGCGATGACGATCCTCGCCGGAACGCCTTATCACAAGGCCTGAGATCGCGGTTCTGGCCGCTTCGGTAGTTGCGCTTGCGGCATTGCCGGTTCTAATGGCCCCGGCTGGAACAGGGCTATCAGCATGAGCGGGACAGGAAGACGAATGCCGGGCAGGGACTTCTGGAAAATCTACGGCCCGTTGATTGTCGTGGCGCTGATCGGTTTCATCTGGGCGCTGTCGGCCATGGACCCCGCCCCACCCAAATCCATCCGCTTTGCCGCCGGCGCCCCGGGCGGGGCCTATTATGCCTATGCCGAACGGTATCAGCGCCTGCTCGAAGAGCAGGGGATAGAGGTTCACCTCGTCGATACGCAGGGCTCCATCGACAATCTGCGGATGCTGGAAGCCGGGGAGGTGGATGTCGCCATCGTTCAGGGCGGCCTGGCCACGGCCAGGGATGCCGAGCTCCTGCGCTCCGCGGGCGGCATCTTTGAAGAGCCCTTCTGGGTGTTTGTCCGCGCCGATCATCCCGCTCAGAGTTTCGGGGAGCTGCGGGACGCGCGCCTGTCGATCGGGGCAGAAGGTTCCGGTACGCGGGCCCTCGCCCTCTCGATCCAGCAGCAATATGGCGGTGTCTGGCCGGAGGCCGCGCGCCAGTCGCTCGGCAGCACAGATTCCCAGGCCGCGCTGTTTGCGGGCGAGATTGACGCGGCCGCCTTTGCTGCCTCTCCGGGCGCCGCCTACATCCAGGCGCTGATGCGCTCCGGCGAGGTGCGGCTGTTGCCGTTTGACCGGGCCGAAGCGCTGGCGCGGCGGGAGGAAGCCCTCTCGGCGGTGACGCTGATCCGCGGCGTGATCGATGTCGGCGCTGACATTCCCGTCGGAGACGTGCCGCTGGTGGCCGCCATCGCGCAGCTGACGGTCCACAGAGACATTCACCCGGCCATCGAGGCGGTGCTGCTTGATACCGCCATGCTCATCCATTCGGAGCCCAGCCTCTTCAACAAGGGCGGCCAGTTCCCGAACATGACAAATGTAGACCTGCCGGTCAGCAAGCAGGTGGCCCGCTATTATCAGGATGGCCCGTCTTTCCTGCGCCGGTATTTCCCGTTCAGCGTAGCCAATTTCCTGGACCGCGCCTGGGTGCTGGCCATTCCGCTGCTGACGCTGGCCTTTCCGCTGGTGCGCGCCGCTCCGCCCATCTATCGCTGGCGCGTGCGCCGGAAGATCTATGTCTGGTACAAGGATCTGCGAGAGCTGGAAGCCCAGGGCAGGGCGCTGCCGAAGGGGTCAGCCCGGATCAGTGTCGAAAAGCAGCTGGAGCGGCTTCAGGTGGAGGTGGGCAAGCTGGAAGTGCCCCTCTCCTATACCGACGATCTCTACCGTCTGCGCAGTCATATCGAGTTCGTCAAACAGCTGCTGGTTTCGCATGAGCCGGTCACCGGCGTGACGATGTAGCGTCAGGCCGAAAGGCCGGCAGCTTTCACCTCTGCCTGAAACGTTCGGGAGACAGGGGCTTCCTTGCCCGAAGGAAGCACGAGGCTCAGCTTGCTGCCCTGTTTGCGGGTGTCCCGCACAGCGCTTTTTGCCACCCACCAGGACCGGTGAACCTGCAGGCCGTCTGCCCCGGCCAGCTCCCGCATCGCATCGGCCAGCCGCATCAGGATCAGCTCCTCGCCATGGCTGGTATGGATGCGCAGGTAATGGTCCTCCGCGCTGACGGCATAGAGCTCCGCGGTGCGATATTTCACCGGCAGGCGGGACAGAAAGGTTTCCTCGGGGCTGGCGCCTTTTACCGGTTCGGTGACCGGCGCCAGAACCGTGCGCTCGATCATGATACCGACAGCGGTTACGGCGGCGGCGATCACCCAGACGAGGCCAAACAGGCGCGGCAGGTAGCCTGGCGGAATGGACCGGCCCGAGGTCAGCGCTTCCAGCAGAATAATCATGGCGGTGACGGCCAGGGCGGACGTGACGGACATGAGCGCCAACATCACCGGCACCCCAAACTTCCGGCCCGTGCGCTCCATCAACGTGCGGGTGGCCTCAGCGGAGAGGCTGCCGGTCAGCACCAGGCCGGTCCAGTAAAGGTAGGCGCCCCAGAGCGGCAGGTTTCCGGAGCCGTTATACGGGCTGATGATGGTGAGGAACGCGCCGATCACGGCATAGATGCCGATCTCCCTGAGGCGCCGCGTCCAGTCACCCGCGTTTTGCAAACGAAAACCCCCTCGCATTTCGCGCTTCGTGAGCTGTTCTGGCTGTATTTCACGAAGGATTCCAGACCAGACACGCACTCCCGCTGGCAGCAGCGGGAAGGGGCGGCAGATTGAAGGCATCAGAGCCGGCGGCCCATGCCCGTCGGCGCTGATCCCGCCCAAACAGCCTGCCTCTGGAGCCCCGCCCCATGATCTCGATTACCGCCGCCAAACCTGAAAACGCCCTTCGCCGCCTGCGCCAGCGCCATCCCTACAAGATCACCGCCGGCGTGGCGGTGGGTGTCTATGCCGTGATCAGCCACATGATGCTGCAAGGGGAGGGGCCCGTCCGGGTCCGGGTGGATCTCACCCCGCTGCTGCAATCCCCGCTGGTGCTGCAGGCCCATGTGGTGGGCGCCGCGCTGGCCTTCGTCATCGGCTGCATTCTGCTGGCGGGCGTGAAGGGGCGGGCCATGCACCGCACGCTGGGCTATGTCTGGGTGGCGGCCATGGTTGTGACCGCCCTCAGCTCCTTCTTCCTGCAGAGCATCAATCCGGGCAGCTTCAGCCTCATTCATGCGCTCTCGGCCTGGACCATGATCGTCCTGCCAATGGGGCTGGCGGCTGCGCGGCGGAAGAACATCGCCAAACACCGGAAAGAAATGACGGGCATATTCGTGGGGGGCCTTTTGGTGGCCGGCCTGTTCAGCTTTCTGCCCGGACGGCTGATGTGGCACCTCTTCTTTGCCGTCTGAGCCAATCGCCGCTTTAAACCTGTCACGAAGCGCCGTTACAGTTCCTCCGAGGGATTTCAGGAGGAGAATATGGGACAGTTTCGGACACTTGCGGTCATCCCGGCCGCCATTCTGGCGCTGGCGTCGTGTCAAACGCCGCCACCTGCCACCGGTATACCGGCGAGCCAGGTCGCCTTGCTGCCCGATGAGCTTCTGTCTCCAGCCAGCGCCGAAGCGGCCCTGGAACTCTATTACCGCACGCTGCCGGAAGACTTCTTCCCCCGCGCGCCCAGAGGTCTCCCGCTGCCCGGCGATCAGGATGTGCTGACGCGCATCCTCGTCGGCTCCTGTTTCAATGAGGAGACGCCGGACGGAACGGCAATGTCGACGGTCGCCGCGCAGGAGGCGGACCTCTTCCTGATGATCGGCGACAATGTCTATGGCGACATGAACGGGCGCGCCTATGTCAACAATCAGGCGACCCTGGATGAGCTGCGCGAAAGTTTCAGCGATCTGGCTGCGCGCCCCGAATTTCAGGCTCTGCGGGCGAAACATCCGATGATGGTGGCCTGGGACGATCATGACTATGGCGCCAATGATGCGGGCCGCGAGTTCCCCTTCCGCCGCTTGGCCGAGCGTATTCATGAGCGCTTCTGGGGCCTGGAGAATGAGGATGTCGGCGCCTGGCCCGGCACTTATTATGCCCGCAGCTTTGGCCCGCAGGGCCAACGCGTCCAGATCATCATGCTGGACACCCGTTTTTTCCGCTCTCCCCTCCAGCCGACTGACGAATGGGGCGCCAAAGGTAAGGAGCGGTACGTTCCGTCCACCTCGGAAGGGCAGGATATGCTGGGCAATGACCAGTGGACCTGGCTGGAAAACCAGCTTCAGGAAGAGGCTGATCTGCGCCTCATCGTTTCCTCCATTCAGGTGATGACAACCGATGGCCACGGCTTTGAGGCCTGGTCGCGCCTGCCGGCCGAACAGGAGCGTCTTTATAGCCTGGTTGCCGAAACGGAGGCGGAAGGCGTGGTGTTTGTTTCCGGCGACCGCCACACGGCCTTTCTCTATAAGGACGAGACGGTGCTGCCCTATCCGGCCTACGAGATTACGGCATCTTCGATGAATGCGTCTTTCTCGCAAACGAGTTCGGAAATGGACCGGGCACAGATCGGGGCGGGCTATGCCCTGCAGAATTTCGGCGCCATCGAGATTGACTGGGAAAGCGGTACGGTCCGTCTTGCCATCAACAGCGACACCGGCGAAACCGTCAATCAAGTGGTTGCCCCGTTCCGGGCCGCAGCCGGAGAGTAACAGGCGCGCCGCTGCCCGGCCCGCCGGGACGAGGCCATGACCGACACCCGCTCTGTTCTTGCGCTGATCCTGTCGGTGATGATCCTGCAACTGGCAGGCGGGCTGACCGGCATCCTGACGCCGCTCGGCCTTGAGCGGCTGGGGGTGGACGCTTCGCTGATCGGCTTTGTCGCCGCGATGAACGCGGCCGGCTTCATGCTCGGCGCGTGGACTTCGCCGCGGGCCCTCGCGCTGGTCGGCAATATCCGCCTCTTCGCAGCCGGGGCAGGGGTCAGCGCGGCGGGCATCCTTTCCCTGGCCCTGATCCAGGAGGCACCCGTCTGGGCGCTGATCCGCGTGCTGCAAGGCATTGCCTTCGCCTATATGTTCACCAGTATCGAAAGCTGGCTGGGGGAGGCGGTGCCCGCCCGGTCTCGCGGAAATGTGATGGGTATCTATCACACCGCCGCCAAGCTCTCGCTGATCGTCGGGCCGTTCTTCCTGGCCGGGCTCTCCCCCCTCGATAGCCGGTCCTACATCTGGGCGGGCGTCTTCCTCGCCCTCGCGCTGGTGCCCACCTGCCTGACGACGCTGAAGGAGCCCCCGCCGCCAGACCGGAAAGCCATGCCGCTGGGCCAGCTATTCGCCATCGCGCCCGCTGCCGTGATCGGGGTGGTCGGCGCGGGACTCGTGAATACGGGCACGCTGGCACTGCTGCCGGTCTATTTCGAAAAATTCGACCTGGCGGGCGGCGGCACGGCAGCGGCGGCCATCGCGATTGCCATTGCATGGATCGGCGGCCTGATCGTGCAATGGCCCGCCGGGCGCCTTTCCGACATCATCGACCGGCGGCTGGTCGTCGCAGGGCTTACCGGCATCGCCGGGGCAGCGGCCATCCTGATTGCCGTATTCGGCGCCGTGATCGGCGAGACCGGCGTGCTCGTGCTGATCGGCATCTGGGGGGCAGGGGCGCTCTGCTTTTACGGCATCTGCGTCTCCCATGCGATTGACCGCACCCCGCCGGGACAGGTGCCGCAGGTCATGTCGGGGCTGTTATTTGTCTGGGCTGCCGGGTCGATTGCGGGGCCGCTGATTTCCGGCGTCGTGATGCGGCTGGCAGGCGCGGTCGGCCTTTTTGGTTTTGCCGGCGTGATGCTGGGCCTGTTGGCCGTCTACATGATCGTGCGGGTTCGCCAGCGCGCCCCGGCCGAGTCTCCCCCGGCAGGCGAGCGCGGCCCCATCCTCCCCAGCCCGCTGGCGAGTGTTGAAATCGTGCCCCGTGACCCCACGGAAGGCGAGCAAAGCTAAGTACGCGACTTGGTACTCAGCCTGTTGCAGCATCATTTCAGGCGTGTATATAGCCGCCCTGTCAAAGAGGAACGGAAACGGTAACCAGCGGAATGCTGGCGGGCCGTGAGGCCGGACAGGGAAACCACTCCATGAACATCCATGAATATCAGGCCAAGGCGCTGCTCAAATCCTTCGGGGCGCCTGTGGCAGAAGGCGTGCCTGTGCTTTCGCTCGCCGATGTGCAGAAGGCAATCGACACGCTCCCCGGCCCGCTCTGGGTTGTGAAAAGCCAGATCCACGCAGGTGGCCGCGGCAAGGGCAAATTCATCGAGCCGGAAGCCGGTGAAAAAGGCGGCGTTCGCCTCGCCTTCAACAAGGAAGACGTGAAAAAACATGCCGAAGCGATGCTCGGCAAGCACCTCGTCACGGCCCAGACCTCTGCCGCCGGCAAGCAGGTCAACCGCCTCTACATCGAAGACGGCGCCGACATCGAGAAAGAACTCTACCTCTCGATCCTCGTCGACCGCTCCACCTCGAAAGTTTCGTTCGTTGTCTCCACTGAAGGCGGCATGGACATCGAAGAGGTCGCCCATGAAACCCCTGAGAAAATCCTGACCCTCGGCATCGATCCGCTGACCGGCGTGACGGCAGCTGATTCGGCCAAGATCAACGAAGCCCTGAATCTGACCGGTTCGGCCGCTGAAGACGGCCTCAAACTGTTCCCGATCCTCTACAAAGCCTTTGTCGAGAAAGACATGGCGATGCTGGAAGTGAACCCGCTGATCGTCATGAAGAACGGCCACCTGCGCGTGCTCGACGCGAAAGTGTCGTTCGACGGCAACTCGCTGTTCCGCCACCCGGACATCGCAGCCCTCAAGGATGAGACTGAGCAGGACTCCAAAGAGCTCGAAGCGGCTGAATGGGATCTCGCCTATGTCGCCCTCGACGGCACCATCGGCTGCATGGTCAACGGCGCAGGCCTCGCCATGGCGACGATGGACATCATCAAGCTCTACGGCGAAGAGCCGGCGAACTTCTGCGATGTCGGCGGCGGCGCCGGCAAGGAGAAGGTGGCAGCCGCCTTCAAGATCATCATGAAGGACCCCAACGTGAAGGGCATCCTTGTGAACATCTTCGGCGGCATCATGAAATGCGATGTCATCGCCGAAGGCGTGATCGCGGCCGTCAAAGAGACCAACCTGGCGGTTCCGCTGGTGGTTCGCCTTGAAGGCACGAATGTCGACCTCGGCAAGAAGATCATCCGCGAGAGCGGCCTGAACGTCATTCCGGCCGACGATCTCGACGATGCAGCCCAGAAAATTGTCAAAGCGGTGCGGGGTTAAGTTCCATGTCCATTCTGATCGACAAGAACACGAAAGTCCTGACGCAGGGCATGACCGGCAACACCGGCTCGTTCCACACCAATCAGGCGCTCGGCTATTACGGCACCCAGATGGTGGGCGGCATTCACCCCAAGAAGGGTGGCGAGATGTGGAAGGCCGATAACGGCCAGGAACTCCCGATCTTCGCCTCCGTCGCCGAAGGCAAGGAAAAGACCGGCGCCACCGCGTCTGTGGTCTATGTTCCCCCCGCCGGCGCAGCCGCTGCCATCGAGGAAGCCATCGACGCAGAGATCCCGCTGATCGTCTGCATCACCGAGGGCGTTCCGGTGATGGACATGGTCCGCGTCAAGGCGAAGCTGGCGAAGTCCAAGTCGCGCCTCATCGGCCCGAACTGCCCTGGCCTCATCACGGCCAATGAGTGCAAGATCGGCATCATGCCGGGCTCCATCTTCAAGAAGGGCTCCGTCGGCATCGTCTCGCGCTCGGGCACGCTGACCTATGAAGCCGTGTTCCAGACCACCAATGTCGGCCTTGGCCAGACCACGGCTGTCGGTATCGGCGGCGACCCGGTCAAAGGCACCGAATTCATCGACATCCTGGAAATGTTCCTGGCTGACGACGAAACCCAATCGATCATCATGATCGGCGAAATCGGCGGCTCTGCCGAAGAAGAAGCCGCTCAGTTCCTGATCGACGAGGCCAAGAAGGGCCGCAAGAAACCAATGGCTGGCTTTATCGCTGGCCGCACGGCGCCTCCCGGCCGCACGATGGGCCATGCCGGCGCTATCGTTTCCGGCGGCAAGGGCGATGCAGAGTCGAAGATCGCGGCCATGGAAGCGGCGGGCATCCGCGTCAGCCCCAGCCCGGCCCGTCTCGGCACCACACTTGTCGAGGTGCTAAAGGGTTAGAAAGACCCTATAGTGTTATAGATTCGTGACGCCCGCCCTCGGCGTATTCCTGGGGCGGGCGTTGCAGCATAACCTGCTTCACGTAGGGGCAGGGGGTAAGGTCCGTCCCTATATCAGTCGCCGGGGGCGGCAACTCTGGAAGGATGGACATTAGATGGCCGACGATGGCAGCCCGGTGAATGGTCCCCGCAGCACGGGCAATGCGGCAATGCTGGATACTGCGTTCCTGTACGGGGGCTCTGCCCACTGGCTGGAACAGATGCAGGCGGCTTACGCCAAAAACCCCAATTCCGTGCCTGAGAGCTGGCGCGCCTTTTTCGCTGAGCTTGGCGATGAAGCTGCAAGCGCCACCCAGAACGCAGAGGGCGCCAGCTGGAAACGCAAGGACTGGCCGCGTCCGGCCGCCAGCGAGCAGATTGCCGCCTTTGATGGCAACTGGGCGCTGATCGAGCCCAAGCTCGAAAAGAAGATCAAATCCGCCAGCCCTGCGATGGGTGCTGAGGAAGTCACCCGCGCGGTGACCGATTCGATCCACGCGTTGATGATGATCCGCGCCTACCGGATCCGCGGACACCTCGCCGCTCAGCTCGACCCGCTCGGCCTCTCCGGCTTCGGCGACCAGCCTGAACTTGACCCGGCCAGCTACGGCTTCGGCCCGGAAGATATGAACCGCAGCATCTATATCGACGGCTATCTCGGCCTCGAACACGCCACCCCGGCGCAGATGCTGGACATTCTCCGCCGCACCTATTGCTCGACGCTCGGCATCGAGTTCATGCACATCTCCGATCCCGAAGAGAAAGCCTGGCTGCAGGAACGGATCGAAGGCCCCGACAAGGGCGTTGCCTTCACCCGCGAGGGCAAGCTGGCGATCCTCCGCAAGCTGATCGAGGCGGAAAGCTTCGAGCGTTTCCTGCACAAGCGTTATCCGGGCACGAAACGTTTCGGTCTCGATGGCGGCGAAGCTGCCGTTCCGGCGCTGGAGCAGATCATCAAGCGCGGCGGCGCCCTCGGCGTGAACGAGATCGTCGTCGGCATGCCTCACCGGGGCCGTCTCAACATGCTCGCGGCCGTCATGGGCAAGGGCTATGAGAAGATCTTCCACGAATTCCAGGGCGGCTCGACACAGGGCGCCGGCGAATTCGGCTCGGGCGACGTGAAATACCACCTCGGCGCTTCGTCTGACCGTGAGTTTGACGGCAATGTCGTTCACCTCACCATGAACCCGAACCCCTCCCACCTTGAGGCGGTCAACCCCGTCGTGCTCGGCCGTACGCGCGCCAAGCAATTCATGGAATCGCGCCAGACCGGCAAGCTCGACCGCTCGCACAAGCTGCCCCTGCTGCTGCACGGGGACGCTGCCTTCGCAGGGCAGGGCGTTGTGGCCGAATGCTTCGCGCTGTCGGGCCTGCAGGGTTACCGCACCGGCGGCACCATCCACTTCATCGTCAACAACCAGATCGGTTTCACCACGAGCCCGATGTATTCGCGCTCCTCGCCCTATCCCTCGGATGTGGCGCTGATGGTGCAGGCACCGATCTTCCATGTGAACGGTGATGATCCGGAGGCCGTGGTCTACGCCGCCAAGGTTGCCACCGAATACCGGCAGAAGTTTGCAAAGGATGTCGTCATCGACATGTTCTGCTACCGCCGCTTCGGCCACAATGAGGGCGATGACCCGACGATGACCCAGCCGGTCATGTACCGCGTCATCAAGGATCGTCCGTCCACGCGCGAAATCTATGCCCAGCGCCTCGTCGCCGAGGGCCTGCTGACCGCCGCCGAAGTCGACGCGCAGGTGAAGGAATTCGAGGATTTCCTCGACCGCGCCTTTGACGCTGGCAAGACGCTGAAAACCAACAAGGCAGACTGGCTGGAAGGTCAGTGGTCGGGTTTCGGCCTGCCGCTGGATGATGACCGCCGCGGCAAGACGGGCGTGTCCAAGACGCGCCTGAAGGAACTGGGCGACGCCATCACCCGCATTCCGGAAAGCGTTGACGTTCACAAGACGGTGGAGCGCGTTATCGCCCGCCGCCGCGAAAGCTACGAGACCGGCAAGGACATTGACTGGGGCGGCGCCGAGCATCTGGCCTTCGCCAGCCTGCTCGACGAAGGTTTCCCGGTGCGTCTCTCTGGCCAGGATTGCGGCCGCGGCACCTTCGTGCAGCGCCACAGCCATATCGTCGACCAGACGACCGGCGACCGCGTCACGCTGCTCAACCAGATCCGTGATGGCCAGGCGCCGTATGAGGTGATCGACTCGCTGCTCTCCGAAGAGGCGGTGCTGGGTTATGAATACGGCTACTCGCTGACCGATCCGAATTCGCTGGTCTGCTGGGAAGCCCAGTTCGGCGACTTCGCCAACGGCGCGCAGGTCTATTATGACCAGTTCATTTCCTCGGCAGAGCGCAAATGGCTGCGGATGTCGGGCCTCGTGATGCTTCTGCCGCATGGCTATGAAGGTCAGGGTCCGGAGCATTCCTCGGCCCGCCTCGAGCGCTTCCTGCAGATGTGCGCGGAAGACAACATGCAGGTGTGCAACCTGACGACCCCGGCGAACTATTTCCACGCCCTGCGCCGCCAGATCCACCGCGAGTTCCGCAAACCTCTGGTCATCATGACGCCCAAATCGCTGCTGCGCCACAAGCTGGCCACCTCGACGCTGGACGATATGAACACGAAGTCCACCTTCCACCGCATCCTCTGGGACGATGCTGAAACGCCGGGCCGTGAAGGCAAGGTGAAGCTCGCCAAGGACAACAAGGTGCGCCGTGTCGTGCTGTGTTCGGGCAAGGTCTATTATGACCTCTTCGAGGCCCGTGAGGCTTCGGGGCAGGACGACATCTACCTGCTGCGCGTGGAACAGTTCTATCCGGTCCCGCGCAAGTCGCTGATCAACGAGCTGAAACGCTTCCCGCAGGCCGAGCTCGTCTGGTGTCAGGAAGAACCGCGCAATATGGGCGGCTGGACCTTCATCCGTGATGAGATCGAATGGTGTGCCGCTCAGGCAGGCTACAAACAGCCGCGCCCGAAATATGCCGGCCGCCCGCCCTCTGCGGCGACCGCGACGGGCCTTCTGTCCAAGCACCAGGCCGAACAGGCCAACCTGATCAAGACAGCCCTCTCGCCCGACCCGGTCGATGACCGGATCGTTTCTCCCTGATAATCCATAAGAAGAGACGGACACGACACATGACAGACATCGTTGTTCCCACACTCGGCGAAAGCGTTACCGAAGCCACCGTCGGCCAATGGCTGAAATCGGCCGGTGATGCGGTGAAGAAGGACGAAGTCCTCGTCGAACTTGAAACCGACAAGGTATCCGTTGAGGTTTCCGCTTCCGAAGACGGCGTCCTTTCCGAAATCGTCGCCAAAGAGGGCGATACCGTGAATATCGGCGCCGTGCTCGGCCGCCTGAATGCGGGCGGCGCTGCCGCGTCCAAGCCCGCTCCGGCCAAGGAGCCGGCAAAGGCCGAAGCCAAGGCTGAGCCGAAGGCGGAAACTAAGCCTACCCCTGCGGCTTCAGGTGGTGCGTCTACGGATGTCAAAGTCCCGGTGATGGGTGAAAGCGTTGCCGAAGGCACGATCGCCAACTTCGCTAAGAAGGTCGGCGACAGCGTCAAGAAGGACGAAACCATCGCCGAGATCGAAACCGACAAGGTGGCGCTGGAAGTTCCCGCCCCCGCTGACGGCGTGATCCTCGAATGGCTGGTGAAGGAAGGCGACTCGGTCACCCCCGGTTCCGTCATTGCCCGGATCGGCGCGTCTGGCGCGGCTCCGGCCAAGGCGGCTGAAGCCCCGGCCAAAACCGAGGCGCCGAAGGCCGCTGCCCAGCCGGCTGCCACGGGCGACCGTCCTGTGTCTCCGTCCGTGCGCCGCATTTCCGCCGAGGCCGGCGTCAGCCCGTCCGACATTCCTGGCACGGGCCGCGATGGCCGCGCCACCAAGGCTGATGCCCTGGCCTACGTCAATCAACCGAAAGCAAGCTCCTCGACCATGTCCGACACCGCTGCAAAGCCGCCGCGCGAAACTGGCCCCCGTGAAGAACGTGTACGGATGACGCGTCTGCGTCAGACCATCGCCCGCCGCCTGAAGGAAGCTCAGGATACGGCCGCGATGCTGACGACCTTCAACGATGTCGACATGTCGGCCATCATGGACCTGCGCAAGAGACACCAGGACGCCTTCGTCGCCCGCCATGGCATCAAGCTCGGCTTCATGAGCTTCTTCGTGAAGGCCGTGGCCAACGCCCTGAAGGAAGTTCCGGCAGTCAACGCCGAGATTGATGGCCAGGACATCATCTACAAGAACTATTACGACATCAGCGTTGCCGTCGGCACGGAGAAGGGCCTCGTCACGCCCGTCCTGCGCGGTGTTGACGAGATGTCGCTGGCCGGAATCGAAAAGGGCATTGCCGATCTCGGCAAGAAGGCCCGCGACGGCGCCCTCACCATCGGCGACCTGCAGGGCGGCACCTTCACCATCTCGAACGGCGGCATCTACGGCTCCCTGATGTCGACCCCGATCCTCAACCCGCCGCAGTCCGGCGTGCTGGGCATGCACCGCATCGAGGACCGCCCGATCGTCCGGGGTGGCCAGATCGTCATCAAGCCGATGATGTATCTTGCCCTCAGCTACGACCACCGCATCGTTGACGGCAAGGAAGCCGTCACCTTCCTCGTCCGCGTGAAAGAGGCGCTGGAAGATCCCGAGCGGATGCTGCTGGAAGTCTAGGCGCGCGTCGCCGTCCAGCCGCGGATCAGCGCGGCCTGAAATACCGGGGCGGGGGGCGTGAAGCCTCCCGCCTCAATCATTTGGGCGACCTGTTCCGGCCCATGGGCGGCAAACTGCTTGCCATAGGCGTTCAGGTAATTGGCCCGGTTTTCCTCCGTCTGCCCCCCAAGGCGGAAGATATCCATCCAGAGGCCCATGACGCCTGCAAAGCTGGGCGCGTTATCATCCGTGCTGAGATCAACATTGATGAAGCGGGCCCCCGGCTTCAGGCGGGCGGCAATGTCTGCAAAATAGGCCTGGCGCGCGGCGGCATCGGTGAGGAAGTGGGAGACGAGCAGGCTCGTGGCCCCGTCATGCGCCTCCACCGGTGTTTCGGACACATACGCCTCATGAAAGCTGCAACGATCTGCAAAGCCTTCGGCCTCGGCATGGCGGCGGGCGATGGCCAGCATGGGCCCGGAAGGGTCCACCAGCGTGAAGCGCCAGCCGGGATGGCGGGGGGCAAGATAGCGCACTTCGGCGCCCGTGCCCGCCCCGGCCACCAGGATGCGTGCCTCTTCCGGCAACGGGCTGAGATAGGCATCGGTCAGAAGGTGCATACAGGCCTGAATTCCGCTGAGCGCGGAGAATTGGGTATCATAGGCCTTGGCATGGTCTTCACTGAACGCGCCCGAGAGCGCCAGGGACGGGCGGGGAGGGCTCATACGAAACTCCGTTAGTTACGAAATATCCTCCTCCCCTATGGCCTTTTGCCGGCGCCGGCAAGGGTTGATCGCGCGCTTGAAGGTTTCGGCCTTGTAAAATGCCGTTTAAACATGACCTTGGAACAACAGAACAAAGCCCCGATCGGAGGACTGCCATGAGCGATTCAGATTACATCCCGCCCAAAGTCTGGACCTGGAACAAGGATGCGGGCGGCCGGTTCGCCAACATCAATCGCCCGATTGCCGGTCCCACGCATGAGAAGGAACTCCCCGTCGGCAAGCATCCGCTGCAGCTCTATTCCCTGGGCACGCCCAATGGCGTCAAGGTCACCGTGATGCTCGAGGAACTGCTGGCGCTGGGCTATTCGGGCGCTGAATATGACGCCTGGCTGATCAATATCGGCAATGGCGACCAGTTCTCCTCCGGCTTTGTCGACATCAACCCCAACTCCAAGATCCCGGCGCTGTTTGACCGCTCCACCGAGGCAGGCGTGCGCGTCTTCGAATCCGGCGCGATCCTGATGTACCTTGCCGAGAAGTTCGGCGCCTTCCTGCCGAAGTCTCACCCCAAGCGCGCCGAAGCGCTGAGCTGGCTGTTCTGGCAGATGGGCTCGGCGCCTTTCCTGGGCGGCGGCTTTGGCCACTTCTATGCCTACGCCCCGGTCAAGATCCAGTACGCGATCGACCGCTATGCGATGGAAACCAAGCGCCAGATGGACGTGCTGGACCGCCACCTCGCCCATCATGAATACATGGCGGGCGACGAATACACGATTGCCGACATGGCCATCTGGCCCTGGTATGGCGCCTTGGCGCAGGGCATCCTCTATGAGGCGGGCGAATTCCTCGAAGTGGAAAGCTACAAGAACGTCCAGCGCTGGACGAAGCAGATTGCCGAACGCCCCGCCGTCCAGCGTGGCCGCATGGTCAATCGCGTCTACGGCAAGCCGGAATCCCAGCTCTGGGAACGCCATGACGCCAGCGATTTCGACACCAAGACGCAGGACAAGCTGCAGCCTGGCAGCTAGGCCGTGTTCGGACTGTTCGGGAAGAAACAAGCCGCCTTCGATCTCGCCGAGGGTAACCGCCATGTTGCGCCGGGCCTTGCCTTGCTGGAGGCCGGGAAGGGGCGCGGGCTGGCTGAGCTTTATGCCGGCCTGCCGCCGCCAGACCGTATCCATTTCCTCGATGGGCTCGGTCAGCTGTCGGAGATCGGGGCGCCCCTGCCGGCGCTGAACGATCATCCCGCGCTCTATGCCATCGCCGGGGCGCTGCATTACGTCTGGGCCCACCGCTTGCGCGGCTTTGCCACTGCAGACCGCACCAGCGACACGCAGGTGATGGACATGGCCGAGATGGCCGCCGTCGCCGAAGACCTGCTGGAAGCGGCTGCCGAAGCAACGCCCGGTGACAGCGCGCTGCATGGCTTCCGCTTTCGCGCCATGATGCTCATCGGCGCCCCTGCGGGTGGCTTTGAAGCGGCCACAGCGGATCTGCGCGCCACCGGCGAGGCCAATGTGCTGGCCGAGCTTGCCCGGATGAACTACCTCGCCCCCAAATGGCATGGCAGTGTCGGCGAGATGCACGCGGCGGCCGAAAACGCCATGGACGGGGCGCCGAATGCATCTTTTCTGGCGCTGAAGGCCCGTGCCTGGATCGAGGAATGGCTCTACCAGACTGCCATGAATGACGATGGGGCCGAAATCGCCGCCTTCCGAGAGAAGGTGAAGTCAGCTGCTTTCCGGGCGGAGATTGCCGAACTCGACGATCATTTCCGGCAGCGCTTTACTGCGGGGCCGGAGCTGTCCTTCGCCGAGGCCGGGTTTGCGCACAATAATTTCGCCGTGCTGCTCGCCCTGTTCAAGGACACGGCACGCCTCAAGCCCCACCTTTCGGCGATCGGCGCCACGGCCTTCCAGACGCCCTGGGGCTATATCGCCGGGCGCAATGTACCTGCCATGATTGCGCGGCTGCGCGCGGAAACCGGCCTGCCAAAGCTCAAGGCCTGAGCTGCGGCGCAGCGCCCCGTTCCCTTGCGGCGGGGCCGATGCCCATATAGGGCAGGGCGAAAGAACTGAGAGGCCGCATGACGACCTATACTTCCGACGCGCGCAAGCACACATCCGACACCGCCGAGACAATGGCGGATGTTCGCTATGAGGTCGACCGGATCGACCGCCTGCTGGTCGAGATCCTGGCCGAGCGCCAGGCGATGATGGACGCTGCTGCCCGCATCAAGGGCGCCCGCGCCGCCGTGCACGACCGGGCGCGGATTGAGGATGTTGTGGCCAAGGTGAAGGCCGAATGCGCAAGACACGGCCTTTCTCCTGCGATTGCAGAGCCGGTCTGGCGCACCCTGATCGACCGCTGCATCGCCTATGAATTTGAAAGCTATGACGCGCTGCGTCTGGCGGCAGAGGCCAAATCGTAAGCCGCGCGCGCGGCCGCTTCCAGCGTCTCGCCAAGGGCTTCCTTCACATCGCTGAGCAGCACGGCTGCATGCGCTTTGCTGGGCGCGGCTTCTGCCCGCCCTGCCTTCTCTGCCCGCTCGCAGGCCGCTGCCAGCTTCAGCGCGCCGATGCCCAGGCTTGCGCCTTTCAGGGTATGGGCCGCATCGGCCCATTGCCGCGTCTCGCTCATCGGGTCCAGCAGGCGCGACCAGAGCTGGGCCTGTTCCCGGAAGATGCCGATCACCTCCAATGAGAGATCGGTATCATTCCCCGTCATCGCGGCCAGATGGGCAAGGTCCAGAACGGGCAGGGGCGTGTCAGCGGGCATCAGGGGCTCCTATGGGCCGGGTCAACCTGATCGGGCGCGGTTAGCAGGGCGTTAACCTCGCTTGCTGGGGCAGTTTCTTTCAACCCGGGCAGATTGCCCGGCCTGTCTCTTTCTGATAATAGCGCCGCACGGGTTAAAACGGCCGCGCGCCATTGGGTTTTACGATCATGACCGAATTTCTGATTTTCGTCCGCAATCTTGTGCTGGCCGCGATCTTCGCTCTGATCGGTCTCCAGTTTGCTCCGCAGACGCCCGAAAAGGCACCCGAGGACAAGGGTGACTCATCGGTAACGCTCTCCCTGCTGCCCTGACTCGAAAAAACAGGGCATTAGCCCTCCGTCGGCGTGCAATCAGCACTCGCAGGAACCCGCAAGGCGGGTTATACAGATATTATGACGGAAGCCCCCTCTGCGCGCCGGTCCGGCCGGGACGACCTCGTCCGACACGAGGCCTCGCAGAATTTTGAAACTGCGCAACATGGTGGCGGCTGGATGGTCACGCTCGCTTATGTCTCGGCTTTTCTCTGGCTCGCAGGTCTCGGCGCAGCCCTGATCGGGCTCGGCGGCATCGGCTTTGTCAGCCAGTATCATCCCGCCCTGATTGTCGCGGCCGCCATTGGCGCCGTGGTCCCCGCGCTGCTGATGGTGACGGCTGGCCAGATGGCCCGCGCCAATCGCCGCGCCGCTGCGGCCAATGCGCTGGTGCTCGAAGCGGCCGCCCGCCTGATGGCCCCCGCGCGCGAAGCCGGCCATGAAGGCATCACCTTTGCCGAGCAGATGAAACAGTCTGCCGCCGAGATCGATCACGCGATGGCCCACGCCCTCTCCGCCATGAAGGCCATGGCCGGCGAGATCGGGGATGAGCGGCTGCGGCTCGAATCTGTTTCCTATGCGGCGGCAGACAATGCGCGCGACCTGGCAGAACGTCTGGGTGAGGAGCGTCACGCCCTCGAAACCCTGGCCCGGGATCTGCGCGCGCAGGTCACCGCGATGAATGAAGCCATTCCGCGCCAGGCCCAGCTGATGGTGTCGGCTGCCCGTGTCGCCAGCGAGGAAGTCGGCCGCGCGGATGCGGCCCTGGAGCAGCGCCTGATCGCCATGCATCATGCCGGTGAGGAACTCACCCGCCGGATGGAATCCCTGGATGATCTCGCGCGCGATGCCTCTGGCCGCACCGAAGCGCTGACCTTCTCGATCAGCCGCGTGGAAGACAAGCTCGAACACTCCCGCCGCACGGTGGACGCGGCCGTCCGCGCCAGCGAAGTGGCGGCCGCGGCTGCGGCGACCACGGGCGACGCGCTGAAGAATGCGGTCTCCTCCGCCATCGAGGGCGCCCGCCATGCCAATGCCGAGATCAATGCCGCCACCCGCGCCGCCGCCGAAGAGGCCGCCCGCTCGCTGACCAAGCTGCGTGAAACCGGTGAGCAGGCCGCTTACGCCCTGCGCGCAGCCGGCCTTGCCGCCCGTCTCGAAAGCGAAGCGCTCGACCGTCTGGCCGGGCCGTACATGCCGGCAGGCTCTGCCGCCGCCGCAGCCCCGCTGACGCCGCCGGCCGTCCGCACACCGATTTCTGCGTCGGCGCCGCCCCAGCCTTTCCAGCAGGCTCAGCCCTTCCAGAATGGCCCGGCCCAGTCAGCGCGTCCCTCCGCCTACGGAAATGCCGCGATCACTCCGCCGGCCACGCCGCCGCGCCCCAGCATGGATGATGACCTCTTCGAGGCCAGCGCCGAAGCCATGATCGCCGCTGCGCGCGGCCATGAGGATCACGATATCCTCGATCCTGTCCCCTCCATCGCGGCCCGCCCATCCCAGGCCCCGCCCGCGCGGGAACGGGATACGGACCCGCCGGTTTCCCTGCGGCGCCGGCACGATGATGCCCCGCCCGAAACGCCGCGCCGCCGCGCCTCTGACTATGCGCCCACGCCGCCCTCCCAGGGCAGCAATGGCAATGGCGCAGGTGGATACAACAACGGCCATAACGGCAACGGCCACAGCTCCGGCAATGGCGGCGGCCCGGCCCCCTGGCGCGAGATCATTTCCGATATCAGCAAGGATCAGGCTCCGCCCCAGGCAGACCGGGAAACCATCGCCGAAGCGGTGGTGGAGCGCCTGCAGAATTCCGGTATTCCGCTGTCGGACGCTTTCAAGCCCAAGGCCAAGCGCCGCATCGCCGAAGCCGCCCAGCGCGGCGAGAAGGACCGACACGCCGCCACCATCGAGCAGGGCGGCAAGCAGTTTGACCGCGTCGTCCAGCGCCTGCGCGGCGATCCGCGCCTGATGGACATGGCAAAACAGTTCGTCCGCTTCGAGCGGACAGACGCCCTGGCCGCGCTCGAGCAGACCCAGAGCACCAGCCGCAATGCCAGCCCGCGCCTCGCTGCCTTCCTGATGCTGGACGCCGCCCTCTAGGCGCGAAGGCTATACGCCGACGACTTCCGTGCCGGCGGCTTCTTCCTTGATCCATTTGATGAAGGCGCGCACATCCGGCGAAAGATGCCGGCCCTTCGGCCAGACCAGCCAGTAGCCGAAATCGATCGGGATCGATCCATTGGCAAAGGGTGCCACCAGCCGGCCCGCTTCCAGGTCTGCCGCCGCAATCGCCTGCTTGGCCAGCGCCACGCCCCGGCCAGCAGCGGCCGACTCGATCACCAGAATGCCCTGATTGAAGCGCGGCCCCCGATTGCCATCCACACCGCTGACGCCATGCGCCCTCAGCCAGCTTGCCCAGTCCGGGCAGGAGGGGTCATTCTCCGAGCTTTCATCATGCAGCAGTGTATGGTGGCGCAAATCTTCGGGCTTGCGGATGGCGTTCGGGCCTTCCAGCAGGCGCGGCGAGCAGACCGGCAGCACCATCTCGTCGAGCAGCTTTTCCGATTTCAGCCCCTCATAATTGCCCCGGCCATAGCGGATGGCGATGTCGGCATCGGCGGTGTTGAAATCGGTCAGCGACATGTCCGCCGAAATCCAGGCCTCGATGCCTTCATTGGCGCGGTGGAAGCTCTCCAGGCGCGGCGCCAGCCATTTGGCGGCAAAGGAGGGGGCAGACGAGATCATCACCCGCCCCTTGCGGGCAGGGGCCTGCATCACGCGGCCCGCTTCGGCAATCTTCTCGAACGCCTCGCGCACCAGCGGCAGGCTCGCCTGCGCGGCATCGGTCAGCAGAACGGAACGCCCCGTACGCTTGAACAGAGGCGTGCCGGCAAAGTCCTCCAGCTGGCGAATCTGCTGGGAAATGGCGCCGGGTGTGACATTCAATTCTTCGGCCGCCTGCGTGAAGGAGAGGCGGCGCGCAGCTGCCTCGAAAGCGCGCAGCGCGTTGAGCGGGGGGAGGCGATCTGAGGCGTCGGACATGAATAGTTTCTCTAAATGATCGCTGTAGGGGTTGCCCGTTGCGTCTGAAGCGTCAAGGAGGTTTTCTATATCCGTCCTTGTAGTGTCACTAATAAGAAAGATAGCGCCCATGCGCCAGTTCCCGGCCTTCTTTAACCTTGAAGGTGCCCGGATCGTCGTCTTTGGCGGCGGCGAAGAAGCGGCGCGCAAGCTGCGCCTCTTCCATGCCTCGGGCGCAGAGGTCGTGCTTGTTGGCGGCTTTGACGAGGCCGCCCTGGCCGCCGAGTTTGACGACTGGGTGGATACGCGCGCGCGCAGCCAGATCGCGTCTGCCCTCGAAGGCGCCCGCCTCGCCATCATCGCGGAGGAAAGCCCCGCCCACCGGGCCGAAGCGCTCGCCGCTGTCCGCGCCCGCAATATTCCGGTCAATGTCGTCGACCAGCCCGAGGATTGCGATTTCACCGTCCCGTCGATCCTCGACCGGGGCGAGATTGTCGCCGCCATCGGTTCGGGCGGGGCCGCGCCCGTGCTCGCCAAGTCGATCCGCGCCAAGCTGGAGGCCCTGCTCCCCCAGCGCATCGGCGACCTTGCCGCGCTTGCCCGCTCCCTGCGCGGTTTCGTGGGCGAGACCATCCCCGACAAATCCGCCCGCCGCCGCTATTGGGAGCGCGCCCTCTCCGGCCCCGCCGCAGAGGCTGCCTATGCCGGAGACCTTGAACGCGCCGAAGCCCTGCTGCGCCAGCAGGCCCGCGCCGCTGGACGCGCCCGCGGCGTCGTGCATATCGTTGGCGCCGGCCCCGGCGATCCGGAACTCCTCACGCTGAAAGCCTTGCGCCTCATCCAGGAAGCCGATGTGGTTTATTATGACCGTCTCGTCAGCCCGGAGATCATCGGCCTCATCCGGCGTGACGCGGCCCGCGTGCCCGTCGGCAAATCCAAGGGCGATCATTCCGTCCCGCAGACCGAAATCCATGAGCGCCTCATCGCTTCGGCCCGCGAAGGTCTGCGCGTCGTGCGCCTCAAGGGCGGCGACCCGTTCATTTTTGGCCGGGGCGGGGAAGAGCTTGAAGCCGTCCGCGCCGAAGGCATTGAAGTGCATGTCGTGCCGGGCATTTCCTCCGCCCTCGGATGTGCCGCGTCTGCCGGCGTGCCGCTCACCCACCGCGACCATGCACAGACGCTGACCTTCGTAACCGGCCATGCCAAGGCAGGCGGCGTGCCCGATCTTGACTGGCAGGCCCTCGCGCGACCCGCGCAGACGGTCGTGGTCTTCATGGGCGTCGACACGGCGCCGGCGATTGCCGAAAAACTCGTCGCTGCCGGCCGCGCTCCCACCACGCCCGTCGCCGTCATCGAGAATGGGACACGCCCCGACGAGCTGCGCGTCTTCGGCACGCTGGCCGAGTTGCCATTCCTGGTCGAGGAAGAAGGCATTGCCGGCCCGGCGCTGCTGATCATCGGGGAGGTGGCCGGCCTGCCCGCAGAGCAGGGCCGTATCGCCTCCATCGTTACCGAAGCCTCGGGCCTCGCCTGGTTCAGCCCCGACGCCCGCCAGCACACCTTCAAGGAGTCCGCCGCATGACCTCCGTTCGCCCCAAGCTCAAGCCCGAAACTCCCAAATCCATCACCGCCTGGGAAACCGCCACGGGCCGCACCGTCTGGCTGAAAGCCGATGGATCGTGGACGGAGGATGTCACCCAGCTTGGCGTCTTCACCGGCGAGGCGGCTGAGGCCGCCCTTGCTGCCGCGCTGAAACAGGAAGGCCTCGTCACCGATCCCTATTTCATGGAGGTCAGCGAGACGGGCGCAATCACCGGCCGGGAAACGCTGCGCGAGTCGCTGCGCGCGCAGTTCTCCGCAGGCGGCCTCGCCGCGTCTGAAAACGCATAAGGCACGGGCCACATGTCAGCGTCTGATCTCGGCGGTTTCACGCTCTATGGAGACCCTGTCTCCGGCAACTGCCTCAAACCCAAATGGACCGCCGATCTGCTCGGCATTCCCTACACCTGGGTGAATGTGGATGTGGTGAAGGGGGAAACCCGCACGCTGGAATTCCTGGCCATCAACCCGGCCGGCCAGGTGCCCGTGGCGCGCTGGCCCGATGGCCGCGTGCTGCCCCAATCCAACGCCATCATGCTCTATCTCGCTGAAGGCACGCGCCTCATCCCGGAAGACCGCTTTGCCCGCGCCGAGGCATTCAGCTGGCTCTTCTGGGAACAATATTCCCATGAAACCGCCATCGCCGTCCGCCGGTTCCAGAAGCATTATCTCAAGAAATCAGACACCGAGATCGACCCCGCTCTGCTGGTGCGCGGCAACAACGCCCTCGGCGTGATGCAGCAGCGCCTCCAAGGGCGCGACTGGTTTGCCGGAAATGATCTCAGCATCGCTGATATTGCCCTTGTCGCCTACACGCGCGTGGCGCATGAGGGCGGCTTCGATATCCGACTTTACCCGGCAGTCGCGCGCTGGGTATCCCGCACCGAAGATGCGCTGGGCATTCCCCATGCGCAGGAGTTGTTAGTCTAATGTACAGATACGACCAGTTCGACGCCCGCATCGTTGCCGAGCGCGTCGCCCAGTTCCGGGGTCAGGTAGCCCGCCGCCTTTCGGGAGAGCTTCTGGAAGACGAGTTCAAGCCCCTGCGTCTGCAGAACGGCGTCTACCTCCAGCTGCACGCCTATATGCTGCGCATCGCCATTCCCTATGGCCAGCTTTCCCCCCGCCAGCTGCGCCGCCTGGCAGAGGTCGCCCGCGACTATGACCGGGGCTTCGGCCACTTCACCACGCGCCAGAACATCCAGTTCAACTGGGTCGCCCTGAAAGACATTCCGGACGTGCTGGAAAAGCTCGCCGAGGTGGAGATGCACGCCATCCAGACCTCGGGCAACTGCATCCGTAATACGACCACGGATCATTTCGCCGGCGCCGCTCAGGATGAACTGCTCGATCCGCGCCCCTGGTGCGAGATCATCCGCCAATGGTCCACCTTCCATCCCGAATTCGCTGCCCTGCCGCGCAAGTTCAAGATCGCTGTCACCGCGGCCGAGCATGACCGCGCCGCCATTCGCGTGCATGATGTCGGCCTGCATATTCTCCAGAAAGATGGCGTCACCGGCTTTGAAGTCTGGGTCGGCGGCGGGCAGGGGCGCACGCCCGTCATTGCCACGCTGGTCAACTCCTTCGTGCCGGAAAGCGAGATCCTCGACTATCTCGAAGCCATCATGCGGGTCTATAACCGCTATGGCCGCCGCGATAACAAGTACAAGGCCCGCATCAAGATCCTCGTCACCGAGCTGGGCGAAACCGAATACATCCGCCAGGTCGAGGAAGAGTTTGCCGCCCAGCGCCCGCACGAGAAAATTGCGCTGACGGCGGACGAAATCGCCCGCATTCATGCCTATTTTGCCCCGCCGGCGCTGGCCGCAAAACCTGCCGTCTCCGAACGCCTGGAAGCGGCCAAGGCTGCAGACCCGGCCTTTGCGCGCTGGACGCGGGTAAACCTGCACCCCCATAAGGCGCCGGGCTATGCCTCCGTCACCGTCAGCCTGAAACCGCAGGGCATCGCGCCGGGCGACGCGACCGACACCCAGATGGAACTCGTCGCAGACCTCGCCGAAAAGTTCGGCCACGGAGACATCCGCGTCAGCCATGCGCAGAACCTCATCCTGCCGCATGTCGCGCTCGATGACCTGCCGGAAATCTACGCCGCGCTGGACGCCGCCGGCCTTGGCACGGCGAATGAAAGCCGCATCACCGACATGATCGTCTGCCCCGGCCTCGATTATTGCAACCTCGCCAACGCCCGGTCGATCCCGGTCTCGCTGGAAGTCTCGAAACTCTTCGCAGACCCCGCCTATGAGGAAGATATCGGCCGCCTGCACATCAACGTGTCGGGCTGCATCAATGCCTGCGGCCACCACCATGTCGGCCATATCGGCATCCTCGGCGTCGACAAGAAAGGCGAGGAATTCTACCAGATCCTCCTCGGCGGCCGCGCCGATGAAAAAGCCGCCCTCGGCAATATCGTCGGCCCCGGCCTCAGGGCAGAAGAGGTGCCCGGCGCCATCCACCGCGTCGTGGAGTTCTACCGGGCCCAGCGCACGTCCAAGGACGAGAAGTTCATCGACACGCTGGAACGCCTCGGCCACCAGCCTTTCCAGGAGGCGCTCTATGCCGCTGATTAAGAACGGCGCCGAGATCGCCAATGACTGGGCTTTCGTCGCCGAGGGCGAGCCACTTCCGGAAACCGGTAGGTTTTCTGTATCTCTTGGCCGTTTCCTCGCCCTGAAACAGGGGCAGGAGAACGGCCCGCTGCCCGATGGCGTGCGCCTTTCCCCGGCAGACAAGGCCGAGGATCTGGAGCCTTACCTCGCGGAACTCGCCCTCATCGAGATCGATTTTCCCAAATACACCGATGGGCGCGGCTACAGCCATGCCCAGCTCTTGCGCCGCCGCTATCAGTATACGGGCGAGCTGCGCGCGGTCGGCCATGTGCTGAGGGATCAGATATTCTACATGCACCGTTCAGGGTTCGATGCTTACGAGACCGCCCGCGCTGGCCTATCTGAAGTGCTGGAAGCCTTGAACGAATACAGCGTGGTCTACCAGCCCGCAGCAGACCCTTCGGTCCCGGCCTTCCGCAGACGCAGTTGATCCCCAGGAAGGGCCCCGGCCCATGGCATTTGAAACCGAGATTCCCGAGCAGCCCGCAGCCCGGCTCGCGCGCCTCAATGCAGAGCTGCGCACGGCGTCGGCCCAGGAAATCCTCCGCGCGGCCATTTCCCGCGAATGGCCGGGCGAGCTCACCTATGTGTCCAGCTTCGGCGCCGAAAGCGTCGTCATGCTCTCCCTCATTGCCGAGGTAGACCCCTCCCTGCCGATCGTCTTCATCGACACTGGCATGCATTTCCCCCAGACGCTGGACTATAAGGATGAGGTCATCGAAGGCCTCGGCCTCACCGGCGTGCGCGAGATCACGCCCAACGAGACCGAGCGCAAGGTGCTCGATCCCAAGAACATGCTCTGGAAGTCCGATGCGGACGCCTGCTGCGCCCTGCGCAAGGTGCGCCCGCTGGAGCCGGCGCTGGAAGGCTTCGGCGCCTGGATCACGGGCCGCAAACGCTTCCATGGCGGCGCCCGGATGAGCCTGCCGGTGTTTGAATATGCCGATGGCCGCTACAAGGTGAACCCGCTCGCCAGCTGGACGCAGGCCGATGTCGACGCTTACCTCGCCGAGAAAAACCTGCCGCGCCACCCGCTGGTCTCCCAGGGCTATCCCTCCATCGGCTGTTGGCCCTGCACCAAACCCGCCGCAGACCCGAGCGATCCCCGTTCCGGCCGCTGGGCCGGCCAGCAGAAAACCGAATGCGGCCTCCACGTAGACCGCAACGAACGGCCAAGGGTTTTCTGATTATTGCTCGCCGCTATTGCTGAGCCCTTCGGGCTCAGCGCCGCTGCGCCTGCGCCTTGCTTGTGGGGCGCTCCGTATTTGAGCTCATCCTGAACGAAGCCGAAGGATAAGAGTGGGTGAGCTTTACCCCCGCGCCGCAAACACATGGCTCAGCGCAATCGCCGCGGCCGTCGCCACGTTCACGCTGTCAAACCCATCCGTCATCGGAATGCGCACCGGCCGCGCCCGCGCGATCATCTCCGCCGGCAGGCCCGGTCCCTCTGCGCCCATCAGCAGCGCCACGCGCGCCGGTACTTTCAGCGAGGGCAGGGGCGCGGCATTCGCGCGCGGCGTCAGTGCCCACACCTCATAATCGGCCGCTTCGGCCGCCTCGATCAGTCCGCCGCCCGTGCCGCCCTGGCTGAAGGGCAGCCACAGCGCCGCGCCGGAAGAAACCCGGATCGCCTTGCGGTAAAGCGGATCGCACGAGGCCGCGTCCAGCAGCACGGCATCGGCCCCAAACGCCGCCGCATTGCGGAAACACGCTCCCACATTGTCATGATTGGACAGCTCCGACAGGAGCAGAAGCGTGGAGCGCTCGCCCGGCGGCGCCCGGCGCAGAAACTCCGTAGGCGGAACGCTCTTCCCCTTGCGTCCACAGGCGAGCACCCCCCGATGCATCGCAAATCCTGCCACCACATCCATCACGCCCTGCGGCGCCACATAAACCGGTACGCCCTCCGGCACATGGCCCAGAATACCCGACAGCGGCGCCAGCCGCGTCTCGCACAGGAAGAGGCTCTCCACCTCAAACCGGCCCCGCCGCAGCAGCGTTTCCAGCGTCACCTTGCCTTCCACGATAAACCGGCCGCCATGCCCATTCGTCAGGTCGCGCTCGCGGAGGGAGACATAGGCCTCCACCCGCGGGTCATCGGGGCGCTCAATGCGTATTGCCTGATCAGGTTTCATCTGCTTGTCTCTGGGGCAACCTTACGGAGCGGGGAAATGTCGGAACCGGACACTACGCAGCCTTATGAGCAAACGCCCGTCCCGCGCAAGTCGCGCCGGCTGTGGTGGATCCTCGGCGGGGGCGCGCTGCTCCTCTATGTTCTGGGCAGCTGCGTCAAGGGCGGCATTGATCTCTACAAGGCCGTCACCGCCCGCAACGCCGCGACAGAGATGCTCGCCCAGCGTTTCATGGCGGAAGGTCTGCCGCCTGCGGATGATCCGGTCTATGCCCGCCGCGCCGGGGTGGAGCAGGGCTCGCTCGATTCCCTCAACCGGTTCATGAAACAGTTCGGCGAGGTGTCTCAGTTCACCCCGGCTTCCTGCAACATTGTCAGCAGCGCGAATGCTGATCCTGCGCAATCGGGTACCTTCGCCAACTGCACGCTCTCTGCCACGGCAGAGCTCTCTCCGGTCACCATCGCCGTGCGCTGGGTGCGGGAGGATGAGACCTGGAAGCTTCTCGATTTCCAGACCCATTTCACCGACAATACCGTGCTGATCGACAAGGCCGAAAAGCTTGACCGGATCGAGGCGGGCGAGGAAGTGCCCCAAGCCGGTCCGCAATGACCCCGTCAGACCGCCCAAAGCCGGAGGTCTTCCATCGCCTGCGCCCGCCGCCCTCGCGCCTCCCCAAGGCGTTGAAAATTGCGTCGCTGGTCGTCCTTGGGCTGACGGTCTTGATGTTTGCCGGCTGTGCCTGGCTGTTTGGCGGTCTCATTGCCAATTCGCTGGAGCGGGTTGAGCCCACCCGCGCCCTGATCCTTTCGGTCACGGCGCAGCGCGGCTTCGCGCCAGCGGGCGATCCCCGCCTGGCAGAGGGCGCGCAGCTTTCTCCCGAAGCGCTCGCCCGCCTCAATTCGGGCCTCGCTGAAACCGGCGGCGCCCTCTTTATCTCAAAGCCGGGCTGCACCGCCCAGTCCTATCGCGGCGCAGAGGCGCGGGAAGGGGATTTCGTCACCTGCCTCGCCCAGGTGGACTTCCTGAATAATGTTCAGCGCTCGGTCGAAATTGTTTGGGTTCGCCAGCGCGGCGCCTGGTATGTGGATGATTTCAGTATGCAGGACGCGCGCGCTGAATAGTGCACCTTCAACTCGTCAGTCTGTAGGCAGACCAAACACCGCCTCGGCGATATAGCCGTCCTCCTGTTTCACGCGATACGCCCCGCGCTCAACGCGCACCCAGCGATAGCCTTCGGGCGGCGCGGAGAGATGATAGGTTTCCCAGTCGCGGAACTCCTCGCCGCGAAATTCCGGCGGAAGGATCTGCCCTCTCCCCCACATCGGCGTCCGGTCAGGCGCCATCACGGGCGCGTCGCCGGGGTGAGGTTGGTCAACGCTGGCCAGATCAAACGACGCCTGCGCCGGCGCCTCGCTTGCCGGCGGGTCTGCCAACGCCGTCAGTCCTCCACCCATGGCAGATGCCAATAAAAGGATCACGGCGCGCAAAGACATTGAAATTTTCTCCTCTCAATTCCCCAACGCGAAAACCCCGCCTCTGGTTCCAGCCGGGGAAACGGCCAGCAGAGGCAGGGTCTGAGAGGGGCGGCGCGTAAACGGGAGGGGGGCGCAGCGCCGGGTTAGTTCGACAGCGCGTTGACGAGCACTTCGGCAATCAGCCCGCTGGCAATCTCAACGAGATAGGCGTCCTCATCCACATGCACCCACCGGTAGCCGCGGGGCGGCTCGCGCAGGTCGTAATAGTGGTAATCGCGCACATATACCTCGCGGTAATGCACGGGCAGATGATCGCCCTTGCGCCACATCTTCTTGGCGTGTCCCGGCGGGATTTTCCCCTGCTTGGCAAGGCCAGGGGGAAGGTCATGCCCACGCCGGTGCGGCGGGTCAGCAAAGGCGACGGCGCCCGCGCCCATGGCGCCGGCCATCAACAGAGTAATTGTCTTGAGATACATGAGGGATCTCCGTTGCAGTTACGCGGAATAAACCCGCAACTGCTCCGGAGAGTTCCCTCACATATGCGTCAGGCGCCGACGGGCAGGCCCTGTTCCTTGGCCATGCGCTTCATCGCCTTCTGCAGCTTCTCGAAAGCGCGCACTTCAATCTGCCGGATGCGTTCGCGGCTGACATTGTACTGCTCCGACAGTTCTTCCAGCGTCTTGGGCTCGTCGATCAGGCGCCGCTCGGTCAGGATGTGACGTTCGCGCTCGGAAAGGTCTTCCATCGCCTGGGTCAGCAGGTCCATCCGCGCGTCGAGTTCCTGGCGGTTGGCGAAGGTTTCGGCCGTGCCGGGTTCATCATCGGCCAGCCAGTCCTGCCATTCCATGTCGCCATCGGTGCCCATCGGCACGTTCAGCGAGGCATCAGACCCGCTCATCCGCCCGTTCATCGAGAACACTTCGGCTTCGGTGACGTTCAGCTTCTCGGCAATCAGCCGGGCCTGCTCAGGTTTCAGGTCGCCTTCTTCCAGCGCCTGCATCTCGCCCTTCAGGCGGCGCAGGTTGAAGAACAGCTTCTTCTGCGCGGCCGTGGTGCCAAGTTTCACCAGGCTCCAGCTGCGCAGGATGTATTCCTGAATGGCCGCGCGGATCCACCACATCGCATAGGTGGCCAGGCGGAAGCCCTTGTCGGGGTCGAATTTCTTCACCGCCTGCATCAGGCCAACGTTACCCTCCGAGATCACCTCGGCCATCGGCAGGCCATAGCCACGATAGCCCATGGCAATCTTCGCCACGAGGCGCAGGTGGGAGGTCACCATCTTCTCGGCCGCTTCGGTGTCTTCATGGTCGCGCCACCGGCGCGCCAGCATGAATTCCTCATTCTTCTCGAGCATCGGGAATTTGCGGATTTCGCTCAGATAGCGGCTCATGCCCTGTTCGGGGCTGAGGGCAACCGAGCTTTTTGCGTTCGCATTCGCCATGTTCATTCCTCCTTCTCGGAACCGGCCCCGTCTTGGCGCGGCAGCCTGTTCCCGTCTTTGGGGCTCACCTTGAAACCTTAGCCCCGCTTAGCGGCGGCGTCGTCTCCAGGCGTGCGCAATTCACTCATCGCGCAGATGCATAAATAGGAATTGAGGCATGCATGTGGAAGAGGGCCGGTAACGGGTTTCCCGCCGGCTTCACACCTTCGTGTTGTCAGGTCGGGCCGGGGTATATCCGGGCCGGTCCTGAAGGGAATGTAAGAAACCGTCCGCCCAGCGCAAGTTGTGGCCATCACCGTGCCGGAAGTGTCCGGATTTGTCCGAAACTGTCCGGATTTGTCCATCCGGTGTCACGCCCTGTCCCGCCGTGGGCGCTCAAAATACCTGAAATGTCCTGATTTTTCAGGGTGTTCAGCTCAGATCGACATCCTGGCGCTCAAGGCTCAGATAATCTTTCGACCGCATCTCGAAAAGCCGGCTCGCCGTTCGCTCGAATTCGAACGATCCGTCGCCTTCCGGGTAAAGCGCGCCCGGCTCGGCCTCTGCGCTCGCCACCAGCTTCACCTTCGCCTCGTAGAGGGCATCGATCAGGCTGATGAAGCGCATTGCCTCGTTCCGCTTGTCCGGAGAGAGCAGGGGAATGCCCTCCAGGATCACCGTGTGAAACGTCCCGGCAATGGCCAGGTAGTCGATCGGCCCCAGCGGCCGCGCGCACAGCTCCTCGAAGGTAAATCGCGCCACCCCGGCGGCCTCCCGGCTCACCTCCAGCTTGCGGCCCTTCACCGTCAGCACGCAGTGCTGCGGTTCGGCCCCCAGTGTCAGCCGGTCCCAGGCCTTGTCCAGCGCGGCAGCGCTGGCGGCGTTCAGCGGCGCATACCAGACGGGCGCTTCCACCAGCCGGTCCAGCCGGTAATCGCGCGCCGATACCAGCTCCAGCACCCCGCAGCGATCCTTCAACTCCTTGATAAAGGGGAGGAAAAGCTGGCGGTTGATGCCGTCCTTGTAAAGCTCGTCGGGGTGGCGGTTGGAGGTCGCCACCACGGTCACACCCCGCTGGAACAGCTGATCGAACAGCCGCCCCAGGATCATCGCATCGGCAATCTGCGTCACCTGAAATTCGTCAAAGCACAGCAGCCTGGCTTCCGCCGCAATCTGCTTGGCCACCGGCGGGATCGGGTCATCCCCGGCTGATTTCACCCGCCAGGGCGAGCGTTTCTTCTCCGCGTCCGTCATCTTGCGCCAGATGCCGAGCCGCTCATGCACCTGCGCCATAAACTCATGGAAGTGAACCCGGCGCTTGGGCTGGGTCACGGCCTCGCCAAAGAAGAGGTCCATCAGCATGGACTTGCCCCGGCCCACACCGCCCCAGAGATATACCCCGCGCACAGGCTTCGGCTTTGAAAATAAACCGGGTTTTGGCTGGTCGGCCAGGCGCCGGGCAAGGTCATCCAGCAGTCCGGCGGCTTCTGCCTGCGCCGGATCCTCCGACAGCGCGCCGCTCGCCACCTTCGCCTCATACTTCGCGCGCACACCGCCCATCGTCTGAACTGTCCTCACCCGAACTTTTCAGCAAGCTGCGCCAGAAAGGAGGTCCACACCCGCGGCTCCACCAGCAGCGTCGTCACGATGCCCACCACCGCCCCGCCCAGATGCGCCTCATGGCCAATGATCCGGTCAGCCCGCTGCGAGAAGACATAGCTCAGCGCGACGAAGGCCACGCCAAACACGATGCCCCACATCGGAATGATGAACAGAAACAACAGGGTGGAGAAAGGCGCGATCATGCAGAAGGCCAGGATGATGCCGGAAAGCGCGCCCGAGGCGCCCGCCGCGCGGTAATCCGGATTGGCCCGGTTCCACAGATAGGCCCAGACGCTGCCGCCGATCAGGGCGGCAAGATAGATGATGAGGAAGTTCACGCCCCCCAGAACATGCTCGATCACCGGGCCGAACATGTAGAGGCCATACATGTTGATGAAGAGGTGAAACCCGTTCACGTGCAGGAAGCCGGAGCTGATCAGCCGGTGCCATTCGCCCTGCTCCCGCATCGGGCGCACCCACAGGATGTTCTGGGCGTTGAATGCGGGGTTGCGCAGCGCAATGAGGCTGGCAAACACATTCAGCACGATCAGTGTCAGCGTCGCCGGGTAGGAAAAGATGTCTGCCATGCGCCTTGGTCTTTCCCTTCAGAAGTAAAAACCGCCCGAAGGGCCTTCGGGCGGCTTAGCAAGTCTGGCCGTGGGGCGGCAAGCGGCTGGCGGGTATTAGGCCGCGCGAACGGTGCTGCGCGCGCCGGCGGCTGGCATCAGTTCCAGCAGGAAGTCCTCGAAGGATTCAGGCCGCTGGATGAAGCGGTTGAAGTTGAGGCCCGCCTTGAAAACCGCCTGCGGGTGGATGTTGGCGCCGCAGCGGACAGCCGAAGACACCACCTCATCGCGTTCCGGCCGGGAAGAGGCTACCGCAATCCGGTGCTTGCCCATATTGGCCACGCGGGCCACCGCCATATCCACATCATCGCCGGTTTCCGGCAGCTGCAGATCGACGATCACGAGATCAAAGCGCTCAAGGCGCAGGCGGCGCTCAGCCGCCAGCAGGCCTTCCGCCATAACAAGATCCACCGGAATACGCGCGCGCGCAGCCTTGTCGGCTGCATGCGCCAGCATCGTACGTACCGGCTCGTGATCTTCGATCCAAAGCACCTTCATGAAACTCAACCCCATTGGATGTTTTTGAATGGCAGCGGGGTAAGAGGTGTTAAGCCGCTGCCCGTCTGACGTTCACAATGCCACGGGCGTCTTGCGTCTTGGTAAAGCGAAACTTTCCGAAGTGTTGAAATTCCGATGGATTTCAGGGTTGGCCGCAAGGGAAAGCAGCCATCTTTCCGTTTTATTCTGGCGGCTCTATGCTTTGCGCACACCTATTTGGGGTGGAAGGAAGCACATTCTCGATGACAGACGGCCCTCTCTCCCATCCTGCAGTTCCCGCTGCGCAATCGGCATTTCTGCCCGAGGCAGAGCGCCGTGACGTGCATATTGTTGATGTTTTGATCGAGGAGCGTTGTCCGCGCCTGCGCGCCAGCCCGGCTTGGCCGGTTGCCCGGCCGCTGCTTTATTCCATTCTGGGTTACAGCAAGGCCCGCCGGATGGCCGATGAACTGGTTCAGCTGACGGGCCGGGAAAGTTTTGACCGCCTCTCAAAACAATTGGCCTTTGATATTTCCGTGGGTGGCCTGGACCGCCTGCCGGAGAAGGGCCGCTGCATCGTGGCCGCGAATCATCCCACGGGCCTTGCCGACGGCATCGCCGTCTGGGATCTGCTGAAACAGAAGCGCGATGATATCGTCTTCTTCGCCAATGCAGACGCCATCCGGGTCAATCCGCGCTTTGAGGATGTCATCATCCCGGTCGAATGGGTGGCGGAGAAGCGCTCGCCCGCCAAGACGCGCGAAACCCTGAAGCGCGCTGCCGCCGCCTTTGCCGAGGAGAAATGCGTCGTCATCTTCCCCTCCGGCCGCCTGGCGCTGCGCCAGGAAGGCCGGATGATCGAGAAGGACTGGTTCCCCACCGTGGTCGGCCTTGCCCGCAAGCAGAGTGCGCCGGTCATCCCGCTCAATCTCGATGCCCGCAACTCGGCGCTCTATTATCTTTTCTGTGATCTCTCCAACGAGCTGCGCGACATCACCCTCTTCAACGAGCTTCTGAACAAGCGCGGCTCGCAATTCCGGATGACCTTCGGCGAGACGATCCCGCCGGAGGTGCTGGCCGGCGACCCGGTGGCCCTGACCGAAGCCCTGAAGGCGCATGTCGCTTACGCCCTTCTGGAGAACGCGGACGCGCGCTTTCGCCCGGTGTAAATGGGGGCAGGGCGGGCGTTCACACCAAGGCGCTTGCGGGGCGGGCAAATGCGCCCTAGAGCGCCCCGCCATGATCGAGATTGTACCGGAAAATCCGAGCCTTCATGCCGAAGCGATCGAAGCCCTCTTCGACCGTACCTTCGGCCCTGGCCACTTTGCCAAGACGGCAGAGCGCCTGCGCGAGTATTCCCACTCGCTGCCGGAGGTGAACCGCGTCGCCCTCGATGACGGAAAAGTGATCGGCGTCTGCCGCGTCTGGCCGCTGGTGGTCGGGCCCTCGCGGATGCCGGCGCTGTTCTATGGCCCGGTGGCGGTTGACCCTGCCTATCGCGGCAGTTTCCTCAGCCTGAAGATTACCGAGGCGGCCCTCGACGCAGGCAGGCAAGCTGGCTGGCCGGCAGCCATTCTCATTGGCGCGCACAGCCTTTTCGGCAAGGTGGGCTTCACCATCACGCCGCGCGGCCGCCTGACTTTCCCAGGGCCCCAGGACCAGTCCCGCGTTATGGTGAAGGATCTGGCAGGCGACGCCAGCCTGCTCGAAGGTCTCGTAACGGCAGCCTGATTTCTGCTTGCAGGGCGGGGGAGGCGCTGACACACTCCGCCTCAGCGCAAATGACCGCACATCAAAACCTTGCCCACCCATGAGGCGAGGGGCTGGCCGGCTGCGCTTCGGGAGGAAGTATGGCCGACATTGTGACCGGCCAGGACGAGCCGGTACGGCCACAGGCCGGCCTGCGCGAAGTTCTGGGATCACTCCGCCAGCCGAAGGTCGCCATTGCGATGGTGTTCGGCATTGCCACGGGCATGCCGCCCGTCATGGTCGGCGCCACGCTTGGCTACTGGCTGCGGCAGGAAGGCATCGCGCTCACCGCCATCGGCTTCATGGGCTGGGTTGGCATCTTCGTTTCCGCCAAATTCCTGTGGGCGCCTTTTGTGGACTGGATCCGGCTGCCCATCCTCGGCAAGCGGCTCGGCCATCGCCGCTCCTGGATGCTCCTTGGACAGATCTTCGTCACAATCGGCATTCTTGGCATGGCGTTCACCGGCCCTTCCGGCGGGCTGGCGGTGTTTGCCGGCTTCGCCATGCTCACCTCCTTTGCCGCCGCCACGCAGGATATCGCGGTGGATGCCTGGCGCATCGAAAGCGCGAAGGATGAAGAGCAGGACCTGATGGCCTCGGCCTATATCCTTGGCCTGCGCTCGGGCTATTTCCTTGGCAATGTGCCGCTACTGGCCGCCTCCGGCATTGTTGGCTGGCAGATGGCTTACGCTTTTGCCTCGCTGGGCGGTATTGCGGGCCTCTCGGCGCTCCTGCTGGCGCGGGAGCCGCAGAAGCCGCGTAATTTCGAGCCGCTGACAGGCCTTGCCTCGGTTGGCGGCGCGCTCGTCCGTCCCGTGAAGGTTTTCTGGCAGGACCATGGCCGCAACCTCTATGTATTCCTGCCGCTGATCGCGCTGTTCTTCCTGCCGGACGGGCTGATCGTGCCGATGGTCGGGCCCTTATATATAGACCTTGGTTTCTCGACAGCCGAAATTGCCGGCATGCGCACCGCCATCGGCTTCCCGGCGACGCTGGGCGGGGTGGTCGCCGCCGGGCTTATAGGCCTGCGCTTCGGCACGCTCGCGGCCATGGCCATCGGGGTTACGCTCGCGGGGCTATCCAATCTCGGTTTCTGCATCCTTGCCCTGTCAGGTGGCTCGAAGCTCATCTGGGCTGGCATCACGGTGGTGGAAGGCTTCAGCGGCGGCCTCGCCATGGCGGCCATCGTCGCCTGGGCCAGCCGCCTCACCAACCCCATCGCCACCGCCGCCCAGTTCGCGCTGCTCTCTTCGCTGATGTCTCTGCTCAGTGGTTTTCTCGGCGGCTTTGCCGGGCTGGGGGTCACCGCGCTGCAGGGCGTCACCGGCTCCTCGATGGGCGGCTTTGCGCTCTACTTCTCACTCAGCCCGCTCGCCGCCCTTCCGCCGCTGATCCTCATCTGGATGGTCCGCCAGCGGATGAAGCAGGCGGAAGCGGCGCCGCCGCCCTGAGAGAGGGAAGGATGCGTCAGCGTCCCTCGCGCCGCCAGGCCAGCAGCAGGAAGATCACCAGCAGGCCCGCCGCCAGAATACCCGGCACCAGCCCCTGGCTGGTGGACGAGCGCACCGCATAGGCGCCGCGCTCGCGCAGGCCCAGCCAGTTATTCCCGGCGGCGTTGCCGCGCGGCCCAACGCGGCGAACATCCGGAATGTTCGTGCCCGTATCATTCAGCCGGAACACGCCCCCGCCGGTCGCTGCCGCCACCGGGGCGACCAGCGCCGTGGTCGATTCCAGATTGGCATATTCCTTCGGGTTTTCCGGCCCGCTGAGCGCAATCGCCTCCAGCCCGCCCGAGCGCGCGCGGTAGATGCCCAGCTCCTCGACCGGCGCCTCTGCCGTAAAGACGCCGGGACCGGCCGGGGCCCAGCGCGGGGTCAGCACCTCGCCCTCCGGCGTCTGCACCTCCAGCGGCGGGGCCGCGTCCAGCAGTGTGCGCAACTCGATCTTTGCCTCGCCTGCCTCGATGGTCAGGGCCAGCCGGCGTTCTTCCAGCTCCGGCTCCTTCATCATCCAGTGCACCACCCGGCGGATCAGCTCGGCAAATGGCCCGCCGCCATCATGCCCGCTCGCCCACAGCCAGACCTGATCCGACATCAGCATCCCCACGCGCCCCTTGGACACGCGGTCAACGATCAGCAGCGGGCGCCCGTCCGGCCCGCTCATCAGCACATCGCCGCCTACGGCGTTGGCCTCGATATAGCGCATCCAGCCGCCCCATTGCTGCCCGTCCAGTGGCGCGGTGACGGCATGGCGTTTGCCAGGACCGGTCAGCTGCGGCACGAACTCGCCGGTGCGGATCACGCCGGTGGGGGAAGCAGGCAGAACCGAGGCGAGCGGCGAGCGCGCGAGGCTGGCGGGCCCGGCAAACTGCTCGCCCGCCACGATCAGCAATGCCCCGCCATCCGCCACGTAGCGAGACATATTGTTGAGATAGGCCTGCGTGATCACGCCCTGGCGCTCATACTGGTCGAAGATGATCAGGTCGAACTCGGTCAGCTTCTGCTCGAACAGTTCCTCGGTCGGAAACTCGATGAGGGCCAGCTCATCGGGCCGCGCATAGTCCACCTTGAAGGGCGGGCGCAGAATGGTGAAATGTACAAGGTCTACGGACGGATCGGATTTGAGCAGGTCGCGCCACACGCGCCCCGCCTGGTTGGGTTTGCCCGTCACCAGCAGAACGCGCAGCCGGTCGCGCACGCCGGCAATGGAAGTGGCCGCGCGGTTGTTGGCCAGCGTCAGTTCCTCCGGCCCCGGCGGCGCCTCGATCACTACGATGTTCTCGCCCCGCCGCTCGATCTCGATCGGCACGGGCGTCTCCTTGCCCGCCTCCACGCGCACGCGCTCGGGCGCCCCGCCATTCAGCGAAACGGCAAGGTCCATCGTTCCGCCGCGCGGGTCTTCGGCGCGCACCATGAGGGTGGCTGTCTCGCCCACGATGCCGAAATTCGGCGCATTGACGATCTCGATCCGCCGGTCGCCAAGGTCTTCGTCGCCCGCGATCACGCCGTGCAGCGGCCCGATGATCGCCTCCACGCGCGCCGGATCAGGCAGATCATGCACCTGGCCGTCGGTCACCATGATCGCCCCGGCAATCCGGTCGCGCGGAACATCCGCCATCAGACCTTCCAGCGCGCCATAGAGATAGGTGCCGTCATCGCCGGGGCTTGTTTCCAGCGTGCGCACTTCCAGGCTCGTGTCTTCGGCGAGCTTTGCCTTCAGCGCTTCATAAGCGGCTGCCGCCGCCCGGTCCCGCTCGCCAAATTGCATGCTCTCGGATTTGTCGAGGATCAGCGCCGCCACTGAGGGCAGGGGCTCGCGCTCCTCATGCACCAGAGTGGGGTTCAGCAGCGCGGCAGATACCACCAGAAGGCCCACCGCCCGTGTCAGCCAGGCCCGGCCCCGCAGGAAGAAATACGCCGTCCACGCCCCAACCGTCAGCGCCACCAGCGCCCAGATCAGGGGCCAGCCCAGGAAAGGCTCAAGGCTGAGGCGCACCGCTTCAGTCATCGCGGCCCCCCATCCAGCAGATTGCCGCCCGGCAGCAGAGGCTCGGGGGTTTCATTCTGTTCGCCCAGGCGCTCCAGCAGAGCCGGAATATGCACCTGGTCGTCCTTATAGCTGCCCGTCAGCACATACATCACGAGGTTGACGCCAAACCGTCGCGCAGTTTCGCGCTGCTGCGGTCCTCCGTCAACGGAATAGAGGTCGCGGCCATTCTCATCCACAGCCCAGGCGGACACCCAGTCCGCGTCGCCGATGAACAGGCGCGAGACGCCGTCCCCGCGCGTGGCGCCGGGCTCGCCCGTCTTCTCGATCCAGAGGCGCCGCCCGGCAAACCGGCCAGGATAATCCTTGATCAGATAAAAGCTGCGCGACAGCACATGATTGTCCGGCACGGTCTGCAGTTGCGGCGCGTCGAGGCCTGCCAGCAGGGTTTCCAGCCGGGACACATCCGTCTGCGCTGCCGGGTCCCCGCCCACGCGCGTGTCGATGACCAGCGCGCCGCCCGCGCGCAGATAGGCGTTGAGCCGCGCCACCGCCCGGTCTGTCAGCGGCGCGGCATTCTCCGGCACCACAAAGAAGATCAACGGATAAAGCTCAAGCGCGTCGGTTTCCAGGTTCAGCGCATGGGGCTCTGCCGGCTCCACTGACGTGCGCATGTTGAGGATATTGGACAGCCCGCGCAGGCCCGCGCGCGTGCGCTCATTGAGGGTCCGGTCGCCGGTCTCGACATAGCCAAACCGCATTACCAGGGCCGCTTCGATTTCCTTCTCGCTCGCCTTGCCCGCCGGCAGGGGCACCACGCGGGTGGAGGGCGAGGGGATCGCGCGATAGCTGCCATCGGGCAACAGCTCATAGCCGCCCTGGGCGTGGGCCGGCTCCTGCGGCAGGAAGGCAAAGGCCAGGATCAGCGCGCCCACCGCCCCCCCTGTTTTCTTGGCCGCCGCCTTGCCCCGGCGGGTCAGGCCGCGCAGCCGTCCGGCTACGAACAAGGCAATGAAAAGGTCCAGCGCCAGAAGGCCTGCGGCAATCGCCAGCATCGGCCCGGCCAGGCGCAGGGAGCGGGCCTCTGCGTCGCCCAGAAGGCGGGCCGAAGCCGGCCACTGCGTCATCAGGTGCGGCGCGGCGCCTGCGCCAATGTTCAGCGCGCGCGATCCCGATGGCCCCTGATAAAGCCCCGGCGGGTGGATTTCGGAAGGCTTCATCGTGGCAAATTCGGAAGCCCTGACCGGCGCGGCATTGGGGCTCGCCCGTGTCAGGCGGCCAAATCCGTCGAGGGAAAGCTGGGGCATATAGGTGCCGTCGCCATCTTCCACCGCTTCGCCCCGGCCCGCTGCAATCGCCCGGCGCAGCATCTGTTCGAACACGCCGGAATAGGCAAGGTCGCCCCAGTCCGGCCCGGCGGTGATGTGGAAGAGGATCAGCGTCCCGTCGCTCCGGCTGTCGGCGCTGACGAGGGGCGAGCCATCGGTGAGCCGCGCCCAGGTCTTGCGCGCCAGATCGGGCTCGGGCCGCGCCAGCACCTGCTGGCGCACGCGCACATCGCCGGGCACGGGCAGGCCCGCAAAGGGCGAAGTATCAGGGAAGGGGGCCAGCCCCTGCGGCTCTTCCCAGGCCAGCGCGCCCCCAATGGCGCGGGAAGACCGGCGCAGCGTCACGGGGAGAAGGTCGTCCCCCTGCGCGGCCAGGCGCGGCCCGGCAAAGCGGATCAGTGCCCCGCCATTCTCCACCCATTCTGTCAGCCGCTCGGTATCGGCCTTCGGTATCTGTCCGACATCGGAAAGAATGATCGCGTCCGGCGCCGCCGCCACCAGCGTCTCGATGTCTCCGGTGGAGATTGAGGCGAAGGGCTCCAGCGCCTTGCGGATATAGTGCATGTCCGAGAGCAGCGGCTGGGCCGCCGTGCCCGTGTCGACGATGCCGACGCGGCGCGTGCGCTCCGCCGAATCCCAGAGCCACACCGTGCCCGCGCCCGCCCGCCCGGTCACATTGAACCGCGCAATCCGCGCCAGCGCTGCGGCCGGAATGGAAAATTGCGCCTCCGCTTCCCGCGCGCCCTCGGCAAACACCGCCTCGGCGGAGGCAAGCGCCGAGCCGTCCTGCGTCAGCGCTGAAACAAAGGCCCGCGCGCTACCCCGCGCATCGGCCCGGGCCAGGCGCACGGTCACCGCATCGGTCTGCGCCGAAAGTCCGGTGATCACGGCAGGGCCCTCGGGCGGGGCGGCAAACACGGTCAGCGGCGCGCGTGCCGCCAGGGCCGCAGCAAAGGCGGCGCCCCCTTCGGTTTCCAGCCCGTCACTGGCATAGAATATCCGCGCCGGTGTGAGGTTCGAGGCGTCCAGCCGGGCCAGGGCATCGCCGCGGTCGGTCGCCCAGGGCTGGGGATCAAGGCTGGAAAGGCGCCGGGCCATGTCTGCGCGGGAAAGCCGCTCGGCGGGGTCGGCGTTGAGCTGGCGCGGCGCTGTCAGCAACAGGTGCACCGCCCCGTCGCGGTCGCCCGCGTCCAGCGTGGCGCTCGCCGCATTGGTCAGCTCGCCCCAGCGCGGGGCAGAGGCCCAGCCATTGTCGATCACGATCAGCAGCGGCCCGCCGCCTGCCTCGGTCGTGCGCGCGCCCGGCGCCCAGACGGGCTGGGAGAGGCCAAGGATCGCCGCGATGACCGCAAGTGTACGGATCAGCCACACCCACCAGGGCGTGCGCGCGGGCGTCTCTTCCTCAGGCTCTGCCCCTTCCAGCAGGCGCAGCGAGGGAAGCTCAGCCTCCTTCGGCGCAGGCGGGGTCGCCCGCAGCACCCACCAAATGAGTGGCAGCGCCAGCAGCGCAAACAGCGCCAGCGGCGCCCCCAGCAGGAAAGGCCCGATTGCCGTCACCGCGCCACCACTCCGAAGCGTTCAATCTCTGCCTTGAGGCGCGAGGCGCCAGACAGCGCCGGGCTGCCGGTCACATGCGTCACCAGCCCCCAGCCCATGCGCGCGGCAAGTGTGGCAAGCGCCTCGCGCTGCTCGGTGAAGCGGCGCATGTATTCCTCGCGCATCGTCTCGGCCCGGCCAAGGATGCGCTCATCGCCCGTGCCGGGACGCGACAGCTTCGTGCGTCCCTCAAACGGAAACGCAATCTCTACCGGCGCCGACACGGCCAGCAGAACGCCCTCGGGACACCTTCCCGCAAGGGGGCCGAGCCGCGCCTGCCATTCCGCTGGCGGATCATAAAAGTCAGACGCCACCACCATCGTTGCGCTTGCCTTCGGCGGGGGCGGGAATTGCCCCTTGGTGCCGCGCGAGAGGTCGTCCAGCAGCCGGTCCACCGCGCGCTTACCAAAGCTGGGGCTTCGGCCAGAGCCCAGCGCGCCAATGCGCTCGCCATCTTTCGACATCAGGATGGCCATCGTCAGCATCAGGAGGGTGGCTTCTTCGGCCTTCGTGCGCAGGTCGCCCGCGCCCTTCCAGCGAAACCCCGCCGCATCATCGACCCAGAACAAGACCGTGCGCGCTGTTTCCAGCTCGCTCTCGCGCACGAACAGCTCCGTGCCCTTGGCCGATCGGCGCCAGTGAATGCGCCCCGGCGCGTCTTCCTGGGTGAAGCGGCGATATTGCCAGAAATTCTCGCCCGTCCCCGCACGCCGCCGCCCGGCCGAGCCGATATGCGCGGCTTCGGAGGCTTCTGCCTTGAAGTTCAAGCCGGGCAACTGCCGTGCCAGGCTTTCCGCTTCGGCGCGCAGGTCAGAAGCAGGCATCAAAACACCCCTCCGATTTATTCGAGGGAAGCCGTTCTGCACATTTTTCGAGAGCAGGCAGGAGGCTCGCAGCCTTTTCGCCTTTGTTCTGCATTTCCCGTTTGCGTGAGATTACTGTATCGCGCTGATCGAGTGCTGCTTTCGGGTCAGCAAAGAGTCCATTGCTTGCGTCATTGGGTGGCAGTGGGGAATCCGAAAAGGAGCTGCGTATGCGGTTAAGCTGCCACCAGACCTTTTCATTCTCCTCATACAGCGCGGCAATATCGGCAGGAAGCACAGTTGGAGCTGGCGGATTGGCGGCCCGTTCATTCAGGAACTCGAAAAACGCCTCTTCGCTCTCAAAGTCAGCCGCTGAGAAGAGTGGTGTAGGAGGAATGTGCTGCATGACTAAATCATTCACATCGCTTGTCAGTGCGCGCGCCACCTCAAATTCCGTCTTGCACCACTCAACATAGGCGGCGTCTGGCGGGCTGGCTTGCTGGCACGCGCCAAGTCCAACGCTTAATGCGGTGACGAAGACGATGAGAGGCTGTGGCGCAAGTATCATTCCAGCAGCGGACCCGCGCACGCCTTGGCCGCCTCGATCCGTGCGGTCGCTTCTTCATCCGTGGTGTGATCGAATGTGTAGGTCGCCGTATCGTCCGGCAGGCCGCGTTCCGTCTCGATCACATTGCGCATGGCCACCAGGTCGATGCCCAGAACGGTGAAAGTGTCGGTCACCTCATTATAGGCGTCCATCGCTTCTTCGGAGGCAAAGCGGATGACCTTCAGCTTTTCCTCGCGCGCTTCCACATGCTGGCGCACATAGGCAGCGTTCTGCGCCAGCGTATCGCCGCAGGCGATCACTGCCGCGTCCAGCCCGGCCTGCGGCCCGCCTGAGCAGGCAGACGCGAGCAATCCGGTTCCGGCCCCCGCCAGTATGCGAAAGTTCATGCAGCCTTCCTCACCAGATCATTGATCAGCTCGCTGAGCTTCGGCGCGTCCCCGGTCGGGTCATACCGCATCGCCATCCGGTGCCCGAGGCAGGGGTCGGCGAGGGCTTCAATATCCTCCATTGACGGGGCAAGACGTCCGCGCAGCAGCGCGCGCGCGCGCGCCGCCAGCATCAGCGCCTGGCCCGCCCGCGGCGATGGCCCCCAATCCACCAGCCGCTTCACGCGCGCATCCGTGGTCTGCTCGGGCCGTGCCTCGCGGATGAGGTTCAGGATCGTCGCCACCAGCTTCTCGCCCACCGGCATCTGGCGCACCAGCGCCTGGATCTTCAGAAGCTCGGCCGCGTTCAGCGCCGCTTTCACCGGCGCCTCGGCGCCGCGCGTCGTCTCGATCAGGATGCGCCGCTCGGTGTCGAGGTCGGGATAGGCCACGTCCACCTTCAACAGAAACCGGTCAAGCTGCGCTTCGGGCAGGGGATAGGTGCCTTCCTGCTCGATCGGGTTTTGCGTGGCCAGTACATGGAAGGGCGCGGGCAGGTCATGCCGGGCGCCGGCCACCGTCACATGCTTCTCCTGCATCGCCTGCAGAAGGGCAGACTGGGTGCGGGGCGAGGCGCGGTTGATCTCGTCGGCCATCAGAAGCTGGGTGAACACCGGCCCCTTGATGAAGCGGAAGCTGCGCTCCCCGCTCGGGCTTTCGTCCAACACTTCAGAGCCGAGAATATCGGACGGCATCAGGTCGGGCGTGAACTGGATGCGCTGATTGGCAAGGCCCAGCGCCGTGCCCATCGCCTCTACCAGCCGTGTCTTGGCCAGGCCCGGCGCGCCGATCAGCAGCGCATGCCCCCCGGCCAGCACGGCGGCGAGCGACAGCTCCACCACCTTCTCCTGGCCAAACACGGCCTTGCCGATCTCGGCTTTCACGCGGGCAAGGGCTTCGGCGGCAGCCTCTGCATCTGCCACGGCAGTTTCGGTGTTTGTGGTATCGGCCATGTGTTCAGGCGCCTCCGGCTTCACGTCTCTGGCTATCAGCCCTATGTCTAAGGCGTCATTTTGGCGGAGAAAGATGTGACATCCAGTCCCGGCACAATTCTGAGCGTTGAGGAAACGCTTAAGGCCATCCTGCCGGAAGGCAAGTTTGGTGCTGAGTTACCCCCTGTAGAGAAATGGAATCCTGCCGGGGTCAAAGACATTGGCATGGAAATCCGCGCCGATGGCAGCTGGTGGCATGAAGGCGGCGAGATCAAGCGCGCCAGCCTGGTCAAACTCTTCGCCCGCATCCTGCGCAAGGACGCCGATGGGCAGACTTTCCTGGTCACCCCTCATGAAAAAGTGATCGTGCATGTCGAAGACGCACCTTTCCTTGCCGGCCGGCTGGATCTGCTGGGCGCGCCGGGCCGGGATCAGGAAATCGGCTTTGTCACCACGGTGGGCGACGTAACCATTGCCGGGCCAGACCGCCCTATCCGCGTCGAGACAGACCCCGAAACCGGCGAGCCTGCGCCTTACGTTCTCGTGCGCGGCCGCCTCGAGGCCAAGCTCGCCCGCCCGGTCTTCTATGAACTGGTGGACCTCGCCGAACCCTCGCTGGAGGACGAGAATCTGCTGGGCGTCTGGAGCAAAGGGGTTTTCTTTCCGCTCGGACCTGCGGCATAGGCCCCCGATGTCCTTTCGCACCCTTGATGACTTTGTAGAGCGCGTCACCGCCAAGCTCGACCCGCCCGCAGGGCAGGGGCGGCTTACCGAAATGGGCGACATGGATTTCCTCACGCCCGAAGAAGTCGCCATCATCCGCCCGGCGGCGGTCCTCTTCGGCGTCATCCCGCGCCGGGAAGGCCCCACGGCGCTCCTCACCCTACGCCCCACCACGATGGCCGACCATGCCGGCCAGGTCGCGCTGCCCGGCGGCAAGGTAGACCCGATTGATCTGGATGAGGTCGCCGCCGCCCTGCGCGAAGCGCATGAGGAAGTCGGCGCCCACCCGAACGATGTGGACGTGTTGGGCAAGGCCTCGCCCTACATCACCGGCACGCGCTACCGCATCACCCCGGTTGTCGGCCTGCTGCCGGCTGATTTCCAGCCGGTGCCGGAGCCGGGCGAAGTCGCTGCCATCTTCGAGACCCCGCTCGAACTGCTGATGAACCCCAAGAACTACCTGACCGGCACCGCCTTCTATAAGGGCGCCCACCGGGAATATTACGAGATGCCCTATAACGGCTATCGCATCTGGGGCGTCACTGCCGGCATCATCCGCCGCCTCTACCAGACGCTCTACGAAAGCGACTGATCTTGGCGCTTCAGGGTTTCTCAAACCCTTTCAGCGCCTTATGTAGGCCTTGTAAGAGTTGCGGGGAAAGTACCGACATGGCCGGACGCCTGCTGTTTGAAGTCTTCATATTCTCACTGCCCTTCCTCGTGTTCGGCATCTACTCGCTCGCGACCCGCTCGGCCGAGGAAGCCGGCAAACGCAAATGGCCCATACAGATGCTGTTCGCCATTGGCCTGGGGCTGGCCACCATCGCCTGGTTCGTGCTGATCGCGCTGGAGCCGCGTGAGCGCGACATGTGTGTGGAGCCCGCGCGCTATGAAAACGGCCAGCTGATCCCGCAGCGCACCTATCCGTGCGAGCGCCATCCCGAAGATGTTGGCCTGCAGCGCGGGCGTCTCGCGCCCCCTGCGGCGCCTGCCGAGACCCCGCCCGCAGATGACCCGAACTGAGCAAATTGCGGCAAGCTGGCTGGAGGCGCCCTCAAGCCGGGCCGTGATGGCGGCATTGGAAGCAGCCCGCAAGGATGGATCGCGCTATGTCGGCGGCTGCGTCCGCAACACCCTGCGCGGCCTGCCCGCCGATGATGTCGATGTCGCCACCCAGCTCACCCCGCCCGAAACCGTCGCCGCGCTGGAAGCGGCCGGCATCCGCGTCATCCCGACAGGGATAGAGCACGGCACCGTCACGGCCTTCTTCAAGGGCGTGCCGGTGGAGATCACCACCCTGCGCCGGGATGTCGAAACCGATGGCCGCCGCGCTGTCGTCGCCTTCACGGAAGACTGGGCCGAAGACGCCGCCCGCCGCGATTTCCGCATGAACGCCATCTATGCCGGGCCGGAGGGGACGCTTTACGAAGTCGTGCCCGGCTCGATCGAAGACGCCCTTGCCGGCCGTGTCATCTTCATCGGTGAGGCTGATCAGCGCCTGATCGAGGACTATCTGCGCATCCTGCGCTTCTACCGCTTCAATGCCTGGTATGGCGCCGGAATTGATGGGGCCGGGCAGGCGGCCTGCGCCCGCCAGCGGGAGGGGCTGAAGAAAATCGCTGCCGAGCGGATCTGGAAGGAGTTGAAGCGCACGCTTTCAGCGCCCGATCCATCCACGGCCCTGATGGCGATGGAAGAGGCCGGCGTCCTGGCCATCGTCCTGCCGGGCGCGACAGCGGCTTTTGTGCCCGGGCTGGTGGAAGTCGAGGCCGCCCATGGCTTGGCCGCAGATCCCATGCAGCGCCTGATGGCGATGCTGCCCCGCCGCCCGCGCAACATGTCGGAGGCAGCCACCGCCCTGCGCCTCTCCAATCAGGAGGCCGCCCGGCTGCAGGCCTGGGCCGATCCGGCGCTCGGCCACATGCTCGGCCTCGGCCAAAGCGCCCGGCGGGAAGCCTTCTACCGGTTTACCCCCCAGGCGGTGCTCGACCGCGCCCTGATCGAAGCGGCCAGCGGGGGAGAGGACAAGCTCGCCCCGATCCTGACGGACAAGTCCAGCTGGATGCGCCCGGTCTTTCCGGTCGGGGGCGAGGACGCCCTGACCGCCGGCCTCAAGGGCCCCGACATCGGCAAGCGGCTCCACGCCCTGGAAGAAGCCTGGATTGCGTCCGGCTTCCGGCTCTCCCGCGAAGACCTGCTCTCACGCCTGAAGTGAGGCAGGGCGTGTCCGGCTTTGTCCGCCGGATGAACCCGCGCTGGCCGCCCTTGGTTCCCAGAATTCCCGCCCCATGTTATAACGCATGTTATTCCATCAGGAGGCCCCCATGACCAAGCTGAAAATCCGCAAGATCGGCAACTCCCTCGGCGTCGTGTTGCCCAAGGAGGTGCTCGACCAGCTGAAGGTAAAAGAGGGCGACACGCTGGATGTCGTGCCCACCGAAACGGGCGTGAAGCTCTCCATCTCCGATGAAGAGGTGGACAAGCTGATGCAGATGGCCGAGCGCATCATGGATGAAAACCGTGAGGTTCTGCGGGCGCTGGCGAAATGAGCGAGCCCCTCTGGCTCCCTCTCGACCTGTTGATCCGCCTGCATGACCGGCAGATTGACCTGCATGGCGGACTTCCCGGCACGCGCGATCCCGGCTTGCTGGAAAGCGCCGTTTCCCGCCCCCTGAACGCCTGGTCCTATGGCGAGACGGACCTTTTCACGCTGGCCTCGCTCTATGCAGGCGGGCTGATCAAGAACCATCTCTCCCTCGATGGCAACAAACGCATCGGCTTTCTCGCCGCGCTGCTCTTCCTGGAGGCCAATGGCTGGAAGATGGCTGCGCCCATGGCCGAGCGCCTGGCTTACACACTACAGCTCGCCGCCAGCGAAATCTCCGAGGAAGCTTACGCCGCCTGGCTCCGCCGGTCCTGCGAAAAGGTCTGATCTTTCAAGGCCATTTCACGATGGGCGGCATGGATGAGAGAATGCTCTCGATATTCCCGCCGGTCTTCAGGCCAAAGGTCGTGCCCCGGTCATAGAGCAGGTTGTACTCCACATACCGCCCGCGCTGGATCAGCTGAGCGTCCCGCTCGGCCTCGCTCCAGGCTTCGTTCATCCGCCGGCGCACAAGGGCCGGATATATATGGGCAAATTGCCGGCCCACTTCCTGGGTAAAGGCGAAATCCTTGTCCCAGTCGCCGGTATTGAACCGGTCATAGAAAATGCCCCCTGTGCCACGCGGCTCGCTGCGATGGGGCAGGTGGAAGTAGGTCTCGCAATACTCTTTCATGTGCGCGTAATCGGCGCCGGGATGGGTATCACAGGCAGCCTTCATGGCGGCGTGAAAATCCACCGTATCTTCAAAGCTCTGGTCGCGCTGATAGGCCAGCAGGGGGGTGAGGTCGCCGCCCCCGCCAAACCAGGCCTCGCTGGTCACCAGCATCCGCGTGTTCATGTGCGCGGCCGGCACGCGCGGGTTCAGCGGATGGGCAATCAGCGAAATCCCGCTCGCCCAGAATTGCCCGCCAGACTGGTCCGCCCCCGGGATCTGCGCGGCAAAGGCCTCGGAAAACGTGCCGTGAACTTCGGAGAAATGCACGCCCACCTTCTCGAACACTTTCCCGCGCATCAGGCCCATCCGGCCTCCGCCCAGGTCTTCGCTGCCATCGCCCCGGCGCCACTCCTTCAGCACGAATCGCCCCGCGTCCCCGTGATAGAGCGGGGGCAGGGCGGCGTCCTCGATCGCCTCGAACCGGGCAATGATGTCTTCCTGGAGCGCGCGGAACCAGGCGCTTGCCTGCGCCTTGCGCGCCGTAAACTCGGCAGTCTGGGTGGCACTGATCATGCCCGACTGTTGCGCTGTGGGCATTTGCCTCGCAAGTCCCCAGTTGTCACAGGGGCGGAACGGCGGTAACGCCCTCTCCCAACTGGGGGCAGGACGCGCAGTTTCTGCCGCGCCCCGCGCCTACTTGCCGCAATGTGCGGCCCGCGCAGCTTTAGTAAAGACAGCGGCTAACGCCACGCACCAGGGACGGATAGAAACGTGACGACAGAGACCCACGCCGAGGCGGTCGATGAAGACCGCCGCAACTTTATTCACATCGCCACCGGTTCAGTAGCTCTCGGCGGCGCCGCCATGTTCGCCTGGACGCTGGTGGACCAGTGGAACCCGGCCGCCGATACGCGCGCGGCTTCGGCGCTCGACGTCGACGTTTCCAAGGTTCCGCTGGGCGGCGAGATCCGCATCCTGATCGGCGGCAAGCCGTTCTTCGTGCGCCACCGCACGCCGGCTGAAATCTCGGCTGCCGAATCGGTCAACATCTCGATCCTGCCTGATCCGGAAACCGATGATGCCCGTCTTCGCCCGAAGGCCGATGGCTCGCTGAACAAGGCGATCCTCGTCACCTCCGGCTCCTGCACCCACCTTGGCTGCGTGCCTGTCGGTCCCTCTCAGGGCAATACGGGCGACTATGGCGGCTGGTACTGCCCCTGCCACGGCTCGCACTACGATACGTCAGGCCGCATCCGCAAAGGTCCCGCGCCGTCGAACCTTCCCGTTCCCAACTATCGCTGGGTCTCCGACTCGGTCGTCAACATCTCCCTCTGAGAAGGATACCTTTAGATGAGCGGACATGAGTCTACCTACAAGCCGAACTCAGCCTTTGAGCGCTGGCTCGACACCCGTCTTCCGATCATTCGCTTCGCGAATGACACGATGATCAATTTCCCGACGCCGAAGAACCTGAACTACTGGTATATCTTTGGTGGCGTCCTGGCCGTCTGCCTTGCCATCCAGATCATCACCGGCGTCATCCTGGCCATGCACTATGAAGCCAGCGTCGATGGCGCCTTCGCTTCGGTCGAGCGCATCATGCGCGACGTGCCCTATGGCTGGCTGCTGCGGTACATCCATGCCAACGGCGCCTCAATGTTCTTCCTCGCGGTCTACATCCACATGTTCCGCGGCCTTTACTACGGGTCCTACAAGGCCCCGCGCGAAGTGCTCTGGATCATCGGCTGCGTGATCTACCTTCTCATGATGGCCACCGCCTTCCTCGGCTACATGCTGCCCTGGGGCCAGATGTCCTATCACGGCTCGAACGTGATCACCGGCCTCTTCGGTGCCATCCCGCTGGTCGGCGAAAGCATCCAGACCTGGCTGATGGGCGGTCCCTCGATCGGCAACCAGACGCTCCAGCGCTTCTTCTCGCTGCACTACCTTCTGCCCTTCATGATTGCCGGCGCCGTCGTCCTGCACATCTGGGCGCTGCACGTTCCGGGCAACACCAACCCGACCGGCGTTGAAGTGAAGGAAGTCGAGAAAGACACCGTGCCCTTCCACCCGTACTATACGGTGAAGGACGCCTTCGGCATCGTGATCTTCCTGATCATGTTCGCTGTCTTCGTCTTCTATGCGCCCAACGTTCTGGGCCATGCCGACAACTACATCGAAGCCAACGCCCTGGTGACCCCGGCCCACATCGTGCCTGAATGGTATCTCTTGCCCTTCTACGCGATCCTGCGCGCCATCACCTTCGACCTTGGCCCGATCGATGCGAAACTGCTCGGCGTGATCTTCATGTTCGCCGCCATTGCCGTCCTCTTCGTGCTGCCCTGGCTCGACACGTCGAAAGTCAAATCGATGCGCTACCGTCCGGTGGCCCGTCAGTTCTTCTTCGGCTTTGTCGTGGTCTGCTTCCTGCTCGGCTGGTGCGGCGCGGCCAACCCGGATGACGCGGTGATCCCGGCCCTGCAGGGCGATCCGAGCCTCGTGGTCAGCTACACGGTCGAAGGCGCGCCCGCCACGGCCAGCTATAAAGGCGGCGAAGAAGCCTTCGAGCAGGCAAAGGCCTTCATGGCCAGCCTGCCGGCCGGCGCCAATCCCAGCCTTGCGGCTGTCCCGGCGCCGACCTTCGCCTTCCGTCACCTGTCGCTGATCCTGACATTCCTGTACTTCGGCTATTTCGTGGCCCTGTTCTTCATCGGCCTGACCGAGAAGCCGAAGGCTCTGCCGGAATCGATCCATAAATCCGTGCTCAAGCGTAAGCCCAAGGATACGGGCAACGCAGTGCCGGCTGAGTAAGATGCAAGCTGGGGAAAGAAAGAACATGAAAACCTTCCGCATCCTCGCTGCTGGTCTTGCCGGCCTGGCCTTTGCGGGCCTCGCCCATGCCGCTGGCGGTGCCAAGCACCCGCACGGTCCCGAAGGGGGCTGGCCGTTCGAAGGCGTCACGGGTCAGTATGACAAGGCGTCCGTCCAGCGCGGCTATCAGGTCTACAAACAGGTCTGCTCCAGCTGCCACGGCATGAAACTGCTGAGCTACCGTAACCTCGGTGAGCCGGGCGGCCCGTTCTATGATCCGGCCTATCCCAACCCGAACGACAACCCGTTCGTGAAGGCGCTGGCGGCTGAGAACGAAGTCATGAATGCCGAGCCCAACGAGGCTGGCGAATTTGATTTCCGTCCGGCCATGCCGGCAGACCGTTTCCGCTCGCCCTTCCCGAACGATGCGGCTGCCCGCGCGGCCAATGGCGGCGCCCTGCCGCCGGATCTGTCGGTGATGGTCAAGGCCCGCCATTATGGCGCCGATTATGTCTACAACCTGATGACCGGCTATCCGGACCCGGCCCTCTTCGAGGACCGTGAAGTCCAGGAGAATGGCGAAACGCTGTATCAGAAGGTGCTCGACGTTTCGAAGTTCGAGAAACTCGGCCACTACCACCCTGAGCACACGGCCTATCTCGTCCAGCCGGCTGGCCAGTACTACAACCCCTACATGGCCGGCGACACCAAGCCGAACTATGAGGGCGACCCGCGCCACGCCCCGCCGGGCGGCTTCCTCGCTATGGCCCCGCAGCTGACGCCGGGCCGCGTGGAATATACTGACGGCACCGAAGCAACGGTCAGCCAGATGGCTTATGACGTGTCGCAGTTCCTGGCCTGGGCCGCTGAGCCCAAGCTGGAAGCCCGCAAGCGGACCGGCCTTGGCACCATGGTCTTCCTGCTGATCCTCGGCACGCTGCTGTGGTTCTCCTACAAGCAAATCTGGCGGAAGGTTGAGCACTAGTCTCACCCCGTCCAGCATGAATCCACTGATAGCCATCCGCAGGGCCACCCCTTCGGATGGCTTTCTCGTTGAGGCGTTGACGCGCCGCATCTGGACAGGCCGGGTCTCGGCCGAATCCACCGTCTTCAGCGAAACACCCGAAACCGTTGCCGCGCAGATCGCCAACGGCGGGGCCGTGATCCTCGAGGCTGGGGCGGCCCCCATCGGGTCTGGCCGCTGGGTCGGCGTGCCCGGCCCCGGTGGGCAGGGCCGCTGGATGGAAATCAAGCGCATCGGCGTCCTGCCGGAATTTACCGGGCGCGGCTTTGGCGCACGCATCCTTGAAGCGCTCGAAGAGATGGGCCGGGAACAGGCCCTCGCCGGCGCCCAGCTTGCCATCCGCACCGACCAGCCCCGCCTGATCGACTTCTATGCCGGTCTTGGCTACGTCCTTGCCGGAGATGTTGAACTGACAACGCCCAACCCCCGCTCGCCCCCGCCCATCGGCATGCGCAAGTGGTTCTGAGGGCAGGGGAGCGCGCCATGAGCGGCTGGAAACTCGGGATCATCGGCGGCTCCGGCCTCTATGCGCTCGATGGGCTGGAAGACCGGCGCGAAACAGAGGTCGAGACGCCCTGGGGCGCCCCATCCGACAGGCTGGTTTCCGGCCGGATCGGCGGGGTGGAGCTTGTCTTCCTGCCGCGCCATGGCCGCGGCCACCGGCTTTCCCCCGGCGAGGTGCCCTACCGCGCCAATATCGCCGCGCTGAAGATGGCCGGGGTGACCGACATCCTCTCGATTTCCGCCTGCGGCTCCCTGCAGGAGGCTTATGCCCCCGGCCACACGGTTGCCGTGGATCAGTTCATCGACCGCACGGTCTCGCGCGCGTCCAGCTTCTTTGGCGCGGGCCTTGTTGCGCATGTCTCGATGGCAGAGCCGGTCTGCGCCCGCCTGTCGGCCCTGGCGGCCGGCGCCATGGAAGCGGCCGGCGGCACCGTCCATCGCGGCGGCACGTATCTCGCCATGGAAGGCCCGCAATTCTCCTCCCGCGCCGAAAGCCATCTCTACCGGCAATGGGGCTGCGATGTGATCGGCATGACGGCCATGCCAGAGGCCAAGCTCGCGCGGGAGGCAGAGCTGCCTTACGCCACCCTCGCCATGGTGACCGATTATGACTGCTGGCGCGCCGATACCGAGGCCGTCAGCGTCACCCATGTGCTCGAAATCATGGCGCAGAATACGGCTCTTGCCCGCCGCGCCATCCTCCTGCTTGCCGCCCGGCTGAGCGGTACGCCGCGTACACCCTCTCCGCAGGGCATTGAATCCTGTCTGGATTCTGCCCTCATCACGGCGCCGCAGCTACGCGATCCTGTCATGATTGATAAGCTGCAGGCGATTGCAGGCCGCGCGCTCGGCGTTTAGAAGTTGGTAACGCTTGGCGTCAGCCCGGCGCGCGCTGCCCCGTTTCGGGCTGGTCGCAGGGGGACTCAGAATGAGCGAAGCACAATTTTATACCTTTCTGACCGGTGGCCTCTCGCTGGCCATCGCTTTGCTGATCCTGGTCGCCTGGAACCTCTGGCGGATGCGGGAAGAAGCCAGCGCGGGCCGCGCCTCGGCGCTGGCAGGCGTCGCGCATGAGCTGCGCATCAATCTCCACCGGATGATCAGCGAGCTGTCCCAGGTCGCCCATCATCCCGGCGTTGGCCCGGATGTGCTGCTGCCGATCCGCAGCCCGCAGCTGGATGGGGTCAACCGGTCCCTGATCAACACCAACCGCAACGGCATTGCCGTTCTCGGCTCCACCTATCAGGAGATGGAGGCCCGCAAGCTCGGCCTGCGCGCCATCCTCGCTCAGGGCAGGGCGCCGGAAACCGAGCTGGACGATGCTATGGACGCGGCCATCAACGGCATCGCCGCGCTCTATATCTGGGAAGTCCACAAGGGCGCGCTGCCCGCCGAAATTGGCCGGGTGCGCAGCTGGTCGGTGCGCGACTGGATGAAGACCAAGAATTTCCGCGCCGATGCTTTCCCCGGCATGCACCTGCGCGATGAGGTGGTCGAGCGCCTGCGCCTTTACGGCCTGGAACTGACGCCCCGCCCGCTGACACATACAGCCTGGGAATACTATTCCATGCAGTATGACCGTCACGCCGATGAGCGCGGGCCTCTTGGCCGCCGCCGGGCGGAAAAGGCAGAGAAGGAAAAGCCCGAAGGCAAGGGCGGCCTCTTCGGCTTTGGCCGCAAGAAGGAAGAAGACGCGCCGGTAGATGATGACGCCGCAGAGCTTGCGCCTGCCGCCGCCTACGATCCGGGCCCAGAGGATCAGGTTGCCGCTGAAGAGGTCACCTATCAACAGGCCGCCCCGCAGGACACCGGCTACACCTATGAAGACGAGACCTCCCTGGAGGAACAGGACATCCCCGGGCAAGACCATGATCCTCAGCGTACCAACTAGGCTCACCGCGGCGCTGTCGGGCGCCGCTTTCCTGCTGCTGGCCGCCTGCGCCACCTCGGGGGTCAGCCCGGCCGAGCGCGCCGCTGACGAAGCCGTCATCCTCAGCCTGCTCGAAGCGCAGGATACCGCCTGGAATCAGGGCGACATCGAGGGCTTCATGGCCGGCTATCTGCGCTCGCCGGATCTGCGCTTTGCCTCGGGTGGCAATATCACGCGCGGCTGGGACGAGACGCTTGCCCGCTACAAGGCGCGCTATGGCACCGGCGCCGAGATGGGCACGCTGACCACCACCGATCATGAAATCGAAATCCTCTCGGCCGATGCCGCCATCGCCCATGGCAAATGGCAGCTCGACTGGCAGGGTGAGCAGCCCTGGGGCCTCTACACGCTTGTCCTGCGCAAGACCGGCGGCGAGTGGCGCATCGTTTCGGACACCACAACCGCCGCTGAGTAATCCCTCGCCAAGCCCCGCCTGGATTTGAAGTCCAGACGGGGCCCACACACGGGGTACTCTCCTTTCGGCCTAGTTGGCCGGCAGGAGAACGGTATCGATGGCATGGATCACGCCATTCGAAGCTTCAATATCGGTCAGCGTCACCGACGCATCATTAACACGCACACCGGTAATCGCATCCGAAGCGTCAATCGCCAGCGGGCCGTTAAGGGTCTCTGCGGTCAGTTGCTGCCCGGCCAGGTCTGCCGTCGTCAGCCGCGCCCCGGCAATCACATGCATCCGGATAAGGCTGATCAGCTCGCCCCGGTTTTCCGGCTGCATCAACCGGTCAACCGTGCCGGCCGGCAATTTTGCAAAGGCTGCATCGGTCGGCGCAAAGACCGTATACGGCCCCTCTGCCCGCAGATCATCCTCAATCCCGGCTGCCACCGCCGCTTCCACAAGCGTATTGAAGGCGCCGGTATGGCTGGCCACTTCAATCAGGTCATTCGTGGGCTGATTATCCTGCGCGGCGCTTTGCTGGGCGGGTTCGTCGCCTGCAGTCTGCGGCGCGGCCATCACGGGCGACGCCCAAAGCAGTAGGGCCGCGCCAAGGGGAAGGATGCTTTTCATGAGATCGCGCCTTTCCGGGATTTGGCTGAAAACAGGCTTTGTTGCCTCACTCGCTGCAGTAATGACGATTGAGGCCCGGCCAAGTTCCTCCAAATGACCAAGCTTTAATCCCCGCGCTGTCTCGGGCGGGAATTATCAGTTCAGCCGGTCGGCAACAGCAGCGTGTCGATGCCCACGAAAACGCCGTCCGGTCCGCGGATGTCGGGTCCGCTCACCGTCACGGCATTGACCCAGACGGCCGTGGACGGATCGGTTCCGTCAATGGCAACCGGGCCGTTCAGGGTTTCGGCAGTCATCTGAGCGCCGCGCATCCGCTCTGCCGTCAGTTCTTCGCCGGCCACCACATGCATGCGCAGCAGGCTGATCAGCTGATCCCGGTTTTCCGGGCGCATCAGGCGCTCCATGGCGCCGGGGGGAAGTTTTTCAAAGGCGGCATCGGTTGGCGCAAAGAAAGTGTAAGTGCCCATCTGCCCCAGATCATCGCGCACACCGGCGGCATCGATGGCGGCCATCAGCGTGTTGAACCGTCCGGTCTTGGAGGCTTTCTCCACCGCGCGCTCGCCTTTGGCTGCTGGCACAGCGGCTACGGCGCGGGCGGCGCCCAGCTGCAGGCTCGCGCTCGCGGGCGCGGCCTTGTCGGCATCGGCAAAGGCTGCCGGGCTCATCATCAGGGCTGCGAGGGCAGCAAAGGCAAACGTCTTCATCTTCGATCCTCCGGCAAGCTCGGCGTGGATTCTCTGTTCGATGAAGATCAAACGGCGCGCGGAAAGATTCGTTCCCGGAGCAAGCGCGGATTCTTTCAAAATGGTTAATTTTTGTCCCGGGCATACCCCAATCGCACGAAAAAGCCTGGGCAGCGAGGAGGCTGCCCAGGCAAGGTTCGGGGTGTCTGAGGAGGGGAGGGGTAGGATCAGCCTGCCGGCAGCAGCACCGTGTCGATGACATGGATGATGCCGTTGGAGGCTTTGATGTCGGCGGAAATCACTTTCGCGCCGTTCACGGTCACGCCGTCGGTCCCGTCAATCGAGACGGTGCCGTTCAGCGTTTCTGCTTCGATCTGCTGGCCGGCGAGATCTTTCGATTTCACCTTGCCGGCAATCACGTGCAGCTTGAGAATGCCGGCCAGCTGGTCCTGGTTCTCCGGCAGCAGCAGGGACGCCACCGTGCCTTCGGGCAGCTTCTCGAAGGCTTCATCGGTCGGCGCAAACACGGTCAGCGGGCCATCTCCCTTCAGCGCGTCCACCAGGCCGGCCGCTTCGGCAGCGGCCAGCAGCGTGGTGAACGAACCGGCAGCGGCGGCTGTGTCCACAATGTCGGCGGTCGCCTTGGCATACTCGGCTTTGTCCGCCTTTTCGGCGGCGGGCTTGTCGCCATGGTTATGCGCGGCGGCGGGAAGGGCGATCAGAAGCGCAGCAGCAGCTGCGGATACAAACATCTTCATGGGGCGTCGGTCCTGTCAGTTGGAAAAATCGCGCTGAAGTTTTCTCCAGCTGGTTTCGCATACGGAGCCGTATACGAAATAGCTCACTTGATGACCGAACTTTAATGATCTCCTCGCCCCGCAACCATCACCGCCCCCGCCCGTATACGGGGTATGGCTGAGATTACTTCACGTGCTTGTCAGAAACCGTCTCTGTCCAAGGCAGTCGAACCCCTGCTATACTCAGGGTTGATCATGAGTTTATGGACGACACTTCTCGAGAGCGGCAGACGCCTGTTTGACCACGGACCGGACCCGGCCCCCCCGCCGGAACCGAATGGAGAACGTTGCGCGCCTGATGCCAATGATGTCGGCTTCACGGCGGCGGTTGTCGGTCTCGGCGCCAAGATGGCGATGGCCGATGGCCATGTCACCGATCAGGAAATCATGGTGTTCGCCCGCGTCTTCCGCGCCCCGCCGGAAGAGGCGGAGAATGTCCGCCGGGTATTCAATCTCGCCCGGCAGACGGTGAAGGGCTACGAATCCTATGCCCGGCGCATCGGCCGGCGGTACAGTGACCGGCCCTGCCTCCTGGAAGGCGTGCTCGATGGCCTGTTCCAGATCGCAGGCGCTGACGGCGTCATCACCCAGCCGGAGCTGACCTATCTGCGCACCGTGTCGGATGCCTTCGGCTTCAACGAAGCCACCTTCCGCCGCATCCGCGCCAGCCATCTGGGGCCAGACCGGGACGATCCCTATCATGTGCTCGGCGTGCCCCATGACGCGGAATTTCCCGTCATCCGCTCCGCCTATCGCCGCCTGATGGCAGACCACCATCCCGATCTGATCATCCAGAAGGGCGCCCCGCGCGAGTTCGAAAACAGCGTCCATGCCAAGGCGGCGGCCATCACGGCGGCCTATGCTAAGATCCGGGCTGAACGCGGCCTGCTGGTACGTCAGGATTAGCCCGGCTGCCTTGTTCGCGCGCAGAATGCCTCACCAGCGTTGACGCTCCGCCATCATCGCGCCATCTTGCGATGCGAAAGTGACACACATGGTACATACACGCGCCCCTTCCGATCCCGTCGCCAGCCTGCTCACTGCCTTGCGGATGGGCGTTGCCCTCGCCGTTCAGGTGCTGGCCGGACTGATGCTGGTTCTGGTGGCGGGCCTTGTGGCTCTGGTCACGGCGATTGCCGGCATCACGCTGGCCGCGGCGGCCATCGCCATGCGTCTCACCGCCGCGCGCCGCGCCGGCCCCTCGCAGGCGTCAGCGATGCCGGAAGGCGCCATCACCTTGGAAGCCCGCCGCACGCCGCGTGGCTGGACGGTCGAGTAAACTTCAAAATTCCGGAGCAGGGAGGGGCCGTCCCCTCAGCGGTCGAACAGTTTCGATACGCTTTCCTCGTTCGCAATCCGGCGGATCGCTTCGCCCAGCAGCGGCGAGATCGGCAGAACGCGGATGTTCTTTGATTTCAGCGCTTCTTCCGAAGGCTGGATCGTGTCGGTCATCACCAGCTCGTCCAGAACCGAATTCTCGATCCGGCTGACGGCTGAGCCTGACAGCACCCCATGCGTCACATAGGCGGAAACAGAGCTTGCCCCATGCTCTTTCAACGCGGCGGCGGCGTTGGCCAGCGTGCCCCCGCTATCGCACATATCGTCCAGCATGATGCAGCGGCAGCCCTTCACATCGCCGATGATGTTCATCACCTCGGATTTGCCCGCTTCCGGCCGGCGCTTGTCGACGATGGCGAGGTCTGCGTCGTCCAGGCGCTTGGCCAGCGAGCGCGCCCGCACCACGCCGCCGACGTCAGGCGAGACGACAATGATCTTTTCCTTGCCGTAGCGTTCCTTGATGTCGTCCACCATCACCGGGCCGCCAAACAGGTTGTCGGTCGGGATATCGAAGAAGCCCTGGATCTGCCCGGCATGCAGGTCCACCGTCAGCACGCGGTCAGCGCCTGCGGTAGAGATCAGATTGGCCACCAGCTTGGCCGAAATCGGCGTGCGGCCATCGGTTTTGCGGTCCTGCCGGGCATAGCCGAAATAGGGGATCACGGCGGTGATGCGGCGGGCCGAGGCGCGGCGCAGCGCGTCCATCGTGATCAGCAGCTGCATCAGATTGTCGTTGGCCGGGAAGGAAGTGGACTGGATGACAAACACATCCTCGCCGCGCACATTCTCATCAATCCGGACGAAGATTTCCTGATCCGCGAAGGTTTTGACCTCTGACCGGGTCAGCCGCATGTCCAGATAATCGGCGATGGCTTCGGAGAGGGGCCGGTTGGCGTTGCAGGAAATCAGCTTCATGGGAGGGCTCTCTCGTGACCGGGCGGGGTTCGCGACGCTTTTGTAACAGGGCGGCCCGAGTCGCAAGCCACAGGATTCTGGAATCTCTGCGGTCTATGGAAGCAACACAATCGCCGACGCATTGCGCCCATAGTCGGGCTCCCCGCGCAGATTTCGCCTCCGGTTGGAGAAATACATCTCCTCCATCGCGCAGGTATCATGGCCAAGGTTGAACACCTCGCCCGCCCCGGCAGAGGTGAGCTGGCGCTGGCAGAAGCCCGGCAGGTCAAAGTGAAACCGGTCACCCTTGCCGGGAATGAACAGGTCTTCGCTGGCGCTGTCCTGGCTCAGAAACTGATCGCGGAATTCCGGGCCCACCTCATAGCTCGCCTGCTGGATGGTCGGCCCGATGGCGGCGCGGATGCGCTCGCGCCTGGCGCCGAGCGCCTCCATCTCCTCCAGCGTGCGCAGCAGAACGCCCGCAATCGCCCCCTTCCAGCCGGCATGGGCCGCGCCGATAATGCCCGCATCTGGGTCCGCAAAAAGGACTGGGGTGCAGTCTGCCGACAGGATGCAGAGGCCCAGCCCCGGACGGTCCGTCACCATCGCATCGGCTTTCGGCCGCTCGTCCCAGGGCGCGGTTACCCGCACCACGTCCGGGGAATGCACCTGATAGCAGGAGAGCAGCCATTTCGCCCCGATTGCCGCGCCAATCCGCGCCCGGTTTTCCGCAATATTGCGCGGATCATCGCCGGAGCCTTCGCCGGAGTTCAAGCTGTCATAAATCCCGCCGGAAACCCCGCCGCGCCGCCCGAAGAAACCATGACTTAGTCCGGAAATACCGGAGAGCAGGGGGGCAGGGGTCAGCGGCGTGCTCATGCCTCCCGTGCTGCCGGTCCCCGGCGGCTCCGTCAAGACCCGCTCCCCGCTGCAGGGGCTGCGTCAAAACCTGCCGCTCTGCCATATGCAAAACGCCGCATGTCTGCTAGGGGGCGCCCAAATCCACCAGACAGCGCCCGTTTTCCTCCCAAACGCCGCCCGCCGGAAAGCCAATTCTTATGACCACGCCGCTCGAAAAGATGCGCAACATTGCCATCATCGCCCACGTTGACCATGGCAAGACCACGCTCGTTGACGAACTCCTGAAACAGTCCGGAACCTTCCGCGCCAACGAAAAGACGGCTGAGCGGATGATGGACTCCAACGATCTGGAAAAAGAGCGGGGCATCACCATCCTCGCCAAGACCACCTCGGTCGAATGGAACGGCTACCGCATCAACATCGTCGACACCCCCGGCCACGCCGACTTCGGCGGGGAAGTGGAGCGTATTCTCGACATGGTGGACGGCGTGATCGTGCTCGTCGACTCGGCAGAAGGCCCCATGCCGCAGACCAAGTTCGTGGTGTCCAAGGCCCTGAAGCTCGGCCTGCGCCCCATCGTTGCCATCAACAAGATCGACAAGGCCGAGCGCCGCGTCGATGAAGTGCTCAACGAAGTGTTCGATCTCTTCGCCAATCTCGACGCCACCGACGACCAGCTCGATTTCCCGGTGCTTTACGGCTCCGGCAAGATGGGCTGGATGTCGAAACAGTATGAAGAGACCCGCGCCAACATGGACGAGCTCTTCCAACTCGTCGTCGACCATGTGCCGGTCCCGAAAGTTTCCGAAGGCCCGTTCCGCTTCCTCGCCACCACGATTTCGGCAGACCCTTTCCTCGGCCGTATCCTGACCGGGCGCATCGCCTCGGGCACGGTGAAGCCGAACCAGTCGATCAAGGTACTCTCGCGCGATGGCCAGCTCGTCGAGCAGGGCCGCGTCTCCAAAGTCCTCGCCTTCCGTGGCCTTGAGCGCGTGCCGGTCGAAGAAGCCTCCGCAGGCGACATCGTCTCCCTCGCCGGCATGACCAAGGCCAACGTCGCCGATACCTTCTGCGACCCCTCGGTCACCGAGCCGCTCGCCGCCCAGCCGATTGACCCGCCGACCATCTCGATGACGTTCCGCGTCAACGATTCGCCGCTCGCCGGTACGGAAGGCACGAAAGTCACGAGCCGGATGATCTGGGACCGCCTCCAGAAAGAAGCCGAAGGCAACGTCGCCCTGAAGGTTGAGCGCGCCACCGATGCCGAAGCCTTCACCGTCTCCGGCCGGGGCGAACTGCAGCTCTCCGTCCTGATCGAAACCATGCGCCGCGAAGGCTTTGAGCTTGGCGTTGCCCGTCCGCAGGTCGTCATGCAGGAAGGCCCCGGCGGCGAGAAGCTCGAGCCGATCGAGGAAGTCATCATCGATGTGGATGACGAACATTCCGGCATCGTCGTCCAGAAGATGAACGAGCGCAAAGCCGAAATGCTCGACATGCGCCCCTCGGGCGTTGGCCGCACGCGCCTGGTCTTCCATGCGCCGACGCGCGGCCTGATCGGCTATCAGGGCGAGCTTCTGTCGGATACGCGCGGCACCGCCATCATGAACCGCATCTTCCAGGAATACGCCCCCCACAAGGGCAAGATCCAGGGCCGCCATACCGGCGTGCTGATCGCCATGGAGCAGGGCGAAGCCATCGCCTTCGCCCTCTGGAACCTGGAAGACCGTGGCCCGATGATGATCCATCCGGGCGACAAGGTGTATGGCGGCATGATCGTCGGCGAACACAACCGCGACAATGATCTGGAAGTGAACGTCCTCAAGGGCAAGAAGCTCACCAACATGCGCGCCTCGGGCTCGGACGAAGCCGTCCGCCTCACCCCGCCGCTGATGATGACGCTGGAAAAATCCCTCGCCTATATCGCAGACGATGAACTCGTGGAAGTCACCCCGAAAAACATCCGCCTGCGGAAAATCTACCTCGACCCCAACGAGCGCAAGCGCCGCTCCAAACAGAGCGCCGACGCTTAAGCTCCGGTGTCATCCCGGAAAGAGCAAAGCGCTTATCCGGGACCCTCTCTCCCAAAAAAGCCCTCCCTGGCCGGGGAGGGCTTTTTTCATGCCGTCCTTCTGCCCGTCAGGAGGCCTCCGGCAGAGGCTCCAGGCTGTATTCGAAGTTGAAGCCCGCGCATTGGGCGCCTTGGGGCAGGGCCTTTGAAAGCGCCGGATCAAACCGGGCGTCCTGCATCGCCGCTTCGGCAGAGTCGGCAAAGGCCTTGTAGGTGCAGCGCGCTGTCACATTTTCCGGCGTGCCCGCCGCGCCGACATCAAAGCGCACCGTGCAGCGATCCTCATAGCCATTCTGGGCTTCGGCTTCGGGATAGTATGGGTGCGGAAAAACCAGGGGCATTGCCGGCACAGGGCAGACCGCAGCCAGCTCAGGGGCAAGGGCCTCCTGCGTGGCGCAGCCCGCTACCGCCAGGCCTGCGGCGATCAGTAACGTCAAGCGGTTCATGCGCGCCACCTCCGCGGGAAAGTGTATCCCTATAGGCGCCGCCGTCAAGCGCGGCGCGCCAAGCCCTGAAAAAGAACAAAGGAACCTTGCTGCCCGGCAGCCGTTTAACTCCTCATCACAAGGAGTCTGGAGTTCGTCATGTCATCCTTTGCCATTTATCTGATCGGCTTCCTGCTGTTCGTCGGCGGCCTTGCCTATGGCGCGTTCCTTCTGGGCATCGCGCTCACCTGGATCCTCGTTGGCGCGGTCACGCTGATCGGCCTCGGCATGGTCATGGGCGTCGGCAAAACCCGCCAGAAAGACCACACGCCCACCAGCGAATAAGCTGCATTCAGTCAGAAATGGTCTCGTCCTCTGCCGGGGCGTCTTCGTCCGCGGGCAGATCGTCCTCTGAGGCCGCCGCCGCTTCGTCCGCTTCCTCCGGCGCGGCGGTCTCCGCCGCTGGCGGCGTTCCCTCCGCCGCCAGCGGGCGGGCGGGCTCCAGCCCAGCCTCGCAGGCAATGGCATAGAGCCGCCCGGCGCCGGCGATATCGATAGTGCCGCCAACGCCCTCCCGGCGCAGATCGCCCGCCTGCAGGCAGGCTTCGATCACCCCGGCCTTGCACGTCTCGGAAAACAGGAACCGCGCGCGCGAAAGCTCCAGCGGGCTCGCCTCCGGTTCCTGCCCGGCATCAAACATCATCCAGGCCAGCTCATAGCACCCCTTGACCGAGCCTTCGGTACAGATCACGGAGAATATCCGCCGCGCGCGCACCGGGTCTGCCTCCCCGCCCGTGCCATCGCGCAGCCAGGCGGCAAATATCTCGCACGCTTCCAGATCGCCCCGCCCGCAGGCGTCGGCCATCGTCCGGCGCTCCTCGGCCAGCGCCAGATCTTCCTCCGAGGGCGGACTGTCTTCGGCCCTCTCCGCTGTCGCCTCTGCTGCCTCATTCTCGGGCAGAAACTCCGGCTCCGCCATCGCTGCCCCGAAATCGAGGTCGGGCAGCGCCTCGGCCGCAAAGCTCGGCCCGCCCATTTCGGGGGCCTCATCCTCCGCGGGCGGCGCATAGGCCGTCACGATCACGGCGGCGTCCTTGTCGGCTTCTGCCGGGGCCATCGGCGCGCCAACCGTCTCCACAGGCGCTGCCGGCATCTCGATCCCCGCTTTCTCGCATCCCTCCGGCCGGCCGGCCTCACAGGCGCGCGCATAGGCTTCCAGCGCGCCGGCGCTGTCGGCCTCGCCAAAGTCTGGAAATTCCAGCTCCCCGCCCAGGCGCAGGCAGGCTTCGCCCTCGCCAAGGCCGCAGCCCTGCTCGAACAGATCCACCGCCCCCGGAATATCTGCCGCCACGCCGCGACCGCCATAGAGCAGCGCGCCGCCAGCCAGGCATCCTGCCCCGCTCTCCAGCGCGCAGGCCTCCCGGTAAAGCGCCAGCGCCCGTTCCCCGTCGGCCTCCAGATGCCCGAGCGCCAGACACGCCTCCGCTTCGCCCGCGCCGCAGGCCGCCTCCAGCACGCCACCCTCTGCGCCCGCCTCCTGCGCGGCCGCCGCCGGCATCAGCGCCAGCGTTCCCAGCATCGCCAGGAGGCCTGCCAGTCTCGATCCAAACCTCATGCATTGGCCCCGCTTGTCGACCCCGGCGCACTATTGGCGGCGTCGCCCAAGGGGTCAACACCGGGGGCAGTGGGGGGAAAGCCGCAGAACCGGGGCAGGGCAGGCCTGCCCCGGGGCCCGCTACTCCACGATGAATTCGATCGGGTAGACCGCATTCTTCTGGATCACGGGCTGGCCGTTGCGGATGGCGGGGAGGAATTCCGCCTGGCGCACGGCCCGTTCTGCCTCGGCCCGGAACACATTATCCGTACACTGCGCCGAAATATTCTGCGGCCGCCCGGCCGTGTCCACATCGAAGGAGACGTTACAGCTGCCGGAAATTCCCCGCGAAATGGCGCCCGGCGGGATCACCGGCATCGGCGGGCGCACCGCCACCAGATCGCGCCCGTCAATCGGGCTGGCAGAGATGGCGCCGAACGTGATCTTGCCGATGTCGAAGATCTCCGGCGTATCCCCGCTCCAGACCGGGCCGGTGGGAACCAGGCCCTCGCTGGCCACCGCCGGGCGCGGTGGCGGCGGGGGTTTCGGCGCGACCTCCAGGGGCAGGGGCTTGGGCTTCGTGTTGGGTTTGCTCGGCTCGGTAATCTGCGGCGTCACCTTTTCCAGCACGCGCTGCGGGCTCGCCACCAGGTTCACCTCGCGCACCGTGATCAGCGCATTGGCCGCCAGGAACAGGCCATAGACCAGCGGCGCCGCCATCAGCGTGGCCAGCGTCAGGCGGTAGGGTCCTGTATTCATGGAAATCATGTCGTCTCTCCTCCAGCTTTGCGGCCCGGCTCTGCGGGCGGTATCCGGCAGGGCTCTGATGGCCCGGTCACGGATGAGGCAGCCCCTTGCTGCCCAGATTTACGCTAGGGAAGAGTGACGCTGCGTCAAGGGCAAAGTGGAGACAGGCGCAATCCCGGCTTGAAAGCCGGGCGCCCTGTGCTCAGGCACAGTGAAAGGCAAAGCCGGAGTGAGGGGCCACCCTTGGCCTCAGATGGCCCCTCCAACGCCGCGGACCGGGAGGAAACATTGGTCTGGCGTTGTTCCGGAAAATCGGGGGGCTCAGTTGGCGAGCGCGTAGTCCACAGCGGCCAGGCGCTGGAAGCCAGGCGCCAGTTCAACGCTGCTGGCCTGGTCAGCATGGATCTGCTGCACGGCGGCCTTCACCAGCGAAGCGGAGCAATCAGCGTCGAGATAGATCGAGCCGAGGGCCGGCACGCGCTGCGAGCACAGCTTGCGGGCTTTGCTTTCAAGCTCGGAAACCAGTGTCTCGACACCAGCTTCGGTGGTCAGCAGGGCCGGATCATAGTCCATCGACAGGGTCACTTCCTTCAGCGAGCCTGCAGCGGCAACGGGGGTGAGAGCCATGGCAGCAGCCAGGATCATTGAGGTAGCTTTCAGCATTGGATCAGTCCTTCAGAGTTAGCGCCGGTCTTGCCGGCAGGAAAACTCCTCCCGCAGCGCGTCCGGGGGCTTATCCTGCTCCGGTATGGGGCGGGGTCCCGGTGGACGGGGTGCCTCGCGCCATGGCCTTGACCGGAGCGGCCCAGCTCATGCTGCATCGCAACAATTAGCTCGCAGGTGCGACAAAGCAATGACAATCGGCCCCCTTCTGAACAAAACCGCTGTTGTTCACTCCTCACTGCCCCGCGGGCAGGCAAACCTGCCCAATCTTTGAACAGGCGTTGAAATCCGCCCCCCGAGACAGGGGCTGGCGCGGCCCCGCCCGCCTCGCCACAGTCAGGCGGAAACAACAGGAAGATTGCCCCCATGATTCGCGCGCTCCTTGCGGCTGCCCTCTTCTGTTTGCCCGCCGCCCCGATGCTGGCAGAGACGGGGCAGGGCGCCCCTGCGGCCCCCGATTGCCCCGAAAACGCTGCCCAGATCGTGTTCAATATGCAGGCCGCAATCGAGCTAGGCGCGGCCCCCACGCTGGAAAAAATCTATGAGACGGCCGAAATCGCCGCCACCCATTGTCCCGGCAGCAGCGATATTCAGGGCCTCGCTTCCCTCCTGTTCGTCTCCCTCGCCAGCGCCGTGCCAGATCCCGGCACCCAGCTGACCCTTTTCAGCAAAGCCTATGACGCGGCCCTGCGCGCCGACCACGCCTATGCCAACGGCACGGGCACCGTCGTCACCGGTACCGATGGCGCAGAGGTGAAGCTCTATCTCTACGGCCCGGTCTTCACGACGCTGGAATCGGTCATTATCCCGCAGCTTGCCGTACTGGCCACCACGCCGGGCATGGAACGCGTCCATCCGATCTTCGCGCAGGATGCCCCGCTGGAATCCTGTCCCTATACGGAAGATCGCGGCAGCGGCGCGGAATATGAGGCCCGCGCGCTGTCCAAGGCGCCGGCCGATCCGGGCGCCGTGGGCCGCATCTCCGGGCGTCTCCTGCGTCTGCAGGCGGCCTGCCCGGAGCGGGCTGCCTATTTCGACTGGGCGCTCGCCTCCTATTTCAACCGCGCCGTCTATGCCAACGAGTTCCGCCCCGGGGAGGCCCGCAAACATGCCCGCGCCGCGCTCGCCCATGCCGCCGCCTTCAGCCGCGCCGCCCCGGCCATCCGGGGCAGCGGCGCGGAAGAAAATGCCGGCTTCCTCAGCCGCATGATAGTCAACCTGCAGGAAAAATTCCCCGATCTGGATCAGTGATCCGCCAGCAGACGATCTTCTGAAGTCTCTCTCCTCGGGAAGGGGCGGGGTTCCTTCCGGCGCGTCCGCGCCTTGCCCCGTTTTGTCCGAAAATGTCCGGATTTGTCCACCGCCTGTCCGGGCCTGTCCGCAGGTGTCCGGAAATGTCCGCGTTCTGACACCGCCAGAAAGGGGGATAAGCGCGCCCCAATCCGCAGGCCGTTTCCCCGCCTGCGCCCTGAAAGGAAAGGGCTTTCCCCCTCCGCCGCTCCGCCTTATCCAACACGCCGGGCCCGGCTTTAGAGTATGCCCATGCGTTCAGACTTCGCTCCCTGGGCCACCAGCCTCATTCGCTTTGCCCAGATTGCGGCAGAGATGCTGGCGGTTGCGCTCGTCCCGCGTCTTGGTCTTGGGCGGTTCGGCTTCACGGTCTTTCTGCCCCGGCCCGTGCATGAGGCCATCGCGGCAGAGCTTACCTTCATCGAAGCCATGGCGCGCCGCGCCCTGTTCCTGATTGCCGCCGCGCGCGGCGCATTACCGAGAGAGGTTTCGCCGTCAAAGGCGCGGCCCGCTTCCAGCGGCAGGGCTCTACCCGATGCGCCGGCCCGCATCAGTGCCCCACTTTTCTGCCTGACGGAACCAGATGCGCGCCGCCGCATCGGTAAGAAAGTTCCTCCGCCTACCCCCAATCCCGGCGATGCCGCGCCGCCCCTCACCGAAGACACGCTGCTGCCCACGGCGCGGCTGGTCCGCCGCCTCCGGGCGCTGGAAACCGTCTTCCTTGATCCGGAGGCGAACATTCTGCGGATGCGCCGCCTTCTGGCGCCCGGCCCGGAAGCAATCCTGTCGCGCCGGGGCTTTGAGGCTGCCCGCGCTGCCAGTGACAATGCCGTGAATTTCCGATTGCTGGGGCAGGTGCAGGGCCTGGTTGAGGGCGCCCTGCTGCAGATGCGGCGGGATACCGGTTAAAGCCCGCGCCGCGCGCGCAGCGCCGCCGCCAGCGTTCCGTCATCCAGATGATCCAGCTCACCGCCCACGGGAACCCCGTGCGCGAGCCGCGTCACATCCACGCCTTTCCCGGCCAGCAGGTCGGCCACATAATGCGCCGTGGTCTGACCATCTACTGTTGCGTTCAGGGCCAGGATCACCTCGCGGATACCCCCCGCCTCGATCCGCGCCACAAGGCTGGCAATGCCAAGGTCTTCCGGCCCGATCCCGTCAATGGCGGAAAGCGCCCCGCCCAGAACATGATAGCGCCCGCGGAACGCGCCCCCGCGCTCCAGCGCCCAAAGGTCTGGCACATCCTCCACCACGCAGATCACGCCGTCATCGCGCCCCGGCATCTGGCACACGGCGCAGGGCTGCACGGTGTCATAATTGCCGCAGACATGGCATTTCTGGATCTTCGCGCCCGCTTCCGCCATCGCCTCGGCCAGCGGCTTCAGCAGCGTGTCATTGCGCTTCAGGAGATGCAGCGCCACGCGCCGCGCCGACCTCGGCCCCAGGCCCGGCAGCTTGGCAATCAGATCAATCAGTCGAAGAAGCTCAGGACCGGCAGAACGTTGGGACATGGAAAGGGCTTCTGCCTGAGTCTGAAGGGTATGTCATCCTGGCGGCGTCTGCGCCTAAAACGGCAGCTTGAACCCCGGCATCAGGCCGCCAAAGCCGGCGGTGGCCGATTTCATCGCCTCTTCCATCGCCTGGTCGAGGCGTTTGCGGGCGTCCGAATGGGCCGCCTTGATCAGGTCTTCCACGATCTCCGGATCGTCCCCCATCAGGCTCCGGTCGATGGTGACGGACACCATCTCTCCCTTGCCGCGCAGCTTCACGCGCACGAGGCCCGCTCCGGCCACGCCGTCGGCTTCGGTGTTTTCGATCTTCTGCTGCACTTCGGCCATCTTGGCCTGCATGGCCTGGGCTTGCTGCATGATCTGGGCGAGGTCTTTCATGGGATATTGTCTCCGTCAGGCCGGCCGGCGGGTTTTGAGAGGAATAATGTTACTGGCCACATCGTCCTGCGATGGCTCGATTTCAAGCGGCGGCGGCATCTGGCCCACATCCAGGATCACCGCGCCGGGGATCGCCGAAAGGGTCGCCGCCACCAGCGGATGCTGCATCGCCGCCTCAATCCGCTCGGTCTTTTCCCGCCGCTCCCGCTCGCGCATGGACTCAGCATCGGTCTCGGCTTCCTCGACGGTCCAGTCGAGATCGCTATAGCTTTCCAGGAATATCTTCAGCCGCCCCAGCAGGCCCGCCGGGGCCCCCGGCGCCAGCGCGCAGGCCAGCCGCCCCGGCTCAAACCGTGAAGGCCGCACGAAACGTTCGGTGTCCACCTGCAGTGCCACCTCGCGGGTCGCGTCCATCATGGCGATCATGTCGGCAAAGCTGTGTATCCCGCCGGGCACCTGCGGCGGGGCCTTAAGGGGCGGGCTATCCTTTCCCGGCGGCCGGGCCCCCTCGGCAATCATCCGCGCGGCCTCTTCCGGCGAGGGCAGGGTGGAGGCCGCCGCCAGCCGCAGGATCACCATGTTCAGCGCGGTCGCCGGGTCCGGCGCCACCTGCAGGTCGCCATAACCCGACAGGAGCAGTTGCCAGTTGCGCGCCGCCTGCGCCGGGGTCAGGCGCTGGGCCAGCGCCTTTGTGCGGTTTGCCCAATCTGCCGGTCCGGCCGGTGTCCAGTCATCGCCCGTTACCTGGGCCACGGAAATATCGGCCGCAATATCAAGGATGTCTTTCAGGATCACCGCCGGGTCTGCCCCGCCTGCTACCTGCTCGCGCACTTCGGCAAGGGCCCCCTTGGCGTCGCCGGATACGGCCTTCTCCACCGCGTCCAAGAGGCGGGCCCGGTCGCCCAGGCCCAGCATCGCGCGCACGGCGGCGCCGGAAACTTCCTCGCCATCCGTGGTCTGAACAATGCCCTGATCCAGCAGCGACAGCCCGTCGCGCACAGAGCCTTCGGCGGCCCGCGCAATCAGCGCCAGCGCCTCTTCGGAAACATTCGCCCCCTCATTGCGGGCCACACTGCCCAGATGGGCCGCCAGTTCCCCGGTATCGAGGCGCTTCAAATCAAACCGCTGGCAGCGCGAGAGAACCGTCACCGGCACCTTGCGGATCTCGGTCGTCGCGAAGATGAACTTCAGATGCGGCGGGGGTTCTTCCAGCGTCTTCAGAAGCGCGTTGAAGCTCGCATTCGACAGCATGTGAACTTCGTCGATGATATAGACCTTGTAGCGCGCCGAAACCGGGCCATAGCGCGCGGAGTCCAGGAGGTCGCGCATATCCGCCACGCCGGTGCGCGAGGCTGCGTCCAGCTCCAGCACATCGGGGTGCCGGCTCGCCATGATCGCGTCGCAATGCTCGCCCGGCGGGTCCAGATGGATGGAGGGGCCCGAAGCCTTGCCCTTCTTGCCCTTGGTGTCCGCCTTGGGCTCATAATTGAGGGCGCGGGCGAGGAGGCGCGCTGTGGTCGTCTTGCCCACCCCGCGCACGCCCGTCAGCATGAAGCCATGCGCAATCCGCCCCGTCTCGAAGGCGTTCGAGAGCGTGCGCACCATCGCTTCCTGGCCGATCAGATCCTCAAAGCGGCGGGGGCGATATTTCCGCGCCAGCACCTCATACGCCTTGCCGCGCGCAGGCGTGTCCTCGCCCCCGAAAAGGGCGCCCGTGGCGTCATCGCCTGTGGAGGAATCGTCAGCGCTCATGGATCGGCCGGACCTTAGCGGGGCCGGGGCTGGGGCGCAAATGGGAGTTCAGCTGCTTCTCCTCCGCAGAGCAACTCACCCCTCTCCTGCGGGAGAGGGGCAGGGGTGAGGGGGAGCAAGATAGAGGAAGCATGATCGGGTGAGGGCTTTCCCCCTCATCCCCAACCCCTTCTCCCAAGAGAGAAGGGGCTTTGGAAGCAGATCACTCCGCCGGCACGTTCTCTGCGGCTTTCCGGCGGGCGTCGAAGCGGCCCCAGACGCCGTCATCGCCGTGCCAGTCGCCCTTCGTGGCGCCTTTGGAATATTCCGTCGCGCGCTGCTCAAAGAAGTTGGCATGCTCGACCCCGTTGAGGATTTCGGTCAGCCAGGGGATCGGGTGTTTGGTGATGCCGTAGATCGGCTCCAGCTTCAGCTGGCCAAGGCGCCAGTCGGCGATATAGCGGATATAGTTCTTGATATCGTCGGCGGTCATGCCTTCGACCGGGCCCATCTCGAAGGCAAGCTCGATGAATTTGTCTTCCAGGCTCACCACCGTGCGGCAGCTTTCGCGGATACGCTCGCGCAGCTCGTCCGTCATCACGCCGGTTTCGGCGCAGAAGGTGTGGAACAGCTTGATCATGCCCTCGCAGTGCAGGCTCTCGTCGCGCACCGACCAGGAAACGATCTGGCCCATGCCCTTCATCTTGTTGAAGCGCGGGAAGTTCATCAGCATGGCGAAGGAGGCAAAGAGCTGCAGGCCTTCAGTGAACGCGCCGAACACGGCCATCGACAGGGCGATGTCCTCGTTCGTCTCCGTGCCGAACTGGCCGAGATAGTCGTGCTTGGCGGCCATCTCCTTGTATTCCATGAAGGCGGAGAATTCCGAATCCGGCATGCCGATGGTTTCCAGCAGCAGCGCATAGGCCGCAATGTGGATCGTCTCCATATTGGAGAAGGACGACAGCATCATGGACACTTCCACCGGCTTAAACAGCGGCATGTAGTGTTCCATATAGTTGGCGCCGACTTCGACATCCGACTGGGTGAAGAAGCGGAAGATCTGGGTCAGCAGGTTGCGCTCGGCGTCCGAGAGCTTCACCGCCCAGTCCTTGCAGTCCTCGCCGAGGGGCACTTCCTCGGGCATCCAGTGAACCTGTTGCTGCTTCTTCCAGAACTCGTACGCCCAGGGATAGCGGAAGGGCTTGTAGGCAAGGCTCGGCGTCAGCAGGCCGGGGCGATCATTGCTTACGTTTGCCATGGGGCGGGCTCCATTCATCAGGTCGGTTAAGGCCGGCGAATCCGGCCGGTTCGGACACTCAACACACCACATATAGTGCTTAAAATGGGTTAATACCGCAAGATGTGCATGTGCCGCACCCCAGCGAATCCCACAAAAAAGCCCCTCCCTGCCTGCCTAGCGCGCGCCCCTCGGCACGGCAACCGCGCGCAGGCCCATCCGGTAGAGCGCGGCCTGGGCGAGGTCGAGGTCGGCCTGGGTATGGCAGAGGAAGGCCACCCGCTCGATGCGGGAGTCCGGCCAGTTCAGGAGGTATTGCTGGGCGGTCTGGATCAGGCCCTGGGCGCGTTCATGCGGGCTTTCCCCGCTGCTGCGCGTGCCGAAGAGGGGGATGAGCACCGATTTCAGCGCCCGTTTCGGGCTGACCCCAAAGCGGCGGTTTTCCGCGTCCACGGCGGCCAGCGCGTTGCTGACGCATTTGCGATAGGCCCCGATCAGCCGGTAGCCGCGCCCCGGCTCGCCCTGATAGGCGGCGGTGTGCACCAGCAGGCGCACCTTGTTGGACCGGCTGAGCATGCCTGCTTCCGTGATCAGCGCGGTGGCCGGCTCCACCCCGGTGCGCAGCTGGTGGCCGCCGGCGCGCTGGGCCAGGAGGCGGGCGATCATGTCGTCGCGCACAAAGCCATGCCGGTCGCGCCGGCTGCCGAGATAGCGGATGGCGGCCGAGATGGTGGTTTCGTGGAACCGGCCAAACTCCATCCGGGTGTTCTCGGGGTTCACCCACACATCCATGTCGTCAATGTCGGCAATGTCGCCGGTGACGAGTTCGATCAGCTTCGAGGGTTTTGGCCCCTGTGGGCCAACGCGGTAGGAGATGTAGCGCCGCTCAGGAATGATGCGGCCGGGCAGGGAGACGTCCATCCCCGGCATCAGCGTGTGGACGAGGCTGTCCGTGCTCGGATTGTCGAGGCTGTTCCTCACATGCGTGCGCAAGAGGATGCGGCAATCCTCGATCACCTGCTGGCGCGAGATGCCCCCGCGCGCGTCCAGATCATAATCCAGCGCCCGCATGCCCGATATGGCAAGGGGCACGGCGCTTTTCGCATGGCGCAGGATGACGGTGCCCGCCCGGCGCGCGGTCTGGCGGATGCCGAGCTCGAAAAACACGTCTGGCGAGCCGAGGGTGACATCGGCAATCACAACGTCGGCTTCCAGCAGGTTTTCGATCATCTCCTTATGGATGAGGCCGGAGCGGCTCACCCGGTCGGCGCGGAGGATGTCGAGGTTGAGATGCTCGATCACGGGGCGGATAAGCTCTTCATACACCGCGTCGAAATCCGGTCCGGATGCGGCTTCCTCGCTGGCCGGATAGGGCAGGATGACGAAGCAGCGCCGCCCGGTCTGGGTCTTGCCTTCGGTCTCGGCGGGGCGGCCCTCGCCCTGCGACTTTCCCTCGAACGCCATGCTCACACGCCCTGCCTCTCGAAGCCATTCCGGCACCCCGCCGCAAGGCGCAAAGCCCACCCGCCCGGACCGGCAGCCCGGGGCACCCGAACCAAAACGAAACTATGGCCCGGCAAGGCTGGCAAGACAGGAGAGCTCCGCCGCTTCGCCCGACAGGAGAGGCCGCGTGCTAGTGCTCTGTTTCCGGATGGATTCGCGGGAGATTATAAATGCGTAAGGTTCGCCGGAGGCCGGGCAGTGCCCATCCGTGCGTCACTCCCCCGCCCGGCGGGCGGGCACGGGGAGGGAGCAGATGTCCAGCACCTTGGGCGGGGTGTAGGCGAGGGCGGCGATGCCGGTGTAATCCCGCTTGGAGGTTTTCAGGGCTTCCCATTCGGCGGAGGGCGTCATCATGACGTCATAGGCCGGGCGGCTGTCCACGGGGATATCGGCGGCCATACGGGCCGATATGATCTGGTTATCCGCCAGTTTGGAGCGGCGATACTGGCTGATCTGATGGGCGAGTTCCTCGTCTTCCCCCATCATCGCGTTCATTTCTTCTTCCGTGGCCGGATCAACGCGGGGCAGGCGGTGGATGAATTCCATCCCGTCAATCACCCGGCCGAAGATGGTGTAGTTCCGGTCCAGATAGCGGCGCGGCTGAAGGGGGATGTAGAGCTCGGTGGAGCCACTTTCGGGGTTGGTATCGCGCGCCATGCCGAGGGCGCCGGGGCAGTTGAGAAGCCATTCCCTGTCCCCCTCCCGGCCAACGGCAAAGCCTTGTCTGTGGCCAACTTCTTCTGCGTAAAGGTCTACGTTCCCCTGCGGGGCAAAGCCTTCGGCGGCGACTGCGCGTTCCGCCTCGAAGGGCAGGGTGGGCCAGGCGGCGATGGCCATGTCGAATTCGCGGCCGGCCTGAGCCACATGGCCTTCGACCACGCGGTAGAAATATTCCCCGTCATAGAAGCCCTCGCGCACGGCTTCCCTTATCTGGGCGGCATGGGCGGGGGCCGCGTCCGGGAAAAGCTCGATCGCGACCGTGCCGGTTTCCAGCGTGACGATGATCAGATTTTCCGGGTCAACCGCGCGCCAGCCGGGGTCAGCTTCGGTCAGTTCCGGGACAGTTTCGGACAGGACCGGACTGGATGTGACGCAGGCGGCACAGAAAAGGGCGGCGGAGGCAAGAAGAGCGCGTTTCATGCGCGCAACTGTCTGCCACCCCCGCGCGCCCGTCAATTGCCGGCGGAGCCAGGCCGGAAACGAGCCATGCAAAAGCGGGGCTTGTTCGGGCGGTGTGGGCGGCGCAAGATTTGAATATGAAACGGATGGATGTGTTGCGCCCGCCTTTGCCCTCCCTGCCGCTGGAGGGGGGATGCCATTGCGGCCGGGCGCGTTACCGGGTGCGCGCGCGGCCGATGGCGGTGAATGCCTGCCATTGCGGGGATTGCCAGCGCCTCGCCGGGGCGCCGTTTGGGGTTTACCTGCATGTGGCGAAAGCCGGGTTTGAGGTGACCTCTGGCCAGCTTGACCTTTTCCGGCGCACCGGGGGCAGCGGCAATCAGATCTCCATCTATCGCTGCCGTCATTGCGGGACGCGCCTGTGGCACGGGCCGGATGTGGCGCCGGACCTGATCATCCTTTGCGCCGGAACGCTGGACGCTGCCGGTTGGGCGATCCCGACCTCGCACATCTTCGTCGAGGAGGCGTGGCCCGATGCGGTGGCCGCCACGGATGCGCTGGTGGTGGAGGCGTTCACCACGACGCGCGCGGCGCTGTGGGATCACTTCACGGCGATCTACGGGCCCGGCTGAGCGCGGCGAGCTGGGCGCGCCAGTATTCGGCAAGCCGCATCTGGGTGGCGGCGAGGGGAAAGCCGTGGCGGGCGACGTGTTCCTGAGGGATCGTGTCCCAGCCGCGATGCTCCACCGTGACGCGGGTTTCTTCGCCGACCGCCTCGAAGTGGACGTCAACATGGGTGATCTGGTCTGGCGTGAAGGTCGCCTGGCGCCAGGAGAAGGCGAGGCGCTGGCCTCGCTGCCAGGCGGTGACGCGGCCAATCTCGAACACCTTGCCATTGGGGAGGGTGGTGATGAGGCGGACTTCTTCCTCAAAGCTCAGCGTGCCATCCCCGCGCGGGGTAAGCTGGAAGAGGCCGGAGGGCTGCCACCAGGCGGCAATCTCTGCGGTGAAGATGTCAAAGGCCTCTTCCGGGGTGGCGGCGACGCGGAGGGAGACGATCACCGCGCTCACGGCTTTTTCCGCGCCTTTGCCTTGCCCTCGACATGCGCCTTGAAGGCGGCGAGCTGGCCGGTCCAGAGGGCTTCGGTTTCGGCCAGCCAGAGTTTCAGATCCGCCATGGCGCCCTCCTTCAGGGAATAGATCCGTACACGGGCATCAAATTCCGGATGGCTTTCCTGCGCCAGGCCTGCCTGTTTGAGAAGGCGCAGATGCCGGCTCATCGCCGGAGCGGCCAGGCCAAGCGCGCTGGCAAGCTCACCCGCGCTGCGGGGGCGCTCTCCCAGCAGCTCCACCGCGCGGCGGCGGTCTGGATCGGCCAGAGCGGCGAAGACGGTATCGAGGCGGGCGCTGTTCATGCCGGGCGATGATCCGTGCCCGGCCCATAGGTGAGGCCCAGCAGGCGGCCCGGCGTGCGCACCAGAGCGCGGTGCCAGACGCCGGCGGGCACGACCAGCGTGGTGCCGGCGCGCATTTCGGCGACGGTCTGGCGGTTGCCATCATCCATCAGCATCTCGATATGGCCTTCGAGCAGGACGAGCACTTCCTCTCCCTCCGGGTGCCGCTCCCAGCTGACCCAATCTGCCGTCATCGGGTAGACGGCCAGCATCGAGCGGGTGGCGGCGGGGGAGGCGTCAATCGTCTGCCAGAAGGTGTCGGTGACGGGCATGGGGATGACTTCGCCCTTGCCATCGATGGCGAGATAGGTGGTTTCCAGATCAAAACGCATCGGATCAATCCAGCCGGGTGCGGGTGTGGAGGCTGCCGCCGGCGGCCTTGTCCCATTCGGTGGGGCTCATCTTTTTGACGGTGACGCCGAAGGTCCAGATGTGGCCTTCAGGGTCGCGGGCGCGGTAGGTGCGGTCTCCGTAGAACTGATCATCCGGCATCTGAAGGATTTCGGCGCCGGACTTTTGCGCGCGGGCGCAATGGGCATCAATGTCTTCGCCGGGCGCAAGCTGTATGTGGACGGACTGGGTATTAACGCCGGAAAGGCTTTTCGGGCTGCGATGGTTTTCAGACCATTCGCCGCCGACCATGATGAGGCCATTGCCGAAGGCCATCTCCGAATGGGCGATGCGCTCATTCTCATCCAGGATCACCATCACCGGCTCAAAGCCGAAGGCTTCCTCCAGCCAGCGGAAGGCGGCGTTGGGGTCCACATAGGTGACGGCGCTGGAGACGCCCTTGCCGCGAGAGAAATCTGACATCTGCGTTTCCTTCCGTTTCTTGATAATATTTCTACAAAAGTGAAACATCTAGTCAAGGCCCGCGCTTCTCGTTCAAAGCATTCCGGGTCTGGATCAAGGGGGGCGCCCGGCGCGGGCCGGGCTATTTTGGGGTGAAGGGGTAGGGCTGTTCGCGCCGGTGGGGAATAATTAATTATTTCAATCTGGACAGGGTATTGGCGCAATATTTTCACAAATTTGGGATTGCGGCGTCCGCAACTATTGAGGAGGATGGTCCAATCTAAACGAGGGGCTTTCTGTGCGGGTTGGTATTGCGGCAGCGGTTGCTGCGCTCGGTTTTCTGTTGGCTGCATGCGGGGGAGGTGGCGGAGGCGGCGGCACCGGTGGCGCGCCCGGCGGCGGCGGCGGAAACGGGGGAGGCGTCACCCCGCCACCCGCCAACCGCCCGCCTGTGGCGTCTGCGGGGCCGGACTTCACCGCCGCCATTGTGCCAACCGGCTATCAGATCGACGGCAGCGCCAGCACCGATCCCGACGGCAATCCGCTTTCCTATGTCTGGTCCATCGTGTCCGAGCCGGCCGGGGCCGATGCCACGATCACCGGGGAGAGCGTGCCGCTCGCGCGCCTCAATGCGATGGCGCCGGGCAGCTATGTGATCGGCCTGCGCGTGGTTGATCCGGCGGGCGCCGAGAATACCGACACCGTGACGGTGACCCTGACCAATGATGCGCCAGTGGCGGTGGCGGAGGTGTCAGCCACACGTCCGGCGGTGGCGGACGAGGTGCTGCTGAATGCGGGCGGCTCCAGCGATGCGAATGGCCATCCGCTTACATTCACGTGGCGGCTGACGCGGGCGCCGAACGCGTCAAACCTGCGCCAGAGTTTCACGGGCGCAGTCGTATCCCTGAACTTTGACGTGGCGGGGGACTATGCCTTCTCGCTGGAGGCGAGTGACGGATACACCTCCACGGTGGTGGAAACCGAGACGGTGCGCGTGTCAACTTACGCGGTCCAGACGCTCAATGCGCCGTTCCGGCATATTGCCGAGCAGCCCGGCGGCGGCGTGATCGTGAGCGTGCATGAGCGCGCCCTCTTGGTGATCCGGGATGGGCGGGAGGCGGCGGTGACGACGCTTCCGGCGGTGGGTACGTCTGTTGCCATATCGCCCAACGGGGCCCTGGCAGCTGTCGCGCACGAAACATCGGTGAGCGTCATCGATCTTTCCACCTACACCGTGATGGCGACCCACGATGCGGGCGGCAGTATGCATTCCGTGGCAATTGCCGATGACGGATATATTTATACAACACGGAGCAGCGGCGGTTCCTGGCGCAATGTGATGACCATAAGCCCGGCTGGTGTCGCATCGGTATCCTATGTCAGCATATTCGAGGGGTCAGGCCCGCAGATGCACCCGTCTGGAGGCCGTATCTATTTTGCCGACCGGAATGTTTCTCCAGCTGATATAAGACGTATAAGTTTCGATGCGGGGCAAATCCTCGGGCAAAACGATTCCCCTTACCACGGTGATTACTACTTTTGTGGCGACGCCTGGGTTGCCGCAGATGGAAATTCGCTGCTCAGCAAATGCGGGGTGACCCTGCGCCTCCGGGATAATCCGCTTGCGGACATGACCTTTGCATATCAGCTCACCCGGCAGGGTGGGGCGAGCCTGAGCGTGGCGCAGGCGGCCTACAGCCGTTTCGTCCATCGTTGGTTTGTCGTGCCCGAGAATGGAGGCAGCAGCCTCAGCCCGCAGATCCTGATATTTGATGCAGCGACCGGCCAGCAGTCGGGTGTCCTGACGCTGCCGGAGTCCGACAGCGGGCGGCAATTGTATGCCAAGGCGGTTTATCCGAGCCAGACCCGCGATGAGGTCCACATTCTGGCGCAGGACCATCTGACCAATCCGCAGGAATACTATCTTCTCAGATTCAAGACGCCTTCGACCGAAGTGCTGGATTTCCCGCCGACGCTGATCGTCCAGACACAGACGGCGGGCCGGGCAGGGCGGCCTGTGCGCATTGATGCGGGGGCGAGTTTTGATCCCGAGGGCAATCCGCTGACCTTCAGCTGGAGCCTGACGAGCCAGCCGGCGATGAGTTCGCTAGTGTTGACGGACATGACAGGACCGGCGCTGCAGTTCACCCCTGTGGTGGCCGGGCGCTATGTGATGTCGGTCACCGCCAGCGATGGGGCGCGCGAGAGTGGGCCGCGCACCGTAACCATTGATGTGGCCGCTGGCGGCGCGCCGATGGTCTACCGGATGGATGGGCATCCGGCGGATGCGGAATTCTCCAAGGCGCTGAATTTGTTCGTATACATAGCCGATGACAAGGCGGAGCTGCGCCTGCTGCAGCTTGACGATCTGTCCGAGACGCGCCTCGCACTTCCGAGAGTTGCGCACAGGATCGGCATTTCGCCGGATGGGGGGACGGCCGCCATCTCGCATCCGGGAATGGCGAGCCTGGTCGATCTGCAGACAGGCAGGGTGGTGCAATCGGTGGAGTATTCGGCAGACTGGGGCGACATCGTACTCGATCGGAGGGGAAGGGCCCATCTCATCCCCAACCGGGATCAGTGGACCAGCTTGATATCGATAGACTTCGCCACAGGAACGGCCCAGGCGGGCGGAATGGCGCGCGCGGGGTCGAAGATGCGCCTGCATCCGAATGGGGACTGGGCATATTCGGCGACGGTCGATACGTCACCGTCGCGCATGGACAAGTGGCTGCTCACCGGCATGCCCGGCAGCCCCACCGGTGGATTTCCGTATCACGGACATTATGCCGTGCACGGAAATGTCTGGATCAGTGAGGATGGCGATGCCATCCTGGCAGCCAGCGGAAATGTATTCAACACATCGGCCGATCAGAGCGTTGACATGTTCTATCGGGACAGCCTTCAGGACGCTCTGTTCGTTTATGGCGCGGACCATTCGACCGAGCGGAACATTTGGGCGACCGCCGAGCAGGCATTGGCGCCGGATGGCCGGGTTATCGGCCGTATCAACTACTACGCCGATACGACGTTCGAGCGGACGGGCTACTGGGATATTCCTTCGGTTTCCGGGCCATCCGGGCCGGTGACGAGCCAGCCGATCCACGTGTTCTTCACCGGAGACGGTCAGACCACCCTGGCGGTTGCCGATGCATATACCCTTGCTGACCGGTGGATGCTTCACATCTCTGGCCCCTGAGGGCGCCGCTGAAATGGAAAAGGCCCCGAAGCGGGAAGCTCCGGGGCCTTGGGGCGCGACTGTGGGAGGAGGGCAGCCGCTGGGGTATTGCCCTTGTCAGGCGTAGCGGCTGCGGCGGATGGACCAGGCCGCGTCGGAGCGGGCGGCATCCATCTTCTGCTCGATGATCGCCGGGATGAGGAAGAGATCCAGCACCCACCAGACAAAACCGATGAGGAAGAAATAGCTGACGATCTGCAGGACCGCCGTGACCGGCTTGCCGAGATAGAAGCGGTGCGCCGAGATCCAGCCCAGGAAGAACCAGAGCAGATAGGCGGCGCCGGCGCTCTTCTTCTCATTGGCGGCGCGCTGCTCGATCAGGATCATGTCTTCGGTGGTGAAGGCCATTTTCGGCTCCTCTGCTGTCTTATCGATTATCATATAGGAACTGGCGGGAGCGTTTCCAGAACTTTTTATCGAAAAACGGCAATTTTTTGAATTGGGGGCCCGGAGCAAAAGGAAAGGCGGTGGCCGGGGCCACCGCCTTCTATCCAGGCTCTACTGGCAGGGGATCAGAGCCAGTAGGGCTGGACCTTGTAGTAGTTGTAGGCCGCGTCGCGGGCGGCGTAGCCGTCATTCTTGGTCAGCTGTTCGATGGAATCGGCCGGGGCCGCTTCCAGCTGCTCTTTGGTGAAAGGCACGACATAGCCATCCTTGTCCTTGTTGTAGTCGAGCGTCGACCACGGAACGGGATGGTACTTCTCGCCCATGCCCAGGAAGCCGCCAAAGCCGACAACAGCATACAGGATGGAGTTATCGAGCTTGTCGAGCATCACGTCTTCCACCTTGCCGATCTTGTCGCCGGCAGTGTTGTAGACGGAGGTGCCGATCGTGCGGCTGGCGGGGATAGCGCTGGTATGTCCGGATGGGGTCGGCATAAAGGTCGTCTCCTTTTTTTTCGGGGTTGCTGTACGGGACCAACGCCGCGAGCCCGCATAGGTTGTGTTAAACTTTGTTAGGATGGGGGCGGGGTTTTCTCAAGAAATCGGTTGGTCGAGAAAATTCTGCTCTTATAGATTGATTTGAGTTGATTTTGCGGATGGAGGGCAAATGGGGTGGCGAGGAACAATGCGCTCAATTGGAGCAGCTGTTCGAGCGGCCGAGCGAGATGCGCAGCGTCGTCATCGGGCTGCTGTCAAAATGCAAGCGCTTGTCGAGAGGGATCAGCGTCTTCAACTTTCCGCTCAAGCCGTTGATGCTTGGGAAGAGTATGTAGCATCGCTCATTTCGGTTCACGTTGATTTGGCTGATGCAATCGATTGGGCGGCCATCGCAGTGAGTCAGCCGCCGCCGATGCCGGTTATGGATCGTACGCGGACTAATATGGCGGAGGCGGAGCTGTCACGTTTTCGTCCGTCTTTCGGTCATCTTTTTCAAGGTGGCGCAGGGAAAGTAAGATTGAAACTTGAACAGAAACTACTTGAGGCGAAGACTGCTGACGAGGCCGATTTTCAGGTGGCCCAAGAAGGTTATCCGCTGGTGTTGCGGGAGTGGGAGAGCGAAGCGGCCTTTGCCAACCGCGTTTTGGCCGGAGACGAGCAGGCTTGGATTGAAGTTATAAAGGAACACAACGAATTCACTCAGAATGATCTGATTGGGTCAGGGGTTTCGTATAAATTTTCTGATGGCAGGTTACACGCGATTGTTGCGGTGCATGACGATAGCATTGTGCCTGCATTCGAGCGCAGATTGCTGGCCAGTGGGAAGCATTCTGAGAAAAAGATGACCGTTGGCCGCTTCAATGAGATGTATCAGGACTACGTGGCCAGTGTAGCGTTGAAAGTTGCAGGCGATACGTTTCATATACTTCCCGCAAACGAAGTTTGGGTCACCTGCGTATCGCAAATGCTTAATAGCGCAACCGGCCACAAGACGGCGACGCCGATCCTGTCGGTTCAGTTTGTAAGACCGACATTTATAAATTTGAACCTTAGAACAATCGACCCTTCAGACGCGCTCCGGAACTTCCGCACTGCTATGGATTTCAAAAAGACCAAGGGCTTTGGAGCAATCGAGCCGTTTTTGCCTGTGTAGCTGAGATTTTATGCCCGCTTCCCAAGGCGGGGGCGGCCTGCTAAGCGCCGCGTCCATGTACCAGATCACGGCAAGAGGCCCGCGGGGGCCAGTGGAAACGGCATGGGAGGCGCTCGCCTGGGCGGACCCTTCGCCCGCAGGCGCGGTTGATGCCAAGGAAGATGCGCGCGGCGCCTGGCGGATCGACGCCTTCTGCGAAACGCTGGAAGAGGCCGAAGAATGCGTCGCCCTCATCGAGGAAGCCGCGCCGGAGCTGACCGCGCGGATCGAGGAGATTGTCGAGCGGGACTGGGTGACGCTGTCGCTGGAAGGGCTGCCGCCGGTCAATGCCGGGCCGTTCGTGGTGGCGGGCAGCCATGCGCTGACCCAATCCTCGCCGGGAAAAATCTCTGTACTGATCGAAGCAGGCCCAGCCTTTGGCACGGGCCATCATGGCACCACGCTGGGCTGCCTCCTGGCACTGGCGGAGGCGCGGCGCTATCGCAAGCCGGGGCGCGTGCTGGACCTGGGCACGGGATCAGGCGTGCTGGCGATTGCGGCGCTGAAAGTGGGCGCGGAGATGGCCTCTGGCACTGACATTGACCGGGACTCGGTGTTCGTGGCGCGCGAGAACGCCAAGAAGAACCATGTGAGCCGCTTCTTCGTGCATCATGTGGCAGGCGCCAACAATCCGGCGATCCGGCAGGCGGGGCCTTATGATACGGTGTTTGCCAACATCCTGATGAAGCCGCTCATTGGCCTTGCCGGAGAGATCGAGCAGCTTTCGGCGCCGGGCGCGACGATCATCCTCTCCGGACTGCTCCACCATCAGGCCGCGCCGGTGCGCGCCGCCTATGAGGGGCACAACCTTCTCTTCCAGAAACGCATCAAGCGCGACGGCTGGTCAACGCTGGTGTTCCGGAAGAAGGGGTGAAGGGCTCGGGCCCTTCGGATTTTCAGAATTAAAGAGAGGCCCCCTTAGCCCTCCGGCCCATCCCTGGGGGAGGGATGGGCGGGGAGGGGATCGCGCCGGCGCGTGGGGGAGGACGCATGGCCGGGCGATCGTCAGCTGCCGCCCCCGATGGGAGGGTGCGGGGCGGCAGGAGAATAAGGACGGATCAGGACGCGCGGGCGGCGCGGCGATCCCAGCGTTGCTGGCGGCGGGCCAGGATGTTGAGGCGGACGAGGGCGTCGCGGGCGCTTTCATGCGCGGCGGGCGCAGCAGCAGTTGCAGCCTGGGTGTCCATTGCCGGGCGCAGGACGCTCTCGATCACCATATCGGCCGATTGCGAGAGGTTAATTTCGGTTTTCATGTTAATGCCTTGTTAATTCTTGTTTTGCTGCGGCGCAGCAATGTCTGTGTGCGGCCTATATAGGGTGCGAGCTAAACAAAACAGTATGGAAAGTGACATTTTTCCATGTTTATTTGCATAGCTTGCTTGCTTTCCGGCGCGACGACTTGGCGCTATGAAAGGGCATGAGACAGACATTCGACATCAAGGGCGGGCCGCAGGACGGCCGGGCCCATCTTCCGCTGCTTCGCCGTGAACTGGCGCGCCAGGGCCTCGACGGCTTCTACGTGCCCCATGACGATGAATATCAGAACGAATACCTGCCGGACGCAAATGAGCGCCTCGCCTGGATGAGCGGGTTCACCGGCTCGTTCGGCTCGGCCTTCGTGTTTGCGGGCGAGGCGGTGCTGTTTGCCGATGGGCGCTACACGCTGCAGGCTGGCGACCAGACAGACCCGGCGCTGTTTGAGGTGGTGGGGATTCCCGACCCCGGCGCGTTCGGCTGGCTGGCGCAGCAGAGCCTTGCGGGCAAGAAGGTGGGGTATGACCCGCGCCTGATGAGCCCGAATGATGTGGCCGCGCTGGCGGCAGCGGCGGCGAAAGCCGGGGCGGAGCTGGTGGCGGTTAGCGAGAACCCGATCGATGCGGCGTGGACGGACCGTCCGCCCCAGCCGATGGCGAAGGTGGTGCCCCAGGCGGTAAAACATGCGGGCGTGGCGCATACCGATAAGCTGGAAGCGGTTGGCGCGCAGCTGGCCCGCGACGGGGCGGACGCGGCGGTGCTGACCTCGCCGGCCTCGCTCGCCTGGGCGTTCAATATTCGCGGCGGGGACGTGAGTTGTACGCCGCTGCCGCTGGGGCGGGCGATCCTGCATGCCGATGGCTCGGCGGACCTCTTCATCGACGAGGAGAAGACCGACGCCGCGCTGCGCCGGCATCTGGGCAACAAGGTAACGCTCCGCCCTCTGAGCAAGCTGGACGAGGGGCTTAAAGGCCTTTCGGGCAAGACCGTCAGCCTGGACCCGGATGTGGCCTCGGCCTGGTTCTTCGACGCGCTGAAGGACGCGGGCGCCAATATCCTGCGTCAGCGCGACCCGGTGGCCTTGCCGCGGGCGTGCAAGAACGCGGCGGAGATCAAGGGCACGACGGCGGCGCATGCGCGCGATGGTATTGCCCTGACGAAGTTCCTCCACTGGCTGGACACCGAAGCGCAGAGCGGGGAAGTGACCGAGATTGACGCGGTGGTGAAGCTGGAAGCGTTCCGCGAGGAGCTGGGCAATCTCAATGATCTTTCCTTCCCGTCGATTTCGGGGGCGGGGCCGAATGGCGCGCTGCCGCATTACCGGGTTTCCACGGCCTCTGACCGCAAGCTGGCGCGCGGATCGCTGTTCCTGATCGATTCGGGCGGGCAGTATCTGGACGGCACGACGGATGTGACGCGCACCGTGCCGATCGGGACGCCTACGGAGGAAATGCGCGCAAATTATACCCGCGTGCTGAAAGGGCATATTGCGCTGGCCACCGTGCGCTTTCCGCCGGGCACGACGGGCACGCATCTGGACGTGCTGGCGCGCCATGCGCTGTGGCAGGCAGGGCTGGATTATCAGCATGGCACGGGCCACGGCGTGGGGGTTTACCTCGGCGTGCATGAGGGGCCCCACCGGATTGCCAAGCCGTGGAACCCTGTGCCGCTGATGCCGGGGATGATCGTTTCCAACGAGCCGGGCTTCTACAAAGCCGGGGAATACGGCATCCGCATCGAGAACCTGCAATATGTGACGCCTGCGGAGGATATTCCGGGCGGGGAAATTGCGATGCTCGGCTTTGAATGCCTGACCTTTGCGCCGCTCGCCCGTGATCTGATCGATGTGAAGATGCTGACGAAGGAAGAGCGCAAATATGTGAACGACTATCACAAGCGCGTTCTGAAACTGCTCGGACGCAAGCTCGACGGCGAGGTGAAAGACTGGCTGAAGAAGGCGTGCGCGAAGATCTGATTTCGCGATCACAGAAAGTCACGAGCGCCCCGGCCCGAAAGGCTGGGGCGTTTTGTTTCAGGATAATCATTATTCATCGTTAAGGTAGCAATTATTTCCTTGTCTTGGGGATATGCCCGGCTAGACTGTTTTCTCTGGAGATCAGGAGGGCTGAGGGATGCGGTATTATCTGATGGGTCTGGTGATGGCGGCGCTCGGCGGGTTTGCGGCGCCCTCCTTTGCGGGGGAGCCTGCCGCGCCGCCGGAAGAGGCCGCGCCCGAGGCGGCCGAAGAGGAAAAAAAGCCCAAAGCGAACTTGGATCTCAGCGACTGGCTGGCGACGCCGCCGGCGCCTCATCCGCAGGCTGATGAAGTGCTGGCGGCATGGACCGCCGAGCGCGATGCCATCCTTGCAGGAGAGAAGGCGCCCTTCCTCGACTGGCATCAGAAGATGAGAGACTACCAACAGACTTCCGACGAAAGCGATGACCCGTTTGTGAAGGAGGTCTACCGGCGCGTGGCGCTGGATCAGTATGGGCGCATGGATGGACCGATGACCCCGGAGGCGCCGGTTGCGCTGGCCGCGCGCCTGGGGTTTGAGCTGGACGAGGAAGGCGGGGCAGCCTTCGGGGACCGGATAATGCGCGCGCTTGTCCGCACCGATCTCGACAATACGGCGTTTCTGCAGCGCGAACTCGAGGCGCGCGGCGGACGCTGGTGGACGGTGGAGGAGGTGGGCGCCGATACGGCCAGCAATATCTGGCTGCTGACACAGCATGCCGACCAGACCCCCGCCTTCCAGCAGATGGCGCTGGAGAAGATGGCGCCCCTGCTTGAGACCGGGAACGTGAACCGGAACAATTACGCCTATCTGTGGGACCGTGTGGCAGTGGCGCAGGAGCGGCCGCAACGCTTTGGCACGCAGGGCAGATGTATGGGGCCGGGCGACTGGGTGGCGTTTGAAATCGAAGCGCCGGCAGAAGAGGTGAATGCGCGGCGGGCGGCCTTCGACATCCAGGTGACCTTTGAAGAGAACAAGGCGCGCATCGACGCCATGTGTCCGCAATAGCGCGGCAGGGCGGGGGCGCAGGCGCTGCCTGAAAATCAGGCAGCGCGGGGTTTCCGGTTGCCGAATATCGCGGCGGTGCTTGGCGGCGGCGGGCGGCGATCTAATCCTTGATCCTGCTTGAGGGAGGCAGACTTGGATATTCAGGAAATACTGAGCCCGGTGACGTCGCTGTTGCCGGCGGCGTGGGATGAGACGGCGCGGATGCTGGTGGTGGGGCTGGCGGGGGCGGTGATCCTGGTCTTGGCGCTGGCGGTGATTGCGCGGCTGGCCGGCGGGCGCGGAGCGAAGGCGCCCTTGACCGTGGCAGGCGCCGCGCCGGTGGCCCTGTCTGACGGCCCGGCCCTGGTGATGCTGGCGCAGGCCGCGTCCGGCCCGGCCCGGGGGCCTGATCTTGACCCGGACGAATGGGTGCCGGGCAATGTGATCCATCTTGACCGGTACAAGGCCGTGGGTCTTATCCGGTGTGACCGGGTGAAAAGCCCGGTACAGTTCAGGCTGGCGCCGGGGCGGGTGTATGTGCGGGTGGGCCAGAAGGTGCGCTTCAAGGGCCGGCACGGCGCGCGGCGCCGCCCGGTGGCGGATGTTGTGGAGCGGGCGGGGTAGGGCTTAGCTAGCCCGGCCGATGTCCAGCAGGGTCAGCGCGAAGGCGGCGAGGCGTTCGGCGCGCTCGTCGGTCAACTCGGCGCGATAGTGCTGAATGAGGTTTGGATCGCGGATGAGGACCGTGGCGTCCAGCACGGTCTGGGCACGCTGCGCGGCCTGCGAGGCAGGCTGGCCTGTGCTTGCAAGGTGAGCGGCGACAAGGGCCGTGATCTTCCGGTTGCGTTCCTCCGTATACGTAGAAACGGTCCAGGCGTTGGCGGCAGCAAGTTCCATATACGCGGCGAAGAGGCCGGGGTCAGCCTCCAGCCTTGCCCGCTTGATCTGAAATGTCGCCAGGATGATCTCGCGAAGTTTCTCGCGCGGCGGCGCGTAGCGGGCGATGATCTCATCCGTCATGGCTTCCACCTCGGCAAACCAGCGCTTGCCGAGCGCGGCCATGAGCGAGGCTTTTGACGGGAAATAGCGGTAGGCGTTTGACTGGGACATACCGCAGGCCGCTGCGATGTCCGTTACTGTAACTTTCCCGGCGCCGTAATAGGACAGGAGACTCTCGGCGGTTGAGAGCAGCTGTTCGCGGATGGAGGTTTCGTCGGGCTTGGGGCGTGCCATCGTCAGATCCAGCGGCGGACGCGGCGGCAGTAGGCGGTATAGGCCTCGCCGAAGATCGCTGCGGCAGCGCGCTCTTCATACGGAATATAATGCAGCGCGGCAACGAGGAAGAAGATGACCGCCGGAATCAGCGCCCAGGCATTGTTGAGGCCAATGGCGGCGCCAAGCAGCGCAAGGGTGAAGCCCAGATACATCGGATTACGGCTGACCGCGAAGAGGCCGGTGGTGACTAGCGTGCCGGGAGCTTCGAAAGTGTTGATGTTGGTGCGGGCAAGCCGGAACTGGCGGGCGGCGAGAAAGGTGAGCCCGAACCCTAAGGCAAACAATAGCCAACCGGTGAGCGGCCAGGGGGCGGGAAGGGGGCGGATGACAAGACCCGCAGCGGTGGCAGCGCCCATAGCAGCCAGGCAGATCAACCAGAGGGCGGGGGGTAGCAATCGGCGCATCGGGGCTGGCTCCAAGTTTAAATTAATAAATCATAGAAAAAAACTTTTATCAATTAAAAAGAAGAGTCCCCATCCCTCCAGGCTGCAGGACTTGGATGCAGATAGGTCGTGTCCAAACAGAAGCCCCTCCGGAGATGCCACCGGAGGGGACAGGCAGGCCCTTGGCCGGCCAGGTGCGGACTTGTGCTAGCCCTTCAGATACTGGCCCAACGCGCGCAGCGGTGTCTTCTGCAGATCGGGGATCGTGCCGTCGGCGAGGGGGCCGATATTGATCAGCAGGTTGCCGCGCTTTGAGGTGACGTCCTTGTAGAGGGCGATCACCTCGTCGCTGGTCATGTAGTCTTCCGGGATTTCGGCGGAGTTGTAGCCAAAGCCGAGCCCAAGGCCGCGGCAGGCTTCCCATTTGTGTTCCTTGGGCACGACGCCTAGGCCGAATTCGACGCAACGATAGTCCGCATACGGGGCAGGGGTTTCCTCCTGCGAGCCGCCTGCAGAGCGTTCCTTCATCATGTCGTTGAAGCCCTTGCGGACCTCGTCATTGCGCAGGGAGTTGAAGAAGTCGTGCGCGCCCAGCCAGCGGTCATTGGTGACGCCGTCGGGCACGGCCTTGTAATAATAGTCAAGCAGGACGGGCACATCCTCGCCATTGGGCCAGCAGATGTCGTTCCAGAAGATCGAGGGCTTGTAGCGGTCGATCAGCTCCTTGGCCTGGGCGAGGGCGTAGTCGCGGTAGTCCTGCTCGGTGGGGACGGCGGCGAACATGTCGCCGAGATTGGCAATCGGTGTGTCTCGGAAGGTCCAGTCGAGGCCGCCGGAATAATAAAGGCCGAAGCGCAGGCTGCGGGCGCGGACGGCATCGGCGAGTTCGCCGACAAAGTCGCGCTCCGTGTGCCAGCCGGGGCGGTGGGGATTTTCCACTTCCGTCGGCCAGAGGCAGAGGCCGTCATGATGCTTGGTGACGAAGACGCAGTGGGTGGCGCCGCATTCGACAAAGAAATCGGCCCATTCATTGGCATCGAATTTCTGGGAGAGAGCGTCGAATTCGGGGAAGAAGTCCTGATAGGGCTTGTCGCCGTAAAGCTCGAGATGGCGTTTGCGCGTTTCGCTGCCTTCGACGCGGACGGCATTGTCATACCATTCCGAATAGGGGGTCATCACCGCGCTCATGTAATAGTCGTCGCCGTGAAGCTCGTGGATGGCGCGGCCGCGCGGGGCCCAGGCGGGGATCGTGAACATGCCCCAGTGAATGAAGATGCCGAGCTGGGGCTTGGCGAACCATTCCGGACAGGGGCGGCCATTTGGACCAATCATTCTAACTCCTCCCATTAATCTAGTTGTATAGAGTTACCTCCTCGGTATCTGTCTCCAGGCGGCCTTGCAAGGGTGACGTAACGTTCCATGCGAAGGGGGCGAAGAAGGCGCGGGGCAGGCCGGCCTTGCCGAGGGCGGCTGCCGTCCATTGGTTGCAGGTGTTGAACATGCTGTAGCGGCCCCGGGCGCGGACCAGGATTTCGCCGGGCACCGGCGTCGGGATCATCCGCAGCTCGCCGGCGCTGTCCCGCTCGAACGTCTCGCGGATATGCGCGATCAGCGCGGCGCGGCCTTTATTGTCGACGGCGATGGGATTGCAGAATTCGTCCACCGATCCGCCATCGACGGGCACGATCCGCACGGCGGTGTCGTTGAGGCCGGCCAGTGCGCTGAGGACACGGCCGGGGGTCATGTCCTCGGGCTGCAGCACGCGGGTGAAGAAGACCGAGTCGCCCCAGCCGAAGAGGATGTAGGTGTCCGGCGGCAGCCAGGCGGGCAGCTCGTCTTTCAGTTCGGCGGCCCAGTCGAACAGGGGATCGTTCAGGGGGAGGGCGATGTCGGTGTGGAAGGGCGCTTCGCAGAGATAGGTGACCGGGGCGCCCGGCTCGTCGGCCTGGGCACGCCCGCCGAGCGGCAGCTTTCCCGACAGCCAGGCGGCGCCCAGATACCAGAAGCAGAGGATGAGGAGCGCAATGGCTGCGAGCCCCGCGCCCTTGAAGCCTGCCATGATCTGCGCGCGCCTTATCTGCACCCCGCCTCCTGATGCGCCCCGCAGCGCCCGACACGCCAAGGATGGGGCGAAGTGGCCTCTGCACGCAAGCCCATGATTCTGGTTGTTCTCATTTTGTTCTCGTGGTATCAGCGCCTTCATGCTGCTCTCAGTCTCTATCCGTGATTTCGTGCTTATTTCCCGGCTCGATCTTTCGCCGGGGGAAGGCTTCACCGCTCTGACCGGGGAAACCGGCGCGGGCAAATCCATCATTCTGGACGCCATTGCGCTGGCCCTGGGCGGGCCGGCCGACCGGGGCGTGATCCGCGCGGGCGCCGCGCAGGCAAGCGTTGCGGCCGAATTTGACGTGGCGCGGGACCATCCGGTCTGGACGCTGCTGGCCGGGCAGGGCGTGGGCGCCGAAGCGGGCGAGACGCTGACGCTGAAACGTGTGGTGCGCGCGCAGGGGCCGGCGCGTGGCTTTATCAATGACCAGCCGGTGAGCGCGTCGCTGCTGGCCGAGGCGGGCGACCTGCTGGTGGAGATCCACGGGCAACACGCTGCGTCCAGCCTGATGCGGCCGTCCTCCCATCGCCGCCTGCTGGACCAGTTTGCGGGCAATGAGGCGCTTCTGGCCGAATGCGCGGCTGCCTGGCAGGCGCTGGACGCGGCGCGGGCCGAGCGGGCGCGGCTGAAGGCGGAGCAGGACGCGGCGCGGGAAGCGCGCGAATGGCTGGTGGCTTCGGTGGAAGAGCTGGAGCGCCTGGCCCCGCAGAAGGGCGAGGCCGAGCGGCTGAGCGAAGAGCGCATGCGGCTGATGCAGGCCGAGCGCATTCAGGAAGCGGTCGCCGAGGCCGAAGAGGCGCTCGCCAAAGGCGGGTCTGAAACGGCGCTCGGCAAGGCGGCGCGGGCGGCTGAGCGGATCTGCCGGCTGCCGGGTTTTGAAAGCGGGGAGGGCCAGCTGGCCGAAACCGCGCGGGCCGCCGCCGAGGCGATCGAGCGGGCACTGATCGAGGTGCGCGAGGCGGAGCTGGCGGTGGCGCGGCTGGCGGCGTTGCCCGAAGCGTCGGGCGATCTCGACGCGGTGGAGGCGCGTCTCTTTGCGCTGCGCGCGGCGGCGCGGAAATATGGCGGGGAGGCAGAGCTGCTGCCGGGCCGGCTGGAGGCGCTGCGCGGGCGGCTCGATCTGGTGGAGGCGGGGGATGCTGGCCTGAAGAAGGCCGAGGCGGCGGAGAGCGCCGCGCGGGCCCGCTGGCATGGCGCGGCCCACCGGCTGACCCAGGCGCGCAAGGGCGCGGCCGGGCGGCTGGAAGCGGCGATTGCGGCGGAGCTGAAACCGCTGAAGCTGGGCCGGGCGACGATCCGGGTGGCGCTGACGCCGCTGGCCGAGGCAGAGGCGGGCGCGGCGGGGGCCGAGCGGGTGGAGTTCGAGGCGGAAACCAATCCGGGCGCGGGCTTTGGCGCCCTGCGCAAGGTGGCCTCGGGCGGGGAGCTGGCGCGGGTATCGCTGGCGCTGAAATGCGCGCTCGCCGAAGCGGGCAGCGCGGGCACGCTGATCTTTGACGAAGCCGATCAGGGCGTGGGCGGGGCGGTGGCTGCCGCCATTGGCGAGCGGTTCGAGCATCTGGCGCGGACACGGCAGGTATTTGCCGTAACCCACAGCCCGCAGGTGGCCGCCGCAGCGGACAATCACTGGCTCATTGAAAAGCTTCCGGAGGCTGGCGAGACACAGCTCAGCTTGCTAGACGCGTGCGGACGGCGGGAAGAGATTGCCCGCATGCTGTCGGGCGCGGAAATCACCGATGAGGCGCGCGCGGCAGCAGGGAGGTTGATGGAGGATGCATGAGCGCGGAGAAACCGGTCGAGGCGCTGACGCCGGCAGAAGCGGCGGCAGAGCTGGAGCGCCTCGCCAGGGCGATTGCGGACGCAGATGCAGCCTATTACCAGAATGACGCGCCGGAGCTGACCGACGCCGAGTATGACGCCCTGCGCCAGCGCAACCTTGCCATCGAGGCGCGCTTTCCGGAACTGAAGCGCGAGGATTCCCCCAGCGAACGGGTGGGCGCCGAAGCCGGGGACGGCTTTGCCAAGGCCCGCCACAGCGCGCCGATGCTGTCGCTCGACAATGCGTTCACGGATGAAGATGTGGCTGACTTTGCCGCCCGCATCCGCCGCTTTCTGGGGCTGCCGGCCGAAGAGGTGGTGGCCTTTACCGCCGAGCCGAAGATTGATGGCCTCTCCCTCAGCCTCACCTATGAGAAGGGCAAGCTCAAGCGCGCGGCAACGCGCGGGGATGGTCAGACGGGCGAGGACGTGACCCAGAATGCCCGTACCCTGAAGGATATTCCGGCAAAGCTGAAAGGCGCAGGCTGGCCGGAGAGCATCGAGATTCGCGGCGAGGTGTATATGGCCAAGTCCGACTTTGCCGCGCTGAATGCGCGCGAGGCGGCCGCCGGGCGCAAGACCTTTTCCAATCCGCGCAATGCCGCTGCCGGCAGCCTGCGGCAGCTGGATGTGGAGATCACCAAATCCCGGCCCCTGCGCTTTTTTGCCTATGCCTGGGCGGCGGCGAGCGAGCCCTTTGCGGAGACGCAGCTGGACGCGGTCCGGGCCTTTGCCGATTGGGGCTTTGTCACCAATCCGCGCATGATCCGTATCGAGACGGTGGAGGAGATTCTCTCCTATTATACCGAAATCGAGGCGGAGCGCGCGGGCCTTGAGTATGACATTGACGGGGTGGTCTACAAGGTGGACCGGCTGGACTGGCAGCAGCGGCTCGGCTTTGTCAGCCGCGCGCCGCGCTGGGCGATTGCGCACAAGTTTCCCGCTGAGAAGGCGGTCACCACGCTGCTGGGTATCGATATTCAGGTGGGGCGGACGGGATCGCTGACGCCGGTGGCGCGGCTGGAGCCAGTGACCGTGGGGGGCGTGGTGGTCTCCAATGCCACGCTGCACAATGAGGATGAGATTGCCCGCCTTGGCGTGAAGCCCGGCGACCGGGTGGAGGTGCAGCGGGCGGGCGATGTGATCCCGCAGGTGCTGCGCGTGGTGGAAGCCGGGAAGGGGCCGGTCTGGACGATGCCGGACACCTGCCCGGTCTGCGGCTCGGCGGCGGTGCGCGAGATTGATGACGCCGGCCGCGAGGATGTGCGCCGGCGCTGCACGGGCGGGCTGATCTGCCCGGCCCAGGCGGTGGAACGGCTGAAACATTTCGTCTCGCGCAAGGCGCTGGATATTGACGGTCTGGGCGAGAAGCAGGTGGCGCTGTTCTTCGAGAAGGGTGTGCTGAAGGCGCCGCAGGACATATTCCGCCTGAAGACGAATATCGAAGCGGCTGGCCTGCCGCCGCTGGAGGAATGGGAAGGCTTTGGCGCGGCCTCTGCGAAAAAGCTTTACAACGCGATCGATGCGCGCCGGAAGGTGACATTCGCGCGGTTTCTCAATGGCCTCGGCATCCGCTATGTGGGGCAGACGACCTCTTCCCAGTTTGCGCGCAGTTTCCTCAGCTGGCAGAGCTTCTGGGCGGCAGTGAAGGCAGCCGAAGAGGGCGGGGTGGGCAGCGAGGCCTACAACGACCTGATCGGCATTGATGGCATCGGCCAGGCGGCGGCCCGCGCGCTGATGGCGTTCGAGGGCGAGCCGCATAACCGGGAAATGCTCGCGGCGCTGCTTCAGGAGGTCGAGGTGGAGGACGAAGTGCCTGCCGCAACCGACAGCCCGGTGGCAGGGAAAACCGTGGTGTTCACCGGAACGCTGGAAAAGATGACGCGGGATGAGGCCAAGGCGCGGGCGAGCGCGCTGGGCGCAAAGGTGGCCGGGTCGGTATCGGCCAAGACGGACATTGTCGTCGCCGGGCCCGGGGCAGGCTCAAAGCTGGCCAAGGCCGAGCAGCTTGGCCTCACGGTGATGACGGAAGATGACTGGCTGGCCCTGATCGGCGAGGCCTGATGGGCCAAGCGGCCCGGTGGTTAGTTGCCGCCGGGGATCAGGCGCTGAAGGAAGCTGCGGCGGGTGGTGTCGTCCACGGCGTCTGGGTTCAGCCCTTCATTGGTCAGCAGCTGGTAGCTCATCCTGTACCAGTCGCTGCCCGGATAGTTGTGGCCGAGCGTGGCGCCGGCGGCGAGCGCCTGATCGCGCAGGCCGAGGGTGAGATAGGCTTCCACCAGGCGGTGAAGCGCTTCTTCGGAGTGAGACGTGGTCTGATACTCTGTCACCACGCGGCGGAAGCGGTTGACGGCGGCCAGCGTCTGATTGGAGCGCAGATACCAGCGGCCGATGGTCATTTCCTTGCCGGCGAGCTGGTCGTTGACCATGTCGAGCTTAACGCGGGCGTCGCGGGCATACTCGCTTTCGGGATAGCGGCGGATGACCTCGAGAAAGGCGTTACGGGCGCTTTCGGTGGTCGCCTGGTCGCGGCCGACATCGGTGATCTGGTCGAAATAGTTCAGCGCGATCAGATAATAGGCGTATTCAGCCTCCGAGCCGCCGGGGTGGAGCGAGAGATAACGCTGCGCGCCGGAGATGGAGGTGGTGTAATCGCGGGCGCGATAGGACGCGTAGGCCGACATCACCATCGCGCGGCGGGCCCATTCCGAATAGGGGTGCTGGCGCTCGACCTCCTCGAAGAACAGCTTGGCGCGGGTGTAATCGCGCCGGTCCAGCCGGTCGGTCCCCTGATTGTAGAGCTGCTCCACCGGGCGCTCGACATAGGCCAGCTCGGGATTGCGGCGGCTCGACGCGCAGGCCGTCACCATCAGGGCGCTGGCAAGAATCACGAGGGGAAGGGGCGTCAGTTTCGACATGCGGTGCGGCCTCGCGCTCTCAGAACTTTTCGTCCGCTTGATTAGCGCGGATTGTGTGGGGTTTCCAAGGCCGTTTGTCATCTGAGTACGCGGGTTGGGGAGGCCCAGCCCTTGCCGGAAGGGTGTTGCGGACTAGCTCGCCACGTATAAGGGTTCTTCTTTACGCGCCGGAACCCGATTTTCGGGTGGGTCATCCGCTAGCTTTGGCGCAGTCAGGTACCTCCATGAGACCGATCAAACTGAGCGATGCAAACCAGGTGGACCGTCAGGTGGGCGAGCGAATGCGCCGGCGGCGAATACTACTTGGGCTGACGCAGGACCAGGTGGCCGACGCGCTGGGCATTTCGTATCAGCAGATCCAGAAATACGAGACCGGCGCCAACCGGGTCAGCGCCGGGCGGCTGGCCCAGATTGCCGAAGTGCTGGAAGTTCTGCCGGGCTGGTTCTTTGGAATGGCCGAGGCGGCAGATGAACCCGGCAACTCTTCCCGCGCGGTGATCGAGCTGGTGCGCAATTTTTCCCGGATCGAGGACGACCGCGTGCGCAGCCATCTGATGGCGCTGATGCGGGCTTTGTCCGGCGGGGGGGAGGTTGACGGCGACAGTGAGGCTGCGCCGGCCCGGCAAGCCGCCAATGGCGGGATCAGCGGCCAGGCCTGAGGCGCGGGCGCCAGATCAGAGGCAGGCTCAGACGGCGGCGCGTACGTCTTCGGCCGCTTCAGCGCGCGAACCGGCTTCTTCCCAGCACCAGGCCGTCGGGTTGGCGAGCAGGGCGCGCACCAGCTTGTTATTGATGCCATGGCCGGGCTGGACAGCCTCATAGGCACCGGCAATGGGGGCGCCGGCGAGCATCAGATCGCCCACGGCATCGAGCATCTTGTGGCGGATGAACTCATCCTCCACGCGCAGGCCTTCCGGGTTCATGATGCCGTTATCGTCGATCACCACGGCGTTTTCGAGCGAGCCGCCGCGGGCAAGGCCCATGGCGCGGAGCATGTCGACATCGCGGGCGAAGCCGAAGGTACGGGCGAAGGCGAGATCGCGGGCGAAACTGCCGGGCAGGAGGCGCAGGGCCATCTGCTGCACGCCGATGGTCTGGTCGGTGTATTCGATGCGGGCGCGCATGGTGAGGCTGTCATCGGCGACCGGGGAGAGGGAGGCGCGCTTGGGGCCATCGACCACTTCGACGCGCTCCAGCACGCGGATGCGGCGGCGTAGGGCGCCCTGGGCCTTGAGGCCGGCCAGCATCATCAGCTCGTAGAAGACCGAGGAGGAGCCGTCCATGATAGGCACTTCCTGGGCGTCGATCTCGACGATGAGATTGTCGATGCCGAGACCGGCGATGGCGGCCAGCAGGTGTTCGACGACGGCGACGGAAACGCCGTGTTCATTGCTGATCGTGGTGCCGAGCTGGGTATCGGTGACGGTTTCGGCATGGGCGGGGACAGTGCCGGTGCCCTTGGGAACATCGGTACGGACGAAGACGATCCCGGTGCCGGCCGGGGCAGGTTTCAGAGTCAGCCGGGCCCGCACGCCGCTGTGCACGCCGACACCGGCGCAGCTGACGGCCTTTGCGAGGGTGTGTTGCATATCAACCATTGAACCAACAACCTGACTGGCGGCTGCACCTGTCGCAGCCTTCGAAATCCATTTGGCAAGGGTGGGGGCAAGCATCAAAACACGGGATATTGCGTGTTGTTACAAAATGGGGCGTGGGTTGGTTCTAATGTGCTGAAAATAAAGGGACATTTATGTTACAAAAACTGTCTCCAAAGGGACACACCGGGACAGTTTCAGACAGATCCGGGACAAATCCGGACAGTTTCGGACAAATACGGACACGCCCGGACGAGGTCCGGGCGCGCGCTGGCCAAATTGGAGACGGAGATCAGTTGTTGGCCGACCGGCGCAGGAAGGCCGGGATTTCGAGATCGGCATCGTCGAACGGTGCCGGTTTGGGATGGTCGTCCGGCGAGGTGACGATCTGGCTGGGAACAGCCGGAACATCGGACGTGTCGTTCTGGCCCTGGGGCGTGGGGCGGCGCCAGCCGAAGAGGTTGGCAAAGCCGGCCGAAGGCGCTTCGCGGGCCGGCTTGTCGGCGGCGGGCGCATCCTTGCGGCTGGAGAAGACCGACGGCATCGGCGTAGTGGGTTCCTCTTCCTCATCGGCGGTGTCGTCGATGATCACGGCGCGCGCGGCCGGCTGAGGGCGGGTGATGACGACGGGGCGGTCATCGTCTTCCGGGGCGCTGGCGGGGGTGTCTTCTGTGGTGGCAGCTTCAGCGACCGTTTCGAGCATCTCTTCGACGTCCGGCTCAGCCATCAGGGGCTCCGGCTCGGGCGGGACAGGGGCGTCTTCGACGGGGGCGGCGATGGGCTGGCGCACGCTGGCGGTGGCCGGCTGGGCGGCGGGCAGGCGCCGGGCAGCTTCATCAAGGCCGGCGGCGACCACGGAGACGCGAATGGTGCCTTCAAGCTCGGTATCGAAGGCCGAGCCGATGATGATGTTGGCTTCGGGGTCTGCCTCACGGCGGATCTCGTTGGCGGCCTCGTCCAGTTCGAACAGGGTCATGTCATAGCCGCCGGTGATGTTGATCAGCACGCCCTTGGCGCCGCGGATCGTGACATCGTCGAGGAGGGGATTGTCGATGGCGCGGCGGGCGGCTTCCAGCGCGCGGCCTTCGCCGCTGGCTTCGCCCATGCCCATCAGCGCGGTGCCCATACCGGTCATGATGGCGCCGACGTCTGCAAAATCGAGGTTGATGAGGCCGGGCATGACGATGAGATCGGTGATGCCGCGCACGCCGTTATAGAGCACGTCATCGGCCATGCGGAAGGCGTCCGCGAAGGTGGTGCGGTCATTGGCGACGCGGAAGAGGTTCTGGTTGGGCACCACGATCATCGTGTCGACATGGCTGCGGATGCGGGCGAGGCCGTCTTCGGCCAGCTTCATCCGGTGGCTGCCTTCAAAACCGAAGGGCTTTGTGACGACGGCGATGGTGAGGATGCCGAGTTCCTGGGCGGCGCGCGCTATAACCGGGGCGGCGCCGGTGCCGGTGCCCCCGCCCATGCCGGCGGCGATGAACACCATATGGGCGCCTTCCAGATGGAGGCGGATTTCCTCAAGCGATTCTTCAGCTGCGCGGGCGCCGATTTCGGGACGCGCCCCGGCGCCGAGACCGCCGGTGGTTTCCAGGCCAAGCTGCAGCTTCATTTCGGCGCGCGAGCGGGCCAGCGCCTGCGCATCGGTATTGGCGACGACGAACTCCACGCCCTGAAGGTTGGCTTCGATCATGTTGTTGACAGCGTTGCCGCCGGCACCGCCCACGCCAAAGACAACGATTTTGGGTCTGAGTTCCTGGGTCATCGCGTACCTACTCTCACAATCCGCGTCATGCCGGGCTGTATTCAACCTCCACCATCATGGGGCGGGGCTAAAAAACGCTTAAGTGAGTGTGGATGGGAGAAGAAAAATTCCGGGAAAGTTCCTCAGAAGTTGTCCTTCAGCCAGCGCAGCGCAGCATTCACCCAAGTGCCCGATCCGGCAGCATCCTCTGTTGATGCCACGCCAGCCCGCGCAGCATCTGCATACCCCAACTCCGGATAGAGTATCAGGCCGGACGCGGTGGAGAAAGCCGGTGTTGCCAGTGTCTCGCCAAGAAACTCCGAAATCACCGGTTTGCCGAGGCGCACGGGCGCGCGCAGGTACCGGCTGGCGACTTCGCGGATGCCGGGAAGCTGGCTGGCGCCGCCTGTGAGGACGACGCGGTGGGGGAGAACCTTGCGGACATCGCTGGTCTCCAGGATCTGGGCGACGAGTTCGAAGGTTTCCTCGATGCGCGGGGCAATGATGCGCGCGATCTCGCCGCGCTCGGTGCGGGTGGCGTGCAGGCGGCCATCATCGCCCAGGCGGGCGGCCTCGACCCGTTCGGCAAGGCCGGGGCCTTCCAGGTCGGCCGTGCCGAAGACGGTCTTGATGCGCTCGGCGGCGGCAAAGGTGGTGCCAAGACCCTGGGCAAGGTCTGCGGTGACATGCTGGCCGCCGACAGGCACGAGGCCGAGCCAGGCGGGCGCGCCGTTGAGGAACACGGAGACAGCCGTGATGCCGGCGCCCATGTCGACGCAGATGGTGCCGTTTTCCAGCTCGTCCTCGATCAGCGTGCCAAGGCCCGACGCGATGGAAGAGGGGACGAGCTTGGTGACGCCGAGATGGGCGCGGCCAACGCATTCAACGAGATTGCGCACCATGGATTTGGGCGCGGTGATTACGGCCATGCGCACGTGCAGCGTGCCGGCGATCATGCCGACGGGCTGGCGCACGCGGCCGGCGGCGCGGTCAATCGTGTAGACGACCGGCCAGGCGGCCAGAATGTCTGCATTCTTCTGTGGCACGCGGGCCATGGCCTGAGTGTGCAGGCGGCGGACATCGCGGGCGGTGACGGCGCGGCCGCCCGGCTCGATCTGGGCTTCGACGAGGCAGGAGGTGACCTGCGGGCCGCTGACGCCGAGGATGACTTCGCTGATCGGTTCGCCCGCTTCACGCTCGGCATCTTCCACGGCAACCCGGATGGTGCGCTCAAGGCCTTCCATGTCGGTGATGCCGGTGCCGTTGAAGCCGCGTGTCTGCTGGCGCCCGCCGCCGAGGATCTGGATGCGGCGCGGGCCGGAGCCATCCGGGCGGCCGATCAGGCAGGTGGTTTTCGAGCAGCCGATATCAAGGGCGGCAACCGTGCCGGCGCGCTGGCTCTGCAGGCGGGCGAGACGTTTGGCCGACAGGTTTGCCATCAGGTGCGCTCGCCGGCGGGGGTAAGCGGGTGGGCGAGCTGGGCTTCCTTCGTGGCGCGCAGATAGACCCGGTTGCGCGAGCGCAGATCGATCATTTCCAGCGGGCGCTGGGTGAGGGCGGTGCGCACCTGCAGTTTGGCGAGACGGTCAAGCGCGGGCTCAAGCGCTTCGTCTTCGGGCAGGCGAACCGTCACGCCACTGACGAAACGCATGTCCCAGCGGCGTTCGCCGACGCGGGTGGCGACGGCGACGCGATCGTTGATGTCTGGTGACGCGGCGAGCGCCCGGGTGAGCTGGGGCGCGGCGGTGGGCGCGCCGAGACCCGCGAGGCGCAGCAGGTGGCCGTGATCTTCGGCCTTTGCGTCCGGCAGGATGCGGCCGAGGCCATCGACGACCTTCCAGTCGCGCCCGTCATGCCAGAGGGCGACGGGCTCAGCCGCTTCGGCGAGGATCACCACCTGGCCGGGCCAGAGACGGTGTACACGGACATTGAGGACTTTCTTGGTGGATTCGACGCGGCGGCGGATGACATAGGGGTCGGCGCGGAACATGTTTTCGCCCGGCTCGATCATCGCGGCGGCGCGCACTTCATCGGCGAGCGCCGGATTGAGCTCCAGACCGATCACCGACACCGAGCGCACATCGACCCCGGCAAGGCGGGCGGTATCGTCCATGAAGCCGCCAAAGCGCGAGCCGATCTGCGACATCGACCCGCCCATCCAGGCGGCGGTGGCGACGAGGATGGCGATCAGCATCACGATGCCGAAGATCACCGAGGAGACGCGGACTTCCTCGCCGGTGGATTCGTCGATGATCGTGGCGGGGGCGCGGCGGCGCCCGCCGGGGACGGTCTGGTTGCGCTCTATCTTTGGCATGAAGCGTCCTCGATCATCCAGGCGACAAGCTCCTCGAACGCCATGCCGATATGCGCGGCCTGCTCAGGCACGAGCGAGGTCGGCGTCATGCCGGGCTGGGTGTTTGTCTCGAGGATCACGAGCCGGTCCTTCTGTTCATCATAGCGGAAGTCTGATCGCGTTGCTCCGCGGCAGCCCAGGGCCTTGTGCGCCGTAAGGGCAGCGTCCATCGCCGCCTTCGTCACATGGGCCGGCAGGTCTGCCGGGATCACATGTCTTGATCCGCCAGCCGCGTATTTTGCATCAAAATCGTAATAGTCCCTTAAGGTCGTGATTTCAGTGACAGCGAGGGGCTTGTCTCCCAGCACGGCGACGGTGAGTTCGCGGCCGGGAATGTATTCTTCGGCCATCAGATAATCGCCATAGCGCCAGTTCGGGCCGGTGAGTTCCTGGGGCGGGCCGTTGGCGCCTTCGCGCACGATCAGCACGCCGAAGCTGGAGCCTTCATTCACCGGCTTGATCACGTAAGGCGGGGGCAGGGCGTGGGCCGCTGCGGCCTCGGCGCGGGTGACGCGCTTGTCGGCGGCGACATCGAGACCGGCCGAGCGGTAAACGGCTTTCGATTTCAGCTTGTCCATGGCCAGAGCCGAGGCAAGCACGCCGGAATGGGAGTAGGGGATGCCCATCACCTCCAGCACGCCTTGGACGCAGCCATCTTCGCCCCAGGGGCCGTGCAAGCCGTTGAGGACCACATCGGGCTTGGCTTCGGCGAGCTGGGCGGCGAGGTCGCGGGTGACGTCGATCTCGGTGACGCCGTAGCCGGCCTTGCGGGCGGCAGCGGCCATCTGCTGGCCGGAGGACAAGGACACAGGCCGTTCCGAAGACCAGCCGCCATAGATCACTGCTACCCGTTTCATGGGAAATTCCTTCTGCCGCTTACTGCCGCGCTCTCGTCCAGTTGATGGCCTGACACGGTGAACAGCGACTTAAGACGCGGGCCGCGGCGGCTGTCAGGCGGGGGCAGGGCCGTTTTGTGGCGGATTACCGAAATATCATGTTCGGGCGGGATGGCGGTCGGCGCGTGCCGGTTCGCCAGAAAAACCGGGCGTTCCGCCGCTTGGGTGGCCAGAGCCCGGCCTGATTTTCGCGAGTGATTATTATTTGCGCGCTCAAAAAGAGGTTGACTACATGTGTAGTCTCATGAGACCACGCCTCAACCTTATTGAAGATCGAGAAATCGATACCGAAAAACGGAAATGATATTTGAGCGGCGCTGTCAAGCAGGCGGCTCGGAAAGTGTGGGAGGAAATGCCGATGCCGATAAAACCGCTGCTGATGGGAAGCCTTGCCGTGATGGCGCTGATGGGGCCTGCGGGCGCCGAGACGGCGGTGGCGGTGATGCCGGACGCCAGCCCCGCCGCGAGCGGAACGGACCGTTCCGCCTATGTGCCGGCAGACTTTGACCAGTATGGCCCGGTGACGGCGCTGGACATGGTGCGCCGCATTCCGGGCTTTGCCATCCAGAGCGATGACAGCGGCAACCGGGGCTTTGGCCAGGCGCGCGGCAACGTGCTGATCAACGGGCAGCGGGTTTCGGCCAAGTCCAACGGGGCGGAAGCCGAGCTGGGCCGGGTCGCGGCGGCGCGGGTGGTGCGCATCGAGGTGCTGGACGGAACGCAGACCGACATTCCCGGCCTGACCGGCAAGGTGGTCAATGTGATCACCGATGGCGAAGGCACGATGGACGGCACCTGGCGCTACAAGATCCGCCTGCGGGAAAACCTGCCGCCCTCCTTCAACGAAGGCACGCTGACGCTGGCGGGCAGCCGGGGGGCGCTGAGCTGGAGCCTGGAGGCGGCCAGCGCGCCGCAGCGGGGCGCCGATGCCGGCTGGCGCCTCATTCAGGACGGGCAGGGCAACCTTCTGGAACAGCGCCGGGAGGATTTCACCCGCGTGGGGGATGATGTTTCCGTGGCCGGGTCGCTCTCCTGGAAACCGGCCAGCGGGGCGATTGCCAACCTCAACGCCAGGGCGGGCGTGTGGGAAGTGGACCGCAAGCAGATTTCCAAGACCTATCCGCTGGGCGGGGTGGAGGGGCGGCGCCTTTTCCAGGGCGCGGAGGATGAGTGGAACGCCGAAATCGGCGGGGATTATGAATTCGGCCTGGGGCCGGGGCGGCTGAAACTCATCAGCCTTGTGCGCCATGAGCACAGCCCGTTTGTTGACCGGTTCCTGATGGGCGGGCTCGACGGATCTGGTCAGTATGCGTCCAATTTCGAGCAGACCGTGGACGAGGGCGAATACATCCTGCGCAGCGAATATGCCCTGCAGACGGGGAAGGGGCGCGACTGGCAGATTTCCGCCGAGGGCGCGTTCAACTTCCTGGAGGCGGAAACCGCGCTGGATGAAGCCATTGGCGGCGGGCCTCTGCTGCCGGTGCCGTTGCACCTGGCCAACAGCCGCGTGGAGGAACGCCGGGGCGAGGTGATCCTCACCCATGGGCGCCAGCTTTCGCCCAAACTCAACCTGCAGCTTTCCGGCGGATTGGAATATTCCGAGCTCGAACAGACCGGCGACGCGGAAAACAAGCGCAGCTTTACCCGGCCCAAGGGCTTTGCCACGCTTTCCTGGCAGCAGAGCGACACGCTGAAACTGGTTGGCAAGGTGGAACGGCGCGTGGGCCAGCTCGACTTTTACGACTTCATTTCCTCGGTGGACCTGGACCTTGGCAATGGCCAGTCCGGCAATGAGGAAATCGTGCCCAGCCAGTCCTGGCGCTATTCGGTGGAGGCGCAGAAGACTTTCGGCGAATGGGGCGCCTCGACTGTGCGCTTCCTCTATGTGGACCTGGAGGACGTGGTGGACCAGGTGCCGATCGGGCAGGGGGCGGGGCCGGGCAATATCGACAGCGCCACGGCCTGGTCGGTGCAAACCGAATCGACGCTGAAGCTCGGCAAGCTGGGGTTCACCGGCGCAGAGATTACCGCCACGGGCCGCTATTTTGATACGGAGGCAGACGATCCGGTGACCGGCATCCGCCGCTCGATAAATGGCCACCTTATCTGGGACTATAATATCGAGCTGCGCCAGGATGTTCCGAAGACGGATATTGCCTGGGGCGTGATCCTGGAAGGGTTCAAGCAGGAGCCGTTCTACCAGCTTTCCGACACGCAACTGTCAGGCAACGAGCCGCCTTTCCTGATGGCCTATCTGGAACACAAGGACATCGCCGGCATGACCGGCACCGTGGCCATCGGCAACCTCGCCAACCAGAAAGACACCTACTGGCGCCGCGTCTATGATGGTGACCGCAACGGGGCGCTGGTGCGCACGGAGGAATATTCCCGAGCGTTCGGGCCGATTTTTACGGTGGAGTTGAAGGGGAAGTTTTGAGAAATTGGGACTTTTGTTCTCTTAAAAAACAGTATATGTTCTTGATATAGTCCTCGCGCATGGGGCGTGAGTGATTCTGTCACGAGAATGATCATGGCAAAGAATGAAAAGACTGGCTCCAAGGTCGGGACTATCGCTTCCAAAGGACTTCAGAAGCCGGGTTCGCTTTCGAACAAGGAGATCAAGTCTCTTGCTGCATCAGCGCTGACGCAGCGGCCGAACAAGAAGAAGGGATAGGACAGCCAATACTGATTCTATTGAAGAGAACGGTGCGGCGCCCTTCTTATCAATAGGTATGCGGTGATGCCGCCTGCGAGGGGCAGTTCTCACCAAAGTGAGCCATGATAGGGGGGGCGCAGTTGTCGATTTGCGCGAAAAGGTCAGTGCTGATCTTGGGTGCCGGGGTTTCTGCGCCATTTGGGGTCCCTCAGGGCGCACGAATGATTCCAAATATTCAAGCGGGCTTGAGTGCCGACCGGAATTTTGTTGATGGAACAGAGGGGCGCTTAGCTTACGAACTGGAGCGCTTTGTTAGATCGACATTTAGTTCAAACAGTCAGTTTTGGCGGCAACCTTACTTTGGCGCGGTTCTTAGTCGGCATTGGGATTCGGTAAACAGAACTTTGGACGTAGGCGGAATAAATCAAGATCTTCGCAGGCTAAGGAATCTTTGTGGGCTTCTACTAAATCAAACTTCTGAAACGATTGACGACTTTATCGTTGAAAATCCTAGCTATTCCGATGTGATCAAGATTTGCATTGCAGTGGAAATTATGAAGCGGACTTATGATCTACAAGGCGAAAAGATTTCTCCAAAATCATTAGAAGTTAGAACGGTCAGCGCTAAGCAGAGAAATTGGATACACCTGTTAATCAATTTAATTAGGCACGGAATTAGGTCTGGAACCGTCTCTCCTGAGAATAAAATCAAGATTATATCCTTCAATTATGATGGAATTCTTGAGTATGTGCTTGATCGACAATTTGAAAACACCGAGTCTCAATACGATCACTATACGAACTATATTGATATTGTTCATCCACATGGGCAGTGTGGAAACCTAAATGTAGACGCAATTAGTTCCCCATTTCAGTTGACTGAGTGGGCGAGCGGAATTTCAGTTGTTAATGAGCGGAATGTTGGCAACGCTGAACCGCGCCGGTAACCCCGG
>NZ_ARYM01000014.1 GCF_000685315.1 Hyphomonas polymorpha PS728
TCCGGCAAACCCGGCGCGGTTCAATGTCTAAAGTCATCGACGTGCAACCGTCATTTCAGTTTGCGACTGCAAAGGCACAACATACGTTACGCGAGACTCCGGCCGGTCGCCATACCATTAAAGCTACATTCTTTGAAACGGATCGTAGAATCAGTGTGCTAACAATTCAAAAGTTCAACTCAGCATCCGGCGCCAGTAGAGAGTTTTCTTTCTCTTTCGTTGGTTCAGAAATACGAGAACTTAAAGAATTTTTGGCCGGAGTCGAAACGGTCGCTGTGGACGATCCTCGAAAGCGACACATCCAAGACGAAGAGTTACATGAAATTGTTTTAAACCGTGCCCAGATCAATCGACTGGTTTCAACAGACGAAGGCTTAGTCATTGACATTCTGAAAAACGCCAATCTCCGTCGGGATTTTGTCGCCGTGCGATACAGGCAGGAGCAATTGAGTATTTTTGAAAAGTTGCTTGAAGACGGCACGTTCTTTGAACAAAAGATGGAGCAACACAAGGCCGATAAACCAGAACGACTATGGCAAAAATTCTTTGAACTGAATACTTGGATATTTGGCTACGGCCTTTCGTATCAATTCTTAAGCGGACTTGATAAAAAGAAACTTGAGCAAGCAGTCAGCGGGTATGATTTGAGTGGTCACGGCAAGATCGCTGACGCTGTTATGAAGACTCGAGGAATCATAAATTCGCTCTGCTTTGTTGAGGTAAAAACCCACAAAACTGAACTACTAAGCGCTGACTCTAAAAGGTCAGGGGTGTGGCATCCAAGTTCGAACCTAACAGCGGCGGTAGCTCAGATTCACGTGACCGTGCAATCGGCACTTGAGACACTTCAGGATATTGTGAGACCAAAGGAGAAGAACGGCGATCCGACCGGCGAACAGCTTTTCAATATAGCGCCCAGTTCTTTCTTGGTTGTTGGAAGCCTCGCTCAGTTCCAATCCGAAAATGGTACAAACGTCGATAAATTCAAATCATTTGAATTATACCGTCGCAACCTAAATGCACCGGAAGTGATCACTTTTGACGAACTGTATGAACGAGCGAGATTTATAGTAAGCCAAAGCAAGTGAGGCTTATCTGCTTGCGATTATGGCCGCAGCCCAAAACCTTGGCATGTCGCTTGCTAGGCGAGTCTTTATGGAAAATCCAATGGTGCCTTAAATGAGCGAAGCAGCAGAACTACAGGGCCTTATGCAGCGTCTTATCGCTTTGCGCGCTCGATCCACGCCGATTGCAGATGCTGAAGTCGTGCCGGAGGGTGTGAAGGAAGTATTTTTAGGCCTTGTCCGCGTGCTGTATCATGAGGCGCCAAATGTTAAGGGCGTACCACTCGCGATTGAAGTTCTAGAAGGCGGAGCTGCCTATCTTCGCTTCCGAGTATTCTGCGATTCCGACGGCGGAAATCCCGATGTAAAATATTGGGAACGCGCCTCATGGGAACATGACATTCCCTCTCCGGAAGAAGGAAATGGGGCCGTTTGGGCTAAAACGCGAAAAGCGCTTGCCGACAGGGACGCTAAAGCGCTTCGTGAATGTTATGTGGCCGCTGGCCCGAACCTGGATGACTTCATAGATTTTATCAGCGACTGCACTGGCGAAGATTATTCCGACATCCTTGAAACGAACGATGCTGAAAAAGTGCTGGATGAGATTCTGGCTCGCTTAAAGAAGCCTCCGAAATGACCCGCCTCATTCGCCTTCCTGAAGTTCGGCGCCTCACTTCACTTTCGAAGACTGAGATTGCCCGGCGCATGCGCGAAGGCGAATTCCCGCCAAATCACAAGCTGGGATCGCGAACAGTGGTCTGGCGCGAAGACGAAGTGGCAGCATGGATTGACCGCGCTACCGCGCCTCCGAAAAAGAGTCCTAGGGACCGAGCCGGGGACCTTTTGTCATAATACCCTGTAATTACAGGCTATATGGTGCGGATGAAAGGACTCGAACCTTCACACCTTGCGGCGCTGGAACCTAAATCCAGTGCGTCTACCAATTCCGCCACATCCGCGTGTGGCCGCTTCCTACGCTACGGCGGCGCGGCCTGCAACCGGCCTTCTGAAGTGCCGCAGGGGGGCTTAAAATGCCGGATCAAACCACCCGTCGGCGGCTCCGGCTAAGGATAATGTCAGCACAAGGAGCAATATCGCTCGCCATCAATCCTGGCAGGTACAGATAGCGCCGCCGTACCGGTCCGGGCCGTAGCCTGCGATCTCCTGCGGCTCGGCGCAGGAGATTGCCTCGGCGGGCTGATACCGGATGTCCAGCCCGGCTTCCCGCATCAGGTATATCCGTGAGTGCGCCATGTCCGGATAGACGCAGTAGCGTCCCCCGGCTGCCGCCATGGCGTTTATCTGGGCATTGACTTCGGCGTCACGTTGGGCGGCCAGCCGAGCGCCCGCTGCTCCCACGATCAGGCTGTTGAACAGCATCAATGCCAAGATCAGGCCGCCGAGGATTTGTGCGGCGCGGCTGTTTGCGGCCAGCGCTGCCGCAGTGATCGCCACCGGTACGAACCAGAATTGCGGCACATAGCGCGCCCACCAGTTCTGCGGCATCACGATCACCGAGAGTATCATCATGGCACTGATCACCAGCAGCCAGAGGGTTGTCTCGCTGCGCCAGCGCGGGCGAACGACCAGAGCAAGAGCGGCCGCGATCGACAGCAGGAAAATGCCCGAGAAAAACGGCCCGAAGCCGGACAGGCGAACGTCCACGCCGCCTGCAGCGCGCAGTTCCTGCGGGGAGATGGAGAGGGGAAACTTCAGCTGCGGCGTTGTCGCATATCCAGAATGTGTTTCCGAGAAGAGAGAGTAGAAGAAACGTTCGGCTGCGGACATTCCCTCGAGAACTTCCGGCGTATTGTCGAGCGCGGGCCCTTCGCCGGTCATGATGTCGACCGCGTTTGGACCCATGATGGGGTGGAAGATGTGTCCTTGATCAAGGAAGTTCTGCATGTAGGGCGACCAGCCAAGCAAGACGACGGCCACAAAGGCAGAAGCAAACAGCCCCGCCGCAAGCGCTGCCGCCCGGCGGAGGCCCCGCTGGAAGAAGATGCCGGCGCAGGCAAATCCGCAGAGGATCACGAACATCGGAATGGCGGAAAATTTCAGGTTCAGGGCGAGTAGAAGTGTGATGAGCGCGGTAGCCAGAGCCAGCTTGTCGTCATATCGCGCCCACATCATGATCGACACGGTGAATATCAGGATGCAGACGCCCAAGAGTCCGTCATTCATCGCCGTAAACAGCTGAGAGAGGACGATAGGGTTGAGCGAGACCACTGCGGTGAGCAGCGCTGCGACGAGCCATGAGAACCCCGCGCGGAAAAGTGCGCCCCCCAGCACTGCGGCGCCGGCAAGCAGAACAAGCAGATTGAGCACCTTGCCCATTGCCAACGGAAACCCCGCCGTCATCAGCAGCGCGGCGAAATCCCACCCGCCGCGCGGATAGTGGATGGCCCACAAGGTAATCGGATCGCTAATCACCGCTGGCTCGGCGTTGCCATGCAGAGGGTTCCAGCCCTGAGCGAGGGCATAGATCGCCTGGAAATGATAATGCTGACCATCCATCGACGTATCGTGAACCAGCCCCGTCACAATCAGCGCGACGACAATGAGGCCCACCGAGACAAGCGGCGCAAAGCGCCAGCGGCCGGAGAGAAAAAACCGGGGCAGGTAGAGCCCTCCAGCAAGCGAAGCACCCAAGATGACCCAGGCCACCGGCGCGGAAAGTGCGCTGCCCGCTGTCAGCCATAAGGTCGTCAGGATGAATGCCAGCACCGGGAAGAACAGCAGCGGCGTGCCGATTTCCCAGAGAATGGCCGATTGCGTCCCTTTCCGGTCGTCACTCGCATGATCGTATGGGCTGAGGAGTAGATGAGCGATCATGGCAGGGGCACACTGGATTGTTGAACCGGATCAGGCTTCGCGGGCAGGCGCCGCAGCGGGCAGGGATGCAATCTGCGTGCAAGATCAGCAGATCGGCTGGCGGAAATTTCCATCCGTCCTGAATGATCAGCAAATGATAGCAGTCTCAAAACCGGCGCCCCCGAAACGCAAAATCTGGCATGCGAAAGGACGCGCCGTCAATCTGTGCCCGCCACCACAAAGGGAACCTTGGAAACGGCTGCGCCGCTGCAGTTTGTGGCCGATTTTACTGGGCATTCCTGCACATGCTCGCGGCGCGGCCGTGTGCATGAAAATTAGGCCGGAAGGGCATGTTCTGCTGGCATTCTGATTTCTTTGCGATATTTGGTTCAGACTGGACGGGGACACAAATGTCGAATTTGCGCTCAAAGGCTGTTGCAGGCCGTCTGTCTGCATTCGTGGCTGGTTCGCCGAGAACCGCCGCCGCGCTGGCCGTGTACGCGCTTCTGGCTTGTGTCCTGCTGATTCATATTATGCTTGCCCTGGCCGGCCAGCAGTCTGGCGCGTGGATTTTACGCGGTATCGTGTCGAGTGAAACTCTGGAGGCTGCGGACTCCTGGAATGTGATGATCGTGGCCCTCGAATGGCTGGACACGCATCCGGCTGCCGATGGCAGCCTCTATCGCGAAGTATTCTTCGAGCAGCAGCATAAATTCCAGTATGCGCCCACAAGCCTGGTGCCCCTCGATGCCCTGCGACTGATGGGGTTCGAGCTTACGCCGCTGCTCCTCAACAATTTGAACCGCCTGATATTGCTCGCATCGGCCCTGGGCGTGGGCGCGCTGTGTTGGCTTTTGCCGGAGCGCCTGATCAAAGGCCCGCTTGACGCCGACACGCGCCGCGCACGGCTGCTTTTGGCCGTGGCGGCGCCGGGCGCGGCGCTGCTCTTCTTTCCGTTGATCTATGGCTATCATATCGGCCAGCTGCAGGTGTGGATTAACGCGCTGTTCGTGGCCGCCTGCATCGCCTGGGTAAGTGGTCACCGCGCCACCACAGGCGTGCTCATTGGGCTCGTCTGTATGCTGAAACCGCAATTCGGCCTGTTCCTCATCTGGGGCGCGCTCCGGCGTGAGTGGCGTTTCACCATTGCCCTCCTGGCAACCGGCACGCTGGGTCTTGCGCTGTCCGTTGTCCTCTACGGCTTCGGCAACCATCTCGCCTATCTGGAGGTGCTCTCCTTCCTCTCCAGGCATGGCGAATCTTATTGGGCAAACCAATCTGCCAACGGCCTGATGCAGCGCATCTTCCAGAATGGCGAAATCCATGATTTCGGCGGCGATGCATTCCCTCCGTTCCATGCAGTCATTTACGCCGTCTCCATGCTGGTGACCGTTGCTTTCCTCGCCGGCATTTTCCGGTTACGGCGCGCGGAAGGGGAAGGCGTCCCCTTCTTCGACTTCATGCTGGCGGCGCTGGTGTTCACCGCGGCCTCGCCCATCGCCTGGGAACACCATTACGGTATTCTGGCGCCCATATTTGCCGTCATGGCCTCGGTGTGGATACTGGCTGCGCCGCGCAGCGGTCGTGGCTGGCTCGGTCTGGCGCTGTGCCTGGCTTTCCTGATTGCGGCGCTTCCCCTGTGGGCGCTCCAATATGCACCCGGCTTGCTGCACCTGCTGATGTCGCATCTCTATTTCGCCGCGCTGTTCGCGCTGGCCGCTCTTTGGGGGCTGGTCAGAGGCCGCTGGGGTCTGCCGCCCGGCGATACTCCGCTCGCCGCTGGGGAAGCAGCGTGATATTTCTCTCCTTGCGCGCGTTCCGCGCAGCTTTTGGAGCACAACCGGGCTACTGCCGGGTTGAACTGAAGGACTCTCCGGTGGAGCAGATATGCAATCGCTGATCATAAACGGGCTGCATCTCGCAGGGGCGATTGGCGGCTTTCTCGTAATCTACCGGCTCGCAGGCTCGGCCCAGATGTCGCGTTTCATGTGGCCATTCACGCTCCTGTGGGGCGCTGTGATGGCGGCGTTCATCTTTCTGGTCACGCAGCCAACGCTGGAGTTCATCTTCTGGGACTTCCGGTACTGCTACTGGCTGGCCGGCAACCTCATCTGGCAGGGCCCACCAGCGCTGATGAGCTCCTATGACGATGTGCTGTTCGTCAATATTCCGATCGTCGCCTATCTCTTCGCGCCGTTTGGATTGTTGCCGCCTTTGGCGGCGTCGATTGTCTTTACACTGCTCGGTCTTGCTGCTGCCTGGGCCATCTGGCGGCTGCTGGTGCAAATGTTCGCGCTCGATCCGCGGGAAAGCGCGCTGCTCTGCTTTGCGCTCTGTGTCTATGGTCCGCTCATCTATGTGCTCAAGGTCGGCAACACATCGCATTTCATGCTGCTGCTGTTGCTCGGCGGTCTGATGATGGCCCGGTCGGGAAAGGATGTTTCCGCTGGCGTGTTGTTCGGGATCGCTGCGGTCATCAAGCCGTCGCTGCTGCTGATCGGCGTACTTTACTTCCTGCGGGGGCGTTGGCTGGTCGTCGCGGGCGGGGCAGCCGTGGTTATTAGTTCCCTGACTCTGTCATTGCTGATCTTCGGATGGGACATGCACGTCTACTGGTATGAGACCACAATCCAGCCTTTCACGTCCAATCCCGTGCTCGCCAGCGCCAATCAGGCAGTGGGCGGCATGGTCGCGCGGTTTGAATCCGGTGGTGCGGACTGGCAGGATTTCAGCCCCTACATCCTGTCCCCCGTCAGCAAGCTGATCGCGCAGGGCCTGACGCTGACGATTATTGCCGGCATGCTCTATGCGGTCTGGCGTTCGGGCCGAATTTTCCGCCTGTCCAATCAGGATATGGAGCTGGAAGTCCTGATGATCCTCGCCCTCGGCCTGTCCGTCTCGGCGTTGTCTTGGGCGCACTATCATATCTGGGCGTTGCCGGCGCTTGTTTTGCTTTGGGCCCGGTCGCGTCCCGGCGGACCGCTCGCGCGGCTGCGCTGGCCGCTGATTGCGACTTATGCCCTGCTGGCGGGCGCCGTCTTTGTGAGCCATTCGATGACATTGGGGCGGTTCGGACCGGTTTCCAACTTCATCGTTTCACACTGGCTGTGGGGCGCGCTCGCCACGCTGATCCTGCTCGCGATCGTCAGGGCGCAGCGAACGCCGCCGGCCGGCTGATCAGCAGGAAACGCCGCCGTCCACCAGGATCGTCTGCCCGGTAATCATGCGCGCGCCGTCCGACAGCAGGAAACGCACCAGATTGGTCACGTCCTCGTCTTCGGCCAGCATGCCCAGCGGGGTGCGGTTGACGATCTGGTTCAGCTGAACCGGTGTGAGTACGGACGACATTTCCGTCAGCACATAGCCCGGCGCCACCGAGTTCACGGTAATCTTCCGGCGGCCAAGTTCACGCGCCAGCGCGCGGGTGAGGCCGTCCATACCGGCCTTGGAGGCCGAATAGGCGCTCATGCCATTATAGCCACGGCTGCCGATGATGGAGGAGATGTTGATGATGCGTCCGCCCTTGTTGGCGCGCAGCATGTATTCTGATGCAGCGCGGGCCGCCTGAATGGCGCCGAACAGGTTCACCTTGAGGATCTTTTCGGTCTCGCGGTTCGGGAAGGAGGCGAGAATGCCCGTCTGCGCGACGCCGGCATTATTCACAAGGCCCCACAGATTGTCCTTGCCCGCCCATTCAACGGCTGCATTGACGAATGCATCCACCTGATCGGCTTCGCCCACTTCACAGCGGCTCCAGAAGAAGCGCGACCCGTATTCCGGATGCGCTGCCAAGGCTTCGATGTTGGCAGACTTTGAGCGCGAACAGGTCGAGATGTGATACCCGTCTGCCAGCAGGCTTGCGATCATTGCCGCGCCGAGACCCCGGCTGCCGCCGGTCACGATCACATGGCGTGAGTTGAGAGAGGGCGCGGAGCCAGTCATGTTCTTAGCCTTTCTTGCCGGATTCGCGCACGGCGATGGCATCCACCACCTTGAAGGCGCGCGGCACCTGATATTGAGCGAGATTTTCGCGGCAGGCCGCCAGGATGGCGCTGCGTGTTTCGGCAGGGTCGAGCCCTGGTTCGATCACCACATCGGCAGCCACAAGCTGGCCGCTGATCGGGTTGGCCACGCCATAGACATGCGCCTCCATCACACCGGGCTGCTTTAGAAGGAACTGCTCCACCATCAGCGGATAAACCTTGGAACCAGCCACATTGATCGTGCTGTCGTCCCGGCCAACGATGAAGGCGCGGTCGCCGCGGATCTCCACGCGGTCGGCCGTCGCCAGCCAGCCATCATCGAGACGCGGCTGGGCCGTGTCGGAAACATACCCACCCATCGCATTGGGCGTGCGGATATGCAGGAACCCGTCACGCACGCGCATCGTCACGCCCTGCGTTTCCGTGTCCAGCCATTCGGCGGGGAAGCCTTCGCGCCCGTCGTGTACGGAGAATACGACGCCCGCCTCGGTTGAGGCATAGATATGCGTCACCCGGGCATCGGGGAAAGCCTTGCGGATACGGTCCAGGGTCGACTGGTCCGCCGCTTCGCCCCCCAGGGTGATCTGGCGCAGGGTGAGATCGCCGGGGCGCACCACCATAAGGAAAGCGCGCCAGAAAGTCGGCGTGGCAGAAATCTGGGTAACACCGTTGGCCTTGGCCGCTTCAAGGAAACCGGCAGGCGTGCGCTCGTCGGGCGCCACGACAACGCCGCGCCCCACCACGGCGGTGAGCTGCACCTGCACACCGGCAAAGCCCGTTGGCTGATAGGTGAGGAGCCATTTTGCGCCGCGATTGCCCGGATGCATGGCCGCTTTGGCGCGGCTCATCAGGGCGCTCAGGCTATGGGACGCAATCTTTGGCGCGCCGGTCGTGCCCGATGTCATCATGAAGATGCGGGCACTGGCAGCGTCGGCCGGCGTTTCGCCGGTGAGTTTGTCGCCAGCAGACACGACCATCTGTACGCCGAACTTCTTCACCACAGCGTCGATATGCGCCTCGGGAAGGTTGGTGTGTGCGATGAACAGGTCCGCGCCCGTGCGGCTGGCCGCATCAATGGCACGGAGGATGTGGAACGGGTCGTCAGACCGCACCATCAGACGCGAAACGTCCGCTTCGCCCATCGCTGCCACCAGGCTCTCCGCCGCACGCGCAAGATTCCCGCGGCTCAACATGCCGCGGGCATTTGCGATCAGCGGAGCGGTGTCACTCGTGTCGAGTCCGAAGGCGCCGGCAGCAATCATTTTGCGTAGAGCTTCGCAAGTTCGCCGACGGTGCGGAATTCGATGAAGCCTTCTGCGAAGGGGTCATGGCCGACCACGTCTTCCAGTTCGCGCACCAGCATGGCGAGGTCGAGAGAGTCGATGCTGATCGCACCGCCGAGCAGTTCTGTCTCCGGCTCAATGGTTGCGGCCTTCACGCCTTTGTCTTCCAGCATGCGCTGAACGATCGAGGTGATGTGTTCGAGAACCTGTGCTTCGGTCATGGTTGTGTCTCCTTGGAAGATTGTGAGGGTTGGCTGCCGCACATCGCGTCTTCGCCAAATTGGGTGAGGATATCATCTGCCAGCATCTTGGAACGGATCGGGCGCCCGTTCTCGTTGAGGTGATAGACGGTGTCAAAGTGCAGCTTTTTGTCGAACCGGAAACCGCTGGCCGGGCGGGGGATCAGAAACTCCGGCACGGTGGCCATCTCGGCATTCAGCCGGTCGATCTCCTTGCTGTGGCGATCATAGAAATCGTCCAGCAGGGGCGTCCAGGAAATCATCACGCGCACGCCGCGTGCGTCCATGTCGCGAACGAACTGCCGCATCATTGGAATGATTTCCTGATCCATCGGGATGCTGGAAATGTCCATCGCATCGATTGGTTCATGCGGCCAGTTAACGCCTACATGTCCGACCAGGTCGCCATTGCGGGTGAAGTTGCGTGCGCTCTCGATGTCGAGAATATCAACCTCAGTCCACGGCGCATCTGGTTCGGCGCCCAGCATATAGGTGAAGTTGTCATAGGTCTCGCCCATTATGCGCAGCACCTTCTGCTGGGCAATGAAGGGAAACCGGCTCATCGCGGAGAGCTTCTGATAGGGGGTCAGGAATTTGAATACGCGCGGATTGGCCTTGGAAACCGTCAGCAAGTCGGTATTCGTTCCGTTCACAGACTTGTAGTAGCTGTCATACTCCCAGGCGATGACGACGAGATCGCCCGGCTTGAGATAGGGTTTCACTTCTTCCAGCATGAAGCGGACGCCAAAATAGCCGTTCATGCCCATATTGACGACCGGGCAATGGGTGGCCGCTTCTATCACCGTGCTGTCGGTGCCGTAGGAAACATTGGAGCCGCCCACGAGAACGATCTTTTTGGGAACATCCATCTCCAGCAGGTCGTGCTTCAGATTGGACGCCTGCGCATAGTCGCCATCATCGGGTACGAGAACCGCAATTGCCACGGTCGTTGCAAAGGCTGCGGCGACCAGGAGAGCGGCCGGCAGGAAAAATCCGATCACGGCGAAGCGGCTGGGCTTCGCCTTGCCAGCTTCCGTCTGCTCGGGGGAGGGAGGGGCGGTGTCCATATCAGAACCTGAAGTAGATGAAGGCAATTTGAGACCCGTAGAAGGCGCCCAGCAGAACCACTGCCAGCGTGCCGACATAATAAAGACTCCAGCGCATCCAGACCGGGCGGCTATTGATGGCTTCGCGCATGTTGATCCGCCCCTGCAGCACTTCGGCGCCCATCACCACGGCAATGCCGATCAGCGCCAGGAAGAACTCGTTCCGGTTCGCGCCAACCACTGACAGCAGATTGGCCTTGAAGTCGCCCCAGCCGGTGCCAAGGCTGCCTACCATGTGCAGGGCGTCCTCCATCGTTGGTGCGCGGAAGAAGATGTAGGCAAAACAGACCAGCGAGAAGGTCACGGTAATCTTCAGCGCCCGGTAAAGGTTGGGCCGGTCAACCAGCTTCACTGTGCGGGCGAAATTGTTCCAGCGCTTCTGAAGCAGCAGGGACACCACGATATACCCGCCATGCAGCGCGCCCCAGACCACATAGGTCCATGCAGCGCCATGCCACAGGCCGCTCACCACGAAGGTGATGAACATGGCGTAGAGCATCAGGTTGAACAGCTTGATCTTGAACGTCTTCTGCCGGGTAATCGGCGTGAAGATGTAATCGGTCAGCCAGGAGGTCAGCGAGATGTGCCAGCGCTTCCAGAAATCCTGGATAGAGGTGGCGAAATAGGGCCGGTTGAAGTTCTGCGTCAGCCGGTAGCCAAAGATCAGGCCGATGCCGAGCGCAATATCAGTGTAGCCTGAGAAGTCGCAGTAAAGCTGGAAGGCATAAAGCCAGGTGGCAAAGGCGATCTGCACGCCATTGGCCGCGTCGGGATTGTCATAGATGGCGTTGACGAAAGGCGCGATCCGGTCGGCCACGAACACTTTCTTGAACACGCCCCAAAGGATCAGCTGCAGGCCCAGCATGGCCTGCGTCCGGTCAAATGCGGGATGGGCGTGGATCTGCGGCAGCAGGTTTTTCGCCCGCTCGATCGGGCCGGCCACCAGCTTGGGGAAGAAGGTCACATACAGCGCAAAGGCGCCAAATTCCCGCTCTGCCTTCTGCTGGCCGCGAAAGATGTCGACCAGATAGGAAATCAGCTGGAAGGTGTAGAAAGAGATACCGATCGGAAGCAGCCACTGCAATTCGGGAACGGGATACTCAACATGCGCCATGCCGAGGATCGAGCGCAGCGTCTCGTTCAGGAAGGGCGTGTATTTGAAAACGACCAGGTTCGCCGTCAGCAGCACGACGCCCAGCGCCATGATCTTCTGCTTGGCTTTCTTGTCCGGCACCGCCTCAATCCTTTGGCCCAGCCAGAAAGAGAGGCCGGTGGCCGCCAGAATTTGCACCAGGAAAATGGGTTCAGCGAGGCCGTAGAAGAACAGGCTGGCCGCCAGCAGCCAGATCCATCGCGCGCGTACCGGCAGCAGGAAGTGAACAACCGTCACCACCGCCAGGAAAATCACAAACTGCGTCGAAATGAACGCCACAGCGCCCCACCCCTATTCTACAATATTACATAGGCGGCGCCGGTGAGACGCCCCCCAAGGTCCCTTGCAAGTCCAGTGCCGCAAAAGCGGGGTACTGACAATCATATTCCAGCCTCTCCCGCCGCTACGGCAACTGCTGCCCAAATCCGCCTCAGCGGAACGTGAACAGCTTGTGCCCGAAGAAATTAACTACCGCGCCGATGCCGATGCCTGCCATGTGCGACGCGCCAGGCGCATAATGCCGGTAGGCCTCCGGCCACCACGGCCCGCTGCTCAGCACAAGCGCGGCCAGTACGGTCACCACGCCGGCAACGATGTTGACCCCGATAAAATCACGGATCTGCAGCCACAGCGGCCGGGTCGATCCCTGAAACACCAGGCTGCGATACAGAATAAAGCCTGCCACCATGCCAATCGCCGTCGCTGCCGTCACGGCGGCCGCATAGGTCATGAACATAGACAGAGGAAACCTGACGATCCAGTTCAGCAGGGCGGCTGAGCCGCCCGCCAGCAGAAACCGGACCCGCTCGTCCCGCAACAACATGATCAAAGCGGCACTCCGAACCAGGCCAGGAAGAAACAGACGGCCGCCAGCGCCGCATAGGCAAGGCACACCCGGTCCTTGACCACGAACACCACCGGATCGTCATCCAGGTCGCCGCGCTGGCACACCACCCAGATGCGGCTGGAGATCAGGAAGATCAGCGGCGGCAAGGCCCACAACCAGTCGCCCACCTTGATGAAGCTCTGCTGGTGCGCGTCCTCGATGATGTAGAGAACCATGATGACCACGGCAGCAATCGAGCTTGCGATGCCGGCCGCCAGTACCAGCGGCAGGTCGGACGCGCGATAGCCCCGCCCGCTCACCCAGTTACCGCCCTTTTCGATAACGCGGGCAATCTCGGTGTGGCGTTTGGCAAAGGCCAGTGAGGTGAAGAAGAACATCGCGAAGACAAACAGCCAGGGCGAGGGCTCTGCGGCCACCGCCACCATGCCCACGACCAGCCGCAGCGTGAAAAGGCTGGCGAGGGTGAAGGCATCATGGATCACCTTGCGCTTCAGCCAGAGGGAATAGGTGAGGGTAACGACAACGTAGATCAGCACCCATTGCAGCACCGCCAGCCCGGCCATCAGCGCCAGCGCCAATCCGGCCACAAAGCAGATCAGCGCGCCGAAGATACCGGCCGGCAGCGACAGCGTGCCGCTGGCAAACGGCCGCAGCCGTTTGGACCAGTGCTGCCGGTCGTCCTGCAGATCCCAGATATCGTTGAACACATAGGTCGCAGACGCGGTGAGCGAGAGCGCAAAGAAGGCCAGGATCAGAGGAAGGATGGAGGAAGGCTCGATGATCTTGCCCGAAAGCACTGCCGGCACGACCACCAGAACGTTCTTTGCCCACTGGTGCGGGCGCAGGCATTTGATGAAAGCTTTCAGCACGGTGGGGCGCGGAATGACCTGAACAACATTCGCGCTCTTGCGCGCCTTGCTGACGGTGCCGCGCGAGGCGCCCACCACAATGGCGTTGCGGGCGCGCTTCCAGACTTCAAGATCGGCCCGGCTGTCGCCCGCATAATCAAAGCCTTCGGGAAACCGCTTCATCAACGCTTCGGCTTTTGTCTTGCCCTTGAGGTTCACACCGGCTTCGGTCGCCAGAACTTCGGAGATGAATGGAAACTTTTCCAGGAACAGCTTTGCCGTCTCGGTATGGGCGGCGGTTGCCAGAACAACCTTCCGGCCCTTGTCCGCCTCCTGCTGCGCCAGCGCGACAACCTCTTCATTGACGGGCAGGAGTTCCGGGTTCACCGGCACAGCGGCGGCAAGGCGCTCCTTCAGCGTCACGCGGCCGGCCATCACCCAGCCAATCAGCTGGAAGATCGAGAAGGGATTGCGGCGCACGAAGGCCAGCATCTGCTCGATCAGGGAATCGGTGCGGATCAGCGTCTCATCCAGGTCCAGAACCAGCGGAACGGGATCTGCCCCACCGGGGGTGGCGATTGTTACGGGGGTGCCGTTATCGATCATGGCTCTGTCATCTTCCTGAGCGTGTATGTGCTGGCGCTGCAACGGAGTGTGCCAGTGCCGGACGGCTGGCCTCTAAGGTTGCATGAAACGCATAAAACAAGGTGAAGGCTGCCAGCCTCTCGGCCAGTCCCGCGTCAGGGCGCGCAAGGCTGAATGGCCCATCTGAATGCATCGTCCACCCTCTTGGTACGCGCCTGCCGCCATCGGTCCCCGCAGGCAACGATAATCCGCGACTGTTACAGCAATTAATGTGCCATCCGGGGGAGGGGATTAAGCATTCACCGCAGAAATCCGCTTCCCCCTTCTTCCAGACGCCTCTTCGTCACCCTTCGGGGGCCTTTCCGCAGCGTCATAATCAGGCACTGCATATCCCGTGAAGCTGGCGTGGACAGGGCCTTGTGCCTGTGACATAAGCCGCCGCTTCAGGCAGGATCAGCAGGCTCCGGGCGCGCATTCTGGCGTGCGCCGCGCCGCCCAATAGACGGAAGAATGTCCCATGGAAGTGACACAGACCAAGGCAGAAGGTCTTAGCCGCACCTTTGCGGTCAAGGTGCCGGTCAGCGAGCTGCAGGCGAAACTCGATGCCCGCATCGAGGAAGTGCGCCCGCAAATGCGCCTCAAGGGCTTCCGCCCTGGCAAGGTACCGGCAGCACATGTGCGCAAGATGTATGGCCGCGACCTTATGGGCGAAGTGATCGACAAGCTGGTCAACGAGACCAACCAGAAGGCTCTTGAGGAAAATTCGCTGCGCCCCGCTGGCCAGCCTAACGTCCATATGGAAGCTGACATCGAGAAAGTCGTCAGCGGCCAGGCCGACCTGTCCTACCACATGCACGTTGACGTGATGCCGGAATTCACCCCGGTGGATGTCTCAACGCTCACGATCGAGCGCCCGGTTGCCGAGATCGCCGACGAGCAGATCGAGGAAGCCCTCAAGCGCATCGCCGAGCAGAACACCAAGTTCGAAGCCCGCCCGGAAGGCGAAGTCTCCCAGGACGGAGACGCCGTGATCGTGGATTTCGTCGGCAAGATCGACGGCGACGCCTTCGAGGGCGGCACGGCTGAGCAGCAGGCCGTCGTGCTCGGCTCCAACCGCTTCATCCCCGGCTTCGAAGAGCAACTCTTCGGCGTCAAGGCTGGCGACGAGAAAGAGCTGAACGTTTCCTTCCCGGAAGACTATCCGGCGGCAGAACTTGCCGGCAAAGCGGCCATCTTCGAAACCAAGGTTCACGAAGTCCGCGCCCCGCAGACCCCGGAAATCAACGACGAGTTCGCCACCGGCCTCGGCCTTGAAAGCCTGGAGCAGCTGCGCGGCCTCGTGAAAGACCAGCTGCAGAACGAGCACAATGTCGCTTCGCGCTCCAAGGCCAAGCGCGACCTGCTCGACAAGCTCGACGCGGCCCACGACTTCGACCTGCCGCCCGGCATGGTCAACATGGAGTTCGAGCAGATCTGGCAACAGCTTCAGCGTGAAATGGACGCTGGCCGCGTTTCCGATGAGGAGAAGGCGAAGCCGGAAGACGAGCTGAAGGCCGAATACCGCAAGATCGCCGAGCGGCGCGTGCGCCTGGGCCTCGTGCTCGCGGAGGTCGGCCGTCTGGCAGACGTGCGGATTTCCGAGGCGGAAGTGAACCAGGCCCTCATCCGCGAAGCCCGCCAGTATCCGGGCCAGGAGCGGGAAGTGGTCCAGTTCTTCCAGAAGAATCCCGGCGCCATGGCCCAGCTGCGCGCCCCGATCTATGAGGACAAGGTCGTCGACCACATCCTCGAGACTGCAAAAGTTGAGGATAAGACAGTTACCCGCGAGGAACTGTTCAAGGAAGACGAAGAGTAAGTTCTTTCCTTACAAGGTACTTCCAGCCGGCCGGTCGAAAGACCGGCCGGTTTTGTTTTGCGCGGGGTTCTTTCCGTTCGGTCATTTTGGTAAACGGCTGTTAACCGGCTTCGGAGAGGTTGCCGGTATATTTTGACCGGGATTCCATTAACCTATGAGCGTCCAGAGCCTCCGCCCTCAACTCACCCAGCAGGACATTCACCGGCTGATGAAAGGCGAGTCGCCCGAGCAACGTGCCTCGGTCGCCCACCGGCTGTGCCGCCGCATTGGTCTGGATGTGCTCAGCGATGCCGAGAAGCAGTACGCTCAGGAAATCATAAAGATCCTCGCTGCCGATGCCGCAGATCTTGTCCGTCGTACTCTAGCGGTCACGCTGCGCTCCTCGCCTATCCTGCCGCGCGAGATCGCCCTGAAGCTCGCTCGCGACATTGAAGCCGTCGCCATCCCGATCCTCGAAGAGTCCCCGGTCTTCACCGAGGAAGACCTTGTGGAGCTCGTCCTGTCGGTCACCGCCGCCAAGCAGGCCGCCATTGCCGGTCGCGAGGGGCTTTCGATCACCGTGTCCGAAGTCATCTCCGAACACGGCGCCGTCGAGGCGGTCCGCGCCCTTGCCGAAAATTCGACCGCCGAGTGGAGCGACAAGGCCTATACCGACGCGCTTTCCCGCTTTGGCTCCGACGAGACCGTTCAGGCCGGCCTCATCCGCCGCGACTTCATCCCCGTTCACATCGCCGAGAAGATGGTCTCCCTGGTCTCCGGAAACCTGTTCGACATGCTGGTCAACCGGCACGAACTGCCTGCCCAGCTGGCCATCGACCTGGCCGCCAGTGCCCGCGAGCGTGCGACGATCGATCTGGTTGAGCAGGCGGGGCGTTCGCATGATCTGCCGCGCTTCGTCTCTCAGCTGAACCTCAACGGCCGGCTCACCCATTCACTGATCATGCGTGCGCTTTGCTGCGGTCAGATGCCGTTCGTGGAACATGCCCTGTCTGAGCTGTCCGGCGTGGCGCACCAGCGCGTCTGGCTGATGATCCATGATGCCGGCCCGCTGGGGCTACAGGCCGTGTTCGATCATGCCGGCCTGCCGCGCAAGATGCTCGCGGCCTTCAAGGCAGCGGTCAACGTCTATCATGAAACCGAACATGATGGCGGCCCGAACGACCGCGCAAGGTTCCGTGCCCGGATGATCGAACGCGTGCTCACCCAGTTCCAGGCCATCCCCAAGGATGACCTCGACTATCTGCTGGACAAGCTCGACTTCTATTCGGAAATGGCCGCGCGCGAGGAGATCGGCGTCACGGGAACGGACGGCGCTTAAGCGTCCGCCCTCGGAGCAATGGCCCCGGCAACACCGGTGTCTTCCAGGAAATCACCATCCCGCCAGCTGGCATTGTCGGCAACGACCAGGATGCCGCTCTCCTTGGCAATCAGCACAACTTCCTGAAGATCGGCAGACGTTTCCAGCGCATCTGCGTCTACACGGATGGTGTCGATCAGAAGGCGCAGCCCCTCGCTGAGCCCGCAATGCCAGGAGCGGCGCATATCAATGCCAACGCGGAAGCCGGCCTTGCGCAGGCGCGCCACGCGGCTCGTGCTGTCGGCGGCATCGGCGGCAAAGGCCGCATCGGAAAACATCAGGCAGAATTCCTGCTGACACATCGTCGTGCGGCGCACGGCGGCGTCGCAGGCGACGGCGGTATTCACATTTGCCAGCGCCGCCATCGGGGCGGGCACCAGGATCGGCCGCGCCATCGCGCCATCGGCGCAGGCGGCAGACGCCACACGCACCAGCCGGTCGGCCAGCCATTTGGCCGGGTCGGTCTCGGCAGCCACGGTGGCCGGGCCAAAGCTGACGCGCTCCTCGAACTCCACCGCTTCTTCCGCCGCCATCCCCAGGCTGTCACCGGCCAGCAGATGCACGACCGGCAGAAAGCGGACACGGCTCTGCTCAAGGCGGGGTGAGGCGGCATGGATATTGAGGGAAGTCATGCGGGCGTCTCCGAAACAGTTTCTTGGCTATTGCCTTCCCTAACGGAGCAAGCTGAACATCACGCGGAAGAGACCCGGCGAATTTGCCGGAAATTGCATATAAAGAGGCATCAAATGACCGCCCAAACCCCGCCGGACGCCCGCCTGTCAGCGACAATTCTTCTTTTGCGAGAAGGTATTAGCGCGCCGGAAGTGCTGATGGTGAAGCGCCATTACGAGATCGACTTTGCCGCCGGCGCATTGGTGTTTCCGGGCGGAAAAGCCGCTTCCAGCGATACCGATCCGGGCTGGGACGCGTATACAGACGGCGATTACGGCCCCATCCAGCAGGACGCCCGCATCGCCGCCATCCGTGAGGCGTATGAGGAATCCGGCATCCTTCTGGCGCGCCATCGCAAGGCGCGTGGGGAAGGGGCGCCGCTGGTGGGGGCAGACATTGCCGACAAGCTGGCGCCTTACCGGGCTGGGGTGGACCGGGGTGAAATCCCGTTCCTTGATCTCGTGCGCGAACACGATCTTACCCTGGCGCTCGACCGGCTCATCCATTTCGGCCACTGGATCACGCCGGTGATGATGCCCAAACGCTTCGACACGCATTTCTATGTTGCGCCGGCGCCCAGCGGCCAGATCGCCGCCCATGATGGCCGTGAAACCACCGATGCCGTCTGGCTGTCGGCCTCAGATGCCCTGGCGCAGGAAATGGCCGGGCAGGCCACCATCATCTTCCCGACACGGATGAACCTGGTGAAGCTTTCCCGTGCTGCCTCGCTGGAAGATGCCCGTCAGCGGTTTGCAGCTGAGCCCGTGATCACGGTATTGCCGCGCCCCGGCAAGACGGAGACGGGTGATCCCTGCCTCTTCATTCCGGAAGAAGCCGGCTACGGTCAGACGGTCGAGCTGCTCTCGAAAGTGAAAGTCTAGCCTGCGTTTCCAACCTTGAGGGCAACGCGGCGCTCAAGGGCTTCGCACACGGCATCGGCAACCGATTCTGACCCCTCGCCCTGCGGGCCGGCCGCCACGGCGGCGCGGCAGGCTTCGATGTGCAGATTGATCAGCGCACTGTTCTCGCCGGCCCGCGTGCCGGTCAGCAAATCGCACAGCGATCCACAAAGGCGTGAGACGGCCGGGTAGCCATAGGAGGTTGCCGCCCCGCGGATATTGTGGGCGCAGGTATAGAGCGTGCGGTAGTCGTCGGCGGTGGCATGCGGCTTCTGGGCAATGCGCCAGGCGTCGCGCATCTTTTCCAGATCATTGCGCATCCAGCCCTCAAATTCTTCGGTCAGGGCGTCCAGGGCTTCTTCGGCCTGGGTCACCATCTCCTGTGGGTCGGCCACAAATACCGGTTCCGGCGGGGTGATGGCTGCAGGGGCCATCTCTTCGTGCGCCGGCGTTGTGGCAGAGGCGGGCCGGATCACACGGGAAATGTCGGGCGCGACAACGGTCTGCGCCGGTTTGCGGTTAAACTTGGCGGTATCCAGTTTCTTGAGGAACTTGCCCAGCATCACTCCACCCCTCGTTTCTGAAGGATCGTGATTAACCAACAAAATTTAACATTCGCCTGACGCAAGGCGTTGAAATTACCTCAGAAAGCAAACTGTTCGCGCAAAATGCGCTCGTCGAGCGCATGGCCGGGGTCAAACAGCACCTTCAGCGTCCTGGCCGGATCGGTTTCCACTGTCACCTTGGCAATATTGCGCACTTCCTCATTGTCGGCCGAGGCAGAGACCGGGCGGCGGTCGGGATGGATCACTTCAATGTCCACCTTGGCCTCGGCTTTGAGCAGCGCCCCGCGCCAGCGCCGGGGGCGGAACGCGCTCACCGGCGTCAGCGCCAGCAGTTTCGCGCCGATCGGCAGGATCGGTCCATGGGCCGAAAGGTTGTAGGCGGTTGACCCGGCAGGCGTCGCCACCATCAACCCGTCACAGACGAGTTCTTCCATACGCACCCGCCCGTCGACGACGATCTTGAGGCGCGCCGATTGCGCCGTCTGGCGCAGCAGGGAAACCTCATTGATCGCCATGGCCCGGTGAACCTTGCCGTCCAGATCGGTCGCCGCCATCCGCAGCGGCGAGAGCGTCGCCCGCTCGGCCGCCTCGATCCGCTCGATCAGGCCGTCCGCGCGGTAGTCGTTCATCAGGAAGCCCACTGTGCCCAGATGCATCCCGTAGACAGCCTTGCCGTCATCAAAGCGCCGGCGCAGCGTATCCAGCATCGCGCCATCCCCGCCGAGAGCGACGATGACCTCAGCCTCTTCCTCGGAATAATGGCCGTATTTGTCGCGCAGAAGCGGCAGCACCTGCTGCGCCTCTGGCCGTTTTGAAGCATAAAAAGCGATACGCAGCGATGTCATGCGGCGGCATGTGGGAATGTTTTGCCCCACCCGTCAAGGCAGGCCGGATATGTCCGCGCAGAGCTTCCCTTGCGGCAAAACGTGACGCCAGCGTCATCTGAATCTGGCGCTCAGGCCCAAACTCGTTTACTTTCGGCTCTGGAAACGCACAAAACCGCCTATAAGAACGCAAGACACGCATCCAGGGAGAAGACCACCATGGCCGATGGCGCAGGCAAGATTGATATCCGCAATTCCGTCAGTGAAGCCGAATGGAAGGCGCGCGTCGATCTCGCTGCGCTCTACCGTCTCACCGCGCTTTACGGCTGGGATGACATGATCTTCACCCACATTTCCCACCGCGTTCCTGGCCCGGAGCATCACTTCCTGATCAATCCCTATGGCTATTTCTTCGAGGAAATCACCGCTTCCTCGCTGGTGAAGGTCGATCTGGACGGCAACATCGTTCAGGAAACCGATGCGATGATCAATCCGGCTGGCTTCACCATCCATTCGGCCATCCATGCGGCCCGCGAAGATGCGCATGTCGTGATGCACGTCCATACAGATCAGGGCGTTGCTGTCTCGGCGCAGAAGGAAGGCCTCCTCCCGCTCAGCCAGACGGCCATGGTCGTGCGTGAAGATGTCGCTTATCATGATTATGAGGGCATCGCCCTTGATCTGGACGAGCGTGAGCGCCTGGTGCGCGACCTCGGCCCCAAGAAGCATTCGATGATCCTGCGCAACCACGGCACGCTGACCTGCGGCGCCACAGCGGCCATCACCTTCACCCGCATGTTCTTCCTGGAGCGCGCCTGTAACATGCAGATCATGGCGCTTTCGGCTGGACGCGACGGCGTGCTGGAGTGCGATGGCGGCCTCCAGCAGAAGGTGGCCGGGCAGGGCGGCATGACCGAACACAGCAACGGAATGTCCACCCTGACCGAAAAGCTCGTCTGGCCCGCGCTGCTGCGCAAGCTGGACCGGGATCTGCCCGGTTATGCCGCATAGGTATTTTTACGGGTTCGCCTAAATAGGTCGCCGGACTAAGCCTCCGGTACCCAATTAAGCATGGTCAGTCGCAGAGAGTTCAGAGCGCCATGAAGCATCTCAAAGCCTTCGAAGACGCCCTTGGCGCCATCCACAGTGAAGGACGCTACCGGGTTTTCATCGACCTGCACCGTCACAAGGGCCGTTTTCCGAAAGCCACCGCCCGGTTTGAGGATGGCGAGCGGGAAGTCACCATCTGGTGCTCGAACGACTATCTCGGCATGGGTCAGGATGATGATGTCATCAATTCCATGCACGAAGCCATCGACAGCTTCGGCGCTGGCTCGGGCGGCACCCGCAACATCTCCGGCACCACCCGCTTCCACGTCGATCTGGAGCGCGAACTGGCAGATCTGCACGGCAAGGAATCGGCGCTGCTGTTCACCTCCGGCTATGTTTCGAACGACGCGACCCTGTCGACGCTCGGCAAGATCCTGCCCAACCTGATCATCTATTCCGATCAGCTGAACCACGCCTCGATGATCGAGGGCATCCGCCGCTCGGGCGCCGAATACCGCGTCTTCCGGCACAATGATGTCGACCATCTGCGCGCCCTGATTGAGAATGACGATGCAGACCGTCCCAAGCTGATCGCCTTCGAAAGCGTGTATTCGATGGATGGGGATTTCGGCCGGATGCAGGAAATCTGCGACCTCGCCGAGGAATTCAACGCGCTGACCTATCTCGACGAAGTCCATGCCGTTGGCCTTTACGGCCAGCAGGGCGCCGGTGTTGCCGAAATGCTTGGCCTGGGCGACCGGATCGACATCATCGAAGGCACGCTGGCCAAGGGGTATGGCGTGATGGGCGGCTATATCGCCAGCCACGCCACCGTGATCGATGCCATTCGCTCCATGGCGTCCGGCTTCATTTTCAGCACCTCTACCTGTCCGGTCATGGCGGCCGGTGCTCTCGCCAGCATCCGCAAGCTGCGCACCGATGAAGGCCGCCGTCTGCGCGCCGTCCACCAGGCCAAGGCGCTCGAGTTGAAGCAGAAGTTCCGCGATGCCGGCCTGCCGGTCATGGATTCGCCCTCCCACATCGTCCCGCTGCTGGTGGGGGATCCGGAGCGCTGCAAGGCCCTGTCCGACACGCTGCTCTTCGACTTCGGCATCTACGTCCAGCCGATCAACTATCCCACCGTCCCGCGGGGCACGGAGCGTCTGCGCTTCACGCCCAGCCCGGTGCATGATGAAGTGATGATGGATGAGCTGGTCGCCGCCATCCTCGCGGTCTGGAAACAGCTGGGGCTCGATAAGGCGGCCTGAGGGCGCAGCCTGTCCGAAATTGTCCGGTTTTGTCCGCGCGATGACCGGAAAACGCGTCAAGATGGCCCGGTTTTGCCGGGCCATTTGCTTGTAAAGTCAGCGTTTTTTGCCCAACCCAATTTGCTTGGCATGTTTGGAACGAAGTTTGGCATAATTCGGCGCCACCATCGGGTAATCGACCGGCAGGCCCCATTTGGCGCGGTATTCTTCCGGGGTCATGTCATAGCGCGTGCGCAGGTAGCGCTTCAGCATCTTCAGCTTCGCGCCGTCTTCCAGGCAGACCAGATATTCTGCCGTCACCGACTTGTTGACCGGAACCGCCGGCTCCAGCTGCACGACCGGGGCAGGGGCTGCAGATGAAAGACTGGTAATCGTCGCGTGAATACTTCTGATCAGCTCTGGAAGTTGTGCCGACTGAAGGGAATTATTCGCCACATACGATGAGACAATCTCAACCGTCATTTCCAAAGCGTCGATATCTTCCGGATCAGTCATTCGCCCACCCCATCCATCCTGTAATCGTTGCTGCGATTCTCGCAATTCTTAGCTTGTCTAAGTATAATCGCGATAGTCCGTAAAGTATCGAGCTAAATTTTTCATCGCAGCGGCGAGGTTTCTTCTATTCTAGTTGAAACTCTGCAGAACTTCGAGTCGCAGTTGCCCCGGTCGGCTGCACGGCGTAAACAGCGCCCAGACCGTCATATAGGAGGCTCCCCATGGCAGATTCGGCGCATGTTCCTGAAACGCTGGCTGGCGGATTCTTCTCGGCCGGTCTGGCTGAGCGCGATCCCGAGCTGGCAGCGGCCATGGCGAAGGAAGCCGCCCGCCAGCAGCATCAGATCGAGCTGATCGCTTCGGAGAACATCGTCTCCCGCGCCGTCCTTGAGGCGCAGGGCTCGATCCTCACCAACAAGTATGCCGAAGGCTATCCCGGCAAGCGCTACTATGGCGGCTGTGAATTCGTGGACATTGCCGAGGAACTGGCAATCGAGCGCGCCAAGAAGCTGTTCAATTGCGGCTTTGCCAACGTCCAGCCCAATTCCGGCAGCCAGGCCAATCAGGGCGTCTTCCAGGCGGTGCTGAAACCCGGCGACACCATCCTCGGCATGAGCCTCGCCGCGGGCGGCCACCTGACCCATGGCGCCAAGCCCAACCAGTCGGGCAAATGGTTCAACGCCGTCCAGTATGGTGTGCGTCCGGACGATCACCTGATCGACTTTGAAGAGGTCGAGCGCCTTGCCCGCGCCCACCGCCCGCAGATGATCATCGCCGGCGGCTCAGCCTATCCGCGCCAGATCGATTTCAAGCGTTTCCGTGAGATCGCCGATGATGTCGGCGCCATCTTCCTGGTCGACATGGCCCACTTTGCCGGCCTCGTTGCCGGCGGGGTCCACCCCAACCCGCTCGACCATTGCCACATCGCCACCACCACCACGCACAAGACCTTGCGCGGCCCGCGCGGCGGCATGATCCTGACAAATGACGAAGCGCTGGCGAAGAAAATCAACTCCGCAATTTTCCCCGGCATCCAGGGCGGACCGCTGATGCATGTCATCGCCGGCAAGGCAGTCGCCTTCGGTGAGGCGCTGATGCCCGAGTTCCAGGCCTATGCTGAACAGGTCGTCTCCAACGCCCGCGCCATGGCCGCAGCCTGCCGCACCGCTGGCCTCGACGTCGTCTCCGGCGGCACCGATACCCACCTCGCCCTGGTCGACCTGCGCCCGAAAGGCGTCACCGGCAAGGATGCCGAAGCCGCGCTCGAGCGCGCCTTCATCACCTGCAACAAGAACGGCATCCCGTTCGATCCCGCGCCGCCGACCGTCACCTCGGGCATCCGCGTTGGCTCGCCTGCGGGCACCACGCGCGGCTTCCGCGAGGCCGAGTTCATCCAGATCGGCACCTGGATTGGCGAAATCGTCGAAGCCCTCGCGGGCGGCAACAGCGAAGCTGTCGAAACGCGGGTCCGTGAAGAGGTGAAGGCGCTGACAGCGCGCTTCCCCATCTATGAGGGGCTGGGAGCCTGATCCGTCTTGCGGTGTCCATTCTGCGGTTCTGACAATACGTCCGTAAAAGACAGCCGAGCTGCTGAAGACGATACCGCTGTGCGCCGCCGCCGCGTCTGCGAAAGCTGCGGCGCGCGCTTCACCACATTCGAGCGGGTGCAGTTGCGCGAGATCATGGTGGTCAAGCGTGACAGCAAGCGCGTCCCGTTTGACCGGGAGCGGCTGGCCCGCTCCATCACAATCGCCCTGCGCAAGCGCCCGGTAGACCGCGAGCAGATCGACCAGATGGTTTCCGGCATCCTCCGCAAGCTGGAGAGCACTGGCGAGCAGGAAGTCACTTCCAACGATGTCGGCGAGCTGGCCATGGATGCCCTGAAACGGGTTGATCCGGTCGGCTATGTCCGCTTCGCCTCCGTTTACCGGGATTTCAAAGACCCGAGCGACTTCGCCCAGTTCATCGACAAGGCCGCCCTTGACGATGAAGACGAAGACGACGCGCCCGGAAAATGAAAAACCTCCGCATCACCCTGAAGATTGCGTCCTCTCTGGATGGGCGCATCGCGCTGGCCGATGGCACAAGCCAATGGATCACCTCCAGCGCATCGCGGGCGCGGGGCCACCAGATGCGCGCCGAAAATGACGCCATCATGGTCGGCATCGGCACCGTGCTGGCCGATGATCCGCTGCTGACGGCCCGCACCGTGCCGCTGCCCGCGCGCCAGCCGGTGCGCATCGTGGCGGACTCGCGCGGCCGTCTGCCGCCTGCGTCGCGTCTTGCCCAGTCCCTTGATCTTGGCCGGGTCGTTGCCGTCACCAGCGGTCAGGCCACCGAAACTGCCATCCCCGCCGGGGTCGACATCTGGCGCTGTGGCAATGGCGTGCGCATGGATGTGGCCGAATTTGTCCGCCGCGCTGAGGCCGAAGGCCTGCGCACGCTCCTCATCGAGGGTGGCAGCACGCTGGCCGCCACCTTCATCCGCGCCGGCTTCGTTGACGAAATCGCCTGGTTCCGCGCGCCCATCCTCATTGGCGGGGAAGGCCTTCCCGCCCTTGGCGCCCTCGGTCTCACGGATCTCAAATCTGCGACCCGCTGGCGCCCTATCGCAACGGAACGGATTGGGGATGACGTTCTCGACACTTATGTTCGCTCTGAGCAATAGGCCCCAGGATAAGAAATCATGTTTACTGGCCTCGTCACCGATGTCGGCACTGTCCGCAAAGCGGAGCACCGCAACGGCCTCACCCGGTTTGAAGTCGAAAGCGGCTATCCGCTTGCTGAAATTGCCATGGGTGCTTCCATCCTGCATTCCGGCGTCTGCCTGACCGTGGTGGACAAGGGGGAGGGCGCACGCGGCGCCTGGTTTGCGGTGGAGGCTGTGCCTGAAACCCTGTCGAAAACCATCCTCGGCGGCTGGCAGCAAGGCACGCGCGTCAACCTCGAACAGAGCCTGAAGCTTGGCGAGGAACTTGGCGGCCATTTCGTGTTCGGCCATGTGGACGGCGTCGGTGAGATCGTCTCGGTCGCGCCTGAGGGGCAGTCCTTCCGCGTCACCATTCGCCCGCCTGCCGCCATTGCGCGCTATTTCGCCACCAAGGGCTCCGCCGCGGTCGACGGCGTCTCGCTCACCGTGGCCGCTGCCTTGCCGAATGGCGACTTCCAGGTCGCCATCATCCCGCACACCTGGGAAGTCACCACCCTCAGCGCCCTCCAGGCCGGCACGAAGGTAAATCTCGAAATTGATATGCTTGCGCGCTATGTGGCCCGCATGATCGGCGCAGATGCGCCAAAGGGAGCTGAATAATGAGCAGCGAGTTCACCGCCGCCATCTCCTCGATTGAGGAAATCATCGAAGACGCCCGCAACGGGCGCATGTTCATCCTGGTCGATGCCGAAGACCGCGAGAATGAGGGCGACCTCATCATCCCGGCCACCTTCGCCACGCCGGAGGCCGTCAACTTCATGGCCAAGCATGGCCGCGGCCTCATCTGTCTCGCCATGACGCAGGAGCGCGCCCACACGCTCGCGCTGGACATGATGACCCGCAACAACCGCGAAAGCATGGGCACGGCCTTCACCGTCTCCATCGAAGCGAAGGAAGGCGTCACCACGGGTATTTCCGCACATGACCGTGCCCGGACGATTGCCGTCGCCATTGATCCGACCAAGGATCATGATGACATCGTCACCCCCGGCCACATCTTCCCGCTGATCGCCAAAGAAGGCGGCACGCTCGTCCGCGCCGGCCACACGGAGGCCGCTGTCGATATCTCCCGCATGGCCGGCCTTTTCCCGGCGGGCGTCATCTGCGAAATCATGAATGACGACGGCACCATGGCCCGCCTGCCGGAGCTGATCGCCTTCGCCCAGCTGCACAATCTCAAGATTGGCACCATCGCCGACCTGATCGCCTGGCGCCGTCAGAACGACCGCTTCCTGGAGCGCCGCATCGAGGCCCCGCTGGAATCCGATTATGGCAGCGGCTTCCGCACCGTCTGTTTCCGCAACACGATGGACAATTCCGAGCATATCGCCATCGTCCATGGCGACATCAAGCCGGATGCCACCACCCTCGTCCGCGTCCACCGCACAGACATCCTGGCCGACATTCTCGGTGAGAAGGGCCCCCGGTCCGGCCTCGTCTCCCGCGCCATGCGCCTGATCGCGAGCGATCCCAATCCGGGCGTCGTGGTCTTCGTCAACACAATGCAGCCGGGCTCTCTTGCAGAGCGTCTCGGCCTGAAATCCGCGGCCCCGCGTGATCCGTCCGCACCTCTCAGAGAGTACGGCATCGGGGCTCAGATCCTGCGCGAACTCGGCGTCCGACGCATGGTATACCTGTCCGATACACAGCCCACCCGCCTAGCAGGGCTTGACGGATACGGTCTGACAATAGAGGGCTGGCGCCGCCTGAACGAGGAGAACACCTGATGGCCGACCGCGTCCTCATCGCGATTTCGCGCTATTACAAGCATATCAGTGACGAGCTGGAAGCCGGGGCGATGGAAGTGCTCGAAGCTGCCGGCGCGAAGGTCACCGTCATGGAAGTGCCGGGCGCTTTTGAAATCCCCGGCCTGATCGCCATGTCGGCCGATTCCGGCCGGTTTGACGGCGCCGTGGCGCTGGGCTGCGTCATTCGCGGCGAAACCAGCCATTATGACTATGTCTGCGGCGAGAGCGCGCGCGGCCTCATGGACCTCATCGTCCAGCGCCGCCAGGCCATCGGCTATGGCATCCTCACCGTGGAAAACGAAGCGCAGGCCCTTGCCCGCGCAGATCGCAAGCGCAAGAACAAGGGCGCGGAAGCGGCCAATGCCTGCCTTGCCATGATTAAGTTCCGCAAAGAGCTGATCCGCTGATGACTCAGAAGATGCCCTTCGATGTCACACGCGCGCGCCGCGCCGGCGCGCGTCTTGCGGCTGTGCAGGCACTTTACGAAATGGAGCAGACGGAGAAATCCGCCCGCGCCACCATCCGCGACTTCATAGAAGACCGTCTGGGCATCGGCCCGGACGGCCTGCCCGTGGAGGAGGCGGATCCGGACCTTTTCAAATCCATCGTCAATGCCGTGGTCGAACATCAGGCGAAGATCGACACGGCAATCCTCGCGCGCCTCGCCGAAGGCTGGAAACTCACCCGCCTCGACGCCACTATGCGCGCCCTCCTGCGCGCCGGCGCGGCCGAATTCATCGCCCATCCGGAACTCTCCGACGCGGTGATCCTCGACGAATACGTCTCCCTCGCGCACGATTTCTTCGACGAAGGCGACGCGAAGTTTGCCAACGCCGTCCTGCAGAACATGGGCCGCGACCTGCGCAGCTGATAGCCTCCGCCTCAAACTCAACGCTCATCCTGAGCGAAGTCGAAGGATGGCCAGACAGAGCTGCCTCAAGCCCCGGCTCGTTCTTCGGCTTCGCTCATGATGAGCCGTCCGGGCAGCCAAATCTCCTCAGTATACGTCACCCCGTATCCGTAGGGCGGGTTAGCGAAATGCGTAACCCGCCAAGCTTCACCCCACCTCCCGCGCCCAGGCCCGCACATCCTCCACATAAATCTCCGGCGCTTCCATCGCGGCGAAATGCCCGCCGCGCGGCATGTCCGTCCACCGAACAATATTATACGCCCGGTCGGCCCAGCTTCTCGGCGGCGCCACGATGTAGCGCTCGCCGGGATAGCTCGCAAAAGCCGTCGGCGTTTCGCAGCGTTCGCCCTCGGGCAGGCCATTGCCGCCTTGCTGGAAGAGGGCATTATAATACCATACGCTCGTCGCAATCGCGTCATTCACCAGATAGATCATCACATTCGTCAGCAGCTGGTCGCGCGTGTAAACCTCAAACAGGCCGCGCTGCGTAAGATCGCTCCAGCCGTGAAACTTCTCCAGAATCCACGCCGCCGTCCCCATCGGTGAGTCCATCAGCGCCATCGCCAGCGTCTGCGGCTTGGTCGCCTGCTGCATGAGGTAGGCGCCTTCCATCTGCATCATCATCTGAGAATGCTGCAGCCACTGCGTTTCCTCCGCCGTCTGAGGAACCGCTGGCGTCGGCCGGAAGCCCATCATGTTGAGATGGATCGCCTTCGCCCCGCCCTTGCCATCGCGCAGCCCATGGTTCTTGCCAATCCAGGACGTGACCATCGAGCCCCAATCTCCGCCCTGCGCCAGATAGGTGGGGTAGCCCAGCACCTCCCGCATCAGCTTGTCCCACATTGCCGCCGTCGCCCGCTGGCCCAGCGGTGAGGCAGGCTTGCCCGAAAAGCCATAGCCGGGCAGGGACGGGATGATCAGGTCAAACGCATCTTCCGATTTCCCTCCGTGTTCGGATGGGTAGGCGAGCGGCCCGATCGCCTGCCAGAGCTCATAGATGCTGCCCGGCCAGCCATGGGTGATCAGCAGCGGGCGCTTGCCCTTCGCCTCGCCCACCACATGCACGAAATGGATCGGCAGCCCGTCCACCTCGGCGATGAACTGCGGCCAACGGTTCAGCTCTGCCTCCGCCGCCCGCCAGTCATACTGGTCCAGCCAGTAGCGCTGGATGTCCTGCATCACCGGTGTCGACATGCCATAGGCAAAGCCCTGCTCATTGGCCGGGGCAGGGAACCACTTATAGCGCGCCACGCCCGCCCGGATTTCGGCGAGCTTGGCATCCGGAACATTGACCTTGAACGGTGTCGGCACGGACATGGTATCTCCCCCTCATCTTGTTGACGGTGAGACTAGCGCACCCGCGCCCCCAGTCTAAGCCATCCCCCAGCGGCAGGCGCGCACCTTCGGAAAACGCAAAAAACTCCAACGCCGTTGGAGTTTTCGCCCTCGCCGTTGGAGGAATGGTTGGAGTTTTTTAGAGGTTTTTCAGACCGAAAAACTGGTCCCGCAACCGCAGGCGGCGGTGGCGTTCGGGTTCTTGATCTTGAACGCCGCGCCGATCAGTTCGGTCGAAAAATCGATCTCCGACCCCTGCAGGAACTCAAGGCTCATCTCGTCGATCAGCACACGTGCCCCGTCGCGTTCAATCACCAGATCGTCCGCATTGGCCGCAGGCGCGAAGTCAAACTTGTAGGAGAAGCCGGAACATCCGCCCCCCTCCACAGAGACGCGCAGAAAGGCGGCGCCGTCCTGTTTGGCGAGAATCGCGTTAATCCGCTTCGCAGCTGAAGCAGTCAGGGTCACATCCGGGGCAGTGGTCTCGGTCATGGGCATAAGATAAGGACGAATTCCTTGATGGAAAAGAGAGCCCCTTACGCAACACGTCACGAAGATAGCCGGGGGCGCTATTTTGAGGAGGCACCTTCGGCCACGCGGACCCCGTTCCAGCGGGACAGGGACCGGATTATCCACGCCACGGCCTTTCGCCGCCTGAAGCAGAAAACCCAGGTTTTTGTTGCCCATGAGGGTGATCACTTCCGCACGCGCCTGACGCACTCCCTTGAAGTTGCTCAGATTTCCCGGTCGATCGCGCGCACGTTGGGGCTGGATGAAGACCTCGCCGAAACCCTCGCCCTCAGCCATGATCTCGGCCATCCGCCGTTCGGCCATGCGGGGGAAGACCAGCTCGACGCCTGTATGGCGCCCTATGAAGGCTTTGATCACAATGCGCAGTCGCTGCGCATCGTCACCCGGCTGGAGCGCCGCTATCCCCTGTTCAACGGGTTGAATTTGACCTGGGAGACGCTGGAAGGGCTCGTCAAGCATAATGGCCCGCTGACCGGGCCGGACACCCCCATCACGGCCCTCCCCATTGCGTTCAGGGACTTTCCTCACCTCGAAGACTTGGAGCTCGACCAGTTTGCCGGCCCCGAAGCCCAGGTCGCGGCCCTGTCAGACGACATTGCCTACAACAACCACGACATCGACGATGGCATCGCCGCGGGCCTGTTCACTGTCGATGATCTGATGGAACTCCCTGTAGTTGGGGATATTTTTCGCGGTGTTCGGATGGAATACCGTGATCTGGACGACCGGATGGTCACCTATGAAGCTGTCCGCCGCCTGATTGGCCTGTGGATTAACGATCTGGTGGACGAGACCCGGTCCCGCGTCAAACGCCTCAAGCCCCAGTCTGCCGCCGAAGTGCGGGCGCTGGGCGAGCCGCTGATCGGCTTCTCTGAGGCCCTCGAAGGCCCGCAGCGCGCCCTGCGGACGTTCCTTTATTCCCGCATGTACAAGCATTACCGGGTCAACCGGATGCGCTCGAAGGCCAAGCGCGTGCTGGCAGACCTGTTCGAGGTGTTCCTGAACGAGCCGCAAACCCTGCCGCCGCCTTGGAACGCCGCCGCCATCAGGGAAGAAGGCATCGGCAGGGCCCGCATCGTGTGTGATTACATGGCGGGAATGACCGATACCTATGCCCTGGAAGAGTATCGCCGGCTGTTTGATACAAGCGCGCTTACCTAGCGGAAAAGGGCAGCGGGAAACGGCATTTCCACCGGGTGAAAGGGCCTCTCTTCAAGGCTCGTTAAGGAAGCTCCCTTAAAAATTAACCTACGTGAATGATTCCAAGGAGTTCTCCCATGAGCCGATCGGACATGGCAGGCCGTGAAAACCCGTTTGAAGACGACTATCGTGGCTTTGATGTGCGCGAGGATGAAGCCGCGCGCGGACCCCTTATCCTCACCCTTGCGATTGGCGTGCTGCTGATTTTCGGCGGCGTTGTCTGGAATACCTACCGGCAGGGCGTGCGCCCCGCCACCGATGGCCTGCCCAGCGTGATCGCCGAGGCCCAGCCCTTCAAACAGCTGCCCGCCGACCCCGGCGGCAATCCGGTGAAATACACCGACAAGCAGTTCTACGACGCCATGGACGCTTCGCAGCGGTCCGAAGCCGATATGAAGCTCGCCTCTGCCACCACGCCTGCAACTGGCGCCCTTGCGGGTGGCCCGCCGGCTGATCTGCGCCCGGTTCCATCCGAAACCCTGGCCGAAGAGGCCGTCACCGCGGCGCCTACGCCGCAGCCCCTGCCGGTCACGGATCTGCCTTTGCCGGGCTCGGAAGCCAAGCAGCCGATTTCGGCCGTCTCAATCAAGCCGCCGGAGCCCATCGCGCCGCTGTCCTCGCAAGCGCGCTTCACCTTCACCGAATCCGGGACTTTTCTGGTCCAGATCGCCGCCCTGCGCTCGGAAGAAGCAGCAGAAACTGCATGGCGGCGCGTGACCTCTTCGGCCCCGGAGCTGTATCATGGCGCCTCGAAGCGCATTCAGCGGGCAGACCTCGGCTCTGAAGGCGTTTTCTACCGCCTCCGTGTTGGCGCCTTCGCCGAACGGTCGGAAGCTGTCGCTTTCTGCGAGGCGATCAAGGAAACCGGGGCGAACTGCATCGTGGTGACGGGATAAATTGGTGAAAGCCTGCATTCTCAGCGTATCGGGTCCGGAGTTGACCCCCGGCGAAGCTGCGCTCTTTGCAGCTGAAAACCCGTGGGCCGTGATCCTGATGGGGCGCTCCTGCGTGTCGCGGATGCAGGTGCGCCGGCTGGTAGCAGATATCTGGACCGCCACAGGCCGCGAAACGCTGATCTTCATCGACCAGGAAGGCGGCCGCGTGGCCCGCCTGAAGGCGCCTGAATGGCCGCTGTTCCCGCGTGGTGCCGACTATGCCGCGCTTTATCAGCAGGACAAGGCGCTCGGCCGCGAGGCCACATGGCTCGGCCACCGCCTGATCGCATCCGAGCTGGCTGCGCTTTCCATCCATGCTGATTGCTCCCCGGTCGTCGACCTGCCGGTGCCCGGCGCGCATGACGTGATCGGGGACCGGGCCTTCGGCACAGAGCCCGAGCAGGCCGCAGACCTTGCCCGCGCCGCCCTCGACGGCCTCACCGCTGGCGGCGTTGCGGGCGTCATCAAGCACATTCCCGGTCATGGCCGCTCGGTGGCTGACAGTCATTTGGAACTGCCCCGCGTGACGGCTGGTCAGAACGAACTCGCCAAGGATTTCGACGCCTTCGCCCGCGTCGCCGATGCGCCGATGGCGATGACGGCCCACATCGCCTATGAAGCCTATGATCCCGGCAAGGCCGCCACCGTATCGAGGATCATGATTCAGGACATCATCCGGGGCCGAATCGGCTTTGATGGTCTCCTGATGACGGATGATCTGGGCATGAAGGCGTTGGGCGGCACCCTTACCGAGCGCGCAGCGGCGTCGATCGCGGCGGGCTGCGATGTGCTGCTGCACTGTTCGGGCTTCCTGAAGGAGGCCGATGCCATCCTCGCCGAGATGACCGAAGTGGCCAAGGCCGCGCCGCACCTTTCCGGCAAGGCAGCCGTGCGCGCTGCCGCGGCTGACGCCATCGCGAAGAAGGCCCAGCCTTTTGAGCCGGCGCCTGCCTGGAAGCGGTTTCATGAACTGATCCCCCCGCCGGGAGCCATGGCATGAGCGGCGAAACGATCTCGATTGATGCCCTGTCTGCGGGCGCGGAAGACGCTGAAGGCGTCAACATCTTCAATGTCGAGATCGGCGGCTATGAAGGCCCGCTCCACCTGCTTCTGGAACTCGCCCGCCGCCAGAAGGTGAACCTGCTGCAGATTTCCATGCTGTGCCTGGCTGAGCAGTATCTCGCCTTTGTCGAGGATGCGCGTACGAAGCGGATCGATATTGCGGCAGACTATCTGCTGATGGCCTCCTGGCTTGCCTTCATGAAGTCGCGCCTGCTGCTGCCCAAGCCTGAAGCGCTTGAGGAAGACGAGCCGACGGGCGAGGAAATGGCCGCGCGCCTGTCCTTCCGCCTGAAACGCCTCGAAGCGATGCGCCAGGCCGTGCGAGAACTGGAAGCCGGGCCGGTTCTGGACCGCGTTGTGTTCCTGCGCGGCGAGACCGAGCAGCCCAAGGTTGTGAAGCATACGGAATATACCGCCTCGCTCTACGATCTCTCTACGGCGCTCGGCACCATCCGGGACCGCCGCGAGAAGGAGCGTCCGCATCGGATTGAGCAGCAGCTGGTCCTGCCGCTCGAACAGGCGCGCACGACGCTGCGCGGCCTGCGCGAGCAACTCGATCAATGGGCAAGCCTGGCCGACATCCGCACCGCGATGACCGACATCAACCCCGAAGTGCCCGAACGCTCGGTGACCGCCAGCGTGTTCTCTGCTGCGCTGGAGCTGACGCGCGACGGGGAAGTGGACCTGCGGCAGGACACGCATTTCGCGCCGATCTATATGCGCCGCGTCGCCGCCCGCCCGCCGGAGCTGGCCAAGGCAACAGCGTAGGGTGGACGCCATGATTGACGACACCGCGCACACTCAAAATTCTGAAGATCCGCAGGCAGAGTTTCCTGGCCTGACGACGCCTGCCTTTGAGGGCTCCCGCGAAGAGCTGCTTGCCGAAGGCGTGCGCCGCGCGGAAGCGGTCTTGTTTGCTGCTGGCCAGCCGCTCTCGGCCGAGCAGGTGGCGCAGGTGCTGCCACAGGGCATCGAAGCTGGTGAAGTGCTGATGACGCTGCGCGGCATCTATGCAAAGCGCGGCGTGAACCTTGTTGAGGTGGCAGGGAAGTGGCGCTTCCAGACGGCGCAGGATCTTTCCTGGCTGTTCGTGGAAGAGCGTCAGGTTCAGAAAAAGCTGGGCCAGGCCGCCCTGGAAACGCTCGCCATCATCGCTTATGGCCAGCCGGTGACGCGCGCGGAGATCGAGGCCGTGCGCGGCGTCGCTGTTGCCAAGACCGTGATTGATACGCTTCTGGAAACCGGCTGGGTGCGCACGCGCGGGCGCCGCAAGACGCCGGGCCTGCCGATCTGCTATGGCACGACCGACAAGTTTCTCGAGCATTTCGGCCTCGAAAGCCTGGATACGCTGCCCGGCAAGGCTGATCTTGAAGCTGAAGGGCTGCTCTCCGATGTGATCCCGGCAGGCTTCCAGATGCCCGATGAGGAAGCGCTGACCGAAGATGATGTGCTCATCAATGATCTGGGCGAACTGGCTGATACTGAATCTTTCGTCACGGATTTTGTGACGGAAGAAGAAGTGGCCGCCGAGGAAGGTCCGCTTGCGGAGGAAGTTGCGCCTTCTGAACCTGAGGCGTCCGATGAGGACGAGTTTGAAGAAGACGGGGCCGTCAGTGTGTTCGCCTATACCCGCGCGCCAGAGCGCACGCAGGAAGAGGTCGACGAGTTCGACGGCGCGGACATCAAGGCGGCCGTGATGCGCCTGCGCAAGGAAACGCGCGTGCCTCAGCAGCCCATGGACACCTGGCGCGACGACGAATAGCGCGGGCTGAAAGGAACCTTTCTGTGACGGCTTACGGTGACCTGTCTGTCGATGTGTGGACATGGAACCTTGATATTGATGAGGCTCTGGCGGCCAGGGTCTCCGATTGGCTGACCGCGGAGGAGCGCAAGCGCGCCGCAGCCTTCATAACACCGCAGCTTCAGCGCCGCTGGATCGCTGCGCGGGCCGGGATGAGGGGTATTCTTGCATCGGTGCTCGGTGTTGCGCCGCAAGCGCCTGTCTTTGTCCTTGGCCCTCATGGGCGCCCTGAACTGGCGGGGGGAAATAGTCCGCACTCGTTCAACCTCAGTCACAGCGATGCCCTGGCGGCCTTTTCTGTCAGCGAGGCCGCCGTCGGGGTTGATGTGGAGCGGATCAAGGCGTTGCCCGAAGGCGTGGCAGGGATGGTGTTCTCGAAGACGGAGATCGCGGCGCTGGAGGCAGCGCCGGAAGACGCCCGCGCGGTGGTTTTCTATCGCTACTGGACGGCAAAGGAAGCGGTTCTCAAAGCGCTCGGCACCGGGCTTTCGGTCTCCGGACGAAGTTTTACTATCGACATCTCCCGGCCAGAAACGCCGCGTCTTGTCTCCGCTGACTGGAAGGATGAAGACACTCAGGCCTGGCAACTCGCTGCCTTCCGCCCCGCAGAGGGATTTGCGGGCGCTGTTGCCGTCAGAACGCAGAGGCCGCTGCGCCTCAACCTTCAGTCCTGGTCCTTCGGGGAGTAACGGCCCTGCTCAGGCCTCGGGCGGCGGAAAGCGGAAGCGCATTGGGCTGTCATAGTCGGTGCGGATTTCTTCCTCCCGCGTGCCCCCACCAATATTGTGGATGTAGAGCGCACGATCCGTAAGCGGATCATACCCTGAGAAGATCGCGATATGGGGCAGGCGCCCGCCAAGGCGCATCGTCACAAGGTCGCCCGCTTGCCAGTCTTCCCGCCGCCCCGGCGCTTCGCGTTTCAGGCCCTGCCGGGTGAAATAGCGCTCCAGATTGGGCACGCGGCGATGGTCGATGTTCCGGTCAGCGCGGGCGAGCCCCCATGTTCTCGGATAGCTTGAGAAGTTCGCTTTCATGTCCACATGCACCAGCTGCTGCAGGTCCATATCGAACGCGTCGCGATAGGCGCGGATGACAACATCCGTACACACGCCGGTTTTGCGGGGCACATCGCCGCCGGGATAGTCCAGCGTCACATACGCCGGATCGTAGCCGGTCGTCACGCCGATCTGCGTGCGGGCGGCGCGCAGCAGTTTGTCCGTCCAGTCTCGTGCCGGCTCGGCAAATCCTGCTGCAGGCAGCAAGGGCAGGGCAAGGCCCGTAGCCAGAAGGGCGCGGCGCGTGATCATGATACGGATCAAACCGCGCCCTTGCGGCAGGAATTAGGCGAAGGCGCGGCTAGAACCCGCGAAATTCGGCGACTTCTTCCAGCGGCGCGCGCTCGGCGCGCAGCGTATTGGCCTTCTCGTTCGGGTCCGGCTTGCCCACGGCCACGCCGCACCAGACCATTTCCGTCGGCCCAAGGCCGAAATGTTCTTTCAGCGTCGGGCGCAGGATGCCCCAGCATTCCTGGAAACAGGTGCCCCAGCCGCGCTCTTCAGCCAACAGGGCAAGCGTCTGCAGATACATGCCGGCATGGCCCCATTGGCCATGGCCCATCCGCTCGTCGATGACGAGGAACACCGCCACCGGTGCGCCGAAGAAACGGAAATTGTTGGCAAACCAGCGCAGGCGCCCGGCCTTGTCCTCGCGCGGAATCTCGAGGGCTTCATACAGCATCTCGCCGACGCGGCGGCGGCGCGCTTCGTGGGGTTCCCAAAGGCCCTTGGGATAGATCGGCCGGTCGGTGGGTTCGCCGGCAGGATTGGTGGCGAGCTTGGCCTGGGCGATCTCGATCACCTTGTCCTTCTCCGCGCCGGTGACGACGATGACACGCCAGGGCTGAGTATTGCCGCCCGAAGGCGCGCGCTGGGCTGTCGTCAGCCAGGCTTTGATGTCTTCCAGCGGCAGGGCATCGGGCAGGAACCCGCGCGTGGAAATCCGTTGCTCGACGGCTTGGGTAACGTCCATGAAAAAACCTCCTGTCAGATCTGACAGGAGGTCTAATCAGGTGCCGTGGCGGTCGCCAAGCCTTACTTCGGGTGAAGCACGACCGGCATCCAGGTGTAGCCCTTCACGAAGGCGTTCTGGTTCAGCGACGGTTCGGCCAGCACTTCGACATGCTCGAACCGCTCCATGAGCTCTTCCCAGAGAATGCGCAGCTGCAGCTCGGCCAAGCGGTTGCCCACGCAGCGGTGGATGCCGAAGCCGAAGGAGATGTGGCGGCGGGCTTCCGGACGGTCGATGATATACTCGTTCGGCTTGTCCCAGAAACGCTCGTCCCGGTTGGCCGAGGCATACCACATGGCAACCTGGTCGCCTTTCTTGATGGTCTTGCCGTGCATCTCGACATCTTCCAGCGCGGTGCGGCGCATATAGGCGAGCGGCGTCTGCCAGCGGATCGTCTCGGAAACCATGTTCGGAATGATCGACGGATCAGCCTTCAGCTTCTCGTATTCCTTCGGGAACTTGTTGAGCGCATAGACCGAGGCGGTCATCGAGTTGCGGGTCGTGTCGTTGCCGCCCACGATCAGCAGGATGACGTTGCCGAGCAGTTCCATCGGCGTCATGTTCTTCGTCTTCTCGCCATGGGCCAGAAGGCTCATCAGGTCCGGCTTCAGCGGCTGTTGCTGGCGTTCCTGGAAGATGCCCATGAACGTCATCAGACAGTTCATCATCGTGGCTTTCCACTCTTCCTCACCGCCAGGGCAGATGTCGGGATTGTGCATGCCGGTGGCCACGTCAGACCAGTGCGTCAGGTCGCGGCGGCGCTCGAACGGATAGTCGAACAGCGTGGCCAGCATCATCGTGGTCAGCTCAACGGAAACCTTGTCCACCCAGTCGAACGGCTCGTTGACGGGCAGGCTGTCGAGCAGACCTTGGGTGCGCGAGCGGATCAGCGGCTCGTAGACCTTCAGCATGTCCGGCGCGACGGCGGGCTGAACGGTCTTGCGCTGCTCGGAGTGGCGCGGTTCGTCCATCGCGATGAACATCGGCATTTCAAAGTCGCTGATCGGCGAGCCCAGTGTGATGCCGCCATATTCCCAGCTGGAGGAGAAGCGTTTGTGATCGGTGTCGATCGCCATCACGTCGTCATAGCGGGTGATCGACCAGAACGGGCCGGGGAAGCTGTCCGGGCAATAGTGAACCGGGTCTTCATTACGCAGGCGCTCGAAGCGGTCCCAGTATTTGCCCTGGCGCCACAGCTCGCCATCGATCAGGTCGAGCGTCGTCAGATCGACCTCCGAAGCGGGGGGAATCTCTGCCCCGAAGCGGTAGTTGTGTGGATGGAGCGGTTCGCGCTCCGTCACCTTCGGGCGCTGAAGCGCGGGGTGATTGACGAAAGAAACGGTGTCGGCGGCCATATTCAATCCTCCAGGAATCCCACCCTCTTGGCGGGGCGTATCGCGTCGCTGGGGAAAGTTTTAACACAGGCTTTTTGAAAAAACCATGACGCTTGCGTCATTTTTTTGCGGTTCAGGCAGGATGGCGCTCGGCTCGGGCCGCCAGAAGGGCCTGGCGGAGGGCTTCGGCGAAGGAACTCCGCTCTGTCGGCGTCAGGAAACGGCCAATGATCCAGGCGGTTTTGCCATGCTCGATTCGCAGCCAGCTGGTCGGCCCGGCAGGCTCTTCCAGCTCCACCCGGGCAAAGGCAGAGGGTACTTCTGCGTGCTTTTCCCGGCCTTTGGCATCCTTGTGATGCAGGTGGATGGCTCGGGCGGTTACGGTCACGCGGGTTTCTTCCCGCTGCCGCTTGTAGGAGATGTGGAAAGCCAGCCAGATGGCGGCAATGTCCAGCCCCATGAAGCCCAGGATAGGCCCGGCCCCCATCGACCAGAACATCAGCCCGGTCATAAAAAAGGTGAAGGCGATGGCGGCCATGGCAATGATAAAGCCCTGCCGGCTGAGCGACCGGTTGGGCGTCAGCACCGCGTCCATGTAAACCGTTTCTTCTGCGGGAAGCATACGTTGAAGAGATAACACGCCCTTGCGCCGGGAAAAGGGCGCTCTATGCCTCACATCATGCCAGATGCTGCCAAACCCGCCAAAAAGACCGCCCGCGCCGCCCCGCGCTCGAAATTCACCCGTGCCAAGGCGGCCGAACTGTTCGCCGCGCTGGCTGCAGACCGGCCCGATCCGCGCACCGAGCTGGAGTTCGTCAATCCGTTTACATTGCTGGTGGCCGTCGCCCTCTCGGCGCAGGCCACAGACGTTGGCGTGAACAAGGCCACGCGCAAGCTGTTTGCGGTCGCGGATACACCGGAGAAAATGCTTGCGCTGGGGGAAGCGGGCGTCGCCGGTTACATCAAGACCATCGGGCTCTGGCGCAACAAGGCAAAGAACGTCATCGCGCTCAGCCAGAAGATCCTCGACGAGTTCGGGGGCGAGGTGCCGCGCACCCGCGATGAGCTGACCACCCTGCCGGGCGTCGGCCGCAAGACGGCGAATGTCGTGATGAACGAAGCCTTTGGCGAGCCGACCATTGCTGTCGACACCCATATTTTCCGCGTTTCCAACAGAACGGGGCTCGCGCCGGGCAAAACGCCCGATCATGTCGAGGCGGGCCTTGAGCGCATCACGCCGCTCGAATTCAAGAAGGGCGCCCATCACTGGCTGATCCTGCACGGGCGCTATGTCTGCAAGGCGCGCACACCCGAATGCTGGCATTGTGTGATCGCCGATCTCTGTGCCTTCAAGCCGAAGACGCCAGACCCGGCCGCCCGCGCGGCGCTGGGGCCGAAAAAACCCCGTAAACCACCTTCAGGCGCAATATGAATTGACGTTGGCGTCCGGCTCGGCAAACCTTTTCCAAAGGGTATCGAGAGGGAAGAATGCCATGCGTAACAGGCTCACCAAGGCTGGTTCCATGAAAGCGTTGGCGCTCGCCTTGCTGACCCTTGGCATGCCCGTCTGGTTATCGGCCTGTGGAGGCGGTGGCGGTGGCAGCAGTGGGGGCGGCGCTGCTTCACCGCCACCACCGCCTCCGCCGGTTGCCGGGCCAACCTGGACGCAGGGCGTCTATCAGCCCGCCAGCACGTTCAAGAACCGCTGCGAGGTCCGCCGCGTCGGCCGGGACATCGAAGGCAACACCTATCCCGATGTACAGGGCACCGCGCTGGAAGAGCGTTTCTGGCTGCGCTCATGGACCAACGAGACCTATCTCTGGAACACTGAAGTAACCGACCGGAATCCGGCGAACTTCACCAACCGGCTGGATTATTTCGCCGTGTTGCGCACCTTTGCCACCACCCCGTCGGGCAAGGAGAAAGACGATTTCCATTTCAGTGAGCCTACGGAGGAATATCTGGCCGCCCGCAATGCTGCGCCCACGGCGACCTACGGGGCCAGCTATATTGCGTTCTCGACAACGCCCCCGCGCGATTTCCGTATCCGGTATACAGAGCCGAACTCGCCGGCTTCCACAATGGTCAGCGGCCAACCGAATTTCGAGCGTGGCTCACGCATCCTCCGGATCAACGGCATTGATCTGGTGAGCACGAATTCGCCCTCCGACATCAACCAGCTGAATGCTGCCCTGTTTCCGTCCACGCCCGGCCTGACGAACAGCTTCACCGTGGAAGACCCAGACGGCGCAACCCGCACTGTGTCGCTCACATCGGTGAACCTGTCTTCCAAGCCCGTCAACCGTACCCGGATCATCAGCACGCCCACCGGCAATGTCGGGTATATCCTGTTCAACACGTTCAGCCCCTATGCCAGTGAGCGCGACATCTACGATGCCATGGCGGCCATGCAGACGGCGGGTGTCAGCGATCTGGTGCTGGACCTGCGCTACAATGGGGGCGGCCTCCTCGCCGTGGCGTCCCAGCTCAGCTACATGATCGCCGGCGAAACACGCACGCGCAATCAGGTGTTTGAGCAGCTCCGTTTCAATGCCGCCGCCGGAAACCGCAATCCTGTAACCGGGGCAGTCAATAATCCGATCCCGTTCTATTCAACAGGCGTCGGTTTCACGGTGCCGGATGGAACGCCGCTGCCATCGCTCAACCTGCCGCGTGTCTTTGTCCTGTCTACGGGGTCCACCTGCAGCGCCAGCGAGGCTGTGGTGAACGGCCTGCGCGGCATTGGCGTGGAAGTGATCCTCATCGGCAACACCACCTGCGGAAAGCCTTTCGGTTTCTATCCCACGGACAATTGCGGCGAGACCTACTACACCATCCAGTTCCAGGGCGTGAACGGGCAGGGGTTTGGGGATTATGCCGACGGCTTCATTCCGAACAATTCGGCCGCTTCCTTTGGCGTGCGCCTTCCAGGTTGCCAGGTGAGCGACGACCTCTCGCGCGAGCTGGGCGATGAAAACGAGCGCCTGCTGGCGGCTGCGCTGAGCTATCGCGGGTCGCTGGCCTGCCCGGCGGTATCCGCTCAGGCGACCACGGCTGTGGCGAGTGCGAATGGCAGCGCTGGTTCCGGGGGCATCCCCCTGCGGCCGCCATCGCCCTCCACGCTTGAAACGAACCGCGACATGACCATGCCCCATGGCAGATAGGAGTTAGGTGTCATGAAATACCGTGTCCTGAGTATTTCCATGCTGGCCGGCATTGCGGCCTGCCAGTCCTCGCCCCAGCCTGCGACGCTGACAGACGCCTCTCCGGAAACCCTCTCGGTTCTGACCGGCGTTCTCGCCGCCGCGGTCGACCGCGCCCAGATCCAGCTCGGCCCCGGAGACCTGACAAAGGAGTCGGTCATTTCCGTGCTGCCCCCCAGGCCGGGGCCCCTGGAAGGCAACAGCCCCGCCATGCCGACCATCTTCGACATCGTCCTGATGGACGGGGACTGCTATGTCCGCGAACGCCAGAGCGGGGAAATGTTCCCGCTGACGGGCATTGCCTGCACGCCGGTCGAAGCGAATTAGGCGGCGCCGATCCGTTTCGCCACGGCCGCCGCCATCCGCTCGCCCAAGCCTGGCCCTTCCTTGGGGTAGAGGTAGGGCTCAATCACTTCCAGTTCCATCAGCAGCAAGGCGCCATCTTCCCCGCGCAGCATGTCGACGCGGCCATAGAGCGGCGCCTCATCCAGCGCACTCAGAATGGCGCGCGCGGCAGCAAGATCGTCCGCAGACGGATGCAGCACTTCCTCCCGCCCGCCATAGCTTGACTGGATGCGATAGTCGCCCGGCTGCGCGCGCTTGATCAGCGCATGGCAGAATTCCCCGTCGATGAAGATGAAGGAAAGCTCGCCCTCCTTCTGGATCATCGGCAGGAAGGGCTGCGCCATCATCGGATGTTTCATTTGCGGGATTGCCTCGCCCCGGCTCAGCTTGTGCTGGTCCTTGGCGCCCGCGCCCACCTGCCGCTTGAACACAACCGTATCCGCGCCCAGCGCATCGAACGCGGCCTTCGCTTCGGCCTCCCCGCATGTGTCGAGCCAGAGTGTCGGGATCAGCCTGGCGCCCTTGGCTTCCAGATCGCGCAGATAGGTCTTGCGGGAATTCCAGCGCACGAGGTCTGCCGGATTATAGAGCCGCGTCTGTTTGCCGATGGCGTCCAGCGCGGCGAGGAATTCCTCGAGGCGATCCCAATAGTCCCAGGTTGTGCCGATGATGGCGGCCTCAAACTGGGTCCAGTCCACCTTCGGGTCGTCCCAGCACACATCCACCACTTCCAGGCCGCGCGCGCGGAAAGGGCTGCGCAGGGCGTCCATCATGAAGTCATGCTCGAAAGCATCCGTCCGGCGGATCATGGAGCCCGGAATGGTAACACGGCTGGCAAGATAGGCGACTTTTTTCATGGGAGGGACAGATCGTTTTCGCTGGAGAAAGGGGCAGGCCCCGGCCTGCGCTGCGCTCTAGCGGCCTGCGGGTCTTGTGTCCACGGGCTGTGTCTGGCAAGGCGCGGAACGCCTGAGTTTTAATGAATTTCGAGGAGCCGCCCCCAGTGACCGCAGCAAAATTCGACGTCGTCGGCCTCGGTAATGCGATCGTGGACGTTCTTGCCCGCGCAGACGATGCGTTCCTCACCCGCCATGGCATCCACAAGGACGTCATGCAGCTGATCGAGGAACCGCGCGCCGAAGAGCTGACGGGGCTGGCAAAAGATGCGGTGATCACCTCGGGTGGCTCGGGCGCCAACACGATCGCCGGCCTCTCCAGCTTCGGCGGCAAGGCAGCCTATATCGGCAAGATCTCCAACGATGAGCTCGGCCACCAGTTCATGCGCGAGATGATGAAGGCTGGCGTGCCCTTCCACACGCGCCCGCTGGAAGAGGGCCCGGCAACGGCCCGCTCGATCATCTTCGTCACCGATGACGGCCACCGTTCCATGAACACCTTCCTCGGGGCTTCGGTCCTCTTCTCGAAGGAAGATGTCGATGCCGACCTCGTGCGCAGCGGGCAGATCCTTTATCTTGAAGGCTATCTGTTTGACCGCGACGAGGCCAAGGAAGCCTTCGTTCATGCCGCCGAGATTGCCAAGGCGGCCGGCCGCAAGGTCGCCGTCACCCTGTCCGACAAGTTCTGCGTTGACCGGCACCGGGCCAGCTTCCGCCACCTCGTGAAGGGTTTTGCCGACATCGTGTTCGCCAATGAAGCTGAGCTTCTCTCACTTTACGAAACCGAAGATTTCGATGCGGCCCTGAAGGCGCTGCACGCCGATTGTGCGGTCGCGGCGGTTACCCGGAGCGAGAAAGGCTCCATCGTGTTCGGCGATGGCGATCCGATCATGATCCCGGCTGAGCCTGTGGACGCTGTAGTCGATACCACCGGAGCGGGCGATCAGTATGCCGCTGGTTTCCTCTTTGGTGTGGCCCGCGGCCTGCCGCTCGCCACCTGCGCGCGTCTTGGCCATATCGCGGCGGCTGAAGTGATCGGTCATATCGGCCCGCGCCCCGCCGTCTCCTACAGCGATCTGGCCGAAGCCGCCGGTATTCGGGTTTAGGGTACGGATTATTCCTGAAACCTAGCGTTTCTTTCTGGAACTTTCGTTTATCTGCGGTACAGTTGCCGCATGAAATGGTCAGAACTGAACGATAACTGGTGCCCGGTCGCGCGGACCCTGTCCGTCGTTGGAGACCGTTGGACTCTGCTGATCCTGCGGGATTGTTTCCTCGGCAAAACCAAGTTCGAGGAGTTTGCCGAGTCAGGGGGCATGACCCGGCATATCCTGGCAGACCGGCTCAAACGCCTGGTCGAAGTGGGTATCCTGGAGCGCCGCGCCTATTCCACTTCGCCAAAACGCTACGATTATGTGCTGACCGCCAAGGGCGAGGAGCTGCGCCCCGCCCTGACGATCATGAAGGAATGGGGCAAGAAACACCTGCCCATCCGCCGCGCCGCCCTGGAAGGCTGACCGCCGGGGCCGCCCGGCATCAAACCGGATAGCGCAGGATAGCGCCCACCGAGCGCCCGCCGGGAACTTCGCCGGCGCGCACGGCAAACACCTTGCCGCCATTGACGATCACCCGGCGCGCCACTTCATCCACCAGCCGGTAGTTGTCTGCCGTATCCGCCTTGGCGAAGGTCACATGGCCCTTGTCGTCAATCAGGCCGGGGCGGGTGTCGTTCATATCTGCAAACAGCGTGTCCACCGCTCCATAGGTCGCGGCGCGGGCCACATCGGTCAGGTCGGTTGCCGTCCGGCCGTTTGAGGAATGCTGCTCGAACACCTGCGCTGCCTTGAACAGGTCTTCAGCATACACACCATCCAGAACCGGTACGGAGAGGCGTGCCAGCTCATTGTCTTTCACGGCGTCCGGGCTGACGCGGATCTGGTCATGCGCCATCCGGTGATAGGTATTCACATGCGGATAGAGATGCGCCAGCGGATCAACAGCGGCGACGATCAGCGGCGTATCCCGTCCCGCCAGGATGGGGCGCAGGGCCGCATCAATCGCCCGCAGGTATGAGAGGTGACGGATCCGCTGTCCTTCCTCGCCATGAATCCGGGTGAAGGAAGATTTGTCGTTGATCGTCGTTTTGCCCGCATGGCTTGCCGCGTCCTTCGGCAGGCCCGGCACCTTCACCTTCTTTGCCGGCATGTCGGAAAACACCTGCACCAGCCGCACGCCTTTCTCAGACAGCGCCAGAACAAACGCTTCGTGCGGAAAGGTCACCGCGCGCATGAGCGGCAGCAGGTGAAACCGGTCGGCCACCTCCGTTGAGGGCGCCAGCTTGTTGGCCAGCCGGAAGCTGGTTACGCCTGAAGGGGTGGCAAATACAGCCAGGCTGTTTGCCTGCACGCGCCAGAAATGGTCGTCCTCGGCAAGGTGCAGCAGGGCGATCTCGGCGAGGCCGACTTCCCGCTTGGCGTGGCCCGCTGCGCGCGCCTGATCGGCCGCTTCACTGATCAGATGACGGAATTTCAGCCGCGCTTCCCCAATGCGCTGGGTCAGCGGGGTCGTCGGTACATAGATGGAGATGCACACATCCCCGCGCGCGGCATTCAGCCGGGCAATATCCTGAGGGGTTGGGGTATCCACATACAGCATGACAAGGCCTCCCGTTGATCTGCTTCAACGTGAGAACAGTTCATTCCGAAGGGGACGCCTCTCAATAAGGAAAACTACGGATCGGCCTAGAGGATAAACTTCGAGAGGTCCGCATTCCCCGCCAGCGTGCTGACTTTTTCGTCCACATAGCTCGCCGTGATCACAAAGGTCTCGCCGGCCTTGTCCGGAGCGTCGAAGCTGATTTCATCCAGCAGGCGCTCGAGGATCGTCTGCAGGCGGCGGGCACCGATATTCTCGATGGTCTTGTTCACCGCTTCGGCAAGGTCCGCGATCCGGTCGATGGCGGCGTCCTCAAAGGTCAGGGTCACGTTTTCGGCTGCCATCAGCGCTTCATACTGGCGGATGAGGCTCGCCTGCGGTTCCACCAGGATGCGGCGCAGGTCGTCCCGCGTCAGCGGCTCCAATTCCACCCGGATCGGCAACCGCCCCTGCAGTTCGGGCAGCAGGTCGGACGGCTTGGAAACGTGAAACGCGCCCGAAGCGATAAACAGGATATGATCGGTTTTCACCGCGCCGCGCTTGGTCGAAACGGTGGTGCCTTCGATCAGGGGCAAGAGGTCGCGCTGCACGCCTTCGCGGCTTACATCCGCGCCGCCCCGGTCCTTGCGCGCGGCAATCTTGTCGATCTCGTCGAGGAACACGATTCCGTCTTCCTCCACAGCCGAAACCGCCTCGCGCACGATCTGGTCTTCATCCACCAGCTTGTCGGCTTCCTCGGTCACCAGCGGCTTTGCCGCCTCGCGCACGGTCGTCCGTACACGGCGCGTGCGCCCTCCCATGGCCTTGCCCAGCATGTCGCCCAGATTGATCATGCTCATCGATCCGCCCTGTCCGGGGATGTCCAGCATCTGCATGGGATTGTTCGTGTCGGCAAAGTCGATGTCGACTTCCTTGTCGTCCAGCTCTCCCGCGCGCAGCTTGCGGCGGAACACTTCGCGGGTAGAGGCCTGTGCTTCGGCGCCGACGAGGGCGTCCAGCAGGCGTTCCTCGGCCTTGTCGCGCGCGGCCTGTTCCACACCTGCCCGCTTCTGCTCGCGGATCATGGAAACGGCTGCCTCCACCAGATCCCGCACGATCTGCTCCACATCCCGTCCCACATAGCCCACCTCGGTGAACTTCGTGGCTTCCACCTTCAGGAAAGGCGCATTGGCAAGGCGCGCGAGGCGGCGGGAAACCTCGGTCTTGCCCACGCCCGTCGGCCCGATCATCAGGATATTCTTGGGCGTGATCTCGCCGCGCAGGTTTTCCGGCGCCTGCTTGCGCCGCCAGCGGTTGCGCAGGGCAATGGCCACGGCGCGCTTGGCGGCGTTCTGGCCAACGATGTGGCGGTCAAGTTCGGCAACGATTTCTCGGGGCGTCAGGTGTTTCATGAAGTCCGTTTCGTCTGTCTCTGCCTGGCACCTCTGAGGGCGGCGCCGAGGGAGGTTCATTGAAGAAAGAGGCGGTCTCGTTGGAGAAACCGTTGGAGTTTTTCGCCAGCGCCTAAACGTCCAGCGTTTCCACACTGAAATGGCTGTTGGTGTAGACGCAGATATCGGCAGCAATCTGCATCGCCTTGCGGCCGATCACTTCGGCGTCATTCTCATAGTCATAGAGGCCGCGGGCCGCTGCCAGCGCATAATTGCCGCCTGAGCCAATGGACACGACCGGATGTTCCGGCTCCAGCACATCGCCCGCCCCGGTAATCACCAGCGTGCTGTGCTTGTCCGCCACGATCAGCAGGGCTTCAAGTTTCTGGAGGTATTTCTCCGTCCGCCAGTCCTTGGCCAGCTCCACAGCGGCTCGTTGCAACTGGTCGGGGAAGCGTTCCAGCTTCGCCTCCAGGCGCTCGAACAGGGTGAACGCATCGGCAGTCGCCCCGGCAAAACCGGCAAGAATCGCCCCGCCGGCAATCCGGCGCACCTTGCGGGCATTGCCCTTCATTATGGTCTGGCCCATCGACACCTGTCCGTCGCTGAGCATCACGAGTTTGCCATTCTTGCGCACGGCGAGCACCGTCGTTCCGTGCCAGATGGCCTTTGAATCCTGAGGGTTAGTCATCCAGAACACATGGCGTCTTTGAGGGGCGCGCGCAATAGAGGGTGACTGCGGCAGGAAATACAGAAGATTGTCACATAACTGTCGCGGCCTTCTTCTATTTGGGGCACCGGATCACCCCCGGAAGGAAGTTCATGCTTCAGCAGCTCGGTCACTTGCCCATGGGCTGGCTACTGATCGCTCTGATTGCGGTCTTTGCGTCTGTAGCGTTTTTTGTCGGCCGTATCGGCGCCGAGCGCATTCTGCTTTCCGGCGCGCCGGCGCTGCATTCCCGGCCGAATTATCATGGCTATTTCGTTGCCATGTGGGCTGTCGTTCCGGCGGTTCTGGTGGCGCTGGCCTACGCAGTGGGCGCCGAGCCTTTTGCCCGCGGCCAGCTGACGAGCGAACTGCCACCCGCCTTTGACCTGCTCTCCGCGCCGGAGCTGCAAACCTATCTCGACTCGGTGTCTCTGGCCGCCCGTTCTTCCGATTATGCCGGAACCGATCTCGTCTTCACGGCGGTCACCAATCGTTATCTGGAGATCATCGGCGGCCTCAACATTGGCGTGCTGGCCGTGATGGGGATCAGCGCCTTCCTGGGGCTTCTGTTCGCCCGCCGCCGCCTCGCCGCCAGCTTCCGGGCCCGCTCGCTGGTCGAGCGGGGTATGGAAGGCGTGCTGTTCCTCTGCGCGGTCGTCGCCATCGCCACCACCGCCGGCATTGTCATCTCGCTCCTCTATGAGAGCATCCAGTTCTTCAGCGTCATCCCGATCTGGGATTTCCTCTTCGGCACCCGCTGGAATGCGCAGACCGAAGCGGAGTTCGGCGCCCTGCCGCTGTTCTTCGGCACGTTCATGATCGCCCTGATCGCCATGTTCGTGGCCGCGCCCATCGGCCTCTTCTCCGCGATCTACCTCTCCGAATATGCCGGGCCCAAAGCGCGCGCCTGGATCAAGCCGATCCTCGAAATCCTCGCCGGTATCCCGACGGTGGTGTACGGCTTCTTCGCGCTGCTGGTTGTGGCGCCGGCCGTGCGATCCATCGCGCTCTGGATCAACGAGACGCTGATCAATGTCGGCCTCACCAGCGAGCCGCTGCTGGCCGCCCAGCCCACCAGCGCGCTCGCAGCCGGTCTCGTCATGGGCATCATGGTCATTCCGTTCGTCTCCTCCCTGTCGGATGACGTGATCAACGCCGTGCCGCAAACCCTGCGCGATGGCGCCTATGCCTTGGGCGCCACCAAGTCCGAAACGGTCCGCAATGTGGTCGTGCCTGCAGCGCTTCCGGGCATCATCGCCGCGCTGTTGCTGGCGGTTTCCCGCGCCATTGGCGAAACGATGATCGTCGTGATGGCGGCCGGCAAGAGCGCCCGCATCTCGATGGACCCGACCTCTGACCTCACCACCATCACCGTCCAGATCGTCTCCCTGATGACCGGCGAAACCGGCTTTGACGATCCCAAGACACTCTCCGCCTTTGCGCTCGGCCTCGTTCTCTTCGCCGTAACGCTGCTCTTCAACGTGATCGCCCTGCGCGTCGTCCAGAAATACCGGGAAAAGTATGACTGATCCGGCCGCCTCCGCTTTCTCCACGCCTGAAGCGCTCAAGCGCCTCAAGCGCCGCCGCGCCGCCGATGTGCGCTTCCGTTACTACGGGCTCGGCGCCATTTTCCTGGCTTTGGGCGCGCTGCTGCTGCTGGTCCTGTCCATCGGCTCGCAGGCAGTCTCTGCGGCGACCTACCATGTCGTGCGCTATGACATCACGCTGGATCCGGCTGTCATCACACCGCCAGGCGAAACATCGCCCGAGGACATCGCCCGTAATGTGGATGGCTTCTGGGAGCTGGCCCGCGACAACCTCCTGACAACCTTCCCGGAGGCGGACCGTGACCGCACCAGCCGCACCGCCGTTTCCGAATTCATCACCCGCCTGGCCGTCTTGCCGACTGCGCGTAAGGTCGCGTCCCGGCCCGAGATGGTGGGCAACGACATCACGCTCACCGCGCCGCTCAATGACGACCTTGATCTCTATCTGAAGGGCCAGGCCTTTCCGGAGCGCCGGGTGCGCATCGGAGCCATCACGGCTGTCACCGCGCAGGAGGACGGCTTCGCTGGCCTCGAAGGGCAGGGCGCGTTCGCTCCGATCCTCACGGCGCTGACATCGCTTCAGTCCGATGGCGTCAGCATGGATGAGGGCTCAATTCTGCTCACCGCGGGCGGGGCCACCGGCCGCCTGCGCGACGTTCAGGCCGGCACAGCCCGCCTCGAACTCCTCACCGGTTCGCTCGACGCCTTCCGCAATAGCCCGGCGACCGCCCGTCTCATCGCTCTGCCCGAAGCCCAGCGCGTGGTGTCCGATCAGCAGATTGCCTGGACGCTCGCCCTGAAAGAGATGGGCCGCATCTCCCGCGTGCCGCGCTGGAGCCTGCTGACCAACTCGGACTCCACCTATCCCGAACTTGCCGGCGGCCTTGCGGCGCTCGTCGGGTCGCTGTTCACGATGCTGGTTACCGCGCTCGTCGCCATTCCGATCGGTATTCTGGCTGCGGTCTATCTGGAAGAGTTTGCCCCGAAGAACCGCCTGACCGATTTCATCGAGGTCAACATCAATAACCTCGCCGCTGTGCCGTCCATTGTGTTCGGTCTGCTCGGCGCGGCGGTTTATATCAACTTCCTCGGCATGCCGCGCTCGGCCCCGCTGGTTGGCGGTCTTGTGCTGGCGCTGATGACGTTCCCGGTGGTGATCATCGCCTCGCGCGCGGCGCTGAAGGCTGTGCCGCCTTCGGTGCGCTCGGGCGCGCTGGCCATCGGCGCGTCGCAGATGCAGACGGTGTTCCACCATGTTGTGCCGCTGGCAGCGCCAGGCATTCTCACCGGCGCCATCCTCGGCATGGCCCGCGCGCTGGGGGAAACTGCCCCGCTGCTGCTGATCGGCATGGTCGCCTTCGTCGGCGATGTGCCAACCGGGCCCACCGACGAATCCACCGTCATGCCGGTGCTGATCTTCACCTGGGCAAACAACGCAGAGCGCGCCTGGGAACCGATGACCTCGGCGATGATTGTTGTCCTCCTTGCTGTTCTTTTGCTGATGAACGGGTTGGTGGTATTCTTGAGACGAAAGTACGAGCGGAGATGGTAATGGATACCGATCACACACCACAGGCCGCCGGTTCCGTGCTGGCCCCCGCTGCCGATGCGCCCCCGGCCGCCGCCCCGCGGATCGATTGCCGGGACATCAAGGTGTTCTATGGCGCCACCCAGGCCATCCATGGCGTATCCATGTCCTTTCCGGACCGGGCCGTCACGGCGCTCATCGGTCCCTCGGGCTGCGGCAAGTCCACCTTCCTGCGCTGCCTCAACCGCATGAACGACACCATCGAGAACTGCCGCGTCGAAGGGCAGATCCTGATGGACGGGCAGGACATCAACGATCCCTCGATTGATGCCGTGCTGCTTCGCTCACGTGTCGGCATGGTGTTCCAGAAGCCGAACCCTTTTCCGAAATCGATTTACGACAACATCGCCTACGGCCCCCGCATCCATGGCCTTGCCACCAGCCGGGAAGATCTTGACGCGATCGTCGAGAAATCCCTCAGCCGCGCTGGCCTGTGGGATGAGGTGAAGGACCGCCTCCAGGCGCCCGGCACCAGCCTGTCGGGCGGCCAGCAGCAGCGTCTCTGCATCGCGCGCGCCATTGCCGTGCGCCCGGAAGTCATCCTGATGGATGAGCCTTGCTCGGCGCTTGATCCCGTGGCCACCGCCCGCATCGAGGAATTGATCGACGAGCTGCGCAAGCGCTACTGCATCGTCATCGTCACCCACTCCATGCAGCAGGCTGCCCGCGTCAGCCAGCGTACCGCCTTCTTCCACCTCGGCAACTTGATCGAGATGGGCGAGACAGAACAGATCTTCACAAACCCCCGCGAAAAGCGCACCGAAGACTATATCACCGGCCGGTTCGGCTGAGGGAGGAACATATGTCGGATCATATCGTCTCTGCCTATTCTGATGAGCTGGACAAGCTCTCCTCGGACATCATGCGCATGGGCGGCATCGTGGAAACGATGATCACTGACTCCTGCCGGGCGCTCAGCGCCAATGATCCCGTGCTCGCCAAGGAGGTGATCGCCCGCGACCCGCAGGTCGATGCCATCGAAGCTGAGGTGGAAAAACAGATCGTCAGCCTCATCGCGCGCCGCCAGCCGATGGGACATGACCTGCGGATGATCCTCTCGGCACTGAAGATTTCCAACGAACTGGAGCGGATCGGCGACCTGTCGAAGAATATCGCCAAGCGCGCCCTGCGCCTTGACGATCATGTCAGCATGGAGATGCGCAACGCCATCCTGCGCATGTCGCGCCCGGTGGCCCGTCAGCTCAACGAAGTGCTCGACGCGTATGCCTCCGGCAATGCCGTCCTGGCCAAGAATGTCTGGTCCAGCGATGACGACATCGACCAGCACTACAATGCGGTGTTCCGTGAAATGGTCACCTATCTCATCGAAGATCCCCGCCGCATCAGTGCCGGGGCACATATGCTCTTTATAGCGAAGAACCTGGAACGGATCGGCGACCACTGCACCAACGTGGCCGAATTCGTCTACTACCAGGCCGTGGGGGAATACCTGTCAGCCATGGACCGGCCGAAGCTGGACCAGGTTTGACGAATTTCGCTCAAACAGATTACGGAGCCCAAAGATGAAACCCTACGTGCTTGTCGCAGAAGACGAAAGCGCCGTCTCCGAGCTGCTGCTCTACAACCTCAAGCGAGAGGATTATGAAGTCGCCATCGCCGCCGATGGTGAAGAAGCGCTGATGATGATCGACGAGCGGGCGCCCGACCTGCTGCTGCTGGACTGGATGCTGCCTAAGGTGAGCGGCATCGAAATCTGCCGCCGCGTCCGCGCCACCGGCGTCAATCCGAACCTTCCGATCATCATGCTCACCGCGCGCGGCGAGGAGAGCGACCGCATCCGCGGGCTTGATACGGGGGCGGACGATTACGTCACCAAGCCCTTCTCGACGACAGAGCTGATGGCCCGCGTCCGCGCCGTGCTCCGCCGCATCCGGCCCGGCCTCAAGGAAGACCGGATCACCGTCGGTGATATCGAGATCGACCGGGTGGCCCATCGCGTCTCCCGCAATGGCGAGGATATCCACCTCGGTCCGACGGAATTCCGTCTGCTTGATTATTTCATGCAGCATCCTGGCCGCGTCTTCTCGCGCGAACAGCTTCTCGATACCGTCTGGGGCTCGGACGTTTATGTCGAGGCGCGCACGGTGGATGTACATGTCGGCCGTCTGCGCAAGGCCCTCCGTCAGGCCGGGGGAGACGATCCGATCCGGACCGTCCGCTCTGCCGGCTACGCTCTTCGCGCGGACTGATTTTCTGTAAGACCGGACACAAAAAGAAGCGGGGCGTTTCCGCCCCGCTTTTGATTCCTGCCGTGTATCCGAACTCTCAGAAGTTCAGGCGGATGCCAACGCCCACATAGCGGCCCGGGTTGCCACGGGCGCCGTCTGCGCCGCGATGCATGATGGCGCGCTCGTCGAACACATTGTCCACCTTGGTGTAAACTTCCACCACATCGCTGATATCATAGGAGGCCGACAGGTCCACCGTGAGCAGACTTTCCGTCCGCAGATAGGTGTCGTCGATGCCAATCCGGTCGCAGGTCGTCGTGGTGCAGGTCTCGTCGGTATAGTTCAGCGCCGCATAGACATCCCAGCCGCCCTGATGTTCGATACCGACCTGCAGAACGCCGGTGTGCGGCGGGGTATAGTCCAGCGTGTCGCCCGCCAGAACGCCGCCTGCCGTGTCGGCGGCCCGTGTGTATTCGCCGTCGGTGTAGGTGTAGGAGAGGCGCGCCGGAATGGAGAAGCTTTCGTTCTGGAAGAGCGTGGCAAACGCGCCCAGTTCCAGGCCGTAAACTTCCTTCGCGCCGCTCTGCAGCGTCGAGCCATCCACGATCCCGCCGGGGCAGGGGTTGGCCACAAGGCAGAGGCGCAGCGCGTTGTCATAGTCGCTGAGGAAGGCGATCGCATCGACGCCAACGGTGCCATTGCGGTAGCGCACACCGGCTTCGTAGTTGACGCTCTCTTCGCCTTTGGTGCCTTCGGCCGCGCTCGATCCGGGTGGAGCAAAGCCTTCATAGGCGCCTGCCAGAAGGGTCCAGTTTGCGTTGACGGCATAGTTCACGCCGAGGCCAACGGAGGTGTTGGTCAGGCTGTTGCGCGGCGCCGGGTTCAGCACGTTGCCAACCGTTTTGATGTCTTCATAGCGGATGACCGGCAGGAAGCTCCAATTGCCATACGAGATGCGGTCGCCCAGCCAGACAGACCAGGCCTCTGCCTCGCCCTTGTTGATGTTCGGCGTGCCAAGGCCCTGGAACACCAGCGCGCCGTTGACCTGCTGGTAGAACTCATTGTTGGCACTGGCCACATTACGGGTTTCGTCTTCGTGGCGGCGCACGCCGAATGTCAGGTTGTGGCTTAAAGCACCGGTCTGGAACTCGCCCTCAAGCTGGGTCTGGATGCCCTGCGAGGTGAACTCCTGGAAGTTATTGCCGTAGCGCACGCCATTGGGATGGGTTGTGTTGGCGGTGCCATCGAGGATCCCCTGCAGCAGCGCGGCGTTCGTCCCGCCAGTGTTGATCGTGTCGGCCACGCTGCCGATGTTCACGCCGTTGATCTGGTTGAGACGCCGGTAGTGACGCTCCGTGTCGGTCCAGTAGGCGGTGGATTTCAGCGCCCATGCGTCGGTGAGGTCAAACTCGTGATGCAGGCTGAACCCCGTGCGGCCCCGGTTCATCTGCTCCAGTTCGGAGAGGCCATAGCGGCGGTCCGGATTGGCTTTGAAGTCGGCGTCCGTCAGGCCCAGATACGACACGTCATGGGTTTCGTCATTGTACTGGCCCTTGAACTCCAGCCGCTGGCGCGTCCCTTCCCATTGCAGGCGCAGAATGTATTCCTCGATCTCGTTTCCGGCTGAGCGGGCAGAGCGGTCGATCTTCTGGAAGCCGTCGGTCGTGCTCTGGAAGGTCTCCACCAGGAAGCCGACCTGGCCCACCTGATCGCCATACCAGGCATGGACGCGGCCGGTATTGTTCTCGCCAAACTCGGCGCGCACAAATCCGGCGCGCTCCTCGGGGATCGCCGTTGCCAGAAGGTTCACCACACCGGTCACCGTCTGGGGCCCGTAGAGCAGGGTCTCAGGGCCTTTCAGCACTTCCACGCTGCGCATCCGCGAGATGTTGGGGAAGAAATAGGCCGACGTGTTGGCGTAAGGTGCCATCGCGGCGGGCACGCCGTCTTCCAGCACCAGGATCCGGTCGCTGCGGCCGGAAGAGGAGGCGCGGATGCCGATCCGCGGGAAAGCGCCGAGCCCGTCCTCATCGCGCACATAAACGCCCGGAACGGCGCGCAGCACCGAGTTGATGTTGCTTGATTCGAACTTCTCCAGCTCCCGCTCGGTCAGCGTGTAGGCGGAGCCATAAGTCGATTGCGGATCTTCGATATTGCCGATCACGGTGACCGTATCGAGCACCTTCACCGCGCGCTCGGCCTCGCTCTCCTCCACCGCTTCAGCGGTGGCGGGCAGGGCAAGGGCAAACAGGGCGGCGCTGGTCAGCAGGCCAGCGCGGCGGACTAGGCGGGTGGTCGGTCGGTTCTCGTCGGCAAATTGCACAGGCGGGGCTCCTTCTGGCCAGAATAACGGCTGCTCCTAAACGAGAATGATTGTGCAAATCAATCGCATTTGTGTCGCGCTGTCACAATTTGCCGCTGGACTGATGCGGCCGCGCATCGCTTTGGTAGCGCCGCCGCCGCGCACGCCTTCCTGCTGCACTCAGGCGCCTTTCGCCGTCTTGCCAGCGGGAACCGCACGGTCCATGTAGCGGGGCTGTAAAAAATGCCGTGGAACCCCCGATATGGCCCGTCATCTGAACGCATCTGAGCCCGGTTTCGAGGAGGCCCTGCGCCATTTCCTCGACGAAGACCGTGGCCAGGGCGAAGACGTTGCCGGCATCGTTGCTGCTATCATCAAGGATGTACGCCAGCGGGGCGGGGCAGCTGTGGCTGACTACACCGCGAAGTTTGACCGTCTGCAGCTCGATCCCTCGACCCTGCAGTCGGACAATGTAAACCTCGACCTCATCGCCGCCGAGTGCCCCGCAGACCTGCGCGAGGCCATCGATTTCGCGCATGACCGTATCGCCGCCTACCACACTGCCCAGCGCCCGGCAGACCATCGCTTCACTGATAGCGCTGGGGTCGAACTCGGCTGGCGCTGGACCGCGCTGGACTCGGTCGGCGTCTACGTTCCCGGCGGCCGGGCGAGCTACCCCTCATCCGTGCTGATGAATATTGTGCCCGCGCGCATAGCGGGGGTTGAGCGCATCGTCATGGTCGCCCCGGCGCCCGATGGCGAGCTCGCCCCGGCCGTGGCCTATGCCGCGCTGAAGGCGGGCGCCACCGAGTTTTACCCCATCGGCGGGGCGCAGGCCGTCGCCGCGCTCGCCTATGGCGCCGGTCCCATCGCGCCTGTGGACAAGATCGTCGGACCCGGCAACGCCTTCGTCGCCGAGGCCAAGCGCCAGGTGTTCGGCAAGGTCGGTATCGACACCATCGCCGGCCCTTCCGAAATCCTCGTGATCGCTGACGCCACAGCAAATCCGGACTGGGTGGCCGCAGACCTGCTCAGCCAGGCCGAGCATGATCCCTCCAGCCAGTCGATCCTCATCACGCTGGACGCCGCCCTCGGCGCGGCTGTTGAGAAGGCTGTGGATAACCAGTTGAATTCCCTGCCCACGGGTGAGCGGGCCCGCGAGGCCTGGCTCGCCCACGGCGCCGTCATCACTGCGCCGGACGCCGCCACCGCCGCCTTTGCTGCCAACATCATCGCCGCCGAGCATGTCGAGCTCTGCATCGAAGATCCTGACGCGATGCTGCCCCTGATCCGCCATGCCGGCGCGGTCTTCCTTGGCCACCACACGCCCGAGGCGCTCGGCGATTATGTCACCGGCTCCAACCACGTCCTGCCGACCAGCCGCGCCGCGCGCTTTTCCTCCGGCCTCGGACTGTATGACTTTGTGAAGCGGATGAGCATCCAGCGCGCAGGACCACAAGGCCTCGCCGCGCTGGCGCCTGCCGCCCTGCGCCTCGCCGAAGCCGAGCGCCTCCCGGCGCATGGCCGCTCCGTTTCCATACGAACAAATCAGGGCGGCTGATCCATGGGCGCCAACCGGCTCGTCGCCGTCCATATTGACGAAGACACGCTCGGCGCCTCCGGCCCGGACGCGGAGCATGAGCGCCGCGTCGCTATTTTTGACCTGATCGAGGAAAACACCTTCGGCGTCATCGGCGAGGATCGCGGGCCCTACGTCCTCGCGCTCAGCCAGCATGAGCGCCGCCTCGTCTTCGCCATCAAGACCGAGCCCGGCGAGGAAGTGCACACCTTCATTCTCTCCCTCTCACCGTTTCGCGGCGTGATCCGGGACTATTTCACCATCTGCGACAGCTATTACGAAGCCATCCGCACGAGCACGCCCCACCAGATCGAAGCCATCGACATGGCCCGGCGCGGCATCCACAATGAAGGCTCGGAGCTTCTGAAAGAGCGTCTGGAAGGCAAGATCGACATCGACTTCCAGACAGCCCGCCGCCTCTTCACCCTCATCTGCGCCCTTCACGCCGGCCAGGGCCGCGCGCCGGGGGCGTGATCGGCCGCCTCCGGAAAGCAACCCATCGCGGCCAGTGTCCAGCTGAGGGCGTCTTTGATGTCCGTATGCGGTTCATGGCCCAGAAATGAGATGAGCTTGGCATTGTCCAGTTCCGCCGTCTCCTCCCACAGATAGCGCATCTCGGCGAGTTCCCGGAAGAGGCGCACAAAAGGCGATAGCAGGATCAGGGCGGGCCAGGGCATGCCGGTGATCTTCCCCTGTCCGCCATTGGCCGCGCGGATGGCTTCGGCAATTTCCACGCCGCGCGCAAAATAATGACCGCGGAAATGAAACCGTTCGAAAGCGGTAAGCTCCGCCTCACGGTCCAGCAGGGCAGCGGCGGCCTGGCCATAGTCGGGCAGATAAGCCCAAGCATGGCCTGCGTCCCGCTTGCCCGGATAGGTGATCTTCGTCACCGGCTTGCCCGGCGTCACCATGCCTTGCGAAAACCACGAATTTCCGGCGGAAGGGCCGAAGAAATCTCCCGAGCGCAGGATCAGCGTCCGCACGCCTTCCTGTGTGGCCGCCTCCAGCCGCTGTTCCATCTGCACACGGATACGCCCCTTGCGGGTATGCGGCCGCTGAGGCGCGTCTTCCGTCAGCAGGGGGAGGGCATCCCGGCCATAATTATAGATCGTACCCGGAAGAAAAATCCGGGCGCCGGAAATCCTTGCCGCCGCCACCGTGTTTTCCAGCATGGGCAGCACCAGCTTTGCCCAATCCTTGTAACCCGGCGGGTTCACGCCATGCACGATCACATCGGCGCCGATTGCGGCGGCGGCAACATCTGCCGCATTCAGCGCATCGCCCACCACCCATTCGGCTTGCGGCAGGCGGGCCGGAACGGGCCTGCGCGCCACGGCCCGCACCTGCCAGCCGCGCTGGATCAGCGCCCGCGCGATCTCGTATCCAGCCCCGCCGGTCACCCCGAGTACCAGCGCCCGCTTTTCGTCCTTCATGGTCCCATCTCCTTGCTCTTGGGTGAGGCAAAGGTGGCGTAGGGTAGAGATAAACGAAATTGCGATAATAAATGGATCAGATATACGCATATATATGAACTCGTCTGCGGCACCCTGGGATCATATCCGCTCTTTCCTCGCCGTTCTGGAGGAGGGCAGCCTTTCGCGTGCCGCTCGCCGCCTGTCTCTCACTCAGCCGACGCTCTCCCGGCACATCGATCAGCTTGAGGTCTCGCTGGGAGGCCCGCTGTTTACCCGTTCTCCGCGGGGTCTCATACCGACAGACAAAGCGCGGATGATTGAGCCCTATGCGCGCACGATTGCGGCCTCTGCCGCCGCCATGGTCCGGGCCGCCTCCGGTCCCTTGAGTGAGATGACCGGCGCGGTGCGTATTTCGGCCAGCGAGGTGGTCGGCATGGAATTGCTGCCAGGAATGCTGGCGCCGCTGCGCGAAGCCCATCCCGGCCTCAGCTTTGAAATCATTGCCACCAACCAGTCGAGCGACCTGCTCCGCCGCGACGCAGACATCGCCATCCGTATGGTACGGCCCCAGCAGGCCGCGCTGCTGGCGCGAAAGGTGGGCGATGTGGAACTCGGCCTCTTCGCCCACCGGGATTATCTGGCCCGTCACGGAACCCTGAATAGCCTGGAAGATATGGCCGGCCATGCCTTGATCGGCTTTGATCATGAAACGGTCAGTGTACAGGCCCTGCGCGCCATGGGGCTGACGCTGGACCGTGCGGATTTTGCCTGGCGCTCTGACAGTGATCTGGTCCAACTCAAGCTGGCGCTGGCGGGCGCAGGCATCGGCGTCTGCCAGGTGGGGCTCGCCCGGCGCGCCGGTAACATGGTGCGTCTGGTTCCTGATGAGTTTTCGTTTGCCCTTGAAACCTGGGTTACCATGCATGAGGAACTCAAAGGCGTCGCCCGCATGAAGGCCACCTTTGATCATCTCGTTGAGGCGATGAGCCAGTATATCCGGGATCAGGAATGCCCAGACTGAACGCTCACCCCAACCCGCTGCGGAACCTCCGGCTGCCGGTCAGCATGGCGCCATTGGAGAGGGTCAGTTCGAAATCGCCCGAACTCGTTGTGCGCGTTTCGCGGATGTGGTGGCGGTTGACGATCCGGGACCGGTGGATGCGCACAAAGTCCGGTTTTGCGTCCGGGCTTGTCTCGATCTGTCCGGAAATGTCCGGATTTGTCCTTGCGCTGTCACGGGCTGACAGGCGTTTTCCCCAGTCTGCCAGTGTCGCGCGCAGCAGATGGCTGCCTCCGGCCGTGTGCAGCGTCACATAGTTTCCCGCCGCTTCCAGCCACAGGATTTCGCCGGGCAGCAGGAACAGCGTCCGCCCGCCCGCCTTCACTTCGATACGCTCCGGCCCGCGAGAGGCATCGGGAGCAGGGGCCGCCTCGCGCGCCGCCCACCAGGCATAGGCGGTGTAAACGCCCACAAAGATTCCATAAGTAATAAGGTCTTTGCGCCACTCATAGAGCAGCGTCACCCAGAGGCCACCGCTGAAAAAGTCGTACGGCCAGCCCCGCACCGCATAGGCCGCCTCCCGCGCGGGCACCATGGCGCCCACATGCGCCAGCGAAAAAGGCACGCTCAGCCCGGCATGGATCAGCAGCGCCAGCGGCAGCCTCGGCCCCAGCAGCGGCCAGCGCTTCACCGCCCACCCCACCAGCGGCGCCATCAGTACCAGCACCGCTGCGCTGGTGATCTCCCAGATAAACGGCTCCACCGTGTGAACCGTCAGGCCGGAGCGCTGCATCTCGATCAGGTCGGACGTGGCGTTCACCAGAACAACTGGAATGGTCACCAGCGCGATGCTGGCCCAGGGGCCGAGGCGAAACCTCGGCCTGCCGCTTGCCCCGGATTGCCTGCCAGTTGTCACAGATGCCCCTCCGTTCGTCCCACTGGAGCGCCGTTTCGAGGCATTTGCGTAGCGCCGGTACAGGGGCGGCGCAAGAAGGCGCTCAGTTCAGATCCCTCACGGAGTTCCGGCATGACCCAGCGCCGATACGACCTCGACTGGCTGCGCATCGCGGCCTTCGCCATCCTCATCCTTTACCATTGCGGCATGTTCTATGTGAGCTGGGGCTGGCATGTGAAATCCAGCCATGCCGGGCCGTTGATCGAGCCGTTGATGCAGTTGGCCAATCCCTGGCGGTTGACACTCCTCTTCCTCATCTCCGGCGCGGCTACCCGCTTCATGGCCGACAAGATGGCCGCCGGCAGCTTCCTGAAGGCGCGGATGGGGCGGCTCTGGCCGCCGCTGATCCTGGCCGTACTTATCATCGTGCCGCCGCAGACTTACTACGAAGTGCTTGAACACGTTCAGGAAAATGGGTTGCCTCAGGATGTCTGGCTCGGCGATTTCTATCGCCGTTATATCACCGCCTCGGGCAACTGGTGCGACGCAGAAGGCTGCATCGTCACGCCCACCTATAATCACATGTGGTTTGTGGCCTATCTCATCCTCTACACGCTGGCCCTGATCCCGCTCCTGCCGCTGCTGCGCCGCATTCCGGCAAGGGCGGTCACCTGGCTCCTCGCCGGGCCGGGCATCTTCCTGGCCCCCTGGGCGCTCCTGTTCGCTACCCGGGTTTTCCTGTTTCCCCTGTTCGGCGAAAGCCATGACTTCCGGCAGGACTGGTATCTCCACACGCTCTATTTCGGCGTCTTCCTGCTGGGGTTCGGCACTGCCAAGCATCAGCCTTCTTTGACGCGGCGGTGCGCCTGCGCTGGCCCATGCTGGCGCTCACCGTGGCGGCCTGGGCCGGGCTTCAGGTCTATTACCGCACCTATACGGCCAGCGATGCCCCGCCGCCCGAAGCCCTGCGCATTCTCTCCCGCGGCATCCGCGAAGCACAGGCCTGGGCCGCCATCCTCAGCGTCATCGGCTTCTTCCACCATCACTTCCGGACGCGGGACACGCCGCTCCGGCGCACGCTCTCGCAGGCGATCTTTCCCTTCTACCTGATCCATCAGACGGTCACCGTGGTGTCAGGCCATTATCTGGATGAACTCGGCCTTCCGGTGTGGGTGGAGGCACCGCTTCTCATCGGCGCCACCGCGCTTGGCTGCTGGCTCTTTTATGACCTTGGCCGCCGTATTCCGCCGCTGCGCATCTGGATCGGTCTGCCAAGCGGAAAAGGGGCTTCGGGGGCGGCCTGAGGCCCCCATGCCCTCTTCGCTTGCTGGAATCTGCTGAAAGCTGTATGGCGCGCGGCTAGTGATGCGTGGAAAAAGCGGCGCGATCGCCGCCGCCTCAGATCTGGATAGAGAATGTCAAAAGAAGAACTGATTGAATTTGAAGGCACGGTCGTCGAACTGCTGCCGAACGCCACGTTCCGGGTGAAGCTCGAGAACGACCATGAGATCATCGCCCACACCGCCGGCAAGATGCGCAAGAACCGCATCCGCGTGCTCACCGGTGACAAGGTGATGGTGGAAATGACCCCCTACGACCTGACCAAGGGCCGTATCACCTACCGCTTCAAGTAAGCCGCCATGCCGGGCAGCGCGCCGCTCATTCTCGCCAGCGCGAGCCCGCGGCGTCTCGAACTCCTCGCCCAGATCGGCATTGTGCCGGATAGGGTCTCCCCCACTGACATCGACGAGACGCGCCGCAAGGACGAATCTCCGCGCGAGCTGGCCCTGCGCCTCGCGCGCGAAAAGGCCGCGGCGTGTCCAGGCGAGGGCGCCTATGTGCTCGCCGCCGATACGGTTGTGGCCCTCGGCCAGCGCAATTTGGAAAAGGCGGCTGACGAGGCAGAGGCCGCCGCCTTCCTGCGCCTCCTCTCCGGCCGCGCACATCAGTGTATCACCGGGGTTGCCGTGCGCGCCCCCGATGGCCGCATCGCCAGCCGCGCCGTGCTTGCCCGTGTAAAGATGAAACGCCTCACGCAAGCTGAGATCGCCGCCTATGTCGCCGGCGGCGACTGGAAGGGCAAGGCGGGCGGTTATGGCATCCAGGGCGCTGCCGGCGCCTTCGTCACATCCATCAATGGCAGCTACACGGCCATCGTGGGCCTTCCCCTTTATGAAACAAAATCCCTGCTCGAAGGGCTTGGTTATCGCGCCTGATCCTGCAGCCTTGGCGGCGGAAGGCATTTTCTGCCCCGTTTTCGCCACAAGCCTGACAGCGGATTAATTCCGGTCTGGCGGAACCATTTCGGGCCCACGGGCTTTCTTTTTCATCTGATGAGCAATCCCGCTCTTGTCGATGGAGCCCGTGATGAAAACACTTCTCGCCAGCTGCGCCGCCGTTGCCCTTATGGCTTCGCCAGCCTTCGCCCAATCCACCATTGATCCGCAGGTTCCGGATTCTATCCCGGCAGACCCCACGATGCCGGAAGCGTCCGACCCGATGTCGGAATTTGAGCCGCAGACGGAAGCTCTGCCTGAAGAACTTCCGCCGGAGCCGGACATGGCTGAAGAAGTCCCGCCCGTGACGCCGGATGCCGAGCCGACCATGCAGGCGGATGTTCCGCAGGAAGACGATCAAAACTATGCCGATTTCGACAGTGAGCCGGTCGTGACGGCTGAAATTGGCGACGCTGATGTCTCGCTGGAAGCATCGGTGGATGAAGCAGAGCTTCCGGAAGACTATTCGACCGACGATCTCAACTCCGTGATGCTGGCCAAGGTCAACGACGTGAGCACCGAAATTGAGGCGCTGGACGCAGAAGCCGATGTTTGGGTGACGGCTGACGGTTCGGCTGTTGATCCGGCCTACGCTCCGGAAGGTCAGGGCGACATGGACTACACGGCTGAAGAAGACAGCTTCGTGACGCCGGAAGCCGGTACCTCGCTGGAAACGGAAACCTACGAGTCCGAAACCTACATGACCCCGGAAAACGACATGATGATGGAAGATGAAACGTCCATCGAAGATCCGGCTGCTACCGACTACTGATAGTCGTTGAAGTTGGATTGAAGAAAGGCCGGCTCGTCAGAGCCGGCCTTTTTTGTTCGCAGTCGCTGAAGGCTCACGTCCGCTCAGTCATCGACACTGCCGCCATGGACAGCGCCGCGCCGAGGATAACCGCCAGCCACATGGGATTGCTGGCCGCCGCCTGGCTGATCTCCGTCCGGGCAAGGGCGAGGGCGGAAGTCACGGTATGATCCACCCCCACAAAGGCCGAGAGCAGCTCTGGCAGTTGCAGCAAGGCAATCACCGCGCCCACAAAACCGAACGCGCCAACGGTCAGCCGGCGGATCATCGCCTGGCGGCGAATGCCCTTCATAACACCGGCAGTAAACGGCGCTGCTTCCAGCTGCGCGTCTTCGGCGGCAAACAGGCGGGCGAGGTCGCCATAGTTTTCTTCGTCACGCATCGTCATCACTCCATTATGCCACATCGGCACTGGCAAGGCACGTCCGCAGTTGGGCAACGCCTCGCAAAACATGGGACTTCACGGTGCCAAGCGGCCAACCGGTGGCTTCGGCCGCTTCGCGATGGGAAAGCCCGGCGGCAACACACAGCACCACACACACCCTCTGGGCTTCGGTCAGGCTGTCGAGAGCCCGGGCAAGATCCATGCGGTTTTCCGCTTCATTGGCAGACCGCTCGAATGGCCGGTCAAACGGGATGATCTCCGCGGTCTCGTCAAACTCGATCTCGATCTTCTGGCGGCGGCGCCATTGCAGGAATTCCCGCCAGCAGATGGTACAGATCCAGGCGCTGAACGTGCCGCCGGCATAGGTGCCGAGTTTCTGCCAGGCGGCCAGGAAGGTCATCTGGGCAATGTCGTCCCCTTGCGCCTCCGATCCCGTCAGGCGGCGGGCCATACCGCGCACCCTTGCCTGATGGCGGCGGACAAGTTCGGCGAAGGCGGCTTCGCTGCCCTTGGCCGCCGCATGGGCGAGATCGGGGTCTGATCGCATATCCCGTCCTCCGGACGCCACCAGCCTGAGACTACTCAGCCGGGGTCTTGTCACGGCCAAATGCCCAGAGGCCAATGTAAGCGATACCGATGAAGATGGGGAAGCAGGCAACACCCAGCATCGGGGTGAGGGCATCTGCTTCTTCTGAGCCAATAAGCCCAGCCAGCACGGCAAAGGCGGCGCCGAAGGCCAGGAACAGAACGCCCCGGCGAAGGTCTGCGCGCACCGGATCGGTCAGCAGGGACATCTTGTCCATCATCTCAGGCGAGAGGGCCTGGCCCTTCTCAATGGCCAGGCGCAGGGTCTCATGAACGGTATTGCGCTTGCGGGCGTTGAAGTGGCTGACAATCCACACAATCAACGCGGGTGAAAGAAAGAGAACTGTCGGGACGATAACGCTTTCCATGTCCATTTCCTGATGCTCCGGGGAGGCTTTGGTTTTCCTGCGCCGGCGTGCTTGCCAGCGTTTCTGCCGGTAAGATGCTGCCACTGCGGATTTCAGATGCAGGGCCTGTGAAAAAAAACTTCAGGCTGGGGAGAATGCCCCCATCTCTTGCCCCAGGCGCCGGCGCGCCCTAAGCGCGGGATGAGATGGTCAAGATTACCCCCAAAAGCATGCGCAAGCCTCATATTGCGCCAGACCTTGCTACCCGCGAAGGCCGCGCCCGCGCGGGGCGGGAGCTGTATCTGGGCGATCATGGCTTCCTGCGGGTGTGGTTTTCAAACCTTCACCAGATCTCGCCGGAGATGTGGCGGGCCAATCAGCCCTCTCCCAAGCAGGTGATCGCCCACGCGCAGGAGCGGGGCATCAAGACGATCCTCAACCTTCGCGGCCCCACCACCAAGGGGTTTTACCTCCTGGAAAAGGAGGCCTGCGAGCAGGCGGGCATCGACCTCATCGACTTCCAGATGTTCTCGCGGGAGCCGCCGACGGTGGAGAAGGTCTTCGCGGCGCGCGACCTGTTTGAGCGCATCCGCTATCCGGCCCTGATGCACTGCAAATCCGGCGCAGACCGGGCCGGTATCATGGCCGTGCTCTACAAGCTGCTGCGCGAGAAGGTGCCGTACGAGGAGGCGATGGAACAGCTTTCCGGGCGCTATCTGCACATCCGCCACGGCAAGACCGGCGTGCTGGACGCCTTCTTCGAGGCCTATGCCGCTTTCAATGCCGGCCGGCCGCGCGAAGACTGGAAGCCCTTCCTGGACTGGGTGGCGGAGGATTACGACCGGGCCGCGGTCAAGGCGGAATTCCTTCAGAAACTGGGTAAGGGACCAAAGCTCGACGAGATCCTCCACCGGGAATAGCGCTTTCCAGCGCCCGGGATTCATGCCAGCACATCGCTCTGAGGGATCGAGGGAGTCTTCCGACATGAAAGCGGGAATCGTTGCCGCCATTGCAGCGTTGGCGCTTACCGGCTGCGGCCTTGCCGGGCCAAGCGATCACAAGGTTCTGGTGGACGCCTGTGTGGCAGACGGGGAGTCCGAAGCGACCTGCGGCTGCATCACCACCGCAATGGAAAAGAATCTGTCGCCAGAACTCTTTAAGAAGACGGCGCAGGCCGTTGGCCGGGACAAGAAGGACATGATGACCTTCGTGGGCGAGCTGACCGTGCAGGAGCAGCTGTCCTTCTCCTCGGTTCTCGGCGACATGTTTGCCTGTTCCCTGACCGGGGAGCCGGCTGAATAAGGCCATTGCTGCGTGTCCGGCTTGCGTCCCCTGACGGAGCAGCCGAGTGTGGCAGGCGCTGGTTAAGGTGACGCGACGGCGCGTTCAGCCTAGAATGGGACTGAAACAGGAAGGGGATGTCCATGAAGTTCATTATTATCAACAGCTTCCGAACGATGGTGTATGTCGCTTATATCTCCATCATCATCGGTGGCATTGCCCTCGGCATTTACCAGAAGGGCGAGTTCACGAACGAATTGCTGGGCCTGTCGGGTGGCCTGGCCCAGTTGGCTGATTTTGCAGTCTTCGCCTTTGGCGGCTGGGTTGCGGCCAGTCTCATCTGCGGCCTGATCGTCACGCTGCTGGACATCCGCGACGACATCAACGACCGCCTGCCGGACGCCCGCCGCGATATGTAAACGCGGCCCTGGTCACAACCGGCCAGACTCAGGATCATATGCCGTCAGGTGTCGCCACCTGGCGGCATTTTCATAACAATCGATACCACCAACCGGGAGGAATACGGGTCATGACACCCAGCGCTGCGGCTGCCATCTATTCTGGCGTCAACATTCTCATTCTCTTGTTCCTGTCCTTCCGGGTGGTTGGCCGCCGCCGGTCGGCGCAGGTCTCCCTCGGCACGGGCGGTGATCCTGACCTCGAGGTTCGCGTCCGAGCCCACGGCAATGCGTCCGAATACATCCCGGCCACCATGCTCGGTCTGTTCATCGCGGCCAGCCTCGGCGCGCCGCTCTGGGGCGTTCATGCCATCGGCGGAGTCTTCACCTTCGGCCGGGTGCTGCACGGCATCGGCCTGTCGGGCAATATCATGGCGCCGCGGGCGCTTGGCATGGTGCTTACCTGGCTGGGCATGCTGGCCTCCGGTGTGGCCGTGATCTGGCTCGGGCTGTCCTGATTTTGTCCGCAGCTGTCCGGATTTGTCCATCAGGTGACCGGACCTGACCGTCCCCGGTGCGCATCGGGCCTGTTGCACCCAGGCCCGGTGCGGTCCATTTACGCAAGATGGCTGATTCCGAAATTTCCCCCGAAAAAACCCTCTCCGATCTGCTCGACCAGTGCCGCAAGGCCGGGGCTGACGCTGCCGATGCCCGCCTCGGAATCGCCGATGGCGTCAGCGTTTCCGTGCGCGATGGCAAGCTCGAGAGCATCGAACGTGAAGAGAGCGCCAGCATCGCCCTGCGCTGCTTCTTCGGCAAGCGCCAGGCCAGCGTCTCCGGCGCCGATCTCAGCCGCGACGGCCTCAAGGCTCTCGCCGAACGCTGCGTTGTCATGGCCAGAGCCGTTCCCGAAGATAAATTCTGTGGCCTTGCCACCCCTGAAGAACTCATCACCGGCGCGGCGGATCTGGACCTTTCCGGAGAGCCGGAGATCTCCGCTGAAACCCTGGAACGTGAAGCAATCACTGCAGAAGCCGCCGCCCTTGCCGTTCCCGGCGTGAAGACGGTGGCCGGCTGCGGCGCCTCCTGGAACCGCTCCGCCCGCTGGGTTGCCGCCACCAACGGCTTCCGCGCCTACAAGACCGGCACCTCCACCAGTCTCGGCCTCTCTGCCGTTGCCGAAAAGAACGGCCAGATGGAGCGGGACTATGACAGCTGGTCGGTCCGCTTCACCAAAGACCGCCCCAGCGCGGAAGAGATCGGCAAGACAGCCGGTGAGCGCACCATCGCCCGCCTCGGCGCCCGCAAGATCGAGACCCAGAAAGCCGCCGTCATCTTTGACCGCCGCGTGTCTGACAGCCTGATTGGCGCGCTGCTCGGCGCCATTTCCGGCCCTTCCATTGCCCGTGGGGTCAGTTTCCTGAAAAATCGCCTCGGCGATCAGGTATTTGCCAAGGGCATCTACATCACGGACGACCCGTTCCGCCCCCTCGGCATGGGTAGCCGCGTGCATGATGGCGAAGGCCTTCCCGTGGCTGAAACCCATCTCATCGAAGACGGCAAGCTGACGACCTGGCTGCTGAACCTGCCGTCCGCGCGCCAGCTGGGCCTCCAGTCCAACGGCTTTGCTTCGCTCGGCTTCGGCGATCCGCCCGGCGTGGCGACCTCCAACGTGTATCTGCGCCCCGGCAAGGACAGCCCCGGCGCCCTGGCCAAGCAGATCGGCAAGGGCCTCCTCGTGACCGACATGTTCGGCCCCTCGATCAACCCCAATACCGGTGACTATTCGGTGGGTGTGGCCGGTTTCTGGATTGAGGGCGGGGAGATTGCCTGGCCTGTCTCCGAGGTGACCGCGGCCGGCGACCTGCCGTCAATGTTTGCCCGGATGATCCCGGCGAATGACCTTGAACTGCGCTCGACGCGCGACGCACCGTCGATCCTCATTGAGGACATGAACCTTGCAGGCAGCTGATCGGACCCTCACGCAGGATCTTGAACTGATGCTGGCGCTGGCCAAGGAGGCGGGCGATCTGGCCCTCTCTTACACGCTGAAAGGCGGCGCCGAAGCCTGGAACAAGACCGGCGGCAAAGGCCCCGTCACCGAAGCAGACCTTGCCGTCAACCGGCTCTGCCTGAATCAGCTCCAGACGGCGCGGCCCGAATATGGCTGGCTTTCCGAAGAAACTCTGGACGATCCGGCGGCACGCGCAAAGTCGCGTGTCTGGGTGGTCGATCCCATCGATGGCACCCGCGCCTATATCAATGGCGATCCGCACTGGTGCATTGCGCTGGCCATTGTGGAGGACGGCGAAGCGGTGGCGAGCGTCCTCTACGCGCCGGCGCTGGGCCAGATGTATTCGGCCCGCAAGGGCGCCGGCGCCTTCCGCAATGGCTGTGTCCTGCGCGCCTCTCAACGCAAGCAGGAGGAGGGGCTGCGCCTGATCGCCAATGACGGCGTGGTGACCCATCCTTCCTGGCCGGAGCCGTGGCCTACCGTTGAATTGGCCCGGCCCAAGCCGAATGCCACCTTACTGCGGATGGCCTTCGTGGCCGCTGGGGACTGGGACGCAACCCTGGTTCTGGGCGAAAAGGCAGACTGGGATGTGGCCGCCGGCGCCGTGCTCGTTACTGAGGCAGGCGGGCGGGCAACCACGCATCTGGGGGAGCCGCTGGTGTTCAATCAGGCCGTGCCCGCGCAGCGCAGTGTCGTGGCCTCTGGAAACGCGCTGCATCCTTTGTTAGTGCGCCGCGCAGAAGTGGTGAAAATCCCAGACCCTCAGGCGCGAGCCGACCAACCCCTGCCTGTCCCAACGGAGCCAAAACGGATGAATAGTGCGAACACCGGCAAACAATTGCTGCATATCGTCTTCGGCGGTGAGCTGAAGGATGTGACCGGCGTTGAATTCGAAGATCTTTCCCAGATCGACTTCATTGGTGCGTTCCCCAACTATCAGGAAGCCTACGACGCCTGGAAAGCAGCGGCGCAGCGCACGGTAGACCAGGCCGAAATGCGCTATTTCATCTTGCACGCCCACAAGCTGCTGGACCCCGCCACGGGTGACCATCATCACGTCTGATACGCCTCCTGCGCCAAAGGCTGCCCGGCAACGTTCGCTGACGCGGCTGTTCAAGGCGCATTTCTGGCCGCAGCGGGGCTGGTTTATTGCAGGCACGTTGCTCGCCGTGCTCTCGGCGGTGTGCAGCATCGGCTACGTGGCGGTGCTGGACTATGTCGGCAACGGCCTGCAGGCGGGCATCGAGCGGCAGGCCGCCGGCCAGGCCGCGCCGCTGGCCTGGATCTGGGCGGGCATCATCGCCATCGTGCTGCTGACGATCGCGCGCGCCCTGTCGATGTATGGCATGACTCTGCTCAACAATACCGGCGTTCAACGCGGCCTCGTGGGTGTGCAGAGCATTCAATATGATGCGCTCACCGATGGAGACTTTGCCCGTGTGGCAGGCGATGCGTCGGGCGGGTTCGTTTCGCGCTTCATCAATGATGTGGTGGCCATCCGCGAGGCGGCGCTGCGCTTTGCCAACAACTTCGCCAAGAGCCTGACGACCATAATCGGCGTTCTCATCTGGCTGTTCTGGAAGGACTGGCAACTCGCCCTGATCATTGCGGTGGTTTACCCGCTGGCGCTGGGCCCGGTTGTCTCGCTCGGAAACTCCGTGCGCAAACGGTCCAAACGGGCGCAGGAACAGACAGGCGAGATAACCTCTCTGCTGACGGAGGGGTTGCAGTCTGCCCGTGTCGTCAAGGCCTACGGGCTTGAGGACTGGCAGAAGGCGCGAGCAAACAAGGGCTTTGCTGAACGCTCCAGCCTTTTCCTGAAGGTTCTATCCAAGCGGGCAGGAGTTGATCCCGTGCTGGAAGTGTTCGGCGGTTTTGCGCTCGCCGCGCTGCTCGGCTTCGTGGCCTGGCGGATTTCAGAAGGGCAGAGCACGCTGGGCGATCTGCTGGGCTTCATCGGGGCGATTGCGATTGCAGCGCCCGAAGTGCGCGCCCTCGGCAGCATCAGCGCCGTGGCGCAGGAAGGCGCCGCCGCCGCTGACCGCGTGTTCGAGATCGTCGACGAAGCGCCCAAGGTGGCAGACCGCGCCGGTGCAAAAACGCTGAGCGGTGTTCGCGGGGAAATTGGGTTCAGGGATGTTCGTTTTGCCTATCCGGACGGGACGGTCGCGCTGAAGGGGCTTAGCTTTGCGGCCCAGCCGGGAGAGACAGTGGCGATCGTGGGGGCGTCCGGCGCGGGCAAGTCTACCGTCTTCAACCTGCTCATGCGGCTCTATGATGCCTCAGCAGGCAGCGTGGCGGTCGACGGCGGGGATGTGCGCGATGTGACGGGCGCCAGCCTGCGCGCGCAGATGGGTCTTGTGGCGCAGGACTCCGCTCTCTTTGACGACAGCATCGCCAACAATATTGCGCTTGGCCGTATAGGCGCTTCGCGCGCCGAAATCGAGGCGGCGGCGCGGGCCGCCAATGCGCATGATTTCATCAGTGTGCTGCCGGGAGGATATGATGCGCCGGCCGGCGAGATGGGGCGCAATCTCTCGGGCGGTCAGCGCCAGCGCGTGGCGCTCGCCCGCGCCATCCTGCGTGGGGCGCCCATCCTGCTGCTGGACGAGGCGACCTCCGCGCTGGACGCTGAAAGCGAAGCGAAGGTGCAGGCCGCGCTGGCGGAATTCGGCAAGGGGCGCACAGTGCTGATCATTGCCCACCGCCTCTCCACCGTGCGCGCGGCAGACCGGATCGTGGTGATGGAAGATGGCCGCGCCGTGGAAGAGGGCACGCATGACGCGCTGATGGCGGCCGGCGGCGCTTATCGCCGGCTGGTGGAGTTGCAGCTCAGCTAGTCGCCGGTAAAGTCCGGATCGCGCTTCTCGAAGAAGGCTTTGACGCCTTCACGGAAATCATCCGTCTGCTGCATGAGGGCAAAGGCCTCCAGATCGCGGTGTGCGGTGGCCTGGGCCAGTGCGAGGGCGGCGATGTTCACGTCCTGCTTCACCATCTTCAGCGCCGTTGGCGGCAGTTTTGCCGCTGAGGCCGCAATCTCCCTTGCCTTGGCCAGGGCGCTTCCGGGCGAGGCGAGATGATCATAGAGCCCCCAGGACAGCGCTGTCTCAGCGCCAATCTTTTCGCAGAGACCCGCGATGCGCTTCGTCCGTGCCGGGCCGACCAGCGCGACGAAGCGGGGGATGGAGCCCCAGCTCATATTCATGCCGCGCTCGACCTCGGGAACGTAAAAGGTGGCCTCTGAAGAGGCAACGCGCAGGTCGCAGAATGCGCTGAGCGCAGCGCCGCCGCCGACGCACCAGCCTTCGATGGCGCAGATTGTCAGCGCGTCCACCTGTTCCCAGGCGGCGCACATATCCGGCCCATTGCGCAGGCGGATGCGGCGTTCCGAATAGCCGAGCTTGCGGACATCCACACCTTCGGGATCTTTCAGATCAGCGCCAAGGGTGAAGTTATCGGCGCGGCCGGTGAGAATGACGGCAGAAATCGCCGGATCGCCGTGAAAGCGCTTTGCTGATTCCGTCAGTTCACGCATCAGTTTCTGGCTGAGGGCGTTCGCTTTTGAGCCAGTGTCGAACGACACGGTGGCGATGCGGCCTTCTGTTTCGATTCGCACAAGGTCCATTTTGTATCAGCCTGCCGGGCGTTCTTGCGGCAACTGGCTGGCCGCGTGCCGGATGAAACGGTCCAGCTTCTCCGCGCTTTCGGCGCCCTGCACGGCGACGCGCCGGTTGGCGATATAGGTGGGCACACCGGAAATGCCCATCTGGCGGAACATGTCTGCTTCCTGACGGGTCGCCTCGACGTCCGCTCCGGATTTCAGCAGGTCGGCGACAATATCCGGGTCCAGATCAATCAAGCGGGCCACATCTATGAGGACATCATGGCTGCCAATGTCCCGGGCTTCGTTGAAATAGGCGCGGAAGAGGGCTTCCTTTGCGGCGGCGCCTTTGCCTTGGCCCTGTGCCCAGCGGACGAGGCGGTGGGCGTCAAAGCTGTTCGGGCGGTGGGTAATGGCGTCAAACCGGTAGGGGATGTCTTCGGCATTGCCATAATCCACCAGCGCCTGGCGCATCATCGCCATCCGCTCCTTGCCCTCCGGTGAGGTGACGCGGCTACCCATGTATTCCTTGTAGTCGACGCCTGCTGCCGGAATGGTCGGGTCAAGTTCATAGGGCCGGAACAGCAGCTGCACCTTGATGTCCGGCGTGCGCGCGAGGGCGGCCTCAATGCGGCGCAGGCCCAGCCAGCACCAGGGGCAGACAAGGTCTGAGACCATTTCAATGGCGACGGTCATGGGCAGTGTCCTTCTGGCAGCGGGCTCGAAAGGACTATAGCGCAGGATATGGCCGCGTCACTGCTCGGGTGAGGGCGCGCCGGGGTCTCCGCGCTTCTCCGCCTCTGCAGCCAGGGCTTTCTCCAGATCACTGGCAAACCAGGTGTAGGGATGACGCGGGGCGGAAGGCTGCGCCGGCTTGAGGCCGAACGGCATGTCAACGGCTGGCGGAACGGTTTCATGGTCCGCAAAGACACGGCTGCCGGAGCTTTGCGGCACCATGGCGGCGATCAGGAAACCGATAGCCACGATGCTGCCGGCCTGAACATTGGCCTTGAACATGGCGAGAGCTTTTTCCTCGCCCCTGGTTTTCAGCGTGATGGCCTGCCAGGCGCCATGGGCAAGGAAGGCGAGCGCTGTCACCGCGCCGAGCCGCCCGGCGCCCTGGGCATAGGCCGCCAGTGCGATCAGGGCAGCGGCGCCCAGATGAAACCCGAAGGAGATCAGCACGGCCTGCCGGCCGAAGAGGCGCGCTGTGGACCGCACGCCGATCAGGGCGTCGTCTTCGCGGTCCTGCAGGGCGTAGATCGTGTCATAAGCAATCGTCCACAGGACCAGGCCGAAATAGAGGAGGTAGGTGGGCGGGGTGATGACGCTGGCGGTGGCCGCGCCGACGAGAACGCCCCAGTTGAAGGTGAGGCCGAGCCAGGCCTGCGGCCACCAGGTAACGCGCTTGGTGTAGGGGTAGATCGCCACCAGCGGCAGGGCCAGCAGGGCGGTGATCTTCGCGTCCCAGGGCAGGGCGAGCCAGACGAGGAACCCGATACCAAGCTGCGCCAGCAGGAAAAGGTAAGCCTGCTTGACTGAAACCGCCCCAGACGGGATCGGCCGGGCGGCGGTGCGGGCAACCTTGGCGTCGAACTCCTTGTCGGTGATGTCGTTCCAGGTGCAGCCGGCCCCGCGCATGACAATGGCGCCGATCAGGAAGAGGACAATCCAGAGCAGATCGATGGGATGCAGCCCCGTGCCGAAGCGGGCAAAGCCGAGGCCCATGACGCAGGGCAGGAACAGGAGCCACACGCCCACCGGCCGGTCCAGCCGCGCCAGCATGGCGTAGGGTTGCCAGGCTTTCGGCAGGCTTCCGAGCCATCCGGGGAGGGCGGAATCGGCGGGAACAGCGAAATTCCCGGGGGTTTCAGGTGTTTGCGGCGTGCTCATCAGAGTGAGATATAGAGCATCTGAAATGCACTCGCACGGGTTGTGATTTCAAAACCACAGGAAGTTGCGCAAAGGCCACACCTTAACAGGGGCGCAGGCGCAGCTTATAGCGCGGGGATGGCTACGATCCCCCGTCTTTATGTTGATGCGCCGCTGGTGGCATCTGGTGTGATTGTGCTGGATGACGAGCAATCGAACTATCTGCTGCGCGTGCTGCGGCTGGAAGATGGCGCGCCGGTGCGCCTGTTCAACGGGCGCGACGGGGAGTGGACAGCGGCGGTCAGAAAGGCATCCGGCAAGCGCGCGGAAGTGACACCCACAGGACAAATCCGGACACAAGATGGACAAATCCGGACAGATCTGACCCTGCTTTTCGCCCCGGTGAAGAAGGACCAGACCGACCTCATCATTGAGAAGGCGACCGAGCTCGGCGCCGCGCGGATGGTGCCCGTGCTGACCGAGCGGACCCAGACGCGGACGGTGCGCACCGACCGGTTCCGCAAGATCGCGCTGGAAGCCGCCGAGCAGACCGAGCGGCTGGACCTGCCGGAGATCCTCGAAGCAGCCACGCTCGACGCGGCGCTGGACGCCCTGCCGGAGGGCATGGCGGTGATCTTCTGTGACGAGGCGGGCGACGAGGCCGAGGCCCCCTGGGGTGGAAAGACTGGCCGGGCGCGGCCGATGCTGGAGGTGCTTGAGGGGCTCAAAGGGCGCCCTGCCGCGATCCTCACCGGGCCGGAGGGCGGGTTCACCCCCGGCGAGCGCGCCTTCCTGCTCAGCCGCGCCGAGACGTATCCGGTGAGCCTTGGTCCGCGCATCCTGCGGGCGGAGACGGCGGCGATCTCGGCGATGACGCTGTGGCAGGCGGTGTGCGGGGATTGGGATCAGGCCGGCACGTAAGTGAGGCGGATCACGTCTGCGCCGATGCGGTCTGTTGCGGTGAGGCGCAGGCGCGGGCGGGGCCCGGCGAAATAGGGGGCGCCTTTGCCGAGCACGACGGGGTGGAGGTAGATCCGGTATTCGTCGATGAGGCCAAGCTGCGTGAGGCTGTTGGCGAGTCGCGGGCCGGAGACTTCGATATAGCCGTCGAGCCGGGATTTGAGATCGCGCACCGTGGCTTCCAGATTATCCGAAACCAGCGCGGCGTTCGGGCCGACCGATTTCAATGATCCGGACACGACCCATTTGGGCTGCTTGCGCCACACCTCTGCATATTCGCGCTCGGGCGCGTCCCATCCGGGATGTTCCTCATCCCAGTATCGCATCACCTCATACATGTTGCGGCCATAGATTGTGCCCGCCGACGCGCCCACATCTTCGATGAAGTGCCGGAAAAGATCCGCATCCGGCGCAAATTCCATGTGATCGACATAGCCGTCGAGAGACTGGTTCAGGGCGTAGATGAGTTTGGCCATGGGGGCCCCTCTGTTGATAGAGATTGTTTGCGTGGATCGTAGAGATAGGCGAAGGAGGAGGGTGGGCCTCGCTTTGCTGGCCCCGACATTTTACCCTGCGGGACTATCCAGCAAGAGACCATATTTCATGCACACTTGGCGCTTTGAAAGTTTCACGCTCGCATTTGTTACTCAGAAATGTGCTGAGTACTTCTTGCTGTCGTTTTGTCTTGCGGTGCACTTGCTTGTTGGTTCGCAGTCGGCTGATCCTGCTGCTTGGGGAATATATGTGGATACAAATCTGCAATCGGCCATATTGGCCGCATTCACCGGAAGCCTGACGATATTCCTATTTACGCTTTACCCGGCAGTCGCATTCATTTTTGTGGGCATCGCGCACCGCTTAATCAGCGCCAAGAATGCACCCATCATCCCGTGGCTGTCTGCCGCCGTCTCGGTTATCTACATGGCAGTGTGGGTAGCCAGTGTGACTAATTTTGACCCCGGTATACTTCCGCCTTCCTATTGGATCATAACGGCCACCATGGGCATATTTGTTGGCGTTTCCTCTGCAGCTTTATACCCGCCGGTGCCCAATAAAAGGTAGCGAGGAACAAGCGATCACTCACGCTCGGATATGAGCGTGTAAAGATCAAGATTGGCACCGTTTGTGTGGCGTTGCCTGTTGATTGACCTCAAATCTAGAAAAACTACCGCTTGATCGGCTTCGGTGTCTGGCCTTCCCAGCGGCGTTGCCAGGTGAGGGAGACGGCGACGCGGCGGTCTATGGTGCCGTCCCAGTCTGGGGTGAGGCCGACGGATTTGAGGGCGTCGAACAGGCGCTGGCCGATGGCGAGGGATTTGGCTTCGGTCCAGTCCGGTGAGGCGGTGCCGTAGTTGAAGTGCAGGGCGTGGCCGTCGACGGCGTTTTGCGTGTCCTGCTGGTGGAAGAAGACGTAGCCGGTGGCGGGGCGGCCGGTTTCGGCGGCGAAGTCTTCGATTTCGGCGCCGATCTCAGCTGCGCCGCAGGTGCCGCAACAGGAGAAGTTTTCCCGCGTGACGATGCCTTCGGTTTCGAGCGTGTCGAGGGCGGCTTTCAGGCGGTCATAGTCGGTGAGGGCGGGCCATATTGCCTGTTCCTGCGTCAGCTCCGCGACTGCGCGGATCAGGGCGTTGCGAGCTTCGATCCGCAAGTCCCGCTCGGAGAGGGTGCCATCGGAATCCCCGGCCATTTCGAGGAGGGATTCCTCGATATATTCGAGCGGGTCGTACCCGCTGCGCACAAGGATGCGGGCAGTCTGCTGGAGATATTCACGGTCTTCCGCGGACATTCCGGGCATTCGGGCGCTCCTTAGGCGGGCGGTGGCGGGGACACGATACCCCCGCTAGGGGCAGTTTGGAACGGGGCCGACCGGGCGATTTCCACAGCGAAGGGCGCAGCGGACTGGCGCCTTCCGGCGGAAATAATGACGCTCCCGTTCAAGATTTTGCATTCCCCCGTTGGCGTTGCCTCATTTCAGCCTTATGTCCCGAGCCGGACAAACTGTTTCAGGAGCGCGCCGCGATGACCACGCCAACGAGCGACATCGACGAAGCCTCGCCGCGAATCTCCGGCAAACGCGAACTGGTCGCGTATATGGAAGGGGGCGCAAAGCCCCGCAGCGACTGGGCAATCGGCACCGAGCACGAGAAATTCGGCTTCATCTGGGATGGCCTGAAACCGCTGCCCTATGAGGGGCCGGCCTCGATCCTGGCGATGCTGGAAGGCATGCGGGACCGGTTTGGCTGGGACCCCATTCTTGAGGGTGGATACCTCATCGGCCTGAAGAAGGACGGCGCGAGCGTCAGTCTTGAGCCGGGCGGGCAGTTCGAGCTGTCCGGCGCGCCGCTGAAATCCATCCACGAGACCTGCGTGGAAGTGGGCCGCCACCTGACCGAGGTGCGTGAGATTGCCGAGCCGCTGGGCATCGGCTTCATTGGCCTCGGCGCCAGCCCGATCTGGAGCATGGCGGAAACGCCGGTGATGCCCAAGGGCCGCTACAAGATCATGACCGCCTATATGGACAAGGTGGGCCGCCTTGGCCGGCAGATGATGTTCCGCACGTCCACCGTACAGGCGAACCTCGATTTCGGCTCCGAAGCGGATATGGTTCAGAAGTTCCGCATGTCGCTGGCGCTGCAGCCGCTGGGCACGGCCCTGTTTGCCAATTCGCCTTTCCTGGAGGGGCGCCCGAACGGCTTCCTCTCCTATCGCTCGCATATCTGGACCGACCTGGACCCGGACCGGACGGGCATGCTGCCCTTCGTGTTCGAGGACGGGTTCGGGTTTGAGCGCTATGTGGATTACGCGCTGGATGTGCCGATGTATTTCGTGCGCCGGGGCGGCAAGTATCTGGATGCGTCCGGCCTCAGCTTCCGTGACTTTCTGGAGGGCAAGCTGCCCATCCTGCCGGGCGAGAAACCGGCGATGGATGATTTTGCCGACCACCTCTCGACCATCTTCCCCGAAGTGCGCCTGAAGCGTTTCCTTGAGATGCGCGGTTCTGATTCCGGGCCATGGGACCGGCTGTGCGCCTTCTCTGCCTTCTGGACGGGGCTGTTCTATTCGCAATCTTCGCTGGATGCGGCGTGGGACCTCGTCAAAGGCTGGAGCGCGGCAGAGCGTGAGGCAATGCGCCAGTCGGTGCGCACCCTGGGCCTGAAGACGCCGGTTCCTGGCGGGCGGACGATGCAGGATCTGGCAAAGGACGTGCTGGAGATCAGCCGGGCGGGCCTCAAAGGGCGCGTTCTGTCTGCGGCGGGCGACGATGAAACGGGCTTCCTCACCGGGCTGGACGAGATTGCCGCCTCGGGCGTGACACCGGCTGAGCGCCTGCTGCAACGCTATTACGGGCCGTGGAACCGCGACGTGCGCAAGGTGTTCGCCGAAGAGGCCTATTGAGACTGGCGCGCGCCGGAGGCGCCCGGTAGCCTGAAATCCATGTGTGGTCGGTATTTCCGCGAAGAGGTGAGCTGGGAGGAGTTTTTCTCCTGGTTGGGTGTGTTGTCCATTCCCGGCGTGGCGCCGCCCGAGGCGAACTGGAACATCGCGCCGACGGCCATTCAGCCGATTGTGCGCCTCAATTACGATGGATCTGCCCGCGAGATGGCGCCCATGCGCTGGGGGTTGGTGCCGAGCTGGTGGACCAAACCGCTGAAGGAATGGCGGGCGATCAGCATCAATGCGCGGGCCGAAGAGGTGGCGGAGAAGCCGGCATTTCGCGGCGCGTTCCGGCACAAACGCTGCCTGGTGCCGGTATCGGGGTATTATGAATGGTCGGTGCAGGGAAAGACGAAGACGCCGTTTGTCTTTCGCCTGCGCAATCGCCGTAATTTCTGCGTGGCGGGATTGTGGGATGCCGCGCTGATTGATGGCTCGGAGCTTCAGAGCTTCACCATCCTGACGACCAAACCCAATGACTTCACCGCGGGTATCCATGACCGGATGCCGGTGATCCTGCGGCCGGAGGATTATGACCACTGGCTGCACCCCCGTTCCGGCGATCCCTCCGGCCTGTTCGAGCCCTTCCCGAATGAGGATATGGATGCCTGGCCGATTGGCCCGGCGGTTGGCAAGGTGAGCAATAATTACCCCGGATTGCTGGACGAGGTGTAAGCGGCGACCGCATCTATCGGACCTAACGGCAGAAACTGCCTTGAGCGGCAGGGCGGGGCATGGTCAAACCTCTGACACAATTCGGCCCGCCACGGCGCGCCGGCATAGAGTTTCAGTGCGCTGGGGAGCCTACACGTGACAGATATGACTGTGCCGCCTTCGGAAAAGAGCTTTCTGGGTCATCCGAGGGGACTGGTAATCTGCTTTCTCACCGAGATGTGGGAACGCTTTTCCTATTACGGGATGCGCGGCCTGCTGCTGCTGTACCTGACGCAGCATTTCCTGTTTTCGGACGAGCGGTCGAACGTGATCTACGGCGCGTATATTGCGCTGGTCTATATCATGTCGATTGTCGGCGGGGTCTTGTCAGACAAGTATCTTGGCCAGCGCAAGGCGGTGACGTTTGGGGCGATCCTGCTGGTGCTTGGCCATTTCGGGATGGCATTTGAGGGCAGCGGATCGCGCGAGACGCTGATTACCTCAGCAGGCAATTTTGAAGTTCAGGCAGAGGGCCGGGATAACCGCCGCCAGCTGTTTGTGGATTATGAGGGCGAAACACGCCGGGTGGTTTTCGACTCCACGCAGTTTGCAACGCTGGGCGATGAGCGCATTCTGCCTGTCGATGATGCCGGCGTGGGCGATTACCAAATCCAGCGCCGCACGCGCGGCTTCATCGAGAACATCTGCGCGCTGGTGAACCTTGGCTGTGCCGGTCCTGAGCCTGAGACTGTTCTTGTCCTGAACGGCGAGCGGCTCCACGTTGAAGAAACCGATGAAGGCATGATGGTCGAGCGCCTCGGCCAGATGGTGCCCTTGGTCGAGCGGAGCGAAACCGACATCCTCGTGCTGGCCGATGCAACGACAGCGGGCCAGCCGGACACGTCCTCACCGGTTGCCGTGTTTGGGCACGGATCTTACTCCACAGTGGTTGTTCAGCAGTCGCTGTACGTGAACATTCTCTACATCTCGCTGGCACTTATCATTGCCGGTGTCGGTTTCCTCAAGCCGAACATTTCCACAATCGTTGGTGATCTTTACCCGGAAGGTGACCCGCGGCGCGATGGCGGGTTCACCCTGTTCTATATGGGGATCAACCTCGGTTCGTTCCTCGCAACCTGGACCTGCGGTATCCTCGGCATCGTCTATGGCTGGGCATGCTGTTCGGCCTGATCGTATTCCAGTGGGGGCAACCCTGGCTGGACGGGAAGGCAGAACCACCTTCGCCGGAAAAGCTCCGCGAGAAGGTGCTTGGCGTGATTACCATCGAAACGGCATGCTACACATCGGCCCTGCTGATCGTGGCTGTGTCTGTCGCGCTGCTGATGAATGCCGGGATCGTCAATACGCTGGCAATGATCACGGGCATCGGCATGTTCGTGGCCCTGATCGGCTACTCGATAGTCCGCCTCAAAGGCGCGGCGCGCACCCGGATGTGGGCAGCGGTGTATTTTGCCATCGCGCAGATCCCGTTCTGGTCACTGTTTGAGCAGGCGGGTTCTTCGCTGACCCTGGTGACGAGCCGTCTGGTCGATACCAACATCTTCGGGTGGAATGTTCCCACGCCGGTGTTCCAGTCGCTGAACGCCGGCTTCATTTTCCTGTTTGCGCCGCTTGTGGCCTGGTTGTGGGTGTGGCTGGCGCGGCGCGGCTGGGAGCCGTCAACGCCGGTGAAATTTGCCATTGGCGTGTTCGGGGCGGGGCTTGGGTATCTCGTGCTGGTCGGCGGTATGTCCAGTGTTGGGGCCGCGGCGCTGACGCCGGTATTCTTTATCTTCGCCATTTACTGGATCCACACGATGGCCGAGTTGATGCTTTCGCCCGTCGGCCTTTCGGCCATGACGAAGCTGGCGCCAGCCTCTCTGGTCGGCCTGTTCATGGCTGCGTGGTTTGTCTATTCAGGCTTGGGCAACGCAATGTCCGGCGTGATCGCGGCAGCGGCAGGCGCAGAAACTGTCGGTGGACAGATTATCGATGTGGCAGGCGCCAAATCGAATTATATCCAGGTGTTCTCGTCCATCGGATACATCGGCATGGTCATCGGCTTCCTGATGTTGCTGATGGCTCCCATCGTGAAGCGCTGGATGGCGGAAACGCATATCGAGGAGCGCCCCCTGAGCACAGACTCCGTCGGGCATAACTGAACGCAGCGATGGCTGTCGGAAATAAAAAGGGGCGCTCCGATGGGGCGCCCCGTTTGCGTTTCAGCTGTTGTCTTCGCCGAGTTCGCTGTCTGACGATGCCTCTGCGCTGGTGGAGCCCTGCGCGCCGGATTGGCCGCTGGAGGGCGGCGGCAGGCGGTTGGCGGGGCTTCTGCCTTCCGGCGGGGTCATGATTTCCGGCGGGTCGGGCTGGTTCAAGTAGATCGTCTGGCTCGGGAAGGCGAAGGCGGCGCCGTTGCGCTCGATGATGTCCATCACGGCATAGGCGAAATCTTCCTTCACCTTCAGCCACTCGCCCCAAATGGTGGTTTTGGTGAAGGTGTAGATGAGGAAATCGATCGAGCTGGCGTTAAACTTGTCGACGCGTACGAAGAGCGCCACTTCGGGAGGCTTGGCGATGCGGTCATCGTTCATCAGCCAGTCTTCGATTTCCTGGCGGATCGCTCTGAGCTGATCCACGGTGGTGGAATATTCCACGCCCACGGCCCAGGTGATGCGCCGATGCGTCATGCGTGTGAAGTTGGTGACGGCGGCATCGGCCAGCTTCGAGTTGGGCACATAGACCGGGCTCTGATCAAACCGGCGCACCAGGGTGGAGCGGAAATTGATCTGCACCACTGTGCCTTCGACCACGCCATCAACAAGGATCCATTCGCCGGGAACGAACCGCTTCTCGCCAATGATGAGCAGGCCGGAAATCAGGTTGCGGAAAAGATCCTGCGCGCCGAGACCAACGGCGATGCCGAACACGCCAAGACCGGCGAGCAGCGGGGCTACCGCGATGCCCCATTGCTGGGCCACGGCGCCAAGGCCAAGCGCAACAAGAATGAACTGCAACGCCTTGATCATCCAGTCCACAGCGGGGCCGGAGAGGGATTGCTTCACATCCCCCAGCACATATTCGAGCACGCGTGCAGCACGCGAGAGCGACCAGAAGATCGTCAGTGTAACGATCGACTGGATAATGCGGCTGGCATAGAGTTCAACGGTGGGGTCGACATCCAGAACCTGGATCGAGGCATAGATGCCGGCGACAATCGGGATAATCTTCAGCGGGGTGGAAATCGCCTTGACGAGCGCGTCGTCGATTTTCGTGTTCGACCCCGCCGCCCAGTTTGTGATCCAGACGACCAGCGTGCGGGCGAACAGGCCGCGCACGATGATCACAAAGCCCATGATCAGGAACACGGTGATGATCTGACCGAAGGTCAGCCCATAGGCGCCTTCATTCCAGATGCTGGCGATATAGTCGGTCGCATCGGTTGCCCAGCCGGGCGCGTTGCGGTCCCACCAGCTGCCAAGTTCATTCACCACGGGTGGAGCCGTCATTATCAGTCCCCTTGCCTGGATTCGGTTTCCTGCGCTGGCACCTAGGCCTTGAAGGTGACAATGTTAACCGCTGGGGCTGTATTTTTTCAGTTTTTCCGGTGTTTTACGCTTCGCGCCACTCGCCGGGCGCGAGTTTGCCGACGTCCCATTCTCCAATCCGTATGCGGATGAGGCGCAGGGTTGGGTGGCCCACAGCGGCCGTCATCCGCCGTACCTGGCGATTGCGCCCCTCGGTAATCGTCAGCTCGATCCACGTGTCCGGCACCGATTTCCGGTAGCGGATGGGCGGATCGCGCGGCCAGAGATTTTCGGGCGCTGGGATGATCTGCGCGCGTGCGGGGCGGGTGCGGCCGTCTTTCAGATCAACGCCGCGGCGGAGCGTTTCGAGGGCGTCTTCCGAGGGAATGCCCTCGACCTGTGCCAGGTAGGTTTTCGGCATCTTGTGTTTCGGGTCGGCGATCCGGGCCTGCTCGCGCCCGTCATCGGTGAGGATAAGAAGGCCTTCGCTATCAAAATCCAGCCGGCCGGCGGGGTAGACGCCGGGCAGGGGAATATATGTCTTCAGCGTCGGCTTGCCGCTACCCTCATCGGTGAACTGGCTGAGGACGCCATAGGGCTTGTTAAGCAGGATAAGGGTCATGGCCGCCCGTTTGCCTCGGGATATACCCCTCCGTAAAGGCCCTGTGCCAATGCGTTGCCTGCCGAAAAGGTAATGTATCTGTTTACATACCGCGGCTTTACGGCCCGCATATTGCAATGCAATAAGCCCTTGCTCCGCGATGGGGCGACCCCATATTCTCGTTATGAGCAAAAGCGCTCATGATGTTCTGGAGGCCGATCTTGATCCTCAGCATGCTCAAAGCAAAGCTTCATGGCGCCACTGTCACCCAGTGTGATCTGCACTATGAAGGCTCGGTATCCATCGATCAGGATCTGCTCGATGCTTCCGGCATTCTGCCCCATGAGAAGGTGGATATCTGGAATGTGACCAATGGCGCGCGCATTCAGACCTATGCGCTGGAGGCCCCCCGCGGGTCGCGCACCATCGGCGTCAATGGCGCGGCGGCGCGTCACTTCGCGGTTGGCGATACGGTGATCATCGCGGCCTTCTGCGGCGTCGAGGCGGAAAAAGCCCGCCAGCATGCCCCGACAGTGGTGCTGCTGGGCGAAGGCAACGAGATCAAGCGCGCTCAGTAAGCGGACGCGCCCACCTTTTTCCCCATGACCTCAGCAATGATCTCGACCGAGCGGCGGCGCTTTTCGGGATCATACATGTCCGACACAATCATCAGCTCGTCAGCCTGCGTACGTTCCAGCAGGGCATCGACGCCTTTGCGGACGGTATCCCGGGCGCCGATGATGCTGAAGTTCAGCATGGCGGAGGCCTGGGCGCGTTCCTGCGGGGTCCAGTAGGTGTCGATGTCGTCAATCGGCGGCTGGGTCAGCTTGCGCTGGCCGCGCACCAGGTTGGCAAAGGACATCTGCTGCGAGGTGGCAAGGTAGCGGGCCTCTTCATCGGTTTCCGCCGCGATGATGTTCACGCCGATCAGCGCATAGGGCTTTGCCATCTTCTCGTTCGGCTTGAAGCGCGAGCGGTAAGTGGCGAGGGCCTGGTCGAGCGCCTGCGGGGCGAAGTGGGAGGCGAAGCCGTAGGGCAGGCCAAGCTCTGCGGCGAGCTGGGCACCGAACAAACTGGAGCCGAGAATCCAGAGCGGGACATTGGAGTTGGAGCCGGGCACAGCCTCGATCCGCTGGCCCTCCTGCACGGGGCCGAGCCACATCTGCAGCTCCACGACATCCTGCGGGAAGCGTTCGGCTTCTTCCGGATGCACGCGCAGGGCGCGCAGGGTCAGCTGGTCGGTGCCGGGCGCGCGGCCAAGGCCAAGATCGATCCGGCCGGGATAGAGCGCTTCGAGCGTGCCAAACTGTTCTGCGATGATGTAGGGCGCATGGTTGGGCAGCATGATGCCGCCGGCGCCGACGCGGATGGTTTTGGTGCCGGCCGCGATATGGCTGATGACTAGAGATGTGGCCGCGGTGGTAACGGCCGCCATGTTGTGATGCTCGGCGACCCAGAAACGCTTGTAGCCACAGGCTTCGGCATGCTGGGCGAGGCGGCGGGCTTCGTGCAGGGCATCGGCGCGGGTGAAGCCTTCGCGCACACGGCCAAGTTCGAGCAGGGAAATTTCAGCCAAGACAGGCTCCTTCAGGATAGTCCGCACTAGATAGGCATTCGAGCGCTGATCCCAAGGCTGTCGCGGCGTCAGAACCCCGCCGGCTTCGGCAGGCCGGGTGAGGACAGGCAGATGGCCTTGAACCGTTCGCCCATTTCCTTCGGATCGATCAGGCGCTGGGCGGCCGTGTAGATCGCTTCGGCTTCGTCCTCATTGGCCTTGATCAGCTGGTTGAGACGGGCCTGCGCGCCAAGGCCCAGCAGGAACATGCCCTGCGGAGTGGGGCCGCTGACATCCAGATTGGCAGAGGCCGCGAGGCGCGCGAAGCGGCCAAAGTCCACATCCGCCGTCAGGTCGCAGAGGCCGGGCGCTTCAAGCGGCGAAACTTGGCGGCCTTCCCGGTAGGCGCGCAGCGTATCGGCGGGCGCCCGGTCTGCTGGCCCGTAGTCTACGAACAGCGCGCGGAAGGGCGCAGCGCGCGTGGCAAGGTCGGCGATGATCAGGTCGAGGCCGGACTGCACTTCCACCACATTGCCGGTAAGCGCCGTGCCCATCGGCGGGCGGGGCTCGTCTGCGGCCAGGCCCATCACGAGACGGCTTTCGGCAGACAGGCCGACCACGCATTCCCGCCAGCGCTCGCCATCCCGGTGGAACTGGCGCACGGGCAGGCAGTCGAGATATTCGTTTGCCACCAGCAGCATCGGCCCGGCGGGCACGCTGGAAAGCTGGCTGACAAATTGCGGGGCAAAGCGCTGCAGGCGCTCGGTCTGGACGAGGCGCAGGGCAGGGCTGGGCTCGATCAGGGTCAGCTGCAAGGCGTCCAGGAAAGCCTGTCCGCCCGCGAGCGCTGCCATCTTCAGGGCATCATGCAGCAGCAGCGCGCGGCCGGGGCCGATTTCGACCAGGTTGAACGGAGACGGCTCGCCCAGGGCACGCCACTCATGCACGATCCAGAGACCGATCAGTTCGCCGAAGATCTGGCTGGTTTCCGGCGCTGTGGTGAAGTCGCGGCCAAGACCGGGGCGGACGGCGTAATACCCATCCTGGGGATCATGCAGGGCGATCTGCATGTAGGCCGATAGCGGGATCGGGCCGTCGGTTTCGATCAGGCGGATCAGCCTTTCTTCAAGGGTCATGGCATTCCTGAAGCGTCTGCGGCGCCTAGCGCGCCTTCTGCGGCACCAGATAGGCCGCTCCGAACACGCCCGCCAGCAGGATCAGCACCCAGGAAACGATCGAGGCCGCTGAGTTGACGGGATCATGCCGGCACAGCCAGTGCAGGCCCACATGCAGCACCGCAAACACGCAGAGGCCTGCGCGGATAAGGGTGCTGCGGCTAACCTCGGCGACGATGAGCAGGCCCAGCACGATGGCCAGATGCGTACACAGCAGGGCCTGGCCAAGCGGTGTGGCGGCGCCATGGAAGATATGCCCCTCCCGCAGGAGGAGAAGTTCCAGCTCATGCGTGATCAGGCATGCCGCTGTGAGCCTGTAAAGGCTTTGAGTACCCATATCGCCAACCCTCCCGAACTGCTCAGGAGCCCAGAAGTCATCTATGTCGGCCGATTAACTCTTTGTAAACTCAGATTTTTCGGGGACGCAGCGCATTCCAGACCAGCCAGGCGCCGCCGAGCCACATCGGTGTGGAGAGGATCATGCCCATGGTCAGCCAACCGGGCAGGCCGCTGACGAAGGAATCCGGCTCGCGGAAGTTCTCGGCAATCGACCGGCCAAAGCCGTAAAACAGCAGGAACAGACCTGCCACCAGGCCAGGGCGTTTCAGGGCGCCGAACTTCCAGATCAGGATCGACAGCACCAGCAGCGGCAGCCAGCCTTCCAGCACGGATTCGTAAAGCTGGCTGGGATGGCGGGCGAGTTCGTCGCCGCGATACACCCAGTCGCCCGTTTCCCAATTGTAGGCTGGCGGGGTGGAGCCGGGCACATACCCTTCGGGGAATACCATGCCGACAGGTGCATCGGTGGGGCGGCCGTAGAGTTCGGCATTGGTGAAGTTGGCGATGCGGACGAGCCCGATGCCGATAGGGGCAGTCACCCCGGCAATGTCGCCCACGGAGAGAAGGTTCACGCCGCGCTTGATGGCAAACCAGGCCAGAACCACCACAACCCCTGCAATGCCGCCATGGAAGGCCATGCCGCCATCCCAGATACGCAGGATCGCCATCGGATCAGCCGCCAGAACGTCCATCTGGTAGGGCACCATGTAGAATAGGATATAGCCGAGCCGCCCGCCCAGGATGATGCCGATGATGATCCAGAACATCAGGTCATCAAGGCCGTCCTTCGTCAGCGGCGCGGTGCCACCGAAAAGCTCCGGCCGCTTCAGCAGCTGGCTACCATACCACCAGGCAAGGCCGATGCCGGCGATGTAGCCAAGCGCATACCAGCGCAGATGGAAGGTGCCGAGGCCGAGAAAACTGAAGTCGATGGAAAAGAGCGCCGGGCTCCATTCGGGAAATTTCAGAGCGGTATCGCCCATGAAAATCGTCAGTGCGGCGAGCAGTTCGGTCATGCGGCGTCTTTTCCCTGTCTGGCCGGCACCTTATCTGATAGGCCACCAGCACACCCGGCGCGAAGGAGTAGCCGCATGGCCAGCACAAATCCACTGCTTGATGACATCGCAGGCCTGATGACCGGCGCCCTCGGCGCGGCCCGCGCAGCGGGCGAGGAAGCCAAGACTGCGGCGCAGGCCCGGGTGCGGGCCCTGATCGCGGATATGGACCTTGCCGGGCGCGATGAAGTGGAAGCGCTGAAGGCCATCGCCACGGCAGCGCTGGAGCGTGTGGAGGCTCTGGAGGCGCGGGTTGCTGCGCTCGAAGCGGGAAAATCCACTGAAAGCTGACCGTTAACTGCTTATGAACTTTGACATCGCCGGTGCGCCCGGCGTTGAGTGCTGTTGGATTTCGGGAGCGAATCCGGCAGCGTGTATAAATCTCAACGCGGAGGCCCCAAGATGAGCCTGGAACTTAGCCGCAGCGATCTTGTAGTGATCGACCCCCTGGATGTTGTTGAAGATGTGCTTGAAGCCGCCGGCTGGCCGGCCGAGCGCGACGATGAGGGCACCTTGCAGGTCGTCGCCGAGACACGTTGGGGCGATATGGGCGCGCTGTTCGCCTACCGGCCGGAGCCGGCCGCCGTTCACTACTCCATGACGCTTGATGTGAAGCCCCAGGAGAGCAAGCGCGCCGCCATCAACGAGCTGGTGATGCTGGCCAATGAGCGCCTGTGGCTCGGCCATTTCGATTTCTGGGCGGATGATGGCGTGATCGTCTTCCGCTACACTTTCCCGATGGAGGGCCGCGACGAGCTGTCCGACGGCGAAGTGCGTGCTGTGATGGCCGCTTCGGTCAGCGCCGCTGACCGGTTCATTCCGGCGTTCAACTTCCTTGTCTGGGCTGGCAAGTCCCCGCGCGACGCCATTGATGCGGTGATGTTTGAAACCCACGGCGAAGCCTGAGCTGAGGCGGTGGGCAAGGCGGCGTCTCTGACCCTTGTGGGCGCGGGCCGTATGGGCTCGGCGCTGCTGCATGGCTGGCTGAAAGGCCCGGCGCGGGAGATATCCGTGGTCGAGCCTTCCCCCAGAGACGAGATCAGGGCGCTGGCCGATCAGGGGCGCATCCAGCTCAATCCCGCGCCTTCTGAAAGCAGCATCATCGTGCTGGCGGTGAAGCCGCAGCAGTTTGCGGCTGTATCCGAACAGGCAAAGTCATTTGTGGGCCCCGGGTCGGTGGCGATCTCCATTATGGCGGGCGTACGTCTGGCGCAGCTGTCTCGCCGGCTGGGTACGGAGCGGGTGATCCGCTCAATGCCCAACACGCCGGGCGCTATCGGGCGCGGCGTGACGGTGTTCACTGCGCCGGAAGCGGCAAAGCCATCAGACCTTGCGGCCGCGCGCGAGCTGCTCGCCCCGCTCGGCGAAGTTCACGGGCCGGTGGCGGAAGACATGATGTCGGCGGTCACGGCGCTCTCCGGCTCGGGGCCAGCTTATATCTTCCTTCTGGCTGAGATGATGGCGCAGGCCGGCGTGGCCCAGGGCTTGCCGGAGGACCTTGCCATGAGCCTTGCCCGGCGCACGGTGGAAGGCGCGGCCGCCCTGATGGCGGAAAGCGGCGACACCCCGGAAGCGCTTCGCAAAGCCGTCACCTCACCCGGCGGAACCACCCAGGCGGCTCTTGACATCCTTATGGACACAGGTGGGATGCCCGCCTTGTTCAAGGACGCCCTGAACGCAGCCGCCAACCGAGACCGGCAGCTGTCACAAGAGGCGGACTGACCTCAACAGGAGGAGTTCCGGTGCCCGCCGCCCATTCAGTCATCGAGACCGGACTGCTGGCTGCGCTGGAGCTTGCTGCGGAGATACCGTGGTCACAGATCACGCTGGCAGAGATCGCCGCGAAGGCGGGTCTTACGCTGCAGGAGTTCCACGGCGCCGGTGGCCGCGAGGAAATCGTCGAGGCGATGGACGGCTATTTTGACCGGGCCATGTCTGCCGATGGGGTACCTGAGGATGTATCGGGCCGGGAGCGTCTTTTTGACGTGATCATGAAACGCTTCGAGGCGATGGAGCCCTACCGGCCCGGCCTCCGTGAGCTGATGAAATTCCGGGAAGCATCGCTCAGCCATGTCGTGCGCCTGCCGGTCCATCGTCATGCCAGCGCGGCGTGGGCGCTGGCGTCAGCAGGTCTCGATGATGATAGTGGCGCACCCGCCAGCCTGAAGCGCATCGCGATCGCGTTCGTAATTGCCAGTACCGAACGCGCCTGGCGCCGGGAAAAAAGCGCAGACTTTGCCCTCACCATGGCCGCGCTGGACAAGGGCCTGCGCCATGCCGAAGACCGCCTCGGACAGCTGCGCCGGTTCACCGGAAAATCAGAGACGACAGAAACAACAGAAAAACCTGACAAGGGGGAAGAATGAGCCGTCCCGGACTGGACACAAATCCGCTGGAGCTTGGGCCCGAGTGGTTCAACACGCTGTTTGCGGAGATCGGCATTGATGCCGAAGTGAAGTCGCTGACTTCCAAATCGATCGGCACAGGGCAGATCGGCGAGAATGTGCGCTTTGTCTTCGAATACGCCAAAGCCGGACCCGGCGCGCCCAAGACGCTCGTAGGTAAGTTTCCCTCGGCTAGCGAAGCGAGCCTTGCCACCGCAAAGGTGCTGAACCATTACAAGCGCGAAGTGTTCTTCTACCGCACCTTCCCGAAGGTTGCCGGACGTATCACGCCAAACGCGCTGTATACGGATTATGACGAGGCAACCAACCGCTTTGCGCTGATCATGGAAGACATGTCGCCCTCCGTGCAGGGCGACCAGCTGAAGGGCTGTCATCCGGTTGAGGCGAAGCTTGCCCTGTCTGCGGCTGCCGTGCTGCATGCGGCCCATTGGGAAGATCCCACGCTGGACGATTATGACTGGCTTCAGGGCTCCGCCAAGGCGCCTCCGCCGGGCCTTGGGCCGGAACAGGTTGCCGCGCTCTGGGGTGGATTCAAGCAGCGTTACGCCGCCCATATCAACGAAGACATCATCGAGATCGGCGACGCCTATGCCGGCAGCCTCACCAAATGGGGCGATGTCTATACCGGCCCCTTCGCGCTGACGCATTCCGACTTCCGGCTGGACAACATGCTGTTCGGCCCGCCCGGCGCCACCAAGCCGCTGGCCGTGGTCGACTGGCAGACGGCCGGCAAGGGCGCGCCCGCCAACGATGTGGCCTATTTCATCGGCGCGGGCCTGACGCGCGAAGACCGCCCGAAACATGAGATGGAGCTGCTGCGCTACTATCATGACTGCCTGAAAGCCGAAGGCGTCACCAATTACAGCTTTGAAGATCTCCTTCAGCATTATCGCTGGTTTGCGTTCTATGGAATCTCGGTGGCTTTTGCCGCCGCGATGCTGGTGAAGCAGACCGAACGCGGCGACGAGATGTTCCTCACCATGCTGCGCCGTCACTGCGCCCAGGTGCGCGACAATAGCTCGCTGGAGCTGCTGCGAACGCTGGTTTGAGCCGAAGCGTTCATTTCCTGATCCGCGCCGTTAACACCGCCCCCTCGTGGGGCGGTTTTTCTTTCCGAGTTGTCATCTTCCGGGCAGCAAAAAGGCAGGAATCCCGCCTTCGTCCCGCGCTGAAACAGCTTTCCAAACACTGTCCTAACAGAGCCTGCCAAACTGACTTTCGAGGTTAGGGCAGGGCTTAAGGCCGTGTGTGTATGGTGCACCTTACGGACCCCCGGAGAAGCCGGGAGTCGTGCCATCGCCAGGAATAGGTAATGCACATGGACATGCAGAACGCTCGCCCCATCAGCGTTAAGGGGCCGGACGGCCAGAAGATGACTCTGGCCGATCTGCCTTCGCCGAACATTTCCCGCTGGGTGACCCGCCGCAAGGCTGAGGTCGTCGCTGCCGTCACCGGTGGCCTGCTCACCCGGGAAGCTGCCTGCGAACGCTACAACCTCACCGACGAGGAATATGAAGCGTGGGAACGCCTTTATGCCCGTCACGGTGCCAAGGGTCTGCGGACCACCCGCCTTCAGCAATACCGGCGTTAATCCGGTATTAGCTACGTTAACCCGGCCTTAGGGCCAGGATTCTAGCCTCTCCGGATGTGCCAGGGCCTCAGGTCTATGGCCGTTCGGAGGGGCTGATGGCGTTCAGGCAGGCAGGCAGCGGATTGGAAGCAGGGCGTTTCGTCCGGTTTGCAGCGCTTGCGGCCCTGTTTCTGGCGCTCTGCCTGTGTGTCTGGCGGGCCTCCAGCCTGCTGACGGGCGCCCCTGCCGAACCGCGCAGCCCGGCCGAAACCTCTCTCGCCGCCCTGATTGACCCCATTGCCGGTCCCGGCAATTCCCGGATTTCCATAGCTTTCAACGCCGACGGTGGCCGCACCGTATTCGTGCTGCTGGACGCGCCCGCCGCGCCCCTTGCCGGCGATCTGCAGCGCATCCTGCCCGAAGCGGCAGGGCTCGACTTCAAGCGCGGCGACAAGCTGATCATCGAACACGCCACATTCGCGCGCGGCCTGCCCGGGCGGCCGGACGCCGCTGGCTGGCTGGAGCTTGGCGCGCTCGGTCTCATTTCCCTGATCTCTGCGGGTATCGCGCTGGCGACCCTCTACCGGGCGGCCGCGCCCCTCGCCGCTATACCGGCCCGCGAACCTGAGCGCGCTCCGGCCGATCTGCGTGCAGAGTCGCTTCGCCCCCTGAAACCGCGGGCGGCGGTTCCGGTTCCGGAGGCGAGCGACCTCGCCCGCCGTGATCCTGCGCGGGCCGCGGCGGTACTGCGCGGCTGGATGAGCGACCGGGAGGAAGCCTCCTGATGCTGCCGGCCACGCTCTCCCCCGATATCGACGCCGGAACCCTCCGCGCGGCCCGGCTCATGCGCGCCCTTGGGCCGGAAGCTGCCGGCATCTGGGCCGAGCTGTCCCCAGCCGAGACACGAGAGCTGACTGCCGCCATGGATAGTCTCGCCGATGACCCGGCCGCCGAGGCCGATGCGGCCCGTCTGTTCGCAGACGCCACCCGCCGCTTCGGCCAGGCGGAACAGTTCCCGGCCAGCAGCCTGCACCGGCACAAGGATGTCTGGTCGGCGCTGTCCGCGCTCCCTCTCGATACGCTGGTGGCTCTGGTGCGGCCGGAGCGGGCGGCAAATGTTGCCCTGATCCTGTCGCGCCTTTCCAGCGAGACATCGGCGCGCATCCTGCGGGCCCTGCCGCCGTCGCTGGCGGTGGAGACGATGCAGCGCCTGCTGCATCTCGGCGCGCCCAGCCCCGCTGCCGTAAAAAGCCTGGAAGACTACCTCACCCGCCGCCTGCCCACGCTGGCCTGTGAAGGCACCCGCGGCGGGCATGAGCGCGTCGCCCGCATCTTCGATCAGATGGATACGCGGGCTGAGTCCGTTTTCCTCGCTGCGCTGGAAAGCGCTGAGCCGGGCGCGGGCAAGAAAGTCCGTGCCCTGATGTTCACCTTTGATGATCTTGCCGCGCTTGATGCCGGCGGCATGCAGACGCTGCTGTCGGCTGCAGACCGGGGCGCGCTGATCGTGGCGCTGAAAGGCGCGCGCGAGGCCACAGCCGCTGCCTTCTTCGCCAACATGACCCAGCGGGCGGGCGAATTGCTGCGCGAGGAAATCGCCGGCCTCGGCCCGCTGCGCCGCAGCGAGATCGACGCCGCCCGCCATGAGATCGTCACGCTTGCCCGCCAGCTGATCCAGCGCGGTGATATCCGGGGCAGCGCCGCCAGAGGCGCCGTTGAGGATGAGCTTGTCGAGTGATGACCCAGGCTGCCCACCTCCTTTCCCCGTTCGATTTCCGCAGCGATTTCACCGCGCCGCCCGCTGATGCCGGCGAAGTGCGCCTGTCGGCAGAGGATGTCGTGGCGCTGATTGCCAGGGTGCGCGCCGATACCCTCGCAGAAGTCTCCCGTCAGGAGGCGCAGGAAACGCTCGACCGGCTGGACCGGGTTTCCGCCACCATGCGGGAAGTTCTCTCGGATCTGTTGAAGGTGATGCAGCTTCTGGATTCGGCTGCCTTTGATGAGGCCACCAGCGCGCCCCTGCGTGGCACCGTCACCGGCCTCGCCCAAAGGCTGCTCGACGGGCAGGGCGACCTCTTCGGCCTCACAAGAGACCTCAGCGAAACGCTGGACAACGCCCCCAAAGCCGGGCGAAGGATGGGGCAATGAACGAGCCGAAGAATCCCGCGCTTGAGAAGATGCTTCTGGATGTGCCCGTCCGCGTGGATGTTGTGCTCGGAGAGGCGCGCATTCCGATGGAGGAGCTGCTGGCGCTTTCGCCTGGCGAAATCGTCGCTCTTGAGCGCCACACCAACGAACCTGTGGATATCTACGTCTCCGGCCGCCTCGTGGCGCGGGGCAAGCTGGTCGTCTCTGACGGGCAATTGGGCGTCACCCTCTCGGAAATCATCGATTCCCGCCCTGAGGCAGCCTGAAATTAGTTACATCTGGAACTAATTTTCGTTCAGGCGTATACTCGCGCCCATGGACACTGCTTTTGCAAAGAATCGCTATCACGGCGCCCCGCGCGCGGCTGACTTCACGATCGACCAGGCGTGGGAGACCTATTCGCCCGCCGAGCATGACCGGTGGGACCGTCTCTTCCGCCGCCAGAAGGAGATCACCAAGGGCCGCGCCTCGCAGGCGGCGCTGGATGCGATGCACCAGCTGGAACTCTCCCCCTCGGGCATTCCGCATATGGGCCGGCTGTCAGACAAGCTGGAAGCGCTGACCGGCTGGCGCGTCGTGCCGGTGGCCGAACTGGTGCCGGACGAGATTTTCTTCGACCATCTCGCCAACCGCCGCTTTCCGGCGGGGGCCTTCATCCGGCCGGAGGAAGAGTTCGACTATCTTCAGGAGCCGGACATTTTCCACGACATCTTCGGCCATGTGCCGATGCTGGCCAATCCGGTGTTCGCAGATTTCATGGAAGCCTATGGCAAGGGCGGCCAGCGGGCGATGCGCCTGGGCCAGCTGCATAACCTTGCGCGTCTTTACTGGTACACGGTCGAGTTCGGCCTGATCCGCGAGGAGGGAGAGCTGCGCATCTATGGCGCGGGCATCCTCTCCAGCCCGCAGGAAACCGTTTTTGCGCTGGAAGACGCCAGCCCCAATCGCATCGGCTTTGACCTGAAACGCCTTATGCGGACGAAATACATCATTGATGATTTCCAGCAGACCTATTTCGTCATCCCCAGCTTCGAAGCCCTGCTCGAAACCTGCTACAAGGATTTCGGCGACGTGTATGCCGAAGTGAAGGGCCTGCCGGACCATGAAGCACATGAGCTGGCGCCGGGCGATGAGGTGATCACGCGCGGCACGCTGGATTATTTCCGCAAGGGCGGCCGCAAGGGTCGTTAGCTCCACACGCTCCTGCTTCTTTCGTCATACTCGATGCGCGTAGCGCATCTGAGTGCCGATCTCCCGAACCATCCTTGGTGCCAGCGGTGATGCCGGGAGATAGGCTCTCAGATGGCCTTTGGCCATCGAGAGTGACGGAAACAGATAGCTTGGAAACCTACGCCTCGCCCCTGCGCGCCGTCTGCTTGGGATCATGCTTGGGCGCAGGCGCCAGGCGCATCACTTCCGTCTGAAAGCGCTCATCGTCGCCCGCCAGCAGAAAGGGCAGGGCCTTGCAGATGGCGTCCGTCATCGGATTGAACCATTCAAGGTCCGCCTTGTGGAAATCTGACAGCACATGCGGCATCACCATGGCCTTGTCGCCGGGGTGGCCCACTCCAATCCGTATACGGCGGAAGTTCTCGCCGATATGCGCCATCATCGAGCGCGCGCCGTTATTGCCCGAATGCCCCCCGCCGCGCTTCACGCGCAGGCGGCCCGGCGCCAGATCAATCTCGTCATGGAACACGGTCACGTCTTCAGGCTGCAGCTTGTAGAAGGTCAGCGCTTTTGATGCCGCGCGCCCGGTTTCATTGTAGAAGGTCTGCGGCTTCATCAGCAGCACCTTCTTGCCATCGATGGTGCCCTCGGAAATCTCTGAGTCAAACTTCGCGCGCCACGGGCCGAAACGATAGGCATCGTGGATACGGTCAATCACCATGAAGCCGGCATTGTGCCGGTTCTTGGCGTATTTGGCGCCGGGATTACCCTGGCCTGAGAGGATCAGCATGGCGGGTCGCTCCTGACAGGTCGCCTCAGAATCAAAGAGGCCGCCAGCTTGTGATTGGCGGCCCCTGACTTGTCCAGAAAGAGATCAGTCTTTCTTCGGAGCAGCGGCCTTTGCGGCGGGCACTGCATCGGCAGCCGGTGCTTCTTCTTCAACTTCCTGCTTGCCGCCGCGGCCAGCGATGGTCGCGATGGTGAAGTCGCGGTCGGTGATCGCCGGTTCGGCGCCTTCCGGCAGGGTGATGGAGGAGATTTTCACGTTGTCGCCGATTTCCAGGGCCGACACGTCGGCTTCCAGGGCTTCGGGGATCTTGCCAGCCGGAACGTTGAGTTCGACCGAGTGGCGCACGACGTTGAGCGTGCCGCCCTTCTTGAGGCCCGGCGAAACTTCGAGGCCCTTGAAGTGAACCGGAACCTCGACCTTGATGATCTGGTCAAGTTTCACGCGGCGCAGGTCGACGTGCATCGGCTGGTCGGAAACCGGGTGCATCTGGATGCCCTGCGGGATCACCAGCTGGCGCTCGCCCTTGTGGATCAGGGTTGCGGTTGAGTTCAGGAACTGTCCCGTCTCGATCGCCTTGATCACTTCGTTTTTCTTGAGGCTGATAGCCACCGGGTCGATGTCGCCGCCATAGAGGACGCCGGGAACGAGGCCGTTGTTGCGGGCTTCACGGGCGCCGCCGGTGCCAACGCGCTCACGCACTTCGACATTGAATACGATCTGAGTTTTGGACATTTGTTTTCCTTTCGCCCTGGACCGTGCCTTCCCTTAGGTAAGGTCGGAACCTGACAGGCACGGCCTGGCGCCGCCCTTTCTGAACGGGGGCGTATAGGGGATGGGCGCCGGATTGGCAAGCGGAGGCGGCAGGGGGGGAAAGCCCCTTCTCCCTTGGGAGAAGGGGTTGGGGATGAGGGGGAGCGGCGTCACCGCGAGTCCAGCATTTTGAGGAAATGTTGCGCCCCCTCACCCCCAGCCCCTCTCCCCGGAGGGAGAGGGGAGTCAAAGCCGGAAACACTCCGCCACCTCGCCCAGCCAGTCCTGAACCGCTTCCTTCTGCGCGTCGGGCGATTTGCCATTGCGCACCAGGATCAGGTCCAGATCCGGCACGACGACGGTGTATTGCCCCTCATAGCCATTGGCCGAAAAGCTGCCCGGCCCTCCCATGCCCAGCCACCAATGCGCGCCATAGCCCAGCCGCTCCGTGGGGGGCACCGGCGTCGGCGCGCGGGCATAATCCACCCAGCCTTCCGGCAGGATGCGCCGCCCGTCCCAGACGCCATCGCGCAGGTAAAGCAGGCCAAAGCGGGCAAAGTCCCGCGCCGTGCAGTAGCAGAAGGACGAGCCGATAAAGGTGCCGGCCTTGTCGAATTTCGGGCTGGCTGAGGTCATGCCCAGAGGCCCGAAGAGTTCGCGGAACATGAAGTCCCGAAACGCCTCTCCGGAAGCCCCATAAGCCAGCGCGGCGGCGCGGGCGACAAGATTGCTCGTGCCGCTGGAATAACTCCACGCCGTTCCCGGCGGGTGGATCAGCGCAGATTTGGCTGCATACCCCGCCACATCCTCCTTGCCCGCGCCAAACAGCATCTCGATGACATCCGAAACACCCGCATCCACATAGTCCTCGGCAAACTTCACCCCACTGGACATGCGCAGGAGCTGGTCCAGCGTGATTGCGCGGCGCGGGTCATCCGCCTGCTGCCATTCGGGTATGTTAGCGGGGGCGTGGATGTCGATCTTCCCGTCGCGCACCAGAATACCCACCAGCGCCTGCGTGATACTCTTGGCCTGCGACCAGGAATGATGCGTGCTCTCCCGGTTAAAGCCAGTCCAGTAGCGCTCAGCCACAATCTTCCCGCCCTGCACGGCGAGGAAGGCGTGGGTTTCGCCGATCGCCGCGGGCGCAGGCTCGCTGAAGGCCATGTCGAGCAGGGGCTGAAGTTTTTCGGCAACGCCCGGGTCCAGCGGGGCTTGGGGCCAGTCTTGCGTCGGCCAGGGTGTGCCGGGCGGCTGGGCGGGCAGGGGCGGAAGCAGCGTGGTCTTGTGGATCAAATCGAAGTCCTCCCCGGTTGGCGGGGCCGTCTTTGCCCTCTTTTCCGATTTCACGCCGAACCTGCGGCGATGGCAACAGCCTTCAGGCTTTCCCCTACGGCGTTAGACCAAGGTCCACCTGTACGCACGGCTCCGCCTGGCGCAGCGTGCAACCAGCGGAATACCGCATCAGGCACATGGCCAGGGAGGAATGCGACATGTCAGAAAACCAGTCTGAAACTACGCCCGGAATTGACGGGCCCGAAATCGACGGGAAAGCCTATTGGAAGGAGGTCATCCGGCTGACGCTGACGCTCCTGGCGGTATGGTTCCTGGTCTCTTTCGGTGCAGGCATCCTGTTCCGCGAGGTTCTGGACGCGGTGAAGCTCGGCGGCGCGCCGCTCGGCTTCTGGTTTGCCCAGAACGGCTCGATCTACGTCTTCGTGGCGCTGATCTTCTACTATTGCTTCGCCATGAACCGCATCGAGCGGAAATTCCGGATCGAAGGCTGAGGGGGCAGATATGGATTGGACACTCTTCTGGGTCGGCGCAACCTTCGCGACCTATATCGGCATCGCCATCTGGGCGCGGGCGGGTTCGACCAACGACTTTTACGTAGCCGGCCACGGGGTTCACCCCGTCATCAACGGCATGGCCACCGCCGCAGACTGGATGAGCGCAGCCTCCTTCCTCTCCATGGCCGGTCTGATCGCTGTCCTCGGCTATGGCGGCTCGGTTTACCTGATGGGCTGGACCGGTGGCTATGTGCTGCTGGCGCTGCTCCTCGCCCCCTTCCTCCGCGAGTTCGGCAAGTTCACCGTGCCCGATTTTGTCGGCGACCGGTATTACAGCGACACCGCGCGCCTCGTGGCCGTCATCTGCGCGCTATTTGTCTCCTTCACCTATATTGCCGGGCAAATGTCGGGCGTCGGTATCGCCTTCTCGCGCTTCCTGGGGGTTGATTTCAACACCGGCATTTTCATCGGTATGGGGATCGTTTTCATCTATGCCGTGCTCGGCGGCATGAAGGGCGTCACCTACACGCAGGTCGCCCAATATGTCGTGCTGATCTTCGCCTATACGGTTCCGGCGATCTTCATCTCGCTAATGCTCACCGGTAATCCGATCCCCCAGCTTGGATTCATCTCCAATGTGAAGGGTGAGGATGTCTCGATGATCCAGAAGCTGAGTGACACCCTCACCAGCCTCGGTTTCTCTGAATACACCACCACCAACAAGACTGTGTTTGATGTGTTCTGCATCACCGCCGCGCTGATGTTCGGCACAGCGGGCCTGCCGCACGTCATCATCCGCTTCTTCACCGTTCCGCGGCCCAGCGATGCACGCCTGTCGGCCGGCTGGGCGCTGGTCTTCATCGCGCTGCTGTATACGGTGGCCCCGGCGGTCGGTGCCTTCTCGCGCCTCAATGTCATCAACACCGTCAACGACACCACCTATGTTGCTCCGGGTGAGGATTATGCGGCTCAGGCTGCGGCTCTTGAAGCCCAGGGCGTGACGCCGTCCCCCGCCTGGTTCACCCGCTGGGAGGTCACCAAGCTTGTCGGATTTGAAGACAAGAATGGCGACGGCATCATGCAGATCCGCGGGCCGAATGCCCCTGACGGGCTTGAGAATGAAGTCACCATCAATAACGACATCGCCGTCCTCGCGAGCCCTGAGATCGCGCAGCTACCCGACTGGGTGGTGGGCCTGATGGTGGCGGGCGGACTTGCGGCGGCCCTGTCAACAGCGGCCGGTCTCCTGATGGTGATCTCATCCGCCGTCAGCCACGATCTTTGCCGGCGCACTTTCTTCAAGGGCATGTCGGACAAGAGCGAGCTGCGGGTGGCGCGGCTGGCTGCGGCAGGCGCCGTCATGGCGGCCGGCTTCATGGGCATCTATTCGTCCCAGTTGGCCTTCGTGGCGCAGGTCGTGGCGTTCGCCTTCGGTCTGGCGGCGGCCTCGCTGTTCCCGGTGATCCTGCTTGGGATCTTCTGGAAACGGATGAACCGGGAAGGCGCCATCGCTTCGATGCTCACCGGCCTTGTCCCGACCTTCATCTACATCTGGCACTTCAAGCTGGGCGCAGGCAAGGATGCCGGTCCTGATGAATGGTTCCTGGGTGTGTCGCCGGAAGGTATCGGCTTCGTGGTCATGATCCTGTCGATCATTGTTGGGGTTGTCGTGTCGCTCGCGACCAAAGCTCCGCCGCAGGATATTCAGGATCTTGTCGAAGATATCCGCGTGCCGGGTCAGCGCAGGCCCCATGGCATCGCCGATGCAGGGATGTCTCCGGCCGAATAGGCGTATCCCTCCTGCGTCTGTCCGGTGAAGGGCGGCCTCCATTGCG